>JBKBNT010000004.1:0-586530 GCA_046295155.1 Beijerinckiaceae bacterium
CGGGGCCGTCCCCGACGATGGGGCGGCGGCGATAGGCAACCTTGCCGAACATCTCCGCCGCCTTGAGCTGCTGCTGCTCGTCAAGATTCTGGTTGCGAACGACGAGCACGATGTTCTCGTCAAAAGCCTTGCGGATCGCGGCGGCTGTTTCAGGATCTACAGGCTTCGACAGGTCCACGCCCTTGACCTCGACGCCCAGCGACGGGTGGATTTTCTCGATGCTGACGCCCATCAGTCATCCTCCGTTTTGATTGCTGCTTGAAAATTTGACGGGGCGGATGAGGGCTGCATAGACAGCTCGGAATGACGACAAACGTCAGGATTTTTGACGCATGACGCTCGGGAGATTAGCCTGATCGGCAAGCTGCCGGGGAGTGAGCTGCTTGGATAAGCTGAAGGCGATGGCAACGTTCATCGAGGTGGGCCGGTGGCGCAGCCTAGCGCGGGCAGCCAAAGAGCTTGGCGTATCAAGGCCCCTGGTGAGCCATCAACTCCGAATGCTCGAACAACAGCTCGGCATGCGGCTGGTAAACCGGACGAGTCGGCAGTTCTCCCTAACGGAGGTCGGCGCTCAGTACCTTGAACTGTGCAAGACAGTAGTGGCTCAGGTTGAAGAGAAGGAGGCGCTACTCAGCCGGTTTCACAGTTCCCCACGGGGGACATTGCGCATCGTCTCCTCACTCGCGTTCGGAAACTACGAGCTGGGTCCGATCGCGGCCGCATTCATGATGGAATACCCCGAAATATCGGTAACCTTGGTCGTCACGGATAACTATATCTCCCGGCGTCAGCTCGCTGACCAAAGCTTCGATATCGCCTTCGTTATGGACCGCGTCGAGGACAGCGCCACAACGGTCACGACGGTCGTCGGCGCAATCCAGTGGTTGCCCTGCGCGTCCGAGCGATACCTCGAGACGCACCATCCAATTGTCAAACCCGAAGATCTCACGGCGCATAACTGCCTCAGTCATCGCAGCTTTGTGCCGCCCGACGTCTGGCGTTTCAAACGTGACGGAGACACCGTCAGCGTCCCCATTCGGGGAAGCATGTTTTCCAACAGCGTCATGGTGCTGCGCGCCGGCGTGCGAGCGGGCTTGGGCGTTTCGATCCTGCCGCTCTATTGCATTCAGGACGACCTCGACCGCGGAGAAATCGTTCAAATCCTCAGCGGATACGAAACGGCGCCCAAGCCCGTTTACGCGCTTTACCCGCACTCCACGATGCCGCAGAAGAGCCGTCTGTTCGTGGAGTACTGCCGAAGTCGGCTGAAACGGTCGCTGGCGCTTGAATGATAGGCACGGGTAAGATATTATAGCTCCATACGGAGCTTGATATGGACGACTACTACAAACGCAGCCAGGTCGAACATTGTCTCTGGAACGTGCTGCGGGCGGCAAGCGCGCCCTTTGATGTGCCTAGGACTTTTCGGTTCAGGATCAAGAAGCTGCTCGACATCGACCGACAGCTTTTCAGCGATCCTGAGAAACTTGGACGGAACCGTCCGCGGCTCGCATTCAACGACGCCCTTGCCGGCGGGAACGGGATCGACGTGCCGTTTTCGGAATTCCACGTCTTCATGATGGGCCTGGCGCTTGAGATGTGGAACGCGGGGTTCAAGCAGACGGAGCTCGTCTTGCTCCTGCAGCGGATTCGCCGGGAGCTTGAACGCAAGTTCAAGGAGATCTGCGAGGAGAATGGCCATGTCGGAGCGCAGTTCCCGACGCATTCCAGCAGGCCCCTGGTAAAGGACGAGACCGGGCCGAACCTGAAGGAGGACGCTTCTGCGCGCCACTACATGATCATCGACCGGATCGAACTTCCAGAGGTCCTTCCCCGTGATCGGGCGAGCCGCAGTTACTTCGAACCCGTATTCGTGAGAGGCGCAAAAGAATTCGCCAAGGAGCTCGGCAACCGGCAGCACGGGCAACGCTCAGCGTTCTTCATTGAACTCGCCGCCCTGGTCGCCGAAATCCGCACGATTCTCCCCCATTCGGTAGCCCGCCGCCGCGGCCCCGCCGCCTGAAAGGAGCCCAGATGCCTGCGACGAAGAAGTATGGACAATTAAAGCTCCGGTCGGAGACGTATCAGGCGGAGCGCCTCGCCGTGACCTATCGGACTCCCGGCGACCTGCGCGATGCGCCGCGCAATCCGCGCGTTCACAGCCCAGCTCAGATCCGCCAGATCGCGGACAGCATCAAGGCGTTCGGCTTCAACGTGCCGGTTCTGGTGGATCGCGATGACCACATCATCGCGGGCCACGGGCGGGTCGCCGCGGCACGGGCGCTCGGCCTCGCGGCGATCCCCACGATCCGCGTGGAGCATCTGACGGAGGCCGAGAAGCGCGCCTTCCTGATTGCGGACAACCGGATCGCCGAGCGCTCCACATGGGACCGGCAGGCGCTGAAGCTGGAGCTCGAAGAGATCCAGAGCCTCGACGACGGGCTCGATCTCGGCTTGACCGGCTTCGAACCGCGCGAACTCGATCTGCTGTTCGATCTCGGCGATCGCCCCGCGAAGACCGAAGAAGCGCCCCCCGAGCCCGATTTCGCGAAGGCGGCGATCTGCAAGCCGGGCGACGTCTGGGCCCTGGGTCCCCACCGCCTGATCTGCGGCTCGGCGCTCGAGGCTTCGACCTACAGGGCCCTGCTCGGGCACCGGCGCGCTGGCCTCGTGTTCACGGATCCGCCCTACAACGTCCGCATCGACGGTCACGCAACCGGCAACGGCAAGATCCGCCACCGCGAGTTTGCGATGGCCTCCGGCGAAATGACCGAGCAGCAGTTCACCCGCTTCCTCACGGAGGCGCTGACCCGCGCAAGCCGCGTCAGCCGCGACGGGTCCATTGTCTACGTCTGCATGGACTGGCGCCACCTGTCCGAACTTCTGTCGGCCGGGAAGTCGGTGTTCCCCGAACTCAAGAACATCTGCGTCTGGGACAAGGGCATGGGCGGCATGGGTTCGCTCTACCGCTCGCAGCACGAACTCGTCGCTGTCTTCAAGAACGGGACTGCGCAGCACGTGAACAACGTGGAGCTCGGCGTGCATGGACGCACCCGCACGAACGTCTGGCGTTACCCCGGCGTCGCGGCTCAGGGGAAGAAGGGGCGGGACGCGCTGGCGATGCACCCGACGGTAAAGCCGCTCGCCCTTGTCGCCGACGCGATCCGCGATGCGAGCCGCCCGGGCGACCTCGTGCTCGATCCATTTGCCGGGTCCGGCACGACGCTGCTGGCCGCGCACGAGACCGGGCGCACTGCCGCGCTGATCGAGATCGACCCGCACTATTGCGACGTGATCCTGGAGCGGTGGCGCAGAGAAACGGGCGGGAGACCTGTTCACGGTGTGACTGGCGAACCGTTCTCCGACCCCGGCGACCGCGCCTCGCAATCGTCTGCAGTCAAGAGGCCTCCACCCAGGGGTGAGGCTCTCACCAGTCCGGCCACGGCGCACCCGCGCCGGGCCGCAGCACAACGCAAACAGAATGGAGTTTGACGATGGGACGTTCGGGAAAGCCGCCGGGAACGCCGGGCAAGAAGGATGACCTTTCGATGAAGGGCGATGGCGAGCCCCCCTCCCGCGACTACGAGGTCGGGTACGGCAGGCCGCCGAAGGCGAGCCGTTTCAAGCCCGGGCAGAGCGGCAATCGCAAGGGACGGCCGAAGGGATCGTTGAGCATGTCCACGCTCGTGGGGCGCGAGCTCGATCGCAAGGTCACCGTGCGGATCGGCGGCAAGCTGCGGACCATGACCAATCGCGAGGTTAACGCCGTACAGCTCGTGCAGAAATCCAGGCAGGATACGCGCATGCTGAAATTCCTGCTTGAGATCGATCCGGCGACCAAGGCCGAGAAGAATTCCGGAGCCGCAAGCCCCGTGGGCTTCGAAGGGATCGACGCCATCAAAGACGTTGCGGATTACTACGCCAGGGCGCGCGCCGGCGAGCACGAGGAGAATTCCGATGATTGATCATCGTGAGCTTCTCCTCGTGCATCTGCGCAACGACCTCGTGCTCTTCACCATGTGGGCGATCAGGATCATCCGCCCGGACCGGAGGATCGAACCTACCTGGGTTCACGACGCCATCTGCCAGCAGCTCCTCGACGCCCTGGAGGGCCGCTCGCGCCGCGTCATTGTCAACATGCCTCCGCGCACGCTCAAGTCGACGATCGTGAACGTGGCGTTCGTGGCATGGGTCATGGGGCGCAACCCGGCAGCCCGCTTCATCTGCGCCAGCTACAGCGAGGAACTTGCGCGCACATTCTCCCGGGACTTCAGGCGACTCGTCGAACATCCGCTCTATCAGGCCATCTTCCCGAATATGCGGATCGACAAGCGGAAGAACACGGAGGGGGAGATCGCAACAACGGCCAATGGATACCGGATCGCGACGTCCGTGGGCGGCACGCTGACCGGCCGCGGCGCAGACTATCTGATCGTGGACGACCCCCTGAACGCCATAGACGCCCATTCGCTGTCCGAACGAACGCGGGTGCAGGAATGGTTCACCCAGTCGCTGATCACGCGCCTCGATGACCAAAGGGGAGGCGCCATCGTCGTGGTGATGCAGCGGCTGCACGAGGATGACCTTTCCGGGTATCTCCTGCGGACAAGCGGCTGGACGCACCTCAAGCTCGGGGTGAGGAACGGTCCGGAGGAGCGCGTATTTGCGCTCACGACGGGTAAGCGGAAGATCTGGATGCCGCACGAGGACCTGCTGCCCGGATACCTGCCGCGGTCGGTCCAGCATGAAATCCAGCGGGGAATGAACGAAGCCGCCTTCCACGCGCAGTTCATGCAGGAGCCGCGACCGGCCACCGGAAACGTGATCAGGACGGCTTGGCTTGAACGGAGATCAGCGCCGCCTCCGCGCGACAGGATCGTCGCCTACCTCCACTCCTGGGACGTGGCCACCAAGACGACCGAGAAACACGACTGGACGGTCATGACCCATTGGGCCGTGACCCGCGACAACACCTATTACCTCCTGGACGTTGTACGGGTAAGGCTGGAGTTTCCGGACCTGCTGCGTCTCGCCGAAAGCCGCCTCGCCAGCGATCGTCCGAACTACGTTCTCGTCGAGGACGCAGGGAATGGCGCCTCGCTGATCCAGGTCCTCAGCAAGAACCTGCGCGTCACTGTGGTCGCGATCCGTCCCGATCGGGACAAGCTGACCCGGCTCGTCCGCGTCAGCCCCGTTCTGGAGCGTGGCGGCGTCGTCTTGCCAGAGTCAGCCCCGTGGACCGAAGCCTACATTCAGGAACTCACGTCTTTCCCCAACGGACGCTTCGATGATCAGGTCGACAGCACCACACAAGCGCTGAATTGGGCCGACGAGAAGTTCCGGGTTCCCGTATTAAATCTCGATCCGAATATCGACTTCAACATCGGGCGGAAGGAATCCTGGCTCGATTTCGGAACACCAGCCTACTACCGGGATTACGACGGCTACGAGTGACCCCTGGAAGGATGACCGCCACGGTTATCCCGCTGAAGCGAGACTTTGGGGCAGGCTCATAATCCTGCGTGCGTTTTCGACGTATCTGTCGGACTTCAGTTCGCAGGTCAGCGCAATTCCTTCGTAGCGATCTTCGGGCGCGCCGGAGGCCTTCCACTTCTTGTCGATTCTGTCGTCTTCCTCACGCGTGATGATGATCGGCGGGTAGGCGCCGATAATACCAAGAAGCTTTTGAAGGTCGAGTTCTGGACCGCAGTCGAGTAGACCCTGCCAGATGGCGCGCAATGGCATGCAATGTTCAAACCTGACGGTCCTTTTCCATTCGCCTATTGAAGTTCTGGAATGCAATTGCTTTGCAGCAACGCTGAGTCGGGCATAGCGGTTGAAATTCTCCTGACGGAACTCGCCGGTCTCCAGGTACAGGGATAAGCCCCATATCGCCTTGCTGACGAAGAAATCATAAGGAATCCGGTTCCTCGCAAGTTCAAGAAGTGCGTGCGCGAAAATGCGCGCCTTCAGAGCATGCTGCTCCGGCGACATTTTCTCCTCACGCTTTGCGAGAGCTGTCCCAGACCGCTTGCCCGACCCTGTCACACCGATGTCCATTCCGTCACCCCTCGCTATTATCGCCGCCTATTGCGTTCCTGCCTGCCCAGTTGACGAGCGCGGTCGCGCTGATTGCGCTCCATCTGCCTCAGCGTTTCTGCCTGCTTTTCCTGGGCGCGTGCGGCATCCCTCGCCGCATTCTGCCGCGCGACGTCGTCGAAGTAGCGCTGGTCCATATTGATGGTCTGGGCGCTTGCGGCGCCAGACGCCATTACAAGAAGAAACACAAGCCTGAACACGGCGAACTCCTCCTTTCGGGCTTCGACACCGGAGAAACAGTGGGCTCCCGGAAGCGACCTATCAATATACTACCGGTCGACCCCATACCGGAGATGAACAGATCGAACTGGGGATCCCGCTTGCCATACGCTCGGTCGGTTCAATCACGCTTGGCGTGCCGCAAGCATCAGCACCAGCCGACCGGCTTCGATATTTTGGACTGCAGTCCTACCGCGCGCTTTCCTGGCATTTGATAGGGAGAAGCAGGTGTTTCCGAACCACCGACACCCCTCAAAGGCGATGGCCGTGCGTCGAGCTCGACGTGTCACACCTTTACTGGAGCTAAACCTATGGCCAGGAAAGTGCTCAAGAAGAAGACGCCCGCGGCAACGAAGCGCAAGAAGGCAGCGCCCGCTGGCGTGGCCCCGTCAAGGAGACCTTCAGCAAGTCCGGTATCATCAATCTGATTGCCGAGCAGAACGACCTGCCAAGGAAAACAGCCGTCGCCTCTACGCGACCATCCAGAACGCCTTCCTGGGCTCGGTGCATCCAAAGGGTGTGGGGGAATTTACGCTCCCCGCCATCCTGAAGGTCAATCTTCACAAGGTCCCTGCGCGCAAGGCCGGTACGCTCGTGCGCAATCCTGCGACCGGCGAGATGGTCAAGGGCGCAGCGAAGCCGGCGAGCGTTCGCGTCAAGATTCGAGCGCTGTCGAAGCTCAAGAAGGCTGCCGCGCCGTGATCCGCCGCACATGGACCGCTCCGCGCCTGTGATCGACGCAGGCGCGGAGGGCGTTTTCGTCAAAGGGCTTATTGCTTCACCTGAATGATTTCGCGCGTCTTTGCCTTCACCTCATCGGGCACGGCATAGAATGATTTGATCAGCTTTTGGATATCGTCGGCCGGCACAAAACCGATATCAAATCCAAGCTTTCGTGCGTCCTCGATCAGGCGCTTGTCTGCGCTGACGTTCATGAGCGCCTTTTTGAGAAGTTCCAGACGCTCCTGCGGAACGCCATTTGGCGCCATAAAGGGCCTGCCGAACTTCCATGGCCCGAATACGAGACTCATGATCTGGCGTTGCTCTTCATTCTTCGCGAGTTCGAAAGCGTTTCGCGCCTCCGGAAAATCAGGGTGGGTCAGCAATGACGTCGCCAGCATGACCCGCACTTTCTTGGCCTTGATGTCATTGACGAGCCGCGTCTTGAGAGTGCTCGCAGTCAACCCGCAGGAACCATCTATCTCCCGACGTTCTCCCGCATTCACGGCATCGATGAGGCCTGGATAGCCCATCACCATTTTCCAGTTCCAGCCCATCAAGTGGCGAAGCGTCAGAGAATCCAGCGTCACGCCCGAAACGCCGACTCCAGCCATGTTGATTGGGCGATCCTTGCCCGAGAGATCCTCGACCTTTTCGATCCCAGAATGGTCCCAGAAGATGCAGAAGTTGATTTCGGAACTTGGGGCTCCGAGCCATTCAAATTCCCGGGCGTCCCATTTCGCGATCTCGGGCGTCAGGAACGACGCTGTCGACATAACGGGGTTGAGTAGAGCGATGGTCGTTCCATCCTTGGGAGCGCTTCGCAGCATGTAATTGACGACCGTTGCGCCGCCGGCGCCGGGCATATTTCTGACTACGACACTCGGTTGGCCAGGAATGTGGTCGCCGAGGTACTTTGCAACGGTTCGTGCAAAGATGTCGAACCCGCCTCCAGGCGTGAAGCCGACGTACAGAGAGAGTTCCTTGGCGGAATAGAACTGAGATGTTTGCGCCGTAGCGGGCGATGCTAGAAACGTCGAGGACAATGCTGCTAGCAGGACTGCTGTTGGTAATACTCTGGTCCGCATGCGTATCTCCGAGGCCTTCGGGGGCGAGGTTTGGTCAATCATTCGCGGCAATAATCTTCGCATAGGCATCGATGACGGGCTTGGGCGTGTTACGCGCGCGCATGAGAAGCGCTTCGATCTCCCTGTGATCGATCGGGCTGTTGTCGATATGGAGCTTCTTGGCTTCAGCGATGTATTCAGCATCCCCGGTCACATCCATGAACGCCTTTCTCAGGATCGAGGCGCGTGCGGCCGGGATGTCGGGCGGCGCGACGTAGGACTGCGCCATGAAGAACGGAAGCTCCGCGAACTCGAGCAAGGCAAGCCCATTAGGGTCCTTGATGAGTTCGCGCCCCGTGGGCACGTTCGGCAAATCAGGATGCCTATCCCGACGCCCTAATTGCAGTAGGGGTTTGACGAGCTTGCGCTGCCACATGTCCTGCTGCGTCGCCTGGATCGACACCAGACCTATGAACTGTCCGTCGACTTCTTTTGACTGCATCGCAAGCGCGATCTTGGCCGTTCCCGCGTAGCCGGCAATCGCTTCCACCGGCAGTCCCATCACCCGTTTGGCGACGAGCGCGAAGCTGAGATTCGTCGAGCCCTGCCGGCTGGCGCCGACACGCACAGGTTTGCCGACCGACTTCAACTCGTCGACGCTGCTCGCAGGGAAATCCGAGTTCACCAGAAGCATGAATGCGTCGTTCTTGTACGAGGAGAGGCTGCCGAGCCATGTCAGCTTCATCGGATCGAAGCGTACTTGCGGGTCGCCCATGTAAGCGAGTTGTGGAATCGCCCGTTCCATCGTAGCGATTTCGGAGCCATCCCTTGGCGCCGAGTTGGCGATACGATTGGCAAGAACCAGCCCGCCGCCGCCAGGCTGATTGACGATGACGAAGTTTGGATTACCCGGGATGAATCGTCCAAGATGACGCGATAGCAGACGGGCGGTGATGTCGGTCCCGCCACCGGCGCTCGTTCCAACAACAAGCCGAACTGAACGACCAGTATAGAAATCATCGGCCATTCCAGGCAGCGCTGACAGCAGGCTGAATGCAATGCTCGATGCAGCGACACGAGCCCAACAGCTGTTACGCATGTGTTCCTCCCCGATGTAAGTCTGCATTTTTCAAAAGCGTATACGGACACGAACGACGGAGCAAGCGCCGCCCGATATGAGGCTCCTCTTGCGGCGACAACAAAATTGCGGAAAATCGACCGGGGAGGAAATACCATGAAGTTTGGCATCTATGGCACGAACGCACATGTGACCGTCGGTTCGCAGGAGATTGCAGAAGCGATCGAAGGATCGCGGCTCCCATTGCCATCCGGGTCACAGGACAAGCAGTTTGAATTCGGGCTTGATGTGCTGACTGAGGCTGACAAGGTCGGCTTCGACATCATCCTCTTCGCTGAGCGACATCTGGGTCCCGACCTGACGACCTGGGTCGTCGCAGGCGCCATCGGATCGCGTCTTGAACGAATGAGATCTATGGTAGCCGTTCATCCCGGACTTTGGCATCCCACTCTCGTCGCCAAACTTGCGGTAACCCTCGACCGGCTTTGCAAAGGTGGTATGGCGATCAATATCGTCACGGGGGCCAACGAAGCCGAGTTCCAGATGTTCGGTGGGACGGCGATGTTGAACGACAATGATCGCTATGTGCGCGCCACAGAGTTCATCGAAATTTTGAAGGGCATGTGGACACAGCCTGTCTTTAGTCTGGAAGGCAAGTTCTATAAGGTCCGCAACGCAGAACTGAGGCTCGCGCCGCGCAATCCAACGCCGCCTGAGATCTTTACAGCGGCGAGGTCTGATGGCGGGCGCGACATGATCGCCCGCGTCGGCGACTGGTGGTTCCTCGATTATCCCAAGACAGTTCAGTCAACCGATGAGATGTTGCGCTCGCTCGAGGCGTCCATGACGGACATGCGACGTCGCATGACTGTCGAAGGCCGCACCGTCAGATTTGCATTCAATCCCTTCATCAATCTCGGCGCCGACGATGAGTCGGCTTTGGAGAGCGCGGTCAGCCGCATCACGAAGTACGACAAGGAGCCCGACAGCAAGAAGGTGAGGGTGCGAATGCTGCCCGCCGCGCTCGGCGGCTGCATCGGGAAACCGGAGAAGGTGCGCCGACAGATCCGGCGGTTTGCCGACATGGGCATTGAATTGCTGCTGTTCAAAATGGCGGCAGGCAAGGAAGACGTTCGCGAGATTGGCCGGGAGATTGTCGAACCTCTCGGCTCGCGACAGGAGGCCGCAGGCGTTGCAGTCTAATGATAATCCCTTCAAGAGCCGACCCACGCTTTATGTCACTTAGCGTTCGGCCATCCTTCAAGATGGTCACTCCAGAATGCAACGCAGTATGAGTTACTTGACGACGCGGCCGTTCACCCGGCCGCTGCTCGGTCGAATTCGGTTCTGTTGAATCGCCAGAATTCAATCAGGTTCCGGGCAGCTGAAAAGTTTGCGTACACCTCGGGCGCATCTGGGGGTGTGTCGAAATTTATTTGCGGCAGCTTTCCGATCCGAATGGCGGACGACCGAGCGTTCTTGATAAGAAGTCCGGGGGAGCCTCCTACCTGGTCCACGATGCGCTTCAATGTGTCGTAAGGCAAGTTCTTGAACGCCAGATCAACTTCACCCCTGCGCGGCTTGAAGTCTACACGCAAGTATGAAGCCAGGTCAGCCGTACGCAGAGCGAAGAACATTTCCCGCATGTATCGGCTTTTTGGCATGATGAAATAGTTCGGGAACGTTCGGTCCAGCATCTCATACACGCCATCCCACCATTCGACGATGTGAGGCTCACTGTCGATAATTTTAGAAGATTGACGTGTGGGCGAAGCATATTCAGCGGCACGCAAGAGTAGCTCGGCCCGGTATGCAGTGCGAAGGTCCGGCGCAGCTTCAGAAAGCATCTTGGCGACATTCTCGAAACTGAGGCGGACTACCCCAGCTGGCGCATCTACTGTATATGCCTGCGGCGCAAACAACACGACGCTGTAACTCGTCGATGCGCGACCCCTCACCTCAGAATCTGCCCGCTCGAAGTATCTTTCAAGCTGACAGGGCATGAGAGCCGCGTTGATCTTGTTCTCTATCCAGACGCGGTGACGGCCACCCTGCCGCAACGCGAAGGTCGCGAGCACATCGGTTTCGCTACCATTCGTTGGCGCCGATACGCGTGTCTCGATTGCAGGATGATCAACATCAAGACCTGGGGCAACCTGTTCCATAAACCATAGCGAGAAGGCGGGATTGACCCGAAGCTCCTCAGCCAGCCACATGTCAATGTCGCGCTCCTGAAACCAGAGGAGCGTGCAGATCCTGTTCGAGGTCATGAGCTACTCCACGACTGGGTAGTATGGCCGCCCCCAGTCCCGGCTTGGATTGTCCATCATGAGATCGAGGAAGATCGGCAGGAGCCAGCCGAGGACTGCTGCGCCATCACGCACCTGATCTCGATTGACGGAGCTCTTCCATGTTGCCCCGCCGTGGACCAATTGGTTACGGAGGACATAGAGACGATCAAACAGAACGGAGAGCACCGCGGACGTATCCTGGCTCGCGAGCGCCGCGGCGATCGCGCGCTGACTGGCGCCCAGTCGATCCTCCCAGTTCTCGTAACCGGCGACGCCGTTCTGATGGCTCCAGAACGGCGCGAACACATATCTGTTTGCCAGCAGGATCCGGATCTCATGCGGGAACCTGCTCCACACCGCGCCATAAATCCGCCGGTCGCGGTCAAGAGCAATCAGGCCATCAAAAAAGGTCTTGAAGGCGCCGCGCTCGTTACCGACATCAGCGCCCACATCAGCCGCATAGGCCGCGTTGAATCCGATCCAAAGCAGGACGAACCGAACGTCGGCGTCGTCGGCTTCCGCTTCGGCGCGCCCCAGCCAGCTCAGAGCCCGATGAACGCGAAGCCCAAGAGCCTCGGGAAACCCGGCCCGCAGAGCGCGCTGCTTTTCCTTGAGCGCGGGATAGCCAAGCGGCCCGGAAGTCGAAGGCTGCTCCATGCTCATTGAGCCAAACCCTCCACGTCTGTTCATGAAATCAGGGTTTTAATTTTGGAGGCTCATCACTGAACCAAGCGTAAACATGCTCTATCCGCGAAGCTTACCGGGGCTCATTCGTTCGACTTGACAAACGATTTGTTCTGAATACCGTACAAACAGACATCGAGAGGGGCGTTGCCCCGCCAACCTGCCAAACCGGGCAAGGTGGTTCGCGACAGCGGATGTGGCCCTTTGGGGCAACCAAGCGGAGCGCACACTCTCTCGAAAAATGGAGAGACGATGAGCGCGGCGCCGATTTCCGACGAGTTGATCAAGGCATACGGCGACACGGACTATGTCGTCCTCAACACGGCGCCCTTCACACTGAAGATCGGCAAGAGGAGTCCTGAACTTCAGGAAATCTATGAGCGCCATCGGGTGCGGAGCGCCGCCTTTCTCACGGCCTGGAACCCGTACAGCCAGCTGCGAGCGGCGGATGAGAATGCGCGGCGCAACGAAGAGCTTGCGGATGAACTGAAGCGGCGGGGGCTGAAGGCTCTGCCCGCCGTTGGCCGCGATCCGAGCGGGAAATGGGCCGGCGAAGAGAGTTTTCTGGTTCTTGGCATCGCGCCGGAGATCGCCTCGACACTCGGAATTCAATTCGAGCAGAACGGCTATCTCTGGTGCGGCGCAGACGCCATTCCGGAGCTGGTCCTCCTGAGGGAGACCGCAGCCTGAGAGCATTACGCATGAGGCGGATTTAGTCCGACTTGCCGGGCCTGACATATCGTCGAACACGGCTAAAGAGGAACGCGACATGATCATTCACAATGGATTGTTTTCGTCCGAGTCCGTGTCCGAGGGCCACCCGGACAAACTCGCCGATCAAATCTCCGACAAGATTCTCGATGAATTCCTGACGCTCGATCCAGACGCGCGCGTCGCCTGCGAGACCATGCTGGCCGACCAGTGCGTAATCGTCGCCGGCGAATTCAAGACAGCGCGCCGGTCGGATTTCGAAAGCGTCCAGCACCGCGCCGAAGGGCTCGTTCGCCAGGTTCTGCGCGACGTCGGCTATGCGGACGCCGAGACCGGCATCGATCCCGATCGTTGTGAAGTCCAGATCCGCTTCAATCACCAGTCGCCCGACATCAACCGTGGGGTGGACCAGGCGGGTGGGATTATCGGAGCAGGCGACCAAGGACTGATGTTTGGCTACGCCACGACAGAGACCGACGTCCTGATGCCGGCGCCGATCCACTATGCCCACGAGCTGGTTCGTCGGCAGGCGCAGCTTCGCCATTCAGGAGAGATTCCCTGGCTCCAACCCGACGCCAAATCGCAGGTGACGTTTCGCTATGTCGACGGGAAGCCGGTCGAGGTGACCACCGTCGTCCTGTCCACGCAGCACCGGCCAGGAATTCCAGTCGAGCGGATCCGGTCGGAGGTTTGGGAGCAGATTATCGAGCCGATCATTCCGAAAGAATTGCGGGCAGATGGATTTCGCACGCTCATCAACCCGACAGGGAATTTCGTGATCGGCGGACCAAAGGGCGACACCGGCCTCACGGGGCGCAAGATCATAGTCGACACTTATGGCGGTGCGGCGCCCCATGGCGGAGGCGCCTTCTCCGGCAAGGATCCCTCAAAGGTCGACCGGTCAGCCGCCTATATGGCCCGGTTCATCGCGAAAACCATCGTGACGAGGGGCTGGGCGACGAAGGCGTTGGTTCAACTCGCCTACGCCATCGGAGTCGCAGAACCCGTAAGCTTTGTGGTCGAAACCTTTGGCTCCGGGGAGGAGGCAGAGATAATTCAGGCGCTTCAAAGCGAATTCGACCTGACGCCCGCCGGGATCATCGGGCGGCTAGATCTAAAGCGGCCCATTTATTTCCCGACGGCGGCCTATGGGCATTTCGGGCGAAAGGACGTTCAGCTGCCTTGGGAGATTACGAATTAAATATCCAATAGTTGTCTGCTGCCCGCGGCAATAGCCCCGGCTACGCGCCCCCCTTCACGCTCCGGGGGCGATTGTCGGCAAATGGCAGTAGGCGCGCCACCATCGATGACGGGAGCCCGTATGTCCTTGACCCTGCGCCAACGCGCCGGGCGGAAGCAGGTCATGGCGCCGAGGGCGCGCTCTGGGGCGCACCCTGCCCGGGGATCGCCAATACTATGCTCAAGCCGATCGCCGGGCCCATCGGCGAAAGCTGCACTTGGACAGTGCGCGATTCGCTTCCGTGTACGAGCTGGCTGCAGCCGAGGAGATTAACCAGTCCTATTTGAGCCGGGTTCTGCGCCTGACGCTGCTGGCTCCGGATATCGTCGAGGCGATCCTCGACAGAAGGCAGCCAGCCGGATTTCAAGTGGACATTCTGCTGAAGCCCATGCCGGTGGAGTGGTCATCACAAAAGAGTTCTCTCAGCTTCTGAGATGTTGGTTTTGCAGTAGGACATCCTACAGCGAATTTCGTGATTGACAGCGGGCTTGCGCACGCCTACTTTCTGTAGCGATAGTTACAGAGAATTTTTTATGCGCCTCACTGACGCCTGCACCATCCATACGGGCTACACCGCTCGCGGCAGATTAGAGCCAACGAGCGCCGGGGGTGTGCTCGCGATCCAGTTGCGCGACATTTCTCCTGCCGGCCTCGTTGATCCAGAGCGCCTCATGCGCGTCCAGTTGGAGGACCTGGCGGACCGCTATTTCGTGCGCGCCGGTGACGTGGTGTTCCGCTCGCGGGGCGAACGAAACACAGCGTCAGCCCTCGACGAACGTCTGCAAGAACCTGCCCTTGCGGTACTGCCCCTGATGGTCTTGCGCCCAAAGCACAACGTCGTGACGCCTGCGTATCTGGCATGGGCGATCAACCAGCCTCCGGCGCAGCGCCACTTCGATATCGCGGCGCGTGGCACGAATATCCGGATGATCCCCCGTTCCAGCCTCGACGACCTCGAACTCGATGTTCCGGACATCGAGACTCAAGAAAGGATCGTCGCGATAGATGCCCTGGCTGAGCGGGAACGGGAGCTGACCCAACTCGCCGCCGAGACGCGAAGAAAGATGATGAGCCTGATCCTCGTCGATCGAGCAAGCAGGATGCGCCCCATGACGAGGGAGAAAAGGACGTCCAAATGACCGACCAACTCACCCAGCAACAGGTCAACCAGACGGCTTGGGCCGCTTGCGATACCTTCCGTGGCGTCGTCGATGCCGGACAGTACAAGGACTACATCCTCGTGATGTTGTTCCTGAAATACATTTCTGACCACTGGAACGATCACGTCGAAACCTACCGCAAGCAGTTTGGCGGGGATGAAGCCCGGATCCGCCGCAGGCTGGAGCGCGAACGCTTCGTCCTTCCCGAGGGCGCCAGCTTCTATGACCTCTACGAGGCGCGGAACGAGCCCAATATCGGCGAGCGGATCAACATCGCTCTGGAGCGAATCGAGGACTCCAACCGCGCGAAGCTCGAAGGCGTGTTCCGAAACATCGACTTCAACTCCGAGGCCAACCTCGGGCGCGTGAAGGACCGCAACAGGCGGCTCAAAAACCTGCTGGAGGACTTCGCCAAGCCCGCGCTGGACCTGCGTCCTTCGCGGGTGACCGAGGACATCATCGGCGAGTGCTACATCTATCTGATCTCGCGCTTCGCCTCGGACGCTGGCAAAAAGGCCGGCGAGTTCTACACGCCCTCCGCTGTTTCCCGCCTGCTCGCGAAACTGGCGGCCCCCAAGCCGGGCGATACGATCTGCGACCCGGCCTGCGGGTCCGGATCGCTGCTGATCCGGGCGGCTGAGGAGGTCGGGTCCGAGAATTTCGCCCTCTACGGCCAGGAAGTGAACGGCGCGACTTGGGCGCTGGCGCGGATGAACATGTTTCTCCACGCCAAGGATGCCGCGCGCATCGAGTGGTGCGACACGCTCAACAGCCCTGCGCTGGTCGAAGGTGACCACTTGATGAAGTTCGACGTGGTGGTGGCCAATCCGCCGTTCAGCCTCGACAAATGGGGCGCGGAGAACGCGGATACCGACCAGTTCAAGCGCTACTGGCGCGGGATCCCGCCGAAGTCCAAAGGCGACTACGGCTTCATCACCCACATGATCGAGATCGCCAAGCGCCAGAGCGGCCGGGTGGCCGTCATCGTTCCGCATGGCGTGCTGTTCAGGGGTGGGGCCGAGGGGCGTATCCGCCAGGCGCTGATCGAGGAGAACCTGCTCGACGCGGTGGTGGGCCTGCCCGCCAACCTGTTCACGACCACGGGAATTCCGGTGGCCATTCTGGTCTTCGACCGCTCTCGCGAACAGGGCGGCGCCAACGAGGACCGGCGCGACGTCCTGTTCATCGACGCCAGCAAGGAATTCACGCCGGGCAAGACCCAGAACGTGATGGACGAGGCGCATATCAACAAGGTGCTGGAAACCTACGCTGCGCGGGCGGAGATCGAGAAGTACTCGCACCGCGCCAGCCCGGACGAGATCGCCGAGAACGACTTCAACCTCAACATCCCCCGCTACGTCGACACCTTCGAGCCGGAGGAGGAAATCGACGTGGCCGCGTTGCAGAAGCAGATCAACACGATCGAGGCCGAGCTGGCCGAGGTGCGGGGCAAGATGGCTGGCTACCTGAAGGAGCTGGGCGTCGATGTCTGAGGGCGAACTGATCCTTTACAGCACCGAGGACGGCGCCGCGACCATCGGCCTGCGGGCCGTGGATGGGACCGTTTGGCTGAGCCAGCGGGAGATCGCGGAGCTGTTCGACAAGGACGTGCGCACCGTGAACGAGCACATCCGCAACGTTTTCGCCGAGGGTGAGTGCGATCCGGGGGCAACTATCCGGAAATTCCGGATAGTTCAAACCGAGGGCTCGAGGCAGGTCGAACGCGAGGTCGACGCCTACAACCTCGATGTCATTCTGTCGGTCGGCTACCGCGTCCGCTCGGCGCGCGGCACCCAGTTCCGTCGGTGGGCCACCACCGTCCTGCGCGAGTACCTGGTCAAGGGCTTCGCGATGGACGATGCGCGGCTGAAGCAGGCCGAGCAATGGGACTATTTCGACGAGTGGCTTGCCCGCATCCGGGACATCCGCGCCTCGGAGAAGCGCTTCTACCAGAAAGTGCGCGACCTCTACACGACCGCCATCGATTACGACAAGACGTCCGAGCAGGCGCAGGCCTTCTTCAAGAAGGTGCAGAACAAGATGCTCTGGGCAGTCACGGGCAAGACGGCCGCCGAACTGATCGAGAACCGCAGCGATCCCAGCGCCCCCAACATGGGCCTGACCAGCTGGAAAGGCTCGGTCGTTCGCAAGGGCGATGTCGGGACCGCCAAGAACTACCTAAAGGCCGAGGAGGTCGAGGAACTCAACCGCATCGTCGTGATGTACCTCGACTACGCCGAGGACCAGGCGAGGCGTCGCCGCCCGGTCAGCATGGCCGAATGGGCCGACAAGCTCGACGCCTTCCTGTCCTTCAACGAGCGCGACGTGCTGACCCATGCCGGGCGGCTGCGGATGGACGTGGCGCAGAAGCTGGCCGTCGAGCGGTTCGAGGTGTTCGACGCCAACCGCCGCGCCGCCGAGGCGGTGGCGGCGGATGAGGCCGATATCGCTCAGCTGGAGGAGATTGAGAAGGCCGCCAAAGAGCGGAAGAAGGGGGCCGAGGATGCTTAGGACAGCCCCTCCATCCGGTTGGAAGAAAACAGCACTGGACCACGTTGCGGAGGTCCAAACCGGAATTGCAAAAGGCAAGGCGGTCAATGGAGCGGCGGTAACGCTTCCCTATCTCCGGGTTGCCAATGTCCAAGATGGGCGCGTTGATCTTTCGGTCATCAAAGAAATCACTCTCAAACCCTCAGAGGTTGATCGCTACAGCCTCCGAAAGGGGGACGTCCTTTTCACCGAGGGCGGGGACTTCGACAAGCTTGGTCGTGGAACGGTCTGGAACGGAGAGATCGAACCGTGCCTCCATCAGAACCATGTTTTCGCGGTAAGGCCGAACCCTAGCCGGCTGCTCCCTGAGTTCCTCGCATTTCAGGCAGCGTCCCAATACGGTCGACGCTATTTTCAGCTGTCGTCCAAGCAAAGCACCAACCTCGCGAGTATCAACTCGACGCAGTTGAAGCAATTTCCGGTCCTGCTCCCCCCGCTCCCCGAACAGCGCAAGATCGCCGAAATCCTACGGACATGGGACGAGGCCATCGAGAAGCTGGAGGCGCTGCGGGCGGCGAAGCATGACCGCCTGACAGGACTGACGCAAAAGCTGCTCGGCCTTGGCGGGGCCTTCCCCGACAGATGGAAGCAGCGTCCGCTTTCGGCAATCTCGACCCGCGTGCGTCGCCAGAACGGAGGCGGCGATCATCCGGTCATGACCATTTCTGCAAAGTCTGGATTTCGTCTGCAATCCGACAAGTTCAGCCGCGATATGGCTGGCAGCAGCGTTGATCGTTACATCGCGCCTGATCAATTCCGGCGTCCGGAACGACGGGCTCCTGAACCTGAATCCGGAGGATTTCTTCGGATGCAATGTGCCCGTTCCCCCTGCTGAGGAACAATCAGCAATCGCATCCGCCCTGACCGCCGCAAAGCACGAGATCGGTCTGCTGGAGACCGAAATCGAAGCCTTCACCCGCCAGAAACGCGGCCTGATGCAGAAATTGCTGACGGGCCAATGGCGAGTCAACCAAGAGGTGGAGGATGCCTAAGCGCAAAGCCACCCGAACTCTCAACATCAGACTCCTACGAGTTGGTCGGACGCCGGACACCGCGTTCTCACCCAGCTTCGCAATCGGCGAAGAGCGAGCTCTTGAACAACGTCCGTGGGATGGGGTTGAAGGCGCGTTGTTGTATATAGGCCAAGTATACGCCAATCCCCCTGGCTGGACTGATTTCCTCGCGGAAGGAAGTGCAGACCTTCCCACCGACATGATAACCAGCGGTGCTGGAGCGGTTCTGTTCTTACCCGCCGAAGGTAGAACAGCGGCAGTCTGTTTCGGGCATGTCCATCTGGCGTTGAACGACGATGCTTTTGAGCGCCAGTTCGGCCTCAAAGTTACGCTGAACACCGTGCCCAGAGGCAATCTTCGGACACTTGATCTGGCAACGCCGGATGCGGTGACATTTCAAAAGCGTGTTCAGGCCAGCAAGGACAGCGACGTTCAGGCTTTCGGTGTTGATATGATGCGCGATCTCGCACGCGTCGCTGGGGGCACACCAAAAACTCAAACATTCGCCAAATTCGTAGCGGGCAAGGATGCTCTCTCCATTACCTGCGAAGTTGATCCGTCCAATATCCATCAAAAATGCGCGGAAGTCGTCCGCGCGTACAAGAAGAAAGACTATCAGAAGGAATTTTCATGGGTCGACAACATGCGCGTTGTCCATGAAAAAGACATGATTGAGAAGTTGGACGCTCAACTTTTTAAAGCCATCGCTGATCTTCGCCGCGGAAAGACATCAGATTTGCACATGTCGCCCCCTGAGATTGTGAATTACACGGAGGGCAGTCAGCTTCACTATAATGGGTTTGGCAGCCACGGGACGACCTTCCACAGTCTGTCCATCGACGACTACGTGGCTGAACTGGAACGTTGCAAATTTGACGGGGATATAAGCGCCATCAAGGGAGGACATCGCATAAAGGCGAAAGCCGATGATGAAGAGGAGTTCTCCGAGAAGTGGCGCGTCTACGACTGTTTTGTTTTCGAGACCTCTCTGGGCAGTGGCGCCTCCCAGCAGCACTTCGCACTTTTTGCAGGACAATGGTATCGCGTTGAAAAGAAATTTAAAAAGCGGATAGAGGATTTCTTTGATGCGACGGAGAAAGTCGCCATCATCGGCTCCACGACATGCAAGAATGAAGAGGAACTGATCGCACAAATTGACAGATCGCGCCGCGATCTCCTCAAATTGGATCAGGAAAAGATTAATCCAGCGGATGTCCGGTATGCCAATCTTGAGCCGTGCGATTTCTTCTCAGCGAAAAAGGAGTTCATCCATCTCAAGGATGGACATTCATCCGGCCCGATCAGCCACCTGTGGTCACAGGGCGTCGTCAGCGCACACGCGTTCGTCAGTGACGCAGAATTCCGAAAAAAATTGCGCGATAAAGTCAAATCTTTCGGCCGAGGATTCGAGGCGCACCTTCCAAAGAGTACTGAACGCGTGGCGCGAGACGAGTTCAAGGTGGTGTTCGGAATCATGCGCAAGCCATATGCGGATGGCTCGCTCGGCCTTCCTTTCTTCAGCAAGGTGAGCTTCATGACCGCCGCCATGCGCATTCAACAAGAATTCGGGATACCGGTGGCAATCGAGCTTATTGAGAAGCCAGCGTCTGAAACCGGCGGCTCAGATGAGGACGAAGGTGACGAATGACGTTTGACGCCGCCGAAAAGCATCAATCCCAAATCCCCGCCCTGCAGCTGTTGGTGGCGCTGGGTTTCACGCCGCTGTCCCAGGCCGAGGCGGTGCGCCTGCGCGGAGGTCGCCTGCGCAACGTTGTGCTCGATGACGTCCTTGCGGACCAGCTGCTGCGGATCAATAGCTTCACCCACCGGGGACGGGAATATCTATTCGACCTCGAGGATGCGCACGAAGCCATTCGCCGGCTCAAACCCACGCCTGATCGGCAGAAGGGCCTGCGCGGCACCAACCAGGATATCTACGACACGCTGATCCTCGGCACGACCATCACCAAGACGATCCAGGGGGACTCGAAGTCCTATTCGTTCCGCTATGTCGATTGGGAGACCCCGTCTATCAACGTCTATCACGTGACGGCCGAAGTCTCCGTCGAGCGCACGGCCAGCACGCAGACCAAGCGATGCGATATCGTCGCCTACGTGAACGGCATCCCGTTCCTCGTGATCGAGAACAAGCGGCCTACCGAGAGCCTGAAGAAAGCCGGCAGCCAGCTGATCGGCTATCAGAACGAAGACAACATCCCGCAGCTGTTCCACTTCGCGCAGCTTCTCATGGTGATGAATCGTGTCGAGGCGCGCTACGCCACCGTAGGCACGCCACGGCAGTTCTGGCAGACGTGGCGGGACGAGGAAGACCGCGACGAAACGATCGAGCCGCTGGCCAATCGACCGCTTACAGCGGCGGAAGCGCACGCGGTTTTCTCGGGGGACTTTGCCTTCGCACGCGCCCATTTCGAGGCTCTGGCGGCCGAAGGTGCGCGCGCGATCACTGCGCAGGACCGCGCAATCTATGCGATGTGCCGGCCGGAACGCCTGCTGGACCTGATCCGTCGTTTCACCGTTTTCGATGGCGGGGCACGTAAGGTCGCGCGCCACCAGCAGTTCTTCGGGATCCGGAAGGCTGTCGAACGCGTCCGCCAGTTCAATCTGGATGGCCGCCGCAAGGGCGGCGTGATCTGGCACACCCAGGGGTCTGGTAAATCACTGACCATGGTGATGCTGGGTCGATCCCTCGCGCTCGATAAGGCCATCCCCAATCCGCGCATTCTGATCGTCACCGACCGCGACGATCTCGACAAACAGATCAAGGACACGTTCAAGTCCTGTGAACTGGAACCTGTCCGGGCAACCAGCGGGGCCCATCTGATCGAGCTGATCCGAAACCGGAGTCCGCTCGTGACGACCATCATCAACAAGTTCGATACGGCAGCCAAATCCGCCCAGGATGTCGACTTGGATGCTGACGTGTTCGTCCTGGTCGATGAGAGCCATCGCTCGCAGACCGGTCGCTATGGCGGTCACAGCCAGTTCGCCACGCGGATGCGTCGGCTTTTGCCGAAGGCCTGCTATCTGGGCTTCACCGGAACGCCGCTCCTGAAGAAGGAGAAGAATACACTCTCGACCTTCGGCGGCCTGATCCACAAGTACGCGATCGACGAGGCTGTCGCTGACGGAGCCGTCGTGCCGCTGCTCTACGAAGGCCGTCTTGTCGAGCAGCAGGTCAATGGCGGCGTGATCGACAAGTGGTTCGACAAGATCAGCGAAGGTCTTACCGACAGCCAGAAGGCTGACCTGAAGCGCAAGTTCTCCCGCATGGACGCCCTGTCGAAGACCGGCCAGGCGATCCGAGCAAAGGCGTTCGACATCTCGGAGCATTTCCGCCAGCACTGGCAAGGAACGGGATTCAAGGCGCAGCTAGTGGCGCCGTCCAAGGCGGCAGCCGTCCGGTTCAAGGAGGTGCTCGACGAGATCGGGCACGTCACCAGCGAAATCGTCATCTCGCCGCCCGATGATAACGAGGGCAACGAGGAGGTCGACAAGGAAGCGAAGGACCTGGTGCGCGGCTTCTGGGCGCGCATGATGGCTCGTTACAAGACCGAGGATGAATACACCCGGCAGATCATCGAGGCGTTCAAGGGCTCGGGCGATCCGGAGATCCTCATCGTCGTGTCGAAACTGCTGACCGGTTTCGATGCACCACGCAACACCGTTCTCTATGTCTGTAAGTCGCTGCGCGAACATAACCTGCTGCAGGCGATCGCCCGCGTGAACCGGCTATACGAAGAAGGCGCGACCGAGAAGCAGTTCGGCTTCATCGTCGACTATGAGGGGCTGCTCGGAGAACTCGACACGGCGCTGACGACCTATAGCGCCTTCGAGGGCTTTGACGCCGCCGATCTCGCCGGCACGGTCCACGACGTGCGCGAGGAAATCCGGAAGCTGCCCCAGCTGCACGATCAACTCTGGGACCTGTTCAAGTCGGTCAAGAACAGGAAAGACATGGAGCAGTTCGAACAGTTCCTGGCCGATGAGGCGATCCGGCAGGAGTTCTATGAACGACTGAAGGCGTTCAGCCGCTGCCTTCACATTTCACTGTCGTCGGACAAGCTCTTTGACGTCTTCGACGAGGTGAAGATTGACGCCATGAAGAGGGACTGGAAGCAGTTCTCCGAGCTGCGGCGCTCGGTTCAATTGCGCTATCAGGAGACCGTCGACGTCAAGGAGTTCGAGCCAAAGATCCAGAAGCTGCTGGACGATCATGTGGTTGCCATGCCGGCCGAAACGATCATCGAGATGGTCAATATCAACGACCCGGACGCTCTGAAGGCCGTGGTGGAGGAAACGGGTGTTTCCGAGGCATCAAGGGCGGACCGAATCGCCAGCGCGACGCGCCGGACCATCACCGAAAAGATGGACAAGGACCCGACCTTCTACCGCAGCTTCTCAGAGCTGTTGGAAGAAACCATCCGCGACTATCGAGCCAAGCGGATTTCCGAACGGGATTACCTCAAGAACGTGGTCGATCTGGCGAGCAAGGTCGCGCGCAAGGACCGGGGCCGCGAGGTGCCGGATGCGATCAAGGGTAACGACGATGGGCAGGCGTTTTTCGGGATCCTCGAAGGCGCGCTCGCGACCGAAGATGGCAACCCGATTGAAGCGGATGAGGTTGCCGCGATCGCACTCACGGTCATCGATATCATCAAGACCCATCACATCGTTGACGTCTGGTCCAACGACATCGCACAGAACAAAATGCGAAATGCCATCGACGACTATTTTTTCGACGTGCTTCGCGATGAACGTGGCGTCGCCTTGCCTGTCGAGGTGATGGACGATCTCGAACTCAAGATCATGGATCTCGCACGGGCGCGGTTTCCCGGATGAAGGCGGAGCAGCACAGCGTCCAATACGGTGAACACAGGATTGACTTCGCCATCGTTCGCCGTGAACGGACGACACTGGAAATCGCTGTTGAGCCGGATGCTTCCGTTGTCGTCGCGGCTCCGCTGGATGCTTCGCTGGTTGCGATCGAGGAGAAGGTGCGCAAGCGCGCAGCATGGATCCGGCGTCAGCAGCGATACTTCATCCAGTTCCTTCCGCGCACGCCGGATCGTCGGTATGTGGCCGGCGAAACTCACCTGTATTTGGGCCGCCAGTATCGGCTCAAGGTGGCCTCGCACGTTCAGGCGACGGTGAAGCTCGTCCGCGGCTTCATCGAAGTCCAAACGCCCAGGCCCGATCGGACCGAGATCACCCGCGAACTTGTCGAGGGGTGGTATCGGCAGCGGGCCTATTCAAAATTCGCCGAGCGCCTGGAAGTCAATCTGCTGCGTTTCCCGGCCCCTGAAGACTTCCGCCCCAAAGGCCTGATCGTCCGCCAACTCCGGCAGCGCTGGGGTTCGATGTCACCCGCATCGCGCCTGCTGCTCAATCGCCGGCTGATCGAAGCGCCAATCGACGCAATCGACTACGTTATCGTGCACGAGCTCTGCCACATCGCGGTACCGCACCACGGCCCAGAGTTCTTTGAACTGCTGGATCGCGTTCTGCCCGATTGGCCCAAGCGCAAGCACCGGCTTGAAAGAGTCATGGCTTGAGCAGGCCATCAACGCCACCAAGGGGTTAAGCGCGCATGAAATGAAGCGTTCAACCAGCGATTGGGGCACGAAAAACCGCTGAGACGAAAGGGCCGAAATACTATCTATACAATGAATTACGATACCGTGCCGCCGACCGTTCAGTCCAGAGGTTGAGAGAGAATCGGCGGAGCGAGAAACCTTGAAGCAGCCTTTCCAGGCGACGTAGTCCAGAGGCTTGCACCCGAACCGCGCGGATCCTTGGCGTCTCAGTCGCGCGTCCACACATGGGGAAAGTTCGACTGCGTAGTAATGGCGAAGGGAGCGGAATTCAAACACTGAGTATTTCATGTTTTCGGACTGGACTTTGCCCCTCAACGGAGCGTTGTTAGCACGAACATGAGACACAAATTGGTGTCCGCGATGCCGCCCCGCAGGCGAATGCCAATTGCGGGGTTGCGGCGGTGACGGCGGCAGGTCGTCGCAACTGCAACGAGGCACACGATGTCCAAAGTCATCCGGAACACAGCTACCCCACAAGCTTCGCCGAAGCTCTCAGCCCCGCAACGCAAAATACTTCAGAACGCGAGCAGGCGTTCTGATCTTCTCGTGGTCATCAGGAAGGGCCATGAACTCGAGGCGAGGTCTCCCGTCAGCGCTCTCATCCGGCGCGGCTTCCTGGCCGAGACGGCCGTCGGAAATGAGCAGCCCGCATGGAAGCGGGGTTCAGATGGCAGCGCAATTGGCCTGAGGATCACACCCTCGGGCTTTCAAGCGATTGGCCGCAATCCAGGTGTTTCGGGTTCCTCTGAACAGCGGGGGGTGAGCCAATCGGATCCCCTTGCGTCGCAGAAGGATCCACAATCCTCGACCAAAAGGGAGGCGGATTGGGATCAATATCAAAGTTCCAGCAACGATGCGCCGGATCGGGTCAAATCTTCATCTCTCCACTTGAAGAACGTCGCCAATCAACATGCGCGGCATGGCTCCAAGCGCGCGCTGATCATCGACCTGTTGCATCGCGGCGAAGGCGTCCGGCTAGCGGAGCTCGAGGCTGCAACGGGTTGGCTGCCGCATACGACGCGAGCCGCCCTCACCAGCCTGAGGAAGTCCGGGTTCGTCCTGGAGAAGTCGAAAAGCAATGGCGGCACAACGTTGTACCGGATCGTCGCCGAGCCAGCAGCCGGTTCACACGCGGCCGCTGACCCTGCCCAACGAGCCGCCTGATTATGTCCGATCAGGCAGTAAAACTCGAAGCCGAGATCGCGCGCATGCGCGATCTCGATATTGATGAGCTTCGATCGAGATGGCGACTAGTAACCGGCCGCCGTGCGCCCCTGCATCTTGGAAGGCAGCTTCTTTTCCGAATGCTCGCCTACAGGATCCAGGCTGACGCCCTCGGTGATCTCGATCCGGGGACCGTCCGGTTCCTGGACCGGATTCTAGCCGACGAAAGGCTGAAGCAGTCTTCCAGTCTACCGCTTCCGGATGGGGAGAGGATCAAGCCGGGATCAGTGCTCGTGCGCGAATGGAACGGGACCAACCACCATGTCATGGCGCTGGCCGATGGCTTCGCATGGAACGGACAAGCCTATCGCAGTCTGTCGGCGGTCGCGAAGGCGATGACCGGAACGTCCTGGAACGGACCAAGGTTCTTCGGCCTTCGAACGGGACGCGAGCCATGAACAAGCCGGTTCGCAAGCTCTTCCGCTGCGCCATCTATACTCGCGTTTCGACCGACGACGGGCTCGATCAGGAGTTCAACTCGCTGGACGCCCAGCGGGAAGCCTCGGAAGCCTACATCAAGAGCCAGACTAGCGAGGGGTGGGTATTGGCTCCAGGCCGATACGACGATGGCGGATACTCCGGCGGATCGATGGATCGCCCCGCCCTGAAGAAACTGCTCGACGCCATTCAGGGCGGACAGGTCGATATCGTGGTGGTCTACAAGGTCGACCGGCTGACGCGATCGCTGTCCGACTTCGCCAGGCTGGTCGATCTGTTCGACGCGCACAAGGTGACCTTCGTTTCCGTCACCCAATCCTTCAACACCACCACCAGCATGGGCCGGCTTACGCTGAACATGCTTCTGTCCTTCGCCCAGTTCGAACGGGAGGTCACGGGGGAGCGCATCCGGGACAAGATTGCCGCCTCGAAGAAAAAAGGCATCTGGGTCGGCGGCGTCGTGCCGCTTGGCTACCGGGTCGAGGATCGCAAGCTGCTCGTGGAGCCCGATGAAGCCAGGACGGTCCGGCTGATCTTTAGCCGTTACCTTGATCTGCGTTCGCTGCCCGCCCTACAGCGTGATCTGCGCGAACGCGGAATCGTGACGCGCAAGCGCTTGCTGGCCACGGGCCGGATCTCTGGCGGGGTTCCGCTCACGAATGGCCCCCTGCGCTATCTGCTGCGCAACCGCATGTACCTCGGCGAGATCAACC
This sequence comes from Beijerinckiaceae bacterium, assembly GCA_046295155.1. Lineage (GTDB taxonomy): Bacteria > Pseudomonadota > Alphaproteobacteria > Rhizobiales > Beijerinckiaceae > Terripilifer. The sequence continues at coordinate 26,823 of JBKBNT010000004.1, forward strand.
ACCGGGGCGCGAGCTACCCGGGAGAGCATGAGCCGATCATCAGCCAGGACCTTTTCGACAAGGTGCAGGCGCAGCTTGACGAAAACCTGAATGGCCATCGGAGAAAGCGCGAGCAATCCAATGCGCTGCTGCTCGGGCTCATCTTCGATGACCGCGGCAACAGGATGAGCCCAACGAATTCCCAGAAGAAGGGAGCGATCCGCTATCGCTACTACACGTCCTGCGTGATGGCGCAGGGGCGCAGGATGGAGGCGGGTTCGCTACCCAGGGTGCCCGCTCCCGCCATTGAGACGCTCGTCCTCGACGCCCTCAAGAGCAAGCTGCTTGAAGGCGACACAGAGCACGAGCTCATACGAAGCAACGTCACTCGGGTCGAGGTCTGCGCCCGCGAGATCATCGTGACGCTCGCGACCGATGAGATCATCTCGATTCCCTGGTCCCCACGCACTCAGGTTCGCAAGCGCGAGATCATCAGTTCCACCAAGCCTGAACCGCAGCGGCCCATGAAAGCGGAAGCGCGTGTTGTTTTGGTCAAGTCGATTGCCCAGGGGCGCCGATGGCTCGATGACCTTGTGAAAGGCCGCAGCGACAGCCTGGAGGCGATCGCGACGCGCGAAGGTTGCAGCCGCCGTCATGTCGAACGCACCATCGCCAATGCCTTCCTTGCGCCGCAGATCGTGAAGGCAGCGTGCGAAGGGCGATTGCCGCGCGGCGTCAACACGAAAGCGCTCGCCGACGCGCCAGCCGAATGGTCAGCGCAACTAAAGAGGATTGGCGTTGCGTCTGCTGACTGACGCTACCGACCGACACTGATCTCATCCCTGATCGCGCCGCTTCGAAGCCGCTGTGCTTGCCCCAAATGAAATCCCGCCGCCAGGCAGTCGCGTGCAAACACCGCGTCTTTGTGCGCGCAGTGCGACACCGTTTCCAAACGCCTGAGACTATGGCCGCGGAAAGGCCGAAGTACCCGGCCTTCAGACCGCTGCTTTCGCGCAGGCGCTAAATAGGTCGCGTAACCCGCGGAAAGGTCGCGACGTCTGCGTGAGGTGGGTGAAACGGGAAACTTCGGAGAGTGACTGGTGGAGCCAGACGGAATCGAACCGACGACCTCTTCAATGCCATTGAAGCGCCTTGGCTGAACCGAAAGCTCACCCCTCGCTTATCTCTGCGTAACTGCTTGATTTAACTGCCGATTGACTTGAACGCCAACATCATAATCGAGCCGAAAAGGCCCCGCAACCCCGCCAATAAGGATGGCCAGTGTGCCAACTGTGCCAAGATTTGTGCCACCTACGGCGCTGACTGGTGATCTCCCTTCTGTCGCAGCGCCTCATAGAGCTGTGCAGGCCCCAGCAGAATGTCCTTCAGACCTTCCTGAACCTGTTCCGACTCAAGCGCCTGTTTGCTCATCTCAGAGTGCGCCGAGAAGGCTTCCATGATGGCGTTCACAAGAGCCTGCTTCAGGTCCGGCGAGTTGGCGAACTGCTGCTTCGTGTTTGAAGACGCCTGAAGGACCAGCTCCTCGCTCTCCAGAAGCTTCCCCTTGATGACGTTGTTCACGTAGACGAGCTTGTCGTCCTCGGTCAGTTCCCCCTCGAACAGGTCGTTCACCTTGGCGATAATCTCAGCGAGGAGGGCCTTCTCCTTCTCCTGCACCCCACCCGATCCTGTTTCGGAAGGGGGAATAAGCTTGGGTTTTTCGCCACCCAGAGGTAGCGGAAGTGTCCCGGTGTTCTTCAGGTTGTAGTGGGTAAGGACAATCTTCGACAGATCGACACCTTCCCTTTCCCTGCCGAACTCAAGCAATGGGATCAGGCGACGGTAGAAGATGAACCGCTTCTCAATGTCGGTGTTGCCGTAGTCGAAAATCTGCGAGAGGAAGGCGTAAAGCCGGATGAACGCCCCGCAGTCACCCTTGAAGAGTATGAGGGCGTCCAGTTCGTCCTTGGCGGCCTTCGCCCCCTTGTTGTCTCCAGATGACTGCGCTTGTTTGAACTGCGCCTGCGCCGCCTTGTAAACCTTTAGGAGTTTGTCTGCGACGGGTTGAATGGCTGCGACCAGATCGCCTTGCTTTGACTTGGGATCGAGTTCGACCTTCACAACGTGTTCAACGTGATAGTCGTCGTAATGCCCTGAGGCGTCGAGTTTGGCCCTGAGGTCAAAGATCAGGTTTGGATCGCTGACATTCTCAAGTTCGGCAGTCTCGTAGTACGTCTTGAAGGCGGTCAGGATTTCCTCGGAACTATTCACGAAGTCCAGGATGTAGGTTGTGTCCTTCCCCGGATGCGCCCTGTTGAGTCGTGAGAGGGTCTGAACCGCTTGGATACCTGCAAGCCTCCGGTCGATGTACATGCCGCACAGTAGCGGCTGGTCGAACCCGGTCTGGAACTTATTGGCGACCAGCAGCAGATGGTATTCCTCGCCTGTGAAAGCCTCCCGGATGTCTCGCCCCTTCAGGTTTGGGTTCAACTCCTTGCTGGTCTCGGTGAACGGATCAGGCCCGCTCTCGCTGTCATTCACTTCGCCTGAGAAGGCGACCAGCGCACCAATCTTGTAGCCCTTGCCCTTGATGTACTTAGTGAGAGCGAGTTGCCAGCGCACCGCCTCTTTGCGGCTGCCCAGCACCACCATCGCTTTGGCCTTGCCGTTCAGCAGCGGCGCTACCTTCTCTCGGAAGTGTTCGACGACGATCTGAACCTTCTGGCTGATGTTGTAGGGGTGGAGCCGTACCCAGCCCATGATCCCCTTCATCGCAGCGTCTCGCTCGACCTCCTTGTCGTCCCACTCCTTGCCGCCCGTGGCCAGTTTGAAGGCGAGTTTGTAAGGCGTGTAGTTCTTCAAAACGTCGAGGATGAAACCTTCTTCGATCGCCTGTCGCATCGAGTAGACGTGGAACGCCTGCGGCAGGTTGGTCGGGCCAGCGGGTTCCTTGGGGTTGGCAGGCCATCCGAAAAGCTGAAGCGTCTTTGCCTTCGGTGTGGCGGTGAAGGCGATATAGGTGATGCCCTTGGCGCTCGCCCGTGCGGCCATCTGGGCAGCCAACAGGTCTTCCGTGCTGACCTCGCCTCCATCCTCCAAGTCTGCGATTTCCTCAGGCGAGAGAACCTGCTTCAGGGCCGCTGCGGCTGATCCTGCTTGCGAGCTATGCGCTTCGTCAGCAATCACAGCGAATGTCTTGCCCTGCGCCGCCGCCTGTTCCTGAACCGCCTCCAGAGCGAAGGGGAAGGTCTGCAACGTACAGACGATGATCTTCTTGCCCGAGGCCAACGCTTCGGCCAGTTGCTCGCTCTTGCTGCCGCCTTCATTCTTGATCGTGGCGACAACCCCGGTAACCCGCTGGAAGTCGAAGAGGGCGTCCTGTAACTGGGCGTCGATCACGTTGCGGTCAGACACCACGATGACGGTGGAGAAGACCTTCTTGTCCTTGCTGTCGTGCAGGTCGGCCAGGAAGTGCGCTGTCCATGCGATGGAGTTGGTCTTGCCCGATCCGGCAGAGTGCTGAACCAGAAACTTGCCGCCCGGTCCTTCCTCAAGGATTTGCTCCTGTAGCTTCCGGGTTACGTCCAACTGGTGAAAGCGGGGGAAGATGACGCCGCTGATCTGCTTCTTGTCATTCCGCTTGGTGACGAGATAGCGCCCGAGGATTTCAAGCCAGCTATCCCGCTGCCACACCTCCTCCCAGAGGTAACTGGTGGGGTGTCCCTTCGGGTTCAGGGGATTGCCCGCCGCTCCGTCGTCGCCCTTGTTGAATGGCAGGAACACAGTCTCTGGACCTGCCAGCCGGGTTGTCATTTGGACCTCCCGGTTACTCACGGCGAAATGCACCAGAGCGCCGCTGGGGAAGGTCAGGAGAGGCTCTGCCGCCTGTCCCTTGGGTCGAGGAAGCCTGTCGAACCGATACTGGTCTACGGCGTCCTGAACGTTTTGTGTGAAGTCCGTTTTCAGTTCGCAGGTGGCGACGGGCAAACCGTTGAGGAAAAGAACGAGGTCGATGCAGTTCTCGTTGACGGTCGAGTATCTGACCTGACGGATCACCCGAAGACGGTTCGCCTTGTAGCGTTCCATCAGGGTAGGGTTCATGGACAAGGCGGGGCGGAACTGCACCAAGGTTAGAGGCTGCTTCAGACCGATGATTTCCAGCCCTTGTCGCAACACATCGAGCGTTCCCCGGTCGTCCAGTTGCTTGCGGAGCCTGTCGAAGAGAACGCCTTCAGCGGAGGTGCTGTGGTTCTTGCTGAGGGTTTCCCATGCGCTGGGCTGGGTCTGCTTGATCCATGCGATGAGGTCTGCAGGGAAAAGCGCCCGAGAGCGGTCGTACAGAGCGGCGTCCCCAGAGGCGTAGAGCCAGCCGTGTGCGGCGAGATGATCGCTGATTTCGTCCTCGAAGCTGATTTCCTTGTGCAGGCTCATTTCGTCGTCTCGAGTGACATCGCTTTGTTCCGAAGTGCGTGAACAGCCTTCCAAACCGTCGCTCTCTTGGCCTTGTATTTCCCTTCTGGTTCCTTGCGGCGGCCCGGACGAGGTGGCTTATTCTTGTATTCTTCCCACTTGGTGCTCACGTATGACTGTAGCGAAGGCATCGCGGCAGCTGAGAGGGATGCTAGCTTCACGTATTCTTGGTTCTGACCGCTTGGGTGGGGCAGGTTCATGACGACCTTACCGGATGCCTCAAGTGCCTTGATCACCGTTGAACCGCTAGTGGTTTTCATCGTCTGAGCGGCATCCCAAGCTTTTGAGCCAAGTATGAGGACGTGGCTTAGACGGCTAAAGGTCGGTCTACACAAGTCGCCGATGAGCCTAATAGTTGAACATCGCATTGCTGCTTGGTTTGTGCGGGGATCGAAGTCATCTGAACTGTAGTCACTTGTCAGGGAGGCGCAGGCCACCATTGAGGTGCCATAGACATCTGGATGCCGGGCCAAAGTGGAGACGGGAAACCGCAGGACAAGTTTACCCGATAGACCCAAGCCGTTGAGCATGGCGATTATGTCTGGTGCGAGGCCGGAAAATGCGCCTGCAATAGAGGCCTCTGCATACGATCCGGTCCTTCGATAGGCATCGACGAAAGCATCTATCTGCGTTTTACCCGGTGACAAGCCAACGAGAGCAACTTTCGGATCGACGTTGGCTGCTAAATCATGATTGCACAAGAGAACTGAATAAAAGCGCCGCCCACCCTCGTGACCAAACTCCAACTGGTCTGACGAGCAGCCGGGAGATGGAATCTCGAACGTACTTGCACCTGCTATGCAGGGAGCGGGACACAGTGATCCAAGCTTCATGCAGCCTCCACTTCAGCTTTCGCGATTCCCATCACCAATCCACGTACGTCGATCTTGCCGGTTACTGCCGCTGTGATGAGAGCGCTGCGTCGTTCTTGAAGAAGCGAAATGCTCCTATCAGCCTCAGAAGCAAGATTGTTGATCACCGAGACCGCTTCTTCCAGCTTCATTGCAATCTCATTTTGCTCATCAAGAGGAGGTGTAGGAATAACGAAATCTACCGCATGACTTATGTTGAACTGTTCCTGTGCTGCGCCGTATTGGACAACTTCGACTTGAAATCTGAGGATGCGGCTGTTCATTGCGTAACAAAGCCACTTAGATGAAAAATCGCCACGCCTTATGAGCATTACTGAGGCGCAGTTTCCGCCTTCACATTCTTTTGTGACTACCGCAGTAACTCCAGGCGCACCGACCCGAACTGTTAGAAGGTCTCCCTCATGCAACTGCGTTTTTCTGTTCTGATCGCTGTGTTCAGCCGAGATACGGCGACAGGTATCAAGATTGATCGTACCTTCAGTAATGTCTCCGCCATAAATGAAGGGCAGGCCATCATCGGATACGTAGTTCGAGGGGTTTACGACGATCCCAACCGTGATTTGCGGTGATAAGCGTTTCAGTCTTCTGATTTTCCAATGCGCTGGAACCGTGCCTAACCATTCGATCTCGCTGTCCTTCATGGGCGCATCAGGGTTGAGGCCTTTGGTGACCGCATGGGAAATCACGGCCTGACGCTTTTCTTTCAAGAGGTCGATCAAGCGCTTCTGTTCGTCGATCAGGGAGTCGATCTTGGAAGTTTCCCGGTCGAGGAAAGAGGCGATGCAACGTTGCTCTGAAATCAGCGGAATAAGAAGTGGGCCACTCCGAACCTGCTCTACCGTCAACATGGGAATGGCGGTTTTGTCGAAGGGAAAGAGTTGTTCGCGAAGTCCAGTCAGATACCAATACAAGTAGTCCTGATTGATTGCCTCGTCAGGCCTCAGCCAAATGGTTGTCTGTGTGCATGTGCTGGGGATGCGAACTTTGCGAACAAAGCCGATTGAGCCTCGTGCGCCGATGATCATGTCCCCCGGCTTGAGGACCACTTTCGGCGAGCGTAGGAAGCCAAATACGTCCTCCCCTTCCGACGCGGAAAACACAGGGAGAGAGTTTTCATCGGGTTCTTCGTCCAACATCTCACGTAGTATCGTCTGGCCCATTCCGCATGATCCTATTCGCCCGATACGGTTCAGTTGCCAGTGATCAGGCGCAGTAGGCATCCAACTGATACCTATATCTCTCCGTTTCTGATAAGTTGGGAAGCTCATGCCGCAAGCCCCTCGATCATCGTCTTGATCCGATCGGTGACCTTCTTCAGGTCTGCGTCTATCTCAGCCAACGGTCTAGGCGGCTCGAAGACATCGAAGTGACGATTGAACGGGATTTCGTACCCGACCTTCGTCTTCTCCTCGTCAATCCAAGCATCTGGAGCATGGGGCAGAACCTCTCGCTCGAAATAGGTCTGCACATCCTCAGTCAGAGGCACGTTCTCGGTATCTCGCAGTGAGGCGTCGGGCTGCGCCTTGCCCTTCTGCTTGCCCTTGGTTCCCAGAACCGGCTTCCCCTTCTCGTCCTTCAGTGGGCGCTCAACGGTGATAGTCCGGTAGCCGAAAGCCTCGTTCGGGAAGATGCGGGACAGGGGAGCGAGCTTCACCTTGCCACCCTCGGGAGCAGCGGGAGCTTTCTTGCTCTTCAGAACAACCTCCCTGCCAACCTCCTTGCCCTCCGCGTCGAACAGGGTAGCGACCTGCGCCTCGGTGAAGCCACCGAATAGCTTGCTGATGGTGCCGATGTGTTCCTCAGCGATTTCCTTGCGTTTGGAGCCAAGGCTCTTCCGCATCTTGCGCCAGAAGGAACTGCCATCAATCAGTTGAACCTTGCCCTTGCGCTGGGTTGGCTTCCGGTTAGACACAATCCAGACATAGGTGGAGATACCTGTGTTGTAGAAAAGGTCAGTCGGCAGGGCGATGATCGCCTCCACCAGATCGTTCTCCAGCAGGTGCCTGCGTATCTCGCTCTCGCCTGATCCAGCGCCCCCGGTGAACAGGGGAGACCCATTCAGAACAATGCCGAACCGGCTGCCGCCATCCTTCGCAGGGCGCATCTTAGAGAGCATGTGAAGCAGGAACAGCATGGAGCCATCCGACACCCTTGGGAGACCGGGGCCGAACCTGCCGTTGAACCCTTGGCTCTCATGCTCCTTGCGGACTTCCTTCTCGACCTTCTTCCACTCCACGCCAAAAGGAGGATTTGCCAGCATGTAGTCAAATGTCTTTCCGGGGTGACCATCGTCCGACAGCGTGTTGCCAGCCACGATGTTGCCTACGTCCTGACCCTTGATCAGCATGTCGGCTTTGCAGATGGCGTAGGACTCGTCGTTCAACTCCTGGCCAAACATGGTCAGGCGAGCCTTGGGGTTCATGCTGATGAGGTGTTCCTCAGCGACAGAGAGCATACCGCCGGTGCCTGCCGTAGGGTCGTAGATGGTTCTGACCACCCCGGGCTTGGAGAGAACTTCGTCATCCTCCACGAACAGCAGATTTACCATCAGGCGAATGACCTCACGGGGCGTGAAGTGTTCACCAGCCGTCTCGTTGGAGAGTTCAGCAAACTTGCGGATCAGCTCCTCGAACACCAGACCCATCTGGGTGTTGCTGACCTTGTTGGGGTGCAGGTCGATGGCGGCGAACTTTTCGGTGACCTGATACAGTAGACCGTTCTTATGCAGGCGCTCGATCTGGGTGGCGAAGTCGAACCGCTCGAAGATGTCACGCACGGCAGGCGAGAAGCCCTGCACGTAAGAGAACAGGTTTTCCCTGATGTGGTGCTGATCGCCAATGAGCTTGGCCATATCGAGGGGAGAGATGTTGAAGAACGACTGACCGGACTTCTTGAGCAGGAAGGGATCGGGGGTAATCTTCTGCTTCTTCCGCTCCTTGTACTCCTCAAGGACGGCCTGCTTCGTCTTCTCCAGCACGCAATCCAGACGCCGCAACACGGTGAATGGCAGGATGACACGCCCGTACTCCGACTGCTTGTAGTCGCCCCTGAGGAGGTCAGCGACAGACCAGATGAAGGACGAAAGCGTTTGCTGGTTCACGATTGGAGGCCCCCTGCGCGAGTCGTGAGTGAGCCTTATCTTGCCTTGTGGTCAGCCGGTTATCAATCGGGGTTGGGCAGCGAGGTTAACCTTCTCGCTCGGCTGAAAAAATACCCGACCAAGAATGACCGGGTATGAGTTGGTAGAGGACATTTGGAAGTTCGGGCTACGCTGCTTTCAGGAGTGGTGGGGAAGTATGGAGGCGAGTTGCGACACTGCCGTCCAGCCAATCCTTGAGCAGCCCCCTCATGCGCTCCGAGGGAATGTAGAGATCGATCGCCTCGCCGTTGCGTATCCTTGATCGCCACACCCATTGGATCATCGAGGACAGCGCATACAGGTCTTCATCAACTGGCACGCCATTGGATGCGAAATACTGCTCCAGAACAGGGTTGAGGTACATATTGCAGAGGTAGGCTAGGGACGCCTTATGGACATACTCGTTGGTTCCTTTTGCATTGCAGGGAATGAAGCCTCTTGCGTACCCTTTGCCTGATAGTTTCCCCCTGTGATCCTTGAGGGTGGTCCATCCGTTCAGCTTTGATTTTGTCTTCGCATGGCGTTCAAAGAAAGCTTGGGTCGAAGACCTAATGTGCTTCGCATCTTTCTCTGCCATCTTGCCAAGCCACCCAGCAGAGAATGGGTGACACATCGGTTCTTCATCGCCGATCTTGTTCATAGAGCCAACGTACACCCTGATGAGTTGCCTGTATGCCTGCCTAGCGTGGCGATCAGCATTAGGACACCAAGGAACCATACGGTCACCATCGAGGGTTACCAAAGACACAGAGAAACCTTCCTTGCGGAGGTAACTATCGAACATGGAGCCGGGAAATAGGTAGGTGCAGATAAGAACCTCAGAGAAGCATCTCAGGAAGTCTGACGGGAACTCAAGGAACCATGTCTTTCCATCCAAAGACACCAAGCTTCCTATCTCACACAGCCTTTTCACATCATCGAATCTACCTTTGTACTTGGCGTGGGTTTCCCCATTCCACACCAACCTGTTGTTTGGCCCCCTAGTCACCATACCTGTTGCGAACAGCAGTTCCTTATCCTTTAGGGACACCTTGTCGTAGATTTCGACACAGTCTAGTGCCTCATCTATGACCAGCATGTACTTCTGCTTCTTTAGCTTTTCGCTAATCTCTTTGGTCAGCATTTTGAACAGTACGTGGGTTGTAACGATATTCTCCCCAGCGTCTACCAGTTCCACCAGATGGTTCACCTTGGAACCACCCTTTGGTTTCGGCTCCTTGAACCTCAGGTTAGAACAAGCATCACCATACCTTTCCACCTCGGTAAGATAGGGCGCCACCACAAGGAACCTTCTCGGTGTAAACGAGGGATCACGTAAGGTGTGACCCATATCGTCCACCCAAGCGTCATTCATCATCTTGATTACGTAAGTCGACTTACCCGACCCCATGATAGAGTCGAGAACCATTATGTTTGTCATGCAGGTGACAGCTCGCTGTTTGTTGATGGATCAAGAGACAGCGCCACCAAGGTTTAACACGATGTATGACCTCACAGCGTACGTGCGTCGCCGTTTCTTAGTCTTACTTTTTTTAAGGACCGACGCAGAAAACTACTGAAAAACAAGCATTTCTAGCATCGGTGTGGAAATTTATGGTCGTTTGTTTTTCCACGTTTCTGAACGGAAGTAGCGCCAAGTCCTCAGGACCATAGACGTGTCTCTTGTGAGTGTGTGTACTTTTGCGAGACCTATGGTCGAGCTGATCCGACGCGACACGTAGCTGGTGGCGTTATTGGTGTACGCAGATATGTCCTTCTACCCTTGAGTATTCCCCTGGCTGTACAGCAGTTATACCCTTTGCTGTGGCCGAAGCAGAGAACAGACATACCACTGCGTCTAACGCATCTGCTGACTTGCGACATAAATCAATGAGGTGTGTGTCTGCGCAAAGTCCTTTGGTGAGAAGTCCGGTAATGATAAGTTCCCGTGCAAGTATAGCTTCAGTGGTGTCGCCGTTATATCCATTGTACTCCATCTGCCACTGCTTCAGTTGTGCAGCAGGAAAGGCTTCCACTAGCGTTGTTCCACCTGTATCCCGTATCGGCCACACTGAGCCACGGTGGTAACCCAGAAGCGTCATGCAGGCGGCGGTAAATGGTGCGCCACCTCTCGGGCCATTCCAAAGGGTAGATCGGACGTTCACCCCGTTGGTCTTCCAATAGCTTTCCGTCTCCCTCAGCACCTTCTTCCCACGGGGGAGCAAGTCGGATGCAAACAGCGACACCAAGGCTTCTCCCGAAGGGAAGTGTCTCTTCTCAACCGGAAGCTCAGTCACCGCCTTCCACGCTTCCTCGGCATTACCCTGAAGGTAATCCTTCGGCAGTGAGAATGGAGCATCAATGGCTGCATAATCAACAATGCCAGATGATAGATAGGCTGACAGGCTTCGGAATGGTGTTAGGTCACCATCAAAGCTTTGCACCTGCCGGAGACTCTTGAGACGGACTCGCTCACCTTCCTGCGTTCCCTCCGCAATCCAGACGTTTGAGCGTCCGCATCTGCGGTTCCACATATTGCTGTCACCAGAGAAGTCTATCCCACACAGATGTGCTGGCAGATGTGTAGGCATGTCGTTCACGTTCTCCCGGCCAACACCTTGTAGACAGCACCTCTGCTACACCCCATTGCCATAGCAATCTCGGTAGCTCCCTTGCCAGCCTTGCGGAGAGCAATGATCTTTCCATGGTCGAGAGTGACGGGTCTACCCTTGTAGACACCCTCTGCTTTTGCACGTTCGATACCCGCTCTCTGCCTCTCCCTGATAAAGCCCAGCTCCATTTCCGCCACCATGCCCAGCACGGTCAGCACCATCTTACCCAAGGGACCATCCGTGCTTATGGCAGGTTCCAGCACCTTCAGGGATGCACCTTTCTCGGACAGCTCGTGGACCAGATTAAGTACGTCACGGGTCGAGCGGCCCAGCCTGTCCAGCTTGGTAACCACGAGGGTGTCGCCGGGGCGGATGAAGTCGAGGATGGTCTCCAACTCGGTTCTGCCGTCTCTAGATCGGCCAGAGACCTTCTCCTTCCTGATCACGCTACACCCGGCTGCCCTGAGGGCGGCAACCTGCGTGTCGGTCTTCTGATCAGCGGTTGAGACTCGTGCATATCCGATGAGTGTAGTCATGGGTCCGTGTCCACTTAAACTCTAGACCCTTTGAGTCTGACGTTCACTAAATGCGATGTCAACCCATAGTGAACGGAAAATGTGTTCACTCAGGCTGCTCACCAAGGGTGTACCCATGGTGGACTTTAATCAAGCTCTGCGCATCCGCATTGACACCGTTTTAGCGACACGCCACAGCTTATGAGATCGCATTAATCTGGTGAGACAACGTGTGGCTGCTGACTGATGATTTTACAATGGGCTTGCTTCAGTGGTTTTCCACAATCGTAACGGTTGGCGGATTTTGGATAGCTATTCTGAAATTGAAACGAATTCAGTCAGCAACCGACGCCGCTAAGAAGGCTTCAGACGGAACCTCCAGAAGGGAGCGCGAGAGGGAACTGGTAATAAGACTTGCATCAGTGGGATATTATCTTCGTGCGGCCACGGTGTATCCTGACGCTGAGATACGTGCTGCACATGCTTACCTTGATGCTTCTCGCAAAGCTTTGATCGAAGCTCAGCAATTACATCCAGGCCCTTCAGATCGCGACGCTTTGCAGGAGTTCACGCTAACGATGGGGAGAGCTATCGACGCTTTAACTGAAGACATTACGCCGCAAGACGTTAGGCTTTTGAAGAGCACGCTCCGGGAAGTTCTCGGTGGCGTCGAGCAAATGGAAGCGCAGCTAAGGTATCGGTCAAATGGAAACTCGTGATTTAGTCCCCCACCTCATTTCAGCGACACGGGACGGCAGGCTCAAGTGGAAGCCCATTAGTCCGATCAGCGGGCAATCGTTCTCGGTACGTTTCTCGAATTACGCAGTGGAGCTCGGTCCTGAGAGCGCCTATTTGGCTACTGGCGGAACGCCTATGAGGCTGCGCCTGACAATACGTAACCTACAAGGTGAGGTCGTCGGCACTTTTGAAGAGACGAACCTCGCATTCCTCCCTAGATTTGATTCTACATCGCCCACCAATGATAATAATTTAGGAGAGTTGTATGAACTCGCTCGTAACAGCGGAGCCGACCTGAAGTCTGCTCTAACAGAGATAATCACGGAGCTGAGTACTAAAACGAGTAAATCACGATAGTATGCGCCATTACCTACTTCGTGGGTTCATTCTCATCGAGACGTTTTCAAGGTCTGAGAGGGGGTATGGGGGGACTGTTCACAAAGCCTATTTAGAGAGCAGGCCTCTAATTTCTTCTATGCAAAGTTGAACTTCGTTCCCAGAGAGACACTTGGGGGAGCCAATGACTAAACTTGCAGAGGCATACTTTCATCTAAGGCCGTTTCATATTTCTGACGATGAATTACATGAACTAGGTAGGCTAACAACAGGTATTTCCTTAGAAGTCGCAGCAAGACTTTTTCCACCTTCCGCAGAGGTGGAGGTTGAGCTAGTTGCCGGCAGCGCTATCGGACGAGCGCTGATTATCGGGCAGCTGGTTGTAGGTGGATTGGTAGTCGTCTCACATTACAAAGATCTCCGTGAAAGTGTTCCGTTAATCGTCTCTGACGCCAGAGTGTTCGCTGGGAGCGTCATAAATAGGGTACTGACAGAGGCGTCGGTCCCGCCGAAGTCGGTTTATCGAACTGAGAGGCGAACTAAGACGCCGGGCAAGCTATTGCGTGTCCTTGAGCGTCGTGAATGGTTGGAACGCAATAAGGGGAGTCTCTCGAAACAGGATATTCTGCGTGAGAGGGCGCACATTGCGAGGCTGCTTCGACAGATCGAGAAGGACCTGTCTGCCGATGAACAACAGACGTTGCGAAAGTTGATCGGCGATACTCCCACTAAACCAACCCCAACTCCCGATCGAGTTGCCGTGACCGCAGGAGACCGGCCCCAATATCCGCTGTTTCCTCTGTACGACGAGCATGCTGCCCCTCCAACGTCAGACTTTTATGCCCGGGTCCGAGTAGGGGATTACAGCAGGTATGGTTTGGACGTGCTTACGACTCCTTCCATAAGAACGAAATCAAACGCTATTCCCCTTCAACTCGAACGCGGTGACGAGTAAGTGATTTGCTCACTGCTCGAAGTTTCTGTGCGACGATGTCAGCCCTCAGGTGCGTATAGCGAAAAAGCATCCTTGCATCCTTATGTCCGCTGATGAGCGCCACCTCAGGCACACTCAGGCCTATCTCGAAAAACTTACTGATCGCCTCATGCCGTAGATCGTGAAACCTCAAGTTCTCGATACCTGCACGACGCCGCACACGTTCCCATGCAAGACGGAAGGCATTTGCCGAGATGGGGAACACAAGGTCGCCACCCAACGTTCGACGCTCATTGAGTACCTCCAATGCCGATGGACTGAGAGGGACTACCCGTGCCTCCCCATTCTTCGTGAGCGGCAGCAGTGCGGTCCTGCCCTGTAGGTCTACGTTGCGCCATTGGAGCGACAAGACCTCACCCCGGCGCATCCCTGTGGCTAGGGCGAAAAGGAAGACCTGACGGATGAGAGGATTTCGGCAGGAGGCAAAAGCGTCCAGCAGTTTCCGTAGTTCCTCAGCCCCGGCTAGTCTGCGCTGTCTGGCGTTAGCCTGCTTTGGCTTTTTTATTGCCAAGACGGGATTGCTCTCGATGGAAAGCCCCCAGTCACTTTTCGCAACGTTCATGCAGTGCTGAAGAAGAGCCAGTTCCCGGCGAACCGTTGATGGAGATACTGACCTCAGGCGTTCATCCCGGTAAGCCGCGACATTCGCTGAAGTGATCTCCCTTGCTGGCAATAGAGCTATGGTGTGCCGCTTCAGTGTCCGAAGAAGATAGACCTCTGCCTTGTGTCCCCGCTTTCTAGCGCTGACGCTCTGCTCGTAGCGTTCTAGAAGTTGCAGGAGAGTGACCTCCATCGCTGGGGTCTTCGGGACGTCGGCGTTACTGAGCATCGCCTCTGTCTGCAATGCCCATGCACATGCTTCACTTTTGAGGCGAAACGATCTCGTCTGAGATGGTTGGCCTTTCAGCCGAACCTGTACATGCCACTTGTCCCCACGTTTTCTGAACGTCGCCATGCGTATGCCACCGCTGTGCCAAGCAGTGTGCCAAACAGGTCACGCAGGAGAACGAGGAGGATTTAACCGCTTGATTTAACTGGTGGAGCCAGACGGAATCGAACCGACGACCTCTTCAATGCCATTGAAGCGCTCTCCCAACTGAGCTATGGCCCCACTTTTCCGGCATGGCCGGCGCCGGAGCTTCCGGCGAGAGCTTTCCGCAATTGCCGCTGGGACAAGTCCGGAAAGAAAAGCGGTCCCTCGGGGCGGACCGCTGGGCCGCGGATCATCTCCGCGACGGCGCTCGATATAGACGGAACCCGGACGCTCCACAAGCCCGTCATGCGCCGGGGACGACGAAAAATCGCCTCCCAGCGCCGCGCTCCACAGGAGCTTTCAGCTTTCCTCGTCGTCCTCGATATCGGAATCGATGAGATCGGACACGTCGTCGTTGTCCTCTTCCTCTTCTTCGAGGAAGGTCTCGTCTCCCGCGCCATCGTCCTCAATTTCGATGTCGTCGGTGACCACGGCGGCGTCCTTCTCCTCGTCGGCCGCCGCGTCCTCCAGAGAAACGATTTCAGGGCCTGCGGGCTCTACGTCCGCGTCATCGTCGGCGGCGGCGGCCGGCCGCGCCGCAGCGCGCGTCGCGGCGGCGACGACGAAGGTCGCGCCGCACTTGGGGCAAACGATCGGATCGCGGTTGAGATCGAAGAATTTCGCGCCGCAGCTCTGGCATTGGCGCTTGCTGCCGAGTTCGGGTTTGGCCACGTGACAACTTCCCTGAGAGGCGAATGCTGCAAATCCGTTTCCCGACGCCTGCGACGCTTTCGCCCGGCCGGAATCCGGTTGTCCGGTTAGTCGCGCCCTGCGGCCGTGTCAAATAGGAAAATCGCGACCCGCCGCGGCGTCAGGCCCAACGTAATGACACGGCCGCCCCACACATGTTACGAGCCGCCCGAACGCCCACCGGGAGAGACCCACAATGCAGGCCGCAAATACCGGCGCTTCCAGCCATCCGGCTCCAGGTTCCGCACATTCCTCGCCGGCCCAGCCCCTTTCCGCCAGTGCAGGCGCGCCGCTCACGGGGCGTTTGCGGCCGCCGGGGGACAAGTCGATCTCGCACCGCGCCCTGATCCTGGGCCTGCTCTCGAAGGGCCGCACCACCATCGAGGGCCTTCTGGAGGGCGATGATGTGCTGCGCACGGCCGCGGCCTGCGCGGCGCTGGGCGCCCGGGTGGAGCGGCTCGGGCCCGGCAAGTGGCAGGTGGATGGCTGCGGCGTCGGCTCCCTGCTCCAGCCCCGGGATGTCCTCGACTTTGGCAATGCGGGGACCGGAACGCGGCTGATGATGGGCGTCGTCGGCGGTCACGCCATCGAGGCGACCTTCGACGGCGACGCGTCGCTGCGCAAGCGGCCGATGCGGCGCATCCTCGACCCCCTGACGCTGATGGGCGTGAAGGTGCTTTCCGAGGCAGAGGGCGGGCGCTGCCCCGTCACGCTGCGCGGCACGAGCGAGCCCGCGCCGATCGAGTACCGCACCCCCGTGCCGTCGGCCCAGCTCAAATCCGCGATCCTGCTCGCCGGACTCAATTCACCGGGCCGCACGACCGTGATCGAAACGGAAGCCTCGCGCGACCACACCGAGAAAATGCTCGCCTATTTCGGAGCGAACATCACCAGCACGCCGGACGGCGCGCACGGGCGGCGCATCACGCTCGAAGGCCGGCCGGAACTCAACGCGCGCGACGTGATCGTGCCGGCTGATCCCTCCTCCGGCGCGTTTGCGCTTGTCGGCGCGCTCATCGTTCCCGGCTCCGACGTCGTCATCGAAGGCATGATGATGAACCCGCTGCGCATTGGCCTCATCACGACCCTGTGCGAAATGGGCGCGGACATCGAGACGCTCAACGCGCGCATCGAAGGCGGTGAGGACGTCGCGGACCTGCGCGTCCGCCACAGCGCGCTGAAGGGCGTCGACGTGCCGGCCGAACGCGCGCCCTCGATGATCGACGAATATCCGGTGCTCGCCGTCGCCGCCGCATTCGCGAGCGGGGAGACGCGCATGCGCGGCCTCTCGGAATTGCGCGTGAAGGAATCGGATCGCCTTGCCGCTGTCGCGGCGGGGCTCGACGCGGCGGGCGTCGCGAACCGCATCGAGGGCGACGATCTGGTCGTTGTGGGCGGGGCTGGCAAGGTGCGCGGCGGCGGCGTGGCCGCGACGCACCTCGATCATCGCATCGCGATGAGCTTCCTCGTCATGGGTCTCGCATCGGAAAAGCCGATGGGCGTCGACGACGCGTCAATGATCGCCACGAGCTTCCCGACATTCCGTCCCGAGATGGAGCGGCTGGGCGCGCGGTTTAACTAACGCTCGACTTTTTCCCTCTCCCGCGCGCGGGAGAGGGATATGTCGCCAGCCTTACGCTTCCAGAACCTGCTTCGACTCGACGGTCGAATCGGCGCGCAGGCGATAGACGACCGGAATGCCGGTTGCGAGTTCGATGCCGGGGATGGTCTGCGGCGTGGCGCGCTCGAGCACCATAAGCAGGGCCCGCAGCGAATTGCCGTGCGCAACGACGACGGTCGGTTCACCGCGCAGAACGCACGGAAGAATGTCCTGGCAATAGTAGGGCAGAACGCGCGCGAGCGTGTCGCGCAGGCTTTCGCCGCCGGGAGGCGGCGTGTCGTAGGAACGGCGCCAGATCATCACCTGCTCCTCGCCCCACTTCAACGCCGCTTCGGCCTTGTTGAGGCCGGACAGGTCGCCGTAGTCGCGCTCGTTGAGCTGCGCGTCCTTGACGACCGGCATCGAGGACAGACCGAGTTCTTCGAGAACAAGTTGCGTCGTGTGCTGCGCGCGCGACAGCGCGGAGGTGAACGCCTTGTCGAACTTCACGCCAATCTTCTTGAGGCGGCGGCCCGCTTCGCGCGCCTCCTCGATGCCGACGTCCGTCAGCCCGGGATCCTTCCATCCGGTGAAAAGGTTCTTCAGGTTCCAGTCGCTCTGGCCGTGACGGATGAGGACGAGTGTGCGGTCCATGTTCGCTCCATGACTAAAGCCGCCGCGCGGCGGCTGCGAGGTGATTGAGTCAAACGTCAGAAAGGCCGAGGACGTCGGCCATCGTGTATTCGCCGGGCTTGCGGCCGCGCCCCCACAACGCGGCGCGCACGGCGCCGTGGGCGAAGATGCTGCGGTCTTCCGCGCGATGGCCGAGAATCAAGCGCTCGCCGGGGCCGGCGAAAATCGCGTCGTGATCGCCAACCACAGTGCCGCCGCGCAGGGCGGCGAAGCCGATGTCGCCGTCACGGCGCGCGCCAGTATGGCCATCGCGCGAGCGCACCGAATGTTCCGCAAGGTTGTTGATGCCCCTGCCCTGCGCCGCCGCTTCACCAAGCATCAACGCAGTCCCCGACGGAGCATCGACTTTCATGCGGTGGTGCATCTCGACGATCTCGATGTCGTAGTTGACTCCAAGCGTCGCAGCCGCCTTGCGAACGAGCCCGGCGAGCAAGTTGACGCCCAGACTCATGTTGCCGGAGCGCACGATCGTGGCGTGGCGCGCAGCGGCGGCGATCGCCGCGAGATGCGCCTGCCCGAGCCCCGTCGTGCCGATGACATGAACGATGCGCGCCTGGGCGGCCAGGCCCGCGAGCTCGACGGTCGAATCCGGCGTCGTGAAATCGATCACGCCGTCGGCGTTCATCAGCGCATTCAGCGGATCGGTGGTGACGGGAACGCCGAGCGCGCCGACGCCCGCCAGAATGCCGGCGTCATAACCAAGCGAGGAGGAGCCGGGCCGCTCAAGCGCGCCGGCGAGCTTCGCGCCGTCAGCCGCGTTGATCGCCTGCACGAGCATGCGCCCCATGCGGCCGGCGGCGCCGGCGACGACGAGCCGCATTTCGCTCATGACCGTCTCCCGATGGTGAAAAAGGATTGGCCGCTCTATAGCGGTCGCGGCGGACAATGAAAAGCGCGGCGCCTCGACGCCGCGCCGCGGGTCAGGGCCCTTCGCAAATGACGATTTCGCCTTCCGACGCCCCCAGACGGTGCTTCGCCGCCTCCTGGTATTCGGGTGAATTGTAGCATTCGAGCGCCTTCTCGTAGCTCTCGAACTCGATGACGACATGGCGGCTGCGGACCGGCCCCTGCAGCCCCTTGTAGCGGCCGCCGCGCACGAGGAAATTCGCCCCGAACTTCTGGAAAACGGCGCCGGTGGCGGCCTTGTACTTCTCGTAAGTCTCGGGGTCGCTCACGTCGTTGTGGGCGATCCAATAGCCCTTGGCCATGTGATTCTTCTCCTGAATGCGGGGCGCAGGCCCCTGTCACACCGCTGTGATAATGGGCGGATAGGAAGATGCCTAGTCGCTGACCTGCGGTCCCCCAAGATCCACCGCATCCCCCCCCGGCGACGACTGAAGTCAGGCATCATCCCGTAACAGCAGGATATGCCGCAGACGCCGGGCCGGAGGTACGCCCGGCGTCTTTTTTTTCAGGCCGCGCCCGCGATCTCCGCAACGATCGACTCTGCCGCGGCCTTAGGGTCGGGGGCCTGCGTCACCGGACGGCCGACAACGAGGTGGTTCGCCCCGGCGGCAATCGCGCGGGCGGGCGTCATCACCCGCTTCTGGTCGGCGAGGTCCGCGCCGGCGGGACGGACGCCGGGCGTCACCAGAAGCATTCCGGGGCCGAGCAGCGCGCGCATGGCTGCCGCCTCCTCGGGCGACAGGATCAGTCCGTCGACGCCGGCGTCCCGCGCCTGCGCGGCGCGGCGGGCGACGAGATCCTTCACGCCGTAGGCGTAGCCCGCCTCTTTCAGGTCCGCGTCGTCGTAGCTCGTCATCACCGTGACGGCGAGCAGCTTGAGGCCGGACCCCTTCGCAGCGGCGGCCGCGGCCTTCATGGTTTGCGGATAGGCGTGGACGGTGAGGAACGTCGCGCCGAGTTCGGCCACCTGTTCCGTCGCGCGCGCCACCGTGTTGGGAATGTCATGCAGCTTGAGGTCGAGAAACACCTTCTTCCCGGCCCTGGCGAGTTCGCTCACCAGCGGCAATCCGCCTGCGTAGGTCAGCTCCATACCGACCTTGTAGAAGGCCACGGCGTCGCCGAGACGCTCGACCATGGCGGAGGCGGCGGCAACGGACGGAAGGTCCAGCGCGACGATAAGCCTGTCGCGAACGGCGGCGGAAACAGCGGACATGAAGACGACCCCGGCCTGAGCGCGAGCGGCGCGCATGAAACGTAATCTGCGGCTGTTTCACGCGATTGAACCGGCGGGTCAACCCGCAACGGGATCTAGCGGTCGCGGCGTTCGTTGAGCTTGCGGATGATCTCCAGCGCCTGGCTCGAGCGCACTTCATCGCGCACCCGCGTTCCGTGCGCGGCGATGTCGATGCGCACGCGATCCTTGACGAGGCGGATCTCCGTTTCGAGGCGGTCGCGCGTTTCGAGAATCTCATCTCGCACGCGGTTCGTGTGCTTCCTGATGTTGCCGACGAGCCGCTGCGCAACGTTGGCCTTGCGCGGCGCCGGCGCGGTCGCCGGGCGATAGCACCACACGCGCGCCGGCGGCAGATTGAGCCACACAGGCTGCGAGGCTTCAGCGGTGAAGGACACGCTCTCGACGCCGCGGCGGGGAATCGGCGAGATCATCCCGTAGGTGAACTGCACGAAGACGCCGGTGGGCGCCAGGAGGCTGAACGCGTCGGAGAGCAGCGCGACACGATCCGATTCGGGACGATTGAGCAACGGCAGGCTGGAGACGATGGCCGCAGCCGGAGTGTCCAGAACGCCCGCGAGCGTATCGCTCAGATTGTAGGCGTCCCCCTGGACGACGCGCACGCCGGGAAACCGGCGCTCCAGCAGGCGGCAGAAGGCGGGATCGTATTCGATGAGGATCAGGCGGGCCGGATCGACGCCGCGTTGCAGAAGCGCCTGGGTGACGGGGCCCGTGCCGGGACCAAGTTCGATGACGGGGCCATCCGAGGCCACGTTGACGTAGCGGGCCATGGCGCGGGAGAGGAAACGGCCGGAAGGCGAAACGGCCCCCGTCGCGACGGGGTTCTCGAACCACGCCTTGATGAAGCGGGCCTCATCAGCGAAACGTTCCTGAAACGCGAGGGCGATCCGTGATTTGCTCACAGCGCCGTTGCTCTTGTGTTGGGTACGCACTGGACGTTTGGCCTCAGAACACGCTTCCCGCGGAGGCACACTACTCGCCTACAAACGCCCGTTCGTCAAGGAATCGTCACACGCCTGTCCACGACCTCGCCAAACAGGAACCATATGCGGAAGCGGACTGGCGCCATGGCGCCGGACGGCCCTATTTCATGGCGGATGATGGAACTCGCTCCAGGCCTCGTTCACCTGCCCGGATTCCTCGACCGCGCCCAGCAGGAACGCCTCGTCGCCGACCTGCGCGGGGTCGTAGCCGCCGCGCCACTGTTCACGCCGCGCATGCCGCGCACGGGAAAACCCTTTTCCGTGCGGATGACCAATTGCGGCAGCCTCGGCTGGGTGTCCGATGCGACGGGCGGCTACCGCTATCAGGCGACGCATCCCGAGACTGGCGCGCCCTGGCCTGACATTCCCGCGCTTGCGCTGCATGTCTGGGCGGCGGCTGGCTACGCGCATCCCCCCGAGGCTTGCCTCGTGAACTTTTACGATGCGCAGGCGCGGATGGGTTTGCATCAGGACCGCGACGAAGCCGCGCTCGACGCGCCGGTCGTGTCGATCTCGCTGGGCGATTCCTGCCTCTTTCGCTTCGGCGGGCAGACGCGCGGCGGCGGCGCCAGGTCCGTGCGGTTGCATTCCGGCGACGTCGTTCTGATCGGCGGCGAGTCCCGCCTCTGCTTTCACGGCGTCGCCCGCATCATGGCGGGTTCATCAACTCTTCTGCCGAAGGGCGGGCGGATCAACCTGACGCTCCGGCGCGTCACTCGCCCCTGATCCTGCCGCGGGGAAACGCGGGCAGCGTCCAGTCACGCAGAATGGCCAGGGCGCGCAGGAGGAAGCCTGACGCCAGGCCCGCCAGCGCGCCGAAGGCCGCGGGATAACCGAGAAAATGGGCGCTGACGTAAACCGTCGCGCCAAGCGCCGCCGCCGTCACATAGATTTCGCGCCGGAGGACGAGTGGCACCTCCCGGGCGAGGACGTCACGCGCGATCCCGCCAAACGTCGCGCTCAACGTGCCAAGCACCACGGCCGTCAGCGGATGCGCCCCTGCGAGCAAGGCCGTCTGCGCGCCGCTGACTGCGAAGATCGCAAGACCAACGGCGTCCGCCCACAAGAGCCCGCGCATGAAATTGGCGTTGGTCGGCGCATAACGCGCGCCGACGACGAAAGCGGCGAGGCCGACGCAAACGCATATCGTTGGATTCACCGGATCATTGACCCACGAAACCGGACGCCCGAGCAGAACATCGCGCAGCGTGCCGCCGCCAATCCCGGTGACAGCCGCAAGAAAGGCGAAGCCGAACGGGTCCATGCGCTTGCGCGCAGCCGTCAGCGCGCCGGACAATGCGAAAACCGCAACGCCTATCCATTCAAGCCATTGTGGAAAATGCGCGGTCACGCGCCCTGCGCGCCGTTTTCCTGGCCGTTGGCGGCCTTCGGACCGCCGCGCGCGACGCCGACCTTGGCCGGACGCAGGCAACGGTCGCCAATGGAATAGCCGGATTCGACAACCTGCATGACGGTGCCGCTCGGCACGCTCGGATCGGGAATCTCGAAAAGCGCCTCGTGCATGTTCGGGTCGAACTTCTGACCCTGCGGCTCGAGCTTCTTCACGCCATGGCGCGCGAGGCGCGACAGGAAATCGCGCTCGGTGAGTTCGAGGCCTTCGACGAGCGTCCGGAGGTTGGCTTCCGCCTCAAGGGCGCCGGCGGGGACGCTCTCGATTGCGCGGCGCAAGTTGTCGGCGAAGCCGATCATGTCGCGGGCCATGTTCGTGACGCCGTAGGACTTGGCGTCCGAGACTTCCTTTTCCGTTCGCCGCCGGAGATTCTCCATCTCGGCCAGCGTGCGCAGCATGCGGTCCTTCAGCTCGACGTTCTCGGCGTTGAGCTTTTCGATCACTACGGCCGGGTGCGGCTCGACGTTATCGGCGGGCTGGGCGCCTGCATCGGTCTGGGAGGCGGGTTCATTGGCCGCTTCGGGCGTCTTTTCCTGTTCGTTCATCACTTGTCCGCGAGGAATCCTGAGTCGCCCCGGATATCAGGTCGGCGGCGGTAAAAATCAAGCTGCGCCGGAAACTCAGGCGCTGGCTTGAGCGCTCGACGACCCACTAGCCGGCGGGCTCTCCTGGCGCCGCCGTTGCCCCCTGGCAGGCGCAGGCGCCGCCGCGCCGAAGACCTCCATCAGCGCCCGGCGAATGGCCGACTGGCGCGTCTGGTTGGCGATCTTCAGGCCCGTTAGATCCGTGACGTAGAAGGCGTCCACCGCCTTCTCGCCGAAGGTCGCGATATGCGCGGAGCCGATGTTGAGGTTGAGGCGCGAGAGGGCGGACGTCAGGTCGTAGAGAAGACCGGGGCGATCGAGGCCCGACACTTCGATGACCGTGTACTGGTTGGACAGGTTGTTGTCGATCGTCACCTGGGGCGCGAGCGGGAAGGTCTTCTCGCGGTTCGACGGCCTGGCCTTCTCGGCCATGGCCTCGGACAGGCGGATTTCGCCGCGCAGCGCCTTTTCGATCACCTTGGCGACGCGCTCGCCGCGGCGCAATTCATCCTCGTCGCGGTCGAAAGCGCGGCTGATAGAGATCGTGTCGAGGGCGAGACCGTCCGTCGTCGTGAAAATCTGCGCATCGACGATATTGGCCCCGGCAGTCGCGCAGGCGCCCGCGATGATCGCCAGCAGGCGCGGATGATCCGGCGCGACGACGGTGAGTTCGGTGACGCCATGGAATTCATCGGTCGCGACTTCCGTCGCAAGCGATTTCATCTCCACTTCGCACAGCCGCAGCAATTGCGCGTGCTTCACCTTGTGGGCGAGATCGACCTTAAGCCAGTAGGCCTGGTAGTGGCGCGCGGCGTAGGCGTCAAAATCGGGATCGGACCAAAGGGGCAGCGCGCGGCGCAACTCCTGTTGCGCCTTCTCGACGCGCTGCTTCCTGTCGATGGCGGAATGCCCTCCCGTGAGCAGCAGCTCGGCTTCCCAGTACAGCGTGCGCAGCAGCTGGCCTTTCCAGCCGTTCCACACGCCCGGGCCGACCGCGCGAATGTCGCAAACGGTGAGCACGAGCAACAGACGCAGGCGCTCGATGGTCTGCACCGTATTGGCGAAGGCGCTGATCGTGCCGCGATCCGACAGATCGCGGCTCTGCGCGACGTTCGACATGATGAGATGATTCTCGACAAGCCAGGCGACCGTTTCCGTCTCGGCGGTCGAAAGCCCGAGGCGCGGGCACAGCAGGCGCGCCACGGCGGCGCCAGCCACCGAATGATCCTCCGGCCGGCCCTTGGCGATGTCGTGCAGCAGCAGCGCGACATAGAGCACGGTGCGATTGGAGATCGAGGGCATGATCTCGCTGGCGACGGGATGCTCCTCCTTGAGACGCCCGGATTCGATGGCCGCGAGAATGCCGATGGCGCGCAACAGATGTTCGTCGACCGTGTAGTGATGATACATGTTGAACTGCATCATCGCGACGATACGGCCGAAGTCGGGGATGAACCGGCCGAGCACGCCTGCCTCGTTCATCGCGCGCAGAACCTGCTCCGGCGAATTCTTCGACGTAAGAATTTCGATGAACAGCTTGTTGGCGACTTCATTGTTGCGCAGCCGGTCGTCGACCTTCTTGAGCGACAGGGTGACGAGGCGCGTGGCGTCCGGGTGAATCGGCAACGCGTGGCGATCAGCCAGCCAGTAAAGCCTGATCAGGTTCACCGGATCCTGCTCGAACACGCTTTCCGACGACACCGTGAGACGGTCGAACTCGACGGCGAAGCCGTCTGCCCCGAGCTTCTTGTGCGGCTTCTTGAGGCGTCCCATGAAGCGATCGAGCATCGGACGGGGCTTCGCCTGCTTTTCCTCCAGCGCCGCGCACACGATGGCGGTGAGATCGCCCACGTCCTTCGCCACGAGGAAATAGTGCTTCATGAAGCGCTCGACATCGGAGAGGCCGGCATGGGTAACGTATCCCAGGCGCTGCGCGATCTGACGCTGATAGTCGAATGTCAGCCGCTCCTCGGCGCGGCCCGTGATGAAGTGCAGATGCGAGCGAACCGTCCAGAGGAATTCCTCGCACTTGTGGAACGTGCGGTATTCGCGCTGCGTGAAGAGTCCCGCCTTCACAAGCTCTTCAGGGTCGCGCACCTGGTAAACGTATTTCGCGATCCAGAAGAGCGTATTGAGATCGCGCAGGCCCCCCTTGCCCTCCTTGACGTTGGGCTCGACGAGATAGCGCGAGGCGCCGGCGCGGGCGATGCGCGCGTCTCGTTCGGCCAGTTTCGCGGAGACGAATTCGGACGCCGTCTTGCGAACGACCTCGGAATCGAAGCGCGTGCGCATGTCCTCGAACAGAGACTCGTCGCCGAGAATGAAGCGCGCTTCGAGCAGCGACGTTCGGATCGTGATGTCCTCACGCGCCTGGCGCAGGCATTCGTCGACCGAGCGCGTGGCGTGGCCGACCTTCTGGCGCAAATCCCAGAGCACGTAGAGGATCGCCTCGATGACGCTCTCGCTCCAGGCGGTCTTCTTGTACGGCAGCAGGAAAAGCAGGTCGATGTCCGAGCCGGGCGCCAGCGTTCCCCGGCCGTAGCCGCCGGTGGCCGCGATCGCGATCCGCTCGCCCGACGACGGATTGTCGGCCTGATACATGTGATGCGTGACGAAGCGATAAATGGCCCGGATGATCTCGTCCTGCAGCCAGCTCATGTGGACGACGCACTCGTAGCCCCTGCCGTCCTCCTCCAGCCATCCGCGCAGCACGCCGCGGCCCTTCTCGAGCGCGGCGCGGAACTCCTGCACCGCCTCAAGCCGCATTGCGGACTTGTCGCGGGCGTGCCTGACGGCAATCGCGTCGAGGCGCGCGTTGAGCGCGGCCCGGTCGCAAATCATGGAACGGGAACGCTGGCCCTTGCGTGGGCGGGCTGGCGCGGAGGCGGATTCGGTGGCGAGGCTCATTCTACAATCCTAGCACAAACCGGCGCGCTGGCTCCGCGCGTCTTCAGCCGCGCGCCCGGCGGGCTTCAATGGCGTCCCAGATGGCTGCGGCGAGGTCCGGCCCGCCCAGCCGCTTGATGGCGCGCACGCCCGTCGGCGAGGTCACGTTGATCTCCGTGAGATTGCCGTCGATCACGTCGATTCCGACGAAGATCAGGCCCCGCGCCTTCAATTCCGGCCCGATGGCGGCGCAGATTTCGCGCTCGCGGGGCGTCAGGTCGGTTTCCCGCGCCGCCCCGCCCCGCACCATGTTCGAGCGGATGTCGTTTTCGGCCGGCACGCGATTGACGGCGCCGAGCGGCGCCCCATCCACAAGAATGATGCGCTTGTCGCCCTCGCTGACGCGCGGCAGGAATCGCTGGACGACCCAGGGCTCGCGGAACGTGGTCGAGAACAAGTCGAACAGGGAGCCGAAGTTCGGGTCCTTCGTGGCCACCTTGAAGACCGCCGCCCCGCCGTTGCCGTAGAGCGGCTTCATCACCACGTCGCCGTGCGTGGCGCGGAACGCCTCGATCTCGTCACGCGAACGGGTGATGAGCGTCGGCGGCATCAGCTGGGGAAACTGCATCACGAACAGTTTCTCGGGGGCGTCGCGCACGCTGCGCGGATCGTTGACGACCAGGGTCCCGGGATGGATGCGCTCCAGAAGATGCGTGGTCGTGACATAGGCCAGGTCGAAGGGCGGGTCCTGGCGCAGCAGCACGACGTCCATTTCCGCTCCGAGGTCCGCGCGGCGGCGCTCTCCGAGGGTGAAGTGGTCGCCAGCGCGGTCGCGCACCTCCAGCGGCTCGACGTCGGCGACGACGCTCGTCCCGCTCAGCGAAAGCCGGTCGGGCGTGTAGTAGAAGATCCGGTGACCGCGCGCCTGGGCTTCGAGCAGCAACGCGAAGGTCGAGTCGCCCGCGATGTTGATCCGTTCGATCGGATCCATCTGGACGGCGACGTTGAGCGGCATGGCATGCTCCTGCGGACTTCGAACCTGCCGGGAGAACGCACGAGGCGGCCCGTCCAGTCAACCGGCCGCCGCGGCGCCCCTAAAAAGGCAGGCCCAGCTTGGCCGCGATGGGCTTCAGGATCGTCGAGTAATCGTCCGTCCAGATGCGCGCGCCTGCATCCGGCGCCGTGAGACGCCACTCGCCCGACGCCAGCGCCGAAGACCCAAGGTGAGCCGGATCGCGCACCAGCGCGATCACGTCGCTGGGGGTCCTGAGGTCCGGGTGGTCGGGCCGCGCGACGCGATCCTGGTTGCGCAGGGCGACCAGGCCGAGGTCGGCCGCGATGCGCGCGAGCACGCCGGAAAAATCCATCACGTTGTTCGAAATGTGGAACAGGACGACGCCGTCGTCCTTCGCCCGGTCGCGGAACAGCGCCACGGCTTCGCGGGTCATCAGATGCGCGGGGATCGCGTCGGAGGTGAAGGCGTCCACGACGACGACGTCGCTTTTCTCCTTCTGGCCGGCGATGGTCAGGCGCGCGTCGCCGAGCACTGTCGCGGCGTCCGGCGCACAGTCGGCGAGATAGCGGAAGAGCGAGCGGTCGCGCGCGATGCCGATGACAAGCGGGTCGATCTCGTAGAACGTGATCGCTTCGCCCGGCCTGGTGTGGCAGGCGAGCGAACCCACGCCGAGGCCAATCGCGGCCACGTGCGACAGGACGCCGCCGCGCTTCTCGCGCACCGATGAGATCGCCTGACCAAGTGGTCCGTCGAACGCGTAATAGGTGGTCGGCGCGGGGCGGCCATCCACGGGCTTGCCTTCGGCGTCACGCACCCGCATTGCGCCGTGGATGGTCGTACCATGCACGAGCAGGCGGAATTCGCCGTCCCGCGTGTCGAAAATCTTGTGCACGCCGAAGAAGGACCTGCGAACATCCTGCTGGGCGAGCGCCGCCTGGAGAACGGACCCCGACAGCGCGGCGAAAGCCGCCAGGACGAACGCGCGCGGAATGTCTCGCCACATCAGCATGGCGACCGCGGAAAGGGCGATGGCGACCCCCATCGCCATCACGTGGGGCACGAGAAGCGACCGGGCGGCCAGGGCGGCCACGATGAGCGCCAGCGCGCAAATGGCGGCGAGACGCGCCAGCGAGCGGCCCTCCGATTTCGTCAAGGCGTCCCACGCGCCGGGACGGCACAGGAGGGAAGCGACGAGAAGCGCGGGATACTCGTAAAGGTTCGGAAAGATCGCGGGCGCGACGAGCGCGGCGAACAGTCCGCCGAGCACGCCGCCAAACGACATGCAGACATAGAACGTCGTCAGATGGCCGGCGGACGGGCGGCGCAGGTACAGCGTGCGATGGGCCGCGAGCGCGCAGACGAAGAAGACGGTGAGACTGACGACGAGACCCAGCGCGATCCAGCGCGCTGACGAACCGATCCCCATCAGGGCGATCGCCACCAGCCACACATGGGCGCGGGACGCGCCCGCGTCGAGCCACATGGGCCTGTCGCGAAACGCGATGACGAAGGTGAGAAGATACAGGGCGAGAGGCGCGACCCAGAGGAGCGGCGCGGCGCCGACGTCGGTGGAAATATGCGCGGTCACCGCCACCAACAGGCCCGAGGGCACAAAGGCGAGCGCGATCCAGGAGACGTAATCCGACCGCGACGGCGCGGCGCATTGTATCGCAGGCTCCTGCGGAGCGCCCTCGATCGTGGCGAAGCGCGGCCTGGCCGAGAGCGCAATGGCCGCACAGACGCCGATTGTCACGGCGAGCGCAGCAAAGCCGAGCATCCACAGACGGCTTTGCGCCGTCAGGCCGAATAGAGGTTCGATGACGAACGGATAGGCGAGCAGCGCGGCAAACGAGCCGAGATTCGACGCGCCGTAGAGAAAATAGGGATCATTCGCCTGCGCGTGGCCCGTGCGCGCGAACCACGCCTGCAGCAGCGGCCCATTCACGGAAAGCGCAAAGAACGGCAGGCCGACGCTGAGCCCGAACAGGCCCATCAGCCAGAACGCCTGCCCGCCCGCAGGCGGGGCGCCGATCTGCGCGGCGGCGATCGGCAGCGTGAGAAACACCAGCGCGCAGACCGCGAGATGGACCCCCGCCGCAGCGCCGAGCGGCAGTTTCCGCGCGAGCGCGTGCGCCCAGAGGTAGCCCAGCAGCAGAAGGCCCTGGAAGAAGACCATCGCGACGGACCACACGCCGGGCGACCCGCCCAGCTGCGGCAGAACCATCTTGGTGAACATCGGCTGCACGGAGAACAGCAGCAGCGCAGACAGGAAGATTGCTCCCGCGAACGCCGGCAGCGCGAGCGTCTGCGCAATCCCTCGCGCGTGGGCGGACCGCGCCTCCAATGGCTGCGCCTGAGTTGATTGCATGAGGGTCTCCACCGTCGTGGCGACCCTAGCGGCCAACTCGTAAAGCCCGGCTTAAAGGCGAGCAGCCGCTCGCTCGACGATGGCGCGGGCGGCGGCGACAGCCCCCTCCACGTCCAGATCGCTCGTATCCAGAAGGACGGCGTCCCGGGCAGCCGCCAGAGGCGCGGATGAGCGGCCCGAATCGCGTTCGTCGCGGCGGCGGATTTCGGCGAGCACCTGCGCATAGTCGGCGCGTTCTCCGCGTCCGCGCAGTTCGAGCGCACGGCGCTGGGCGCGGGTTTCGGGGCTCGCGGTTACGAAAAGCTTCACCTGGGCTTTAGGGCAGATGACCGTTCCAATATCGCGGCCATCGAGCACTGCGCCGCCGGGCTGGCCGGCGAACGCCCGCTGCATCTCGAGCAGGGCCTCACGAACGGCGGGAATGGACGCCACGACCGACGCCGCCTCGCCCATTTCGGCGCCGCGCAGCCGCTGCTCGTCGAAATCGGTCAAGGCGAGGCCGCGGGCCGCCGCCACCGCACGGTCGGCGTCGTCGAGGCGTTCGCCATTATCGAGCAACACGCGCGCCGTCGCGCGATAGAGCAAGCCGGTGTCAAGATGCGGCAAACCATAGTGCTGCGCGAGGCGGCGAGCGATGGTTCCCTTGCCGGAGGCGGCCGGCCCGTCGATGGCGATAATCATGCGTCCGCTTTAGCGCGAACACGAGCATCGGGCAAAGGGCGCGACGACAGTCAGGCGCCGCTGAGATTGCCGAAAAAGTCCTTCATGCGGCCGAAGAAGCCCGTCGATTCCGGATGCGTCTTGCTCGATGATTCGGCTTCGAACTCCGCGAGAAGTTCACGCTGGCGCTTGGTCAGGTTCTGCGGCGTCTCGACGACGGCCTGGATGTAGAGGTCGCCCACGTCGCGCGAGCGCAGCACCGGCATGCCCTTTCCTCGAATCTTGAACTGGCGGCCCGACTGCGTGCCTTCGGGCACTTTCACGCGGCTTTCGCCCCCGCCGAGCGTGTGGACGGTGAACTCGCCGCCAAGCGCCGCCTGCACCATCGAAATCGGCACGCGGCAATAAAGATCGGCCCCATCGCGCTGGAAGAACGGATGCGGCTTGATCGAAAGGAAGATGTAAAGATCGCCCGGCGGTCCGCCGCGAACGCCCGCCTCGCCTTCGCCCGACAGGCGGATGCGCGTGCCGTCCTCGACGCCCTGCGGAATGTTCACCGACAGGTTCTTCTCGCGCATCACGCGTCCAGCGCCCGAGCACGCGGAACAGGGATTTTCGATCACCTCGCCGCGTCCCTGGCAAGAGGGACAGGTTCGTTCGATGGCGAAGAAGCCCTGCTGCGCGCGCACGCGACCGTGCCCGCCGCAGGTGGCGCACTGACGCGGCTTCGATCCCGGTTTTGCGCCGGAGCCGTCGCAAGTTTCGCACTTCACCGAGGTCGGCACCTTGATTTCGGCCTGCTTGCCCTCGAAGGCGTCGTCGAGCGTGATCTCCAGATTGTACCGAAGGTCGGCGCCGCGCTCGCGGCCATTGCCGCCGCGCGAGCGGCCGCCCATCATGCTGCCGAACAGATCCTCGAAGATGTCGGACATGGACGCGCCGAAACCGTCGCCGCCGAAACCGCCGCCACCGCCGCCATTCTCGAAAGCCGCGTGGCCGAAACGGTCATAGGCCGCCCGCTTCTGCCCGTCGGAAAGGCACTGATACGCCTCGTTGACTTCCTTGAACTTGATTTCCGCCGCCGCATCGCCGGGATTGCGGTCCGGATGATGCTGCATAGCCGCCTTGCGGAAGGCGACTTTCAACTCCGCCTCGGTGCAGGTGCGGGAAACGCCCAGAACTTCGTAGTAATCGCGTTTGGACATGCGCGGCCCGGCCAGATCTTGATTTGTGAGACGCAGAGAAAAGCCGTTCGAATCGAACCGGCGAGCGGCGCCTGCCGATCACCTTTGCCCCGTGCCCCCTGGTAAGCAAGAGGCCCCCTCCGTCAGGAGAGGGCCAATTTCGCGAAACCTGAGTTACGCGTTCTTCTTCTTGTCGCCGTCGACTTCCTTGAAGTCGGCGTCGATGACGTCGTCCTCCTTGGCGCCGGCGCCGGCCTCGCCCGCTGGCGCTTCAGCGCCGGCCTGCTGGGCCTTGTACATCGCCTCGCCGAGCTTCATCGAAGCCTGCGCGAGTTCGTTGGAGCGCGCCTTGATGGCCTCCACGTCCTCGCCTTCCAGCGCCGTCTTGAGCGCCGTGACGGCCGCCTCGATGGCGCCCTTGTCTGCTTCGGAGACCTTGTCGCCGAACTCATTCAGCGACTTCTCCGCCGAGTGCACCAGAGCTTCGCCCTGGTTCTTCGCGTCAACGAGTTCGCGGCGCTTCTTGTCCTCGGCGGCGTGCGCCTCGGCGTCCTTCACCATCTTTTCGATGTCGGCGTCGCTGAGGCCGCCTGAGGCCTGGATGCGGATCTGCTGCTCCTTGCCGGTGGCCTTGTCTTTCGCGGTCACCGAGACGATGCCGTTTGCGTCGATATCGAAGGTCACCTCGACCTGCGGAACGCCGCGCGGCGCGGGTGGAATGCCGACGAGATCGAACTGGCCGAGCAGCTTGTTGTCGGCCGCCATTTCGCGCTCGCCCTGGAACACGCGGATCGTCACGGCGGTCTGGTTGTCCTCCGCCGTCGAGAAGACCTGGCTCTTCTTCGTCGGGATCGTCGTGTTGCGGTCGATGAGACGCGTAAACACGCCGCCGAGCGTCTCGATGCCGAGCGAAAGAGGCGTCACGTCGAGCAGCAGCACGTCCTTCACGTCGCCCTGCAGAACGCCCGCCTGAACCGCAGCGCCGATGGCGACCACTTCGTCAGGGTTGACGCCCTTGTGCGGCTCCTTGCCGAAGAAGGACTTCACGACTTCCTGCACCTTCGGCATACGGGTCATGCCGCCGACGAGCACGACTTCGTCGATCTCGCCTGCGCTGAGGCCTGCATCCTTGAGCGCCTTCTTGCAGGGCTCGATGGTGCGCTGGATGAGATCGTCGACAAGCGCCTCGAACTTCGCGCGCGTGAGTTTGAGCGCGAGATGCTTGGGGCCGGACGCGTCCGCCGTGATGTAGGGGAGGTTGATCTCTGTCTGCGCCGCCGACGAAAGTTCGATCTTCGCCTTTTCCGCGGCTTCCTTGAGGCGCTGCAGGGCGAGCTTGTCCTTCGTCAGGTCGATGCCCTGATCCTTCTTGAACTCCGCGGCCAGATACTCGACCAGACGCATGTCGAAGTCTTCGCCGCCGAGGAAGGTGTCGCCGTTCGTCGACTTCACTTCGAACACGCCGTCGCCGATCTCGAGGATCGAAACGTCGAACGTGCCGCCGCCGAGGTCATAGACCGCGATCGTGCCGGACCCCTTCTTGTCGAGTCCATAGGCGAGCGCGGCCGCCGTCGGCTCGTTGATGATGCGCAGCACTTCAAGGCCCGCGATCTTGCCGGCGTCCTTGGTCGCCTGACGCTGGGCGTCGTTGAAATACGCGGGGACGGTGATGACGGCCTGCGTCACGGGCTGGCCCAGATACGCTTCCGCCGTCTCCTTCATCTTCTGGAGCGTGAATGCGGAAATCTGCGAGGGCGAATACTGCTTGCCGTCGGCGGTGACCCACGCGTCGCCGTTCCCGCCCTTGATGATCTTGTAGGGAACGAGGCCCATGTCCTTCTTGGTCATGGGGTCTTCGTAGGTGCGGCCGATTAGGCGCTTGATCGCGAAAAACGTGCGCTCGGGGTTGGTGACGGCCTGACGCTTGGCGGGCTGGCCGACGAGGCGCTCGCCGTCGTCGGTGAACGCGACGATCGAAGGCGTCGTGCGCGCGCCTTCCGAATTCTCGATAACCTTGGGAGTGGACCCTTCCATCACTGCGACGCAGCTGTTGGTGGTGCCCAGATCGATGCCGATGACTTTTGCCATGTTCATTTCCTTTCGACGCAGGACCCCGGACCCCGAAGCGGTCCGGTCGAGGGCAGGCCCAGCTTTTGAAATCGAAGCTTCGCCCGCCGGTCCCCGATGTTCCCGAGATTGTGATCGCCGCGGCGAACCGCAAGGCTGGCGGACATATAGGAGGCGTGTTTTTTCGCCGCAAGCGCCGGTCGCCACCCCGGCGCGTCCATCATTTCCCGCTTCCCACAGGCTTTGCCTCAACCTTTGCCCCCCGGAGCGCGGAAGCGTTTACAATTCGCCACAGGAATGGTTTGGAAGAGGCTGGACCTTGTTGATGATGCGCACCCCGCTGGCCTCGACTTTAGCCGCCCTGCTCGCCGGTTTCGCCGGCGGGACGGCGGCGCTTGCACAGATGCAGCTGCCCGGCGCGGTTTCCGGCCACGCGCCGATCACCTCCGGCGGTGAAAGGACGGCCACCGGGGTGGCCGTGCGCGCTCCGGTCGAAACGAGCCTTGTCGGCCGGGACCTGCGCCTCAACGGCGTCCATGGGATCATCAACTTCCAGAAACAGGGCGACAGTCTCGCCATTGCCCGGCTGGTGCTGAGCGGCGAGCGGCTTTCGAACCGTCGCGAGGCCTGCCGCGTGGAGGTCGAGGGCGGGCCGTTCGCCGCCTCGGCGCAGGGCCGCGCGGAGGGGCTGAAGCGGTTCTCGATCCGCATTCCGGCCTGTCCGTTCAGCTTCGTCGTGCTGGAATCCGCCATTCTGGCGACGGTCGAAGGCGCGGCGCCCGTGCAACCGGCGGCGGCGACGCGCCCCGACAATCGCGCCGGAAACACGGTGGGCATGTGCGCATTCACCCAGGCCGACTGCGTCGTCCACATCGGCGGCGTCTGGGGGCCGGCCGGCTCGTCCATCTCGAAGGGCGACATCGACCAGATCGTCAAGGCGCGGACCGCGGCCGAGAAGAACGCCCTCGCCAATTACCGGGCGCTCATCTCGCAGGCTGGCAAGGATCGTAACAAGGTGCGCGCGATCGCCGCCGATCAGGCGAGCTTCTCCTCGAAGCGCGCGGAGCAATGCTACGATTACGACGGCGAGGAGGTGCATGGCTTCTGCTCGGCCCGGCTGACCGAGGCGCGCGCCGTGGCGCTGCGCGCCCAGCTCAATCCGTCCGCCTTCGAAGCAGAAAACAACGCCCCTGAGCGCAAGCCCGCCGCGCCGCGCCCCCGCCCGCAGGCTCAGGGACAACCGCCGCAGCCGGGCCAACCGCCGCCTGGCGCGCCGATGCCGCTTGGCCGCTAGGCCTTTCAGCCCTGTACGAGCCGTCCAGCCTCCCAGCCGAGGAGCGCGCGCTTGCGGGTGAGGCCCCAGTGATACCCGGTGAGGGCGCCGCCCGAGCCAAGCACCCGGTGGCAGGGCACGACGAAGGAAATCGGGTTGCGCCCGACCGCCGCCCCCACGGCCCGGGCGGCCCGAGGGGAACCGATGGAGCGGGCCACGTCTGCGTAGGTCGCGGCCCGGCCCAGCGGAATCCGCAGCAGCGTCTCCCAGACCCGGACCTCGAAGTCAGAACCGATCAGCACGACCCGCAGGGGCCGGTCCGCACGCCATTCCGCCGGATCGAAGGCCCGCGCCACGAAGCCGGCGGTGGCCGCCTGATCCTCGACGAAGCGGGCGCGCGGCCAGCGCCGGCGCATGTCTTCCAGCGCAGCCGGACGTCCCGCGTCATCGACGAAGCCCAGACCGGCCAGACCGCGCGGCGCGACGACAGCGACAGCCTCGCCGAAGGGCGAAGCATGGAAACCGTAGCGCATCTCGAGCCCTTCCCCTCCCCGCCGGAACTCGCCGGGGCTCATCGCCTCATGCACCACGAAGAGATCGTGCAGGCGGCCGGGGCCTGACAGGCCAAGTTCATAAGCCGTGTCGAGCACCGAGGCCGATTCGCGCAAAAGCGTCCGGGCGCGGTCAAGGGTGACCGCCTGCAGGAAATCCTTCGGCGTCAGGCCGGCCCAGCGCCTGAACAGCGCGGTCAGATGCTGCGGCGACAGGCCGACATGGGCGGCGATGTCCTCGATGGACGGCTGGCGCTTCCACTGGCCGGAGACGAATTCGATGGCTGAACGCACGCGGGCGTAATCGCTCGCGGACGAAAGCCCGGCGCTTTCACCGGCGGGCCGCGCTCCGGCCAATGTCTGGACTGACGCTTCCTGACTCATGGCGCGAAGATGCGCCCGGCGCGGCCGGAGCGCCACCCGAAAACGCGGGCGGACCGCTCAGGAAAAGCGTGGGCCGCGTTTTGCCTCGGCGAGGGCGCGGGAAAGGCCCGCCGCAAATTCGGCGCGGGCGCCAGGCCCCAAAAAGCCGCCGACCTCGACCTCCCGGTCGCGCGAAACCAGCGCAACGCGGGTAAGGCCGTAATCCTCGTCCTCCTCCCGCACGAGCCGCACCCAGATCGGGTTCCAGCTCCATTCGGCGCGCTCGCCGCGCGGCGACACCTTGGCGAGCCTCAGCTCCAGAGGCGTGACGGAGACGTCCTCATAGGCGCGGGCGTCGCGGAAATTGATGCGGAACGCCCACCAGAAGAGAAGCACGTCCAGACCCATGAAGCCGACCACAGGCCACGCGCCCATGAGGAAGAACGGCAGGGTCGTGAAGAAGGCCGCGCCGCAGAACAGCATCAGCAGAAGCCGGAAATTCTGCTGGGTCAGCGACCGGTGCGGCCTGATGCGGGCCGCAAAAAGCTGTGCGTTCCAGGGATCGAACTTGCTGTCGTCGTCGCTCAAGCCGTGACGCTCCGGGGGACATGGATAGTATAGGCAACGCCATGCCCCCAAAAAAGCCCACCGTCCACGCGCCGTCTCGTCGCGGCCCAGCTTCGAGGAAAGTCCATCCCCGAAAGACCGCCGGCGGAGGTCCGCCGGCCGCGCCGCCTCCCAAGCGTGCGTTGCCGAAGGCCGTTCAGGCCGTGCGGGCGCGCAAGACCACGCCGCGCGCCGTGGGCCCGCAGGTGATCGCGGACATTTTCGCCCGCTTCGAGAAGGCGATGCCGGAACCCAAGGGCGAACTGGAATACGTCAACCCGTTCACCCTTCTGGTCGCGGTGGTCCTGTCCGCCCAGGCGACGGACGCCGGCGTCAACAAGGCGACGCGGCCGCTGTTCGCCGTCGCCGACACGCCGCAGAAGATGCTCGCGCTGGGCGAAGAGAAGGTGCGCGATTATGTGAAGACCATCGGCCTCTTCCGCACCAAGGCGAAGAACGTCGTCGAGCTGTCGCGTCAGCTGATCGAACGCTTCGGCGGCGAGGTTCCCGCCGACCGCGATGCGCTCGTGACGCTGCCGGGAGTCGGACGAAAGACCGCGAACGTGGTTCTCAACATCGCGTTCGGACAGGAGACGATGGCGGTCGACACGCACATCTTCCGCGTATCGAACCGGCTGAAGATCGCGCCGGGCAAGACGCCGGAACAGGTGGAGGCCGGACTCGAAAAGCGCGTACCGAAGCAATACCGGCTGCATGCGCATCACTGGCTCATCCTGCACGGACGCTACACGTGCAAGGCGCTCCGGCCCGAATGCGAGCGCTGCATCGTGTCGGATCTCTGCACGTCCGCGGACAAGCGAATCCCGTAAAGGGTCAGCGCGTGAGCCAGAGGCCGACGAAGCCCGCGCTGCCGATGATGATGCGCCACCAGGCGAACAGGGCGAAGCCGTGCGCGGAGACGAAGCCGATGAATCCGCGCACGACGACAAGCGCGGCGAAGAACGCCGCGACGAAGCCCACCGCGATCACCGTCACATCGCCGGCGCTGAGGATCTTGTAGTTCTTCATCAGGTCGTAGGCGAACGCGCCCGCCATCGTCGGCATCGCGAGCCAGAACGAGAATTCCGCCGCCGATCTCTTGTCCGCGCCCGACAGCATCGCCCCGACGATGGTGGCGCCCGAACGCGAAACGCCCGGCACCATCGAAAGGCATTGCCAGAAGCCGATCTTGAGGCACATGGGGATGGAGAAATCCATCACGTCCGTGTGCGTGTTCCTGAACTTCATGTCATCGACGGCGAGCAGGATCAGGCCGCCGGACACAAGCGTCGTGCAGACGATCCACGGGTTGAAGAGAACGCCCTTGATGAACGAATGCGCCAGCGCGCCGATCAGGGCCGCCGGCAGGAAGGCGACGAGAACGCACACGACGAAGCGGCGCGCTTTCGGGTCGAACGGCAGCGCCTTTGCGATGGCGAGGAGCTTGCGGAAGTAGACCAGAAGGATTGCGAGGATCGCGCCGAGCTGGACGAGAACCTCGAACGTCTTGCCCTTCGACTCGAAGCCCAGAAAATGACCGACGA
This sequence comes from Beijerinckiaceae bacterium, assembly GCA_046295155.1. Taxonomy (GTDB): domain Bacteria; phylum Pseudomonadota; class Alphaproteobacteria; order Rhizobiales; family Beijerinckiaceae; genus Terripilifer. The sequence continues at coordinate 64,126 of JBKBNT010000004.1, forward strand.
GCAACAGGTGGCCGGTCGAAGACACGGGAAGAAACTCGGTAAAGCCTTCCACTGCGCCGAGCACAAGCGCCTTCAGGAGTTCCATGGTCAGCAACCCGCGTTCTTACGGAGGAAAAATACTGGACTCGCGTGCATACCGTGTAGGCGCTTTCGGGAAAGTAACCAAATGCCCCGTGCGGCGACGCTTCATCGCATTTTTGCGCGGAGTCCGGGGATTCGCGCGGACGTAAACCAATCGTTAATCCGCCCCGGTGTTGGTGAGGTCCGCCGGGCCATTTTACCCGCCGTCTCCCGTTTTTCGCGTCACAGGGTTGTAGATTTCCGATGGCGATCCTTTTCCATCATCCGCTCTGCCCGCGTTCCCGTTTCATCCGCCTCCTGCTCGCCGAATACGGTATCGAACCTGAACTGATCGAGGAGCGCCCCTACGAGCGCCGCCAGGATTTCCTGATCGCGAACCCCGCCGGCGATCTGCCCGTGCTGATCGATTCCAACGATTTCGTCGTGCCAGGCGCAAACACGATCGCGGAATACCTCGACGAGACGCGCGGGCTCGGGCTCGACCGCAGGCTTCTGCCCGAACGCCCCGCCGAGCGCGTGGAGGCGCGGCGGCTGACCGACTGGTTCAACGCCAAGTTCTACCAGGAGGTCAGCGAGCCGCTCGTCACCGAAAAGGTCTACAAGCGCTTCATGCGGTCCGAATACGGCGGCGGCGCCCCCGATACGGCGGTCGTGCGCGCGGCGCGTAGTAACATTCGCTATCATTTGCGCTATATCGGGCATCTGACGGCGACGCGTAAATGGCTCGCGGGCGACACCATGACCCATGCCGACCTCGCCGCCGCCGCGCACCTGTCGTGCGCGGATTTCGTGGGCGACGTGCCATGGAGCGAGAACGCAGAGGCCAAGGAATGGTACATGCGCATGAAATCGCGCCCGTCCTTCCGCAGCCTTCTGAACGACCGGATGCCGGGCATGACGCCGGATCGAGTCTACGCAGACCTCGACTTCTAGACGCACGATTCAAGCTGCGCCTTGCGGGCAGGGCGCGCGAACTTGGCTTCGACGCCTGCCGCATAGCGGCGCCCGATTCCGTTCCGTTCGCCCGCGAACGCCTCATGCGCTGGCTCGCCGAAGGCGCCCACGGCGACATGGACTGGATGGCGGAAACGGCGGAGCGCCGCGCCCATCCGCGCGCTTTGTGGCCAGACGTGCGCTCCGTCATCGCGCTCGCAATGAATTACGGGCCGGAAGAGCAGCCGTTCGATGCGCGCGCGCATGCGGCGGCGAGCACGGCGGAGATTTCAGTCTACGCGCGCCATCGCGATTATCACGACGTCATCAAGGGCAAGCTGAAGACGCTGGCGCAATGGCTCTTGAAGGAAGCCGGCGCGCAGGACGGCGGCGCGCAAGTGAAGGTTTTCGTGGACACTGCCCCCGTGATGGAAAAACCCCTCGCGCAAGCGGCGGGAATCGGATGGCAGGGCAAGCATACGAACCTCGTCTCGCGCGAGCACGGGTCGTGGCTGTTTCTCGGCTCGATCTTCACGACGCTCGAAATTGCGCAAGACAAAGACGAAACCGATCATTGCGGTTCGTGCCGCGCCTGCCTCGACGCATGTCCGACGAACGCGTTTCCCGCGCCATACACGCTCGACGCGCGCCGCTGCATTTCGTACCTGACGATCGAGCACAAGGGGCAGATCGCGCGCGAGTTTCGCGCGGCGATGGGCAATCGCATCTACGGTTGCGACGACTGTCTCGCAGCCTGCCCCTGGAACAAGTTCGCGAGCGCGGCGCGCGAGATGAAGCTCGTCGCGCGCGACGATCTCAAGGCGCCGCCGCTCGACGCTCTGGCTGCGCTCGACGAAGCGGGTTTTCGCGCGCTGTTCTCAGGCTCCCCGGTCAAGCGCATCGGCCATGCGCGTTTTCTTCGCAACGTGCTGGTCGCCGCCGGCAACAGCGGCGACACAAGCCTCTTGCCGCGCACGCTCGCCGCGCTCGACCACGACTCGCCGCTCGTGCGGGGCATGGCGGTGTGGGCGTGCGCGCGCCTCATGGCGCGGGACGATTTCGCGCGCCTCGCGCGGGAGCGCACAGGCGCAGAATCCGACGCGGACGTGCGCGCCGAGTGGGCGCATGAACTGGAACACGGGGGGCGCGCATGAACCTGTTCGTCTTCGGGCTCGGCTATTCCGCTTCGCACTACGTGCAGACGCGGCGAGCGAACTACACGTATGTAGCCGCGACGGCGCGCAGCCCGGAGAAGCGGGACGCGCTTGCGCGCGAGGGCATTGACGCGTTCGTCTTCTCACCAACGGGCATGGACGCAGGACTGCGGGACGCCCTTGCCCGGGCCGACCGCCTGCTCGTTTCCGTTCCGCCCGGATCGGCGGGCGATCCCGCGCTCGCCCAGTTCGCGGGCGTCATCCAGGAATCGCCGCGCCTGCGCTCCATCGTCTATCTCTCCACCATCGGCGTCTATGGCGACCATGGCGGCGCGTGGATCGACGAGACGGCGCCCCCCGTCCCAGCGAACGACCGCAGCGCGTGGCGAATCGCGGCGGAGGACGGCTGGCGCGGGCTTGCGCGACGCAAGGGCGTTGCGGCGCATGTGCTCCGGCTCGCCGGCATCTACGGGCCGGGACAGAACGCTCTCGTTAACCTGCGCGCCGGAACGGCGAAACGGATCGTGAAGAAGGGCCAGGTTTTCAATCGCATCCATGTCGAGGACATCGCGCGCGCCATCGACGCGGCCTTTTCGTTTGCAGACCCCCGGGCGGACCGCGTGTGGAACGTCTGCGACGACGAACCCGCGCCGGGACAGGACGTGGTGACCTATGCGGCGCACCTGCTCGGCGTCGATCCGCCGCCCGAAATCGATTTCGAATCGGCGGATCTTTCGCCCATGGCGCGCAGCTTCTATTCGGAGTGCAAACGTTGCTCGAATCGCGCAATGCGCGAAGATCTCGGCGTTACGCTCTCCTGCCCCACCTATCGCGAAGGCATGGACCAGTTGTTCGCGGCGGGGGACGGGCGCTAGAACCTCACCCCGGTCGACTTGAAGGCCGCACGGGCGTCATCCGTCCCGAGGAAATCGAGAAAGGCCTGCGCCGCGCCGTCGCGCGCCGCTTCCGGCGTAATAGCCGCCGCATAGGGCAGCACCATCTGCGCCTCGTCCGCGATCGGCCCGGCGTGCTTCACTCCCTCGACGCCGACGATCTCCGTCTCGGGCCCGAAGCCGAGCGCGCTGGCGTCGCCCGCGCGCGCAAGCCATTCGTTGATTTCGCTCGACCTGTCGAAGCGCATGATCTTCGCACGAAGCTCGTCAGCAAGACCAAGCCCCTCGATCACGCGCATCATGTGCTCGCCGGACGGCGCGGTCGTCAGCAGGACGCGGCTTGCGCCCGCAAGCGCGGCGCGCAGCGCGTCCATCGTCGAAACGTCCGGCGCCCGCGCGCCTTCGCTCACCACGGCGCTCGTCGCGACGGCGCCAAGGTCCACGGTTCGCGGCGAAAGCCGACCGGCGTCAACCAGCGCATCGATCATCCCGCGCGGAAGGAGAACCGCGGCGGCCGGCGCGGCGCCCGCGCCCATCGCGTCGGCGATGTTGTGGCCATGGTCCGTCGCAATCTCCACCGTGCGGCCGATGCGCTGTTCAAGCGCGCCTTTCAGCGCGCGCAAGCCGCGCACGGTGGAGCCGGCGCTCAGGAGGCGCAGCGGCGGGGTCAGCCCCAGACCTCCCGGGCGACCTCGACGATGAGCGACAGCTTCCGCATCTCCTCGTCCACCGTGAGCTTGTTGCCGCGCTCGCCGCTGGCGAAGCCGCACTGCGGCGACAGGGCGAGCTGATCGATGGGGCAATGCTTCGCGGCCTCTTCGATGCGCCGCTTCAGGTCGTCCTTCGTCTCGAGCTTGCCGGATTTCGTGGTGACGAGGCCGAGCACGACGGTCTTGCCCTTCGGCACGTGACGCAGCGGACGGAAGTCGCCAGCGCGCTCGCTGTCGTATTCGAGGAAGTATGCGTCGACGTTGATCTCGTTGAAGAGAACGTCGGCGACCGGCTCGTAGCCGCCTTCCGCCACCCAGGCGCCTTCGAAATTGCCCCGGCACAGATGAACCGCCTTCACCATGTCGGCGGGCGCGACGGCCAGAGCGTCGTTGATGATCCTTGCGTAGGTCTTTGGTAGCGCGTCAGGGTCTTCGCCGATGTTCTGGGCGTCCCTGCGCAGCGCCGGATCGCAGAGATAAGCGAAATTCGTCTCGTCGATCTGAAGGTACCGGCAGCCGGCCGCCGCGAGGTCCGCGATCTCCTCGGCATAGACGCGCGAGAGATCGGCGTAGAACTCCTGCATGTCAGGATAGGCATTCGCGTCGACGCCGCCACGCCCGGCGCGGAAGTGCAGGATCGACGGCGAGGGAATCGTCTGTTTCGGCGTTTCCTTCGCAATCGATTTCACGAACTTGAAGTGGTCGACGAAAATCGGCTTCGGGCGCGAAATCTTGCCGGCGATGTGGAACGCCGACAGCGGGCGCTGGATTTCGCCCTCCGCCGTGCGGAACGTGGCGCTCGCCCCCGTCTTCACGGAGACAACGTTGTCGAACGAGAGCAGAAAGTCCGCGTGCCACAGGGTGCGGCGAAATTCTCCGTCGGTGATGGACTTCAGGCCGACGCTTTCCTGAAGCCTGACGACCTCGCGGATCGCATCGTCCTCCAGCGCGCGCAGGGCGTCCGCGCTGATCTCGCCCTTGCGGCGGCGTTCGCGCGCATCCAGCAGCGACGGCGGCCGCAGGAGGCTGCCGACGTGATCGGCGCGGAAGGGGGGCGTGTCGCGGTGCATGCTCATGCGTGTGGCTCCTTGGGAGACGTTTCCGGATCGCCCTTCATGCGGCGATTTCACGGGAAGCTTTGGTCGCACGCTCCGCGCTCGTCAAGCTGGCAAGCTTTCCTCAACCGTAAAGCGTCAAGCTCGCGATGCGGACATCAAGGAGCACAACGCGTGGAGATTGCGGTTTTGGCGGGAGCGGCGGCGGCCTTCGCGGCCGGAATGGGCGGCGGCATGTTGTTGCGCGGCCTGCGGAGGGACAAAGGCCCATCCGCCAGCCTGCGCGCATCCGCCGAGCAGGAAATCGCCAGACTTGAAGAAAAGGTCGCGACGCTTGAAGAAGCCGCGCTCGCCGCTGCGAAAGCGGAAGCCGCCAGCGAGGCGAAGACTCGCTTCCTCGCCACGATGAGCCACGAGATTCGCACGCCGCTGAACGGCGTGCTCGGCATGGCCGATCTCCTCGCGGACACGCGCCTCGATCCCGAGCAGCTCAACTATGTCGAGGCGATCCGCACCTCGGGGCAGGCGCTCTCGGCGCTGATCGATGAAATCCTCGACCTGTCGCGCATCGAATCGGGCAGGCTCGACCTCCTCGATGAACCCTTCGACATCGTGACGTTGCTTGAGAGCGTGGCCGAACTGCTGGCGCCGCGCGCGCAGGACAAGGGTCTCGAAATCGCGACGAGCGCCGCGCCCGGCCTGCCGCGCACGCTCCTGGGCGATTCCGCCCGCATCCGTCAGGTCGTGCTCAATCTCGCCGGCAACGCGATCAAGTTCACCGAGCATGGCGGCGTGGGCCTGCGCGCGTCACGCGCCGGCGAGAACGTGCGCATCGAGGTGATCGACACCGGACCTGGCGTTCCAGCGACGCATCGCCAGTCGATTTTCGAGGATTTCACCCAGGCCGACCAGTCGGTGTCTCGCGCGCATGGCGGCTCCGGCCTCGGCCTTGCGATCTCAAGGCGGCTTGCCGAACGCATGGGCGGAAATCTAAGCCTCGTGTCGTCCTGCGAAAGCGGTTCGACCTTCGCGTTCGAGTTTCCCCTGCGTCCTGGCGACGCCCGGTCGGCCGACAACTCGCGCACGCTGGCGGGCCGGCGCGCGCTCATCGTCGGCAAATCGCCCTTCGAGGCCCCGTTTCTGGGTGAGCGTCTGGCCGCTTTCGGCGCCCGTGCGGACCGCGTGGAAGGGGCGGAACGCGCCATCGAAACACTTGGCGCCGGAGACGCGCCCGACATCGTGATTGTCGACTGCGCGCTCGGCGCCGAGGAAGCCGGGCGCGTCGCCGACGCGGCGCGCAAGGCAGGCGTGTCGCGCAGCCTCGTTCTTTTTTCGCCCTTCGAGCGGCGCGCGATGGCGCCGTCGACGCTGGGCCATTTTGACGGCTGGCTCGTGAAGCCCGTGCGCTCGTCCACGCTCTTCGCGCGCCTTGCCGACACAAGCGACCCCGCAGGCGCGCGGCGAGAGCGCAGGCGTTCACAGGCGGAAGCAATCGACGTGCTCGTCGCGGAGGACAACGAGATCAACGCGCTCGCGGCCTGCAAGCAGCTTGAACGCATCGGCGCGCGTGTGACGCTCGCCCGCGACGGTCAGGAGGCCGTCGCGTTGATGACGGATGTTGCAATGAAGCGGCGGGCGCCGTTCGACATCGTGCTGATGGACGTGCGGATGCCGCGGCTCGACGGGATCGAGGCGACCCGTCGCATCAGAACCATGGAAAAGGCGCATCGCCTCGCACCGGTGCGCATCGTCGCCGTCACGGCCAACGCTTTCGACGAGGACCGCAAGGCCTGTCTGGCCGTTGGCATGGACGACATTCTGACGAAGCCGCTCGCCCGGGGCGCACTGGCGGCCGCCCTGAACCTTGACGGCGCCGCTTCGGGCGACGCCGGATAAGGCGCGTCTGCGTCCAACCGCGCGTGACTTGCCGCGGCCGGCCTGTCACAAAACAGCGATGCGACTCAGGTTACATCGTGAGCGGGACAGACGTTGACGGAGGCGCTGATGCTGATGGGAGCGACAGAGCGCGCAGCCTTCGGGCGCGCGTCCGTTCTCGCGTTTCGCCGCGGCGTGGTGCGCGATCTCGCAGGCCTGCCGGAGACGCTTGCGCGGCTTGGATCGCTGGAACTCAAGTTCGCCATCACCCGCGCGGAAATCCGCGCGGTGCAGAAGATGCGCTATCGCGTGTTCTTCGAACAGGGCGGCGCCATCGCTGATCCGTTCGCCCGCGCGCAACGGCGCGACAACTGTCCTTTTGACCGCATCTGCGATCACATCATCGTCGTCGATCACGATTACGCCACACGGCTTGGACGGCGCAAGCCGCGCGTGGTCGGCGCCTATCGCGTGCTGCGCCAGAGCGCGGTCGCGAGCGCCGACAACTTCTACACCGCAGGCGAGTTCGACATCGGCCGCCTTATCGAGCGCCATCCCGACAAGACATTTCTCGAACTCGGTCGTTCCTGCGTCCTGCCGGAGTATCGCGCGCGCCGCGTGCTCGAACTCCTGTGGCGCGGACTTTGGGTTTATGTGCGCCATCACGGCGTCGACGTCATGTTCGGCTGCGCCTCCCTGCCCGGCGCCGATCCTGCCGCGCACGCCGACGCGCTTGCGTTCTTGCGCGCCCATGCGCGTGCGGGAGAAGACTGGCGCGCGCCTCTTGCGCGGCGGGGCCGCGCGCAGCCAAAAGCCGCGTCTCCCGGCGGGGCGGCCGGACTCTTTCCCGACGCGGTAAAGAGCAGGCGCGCCCTGGCGGGCCTCCCTCCGCTCATCAAGGGCTACCTGCGGCTTGGAGCCTGTTTCGGAGACGAGTTCTTCATCGACCACGCGTTCGGAACGACGGACGTATTGGTCGTTCTGCCCGTCGCGAATATCGACGAGCGATACATCGGCTATTTCAGCGGCGGTCCGACCGAAGCCGCAGCGGCCTGACGCTGCCGGAGGGCGATGGACCGCACGTCCTCTTGCGCTATGCTTCCCGGCGCAGGCGGGGAGCCGCGGATTGATCCAGAGACTGTTCCTGTTCGTTGTGGCGAGCGCCGGGGGGTACGTCCTCACGGTCGCCGGCGCGTTCGTGTTCTGGAGTTGGACAGGCGCTTCGGGTCCAAGCTACACGCCGCTTCTGGTTGTCCTGTTCGCCATCGCGCCGGCTGCCGGACTTGCTTGCGGCGTGTACGCCGCCTCCCGCCCGCTGCGGCGTCGCGTCAGCGGCCAGAATAGCCGGACGTCCGCGCGCAGCGACGGCGCCCGCTCATGGCCGGCGAGCCCGGACCTGCCGCCCGCCTGGCGATCCGCCGGGGCGCCCGAGCGGCCTGACCCGAAAGGCAACCGGGGATGGCGCCTCGGCGTCGCCATTGGCGGCGCGCTGCTCGTCGGCGCGTTCCTCGTCGCAAACAAGCTCGCCAACGATCGCGTCCCCACCGTTCCTCATATTCCGCGCATCTCGCGCTGAATTGACGTAACCGAACTCGAGCGATCTGCGCCTCGCACTGCTCACGCCGCCTGCTGCATCGGCCCGCGCGCGCGATAGGACAGAGCTTCAGCCAGATGCGCGCGCGACACTTTCTCGGCGCCATCGAGATCGGCGAGGGTGCGCGCGAGTTTCAGCACGCGATGGAACCCGCGCGCTGTAAGCCGCATCCGGTCCGCGGCGTCGCGCAGAAGCGACGCTCCCGACGAATCTAGCTCCGCGACCGTCTCGATCACGCTCGACGGCGCGGCGGCGTTTGAAACAACATGCGGCAAGCCGATCGCCGCGTATCGGCGCGCCTGTATCTCGCGCGCGGCGAGAACCCGCGCGGCGACCTGAACCGAGCCTTCACGCGGAGGCGGCAGGATGAGATCGGCGGCGCTGACCGCCGGCACTTCGATGGCGAGATCGAAACGGTCGAGCAGCGGTCCCGAGATGCGCGCCTGATAGGTCGCCATGCATCGTTCGTTCGGCATCCGGCGGCAGGTGTAGCCGGGATCGGTCGCATGACCGCAGCGGCAGGGATTCATCGCCGCGACAAGCTGGAAGCGGGCCGGATAGACGACACGATGATGCACGCGCGCGATGGCGACCTCGCCAGTCTCCAGCGGCTGGCGCAGCGAGTCGAGCGCCTGCGCGGAAAATTCGGGCAATTCATCGAGGAACAGGACGCCATGGTGGGCGAGCGACACCTCGCCCGGCCTCGCGCTCGTTCCCCCGCCGACGAGCGCCGGCATGGACGCCGAGTGATGCGGCGCGCGGAAGGGCCGCCTGTCGGTGAGCTCGCCATCGGCCAGCGCGCCGGCGACCGAATGGATCATCGACACTTCGAGCAATTCGCGTGGAGAAAGCGGCGGCAGGATCGACGGCAGGCGGGCGGCGAGCATGGACTTTCCCGACCCCGGCGGCCCGCTCATCAGGAGGTTGTGCCCGCCCGCCGCGGCGATCTCGAGCGCGCGCTTGGCGCTCTCCTGGCCCTTGATGTCGCGCAGATCCGGCATGGCGGCGCCCTGCGCGCGCACCGCCGGTTTTGGCCGCGCCATCACCTGGGTCCCGCGCACGTGATTGGCGAACTGGATCAGCGAGCGCGGCGCCAGGATTTCGATCTCGGAGGACGCCCACGCGGCCTCCGGCCCACAGGCGAAGGGACAGATGAGCCCGTGCCCGCGCGCGTTGGCCGCGACGGCGGCGGGCAATGCGCCCGCGACGGGCGTGATCGCGCCATCAAGCGCGAGTTCGCCAAGCACGGTGAAATTCGCGAGCGCGTCGGCGGGAATGGCGCCCATGGCCGCCATCACGGCCAGCGCGATCGGCAGGTCGTAATGACTGCCCTCCTTCGGCAAGTCAGCCGGAGCGAGATTGACCGTGATCTTTTTCGCCGGCAGCGCGAGGCCGGACGCGTTCAAAGCGGCGCGCACCCGCTCGCGGGACTCCGCAACCGCCTTGTCCGCGAGTCCGACGATGGCGAAGCCTACCGTTCCGCCGGATATCTGCACCTGGACATCGACGGGCCGCGCCTCGATCCCCTCGAACGCTACCGTCGCGACGCGCACCACCATGCCGAGGCCTCCCGGAACCCGGGCAAAGCCTAGCCCATGCCAGGCTAGCGCGCAAGAACATTAAGAGAACGAAGCCGCGTGGCGCGCGATCAGCGGCTCAACGTCTTCTGCATGATGACAGAATCGAGCCAGCGGCCGAACTTGAAGCCGACAGCCCGCAGCGTCCCGATATGATCGAAGCCCATTGCGCGATGCAGGCCGATGGAGCCGAGGTTTTCGCTGTCGCCGATGATTGCAATCATCTGCTGGTAGCCGCCGGCCGCGCAGCGTGCGAGGACCTCCGCCAGCAAGGCGCGGCCGATGCCGCCACGCGCGCGATCCGGGGCGATGTAAACGGCGTCTTCCAGGGTGAAACGATAGGCGCTGCGTTCGCGATAAAGGTTCGCGTAGGAATAGCCCGCGACCGCGCCATCGATCTCCGCCACGAGCCAGGGGAGGCCGCGCGACCTTACGACGTCGAACCGTTCGATCATCATTTCCATGGACGGAGGCTCTTCCTCGAACGATCCTGTGCCGTGCAGAACGTGATGCGCATAAATTTTCTGAATAGCCGCGATGTCGGCCTGCGCAGCGTCTCGAACGATCATGCTTCTTCCCTTGCGTTCTCAAGTTCCGCGCGGCTTGGCGCGCGTTGTCGGCGATGCGGCGGCTGGGTCGTCCGGCCAGAGATGGCGGGGGTATCGTCCCTTCATTTCCGCTTTCACCGCCGCCCACGACCCGCGCCAGAAACCGGGCAAATCCTTCGTGATCTGAATCGGCCTGTGCGCAGGCGACAACAGGTGGAGCGTCAATGGCGCGCGTCCGCCTGCAAGGGCGGGATGCTGCGCAAGCCCGTACAATTCCTGCACGCGGATGGCGATCACCGGCGCGCCCTCGGATTCATAATCGACCGCGACGCGCGATCCGGTCGGCGCCTCGAAATGCGTCGGCGCCTCGGCGTCGAGTTTGCGCTGCAGGTCCCACGGCACAAGCGCGGAGAGCGCCTTGTCGAGATCGTCGGGAGATATGGCCGCAAGCGACGAGCGGCCTTCGATGAAGGGCGCGAGCCAGTCGCCCGCATTGCGGGCGAGTGCGGCGTCGGACACATCAGGCCACGGATTGTCCTCACCCGCGTGCGCGTTGCGCAGGAACATGACGCGGTCGCGCCATTGCTTCTGCGCTTTCGTCCACGGCAGGCGATCGACGCCCAGCGAAGCGATCCCCTCCGCCAGCACGCGCGCAGCCTCGGGGCTCGTGGCGGGCAACGGCTGGCGCGCAAGCACGATGGCGCCGAGCCTGCGCACCCTGGCGGCTTTCACGGACGCGCTGGCGCGCTCGAAGATAAGCTCCTCGCCCGAAACGATGTCGGCGCCAGCGGCTTCCTCGACGTCCTCGAGCGTCAAGGGCGCGGCCGCGAGAATGCGCGCCGAGGCCGCTCGGCCGGCGATTTCGGCGATCGCCAGAAACGGCTCGCGGGCCAGCGCATGATGCGCTTCGAGCGAGGCCGCGCGGCCGTTCGCCATGAGAAATTCGCCGGGCGCGCCGCGCGCCTTGGCGATGCGATCCGGCCATGAAAGCGCAACCAGCGCGCCGGCGCTGTCCTCATCCGCGTCCGATTGCGCAGCGCCCGCCCGCTTCGCCGCCTGCTGCGCCCAGTTGCGCGCCATGCGCCGCGCGCTCTCGGCGCGCTGCGAGCGCTCGCGGCGGAAGCGGCGCACGCGCTCGGCGAGGTCGACCTCGTTTCCGCCAAGCCCGCGCTCGACGATCACCGCCGCGATGTCCGCCGCGAGCCCGGCCGCGCCCTTTCGCGCGGCGTCTACGACCATGCGGGCAAGCCGGGGCGGCATTGAGAGCGCGCGGATGGCGCGGCCTTCATCGGTGATTGCGCCGTCGGCGTCGAGCGCGCCGAGCCTGGCGAGCAGCGCGCGGGCCTCCGCGACGGCGGGCGCGGGCGGCGGATCGAGCCATTGAAGCGAAGAAGGATCGCGCGCGCCCCAGGCCGCGAGATCGAGCAGCAGCGACGACAGGTCGGCGGACAGGATTTCCGGCGCGGTGTGGGCGGGCAGCGATCCCGTCGCAGCCTCCTCCCACAGGCGATAGCAGACGCCGGGCTCGGTGCGCCCGGCGCGGCCCCTGCGCTGGTCGGCGGCGGCGCGCGAGGCGCGGACGGTCTCCAGCCGCGTGAGCCCGATGTCCGGCTCGTAGCGCGGCTCGCGCGACAGGCCCGAATCGACGACGACGCGCACGCCCTCGATGGTGAGCGAGGTTTCCGCGATGGAGGTCGCCAGCACCACCTTGCGGCGGCCCGCCGGCGAGGGCTCCACGGCGCGATCCTGCTCGGCCCGATCCATCGCGCCGAAAAGCGGGGCGATGTCCACAGTGCGGTCGCTGACGCGCTCGCGCAGACGCTCGGCGCAGCGCAGGATTTCCCCCTGCCCCGGCAGGAACGCGAGAATCGAGCCCGGCTCCTCGTCGAGTGCGCGCAGCACCGTCCGGGCGACGGCCTCCGCGGGGTCCTCCCCTGCGTTGCGCCCGACGTACCGCGTCTCGACGGGGAAGGCCCGGCCCTCGCTCTGGATCAGCGGCGCATCGCCGAGCAGAGCGCGGACGCGAGCGCCGTCCAGAGTAGCCGACATGACGAGAATCCGCAGGTCTTCCCGCAGCCCGGCCTGCGCGTCGAGCGCCAGGGCGAGGCCCATGTCCGCATCCAGCGAACGCTCGTGGAACTCGTCGAACAGGACCGCGGCGACGCCCTCGAGGGATGGATCGTCGAGGATCATCCGGGCGAAGACGCCCTCGGTGACCACTTCGATCCGGGTGCGGGCGGAAACACGCGACTCGAGGCGCACGCGCAGGCCCACAAGACCGCCAACGCTATCCTTCAGCGTCTCCGCCATGCGCTGGGCGGCGGCGCGGGCGGCGAGCCTGCGCGGCTCGAGAACGATGATCCGCCCGCCCCGGACGAAATCCTGATCCAGCAGGGCGAGCGGCACGCGCGTCGTCTTGCCGGCGCCCGGCGGCGCGACGAGAACGGCGCGCGAATGTCCGTCCAGCGCCGCGAGCAGGCGCGGCAGCGCCTCGTCGATTGGCAGGGGTTCGTCGAAAATCATGCACGCTGATTGGCAAAGCCCCGCGCCCGCCGCAAGGACATTCGCCCAGCCCCGCGTCCGCAGCAGAACTTGATCCCCGTCAGATTGTGCAGCGCACGCAAACGGAGTATACGCCAGCGCCGCGCGGGCCTTCCAACCCCCGCGCCCGGCGGGCTGCGCTTGAGGCGCCGAAGACCGCGGGGGGGCTAGCAAGGCTCACACATGCTTTCGGACCAAGCTACCCAGCCGGGTCACGACGCCAACGGCGCCCAGCAACACGGCCCGGGTCACGCGCGCAGCGGAACGCTCGCGCTTGCGTTCGCCTCCGTCGGCGTCGTCTGCGGGGACATCGGCACCAGCCCACTTTACGCTTTGCGTGAGGCGCTCTCGCACGCCGCCGTCGAAGGCGTCGTCAGCGACAGCGAGGTCATCGGCATCGCCTCACTTCTCATCTGGGCGATCTTCGTCGTCGTCACGGTCAAGTACATCACGTTCGTGCTGCGGGCCGACAATCGCGGCGAGGGCGGCACGCTCGCCCTGATGGCGCTCGCGCAAAAATCCTTTGGCCGCCGCAGCGCGTTCATTTTCTTCCTGGGCATCATCGGGGCTGCGCTGTTCACCGGCGACGCCATGATTACGCCGGCGATTTCCGTCCTTTCCGCGGTGGAAGGATTGAAACTCGTGACGCCTCTCTTCGAGCCCTACGTTATCGCGATCACGCTCGCGATTCTCGTCACGCTCTTCATGGTGCAGAGATTCGGCACGGCGGGCGTAGCGAGCTGGTTCGGACCAATCATGCTGGTCTGGTTCGTGACGCTTGCGGTGATGGGAATTTACCACATCGGGGACGACACGCGGATTCTCCACGCGTTCAATCCCACGTATGCGTTGTATTTCCTGTTCTCCCACGGCGTCATCAGCTTCATCGTTCTCGGCGCCGTCTTCCTGGCGGTCACCGGCGCGGAGGCTCTCTACGCCGACATGGGACACTTCGGCCGCAGGCCGATCCAGGTCGCCTGGATCCTTCTCGTGTTTCCCGCCCTTGTTCTGAACTACCTCGGGCAGGGCGCCCTCGTTCTGTCCGATCGCAGCGCGCTGGAAAATCTCTTCTTCCGGATGGCTCCGGAGTGGGCGCTGCTGCCCCTCGTCATTCTCGCTACAACGGCCACGGTGATCGCCAGCCAGGCTACGATCACAGGCGCATTTTCGCTCGCTCGCCAGGCGATCCAGCTCGGTCTTTTGCCCCGCCTCGACGTTCAGCACACATCGGACACGCAGGAAGGGCAGATCTTCATTCCGCGCGTCAACCGCATCCTGCTGGTCGGCGTGATCCTGCTCGTGCTGATGTTCCGCACATCGTCGAACCTCGCCTCCGCCTACGGAATAGCAGTTACGGCCTCGATGGTCGTCGATTCGCTTCTGCTTTTCTTCGTCGTCTGGAAGCTCTGGCGCTGGCCAGCGTGGGGCGCCGCGATCTTCGTTTCCATCTTCCTGTGCATCGAACTCGCGTTCTTCACCTCCAACCTGCTAAAATTGTTCGACGGCGGTTATGTGCCGGTCTTCATCGGCGCGGCGATGATCGCGATCATGTGGACGTGGAACAAGGGTACGCGCCTGCTGGAGCAGAAGACGCACAAGGACTCGATTCCGACGCGAAATCTGATCCGCATGCTGGAGAAGTCGAAGCCGACGCGGGTGCCGGGCACCGCCATCTTCCTCACCAGCGACCCGGAAGTTGCGCCAGCTGCGCTGATGCACAATCTCAAGCACAACAAGGTGCTGCACGAACGCATTATCCTTGTGTCCGTGCGCACCGAGGAAGTGCCCCGCGTGGCGCCCTCGGCCCGTTGGGAAACGGAAAAGCTGTCCGACGATTTCACCCGCATCACCCTGCATTTCGGCTTCATGGAGAGCCCGCGCGTGCCGGCCGCGCTCGCCTCGCTGCGCAAGAGCGGACTGAAGTTCGACATCATGACGACGTCGTTCTTCCTCGGACGGCGCACACTGAAGGCCTCGCCGTCCTCGGGCATGCCCAAATGGCAGGACGGTCTCTACATCGCACTCTCACGCCAGGCGACCAACGCAACGGACTTCTTCGCGATTCCGTCGGACCGCGTGGTCGAACTCGGCGCGCAGGTGACGATCTAGTTCCGCGCCATCGTTGTCACGAGGCCGCGCATGATCCGGGCGTATGTGGCGTTTCTCGTCCTGGTTTCGAGCGGGGTCGCGCTCTATTCTCTGTTGCGCGTCCTGCCATTCGCCGTGATGATCGCGCTGCCGCTCTGCGCAGGGCTTTTTTGCCTGGCGCTTGGAAGCGCGATCCTGTGGGCTGCGCTGAGCGTGCCGACCGACCGCGAGGCCGGCCTGCTGATCGCGCTCTCGCTTCTCTCGCTGGCGGCGCTCAATCTCGGCGCCGCTGCAAGGGTTCTTATCCGCCGACGTTGAACGCGGCCAGCGCCGCCATGTTGACGATATCGGCGTCGCGTGCGCCAAGCGGCACGATCTGGACCGGCTTGTCGAGGCCCACGATCAGCGGCCCGAGCACCGTGGCGCCGCCAAGCTCCTGGAGCATTTTCGTCGAGATTGAAGCCGAGTGGAATGCGGGCATCACAAGCACGTTGGCCGTGTCCTTCAGACGGCAGAACGGATAAGCGGCCATCGCCTCCCGGTTAAGCGCGACGTCCGCCGACATCTCGCCATCGTACTCGAAATCGACCCGCATCTGATCAAGTATGCGCACCGCCTCCTGCACGCGCGCGGAACGTTCGCCGCGCGGATGACCGAAGGTTGCGAAGGCGAGCAGAGCGACGCGCGGCTCATAGCCGAGGCGGCGCGACACCCCTGCCGCTTCGACCGCGATCTGGGCGATTTCCTCCGCCGTCGGCATTTCGGTGATCGCCGTGTCAGCGACCAGGACCGTTCGGCCGCGCGCGATGACAAGCGATGCGCCGATCAGGCGATGTCCCGGCCGCTGATCGATCACGCGGCGCACGTCTTCGAGAGCGATCGAGAAGTTGCGCGTGACGCCCGTGACCATCGCGTCCGCATCGCCAAGCGCCACCATCGCGGCGGCGAAATTGTTGCGGTCAGTGTTGATGAGGCGGACGCAGTCGCGCCAGAGATAGCCCTGACGCTGCAGCTTCTCGTAAAGATACTCGGTATAGGCAGTGTTGCGCTTCGACAGCCGCGCATTGGCGATGGTGATGCCGGAAATGTCGATGCCGAGCGCGTCAGCCGAATTCTGTATGCGGTCCTCGTAGCCGACGAGAATCGCCGAACCGAGGCCCTGATTAACGAAGGAGACGGCCGCGCGGATGACCTGCTCCTCCTCGCCTTCCGCGAACACGACCCGCTTCGGGTATCTGCGCACACGCTGGAAGATCATCTGCAACGCGCCGGCGATGGGATCGCGCCGCGCGGAAAGACTTTCCATGTAGGCTTTCATGTCCACGATGGGACGCCGAGCCACGCCGGAGTCCATCGCAGCCGCCGCGACGGCCGACGGGACGACGCTGATGAGACGCGGATCGAAGGGAGCGGGAATGATGTATTCGCGGCCAAACCGCGGGCGCGCGCCTTCGTAGGCGGCGGCGACTTCGTCGGGCACATCCTCCTGAGCGAGTTCGGCCAGCGCCTTCACGGCGGCAAGTTTCATCTCCATGTTGATCGTCGTGGCGCGAACGTCGAGCGCCCCGCGGAAAATGTAAGGGAACCCCAGGACGTTGTTGACCTGGTTCGGATAATCGGAGCGCCCTGTCGCCATGATGACGTCGTCGCGCACCGCGTAGGCTTCTTCCGGCGTAATCTCGGGATCGGGATTGGCCATCGCGAAGATGATCGGATCCTTCGCCATCGAGGCGACCATGTCGGGCGTGAGCGCGCCCTTCACCGACAGCCCGAAGAAGATGTCGGCATCCACCATCGCCTCGGCGAGCGTGCGCCGGTCGGTGACGGTTGCGTGCGCCGATTTCCACTGGTTCATGCCTTCGGTGCGGCCCTTGTAGACCACGCCCTTGGTGTCGCAGAGGATGACGTTCTCCGGTGCGAAGCCGAGGCCCTTGATGAGATCAAGACACGCTATGCCGGCGGCCCCTGCGCCGTTGCAGACGAGCCTGGTCTTCCTGATGTCCCGGCCGGTGAGTTCGAGCGCATTGAGAATGCCCGCCGCCGCGATGATCGCCGTGCCATGCTGGTCGTCGTGAAAGACCGGGATGTCCATCAGTTCGCGCAGGCGCTGCTCGACGATGAAACATTCCGGCGCGCGGATATCCTCGAGATTGATGCCTCCAAACGATGGCCCGAGATAGCGCACAGCGTTGATGAACGCCTCCGGATCTTCGGTGTCGACTTCAAGATCGATGGAATCGATGTCGGCGAAACGCTTGAACAGCACCGCCTTGCCTTCCATCACGGGCTTGGAGGCGAGCGCCCCGAGATTGCCGAGGCCCAGGATCGCCGTGCCATTCGAGATCACCGCGACGAGGTTGCCCCGCGACGTGTAGTCGAAGGCGGTGGACGGATCAGCCGCAATCGCCTTGACCGGCACGGCGACGCCCGGCGAATACGCCAGCGAAAGGTCGCGCTGGGTCGCCATGGGCTTGCTGGAAATGATCTCGATTTTGCCGGGTCGGCCGCGGCTGTGAAACTGCAGCGCTTCCTGGTCGGTGATCGTGGGACGTTTCGGTCGTTTCGCGCCTTCGGACATTCGGCAGCCTGTATTGACGGTTCGCTTTCATGCTCAGCTTAACCGCCTCGAAGCAGGTTTAACAGAAGGCAGTTGCGAGCCTTCAGGAGTGGTTAACGGCGCGCGCGAAACGAAAGCGCGACTACTGCGTTGTGGCAGGATCGGGGGCGTGGCGCCGCCCGTTCCATCCTGCCGGAGCCCGGAATGCTGCGCATCGACGATGGCCGCCCCTCGCCGCTTGGAGCGACCTGGGACGGACGGGGCGTTAACTTCGCGGTTTTCTCGGCGCACGCCACCGCCATCGATCTGTGCCTGTTTGATCCGACCGGCAGGAGGGAGACGCGCCGGATCGCCATGCCCGCGCGCACCGAAGACGTGTTCCACTGCTATGTGACCGGCGTTTATCCCGGGCAGCTTTACGGCCTGCGCGCGCATGGTCCCTACGAGCCGGACCGGGGCCATCGGTTCAATCCGCACAAACTGCTCATCGACCCCTACGCGCGGCAATTGTACGGCTGGATTCGCTGGCATGACGCGGTCTTCGGCTATCGCATCGGCGCACATCGCGGCGACCTGACAATGGACCGGCGCGACAGCGCGCACATGGCGCCGAAATGCGTCGTCGTCGATCCGGCCGCGACCTGGGGCGACGACAGGCCGCCCCGGCGGCCGTGGAGCGACACGATCATCTACGAAGCCCATGTGAAGGGCCTCACGATCCTGCGCGACGACATCGCGCCGTCGGTACGAGGCACCTATGCCGCGCTCGGACATCCGGCCGTCGTCGATCATCTCGTTAAACTCGGCGTCACCGCCGTCGAGCTTCTGCCGATCCACGCATTCGCCGACGACCGGTTTCTCCTCGAACGCGGCCTGCGAAACTACTGGGGCTACTCGACGCTCAACTTCTTCTCGCCCGAACCGCGCTATCTGGGCGACGGAGGCGTCTACGGACTGCGCAGCGCGATTCGCACGCTGCATGAAGCCGGCATCGAAGTCATCCTCGACGTCGTCTACAACCACACCTGCGAAGGAAATCACCTCGGCCCCACGCTGTCCTGGCGCGGGCTCGACAACGCTGTCTACTACAAGACTCCTTCCGAAGCGCCGCGGATGACATGGGATTCGACGGGCACAGGCAACACGCTGGACCTGTCGCACCCGCGCGTACTGCAAATGGTGATGGACAGCCTTCGCCACTGGGTCGACGCCTACCACGTGGACGGCTTCCGCTTCGATCTCGCCTCAACCCTCGCGCGCTATCCCTTCGGCTTCAGCCAGCGCAGCGGTTTCCTCCAGGCATGCGCGCAGGACCCCGTTCTGTCGCAGGTAAAACTCATCGCCGAGCCATGGGACGTGGGCGACGGCGGATACCGCGTCGGCGGCTTCCCCGTCGGCTGGGCTGAGTGGAACGACAAGTGGCGCGACACGACGCGGGCATTCTGGCGGGGCGATCCGAACCAGTTGCCGGACCTCGCCCGCGCCCTCACCGGCTCCCGCGAGACCTACGAAATCAGCCAGCGTCACCCGTGGGCCTCCGTCCAGTTCGTGACGTCGCATGACGGATTCACGCTGAACGACCTCGTCAGCTACAACGAGCGGCATAACGAGGACAATGGCGAGGACAATCGCGACGGCCACGCGCACAATCTTTCCTGGAATTGCGGCGCGGAAGGGCCGACCGACGACGAGGCTGTGAACGCGACGCGCGCGCGCCAGAAGCGCAACCTTCTCGCCACGCTTCTCCTGTCCGTCGGCACGCCCATGCTGCTCATGGGCGACGAGATGTCCCGAACTCAGAACGGCAACAACAACGCATACGCGCAGGACAACGAAACGAGCTGGCTCGACTGGGACCGCGGCGCCGCGAAGGATCCTGAGCTTTTCGAATTCGTCCGAACGCTCGTTCGCCTGCGGCGCGATTACGCAAGCTTTCGAAGGACAACGTTTCTGAGCGGCAAGGCGCTTCCGGAAACAGGCCTCAAGGACGTCTACTGGCTTGCGCCGGAAGGCCGCGAGATGTCCGCCGAGGACTGGTCCGAGGACCTGCGGCGAACGATCGGCATGCAGATCGGCAATGAAGGCCATGGCGAGCGGCGCTTTCTCATTCTCATGAATGCGTCGCCGGCGGACGTGGACTTCGCATTGAATGCGGATTTTCCCGCATCGGCATTCGTTCAGGTCTTCGACACGAATATCGCCGACGGACTCGTGCGCGACAAGCCTTTCATTCTCAAGCCAGGCGGCGTCTTCAGTCTTCGCGCGCGAACGCTTGTCCTCTTCCAGCACGCAGCGGAGACAGACGCATGATCCAACGCGCGCACAAAATGCCCTTTGGAGCAGAAGCATCACCGGATGGCGTCACGTTCAATCTCTATGCGCCGGACGCCGAATATGTCGACCTCATGATCGAAGGGCGCAACCCCATTCGCATTCGCGATGAAGGCGGCTGGAAATGCGCGCACGTTGCCGGCGCAAAGGCTGGGGATGATTATCGCTTTCGCCTTCCCGGCGGGCTGACGATTCCCGATCCTGCGTCACGATTTCAGGCAGATGGCGTTACCGGGGCGTCTCGGGTCATCGATCCACGCGCTTACGAGTGGCGTGACGCCGGCTGGCGCGGGCGTCCCTGGGGGGAGACTGTTCTCTACGAAGCGCACATTGGCGCCGCGACGCCCGAAGGAACGTACGCAGCATTCGCGGATCGACTCCCGGAGCTGGCCGAAACCGGAATCACAGCCGTCGAAATCATGCCGCTTGCGCAATGGCGCGGCGCGCGCAACTGGGGTTACGACGGTGTCCTGCCTTACGCGCCATGCTGCGTCTACGGCGCGCCGGATGAACTGAAGGCGTTGATCGACCGCGCCCACGCGCTGGGTCTCACGATTATTCTGGACGTCGTCTATAATCACTTCGGTCCGTCAGGCAATTATCTCAATTCCTATGCGCGCGCGTTCTTCACCGAACGGCACGTCACGCCGTGGGGCGCCGCAATCAATTTCGATGATGAAGGATGCGAGGCCACTCGCGCCTTCTTCATCCACAATGCGCTTTACTGGATCGAAGAATATCATGCCGATGGGCTGCGCCTCGACGCCGTCCACGCCATATGCGACGACAGCGAGCGGCATATTCTCGCAGAGATCGCGGACGCGGTCTCTTCCGCCAGTCCTGACCGGCATGTTCATCTCGTGCTCGAGAACGATCGCAACGAGGCGCATTGGCTGGAACGCGGCGCCGACCGCCTGACGCCGCGCCGTTATGCCGCCCAATGGAACGACGACGCACATCACTGCTGGCATACGCTGCTCACGGGAGAGCACGACGGCTACTACGCGGACTTCGCCGACAACGCTCCGGCGCGTCTGGCTCGCTCGCTTGCGGAGGGCTTCGTCTACCAGGGCGATGAGTCAGCATTCCATGCCGGGGCAAGGCGGGGCGAAGCGTCCGCGCACCTCCACCCGACGGCCTTTATCGACTTCCTGCAAAACCACGACCAGATCGGCAACAGGGCGTTTGGCGAAAGAATTGACTCGCTTGCCGATGACCGGCGCCTCGCCGTCGCGCGCGCTGCGCTGTTACTGTCGCCGCATATACCCATGCTCTTCATGGGAGAGGAATGGGGAGCGCGAACGCCGTTTCTTTACTTCGTGGACTTCACCGGAGAGCCGGAACTCGCGCAGGCCGTGCGAGAGGGCCGACGCCACGAGTTTGAAGGATTCGCCGAATTCGCCAACGGACGCATACAGGACATCCCCGATCCGAATGCGCTCGAGACGTTCAGACGCTCCCGCCTCGATCGGGCGGAGATCGCCGGCGCCAGGCACGCACGCATACTCGCCGAAACGCGTGACCTGCTGAGGTTGCGAAACCTCTATGTGACGCCGCTTCTCGCGTCGCCGTTTGTGAACGCGCAGGCGTCGCACGAACCGGGGACATCTCTGATCAAGGTCGCCTGGCGCTTCGAGGCGGGGGAGCTGCATTTTGCGCTCAACGCAGGGCAGCCGGCCGTAAGCGTTCCGGTAACGGGCCGCCAATTCGTATATGCCACGGACGGGGTCGCACAGACGTCTTCGGAAGCGGAGCTGCCCGCCTGGTCCATGCTGGCAACGGTGAACTAGGCCATGGGAGCAGAACCGCCCCGCGCGACATACCGGCTGCAGTTCAACGCGAACTTCACGTTCGACGATGCGGCTGCGATCGCGCCTTACCTGTCCCGTCTCGGCGTCAGTCACATCTATGCGTCACCTATTCAGAAGGCTCGCCCCGGATCCGCGCACGGCTACGACATTGTCGACCATGGGCAGATCAACCCGGAGCTTGGCGGCTGGGAGGGCTTTTGTCGCTTCTCGGACGCTCTGTCCCGAAATGGTCTGAGATTGCTTCTGGATATTGTCCCCAACCACATGGGCGTTGGGGGAGCCGACAATGCGTGGTGGCTTTCCGTGCTCGAATGGGGTGAGCAATCGCCATACGCGCACGTTTTCGACATCGACTGGGATCGCATTGGCGCCAATCGAAAGCTGGTGCTTCCTTTCCTTGGCCAGCCATACGGGGCGGCGCTTCGGGCGGGCGAATTACGTCTGAGTTTCGACGAAGCTGAAGGCTCATTCAGCGTCTGGCACTGGGAGCACCGTTTTCCGGTCAACCCACTTGACTACCGCTTCATCCTGGAGTGGGCGCTGGTCGCTGGCGGAGGCGGACTGGCGGTGCGCCCGCTTTACCCCATCGCCGCAGAACTTCATGAATTGGCGGAGGCGCCGCGTCCGGTCACACAGGAAGGCCGCATCGAACGCTGCGAACGGATCAAGCGAGATCTCGCCGCCCACGCCGGAGCATCGCAACGCATTCGGGAAGCAGTCGAACACGCCGTCTCCTTCGCGTGTGGCGATCCCCGAACGCCGGAGAGTTTCGGCGCCCTGCATCGCATTCTAGAACGACAATCCTATCGGCTCGCCTTCTGGCGTGTTGCGTCGTCGGAGACGAATTACCGCCGCTTCTTTGACATCAATTCGCTGGCGGGCGTACGCGTCGAAGACGACGTGGTGTTCGAGGCGACGCACGCGCTTGTATTCCGCCTTGTGGACGAGGGACTCGTTCACGGTTTGCGCATAGACCACGTCGACGGTCTTGCCGAGCCCGAGAATTATCTCAAGCGGCTTCGCGCTCGTCTCGGACCTGACTTCTACATCGTTGTGGAGAAGATTCTCGAGCCCGACGAAGGGCTGCCAGAATGGCTCATCGCAGGAACCACCGGTTATGAGGCAATGGCGGCGCTCGACGGAGTGTTCATTTCGCAAGGCGCCGAAGAATACTTCACGCAGCTTTACGAAGAAGCTGCTGGAGCGCAGGCTGAATTTCAACTGCAATTGCGACGGACGAAACTCGAGCTTCTGCGCGCGAGCTTCGGAAGCGAGCTGCAAACGCTCGCTTCAGACGTCAAGCGCAATGCTGATGCGGACCTTGTCACCAGCGACTTCACACTCGACGTTCTGCGCAGGGCGATTTCGGAAGTTCTTGCCGCGCTGCCTGTCTACCGGACGTACATCAGCGCCAACGTCATCGGGAAGACCGACCGGGAGTTGATAACGCAGGCTGTGGCCAACGCCAGCGCGACGACCGCACTCGACACCGCCGATGCGCACGATCTCATCCAGGCGCTGCTGCTCGCGACAGCTGATGCGTCGCGCAGTCCATCGAGGCAAGTTCTGATCGAACGCATCATTCGGCGTTTCCAGCAGCTCACTGGTCCGGTGATGGCCAAGAGCCTTGAAGACACACTGTTCTACAGATATGCCCGGTTTGTCGCCCTGAACGAGGTGGGGGCCGATCCATCCCGGTTCGGCCTGGCCATCGGTTCGTTTCACGCCTTCAACGAAGCGCGCGCAGCGCGCTGGCCAACGGCGCTTGTCCCGACCGCAACGCACGACATGAAGCGCGGCGAGGACGTTCGCGCGCGGCTGGCGGCCCTGTCGCACCGGCCGGAGGTCTGGCGCCGCATATTCAGCGCCGCAGACGCCAGCGCGCCCGATCAGCCTGACGCGAATGACAGATACATGCTGCTGCAGACAATCGTCGGCGCTTGGCCCGTCGCAACTGGCGACGCCCAGCCGGTTGACCCAGACGACTCGTTGCGAATGCGCTTCACCGACTACGCAATCAAGGCGGTTCGGGAGTCCAAGCGACGCAGTACCTGGACCGCGCCGGACGAAAGATACGAAACAGCCTTGCGTGAATGGATAGCGGCCCTGCTTGCATCCGGGGCCTTCAGGCGGGCGCTGGCGGCGGACCTGCCCGAAGTCGCCAAAGCGGGAATGCGCGTCTCCCTCGCCCGGCTCGTGCTGAAGCTCACGATCCCCGGCGTGCCCGATATATACCAGGGCCGCGAGTTTGAAGATCTGTCCCTCGTCGACCCCGACAATCGCAGGCCTGTCGATTATCCGACGTGCGCGGCGACGCTTCACGCCGGCGCCGATGGCTTCTCTGGCCTGAAGCAAAGCGTCACCGCAACGCTTTTGCGCGACAGGAAGGCTGCGCCTTCACTTTACGTGGCGGGAGATTATCGGCCCATCGAAGGCCCGCCGCATCTTCTCAGATTTTCGCGAAGTTGCGGCCGGGACGCCCTTATTGTGGCGTTGTCGCTCGACCCGTTTGCCGAAATAGACGAGGCCACGCTTGCGAAAGACGTCGAAGTGGGCGGCGCCTGGAGCAACCTTCTGGGCGGATCGGCGTTGGAACAGCGTAAGCACGGGGGGCACGCGCTCCCTGCCGTTGTTCTGAGGAAGTCTTACTGAATGGTTCGAAAGAACGTTGCCGCTCAAAGCGACAACGCGGCCGAGCGCGTTCCTGCGCCAAGCTGGCCCGGACGCGTCGCGATCGAAGACATTGCTCCTTCAGTCGACGGGGGACGCTGGCCAGCCAAGCGCGTACTTGGTGATGAAATCGCTGTCGAGGCGGATATCTTCAGCGATGGCCACGATATCATCGACTGCGATGTCGTCTGGCGGCGCAAGGGCGCCGGCGAATGGCGCCGCAGCGCAATGGAGATGCGCGCCAACGATCGTTGGCGCGGCGTATTCGAGCCACCGGAAATCGGCGTCTATGAATTCGCCGTAGAGGCATGGCGTGATCCGTTCGCAAGCTGGGCAAGCGACGTCGCGAAAAAGGCGGCTGCCGGGCTAAGCCTGGAAGTGGAAATACAGGAAGGCTCGGCGCTCGTTGCGCTTGCTCGATCCCGAGATCCGGCGCTTCAGTCGTACTGGCGCGCGTTGGAGGACCAGAACGCCGACGAGCCGCAGAAGTTCGCGATGCTGCTGTCAGCCGACCTGTGCGAACTCATGCGCCAGCATGGCCCGCGTTCGGGCGTCAGCCGCAGCGAAACATTCGAGGTGATCGTCGATCGAAAGCGCGCGGCGTTTTCCTCCTGGTACGAATTGTTTCCGCGCTCGGCGTCGAATGACGCGGAGCGCCATGGCTCGTTCACCGATGTCATCGCGCGCCTGCCCTACATACGCGATCTAGGCTTTGACGTTGTCTACTTTCCGCCGATCCATCCCATCGGTTTCACCAATCGCAAGGGCCGAAACAATTCGCTTTCGGCGAGCGCGGACGACCCTGGCAGCGTCTACGCGATCGGCTCAGCGGAAGGCGGACACGACGCCATCCACCCTCAACTGGGATCCATGGCCGATTTCGAGCGTCTCGCAAGAGAAGCCGCAGAGCAAGGGCTCGAGATCGCGCTCGATATTGCCTGGCAATGTTCACCCGACCATCCCTGGCTGAAGGAACATCCGGAATGGTTCGAGCATCGTCCGGATGGTTCGATCAAGTTCGCCGAGAACCCTCCGAAAAAATATGAGGACATTGTCAATCTGAGGTTCGAGGGGCACGCCTTTCCGTCGGTATGGCGGGCGCTTCGCGACGTGATCCTTTTCTGGGCGTCCCATGGGGTTCGCATCTTCCGGGTGGATAATCCACACACCAAGCCGCTTCCATTCTGGGAATGGATGATTGCGGACGTGATGCGGTCCTATCCCGACTGCATCTTCCTCGCCGAAGCCTTCACCCGCCCCAAGATGATGAAGCGGCTCGCCAAAGTGGGGTTTCAGCAAAGCTACACCTATTTCACGTGGCGAAACGCCAAGCACGAAATCATCGATTACGTCACCGAACTGAACGGCGAAATGGCCGAGTACTACCGGCCGAATTTTTTCGTGAATACGCCCGATATCAATCCCTATTACCTACAGACGAGTGGACGCGCCGGCTTCGTCGTGCGCGCAACGCTGGCTGCTACGCTGTCCGGGAACTGGGGGCTCTACAGCGGCTTCGAAATCTGCGAGTCCGCGCCCGTTCCCGGCCGCGAAGAGTATCTTGATTCGGAAAAATACCAGATCCGGTCGCGCGATTACGACGCTCCTGGAAACATCAAGGATCACATACGGCGTTTGAACGCGATCCGCCGCGACCACACGGCGCTCCAGGTCTCGCGCAATATCATTTTCCTGAACGCATGGAACGACAACGTAATCGCTTACGCGCGCGTTTCGCCGACGCGAGACGAAGCCATACTGGTTCTGGTCAATCTCGATCCGCACAACCGGCAGGAATGCGCATATGAAGTTCCATTGTGGGAGTTTGGCCTGACGGATCACTCCGCCATCGATGCCGATGACCTTCTGTTTGGCGGCCGCTTCACGCTCTATGGCAAGACCCATCAGATCGCTCTCGATCCCCGCCACAATCCTGTAGTCATATGGCGCCTGATAGCGCCTTTAGCGGGTCACGCGCCATGATCGACCGCAATGACCGGTCCTGGTGGAAGGACGCGATCATCTACCAGTTGCATGTAAAGGCTTTCTTCGACGCCAATAACGACGGAATTGGCGACTTCGAAGGGCTGACGGCGAAGCTCGACTACGTGCGCGACCTCGGCGCCACGGCTATCTGGATCATGCCGTTCTATCCATCGCCCCTGCGCGACGACGGCTACGACATCTCCGACTATCGCGGCGTCAACCCGGCCTACGGAACGATGCGCGACTTCCGCCGACTGGTGCGCGAAGCCCATGAGCGCGGCCTGCGCGTCATCACTGAACTCGTCATCAATCACACGTCCGACCAGCATCCGTGGTTTCAGCGCGCGCGGCAGGCCCGTCCGGGTTCGGCGGCGCGCGACTTCTATGTGTGGTCGGACACCGACCGGAAGTATCCCGGCGCGCGCATTATCTTTCTGGACACGGAGACATCCAACTGGACGTGGGATCCGGTCGCGAACGCCTATTACTGGCACCGCTTCTACAGTCATCAGCCCGACCTTAACTTCGACAATCCCCGGGTGCTGGAAGCGGTGATCGACACGATGCGCTTCTGGTTCGATATCGGCGTCGACGGACTGCGCCTCGACGCAATTCCCTATCTGATCGAACGCGACGACACGAATTGTGAGAACCTGCCCGAAACGCATGATGTAATCCGAAAGATTCGCGCGGCGCTCGACGAGTCGCATCCTGACCGCATGCTCCTCGCCGAAGCCAACCAGTGGCCGGAGGAAACCGCCGAATACTTCGGCGATGCCGATGAATGCCACATGGCTTTCCATTTCCCCCTCATGCCTCGGATGTACATGGCCCTCGCGATGGAGGATCGCCATCCGATCACAGACATCATGCGGCAGACCCCGGAGATTCCGGACGGCGCTCAATGGGCGATCTTTCTTCGCAACCACGACGAACTGACGCTCGAAATGGTGACCGACCGCGAGCGCGACTATCTCTGGTCGTTTTACGCAAGCGACAGGCGTGCGCGCATCAATCTGGGCATTCGCCGAAGGCTCGCGCCGCTTTTAGGCAATGACAGGCGCAAGGCCGAGTTGCTCGCATCGCTTCTGTTCACCATGCCCGGCGCCCCGGTTCTCTATTACGGCGACGAGATTGGCATGGGAGACAACATATATCTGGGCGACCGTGACGGAGTCCGCACCCCCATGCAGTGGTCGCCGGACCGCAACGGCGGCTTCAGCCGCGCGGATCCGCAGCGGCTTTACCTTCCCGCGATTCAAGACCCGATCTACGGTTTCAACAGCGTGAACGTTGAGTCGCAACTTGCGAGCCCGGCCAGCCTTCTGAACTGGACGCGCCGAATGGTGGCGATTCGCCGCAACAAACTTGCGCTCAGCCGCGGCGCTCTGCGCTTTCTGTATCCGGCGAATCGCAAGGTGCTCGCCTACATCCGCGAGCTCGGCGATGAACGCATCCTGTGCGTGTGCAACGTGTCCCGGTCGCCCCAGGCCGTCGAACTCGATCTGTCCGAGTTCAAGGGCGCCACGCTGGTGGAGCTTACCGGCGGCGCCGCGTTTCCCCAGATCGGGGCGCTGCCATATCTGCTGACGCTGCCAGGTTACGGGTTCTACTGGTTTGCCCTGGACACAAGCGCGCCGGTGGAAGATCGCTTCGGACCGGCGGCGGCGCCTGAGCTTTTCACGCTTGTCCTCACAGGAGATGCGGGCGATCTCTTGCGCGGTCGCGAGGCCGTTGCCTTCGAACGCACAATCGCGCCGGCGTTCCTTTCTTCGCGGCGCTGGTTCCCCGCCCGCAGCGAAGGCGTTCGACAGGTCACGGCGACGACGCTCGGCAAGATCTCATCACCGCGCGCGCCGCGCAGCTATATCCTTACGCAACTTTGTGTCGTGCCGAAATTCGGCGGCCCGCAAACCTACTTCACCCCTCTTGCGCTGAATGAAACCGAAGAGGACGAGAGCGTCCTCCCCTACGCGGTGGCCCGTGTACGGCGCGGAGCTCGGGTTGGTCTTCTGTATGATGCGGACGCGGACCCTCATGTTGGCGCGACGCTCGCGGCCAACATGAAGATCGGCGCCGTGATCCCGGCGAAGGATGGGGGGTCTCTGCGCTTCCACGGCAGCTCGGCCCTGGCAAACATTGCTGTCGAGGAACTCGACAGCGCGCGGCTCGGCGGCGATCAGAGCAATTCCACGCTCCTGATCGGTGAAGAAGCCGTGCTTAAAATCTACCGCCGAGCGCAGAGCGGCGCCAACCCCGAGCTCGAAATGAACCGCCACCTGACCGAGGTCGCGCATTTTGACGGGACGCCGGCCTATCTTGGGTCGCTGACCCACGTGGATGCGGAAGGCGTCTCGACGCCGCTCGCAATCCTCCAACGCTATGTGCGAAACCAGGGCGACGGCTGGACGCGGACGCTTGACGCCTTTCGCCTCGCGCTTGAAGAATTGGTCACGCCCCCGCCGGAACAGGAGCCGACGGTCGAGGAAGCGTTCGCAGCCTTTCTGCCGCGGGCGCGAGCGCTCGGCCGGCGAACGGGTGAAATGCATCGCGCCCTCGCCGCGCCGTCAACGGACCCAAATTTCGCACCAGAGCCGATCACCCCGGACGATCTCGCCAAGGCTGCCGCCGACATGCGGGCTCAGGCGACTCGCGCGCGCGAAACGCTGCGCCGAATGGGGGCTGAGCGCTCGGACAAGGTCGCCGCCCTGATCGCTGCCTTCATGGACCGGTCCCAGGAAGTGGAGGAAGCGATCGACCACCTGACGAGAGGCCGCGTCGAAGCAATGAAGATCCGAATCCACGGCGATTACCACCTCGGCCAGATCCTGATCGTCCAGACAGACGTCGCAATCGTAGACTTCGAGGGCGAACCCTCACGCTCCGCAGAAGAGCGCCGCGCCAAGGACACGCCATTGCGCGATGTGGCGGGAATGCTCCGGTCCATTTCCTACGCTGGCGAGTCGGCTATACTCGCGGTCGAGCAGCGGCTGTCCACGGATGCGGCGCGCGCAGAGCGCATCGCAGCCGAGGGCGTCCGGCTGGTCAGCGATGTCTTCATGGAAGAATATGCGGCGGAAGTGGCCGGCACTTTGGCCGAAGTCGCGGACGCCGGGACATTCGAACGGTTATTGCGACTCAAATTGCTGTCCAAAGCGTTGTACGAAATCAATTATGAGGCCGAGTTCCGGCCTGCCTGGGTCAGCGTGCCGCTCAAAGGCGCCATGTCCCAGCTGAATGAAATGGAATTGACGTCATGACCGCTCGGGCGAGCGCATTCGAGACAGGTGGATACGATGAGCAGGCCCACGCGCTCGTGCAGCGCTGGCGCGACGATCCATTCGCAGTCCTGGGGCCCCATCCCGCAGGAATCGGAAAATGGATCATCCGCGCGCTTGCGCCTCATGCGTCCGCCGTCAGCGTCATCGACGAAAAGTCTGGCGAGACGCTCGCCGCGATGCGGCGCATACATGACATCGGACTGTTCGCCGGCGCCGTAGAAAGCGCAGACCGGCCGTTCTATCGGCTCCGCGTGGAGAGCGCCGACCGCGTCGAAACCATGCATGATCCCTATTCATTTGGCGTGATGCTCGACGACGACGCGCTGCGGTCGGTGAAGGGCGAAGGCGCACGGGAACCCTATAATGTTCTTGGGGCCCACGCGCTTGAATGCGGCGGGGTCGCGGGCGTGCGCTTCGCAGTCTGGGCCCCGAACGCGAAGCGGGTAAGCGTCGTCGGCCCCTTCAATCACTGGGACGGACGCAGACACGTGATGCGCCTGCGGCACGATGGCGGCGTTTGGGAATTGTTCATCCCCGGCCTGGAAGCGGGCCTTCTCTACAAATACGAACTCGCCGGTCCGGATGGCCGGCTGCTGCCGCTCAAGGCCGACCCATTCGCCTTCGCGGCGGAACGCCCCCCGGCCACAGCCTCCGTCATCGTAGCCACGCCGCAGCGGCAGAACCACCGCGTCCAGGACGGCGACGGCCAGCCTGCCCGCGAACGGCCTATCTCGATCTACGAATGTCACCTGGGATCCTGGGCGCGCGTCCCGGAAGAAGGCGGGCGGTATCTCACCTATCGCGAAATGGCCGATCGTCTCCTGTCCTACGTTCAGGACATGGGCTTCACGCACATCGAGCTTCTGCCGATCACGGAGTTTCCGTTCGACGGCTCATGGGGCTATCAGCCGATTTCGATGTTCGCGCCGACAAGCCGGTTCGGAACGCCGGAGGACTTCCGCTTTTTCGTTGACGAGGCGCATCGCCGCGGCCTGCATGTGTTGCTCGACTGGGTGCCGGCGCATTTCCCGAACGATGCGCACGGGCTCGCCAGCTTCGACGGCACGCATCTTTACGAGCACGCTGATCCACGACAGGGGTTCCATCAGGACTGGGGAACTTACATCTACAATTACGGGCGCAAGGAAGTGGAAGCGTTCCTTGTGTCGAATGCGCGCTTCTGGCTGGAGCGCTACGGCCTCGACGGCCTGCGCGTGGATGCGGTCGCCTCGATGCTTTACCTCGATTATTCCCGCAAACCCGGTGAATGGGTGCCGAACCGTCACGGCGGGAACGAGAATCTGGAAGCCATCGCATTCCTGCGCCGCATGAATGAGGTCGCCTATTCCGCGGCGCCGGCCGCCATCACGGTCGCTGAGGAGTCGACAGCCTGGCCAGGCGTGTCGCGCCCCACGTGGGCGGGCGGACTGGGGTTCGGCTTCAAATGGAACATGGGCTGGATGCACGACACGCTGCGCTACATGAGCCGCGATCCGATTTTCCGGCGTCATCATCACGACGATCTCACCTTCGGCCTGCTCTACGCATTCACCGAAAACTTCATTTTGCCGCTGTCGCACGACGAAGTCGTCCATGGCAAAGGCAGCCTGCTCGGCAAGATGCCGGGCGACCGCTGGCAGCGATTTGCGAACTTGCGCGCCTATTTCGGATTCATGTGGGGCCACCCTGGCAAGAAACTGCTCTTTATGGGTGGTGAGTTCGCCCAGGAACGCGAGTGGAATCACGATTCGAGCCTCGACTGGCATCTACTCGACGATCCGATGCACAAGGGGGTGCAGGACCTCGTGCGCGATCTCAACAGCGTTTATCGCAATGCGCCAGCGCTGCACGAGCGCGATTGCGAGAGCGACGGATTCTGCTGGATCGTCCCGGACGACCGGGACAACAGCGTGCTCGCTTTCGCGCGCTTCGACCGCGGGCGCGACAGCATTGTCATTGTGATCAGCAACTTCACGCCGGTCGTGAGGCATGACTACCGGATCGGGGCCCCGCGTGGCGGACACTGGCGTGAGATCATAAACACCGACGCCGCCTGCTATGGCGGCGGCAACGCGGGCAATGGTGGCGGCGTCGAGGCGCGGGAAGAGCCGGGCCACGGGCAGAGCCATTCGCTCTGCCTCACGCTGCCGCCGCTCGCCACCATCATGCTGGAATGGCAAGGCTGACGCAGACGCGAGCGGAACCGCGCGGCGCCACGCGGTGTTTTATGTTCCGCATGAACACTTCCACCGCCCTGAAATGCGACGAATGCACGTACGCCGAAGACCGCCCTGGTGTCCTGCGCCCGGGCGACACGTGCTGGCGGCATTCCCCCTCGCAACGCGCCGCCGTCCTGATCGACGGAGCCGACTATTTCGCGCGCCTCGACGAGGCGCTGCGCTGCGCGCGGCGCTCTGTGTTCATTCTGGGCTGGGACTTTGACAGCCGCATCCGCCTGCGTCCGGACGCGGAGGACGCTCCGACGGTCGGCGAACTCCTGCGCGATCTCGTCGAGCGTCACCCGCGCCTTGAGGTGCGCGCGCTCATCTGGAGCGCGGCCGTCATCCATGCGCCCAGCGAACCGAAGCAATTGCTGCTCGGCTCGGATTGGGACAAGCACGAGCGCATCAGCGTCAGACTCGACACCTTTCACCCGATATACGGAGCGCATCATCAAAAGCTCGTCGTCATCGACGATTCGATCGCCTTCGCGGGCGGCATGGATCTCACGGTGCGCCGGTGGGATTCCCGGCCGCACGAACTCGATAATCCTGCGCGCCTGAGTCCGGACGGCCAGCCGTATGCGCCCATTCATGACGTACAAATGGCGGTCGACGGGGACGCAGCCGCCGACCTCGGCGACCTCGCGCGCGATCGCTGGTTTTGCGCCACAGGCGAAACCTTGCCCGCCTGTGACGAGCGCCGCGACATCTGGCCTGCATCGCTCCAGCCGGACTTCACCGGCCTTCGCGTCGCCGTGTCGCGCACCTATCCGCAATGCGGCGCGCGCGAACCGGTAACCGAAGTCGAGCGCCTCACGGCGGCGTGCCTGCGCGCCGCGCGCCGCCACATCTACATCGAGCAGCAATACATGACGGCGCCATTCGTCGGCGACATCCTGCGCGACCATCTGCGAAATCCGGATGGGCCGGAGGTCGTGGTTCTCATGACGCGGGAGTCCCGCGGCTTCGCGGAACGTCTCGTGATGGGGAGCAACCGCGACAGGCTTATCCGCCGGATCAAGAAGCAGGACCACCACCGGCGCCTGCGGGTCTGCTACCCCGTCATTCGCGGCAGCAACGGCGGCTCGCAAGTCATGGTTCATTCCAAGCTGATGATTATCGATGACTGGTTCCTTCGAGTCGGCTCCGCCAATCTCAACAATCGCTCGATGGGTCTCGATTCCGAGTGCGATCTAGCCATCGAAGCCGACGAGCCGCACGCGCGCCTCGCGATCGAACATCTGCGCTGGCGCCTTGTCGGGGAGCATCTCGGCGCAAGTCCAGAGGAAGTCGAAGCTCATGCGAAAGAGACGGGTTCGATCATCGCGGCCATAGACCGCTTCAACGGGAACGGCCGGGGACTCGAATGTTTCGAGGCGCTCACCAGCCCCGGGCCGACGCGCCCTGTGCCTGGAACGCGCATTCTCGACCCTGCACGCCCGTTCGAACCACTCTGGTTTCTGCGGCGCAAGAAGCGCCGTCACCCTTTGCGGCCGCGCGTTCGCCAGTAGATCTCCGTCAGAGCGAAGGTTACGAGACCGAGAACCAGCGGAATGAAGAAATACGTCGCGCGAAAGATGATCAGCGCGGCGATCAGGTTGGCGCCCGGCACGAGATACATGATGACGCTCTCGATGACGCCCAGGCCGCCGGGCACGTGCGAGATCAGCGAGGCCGCGTTCGCCAGAACGTAGGCTGCAGCCACGGCCGGATAGTCTGCTTCGGCGAACGCGCTGACGGCCTGGTGCAGGCAGGCCGCGACGAACGCGAAATTCAACGGCCCGATAACGATCTGGCCAAGCGCGAGGCGCCACGACGGAAAGGTGAAGGACCAGCGGCGGATATGCAGCGGGCGGCGGATGAATGCGGCGCACAGCAGCCATGCCGCGCAGACGCTCAGCAATGCTCCGCCAAGCACAAGAGCAGCCGCCGCTGACAGTCCAGTCACCCTCGCCGCCTCGGCGGGCCGCGCCAGACAGGCAAGGCCGATCAACGCCGTGAGGCCGATGCCGACGGTCGCTCCACAAAACAGAATGACCTTGGCGACGCCCTCGCGGCTCATCCCCCAACGCGTATAGAACCGGTACCGGACGGCTCCGCTGCTCAGCGCCGCGAATCCGATGTTGTGCCCGAGGGAAAGGGCTGTGAACGAGGCATGCGCAGCACGGCGCCAGGGCAGCCGGAAGCCGGCGTATCGCACGGCCATCCAGTCGAAAAGGGTCAGGCAGAGATAGCTTGCCGCGGCGAAGCCAAGGGCCGCCGCCAGCCGCAAGCGCGGCGCGGACGCCATGGCCGCTTCGAACTCTTCCCAGGTGTATTCGCGGAACACGCGGTGAAGCAGGTAAGCGGCGAGCGCCACGCCCATCACCCCGAGGGCGGGACCGATGAAGCGTCGCCACCCTCGCGATTTCCGGCTCGTTGAACCTGACTTGCTGGCGCCCGCGCGGCCTTCCGCAGCGGCGCTCACGTGAGAAGCCTTTCATGCATGGCGCCTCAACGCACGGGACCCGGGCTTGTTTCGCTTCAGGCTTCGGCGCGCGCTTCGGCAGCCGAGGCGGGACGCGTGACTGCGGGCCGCACGACAAAATCCACGAACAGCGGCAGGTGATCCGAGGCGATCCGCGCGTCCTGCGTGCGCAAGGTTTCGGCGCGGGTCACGTCCAGCGTGCGGCTGAGGAATACATGATCGAGACGCAGGATCGGCAAGCGCGAGGGAAACGTCGCCTTTGGCCTGCGGGCGGGACCGAGCCTTTGCGCATCGCGCAGCCGCGCCGTGATGCGGCTGTAGACGCGCGAGCGGGGAACGGCGTTGAAATCGCCGGTCAAAATAACCGGCTCACGGCAATTGGGCGCTCCAATCCACTCACGGCCGAAGAGCGCGTCGACCTGGGCGAGGCGTTCGTGTCCGCGCAATCCAAGGTGCGTGTTGAACACCTGGAGGTCGACGCCGCCGACGTTCACGCAAACCCAGAGAGCTCCGCGCGGCTCCAGCCGTTGCAGCGGACCGACCCCGGGCAGTGCGCCGCCGCGCACGAACTTCGCCGGACGCGCCGTGAGAATGGCGTCGCCGTAAGATTCCTCCATCACGCGATAGGCTGGATGAAAGTGATGCGCCATTCCGAGTTCGCGCGCGATCGCCTCGGCCTGATCGACGCCGCCGGTGCGCGCGCGGCGCACGTCGAGCTCCTGCAGGGCCACGATGTCCGGCTGCAGTGAGGCCAATATGCGCGCGATGCGCGCGGGCGAGCACACGCCGTCGCGGCCGACGCAACGATGAACGTTCCATGTCACAATGCGCGGCAAATCAACGCTCCGTAATGCGACGCGCGGCGCGCGAGCCGCCGGACGACAAACGCCTGCGCCCCGGGTTCGTTCAACAGCGGCGCTTCCGCCGCATCACTTCAGTCCGCCGCTCTTCTCGATGAAGGCGGCGATGGCGTCGAGACCAACGCCCGAGCGCATGTTCGAGAAGACATACGGCCTCGTTCCCCTCATGCGCTTCGTGTCGGACTCCATGACGGACAAGTCGGCGCCCACCATGGGCGCAAGATCGATCTTGTTGATGACCAGCAGATCCGAGCGCGTGATGCCCGGTCCGCCCTTGCGTGGAATCTTTTCACCCTGCGCTACGTCGATCACGTAGATCGTAATATCGGCCAATTCAGGGCTGAACGTCGCGGCAAGGTTGTCGCCGCCCGATTCGATCAGGATGAGATCGAGCGAAGGGAAACGCGCGCGCATCTGCGAGACGGCGTGCAGGTTGATGGAACAGTCCTCCCGGATCGCCGTGTGCGGGCAGCCGCCCGTCTCAACGCCCATGATGCGCTCTTCAGGCAGTGCGCCAGCGGCCGTGAGAATACGCGCGTCTTCCTTGGTGTAGATATCGTTCGTGATCGCGCAGATATCATAGACGTCGCGGAAACGCTTGCACAGGGCCTCCGTCAGCGCCGTCTTGCCGGCGCCGACAGGTCCACCGATCCCCACGCGCAATGGTCCGTTCAGATTCATGAGCGAAACAACCTCGAGTACTGGGTTTCGTGATGGATGGACGAAAGGTCGGCGCGAAACGCGGCGCCGCCCAGATCGTCGAGCGTCGAGGTTTCAGCGAACTCCGCAACGTGCTTCGCGACAGGCGCCAATTGCGCGATCACACCCTGCCCCGCTGTCTGCCCGACGACGCTCATGCGCACGGCGGCGGAAACGAGATTTGATGCAAAGGCCGAAATGTATCCGTCCAGCGCGGGCCGCAACGCCATCCCATGCGCGGCGGCGGCAGCCGCGAAACAAACCGGATAGGCGGTGTTTGCGCCGATCTCGCGCGAAACGGCTTCAAGCCGGCCATTAGGCCATGCCGCGCGCGTGGCCGACAGAAACGCGGCGCCCTGTTGCAGGGTTTCGAGCCGCCGCTCGCTCGAAGCCGCGAGCGCGCAGCCGAGTTCGGCAATTCCGCTTATGGACTCTCCCGCAGCGGCTGCCCTGAAGGCCGCCGCGAAGATGATAGCGTCGTTGCGACCCGAGCCATGGTCGAGAATTACTTCGATCCAGGCGCGCAACGTCGCCGCGTCACGCACATCGCCCGCCTCGATCGCCCATTCGAGGCCATGCGAATAGGCGAAGGCGCCGACCGGATAGGACGGCGACAACCAGGCGAAAAGCGCAATGTCAGTCGTGCTTGTGGCCATGAGTCCCGTGGGAACGCCCATGATCGTGCGAGTGACCATGGGCCGTGTGATCGTGAGAATGATCGTGCTTGTGGTCGTGGCCGTCGTGCGAGTGGCCCGCCTTGTGCGAATGGTCGTCGCCGCAGCCACAGGACTCGTCGTGCTTGTGCTCGTGGTGACCATGTTCATGCTCGTGGCCCTGATCGTGACCGTGCGCATGGTCGTGGTGATCGTGGCCATGATGCGTGTGGGCGTGGCCCTTGTGCGAATGACCCGTATGGCCATGCGCGTGCGCCTCTTGCGGCGCCTCATAGGCGCCGGTGTCGGGCTCGAACGGCGCCTCGATATGCGCAACCTTTGCGCCGAGACCCCGCACCATTTCCTCGAGCACGTGATCCCGGCGGATGCGAATGCGGTTGGCCAAAATTTCCGCCTGCGCGTGGCGGTTGCCGACATGATACGCGACGCGCGCAAGCTGGCGCGGATCATTGCAGCGGATTTCGGCGAGGAGCTCCGGCGCCGCGACAATTTCTATCAGCCGACCATCCTCGAGAATGAGGGCGTCGCCGCCGCGCAACGCGACCGCTTCCGGCAGGTCGAGGAGGAATTCCGTGCCGCGCGTCCCCGTCATCGTCACGCGGCGCCTGTGCCGGCCCTCGTAATCGAGGACGATCGTGTCAGCCGGCGTCGCCTGCCAGGCGCCCTTGGTGCTGATGAAATTCGCGCGGATCATGTTTCTTCCCTGTGTCGCTTACGCAGCCTTCACACTTTCCGACTGAATATGTCGGCCCGGCGGCAAAGGCGAGAGCTTTCGCGCTTCAGTACATGAAATAGCGCTGCGCCATGGGAAGCTCCTTCGCCGGCTCGCAGACCAGGAGTTCCCCGTCGGCCTTCACCATGTAGGTCTCCGGGTCGACCTCGACCTTGGGTGTGGCGCCGTTCAGCGCCATGTCGGCCTTTGCGATCCCTCCGCGGGTGTTCTCCACGGCGACCATTTCCTTCGCAACACCCAGCCTGGCGCGCAGGCCCGCCTCGAAGGCGGCCTTCGAGACGAAGGTGAGCGACGTCGTCTGCACCGCCTTGCCATAGGCGCCGAACATGGGTCGGTAATGCACCGGCTGCGGCGTGGGGATCGAGGCGTTCGGATCGCCCATGGGGGCGGCCGCGATGGCGCCGCCCTTGATGACCATGTCCGGCTTGACGCCGAAGAAAGCGGGCGACCAGAGCACGAGGTCCGCGAGCTTGCCCGTCTCGACGGAACCGATGTGGCGCGACACACCGTGCGCGATGGCCGGGTTGATCGTGTATTTCGCGATGTAGCGGCGGGCGCGGAAATTGTCGTTGTCGCCCTTCTCTTCCTTGAGGCGCCCACGCTGGCGTTTCATCTTGTCCGCCGTCTGCCACGTGCGGATGATGACCTCGCCGACGCGGCCCATCGCCTGGCTGTCGGACGACATCATGGAAAGCGCGCCGATATCGTGAAGAATGTCTTCGGCCGCAATCGTCTCCTTGCGGATGCGGCTTTCAGCGAAGGCGAGATCCTCCGTGATCGACGGATCGAGGTGGTGGCACACCATCAGCATGTCGAGATGCTCGTCGATGGTGTTCACGGTGAACGGCCGCGTCGGATTGGTGGACGAGGGCAGCACGTTAGGCAGGCCGCAGACCTTGATGATGTCGGGCGCATGACCGCCGCCCGCACCTTCCGTGTGGAAGGCGTGGATCGTGCGGCCCTTGAACGCGGCGATGGTGTCTTCGACGAAGCCCGACTCATTGAGCGTGTCGGTGTGGATCATCACCTGCACGTCCATTTGGTCGGCCACCGACAGGCAATTGTCGATGGCCGCCGGCGTCGTGCCCCAATCCTCATGCAGCTTGAGCGCGCAGGCGCCGGCCAGCACCATTTCTTCCAGCGCCTTCGGCAGCGCGGCGTTGCCCTTGCCGGCGAAGCCGAGATTCATCGGAAAGGCGTCCGCGGCCTCGATCATGCGCGCGATATGCCAGGGGCCTGGCGTACAGGTCGTCGCCAGCGTGCCGTGCGCGGGGCCTGTGCCGCCGCCCAACATCGAGGTGAGCCCCGACATCAGCGCTTCTTCGATCTGCTGCGGGCAGATGAAATGGATGTGGGAATCGAAGCCGCCCGCTGTAAGGATCTTGCCTTCGCCAGCGATGATCTCGGTGCCGGGCCCGATGATGATGTCGACGCCAGGCTGAATATCCGGATTGCCCGCCTTGCCAATCTTCGCGATACGCCCGTCGCGCAGGCCGACATCCGCTTTCACCACGCCCCAATGATCGAGGATCACGCAATTTGTGATGACAGTGTCCATGGCGCCTTCGGCGCGCGAGGCCTGCGACTGGCCCATGCCGTCGCGTATCACCTTGCCGCCGCCGAACTTCACTTCCTCGCCGTAGGTGGTGAAGTCTTTTTCAACCTCGATGAAGAGATCCGTGTCGGCGAGACGAATCTTGTCGCCGGTTGTTGGGCCGAACATTGCCGCGTACGCGGAGCGGGAAATCTTTGCGGGCATATTCGCCTCCGGTCAATCTGTTGCGCGGGCGAAGCGCGTTCAGAGCTTGCCCATGATCTTCTGCTGAAAGCCATAAACCGTGCGCGCGCCCGAGAGCGGAACGAGCTTTACTTCACGCGTCTGGCCGGGCTCGAAACGCACGGCCGTTCCGGCCGCAATGTCGAGGCGAAAGCCGCGCGCCTTCTCGCGGTCGAAGGAGAGGGCGTTGTTGGTCTCGTAGAAGTGATAGTGCGATCCGACCTGAATGGGCCGGTTGCCGGTGTTGGAAACTGTGAGCGTAATGCTCTCGCATCCGTCATTGAGGACGATTTCCCCGTCCTTCGTGATGATCTCGCCGGGTATCATGAACCGCTCCTCAACGGACTGGATTGTGGACGGTGACGAGCTTCGTTCCATCGGGGAATGTCGCCTCGACCTGCACGTCGTGGATCATTTCGGAGATGCCTTCCATAACCTGCGCGCGCGTCACGACATGCGCGGCGGATTCCATGAGATCGGCGACGGAGCGACCGTCCCGCGCGCCTTCCATCACGAAGTCGGTGATGAGAGCGATGGTCTCCGGATGATTGAGCTTGACGCCGCGCGCGAGCCGCGCCCGCGCCACCATGGCGGCCAGCGAAATGAGAAGCTTGTCCTTCTCGCGGGGAGTGAGATTCATTTCTGACGATCCTCCAGGAATTCAGGTGGACCAGGAGCGCGGCAGGGCGCCGCCGGGAAGCACGGCGAGCGCATCGACCAGCGCAGCTCGCAGGGCATGACCTTCGCGTGCAACGAAGCGCGCGACGAGAAGGCTGTCGAAGGCCGTCACCGCCGCCTCGCAGGCCGCCGGGCCGCGCAGGGCTTCGCGCAAGGGTTCGATGCGCCCGGCCGCGTCTGGCCCCGCATAGAGCAGGGTTGCGAAGGCGCGGGCGCCGCCCCCCGCCGCCGCGGCCGCGAGAAGCGCCTGCGCGTCGCCCTCGATGCGCGTGGCGTCGGCCCACACGAGCGCGCCGTCACGGCGCAGGCGCCAGGCATCGCGCCAAATCAGGGACGTGACACGCTCGCCCATTGCGGCGCGGCCAAGGATGACGGCGTCGACCGCGACGAGACGGCCGCTCGCGGCGACGTCGATGTCATAGCGCCGCGTGATGCGCGCGCGATCGAAGAGGATGCTTTCCTGCGGGAGATAAACGAGTGTCGCCTCCGCCTCGACTTTCAGCCGCACGCCGCAGCGCGTCGGCGCCGCCAGGGCGCGATATACCTTTTCCGCCGCAGCGGAAGTGACGACGAGATTGGCGTGGCGCTCCGCCGTGAAGGCGCAGTCGTAAACGTCGCCGCCCGCCATGCCTCCGGCGACGTTCACCACGACCGCGTCGAGGCGATGCGGCGACTCGGCGGGAAAGCGCATCCGCAGCGCGCCTTGCTCACGGACGCGGGCGCGGCGCGTGACCGAGCCCTCGCTGCGGGCGGCCAGAGCAAGCACGCCGTGCGAACGGACGGCCGCGAGCGGATCGAAATCCGCCTCCGGCCCGTCAGATCGCAATGCGGCTGCGTACATCATCGCCCTGCAAGTGTTCCTTGGCGCCCGCCATGACGACCTCGCCGCGCTCCATGACAATGAACCGGTCCGCCAGTTCGCGCGCGAAGTCGAAATATTGTTCGACCAGCAGGATGGCCATGTCTCCCTTCTGGCGCAAGTAGTCGATTGCACGGCCGATGTCCTTGATGACCGACGGCTGGATGCCCTCGGTCGGCTCGTCCAGCACCAGAAGCTTCGGGCGCGTCACCAGCGCCCGGCCGATGGCGAGCTGCTGCTGCTGCCCGCCGGAAAGGTCGCCGCCACGCCGGTGCATCATCTCGCCGAGCACCGGAAAGAGTTCGAAAATTTCATCCGGCACAAAGCGGTCGCGACGGGCGACGGGCGCGAATCCCGTCTCCAGATTCTCGCGCACGGTGAGCAACGGGAATATTTCGCGCCCCTGCGGTACATAACCGACGCCGCGGCGCGCGCGTTCATAGGATGGCAATTTCGACATGTCGTGGCCGTCGAGCAGGATTCGCCCGGCGCTGATCGGCTGATGGCCGACGATTGCGCGCAGCAACGACGTCTTCCCCACTCCGTTGCGGCCAAGGACGCAGGACACCTGCCCCACATCGGCCTCGACGCTGACCGAACGCAGCACCCTGGCGGCGCCATACGCGAGATCGATGCTTTCGACCTTGAGCATTGATGTTCCGCCCTATCGACCGAGATAGACTTCGATGACGCGTTCGTCGGAGGCGACCTTGTCCAGCGTGCCCTCGGAAAGCACCGAACCTTCGTGCAGGCACGTCACCTTGCAATCGAGCGCGCGCACGAACGTCATGTCATGTTCCACGACGATCACCGTGTGCGCATTGTTGATGTCGCGCAGGAGCGCGGCGGTCTGCTCGGTCTCCGCGTCCGTCATGCCCGCCACCGGCTCGTCGACAAGAAGAATGGCGGGATCCTGCGCCAGAAGCATCCCGATTTCGAGCCATTGCTTCTGGCCATGGGAAATCTCGCCGGCCAGACGATCGCGATGGTCGAGAAGACCCGTAATCTTGAGCACCTCGTCGATCCTGTCCTTATGGACGTTGTTGCGCCAGCCAAAGAGCGAGGCGAAAGGGCCACGCGGACCCTTGAGCGCCAGCAGGATATTGTCGGCCACAGTGTGGCTTTCGAATACGGTGGGCTTCTGGAACTTGCGGCCAATGCCGAGTTCCGCGATCGCCGTTTCATCGAGCTTGGTGAGATCGTACTTTCCGCCGTCGAACAGGACGTCGCCTTCGTCGGGCCGGGTCTTGCCGGTGACGATGTCCATCATGGTCGTCTTGCCGGCGCCGTTCGGGCCAATGATGGCCCGCATCTCTCCCGGCTCGATCACCAGCGACAGATTACGGATGGCCCGGTAGCCGTCGAAGCTGACGCTGACGCCGTCGAGATAGAGAACTGCGGAGGTGTATTTCTCGCTCATGGCTTACTCCGCAACCTGCGCGACAGGCGCCTTGCGCTCTTCCGGCGCCGCGCGCCTGCGGCCGGACCACTCCT
The DNA here is from genome assembly GCA_046295155.1 of Beijerinckiaceae bacterium. Taxonomy (GTDB): domain Bacteria; phylum Pseudomonadota; class Alphaproteobacteria; order Rhizobiales; family Beijerinckiaceae; genus Terripilifer. The sequence continues at coordinate 106,274 of JBKBNT010000004.1, forward strand.
TCAGCGTGCCGACGACGCCCTTCGGCAGGGCCAGCGTGACGAAGATGAAGATTGCCCCGAGCACGAAGAGCCAATAGGGCGCGAGGGCGCCGGTGGTGAACCAGCTCTTGGCGAAATTGACAAGGCCCGCGCCGACCGCAGCGCCGACCAGCGTTCCACGCCCGCCAACCGCGACCCAGACGACCGCTTCGATGGAGTTCGCCGGAGCGAATTCGCCCGGATTGATGATGCCGACCTGCGGCACATAGAGGGCGCCTGCCAGACCAGCCAGGGCCGCCGACACGGTGAAGGCGACGAGCTTGTAATGCTCCACGCGATAGCCGAGGAAGCGCGTGCGGCTCTCGGCGTCGCGCACGCCGACGAGCACCTTCCCGAAGGATGTGATCGTCATCCAGCGGCAGATCAGATAGGTGAGAAGAAGCGTCAGCGCGGTGAGGAAGAAAAGCGTCGCGCGCGTGCCCTGCGCCTGCACTGGAAAGCCCAGGATATCCTTGAAGTCCGTCAGTCCGTTGTTGCCGCCGAAGCCCATGTCGTTGCGGAAGAAGGCCAGCATCAGCGCGTATGTGAGCGCCTGCGTGATAATGGAAAGATAAACGCCGGTCACACGTGAACGGAACGCCAGCCAACCGAAAACGAACGCGAGAAGTCCGGGCGCAAAGAGCGCCATGAACATGGCGAACGGAAACATGTCGAAGCCGTACCAGAACCAGGGCAACTCCTTCCAGTTCAGGAAGACCATGAAATCTGGAAGGACCGGATGCGCATAGACGCCGCGCGTGCCGATCTGGCGCATGAGGTACATGCCCATGGCGTAACCGCCGAGCGCGAAGAACGCGCCGTGTCCCAAAGATAGAATGCCGCAATAGCCCCAGACGAGGTCGAGCGATATCGCGAGGATGGCGTAGCACAGGTACTTTCCCATCAGCGACATGACGTGCGTGGGCACGTGGAACGGCGATGACGCCGGCAGCAGAAGATTGGAGAGCGGCACGTAGATCGCCATCGCCGCGACGATGAGGATGAAGGCGACGCCGGTCTTCTCGTAGCGGGACAGCAGGTATTGCGTAATCATGCTTCGACCGCCCGGCCCTTGAGTGCGAACAGCCCGCGCGGGCGCTTCTGAATGAAGAGGATAAGAAGGACGAGGATGAGAATCTTCGCCAGAACCGCGCCCGCGAGCGGTTCGAGAAACTTGTTGGCGACGCCCAGCGCGAAGGCGGAAACCAGCGTGCCCCAGAGATTGCCGACCCCGCCAAAGACGACGACCATGAAGGAATCGATGATGTAGGTCTGGCCGAGGTTGGGGGACACATTGTCGATCTGCGACAGCGCAACGCCCGCGATCCCCGCGAGTCCGGAGCCCAGACCGAAGGTCATGGCGTCGACCCATGGCGTGCGGATGCCCATGGCCGAGGCCATGCGCCTGTTCTGCGTCACCGCGCGCATGTGCAGACCCATCGACGTGTACTTCAACGCAAGCAGCAGTGCGAAGAATACGATCATCGTGAAGACGATGATCCACAGCCGCCCCCAGGTGACGGAGACGCCCATGAAATCGAAAGCGCCGGACATGTAGGACGGCGAACTGACCTCGCGATTGGTGGGGCCGAAGATCGTTCGAACGCTCTGCTGCAGGATGAGACTTATGCCCCATGTGGCGAGCAGCGTCTCGAGCGGGCGGCCATAAAGAAAGCGAATGACGCCGCGCTCGATGAGCACTCCGATCAGGCCTGTGAACAGAAACGCGAGCGGCAGCGCAATGGTCAGCGACATGTCGAGAAGATGCGGCGCATTCGCGCGCAGGAATTCCTGCACGATGAATGTCGTATAGGCGCCGAGCATCACCATTTCGCCATGGGCCATATTGATGACGCCCATGACTCCGAAGGTGATCGCGAGGCCGATGGCCGCGAGCAGCAGAACCGAGCCAAGCGAAAGTCCGTACCAGACGTTCTGCACATAGCCGACGAGCTTCAGGCGGCCCTCGATCGAGGTGACGGCGCTTTCGGCAAGCTCCTTCGTTTCAGCGTCCGCCTTCAGACTGATCGATCGCAACGCCGCTATGGCGCCCATGTCGGCGCGGTCGCGCAGAACGTTTATCGATTCAATGCGCTGCTCTTTTGTGGCCTCCGGCGCAGCAATCAGGATCGAAGCGCGCGCCTGCTGGAACGCCCGGGCAATGGCCGGCGACTTTTCAGCCTTCAGAGCCGCCTCCAGCTGCGGCAACGCGCTCTCGTCGCGCGAACGGAACAAGGCCTCCGCCGCCGCGCGCCGGCGTTGCGGCTCCGGCGCCATCAGCGTCAACGCGCCAATGGCGTTCGACAGGACGCGGCGAAGGCGGTTATTGATGCGCACGGTTTCAAGCGGCGCGGGCGGATTGGCCAAAACCTCGCCGGAAAGCGCATCATGCACCGCGCCAGCGCTCGTGCGCCAGAAAACCTTCTTCGTCGCAGGATCAACAAACAACCGGGCATTGCTGAGCGCGGAAAGAATGGGCTCGGCCTGCGGCGCTCCCGTCTCCGCGATTTCCTCGATCGCGGTTGCCGTCTCAGAAAAGTCGTCCGCCGCAAAGCGGGACAGCGCGCTCGCGAGATCCGCCGCCTGCACTGTCCCCACGACTGGTATAGCCAGAAGGAAAGCCAGCAGAATGGCGCAGAGAAGGCGAACCGGCGACATCTTTCCTCCGCGCAGGCGCAACATGGATCGTCTATTATGGAATTCGTTCCGGAACCGGCCGCCGCCAGCGAGCGGCGGCCGTTATATTCAGCGCGTCAGCTGCCGCACTTGCCGGTCTTCACGTTGAAGTTGCCGCATTTCTTGCCAACCCAATCGGCTTCCAGATCCCTGGAGCCTTCAAGGAAGTCGGACCATGCGTCGCCGGGCACGAGGCCCTTTGTCTGCCAGACGATGTCGAACTGGCCGTCGGCGCGAATTTCACCGATCATGACCGGCTTCGTGATGTGGTGGTTCGGCAACATCTTCGACATGCCGCCGGACAGGTTCGGCGCTTCAATGCCCGGCAGCGCCTCGATAACCTTGTCGGGATCAACCGTGCCGGCCTTCTCGACCGCCTTCACCCACATGTTGAAGCCGATGAAGTGGGCTTCCATCGGGTCGTTCGTCACGCGCTTGGGATTCTTGGTGAACGCCTGCCACTGCTTGATGAACTCGGCGTTGACCGGCGCCTTGACCGACTGGAAATAGTTCCATGCGGCCAGGTGACCGACGAGGTCCTTCGTGTCGACGCCGGCCAGCTCTTCTTCACCGACGGAGAACGCCACAACGGGAATATCCGTCGCCTTCACGCCCTGGTTCGACAGCTCCTTGTAGAACGGCACGTTCGCGTCGCCGTTGATCGTCGACACGACCGCCGTCTTCTTGCCGGCGGAGCCGAACTTCTTGATGTCCGACACGATCGTCTGCCAGTCGGAGTGCCCGAAAGGCGTGTAGTTGATCATGATGTCTTCCTGCGCGACGCCCTTCGATTTGAGGTACGCCTCGAGGATGCGGTTCGTGGTGCGCGGATAAACGTAGTCGGTGCCCGCGAGCACCCAGCGCTTCACTTCGCCGCCATCCTTGCTCATCAGGTAGTCGACGGCGGGGATGGCTTGCTGGTTCGGCGCGGCGCCGGTGTAGAAGACGTTGCGCTCGCTCTCCTCGCCCTCGTATTGAACGGGATAGAAGAGAATGTTGTTCAGTTCCTTGAATACGGGCAGCACAGACTTGCGCGACACCGAGGTCCAGCAGCCAAACACGGCGGCGACCTTTTGCTGGGTGATCAGTTCGCGAGCCTTTTCGGCGAACAGCGGCCAGTTGGACGCGGGATCGACAACAACGGCCTCAAGTTTCTTGCCGAGCAGACCACCCTTCTTGTTCTGCTCCTCGATGAGCATGAGCATGACGTCCTTCAGCGTCGTCTCGCTGATCGCCATGGTGCCCGAAAGCGAATGGAGAATCCCAACCTTGATCGTTTCCTGCGCGAACGCCGGCGCGGCGGCGGACATCATCATTGCCGCGCCCGCCAAACCGGCGAGCATTCCTCGCCTGTCCAATTTGATGCTCATCGGACTCACCCCTGTCGGCAACATTGCCGTCCCGTGAGTGAGCAAGGCCTGTGCCAGCCCGGCCATCCGGCGCCCCGTCCGCGATCAGTCGGCTTTGAGTGAAGAAACGAGGGTATTCGCGGGACAATGAGCAGCAGACGCCCGAAAAGAAGGCGCCTCGCCGGTTTGATTTGCCTAATTATTGTACATCACGGGCGCTTCCCTGGGCTCGCTCCGGCGATGCACAAATTTTGAACAGATCGCCGCCGCGGCTCGCCTGGAGAGGCTTGGCGCCGGTCAACCGGCGGCTTTGGCTTCCCGCCTGCGCGCGTGGAGGATGAACTCCGTATAACCGTTCGGCTGCTCCGCACCCTTGAACACGAGATCGCAAGCGGCCCGGAAGGCAACGCCATCAAAACCGGGCGCCATGGGCCTGTAGAGCGGGTCGCCCGCGTTCTGGCGGTCCACGACTTGCGCCATTCGCTTCATCGTCTCCATCACCTGCTCGGGAGCGCAGACGCCGTGACGCAGCCAGTTGGCGATATGCTGGCTCGAAATGCGCAGTGTTGCGCGATCCTCCATCAGGCCCACGTCGTGAATGTCCGGCACCTTTGAGCAACCGACGCCCTGATCGATCCATCGCACAACATAACCCAGGATGCCCTGCGCGTTGTTGTCGAGCTCCTGCTGGACCGCGTCCGGCGCGAAGTTCGACTGCGAAACAGGCAGCGAAAGGATGTCGGCGAGCTTCGCCGGCTCGCGGAAGGCCAGTTCCTTCTGGCGCGCGGCGACGTCGACCTGATGATAGTGCAGGGCGTGAAGCGCGGCGGCCGTCGGCGAAGGCACCCAGGCAGTGGTTGCGCCGGAGCGGGGATGGCCGATCTTCTGCTCCAGCATGTCGGCCATGCGGTCGGGCGCGGCCCACATGCCCTTGCCGATCTGCGCGCGCCCCGGGAGGCCGAGCGCCAGCCCGACATCCACGTTGTTGTCCTCATAGGCCTTGATCCAGCTGCAGGCGCGCATGTCGTTCTTGCGCACCATCGGCCCCGCCTCCATCGAGGTGTGGATTTCGTCGCCGGTGCGATCGAGGAAGCCGGTGTTGATGAAGACGACGCGCTCGCTCGCGGCGCGGATGCAGGCGGCGAGGTTGACCGTCGTGCGGCGCTCCTCGTCCATAATGCCCATCTTGATCGTGTTGCGCGGGAGGCCGAGAAAGTCTTCGACCCGCGCGAAAGTTTCCGCCGCGAAGGCCACTTCGTCCGGCCCGTGCATCTTCGGCTTCACGATATAGACGGACCCCGCGCGCGAGTTGCGCAGGCGCCCCTTGCCGTCAAGATCGCGCTTGGCGATGAGCACGCTCACGGCCGCATCGAGCAGGCCTTCCGGCGTCTCCGCGCCCGATGCGTCGAGCACGGCGTCGGTGTACATGTGCAGTCCGACGTTGCGGATGAGCATGAGGCTGCGCCCATGAAGGCGAAGTTCGCCGCCATCCGGCGCGGTGTAGACGCGATCTTCGTTCAGCGCACGCGCCACCGTCGAGCCGCCCTTGTCGAAACTGGCGGTGAGGTCGCCCTTCATAAGGCCGAGCCAGTTGCGGTAGACGAGCGTCTTGTCTTGCGCATCGACGGCGGCGACGGAATCCTCCATGTCGATGATCGTGGAGACTGCCGCCTCCACCACTACGTCCGCGACGCCCGCAGCGTCGGTCCCCCCGATCGGGTGCGCCCGGTCGATGACGATTTCGACATGCAGGCCATTGTTACGCAGCAGAATCGCCGTGGGCGCCTCCGCCCGGCCAGCGAAGCCGACGAACTTCGCGGCGTCCTTCAGTCCGGTCTTCGCGCCGCCTTTCAACGTGACGACGAGGACGCCGTTCTCAACTATGTAGGCGGACGCATCGGCGTGGGAGCCCTGCGTCAATGCGGCGGCGACATCCAGCGCCTCGCGGGCTTTCGCGATGACCTTCGCGCCGCGAACCGGATTGTATTTCGCCGTGCGTTCGGCTCCGTCCGCCTCGGGGATGGCGTCAGTTCCGTAAAGCGCGTCGTAGAGCGAGCCCCAGCGCGCGTTAGCCGCGTTGAGCGCATAGCGCGCGTTCGACGCGGGCACGACGAGCTGGGCGCCGGCGATGCGGGCGATCTCGTCATCGACGTTCGCGGTCGAAATCGTGGTGGCGCCTGGCGCGGGTCTGAGATACCCGATCTCGCGGAGAAAGCCTTCATATTCGGCCGCGTCATGCGGGCGGCCAGAGCGCGCGCGATGATAAGCGTCGATCTCCGCCTGCAGGCGGTCGCGTTCAGCGAGCAGCGCCGCGTTACGCGGCGCAAGATCGCGCAGCATGGCGGCATAGCCCGCCCAGAAGGACTGGGAAGCGACACCCGAGCCCGGCAGGGCCTCGCCCTCGACGAACGCGTAAAGTTCGCCATCGACCTGCAGGCCCTCGATATTCACTCGTGGCATCGTCCTCTCCCAAACCCCCGAAACCGCCATCAATCAAATTCGCCGACCGCCGCCTCGACGGCATCGACAATGGCGCCGGAACGCACGAGATCGAGCGCCTGGCCCATCTCGACCGCATACCATCTGTCGCCTGACAGCGCCGGCGCGATGACCTTGCGAACCGCCTCCAGCGCGGCGCGCGTGCCGGCGCCGACAGGATGATCCTTTGCGACTTCCTCGACAAGCGTCAGCGCCTGCGCGGCCATGAGGATCTCGCCGGCGACGATCTGCTCGACGTTCTCGACAATCGTACGCGCCTTGCGCCCGCACCAGGTCGAGTTGGAAACGTGATCTTCTGCGTTCGACTTGCCGGGGATCGAGTCGACGGAGCCCGGCATGGAAAGCGTCCGATTCTCCATCACCAGCGCCGACATGGAGCATTGAACCGTGGCGTAGCCTGTATTGAGGCCGCGCTTCCCGGCGAGCAGGTTGCGCGGCAAGCCATAACTCATGGTCGGATCAATCAGCCGCGCGAGGCGGCGCTCGCTGATGGAGCCAAGGTCCGCCATTGCGATCGAGAGAACATCCATCGCCTGCGCGACGTACTGGCCATGGAAATGACCGCCCGAGAGAATTTCGTAGCCGCCGGCGCCATTGTCGAAGACGAGCGGATTGTCCGTCGCCGAGTTTGTCTCCACGCCAACCAGGCTCCCGACATAATCGATGGCCTGTCGGACAGGCCCATGCACCTGCGGGCCGCAACGCAGCGAATAGACATCCTGCACGCGCGGGGCGGGCGGCTTGGCCGGATCGCGGTTTTCATCGGGGAACACGACATGGCGCGCGGGCTCCGAGCACCGTTGCGAACCGTCGATCATGCGAAGCACGTTGCGCGCGGTCGCCGCCTGCCCCGGATGCGGCCGCGCGGCATGGATGCGCGCCTCGAAAGCCGTGCGTTCGCCGCGCAGGCATTCGAGTGACATCGCCAGAGCAACGTCCGCCGCCTTCAGGATTCGGCGCGAATCCTCGAGCGCAAGCACCGCGAGCGCGAGCGATACGGTCGACCCATTGATGAGGCAGGACGCGTCCTTGGCGGACAGATCGAACGTCGGCGACAGACCGGCGGCCGCGAGCGCCTCGCGCGCCGGGATGCGCCGGCCCTGCCAGAACATCTCTGCCTCCTCGAAGCCGCACACAGCGCCCGACATATGCGCGAGCGGAGCGAGATCGCCGGACGCGCCCACCGATCCTTTCTGTGGAATGACCGGCGTGACGCCTGCATTCAGGCAATCGATCAGGCGATCAAGCACGTCGACGCGCGGACCGGAGTAGTTGGACGCGAAGGCGTTGGCTCGCAACAACATCGTCGCGCGCGCGACGTCTTCGGCGAAGGGTTCGCCGACACCCGTCGCATGAGCATAGACGGACTTTGTCTGGTACTCGACCATGTCCTTCATCAGCACGCGCTGGTCCTTGAAGAGACCCACGCCCGTGTTGAACGAGTACATGAGCGGAGCATCGTCGTTCATGAAGTTTTCGTCGAGCCAGGCGCGGGTCGCCATCACGCGCTTGCGCGCGCCAGCGTCCAGAGCGACCTTCGCGAAAGCGCCAGACGCGTCCCGGCGCGCGGCGCGAACGACCTGCGCGCCGGTAAGGCTGACGCCGTCGATGATGACAGTCATAGGTCTGCTCCGATCGTCTCAAGAAAATCGTCAAGCACGGCAAGCGCCGCAGCGATGTCGGCCTGCGCGGCGTATTCGTCCGGGCGGTGGCTGACGCCGCCACGGCAACGGATGAAGACCATCGCCTGTGGGAGGCGGCCCCGGAACGCCATCGCGTCGTGCCCTGCCCCGCTCGGCAAGCGGAAAACGGGATGCCCGCATCGCACGAATGAGCGCGCGAAGGCCCCCGAAAGCGCCATGTCGCAGGGCGCCGCGGGCATGTCATAGGAAACGTTCAGGTCCGCCTTCACGCCGCGCGCGGCGGCGATGTTCGCCATGGCGGCGCGGATATCCGCGAGGGCGCGCACCCGGTCCTCGTCGCGCGGCGAGCGCACGTCAAGCGACATGCGCACGAGGCCGGGCACGACGTTGACCGCCCCATTCGGCGCCTCGATACGGCCAACAGTCGCCACGAGATCGCCGCCATTGCGGCCGATCGCCTCGATGGCCAGCACCATCTCGGCGGCCGCCGCGAGCGCATCGTGACGCATGTTCATGGGCAGCGTGCCCGCGTGACCCGCCACGCCTTCGACGACGATTTCGCCCCGGCTCCCGCCGTTGATGGCGGTGACAAGGCCCAGCGCCAGGTTCCTGGCTTCGAGAACAGGCCCCTGCTCGATATGCAATTCGATGTAACCGAGCGTGCGCGAGGGATCGCGCGCCTCGGCGGCGATGCGCGAGGGATCGCAACCAAAAGCGAGCAGCGCATCGCGGCGGGAAACGCCGTCCTCGTCCACGCTGTCGAGCGAGGCGGGATCGAAGGTTCCGGCCAGCGCGCGCGAGCCCGTCAGCGATGTTGGGAAGCGCACGCCTTCCTCGTCGCCGAACGCGACGACCTCGATGGCGTAAGGAAGCGACTTGCCACGCTCGTTCAAGCGCGCGCAGGCTTCTATCCCGAGGATGACGCCGAGTATGCCATCGTAGCTGCCTGCATTGCGCACCGTGTCGATATGCGAGCCGATGATGAGCGTCTTTGCAGCGGGGGTCGCGCCTTCGCGCCGGCCGACCACGTTGCCGACGCCGTCGATGCGGGCGGCAAGACCCGCCGCCTCCATCCACCGCTTCACCATGGCGGCGGCCTGCGCATGGGCGGGCGTGAGCGTGAGGCGCGTCAACGCGCCTTCGGCGTCGCTGGCCTCATTGAGCTTCCGAAGGCGCGCGACGACGCGCGCGGAGCCGCTCGTCATGGCGGCAGCCTGTCCGCCAGGCGCAACGCGGCGATCTTTTCGATCTGCGTCAGCGCCTCGGCGAATTCCGCCTCGGGATCATTGCCGATCCGCTTCTCGAAGGCCGCCATGACCGCGTCCTTCGTCGCGCCTTTCACAGCCATGATGAAGGGGAAGCCGAAGCGGGCCTTGTAGGCGTTATTGAGTTCAGTGAAGCGGTGCAACTCGTTGGCGCTCAGACGGTCGAGGCCCGCAGAGCCCTGTTCCTTCATGGAGTCCGCCGTGATTTGCTTCGCCAACGCGAGACGACCGGCGAGATCGGGATGGGCGAGAATGAGCGCAAGCTTTTCATCGCGGCTCATTGCGCGCATCTGCTCCACCAGCGCGGCATGGAGCCCCGAGGCAGTGTCCTGCGCGCTCGTGAACCCTTGCGCGTGGGCGCGCGCGGCGATCTGCGGGGTATGCTCGAAGACGTCGCCGAAGACTTCGATGAAAATCGCTGGCGACATCCGGCTCGGACGCCAGCCGCCCGTGGGCGGATGACGCCTGATCCAGTGACGCGCAATGTCGAGCCGCGTTGCGACCCATGCGTGTTCGTGGCCCTTCACGTAATCGAGAAAGCGGGCCAGCGCCGACGCCCGCCCGGGCCGGCCCGCAAGCCGGCAATGCAGGCCGACGGACAACATCTTCGGCGTGCTTTCACCCTCGGCGTAGAGCACGTCGAACGAGTCCTTCAGGTATGCGAAGAACTGGTCGCCGCTGTTGAAGCCCTGAGGCGTCGCGAAGCGCATGTCGTTGGCGTCGAGGGTGTAGGGGACGATGAGCTGCGGGCCGCGCGGACCGTCCACCCAATAAGGCAGCTCGTCGGCATAGGAATCGGCGGAGTATAGAAAGCCGCCGTCCTCCATCGTCAACGCCAGCGTATGCTCCGACGTGCGGCCCTGGTACATGCCGAGCGGACGCGCGCCCGTCACTTCCGCGTGGATACGAACGGCTTCCGCGATTTGTGCGCGTTCTTCCTCAAGGCTGAAGTCCTTGTAGTCGATCCACTTGAGACCGTGACTGGCGATTTCCCAGCCAGCCTCCTTCATTGCGGCCACCGCTTGCGGGTTGCGCGCAAGCGCCGTCGCAACGCCAAAGACCGTCACCGGCATCTCGCGTTCGGTAAACATGCGATGCAGGCGCCAGAAACCCGAGCGTGAGCCGAACTCGTAAATCGACTCCATGTTCATGTGACGCTGGCCGCGCCAGGGCTGCGCGCCGACGATCTCCGACAGGAAAGCCTCGGAGGCCGGATCGCCATGGAGGATGTTGTTCTCGCCGCCCTCCTCGTAATTGATGACGAACTGGACGGCGATTCGCGCATCGTGCGGCCAGTGCGGATGCGGCGGCGTGCGGCCGTAGCCGACGAGATCGCGCGGGTACTCGCTCATCACGATCCCCGGTAGGTCGAATACGACCAGGGCGAGACGAGCAGAGGCACATGATAATGGCCATCTGCGTCAGCCATGCCGAAGCGAACGGGCGCGACGTCGACGAACGGAGGCTCAGGCAGGTCGAGGCCGCGCGCGCGAAAGTAGTCGCCGACGTGGAAGCGCAACTCGTAGACGCCGGCCTGATATTCGTCGCCGGAGAGAAGCGGCGCGTCGGTGCGCCCGTCAGAGTTGGTCACAGCGGCCTTGACCAGGCGCTCGACGCCCGGGGCGAGGTTATACAGCTCGATCTTCAGGCCCGCCGCGGGCCTGCCTGAATGCGTGTCGAGAACGTGTGTCGAAAGCCGGCCCATGTACCTGTCCTGCACGAGTTCCGGCCTTTATATCGCAGCTTCCATTGCAACGCAGCAATCCTCCGCCGAATGGCCTATTTGGCGAAGTAGGCCTTCAGAACGCGGGAAAAGATCGCTGAAAGCTTGTGCAGGTCGGAAATCGACGTGCGCTCGTCGACGGCGTGCATGGTCTGCCCGACGAGGCCGAATTCCAGCACTTCCGCATAGCGGCAGATGAAGCGCGCGTCCGAGGTGCCGCCGGTCGTCGACAGCACCGGACGGCGGCCGGTCTCCGCCTCGATGGCCTCAGACAGGGTTTTCACGAAGACGCCGGGCTTCGTCAGGAACGCCAGCGCGTTCGTCGGCTGGAATGTCACTTCGTAGCGGGCGCCGCCAGCGGCGGCGGCGAGGCGGGCGCGGATTTCATGCGCCAGCGTCTCCGGCGTCCACAGGTCGTTGAAGCGCACGTTGAAAAGCGCCCTCGCGCTCGCAGGGATGACGTTGACCGCCGAATTGCCCGTGTCGATGGATGTGACTTCGAGGTTCGACGGGTCAAAATGCGCTGTGCCGGCGTCGAGCGGAGCCGCCTTGAGCGCGGCAACGAGGCGCACGATGTGGTGCACCGGATTGTCCGCCAGGTGGGGGTAGCCGACGTGGCCCTGCTTGCCGGCAACCGCGATGGCGCCCGACAGCGAACCTCGCCGGCCGATCTTGATCATTTCGCCTAGCGCGTCCGGATTGGTGGGCTCGGGCAGGATGCAATGGTCGAATCGCTCGCCGCGCGCGCGCGCCCATTCCAGAAGCTTGATCGTGCCGTTGACGGCCGGGCCTTCCTCGTCGCCTGTGACGAGAAACGAGATCGTCCCGCGCGGTGGGCCATTTTTCTCAATAAATTCAAGGGTTGCCGCCACGGCTGCGGCGAGCCCGCCCTTCATGTCGACAGCGCCCCGGCCCCACAGCATGTCATCGGCGGCCTCGCCCGAGAATGGGGCGAACCGCCAGCTCGCCGGGTCGCCCGGCGGCACCACATCAGTGTGACCGGCAAACATCAGGCTGGGGCCGCCCGGATCGCCGATGCGCGCGTAGAGGTTGTCGATGTCGGGGTAGCCTTCCTGCGAAAAGCGAACGCGATGCGTCTCGAAGCCAGCTCCGTCCAGCAGCTTCTGGATATAGGCAAGCGCGCCGCCATCCTCCGGCGTCACGGACGGGCATCGGATCAGGTCGCGGGCGATTTCGAAGGCGTCGGGCGTGTTCAAGTCGTGTCCTTCCGGGCGGAGACGCCACTTTTAGCCGGTCGGCGGCGATTTCGCGACTGGCGTCATCGCCTGCTGGCCCAAGGGCGCCGACCCGGTTAGCATGGCGGCGCCTTTTTCACCCTGGAATGCCGGAGCCTGCCGCGTGACCTCTCCCGATACGATTGACCCGACCCGTCTGGAGGAACGCAAGGCCGCCGCCCGCGCCTGGTTCGAATCCCTGCAGGGGCGCATCATCGCCGCGCTCGAGTCGATCGAGGACGTTTGCCCGGGGCCTTTCGACCCGGAGGCGCCCGACGCGCCGGGCCGTTTCGTCCGCAAGCCGTGGACCAGGACCGACCACACCGGGGCGCCCGGCGGCGGCGGCACGATGGCGATGCTCACGGGCCGCGTCTTCGAAAAGGCGGGCGTCCACGCCTCCACCGTTTACGGAACGTTCGCGCCGGAGTTCGCCAAGCAGATTCCGGGCGCCGAGGAAGACCCGCGCTTCTGGGCGTCGGGCATTTCGCTCATCATCCACCCGTGGAACCCTAACGTGCCGGCGGTCCACATGAACACGCGGTTTGTGGTGACGTCCAAGGCGTGGTTCGGCGGCGGCGCCGACCTGACGCCGGTGCTCGACCGGTTTCGCGTGCAGGACTACGCCGACAGCGTCGACTTCCACGCCGCCATGCGCGGCGCCTGCGAGCGGCACAGCGCGGTCGCGGATTATCCGAAGCTCAAGGCTTGGTGCGACGAATACTTCCATCTCAAGCATCGCAACGAACCGCGCGGCGTCGGCGGCATCTTCTACGACTGGCTGAACAGCGCGGGTGACAAGGCCAACTCCAACTGGGAAGCGGACTTCGCCTTCACGCGCGATGTGGGCGAAAGCTTCCTCGCCATCTATCCTGCGCTGGTGAAGCGCAATTTCGCGCACGCCTGGACGCCGGCCGACCGCGAGGAGCAATTGGTCCGCCGCGGGCGCTATGTGGAGTTCAACCTGCTCTACGACCGCGGCACGATCTTCGGACTGAAGACCGGCGGAAACGTCGAGTCGATCCTCTCGTCGATGCCGCCGCGCGTTCGCTGGCCGTAAGCCGGCGCCAGCCGCCTGTCACATGATCGCGGGCGCTTCCACCCCGCTCTGGCGCGCCTTCACGATCCGTGCGGCAAGCGGCAGGCTTTCATCCCAAAGGCTGCCGATAAAGCGTTCGCCGGTGTGGCCATTCGACAGATCGGACAGGAGCCACAGCAGCGCGTCGTTCATCACATCCGGCGCGAGGAACGTCTTCCCGGAGGTCCGCTGCCCGGTAAGGTCAGCGATGGTGTCTACCGCGCCGCCCGGCAGCAGCACGTTGACTGTCACTCCGGTTCCCTCGAGATCCTGCGCGAAGATCCGCGACGCTGCTTCCAGAAACGCCTTCGACGGGCCATAGGGCGCGAGATTTTTCCGCACCATCGTGCGGTCCCCGGTCGATACGTTCACGATGCGCCCGAAGCCGCGCGCGATCATCGCCGGCGCAAGCTCCTTCGTCAGAAAGAATATCCCGTCGGTGTTGCTGTGCGACATGCGCAGCCAGTAGTCGGCCTCGATCTTCCAGAACGGCGCCCCGGGGCCGACGTTGGGAACGCCCGCATTGTTGACGAGCGCGTCGACCTGGCCAAGGCCCGCGACGAGCTCCTGCGCCATGCGCGCGCAATCGCCGGGATTGCGCAGATCGCCCAGCGTCACCAAGGGCTGGCGGCCTGTAGCTTCTTGCGACCGCGCAAGCGTTTCACGCAGCGGCGCGCTGTCGCCCGTGGCCACGATGGCGACATTCGCGCCCCCCTGCAGCAACCCGATCGTCATGGCGCGGCCCAGACCGCGACTGCCGCCCGTGACGACGACGCGGCGGCCCTGAAGCGAAGGATGCGAAAACCCCATGACCGCTATTTATACAGATAGATGATCTCGATGCAGTTGCCGTCTGCATCATGGAAATAGACGTGGCGGCCGGGAAAAGTGCGATGTCCCTCGTCGGAGTATTTCACGATCTCGATGCCGCGCGCTTTCAGAATCGCCATGGCGCGATCGAATTCCTGCTCTTCCACCATGAAGGCGTGATGATGCGCGTCCTCGCCCGGATTGTTCGGATTGACATGGTGAGGGATCTTCGCAAGCACGAAATACGAGCCGCCGTTTTCCATGAACGCGTAGCGTTCGTTGGTGCGAAGGATCTTGCAGCCGAGAAGCTCCGAGTAAAATTTCGCCGCGGCGAGATGATCGCGAACGCCAATGGTGAAATGCAGAATGCCCGTTGTTCGGATCGTGTCGGAGGCGGTCACCTCCGGTTGTGCGACGGTTGCTTGCGCCATGTGTTCCTCCCATGCATTCCTGCCCGGCGCGCGGCGGGGCGAAACCTTCGTCAAAGTGTTTCACCAGCCTGAGTCTTTTGCAAGCGGTGCGCGGCGGCGTGTTGACAGGGCCCCCGCAACATCTAGTCTTTCCCGAAAATAGACCTGCGGGAGAGCCGGAATGACATTGCGTCGTGCGTTCGCGCTGCTGGCTGCTGGCATTTTCGCAGCTTATGGATCGTCGGCAAACGCCCAGGAAGAGCCTGCGAAGTTCTATGCGGGCCGCAACGTGACGATCGTCGTCGGCTCGACAACCGGCGGAGGCTACGACTTCAACGCCCGCGCGGTCGGCCGGCATATCGGCAAGCACATTCCCGGCGCGCCAGCCATCGTCGTGCAGAACATGCCGGGCGCTGGCTCCATCGTCGCGACCAATTACGTCTACAATGTCGCGCCGCAGGACGGCAGCGTCATCGGCGCAGTGCAGCGGCCCATCCCGTTCGAACCATTCTTCGAGGAGAAGGGCGTCCGCTTCGACGTGCGCAAGATCCACTGGCTCGGCAGCACGACGAGCGAAGTAGGCGTCGTCGTCGCCTGGCATACGGCGCCCCAGCGCACGTTCAAGGATGTCCTTGAGCGGGAGATGATCGTCGGCGGCAACGGACCTGCAACGGACACGGAATTGTTCGCCCGCGCGCTCAATCGCGAACTCGGCGCGAAGTTTCGGATCGTGGCCGGTTATCCCGGCGAGTCCCAGATCATCCTCGCGATGGAGCGCGGCGAAATCCAGGGCGTCGCCAATTGGTCGTGGAACAACATCCCGGCCAAGCATCCGGACTGGCTGCGCGACGGCAAGATCCGCCTGCTGATGCAACTGGGTCTGCGCAAACACCCGGCCTTGCCGGACGTGCCTCTCATTCTCGACTTCGCGAAGGACGCTGACCAGCGCAAGCTCTTTGAAACAATGATGCAGATGAAGGAACTCGGCCGGCCCTATTTCGTCGCGCCAGGCGTTCCCGCCGATCGTGTGGAGACGCTGCGCTCCGCCTTCATGAAGACGATGAACGACTCCGAATTCGTCAACGAAATGAAGAAGGCCGGCATCAGCATCGATCCGGTGTCAGGCGCCGAAATGCAGAAGACCCTTGCGGAAGCCTATGCGCTCCCGCAAGCGCTCATTCAGCGAACCCGCGCCGCCCTGGCGCACTAGAGATTGCGGCGGGAAAGATCGCGCGAGATCGCGCCGGCAGCCGACATTAGCGCCGGCAAATGAACGCCGGCGAACGCGTGCACGTCCATCAGCTGCTTCGGCCACGCAATAGCCAGCGCCCCGACAGGCTCGGCGCCTTCGCAGATCGAGATGGCGATCGCGCGGCGATTGTCGGGCCGCAATTGCGATGTCTTGCGCACGGAGTAACCGGCTGCGCGGACTTCGGCGAGGTCGCGGAGCAGGGAAGGCGGCGTGACGCCATACCGGTCGGGCGACGCGAATTCATCCGCGCGGCAGTCCTCCATGATGGTGATAGCCTCAGCGTCGGAAAGCGCCGCAAGGTAAGCAAGCCCGCTCGCGGCGACGAACATGTTGAGTTCGGTTTCCACGTGGACGCCTTGACCCGCAAACGGGCTGAGGCCGTGCGTGCACTCGATTATGCGCATTCGCCGATTGGCGAAGATGTGAAGGTCGTTTGGCCATTTCACCAACCGGGTAAGCTGCAGCATGTGCGGACGGGCCACCTCGACGAGCCGGCCGATACGCAGGCTATTGTGGGCGTCTACGCCGCGCGGCGTCGCGATATTGCTGCGGTACATTCCGTCAGTCAGGCCGACGCGAATGAATCGACGCTCGACGAGGGTCGCAAGCAGCCGGCGCAGCGAAGACTTGGGCAGGCCAGTGCCGACGTGAATCTGGTGCAGGCTGGCTGGCCCGCGCGCGCCCAGAAACTCCAGAACGTCGAGGCCGCGATGCAGCGCGCGGACTTGAGACAAATCGCTCATATGAAGCGACCCCCGTGCCGCCTGGCGGCACGCTAGCGTAATCCCCATTGCTTTGACCAGCGTCGCGGCCAGACTGCGTCCACACATGCACAGGGGGGGATCGTCATGCGCTGGATAAGACTTGGACTGGCCGCGGCGGCCATGAGCTTCGCAATGCCCGCGGTGCAGGCCCAGCAGGGCCCAGCGGCGATTCCGGCGGGACAGATCACCTTCGTCGTGCCGCTGGCGGCTGGCGGCCCTCTCGACGCCGCAGCCAGAATGATGGCGGAAAGGATCGGCCAGCGGCTCGGACGAACGATCATTGTCGAAAATCGCACCGGTGCGGGCGGCAACATCGGCGCCGCCTACGTCGCGAAAGCCGCCCCCGACGGACTGACATGGCTCTACACGATCGACTCGGTCCTGACGGTCAATCCGCATCTCTATGCGTCGCAGGGCTTCGACGCTGCGAAAGACCTGATCCCGGCCGCGCGTATCGGCGTCAACACGCTTGCCCTGGTCGTCAACGTGAGGAAGACGGACGCGAGGGATTTCGCCCAGCTACTCGCCGCAAGCAAGATTCGGGAATTGAGCTTTGCTTCGGCCGGCATCGGGTCGCCGGGTCACCTCGCATTTGAGTATCTGCGCATGGCCACAGGCATCAACGGCATACACGTGCCCTACCGCGGCGCAGCGCCGGCCATGCAGGACATCGTCAGCGGCGTCGTTGACGCGGGCTTCGTGACCGCAGGCGCGAGCCTCCCGCACATCGAGTCCGGCGTTCTTCGTCCGCTCGCGGTTTCGAACGCCAATCGCTCGGCCCAATTGCCCGACGTGCCTACGGCGGAACAGGCCGGCATCAAGGGCTTCGAGGCGGGCTTCGGCAATTACCTGCTCGCGCCCGCGCGCAGCGACCCCGGAATGCGGGCAATGGTGGCCGGACACGTCAAGGAAATCATGCAGGACAAGGAGGTGCAGAAGCGGCTCATTACCCTTGCGACCGAGCCGGTGTTTGCCGACGAGCAGGAATCGATCGCACGCATCGCCGCCGACCGCGACAAATGGGGCAAGGTGGTGAAGGCAGCGGGCGTAAAGGTGAACTGAACGCGCTGGGCGCACGCGTGGAGCGAAATCGAGCATGAAACGGCCGAACTTCCTTTTCTTCATCACGGACCAGCACCGCGCAGACTATCTCGGGTGCTCCGGACATCCGATCGTCCGCACGCCTAACATCGACGCAATCGCCGCGCGCGGCGTGCGCTTCGACAATTTCCATGTTGCGACGCCAGTGTGCATGCCCAATCGCGCCTCTCTGCTGACGGGCCGGTTCCCGTCTGCGCACGGCCTCAGGTACAATGGCGGCGACCTTTCGTACCGCGCGCGCACCTTCACGGAGATCCTCCGCGCCGGCGGCTACAAGACCGCGGCCATCGGCAAGAGCCACGTGCAGCCGATGACCGGCTTCCCCGCGGAGCAGCGGGGCGATCCTGCGGCCATTGGCCTGATCAGCGAGGCATGGCGGGACGACGGCGAGGACTACGACAACGAGACGCCGGAGCGATATCGCGGCGCCGAACTCTACAAGTTCAAGCTGCCATACTACGGGTATGACCACGTCGACATGGTCACGGGCCACGGCCACAATTGCGACGGGCACTACGCGCAATGGTTGCGTGCGCAGCGCCCGGACGCGGAGGCGCTGCGTGATCCCAGGAACCAGCTGCCGCACAATTACTCATGCCCGCAGGCGATCCGGACGGCTGTTCCCGAACAGCTCTATCCGACATCCTTCATCCGGGACCGCGCCATAGGT
Source organism: Beijerinckiaceae bacterium (assembly GCA_046295155.1). GTDB lineage: Bacteria > Pseudomonadota > Alphaproteobacteria > Rhizobiales > Beijerinckiaceae > Terripilifer. The sequence goes on from JBKBNT010000004.1 coordinate 124,764, forward strand.
TTCCTCGAAAGCGTGCGCGACGACGAAGCGCCGTTCTTCGCTTTCGTGTCATTCCCGGACCCGCATCATCCCTTCACGCCTCCCGGCAAGTACTGGGACATGTACGACCCCAACGACTTTTCCGTCCGGCTGCCCTACGAGGCGCACAAGAACCCTATTCCGCCACTGCGCTGGCTTCACGCGCGCTGGGAGGAAGGCAAAAGGGTCGCTGGCGGACAGGAGGCCTTCATGGCCGACGAGCGCGAGCTGAAGGAAGCTATGGCGCTCTCCTGCGGCATGATCACGATGATTGACGACGCCATTGGCGAGATCATGGGCGCCCTGCGACGATCCGGACGCGCGGACGACACCATCGTCGTATTCAATTCCGACCACGGCGACTATCTCGGCGATTTCAACCTGCTGCTGAAGGGCGCAATCATGTTGCGCTCCATCAACAATGTTTCCTTCATCTGGGCAGACCCGCGCGCGAAGGCGGGCGCGGTGTCCCATGCGCTCGCCTCGACCGTGGACATCGCGCCAAGCATCATCGAGCGGGCCGGCCTCAAGCCCTATTTCGGCATTCAAGGGCGTAGCCTGCTCGGCAATCTCGACGGATCGCCGGCGCTGCGCGACGCGCTCGTCATCGAGCACCAGGACAACATGACGCGAATGGGCTTCAGCGAACCTTGCATGGCGCGCACACTGTTGGTCGAGGGCTATCGCCTCACGATCTACAAGGGCGAGAGCTGGGGTGAACTATACGACCATTCAAAAGATCCGGACGAGACACACAACCGCTGGGACGATACGGCCTATGCCGGCGTCCGGGCACGACTCACCGAGCGACTGGCGCAGGAAATGATGGCCAACGTCGATCAGTCGCCGCGCGCGCGCCGGCGAGCATGACGCTCCCCGATTACGTGCCGCAGAACGTTTGCAGCACGCGTTCGTCGGGCTTTGGCGGTTGCGCAAGGTCCATGAACTCCGTGCGCAGCGTGAACGGGCTTGAAATGGCCTCCAGCAGGCGATCGAAAGCCGCGAAGTCTCCCTGCGTGGCAAGCTCGAGCGCCTGCTCCACCCGATGGTTGCGCGGGATGAAGACGGGGTTCGCGCCATTCATCAGCGCGCGGCGCTCCTGGACGGATCGCGTTTCACGAGCCTGGCGCGCTCGCCACGCCGCAAGCCATTCCCGAATTTCGACAGGATCGTTCTCGTCGCCCGCATCGCCTTCAAGATGCGCGGGCAGCGTTCGGAAAGTGAGCGTGAAATCAACGCCCGCCTTGTGCATCGCGTTGAAGAGGTCGTTGGCGAGTTGCGTATCGCCCTCCTCTTCGGCGAAAAGACCGAGCTTCGCGCGCATCAGCCGCGTCCATTCGGCGCGGAATGCGGGCATGAAAGCTTCCAGCCTGTCCGTCGCCTGCGCAATTGCGCGGTCCCGGTCATCGTCGATCACGCCGATCAGCGTTTCAGCCAGGCGCGCGAGGTTCCATTGCGCGATGGGTGGCTGGTTCGCATAGGCGTAACGGCCCTGCGCGTCGATGGAGCTGAAAACCGTCATATGATCGTAGGCGTCGACGAAGGCGCATGGACCGTAATCGATGGTTTCACCGGAGATCGAGGTGTTGTCCGTGTTCATGACGCCATGGATGAAGCCGACGGACAGCCATTTCGCGACAAGCTTCGCCTGCGCCTCCACCACCGCCCCGTAGAGCGCGAGCGCCGGGTTCTCCGCTTCTTTCAGCTGCGGGTAATGCCGCCCGATGGCGTAGTCGACGAGCAGACGCACCGCCTCGCCGTCGCCGCGCGCGGCGAAATACTGGAACGTGCCGATGCGAAGGTGACTCGCAGCCAATCGCGTCAGCACGGCGCCCGGAAGCGGAGCCTCACGATACACGGTCTCGCCCGTCGCCGCGGCGGCGAGCGAGCGCGTCGTGGGAACGCCCAGCGCATGCATCGCCTCGCTGATCAGATATTCGCGCAGAACGGGGCCGAAGGCGGCGCGCCCGTCGCCGCCGCGCGAGAAGGGCGTGCGCCCGGAGCCCTTCAACTGCATGTCGAAGCGGCGGCCGTCCCGTGTGACGAGCTCGCCCAACAGGACGGCGCGCCCATCGCCCAGTTGGGGCACAAAGTGACCGAACTGGTGACCGGCGTAGGCGAGCGCCAGGGGCTCGCCGCCCTCCGGCCGGAGATTGCCGGTGAACAGCTTGGCGCGAACCTGTTCGTCCTTCGGGACATCGAGGCCAAGGTCGTCGGCCAGCGCCTGATTGAACTTCAGCATCCGCGGCGCGGACACAGCCACCGGCGCCGTGCGGGTGTAGAAATGCTCTGGGAGGCGGGCGTAGCTATTGTCGAAGCGCATCTCTGTTTCCATTCCTCAGGCGAACATAGTGCGCCCGCGGCCAGTTGCGAGCGTCTTGCTAGGCCCGCGCGACGCAATCGGCTAAAGAGGCGGCGGGCAATGAGCGCTCGGGGCGGCTTCGTGAACGAACAATACACTGGAACAGACGCGCCCTGGCGCGACCCTCGGCAGGTGCGGCACGCGAACATGCTGCTGCGATCCTTCCGCCAGATCGTCGGGCGCGACCTGGCGCCCGATGGCCCGGACGAGATCGAGAACGCCCGGCGACTCTACGAAGCGCCCTTCGTCTTGCTCTCCCACGGCGTCGAGGCCGATCCGATCCTCAACTACGGCAACCGCCAGGCTCTGGAGCTCTGGGAGATGAACTTCGCTGACTTCACCCGGATGCCCTCGCGCGCAACAGCTGAGGCCATGCTGCGCGAGGAGCGCGAGCGGCTCCTCGCCATCGCCGCACGGAAGGGCTTCATCGACGACTACGCCGGCGTGCGCATCTCCTCGACGGGCCGCCGCTTCCGCATCGAAAACGCCATCATCTGGAACGTGACGGACGAGGCCGGCGTCCGGCGTGGTCAGGCGGCGACCTTCGACCGCTGGTCGGATGCGGACGCATGAGCGGCGCGCCCGTCGGGCCTGCCTTCGAAGGCTCGGTGCGCGCCTACAAGCGCACCATCTGGGCCATCGCAGCGGGCATCCTGCTTTTCGCCGCCGGACAGGCCGCGTGGGCGCTGTCGCTCGGCTCCCGCCAGTTGCTGAAGGACGCGCTCGACTGGGGCTACGACGTCGTCATTTATGCGCTGGCGGCGATCGTCTTCGGACGCGGCGTGCGGGCGGAGCAGACGGCCGCCCTGATCATCGCGGCCATCCTCGCCGCGGCGGGCCTGCATACGCTTTACGACCTGTGGGACAAGATCGTGGAGCCGCGCCCCATCGAGCCCTTCACCATCGGGTTCTCGGCTGTCAGCGCCAGCGTGATCGGCTACATCATCCTGTTCGCGCTGCTGCGCTTCCGGCGCGACGAGAACCCGCTGGTGCGCGCCACGTGGGTTTCGACTCGCAACGCCGTCATCATGACCACTGTTTTTGCGGCCGCGACATATCTTACGCGCATGGCTACGGAGCGCTGGCCGGAGTATGCGCTTGACGTGCTCGGCGCCGGGCTGCTCTTCCAGGCCGCCGGAGCAATCGCCCTTGCAACCATGCGGGACCGGCGCGCAGCGAAGACCGGCGGCGCGTGAGTGCAGGTGCATGATCCGGTGCGCGCCGCCATTGCCGTGAACGGCGGAAGCGCCTAAGCAACGCTACGCCGCGCCCTGCGGCGCACGGTTACACCACCCCATGCGCACCACTGCACCGATCACGACGACGGACCTTCTGAAGTTCGCTGGTCTCCTGTTCGTGTTCGCCGACCATACGGGGCTGTTCTTCGCGCCCGACGAGGACTGGTGGCGCGTCGTGGGACGGGCGGCGGCGCCAATCTTTTTCTTTCTCATTGGCTTTGCGCGCGCCAGCGCCGTGCCGCTGAACTGGATCGTGCTTGGTTCGATCCTCACGTTCCTCGATCTTTATGTCTCGGACGATCTCGAAGACGTCACGCTCAACATCCTGTTCAACTTCGCGCTGATCCGTCTCACCTCGCCATTCATCGACGCATATGTGCTGCCAAGGCGCTGGGGTCTGGCCGCGCTGGCGGTGTTCTGCGCCGCCATGATTCCGCTCGCGGCCATTGTGCTCGAGTATGGCGCGGAAGGATGGTTGTGGGCGCTATTCGGCATGGCGGCGCGGGAGGCGCTCGCCAAGGGCGCGCCCGAAGCGCGTCTGCAACGCAATCTGGTGGCCGCATTTTGCATCGCGGTCTACCTGTTCACGGAAACGCGCGACTTTGAATTCGAGGCGGTCGAGAACGCCGCGCTGGCGGCTCTCATCATCGGGCTTGGACTTACGCTCGTTTCCTTCCGGCGCACCGATGCGTTCAATGCGCCAGCGGGCGTCGCGCGCGCGTTCAACTGGATTGGCCGCCATTCGCTCGAAATTTACGCTGTGAGCCTGTTTCTCATGCAGGCGACGGGCTCATGGCTCGACGCCGGCGATCGCGAAGGGGACGACGCTTAAGTCCCGCGCGGCGCCGGAGCACAGTCGCCCGGACGCAACGAATTCTGCGTAAATCCCCCGGATCGCAACTAGTCCCTGATCGCTTTCGCAGCCTTCGCGACGACATCCGGCGGCGAACTCAGGAACCGCTCGAAAAGCTTCTCGACCTTTTCGCCGTCGCTCGCCTTTATGGGCAGTCTGGCCTTCTCGGCTTCCGCAAGAAATTGCGGATCGGAAGCTGTCGCCATGAAGGCTGTGCGCAGGATTTTCTTGCGCTCGTCAGGAATGGCGGGCGGCGCCGCGAAGGGACGGCCAAGCACGTGGCTGCCGAAGACGAGATCGAAAATCTGCCGCATCTCGTCCGTCGTCGCATAATCGTACACATGCGCCACGCCTTCGAGTTCAGGGTTCTTTTCGATGGCGAGCTGGACGATCGGGATGAGGCGCTTGTCTCGGTAGTCTGCGGTGTGCTGCGCCAGAAGGGACGACAGCGCGAAGCCGCACCCGCCCTGCAGTTCGCCGCGCGGCATGACAAGTCGAGTATCAAGAGCGCCGTTGTAGCCCTGGATGATCCTGATCTTCATGCCGAGTAGGTTCTTCAACGCGGCGGCATGCTGCGAGTTGATGGCCGCTGGCCCGCTGCCTCCGAAAATCACTTCCTTGGCGCGCATGTCCTCGAATTTTGCGATGCCGGCTGTGTGCCAAACCGCGCATGTGCCGATCGTCTCGTCGAGATTGCCGATCCATGTGAACTTCGCAGGATCGAACAGCGACTTGTTGCCGGTGTAGAGAGGCTCCAGCGCCGCCGCCGTCGCGAAGATTCCAAACACCGTGCCGTCCTTCGGCGCGACGGAATAAAGATAACCTGCCGCCTTCATGCTGCCGGCGCCGGGCATGTTCTGCGGCACCAGAGCGGGATTGCCCGGAATGTGACGCCCCATGTGGCGGGCGACGAGACGGCCGTAGGCGTCGTAACCGGCGCCAGGGCCGTAGCCGATGATGAGATTGACGGTCTTGCCTTCATAGAACGGTTGCGCTTGCACCGCTCCGGCGGCCGCTCCCAGGCCTATCGCCGCGCAAAGCACTTTCGCGAATACGCCACGCCCTGCCTTCATGGCCAACCTCCCGCTGCTGGCTGCGCTCCGGTCCATCGCCGAGCCGCTCTTCTTGAGGCATCAGTTTGCCTGAGAGCGGGGAATGCGCAAGAGGGCCCATCGCGCTGTCGGCCATGTCGGCGCAGGCCCAGCCCCTTCACAGACCGGGCAGGCCTGCTAGGCTCGCGCTCTGAAGCCAACGGGGAGGAAGTCAATGGATATCGTTCTCTACTATGCGCCCAATACATGCGCGCTCGTGCCGTTCGTGGCGCTGAACGAGGCGGGCGCGGCGTTCCGCGTCGAGGCGCTGAACTTCCGCAGGAAGCAGCAGATGTCGGAGGATTATCTGCGGCTCAACCCTCGCCACAAGGTGCCGCTGCTCCTCGTCGACGGAAAGGGTCTGACGGAAAATCCGGCCATCCACGTCTGGATCGCGCGTTCGTTTCCGCAGGCCGGGCTCATGCCGGACGATCCCTGGATGTTCGCGCAGGCCATCTCGGTGGCGTCATGGTGCGCGTCCGGCATCCATCCCTACCTCAGCGCGATAAACACGCCCTCGAAAGTCTGCGATGCGGCAGGGTCCGAGGAAAGCGTGAAGCGTCTTGCGCGCGCCGCGCTCGACGAGAACTTCGCAGTCGCAGACAGGAAACTCGCCGGCCGCGAGTTCCTGTTCGATCGTTTCTCGACGGCGGACGCGCATCTGTTCTGGTGCCTGCGGCGGGCGGGCCAGCTTGGTTACGACTTCAGCGGGTTTGCTCACTGCAACGCCTTCTTCGAACGGATCGCCGCCAGGCCGAGCGTGCAGAAGGTGTTCGCGTTCGAAAAAGAAACGCTGGCGCGCTTCGCCGCGTAAGCGGCCTCACGCTTCCGCCCCCCGCCAGCGGCGGCTCACCTCAAGTCTGCTGGTGCTGATCGCCGCCAGCAGCATGGCGCGCGTGAACGGCTTGCGAATGACGCGCATCCCCGCGGCGGCAGCCTCGCTCGACGCGTCGCTGTAACCTGTCATCAATATGGTCTGCATGTCCGGCCATCGCTGGCGAATGATGCGCGCGAGTTCAACACCGTTCATCGCGCCGGGCATGACGATGTCGGACAGGACGAGGTCGGCCCCCGCCTCGCAAAGGGCGAGCGCCTCGCCGGCGTTGGATGCGTAGCGCACACGGAAGCCAATATCCGCGAGCACCTCCCCGGTGAGTACGCGCACATCGTCGTTGTCGTCGACGACTATGGCTTCAAGCCCATCGCCCCGCCACGTGAGATCGACCGGCTCTCGCGCCTGCGCCATCGCCTCGGCCGGCGCCTCGGCCTCGGGCAGATAGATCGATACGGTCGCGCCCTTGCCCGGCTCGCTCGCAATCTCGGCAAGGCCGCCGTGCGCCTTGGCGAATCCGTAGACGTGACTGAGTCCCAGACCGCTACCCTTGCCCACTTCCTTCGTCGTGAAAAACGGTTCAAAGACGAACGGCAGGTCTTTCTCGGGAATGCCGGCGCCCGTGTCCGTAATGGACAACCGCAGGCCACGCCGGCCACTCTTGTCGGGGAAATCCACGCGCCGCAGGGCGATGCGGATGGAGCCGCCATCCGGCATGGCGTCACGCGCATTGGCGACGATATTGATGACGGCAAGATCAAACTGCACAGGGTCGACCTTGATGAAGTGATCGCCATCGGGAAGGTCGAACGTGATCCGCGTGCTTTCCGTCACTGACTGAATCAGAAGCGACTTGATGCTTGCAAGCCGCAGCCCCACGTCCATCGTCGCGACTTCGCCCCCTTGTCCGCGCGCAAAGGACATCAGGTCTCGGGTCAGGCGCGAACCTCTGTCGGTCGCACTCTGGATCGCGGTCAGAAAACGTTGCGCCGCCTTGTCCGTATTGCGCTTGCGCAACATTTCGGCGGCCGTGGACACCACCATGAGCAGATTGTTGAAGTCGTGCGCGATGCCGCCAGTCATGCGGCCGATCGCTTCCATCCGCGTCGCCCGCGACAGCATCTCCGACTCCGTGCGCATGGCCAGAAGCTCACGGCGCGCGATGTAGACGAAGAGCGCGAACAGAAGCAGCGCCAGAACACCAAACGCGATGACCTTTCCGATGGCCTGCCGAAGCGGCGCATTGTACTCGACGGCCGGAATCGAGAGGTGCGCGGACCATCCGCTTTCCGGCGACTTGATGAAGGCAGTGATGACAGGCTCGCCGTTCCAGGCGCGTCCGGCGTAAACGCCACTCGCCCCGGTCGCGCGGGCCTCGATGGCGGCTGCGCCCGCCCTCTGCCCAACGGAGCCGGGGGCGCGAGGCGCCGCGATGACGCGATCGGAGCCGTCGACAAGGAAAGGCCGCCATGAGGGACCGGTGCGCGCCTGCAGAATCGCACGAGTGAAAACTTCCGGCCTGACGAGCGCCGTCAAGACGTAATCAACGCCTTCGATCCTGAGCGGCGTGCGCAAAACGACGGAGGGAGGCCGACCCGTGGCGAGCGGGCCTGGCCCGGTGAGGTCCGTCACGATGGTCCTGCCGGCCGCGACCGCGCGCGCAAATCCGGACGGATCGACAAGCGCGGGCAATTTCGAGCCAAAGGGGACGTTCGTGTTGACGACCTGTCCCTGCGCGTTGGCGACGACGACGCTTTCCCAGTCCTGCACCTGGTTCAAGAAAAGCTTCGCCACACCATGGAACCGATCAAGCTGGCCGCTCTCCAAAGACGGTGACCGTGCGAGAACTTCCAGCAACTGGCCGTGCGCCTGCAGCTCGCGGTTCACGGCGAGCAGCATGTCCTTCGAGTAGCCAACCGCCGCTTCGCGCATGTGCTCGCGTTCGTGCGACACGGAAACGAAGCTCAAGGCGCCGATGACGACGACGAGTGGGAGCAAAGCGGCGATGACGAGCAGCAGTAACCTTCGACGCACCCCTTGCACTCTCCCGCTCGCTTTGAAAGCCATACGCACACTAGCACATCATAGATGCGCGCACGAAGCGCAGACAGGGCAATTGGACCGGATTTTGCGTCGCGCGCGGCGACAGCCAAGGGCGGCGGCGTCAGTCTCCCTCCTTGACTCGAACCGGAGCGTAACGGACGCTCTGGCCAACAACCAAGGGCTGGTGGAGCGAAGCATGACTTTTGGATGCACAAGCGGATTGCGTTCTTTCGCGCGCGGTGTGGCGGCTTCGGCCGCGCTTGCGCTGATGGCCTTTGCGGGCGCCGACGGCGCGATGGCCCAGACCTATCCGAGCAAGCCGGTCCGTCTGGTGCTGCCCTATTCACCGGGCGGAATCATCGACTACGTGGGTCGCACGCTCGCGCAGAACCTCGCCGGTCCGCTGGGCCAGCAAGTCATCGCCGAAAACAGGCCCGGCGCGGGCGGCATCACGGGCACCGACACCGTCGCGCGGTCGGCGCCCGACGGCTACACGATCGTGCTGATGGACCCGGCGATCGTCATCAATCCGACCCTGCAGCCCTCCATGCCATACGATCTCTTCAAGCAACTCACGACGGTGTCGGTCGTCTCGTCCTCGCCCCTCGTTCTGGTTGTCGCGCCCGAACTGCCGATCAGGACGGTGGATGACCTGATCAAGTACGGGAAAGCCAATCCGGGCAAGCTCAACTTCGCCTCGGCCGGAATCGGGACGACGCCCAATCTTGCAGGCGAGATGCTCAAGCTGCGGAGCGGAATCGACGCCACGCACATTCCCTACAAGAGCATAGGGCAATCCTATCCCGACCTGATGAGCAACAAGGTGCAATTCGCGTTCTCCAGCATCGCTGGCGCGTTGCCTTTCACAACGGACAACCGCGTGCGGGCCATTGCGACCACGAGCGAAAAGCGCAGTCCCGTCTATCCGGATCAGCCAACCATGATCGAGGCGGGGCTGAAGGGCTTCGAGGTCGATCTGTGGCTCGGCGTCTTCGCTCCAGCCGCTACGCCGCCCGATGTCGTCGCGAAACTCAGCGCCGCCATTGGAACCGCGCTTAAGGACCCCGAACTCGCAAAGGCTTTCGCGAAGGTTGGCGCGCAGCCGCGCGGCACCTCGGCAAAGGACGGCGACGCCTTCGTCCGCGCCGAGTTCGCGAAGTGGAAGTCGGTGATCGAGGACGCCAAGATAAAGCTCGATTGACCGGTCTTGCAGGATGCTCATTCGCGCGCCGAAAGACTTCTGGGCCGGAGTCATGTTTCTGGCGTTTGCAGCCGTCACCATCGTAACCGCTAGCGGCTATTCGATGGGTCGGGGCGGACGCATGGGGCCGGGCTACTTCCCGACCCTGCTTGGATGGTCGCTGGCGTTCCTTGGCGCCGTGCTTGTGGTGCGCTCGCTATTCTCGGACGGCGAACGGATCGAAAACATCAAGCTGCGCCCGCTCGCCGTGCTCGTTTTCTGCGTCGTCGCGTTCGCGATGGCGATTCAGCCGCTCGGACTCGTTCTCGCCCTGTTGCTGACGACTTTCATCGCGTCGTTCGCAACGCCCGAAGCGCGGTTGCTCGAGGCGGCGGCGCTGAGCGCTGCTCTGACGCTGCTGACGGCGCTGATCTTCGTGTTCGCGCTCGGCCTGCCGCTGCCGATGTGGCCAGGTTCCTGAGGGCGCATCCGTGGATTTGTTCTCAAACCTCTGGCTCGGTTTCGGCGTCGCAGCCTCTTTGCAGAACCTCCTGTACTGCATGATCGGAGCGCTGCTCGGCACGATGGTCGGCGTTCTTCCGGGCATCGGACCCGTGACGACCGTCGCGCTCCTCCTGCCGATCTCCTTCACGCTCGATCCTGTGTCGGCTCTCATCATGATGGCGGGCATCTATTATGGGGCCCAATACGGGGGCTCGACCACCGCCATCCTGATCAACATTCCCGGAGAAGCGTCGTCCGTCGTGACAAGTCTCGACGGGCATCAGATGGCGCGGCAGGGACGGGCCGGCCCTGCGCTCGGCATTGCGGCGCTTGGATCATTCTTCGCCGGATGCGCGGCGGCGCTCATCATCGCCATGGGCGCCCCGCCTCTCGCCAGAATCGCGCTGCAATTCGGCCCGGCGGAGTATTTCTCGCTGATGGTTTGCGGCCTCGTAGCTGCCGTCGTGCTTGCGCATGGCTCGGTCGTGAAGGCGATCGGCATGGTCATCCTTGGCCTGATCTTTGGACTGGCAGGGTCGGACATCAACTCGGGCGTCCGCCGTTTCACCTTCGAGGTTCAGGGGCTCGCCGACGGCGTCGAATTCGTCGCTCTGTCCATGGCGATCTACGGGCTGGCGGAAGTCGCCGTGAACCTTGAAAGGGCAGAGGTGAAGGCCGCCATCGCGCATAGCGTCGGGCGTGTCCTTCCAAGCTGGGACGATATCCGCAGGTGCATTCCCTCCGTCCTGCGCGGCACCGCGCTTGGTTCGCTGCTCGGCGTCCTGCCGGGAGGCGGCGCGCTGCTGGCCTCGTTCGCGGCCTACACTCTGGAAAAGAAGGTTGCGCGTCCGCCGCGTCATTTCGGACATGGCGACATCCGCGGGGTGGCGGCGCCTGAAGCAGCGAACAACGCCGGCGCCCAAACCTCCATGGTGCCGATGCTGACGCTCGGGATTCCTTCAAATCCCACGATGGCGCTGATGATCGCAGCACTGATGGTGCATGGCATCAGTCCCGGCCCACGCGTGATGACCGACCGTCCGGAACTCTTCTGGGGCGTCGTGGCGAGCATGTGGATTGCGAATCTGATGCTCGTGATTCTGAATCTGCCGCTCGTCGGGCTTTGGGTGCGCCTCGTGCGCATTCCCTACAGACTGATGTTCGTCGCGATCGTCGCGTTCTGCTGCGTCGGCACATACACGATCAACATGAACGTCACGGATCTGGCCGTGCTCGCATTCTTCACCGTGTTCGGCTACCTCTGCCTCAAACTTGGCTGCGAACCGGCGCCGCTCATCCTCGGCTTCGTGCTGGGGCCGATGATGGAGGAAAATCTGCGGCGTGCGCTTCTGATCTCGCGGGGCGATCCGGCAATCTTCCTGGCAAGCCCGATCAGCGTCGGTTTCCTTGTCGCCTCCGCCCTCCTGCTGATTGTAGTTGCCGCGCCGGTCGTCCGCCGCAGACGCGATGAAGCGATGGTCGAGTAGCGCGGGACCGAGTTCGGGCGCCGATTTGTGAAGCCGCGAACATTTCGCAGCAGATCGGGCGCTGATAACGTCCGGCGACGGTGGGCGTCGGCTGCGTGCGACGCCAAAGCGGGATGCCGGAGGCTGGAATGGTTTGGGCGCGGGCAATGTCTGGTCGAAACTGCTTATTCGCAGCGGCGGTCATTGGCGTTCTGCTGCCGGCAGGCGCGGCCGCCCAGACGTCCGAACAACCGTTCGAGCCTTATTCTGGCCAGCCCGGCAAGGATGTCGTCTGGGTTCCAACGCCCGAGGAAACGGTTCAGGCGGCCCTCGACCTCGCAGGCCTGCAGCCGGGCGACTACGTGATCGACCTGGGTTCGGGCGACGGACGCATGGTGATCGCCGCCGCCCGGCGGGGCGCAAGCGGCCACGGCGTCGAGTTCAACCCGCAGATGGTTGAGTACGCGCGCAAGCAAGCGCAGGCGGCCGGCGTCGCCGACCGGGCGAAGTTCGTCGAGGGCGACATGTACACGGCCGACATCTCGAAGGCGACGGTGATGCCGCTCTTCCTTCTGTCGCAAAACCTCGATCAGCTTGTCCCGAACTTCCTGAAGCTGCGTCCAGGCACGCGTATCGTGACCGTGACCTATACGATCACCGACTGGGAGCATGACGAGGCCGCGGAACTGGGCCCCGAGTGCAACGCTTGGTGCCGGGTCTACAAGTACATCGTGCCCGCAAATGCGGGCGGCGCATGGAGACTGGGTGACGCCGATCTCGTCGTGACGCAGAAGTTCCAGAAGATCACAGGAACACTCGGGGGCGCGCCCATCGAGGATGGCCGTGTTCACGGCGACGAGATCAGCTTCATCGCTGGCGGCGTGCCCTATTACGGCAGCGTCAATGGAAACGAGATTCGCGGGGTGCGTCCGAACGCGTGGCGGGCCACGCGCACGGGCGGCTAGCGGTTGGCCCCGAATCGGGCGCCGATGGCGCCCAGGGCGTCAACCAGCAGCGCGTCGGCCCGGTGCTGCGAGTCGGCCTCGACATAGCAGCGAAACTCCGGGGCGTTTCCCGACGGCCGCAAGTGAACGATGTCGCCGTTGACGAGTTCGACGCGCAGGCCATCGGTGGAGTCGCTTTGGAACGGCGGCGACCCTGCGAACCCAAGAAACGCCGATAGCGCAGCCGCGCTCGCCCGTAGTTCCGAGATGAAAGCGGCGCTGTCGGCAGTGGCGATTCCCTTTATGCTGCCGGAAGATGTGCGTCGCGGCGGAAGGGCGTCAATCAGTGCGGAGAGCGGCGCCCCGTTTTCCTTTGCGCAGGTAAGCGCGAGTAAAATCGGCAGCGTGCTGTCACGCGTCGGCAAGGGCGACAGCGCAACCCCGTTCAATCGCAATTCGGTCTGCGTGAGGAATCCACCGTTCGCCTCGTAGCCGGCGACGGCGGCTCCCGTCTCGCGCGCCAATTCCTCCATCGCCTCGATAACGAATGGCGAGCCTATGCGCGTGCGCGCAATGCGCCCGAAGAAGCCGCACTTCTCCAGGGCGGTGTTCGAGCTTACCGGCGTAGCGACGCTGTCCGCGCCGAGGCGGCGCGCCGCGATGACGCCCAGAACGTCGCCACGCATAAAAGCGCCCTGCTCGTCGCAAATCCACGGCCGGTCCCCGTCACCGTCCGTCGAGACCACCGCGTCGAGCCGATGTTCCGCAATCCAGGCCGCTGCGCGCGCTTCGTCCTCCGGCAGGACGACTTCGGTGTCGATGGGCACATAGGAATCGCTTCGCCCGAGCGCAACGACCTGCGCGCCGAGCTCCTGCAGAAGGCCGGTCAGGAAGTCCCGCCCCACAGCGCTGTGCTGGTAGACGCCAATGCGCAGGCCAGCAAGCGAACCCGCTCCAAACGCAGCCTGGAATCGGGCGTGGTAGGCGGAGAGCGTTTCACCTGAAGGTTGCGCCAACGCCATGCGCCACCGATCAACCGCTCCAGCGGCCGCCTCGCGCTCGATCAACAGGTCGCGGGCGTCGCAGCCGGTTATGGCGACCTCGTCAGCCTTTGTGATCTCGCCCTGGGGGGTAAAGAACTTCACCCCATTACGATCAAAAGGAATATGGCTTCCGGTCACCGCAACTCCCGGGCGGCCCGTTGCGATGGCTCGCAGACCAATGGCGGGAGTGGGACACGGGCCAGCGATTTCGGGATCGACTCCCTCCGCTTCAAGCCCGGCGCAAACAGCCGCGGCGATAGAGGGGCTGCTCGGACGCAGGTCCCATCCGACCACGCAGCTGCGGACGCCGGCGCCTTGATCACGCAATGCTCGAACGAACGCCCGCGCATATGCACTGACGATGGCCGGCGTCAGATCGGCGACCAGAGCCCGCAGGCCGCTGGTGCCGAAGCCGACGGCGGGGGCTAGCTCCTTCAGCAGCATCCCGCCCCCCGTGTAGCGAGAGACAGGCGGGCATCGGCGCCATTCGCACGTTTTTTCAGCTTGTTAGGATGCATTGGATTTGTTGCTTCAAGAAAATCGTCATTGAATGAAACAGATATGCCGTGAATTCGATATACAAACAGCGAGCCAGTGCAAAATGCAAGCGGGCGCCGAAGCAAAACGCTTCAAACGGGTTGCTTCAGGCCATGCACGCCGTGCAGGTTCGCCGTCAGGATTTTCTTGAGTTCGCCAAGATTGAGCGGCTTGCTGATAGCGACATTTATGCCCGCATCATGCGTGTCCGCCACGACGAGTTCGTTCACGACGGCCGTGATCGCGATGATCGGAACGCTTGCCGCCGCGCCTGGCAAGGCTCGGATCCGGCGCGCCGCCTCCAAACCATCCATCTCCGGCATCTGAATGTCCATCAGGACGAAGTCCGGAACTGATTTCTGTACGTACTCCAGCGCCTCACGGCCATTCGCCACCGCAGTGACTTCGTATCCCTCCTTCCGCAACTGCAGGCTCATCAGCCGGCGCAACGCCGCCGCATCTTCGGCCAGCAAGACCCGCAGGTTGCGGGAGACGGCCATTTCAGGCTCCGCCGCCCGGTCCGAAGCCCTGTCATCAATGACAGGCGCAGGGATGGCGACGAGGAAGGTGGAGCCTTTCCCCGGCTCGCTCACGAGCTCGAGCTTGCCCTCCAGAAGATCTACAATCCTGCGGCAAATTGAAAGGCCAAGGCCCGTCCCCGGCGCATCGTAGGAAGCCCGCCCTACGCGTTCGAACGGTTCGAATATCCGGCCCTGATCCGCCGGAGCGATGCCCGGACCGGTGTCACGTACGGACAGCAAGAGCGTTCCGTCGCTATAGTCGACCTCCAGCGTCACCTCCCCGGAAGCCGTATACTTCACGGCGTTTCCGAGAAGGTTGAGCAGGACCTGGGTCAGGCGGCCCTTGTCCGTGAGCACGCTGTGCGGAACGTGCCCGGCGACGACGCTTCGGATGCCGAGGCGTTCGGCATGCGGCAACGCGCGCGTGATGTCGATGACGTGATTCGCCAGGTCCCGGACCGCAAACGCTTCCGGCGTGATGGTCTCCTTGCCCGCATCGAAGCGGGAGAACTGCAGGATGTCGTTTATCAACAAGAGGAGATGCTGGGCGGATCGCGAAACGACGAGGGCAAGTTTGAGTGGCTCCACCTTCAGGTCGTGATCAAGAAGCTGGGTCGATCCGGATATGATTGCGGCCAAAGGCGTGCGCAATTCATGGCTAACGGTCGACGCAAATCGGCTCTTCGCGGCAGCGGCGCTCAACGCTTGCGTGCGCGCAAGATCGAGTTCGCGCACCAGGCGAAGGACGACAATTGTCGCTGTCACGAGCACGACGCACAGCAGCCCTCCGGCGACACCCAGAAGCCAGGCATTCTTCCGCCATTGCGCCATATAGATGGACTGACTCGTGTTCGTCGCCACGACAAGCGGATAGTCCGCATCCCGTTTGGCCGCGATCATTCGGGTTTCGTTGTTCTCCGCATCCGTTGTTCGCGCCGTATTGGTGATCGCAACACCGTCGTCCTGCCCGTGCAGGGCTTCAAGGAATGTGGCCGACTCCGCAAACGACTTACCGAGCGATGACCGGACAACCGGATAACGCGCCAGCAGGGCGCCATCGCTGCGGTAGATGGACATGGCCTGTCCCGGGCCGATGCTGATTGATTGATAGAAGTTCGCGAAAAAGTCACTGAACAGGCCCGTCAGAACAAGGCCGACCATTTCGCCGTTCTTTGCCCGTATCTTCCGGGCCAAGTAGAATGTCCACCCGCCGTCGCCGCGGTTTTGCACCGGAATGCTGAGGTAAACCTCCAGCGACGGATCCCGGAGATGCGCCTGGAAGTAATCCCGGTCTGCCAGGTTGATGCGCGGCGGCGGAAAAGAGCGCGTAAAATTGATTACGTCGCCGTTGAGCGCCACGATGGTGGCGACGTCGATTTGCGGGACACTCCTTGTCGCCGTTTTCAGCATATCGAACGCTTCTTGCGTTCCAAATTTTTCCCGCAGCGCATCCTGATCGGTAACAGCAAGCTCCTGGAAATTGTCCGTGATGCTCCTTAGAACGAGATCCGCTGCCCCGATACTTTGGCGTGCGTGCGCCGACATCATGGTGGCCACGGCAGAAAGGCGGCTCGACCATTCCGCCTCAATCGACCGGGCAGAAGACCATATCGTGTACACAACCCCGGCGCCCGCCAGGAGCGTGATGACTAGCCCGACAAGCGCAATGCGAAGGGAAGGGCCGCGCGGCATGGATGGCCTCGAAAGCAATTCGTGTTCAGAGATTACACCTGAACCTCAATTTCAGGCCATTGTCACTAGCGGCCGCCCGGTGAACGCTCGCATGGCAGCCCTAAAGCCGCGCCAATTCAACTTGCCCCGCCCGGCGCAAGCCATTTCCAAACGGAAAGCGCGACCGGCAGACGAGCAACACTCCTCGCAAGAAAGGATTCAATGCCGCTGCCTGATGATCATCGCCCTGTGTCGAACACCTTATGATCGCAGCCAATTTTAATGATCTCGATCAAGCCGGCAATCCTGGAGACCGACATGCAATTGATGCATCCAATTGCCGGAATCGTTTTACAGTCTCGTTTTCAGGCTCGTGGCAGAGGTTACGTCACCCCTGGTCAACGAAGTCGCGTGAACCTCCAGGCTCACGCGGCTTCCAGGTTAAAAGTGCTGACTCCGTTCGCGTCGGGATATGAACATGCGTCCTTACCGCGCGCGGTCTGACCCATTTGCGGACGCGAGCTGTATAGATAACCAAGGTAACGTTTGGCGTCGATCGGATCGTACCCGAGGCGTCCGCGCAACTTCTTGCGGAGTTTTGAGATGTGACTCTCAATTACTGATTCGTCGACGCTATCCTCGAATAGCCCATACACTGCATTGAATATCTGGGCTTTGGAAACCCGCTTGTCCGCATTCGCAATAAAGAACTCAAGGATGCGACGTTCGCGCCTCGGCAGCGTAAAAACGCGCCCATTCACCTCCGGGTCACGCCCGTCAAAGAAAGCAACCACGCTTTTTTGCGACGTCTTGACTTCGGCCGGCTGGATCCGGCGGCGAATAGCGCCAATTCTGGCGACGATCTCGCGGGCGTGCACCGGCTTACGGACCACGTCATCAACACCTACGGCAAACAGTTCAACCGTTTGCTCGAGGGATGGCGTGTCGATGAGCGCCAGAATTGGCGCATTCGATCTTTCACGGATGACGCTCGGCCAGCGCGTCATTCCAACGCCGTGACCGATAATGAACGCCTCAATCGACTGAAGATCGACGCTCGAAGCGTCGGACAGCCAGGCCAGAAACTCATCGGGCTCGAACCGCAATGTTGAAAGCCCGTCGTTCATGAAGGCGCTTGAGTACGCGTCACAGACAATTTCGCGGTCGTCGACAAAAACAAGCATGAGCACACACCATGTTTGCGCGCTTCGCTCCGCGGATGTCAGCCCACGCCCAGTGATCAGCCGCCATTCACATTCGGCTTCAAGCCCGTGACGGCGCTCGCGAGACGATACCGGACTGACATATCCACATCGCTGAAGTACGAGTGCGCCCTATTACCGAGCTTAACGTTACGGCGGTCGTTACAAGCTCCGCAGATGACAACTTTTTTTAACTGCGCATGGAACGTGTCGCCAGGATGCAACGCACACAGGCGCCCTGATCCGCAGCAGGCAAGGGGTTCAACTAGTAAAAACAGGGGCCCAGCCCGCCGCCGCCACCTGGAAAATCCCGCCAAACGCTATTGGTGCCCTTCCGGCCCGGGAGTCGTCACCCACGCTCATCGGCGATAGCGGCAGCGCGTCCGGCGTTCGACAACCTGTAGCCGGATCCCCGCACGGTTTCGATCAAATCGCCCGCGCATACACCCTCCATCTTGCGGCGGACCTTGAACACCAATACATCGACGCTCCGCCCCTCGGCGAGACTGGCCCGCCCAAGCACATTCGTCGCCACCTCCTCGCGACTCAATATCCGCCCACCGGCATCGAGCAGATGCAGAACGAGGGAAAACTCGTTCGGTGACAGCACGTCCGACTCTTTGCCATTGTAGACTACCGTGCGATTGACCAGGTCCAATGTCAGGCCGTCAATGCTGGTGGTCGAGATGGTGTTCGCGTGTACGGTGGGCCGCAGTTTCTCCGCGCGCTGAATCCGCAGGCTGAGTTCATCGTAATCAACCGGTTTTACAACGTAGTCGGCAGCGCCCATCGTCAGGCTCTTGACCCGTTCAGACGGCATCTCGCGCGCGGAGACCACGATAGTGGGCAAACCGTCGGCTGCCGCCTCGGAGAGGAGGTCGTAGCCATCCTCATCTTCAAGGCTAAGATCAAGTAACAGGACTGAAGGGCGAACGGATGAGATGAGCAGACGAGCCGAAGAAAGGGACCAGGCCTCGAAAACCTCGATCCCTCGCTGGCGAAGGGCCGCACTCATCAATTTCCGCAGAGAAGAAGAGTCTTCAACAACAAGAACACGTAGACTCATGCAATTATACTCTAGTCCAAGCTGAATTGAAGTTCATCTGGTTGCGCGCGAAGCAGCAATCGGAAACATATCACGCAATATTCGACCTGCCTTTGAAATCGTCAACTCGGACCCTCATACTTTAATCAGTTTTGAAACGAACTCGCAGGTCATCGCGAGACGGCGCGGCCTCGCCGTATCAGGGATGACTTTGGGCGGAAATCACTTCTCCGACAACCGTTTTCTGTGAATCCAATCGGACGCCATTATCGTCGATCCGCCCGGCGGCGAGCTTCCGCTTGGACGTAGATGGGTTTATGGTCGAGCTAATTGTTACCACCTCCGTCACATGCCACATGCTACGCAACCAGCTGCTTTGGATAAGACGTGCGGACGGCAACGTGATCATCTGCTTGCTTGCGACCCCGGTTATAGCTTTAGGCTTCGCTTCCATATGGATGTCTGTTGGCATTCTGGCTGCGTCGTGCTTCGTCGTGGCCGGAAACTTAGCGATCATGGCGGCCCTGGTTCTGGCAAGCCTACCCGTTCGGCCTCATGGCAAATCAATCGCCAATCCAACAGCATACGTATCATCCACCAAGTGAATTGACGCGTGAATATCTACTAGACTTGGCGAGCGCGAATGCATAATCGTACGTGAAAGGTTATTTAGCAGGAATACGCTTTTGAAATACACTCGGGACATGGCCCCCGTCGCAGCAGTGATGCTGTTCTTTATAGCGACGACATGGATCGCAACCTTTTCATTTATTGAGCAAACCAAGCAAAGGGAAACGGACCGTGCCTATGCAGCTTCAGAGCAGCAGGCAAAGGTCTTTGCGGAGCAGGTCTCGAGCACAATTCAAGTGATCGAGGCTCTCATCGGCTTTGCTTCTTATGAATTGCTGCAGGACCCTTCGCCAACCAAACTCAGGGAAGTTGCCGAGGCCGGCGCCTTTTCAGTCGTACCCTTGGTGCAAATGGCTTTTGTGGATCCCCAGGGGTTCACTGTTGCGACCCAAGCCGGGCCCGATCCCAATCGAACCGACCTCAGGGATCGCGAACACATTCGAGTGCACCTCGACAACAAGATTGAAGGGCTATTTATCGGACGGCCCGTCCTTGGCCGGGTTTCCGGGAAGTGGACAATTCAGATATCCCGCAAGATCAGGGCAGCGGACGGCTCATTTGTTGGCATTCTCGTCGCATCGCTCGACCCCTTTTACTTCCAGCGTTACTGGGCGGAAACAACCGAAGCAGATCGCGAGCTCGTCGCTCTTATTCATTTTGACGGCTTCACACGTACCAGATCGATTGCCTTGCAATGGGCGCTTGAAAACGGAATTAGCCGAAAAGACCTTATTGAAAAAATCGATTCGCAAGCCTCGGGACGGTTACTTGATAAAGGCCCGGATGGCGTGGATCGCTATGCCTACTTCAGCCGTGTTCCGAATCAGCCTCTCATAGTTCTGAGCGGTAGAACCGTTCAGGAGGTCTCCGAAAGCTATTCGGAACGCCGGCGCGCCTATCTCCTAATCGGATCTGCGCTGACATTGATGATATGCCTATTCGGCACATGGCTCGCGTGGTTTGCCCACCGGCTCAGGCGTGAAGAGCAAATTGCCGTCACGGCGCGGCAGCGTCTGGCTGATGCTGTCGATACACTCCCCGAAGGGTTTATACTTCTCGACGCGCAGGATCGTGTCGTTATTGCAAATGACGCGATGCGAAACCTTTATCCACGCGTTGCGCACCTGATAGTTCCTGGAATCGGCTTTGATGAAATCATCAGGGAAGGCCTCGAAACCGGGCAATGGGTTGTGCCGGACCAGGCCACCGTGCAAGAATTATTAGCCCGGAAGACTGCGGGACACAGGCATGACGAGAAGCCCTTCGAGATTCAGACCGCAGAAGGAAAATGGATCTGGGGCATTGAGAAGCGAACCGCCGAGGGCGGCAGTGTAGGGATCAGGTCTGACGTCACGCATCTTAAGGACCGTGAGGCGTCATTGCTGCAGATCACGGCCCAACTGGAACGTCAGGCAGATGAAATGCGGACGCTTGCGGAACAGGCTCAGCGCGCAGACCAAGCGAAGTCCGCCTTCCTCGCAGCGATGAGCCATGAAATCCGGACGCCACTCAACGCAATCCTTGGCTTCTCCGGGTTGCTTCGAGGCACTCAACTTGACAAGGAGCAGAGCGACTTCGTTCGGACTATCTATGGTTCAGCAACTCACCTGCGCCACATCGTAAACGACGTGCTTGATTTTTCGCAGCTTCAGGCGGGTCGGCTGGTGATCGATCAAGCGCCGTTCGATCTCGCTGACCTACTTAATGAACTGACGGAAGTGACTTCCTTGCTCGTGCGAGACAAACCCGTCAAAGTCGCACTCAAGCGTGACGCTGCAACATTGCCACAACGTGTTATCGGCGATCGTGCCCGTCTTTATCAGGTGCTGTTGAACGTCTGCGCCAACGCCGCAAAATTCACGGAGAGTGGCAGCATTACGATTACTGCGCGCTCGGAGAAGACACCAAACCGGCGTGTGCAATACTACTTTGCAATATCCGATACAGGAATGGGGATCAGTCAATCCGCACAAGCCAGACTCTTCCAGCCCTTCGAGCAAGGCGAGACGCAGGGAAAGCTGAGAGCAGCCGGAACCGGGCTCGGGCTGGCGATCTGCAGAAAGCTTCTAGAGCTGATGAGCGGCTCGATTCGCGCCGAAAGCGTTGAGGGGAAGGGCTCCACTTTCTTCATCGAAGTGCCGATGGATGAGGCGCCGCCAACGCAAGCCACGATCGCAACTAACCCTTCAACGTCGGTCGAGGAAAGCACGCCTCTGCGAATACTCGTCGTCGATGACGCAAAATCATCCCGGACGCTAATCCGAATCCTGTTGGAGAAAAAGGGACACAGCGTACGAGAGGCGGAGGATGGACTCCATGCCGTCGAGATCGCGGCTAGCGAACGTTTCGATCTTATTTTCCTTGATCTTCAGATGCCGCGCCTTGGGGGACTGGACGCAGCAAGACGCATCATCAAGACTAACCAATACAAGCCCGGTCCTATGATCGTTGCTCTGACTGCTCAGGCGCAACTGGACAATCAGAACGAGGCGTCGGAAGCAGGTATCGAGCACTTCTTGGTAAAGCCGGTCAGCGAGGACCAGGTTTACGAGATGGTGACACTGGCAAGGCGACAATCCGCGAGATCGGGAAACTCCGCTGGAGCGCAAGGCGCCGCCACCGAATGTGAGCCGGCAACCTGACGCCTCAACACCAGATTGACAGCATCCGAAACGGCAAAAGCCGGAATTAGCTAATCCGTGAACCAAAGGTCATCGATATCGTTTGCGGAGTTCTTTTCAGAGCGAATTCCATTGACCAACCAGCTTACCTGGTCCCCCAACTGCAACCCCGAGGCGGACTGGCAAGGATCCACGCGCCATTCCCGGGGCGCCTGGAGCGCCAGGTCGCTGATATATGAACCAACGCCCGCAATCCTTTGTACCAACAGGTCAAGCTGCTGCACTTCGACAAGGAAGGTCTTAATGATCTCCTGATCGCTTTCACGATCGAGCAGTGCGGCTACGATGCTTTCTATATCCTCCGCAATCAGCTTGAGATCGAGAAGCTCGGCGCCGACGCGGCCGAGTACTGCACTGACAGGTTCCGTCTTACGCACAAGCGCTGGCGAGTGGGACATCGTACACCTCTGCTCGCTCAGGTAAAACTTTCGAACTCGCCACTGTTAGCGTTTGGCGGGGACTTGACTCGCCGCTCTTCGGAAATGGCGTTCGCGCCCAAATAGGCGAGACGCACTCTCCCGGTCGTTGGCCAGAATTGTATGCGCCGTCCACGAGAGCCGCCAAGATCGCTGTTGACGATCTTGATACCCTCGTACTCCAAGAATTTTCTAGCGAACAAGGCATTTCTTTCGCCAATGTCGCCCAAACCAGCAAGCATCGTTGCCCCGCCAAAAAGTTTCGCTTCGAGCCGGTCGCGCTTTGCACCGTTGCTCATGAGGCCGTTAATGAGCAACTCCATTAGGTGAACCCCGTAACGCTCATCATCCTGGCCCCCTACGGAAGCGCCTGGCAAAAGGAAATGATTCATTCCACCGATTCTTGCATTCGGATCAGTGATGCAAGCCGCCACGCAAGAACCGAGAATCGTCGAACACACAACATGCGGATCGTGACTGACGCGAAACTCTCCCTGGAGCACCGTGTCACGCTTCTCGGTCGGCGCAAGATCGATCATGAAAGCTTTCCCACCACTGCTTCAATTGCAGCTTTCATCGTCTCAGCTGTGAACGGCTTCTTGACGAAGTTGTTCATACCAAGCGCCCTGCCTCGTGATATGAGACTTGCGTCTGTGCTTCCGGTGACTAGAATGAATCCGATCTTGCTCGTTGGCTTGTATTCACGAAGCCCTTTCAGCAATGCAAGACCATCCATCTCGGGCATGTTCATGTCTGAGATGACCATATGAACAGGCTTCGCCATAAGCATCTTGAGGGCTTCGCCGCCATTCTTGGCGAGCGCAACCCCCCTAATCCCAATCGCGTCCAGAGTGTCGACGATCAGAGCACGGCTGACATATGTATCATCGACGACCATGATCTGAAGTAGTGAAGCGCTAGGCATTTTTATCTTCTTTCCCGGCCATGCCGGTCAGCGATAGGATTGCATCCGCAATCTGCTCGATCCTCAATTGCTGCTGCACGGCGCCTATCTCGAAGGCTACGCGAGGCATTCCATAAACCACGCTGGTCGCGGCATCCTGGCCTATGGTGGATGCGCCAGCCTTGCGCATTGCGAGAAGACCATCAGCTCCATCATTTCCCATGCCGGTGAGGATAACCCCCACGGCCGGCTGGCCGCGCCTCGCCACCGAATGAAAAAGGACATCAACTGACGGCCTGTGCCCGTTAATACGTTCCGTGCCGCGAAGCCGGCACATGGCCGTGGGGCTGCGAGAAACCTGTAGGTGTGCGATGCTGCCGGGCGCAATAAACACCTTACCTGGCTGAAGCACGTCGCCATCACTAGCCTCGCGCACGGTCGCCTTGCTGATCCTGTCAAGTCGGCGGGCAAAATGCGCGGTAAACATCGCTGGCATGTGAATTCTCACCAGGGTCGGCGGGCAGTTCGAGGGAAACCTCGATATTACCTCAATCAATGCATCAACGCCCCCTGTTGACGCTCCTACCGCGACGATGGCGCCATTCGGCTGATAGCACACAGATGCTGGGCGCTCGTTCTTCTCCCAGTTCAAGTTCCGCACGTGAACCTTGGCGCGAGCGGCAGCACGAATCCGTGCAGGCAGCCCATTCAAAGACCCGGGTCTTCTCGGCGTCGGTTTTGCTATATAGTCGACCGCGCCCAATTCGAGGGCACGGATAGTCTCTTCTGCGCCGCGATCCGTGAAGTTGGAAACCATGATTACCGGAAACGGCCGCAGAGCCATGACTTTCTCCAGAAAGTCCAGTCCGTTCATGTGCGGCATCTCGATGTCGAGCGTCATCACGTCCGGATTAAGAACTTTGATCGCTTCGCGGGCTTCGAGTGGATTGGTTGCTTCGCCCACAACCTTTAGAAGCGGATCGCTCGCGAGCACCTCACGAATTAGCGCCCGAGTCGTTGCCGAATCGTCGACAATCAGAACCCGCACCTGCTTGCGCTCAGACATTTATTTCTTCCGATACGTCGTGGTCCCGAGATTCGAGAAGAAGGCCTCTGCGGGGCCAGATATGCGTTCGGAATGGCCTATGTACAACCAACCGCCTGACGGAATGACATTGCCAAAATTGTTCCATGCTTGAGCCTGGGTCTCGCCGTTGAAATAAATTACAGTGTTTCGACAGAATACGATGTCAAACTGACCCCTCATCGGCCAATGAGAATTCAGATTGAGCTCTCTGAAGGAGATCAGGTCGCACACCTCTTCGCTGATCTCCATCATTCCGTTCCCGGATCCGGCGACCTTGTGCACCCAACGATCACGCACCTCAGCGGGCACACCTGCAAGATCACGCTCGTGGTAAAGACCGCGCGCCCCGGTTTCGACGACTTTCGGATCTATGTCTGTCGCAAGAATTCTCAGATCCAGAGAATTGGCGCGAGGCTCCAGCATCAAGATTGTGAATGCAATCGAGTATGGTTCTTGGCCAGTGGAACATCCCGCCGACCAGAGTCGAACACGACCGCCTTCCCGAGCCCGCTTGAGCAGCGGCGGCAGGCTCACCAGGCGCATATGTTCAAAATGATGCTTTTCTCGAAAGAAATTTGTGACGTTTGTCGTGAGAGCTGACAGCATCTGCCGCCTCTCGCCATGGCCACGATCACTGGTTACCAGATTGCAATAATCTTTGAAATTTGTAAGATTCAGGGCTCGTAGACGCTTTGACAGCCTCGCGAAAACAAGCGAGTTTTTTGCCGGCGGCAGGTATATCCCGGCTTCGTCATGCATGATCTTCGCGATCATCGAGAACTCGCGTGGCCCGAGTTCTTGACTCGGGGCCAGATCATTCCGCGCGTCGATGTCCCCAAAGGCGTTCATCACGCGCTTTCTTGCAAGGCTGCTGGCGCAAGATTGTCAAGTGCAATAACATTTATCAGACGATTATCGATCGCAAGAACACCCTGCACAAAGTCACGCACAACTTCGGATGCGACGTCGGGTGTCGGCTGGATCGACTCACGCGGCTCGGTCAGGATATCCGAAACGGCGTCCACGAGGAGACCGATCGTTTGATGAAAGGCCTGAACGACGATTACGACGTGGCGCTTGGTCGCCCGCGCGGAAGGTAGGCCCAACCGATCTGCAAGATCAACTATTGGCAGAACGGAACCGCGCAAATTGATCACCCCCCTCACGAATGATGGGGCGTGTGGAAGAGTTGTCGTCGGGGTCCACCCTCTTATCTCACGCACCTGCATGATATCGACACAATACTCCTGGTCTCCGATGCGGAAGGCCAGAAACTCGGAATCGACTGCCGAATCGGACTTCATCTGTGCTGACATGGCGAATCCTGCTACGAGGCGAGGGCTACTGGAACGGAGGTTGGACGTTGTGACGTCCTGGCAACGAACGCGTCGACATCGATGATCAACGCAACCCGTCCGTCACCGAGAATCGTTGCGGCTGCTATTCCGGGGACGTGCTTGTAGTTTGCGGCGAGGCTCTTGATAACGACCTGTCGTTGATCCACGATCGTGTCACACAGAAGCGCGCAACGCTTTCCGACTTCTGTCTCGACAAGAAGCGCAACGCTCTTCAATGGATCGCATTCGCTTTCCCTGAAGCCAAGCTCCACGCCGACGTCTATCGTGGGAACGAAAGCACCCCGATCAGCCAGCACAAGACCCTTTGCGCCGATCTGATGAATAGCCGTAGGCTTCGGCCTCAATGTTTCGATAATTGCCGTCAACGGCACAACCAGCATCTCGTCGTGAACCTTCACCACCATGCCATCGAGAATTGCGAGGGTAAGGGGAAGAGTAAGAGTAAAGGTAGTGCCCTGCCCCTGCTGCGATGCAATCGATATCCGGCCACCCAGCGCCTGGATCGAACGCTTCACGACGTCCATCCCGACGCCGCGGCCGGATATATTCGAAACGCTCTGCGCCGTTGAGAAACCCGGCAAGAAAAGTAGGTTGTCGATTTCGCTGTCCGTCATTTGGATATCGGGCGATATAAGCCCCTTCCTGATCGCCGATTCGCGAACCGCAACCCTGTCGATTCCAGCGCCATCGTCAGAAACCTCAATCAGGATCCGACCCGAGCGGTGACCCGCTGACAGTTGAACAACGCCC
Source organism: Beijerinckiaceae bacterium (assembly GCA_046295155.1). GTDB lineage: Bacteria > Pseudomonadota > Alphaproteobacteria > Rhizobiales > Beijerinckiaceae > Terripilifer. The sequence continues at coordinate 151,140 of JBKBNT010000004.1, forward strand.
TGCTTAGGCTTGCCCTTAGCTACACGATCTTCTGGCTTTTCGATGCCGTGATCAACAGCGTTGCGGATCATATGGGTCAACGGATCCGCGATGCGTTCAATAACCGTTCGATCAACTTCCGTTGCGTCACCGTCTGTACGCAACACCACTGACTTTCCAGTTGCTTCACCAACCTCGCGCACAATCCGTGACATGCGCTGAAACAGCGTTTTCACAGGCTGGGCCCGTATCGCCATGACGCTTTCCTGCAATTCACGGGTCAACTGCTCAAGAGATCCAAGCCCCGCCGATATCGCCGATGATTCGCCAAGCCCCGCTTCGGAGACGTTCTGCGATAGCATCGCCTGGTTGATAACCATCTCACCAACCAGATTAATAAGCCGGTCGATACGCTCAAGGTCCACACGGATCGTAGCGGCGACCTCGCTGGAGCCGGAGACTCCAGGAGTCCGCTCCACAGAGCGTCTGGCCTCGGACGGCCCCGGACTAAACTTATTCGTTACTTCATCATCAATTGGAGCTGCTTTAGACGCCACGACCTGTTCGGCTGGATCGGCGGCAGGCGCCGTAGCAGCTTCACACTTATTGTCGCGGGTGATGCACAGATCGATGTCGCCATCTACGAAATCGAACACTTCGCGGACACTCGCCTCATTCTCCGACGTCGTAAGTTGAATTCGCCACCACAGATACGGATGACCAAATTCGAAGTCCTGAAGGAGCGGCTTTGTGGTCAAGAACGGCGTCGACGACACCGTCCCAAGGCGGGCTAGCGCCCGTAGTAGCAAGACCGGTTCGTTACCCCGATTGAGACTTTGAGCGTTCGGCTTGTAGTCGACCGTGAACCGGTGCTCTTGCGTCTCGTCATCAGGAATGACCGGCGCCAATTCGAGATCCAGCAGAACCGGCTGGAAATCCACCTGTTCTTCGGCTTCTGCCTTGTCGGATCTCATCAGGAGGCCGTTCAATGAGGCCTGCGATTCGGCCAAGGCATCCTGCCCAAGCTCCCGCCGGTCCCTTGCGGCGGCAACTACGTCGGCAAGCATGTCGGCTGAACGAAGCATGACATGCACGACATCCGCTGTAGGCTCAACATTTCCACTTCGCATCTCATCGAGCACTGTCTCGAACTTGTGTGCGAAACCAACAAGTTCGTCGAGTCCGAATGCGCCGGCGCCACCCTTGATAGAGTGAACCGCACGGAAGATACCATTAATGAGCTCAGGATCGCGTTCCCCGCTCTGAAGTCGCACCAGGCCCGTCTCAAGTTCGGCGAGCTGCTCTTCGCACTCCAAAAAGAATGTGACCCGAATTTCGTCAAGACTCATGACGACAACCTTCAGTGCGCTAGACGACGGACCACGTCGATGAGCTTGTTCGGTTCAAATGGTTTAACGATCCAGCCGCTGGCTCCAGCGTCACGCGCCTTCTGCTTCTTATCTGCAGCGCTTTCGGTTGTCAGGACGACGACGGGCGTAAACCGGTGTCTGTTATCTTTTCGAATACTCTCAATCAAACCAAAGCCATCGAGGCGCGGCATGTTGATATCAGTGATAATCAAATCAAAGTTTGATTCATCCAGCACCTCGAGCGCCTCCTGCCCATCTGATGCCTGCGTAACGGCAAAGCCCCCTTCTGTAAGAGCCCGAATAAGCATGTCGCGCATGGTGCGCGAGTCATCGACAATAAGTATTTCGGTCATTGGGTCGACTCCGGCGAAGCAAGATCTCGAAGCGAAAGACCCAGAAGATCAAGGTCGTGCAATAATTCGCGAGAGGCGCCGGAAAATGTAAGCGTCACGCCGTCCTGCCGCCACGTGTGCGTAGCAGCCAGCAGTAGTTCCGCGCAATGTGCCCCGAGCATGCGGACCGCCGTACCGTCGATCGACAACGCCTGACCGCGTCTTTCCATCAGGTCAGTGAACACGCTGGCGACTGTTGCCGTGTCCAGTCGTTCCGGTAATTGGTACTCTGAAGCATCGCCAGATTTCATATTTCCGCTCTACACTTTGGACATGTGAAATGACAGCCGGGCTGACGCCAGCCATAGATTGAATGGAATACCGAGGCAGGCTTGCCCCACCATGGATTCCGGTCGAACAATGGAATGTCCTTCTCGGCTCCATAGTCTGTTTCCTCGATCACTACCGACGGACCTCTAAGTGCGACTTGACCTTTCGGGACGTCTTGACTGCCCCCATATCCGAGAGCGCCACTCCTGACATTTTTCCGATCTGGTTACACTCTTTGCTAACGACTCAGTAACCTGGAGGTCTTGTGAATATGGCTCATCAACATGAGTTCTCCTGCTGATCTCAAATATTCAGCGAAGCTTGCGCGGACCTTGCCTCGCGGGAACGGCGCTATTGTGATAACCGACGTTCAACAATAAACTGCGCTTCAAATGCGTGATTATTTCTTGGAGTGTCATACACCAATGATTGCTATGAGAGCTCCATGGCTCCGTTTCAATTTTTCTAATCCGCGATCGTCGGTACTTTTATGAGGACATGTGCATACGCTCGCCGGGGCAAATGCAATGATCACCTGGGGTACATCCGTTGGTGCACGCATCCTATTTTCTTTGTATCGCACTTGCTCGTGAGGTTTGCCCCGCCAACTGCGGCCAATTCCTTCGAGAGTGGAAGCTCCGGTTATCGACGGGTTCCAAACAGGAGTTCGTGCAGCCTTGGACGCTAGGTCTTGCTGCTCTGACGATTGACTGTCGGATTCAATAAAGCCGGGGCCGAAAATTTCATTGGAGTATGATCCCGTTCCCGTACCTTGACGCCAGGGACACCATAGCTCTCTAGAGTGCAGGTCATACTCATGCTGGCGCTGATGTGGCGGCGTCCTCGACACGAAATCCGGATTGGCCTACTTGGTGGCTGCTTCTTTGGCAGCCCTAACTTCAGCATTCAGGAACTATCTAGATGACTGATATGCCGCCCGGCAGGGGTGCCGACATTTTTACGGTCATTATGAGCAATGCGGGAGATTCCAACCGAGAAACCTTGCGCAGACCCAGGATCTCGGTCGACTTTGTTCCCGATCCACCGGCCTACCCCGGCGCACGGAAGGCGTCCAAGGTGTCCGCATACTCGACGCAGCAGGATCATGGGTCAGGATCACCGTCTCTGAACCCCGGAACCGCCGGATACACTACGACAATGTACAATCAGCACAAGCGCATCTACGATGCGCAACTTCAGGTCGGAGATATTCTCGTTGTGTTACGAGCGTTAGTGGATAAGACGCAAACATCCCGAGAACTACGTCAGATACGCGTCACCTTTGCTAAGGGCTTTCACCCCGATCGATGCGCACTTTATAACGACCTCAACTGCGACACGCTGATGCGTGAAGCGAATGCGATGATTGATACGGCGATCAAGACAAGACGCTTCTAACCTCAGGCAGCCAGTTGGCGAGGCGATCCCAGACCAACAAACAGGCTTGCTTCTTCATATGAGCGAAACCGCCTGGCGCCAAGAAGCGTATCAATTTCGATCGTTCCATCAGCGTGGATCTCGTAGCGTCGACCCGGGAACAAATCAGCCGCTCTCTCGGCACTCGACTTAACCTCGCGAGGCATCCCAGCCCGAACAGGATCATCTCCGATCAGCGACACTGATCCGACATCAGCGGCCGGAAATTGGGAAGGCATGTCAGCCACCGGCGACATCGCAGGTCGATTGCTGATGTAATCAGACAACACCCGCAAGGCGTCGACGCCCTTACGGATCATCCCTGCCAGTATCAGTCCAATGGAGGTGAGGATCGCAGACTGGGCGAGCGTGATGAAGTTGAAGCGCGCCAATGCAAAGCTGGACACCGTTTCGAACTGGAGTGAATCCGGCGCCAGAACGGCGACCAGAAGCAACAGCCACGATCCCGCTAACCCGACGCCACCGGACAGGACGAGGAACCGCCCTTTCCGTCGCGCTCCGGCTTCCGATACATGCTTCACCTAACGCCTCCCGCTGGCACAAAATTGAATTCCTGGATAAGCACTTCCTTCAATCCGTCAGCGGAAATTCTCCTCCTGACGCTTTCGCGAAGTTGTTTCGTCAAACCCGCAAAGTCATAGCTTTGAAGCGACTTATGATCGAGACGACTGTCGGCATAGATCGCCCGGAATGCCTCGTCCAAGAGGATTCCCTCAATAGCGCCGGCGGCCGGTGCATCCGTTCGGACTTCGATGGAGTATCCCAGTTGCACCACCATGTATCCTTGCAGCGCGCCTTGGCGTAGAATTGGCACGTTTAAACCACCTGCTTTCTTAACCTCAAGCTGTGGCTTCACCGGCTTCTCGACAACACTTTCCGAGGGCCTGATCATGACCCCTGTAGACCAGTTTGCCGCAAGCGCCACCAAGCCGCCAACAAGCCCCACCGCAATGGTCTTCAACATCAGCGCACCGGCGTATTCAGGAACAACGAATACGTTCCATCCGAATCGTAGTCGGCGACGGCCTGAGTGATCAGCGCGGATATCTTCCGCGCTGCTTCAAGGTGTAACCCAAGAATTCGCTCGTTTGACGCCAATCTACCTTGAAGAGCAGCAAACCTTTCCCGGAGCGGCCTTCCGGGCTCGACCGGCAGGGCTCGGATGGTTTTGTTGAGCTCCATCAGAGAGGCGGTCTTGCGTTCCGTCGTATGCCGCAGCTTGCCGAGACATAGATCGGAAAGATAGCGTTCTTCCTCTAGAAGGAGAGCTTCGAGTTTATCAAATGCGGCAATCACGTCCGCGATCTTTTGACAGTTCGACGCGTCAAACATCGAATGACTTCCCAAGCACAGTGGGCATGGTTCGATCCGCCCCGCCTCTTGCTGCAATACTTCGGTCAACGATCGTTCCGATGCCGAGAACGCCGACATTCGTCATCTGCTTGGCAAATTGTTCCGCCATAAACATCCGATAGGCGGATCCGGCCATTCCTTTACCAAACACTGAAGTCGTCTGTTGAGGCATCAGGTTCTGAAGCAGCGACTGTAACATCATGGCCTCAAACGCAGCTCCAACGCTCTTGGCGCTGTTCGCAGAACGATCTTGAAAGCTGCTACGATTAATGATGGCGCCTTCCGCAGGAGTGATAGGTGCTTTTCTATCTGCGCGAACCGGCGTTCGGTCGACCAGCGCAGCGAATGCGCTCGGATCTTGACTGTCTGCAAGGCGCGCGATCGCCGCGCGCGATCGCCCCGGGTCCGCCGCCTTCGCCACATCCATGATCAGATCGCTGGAAATTCCCAAGCTCATCCGAAGTTCCATAACTTATGAACTTTACGAGGCTACTATGCTTGTCCAGGCTTTTCGGAAGCTTGCCGCGAATCCAGCCATTCAGCCAGGTTGAGTTCTTCTGCCCTCCGATCGCTGGATGCCGCGTCGCTTCGCATACGCTCTTTTACGGCATCAATTTGCCGCAGAGTAAGCTTGAGACTTGCCCTCGACGTTGCAGATTTTGTTCTCATCGTTTCGATTTTGGCGCTGATCGCTGCGGCTCGCTTTGTAAACAAGTCCACGAAGATGCACAACGATTCAGCCTTCGTTCCTTCGGTGAACAGGGCCCGACGCTCTTCTTCCAAGATGCCGATCGAGCGCTCAAAGTGCGCGATGTTTCCTTCTTCCCTTCGACGCAGAAGATCAAGAGTCGCGAGGATACGGCTCAATCGGTTGTACCCACTCATCACAGCTTCGATAGCCATAGAGAGAACATGACAATGAATACCTTGAATGCGGACTTCGAGATTGCAAAGAAGAGCCACGTTCCGCCGCTCAGAATAAAGGGCATAGACACAAAGTAGATAGGTATCTGGGGGATCATCTTGTTGACCAGCCCGAATGCAAAGTTCGCGATCAGCGAGAAGATTAGAAATGGCCCGGCGATCTTCAGGGCGGCGGTGAAAGCGAAGCCAGCAACATCGACCAGTTCGATCAGCGACGATCTGAATTCTATCCGAACGCCGAGCGGGACTACCGCATAACTGTTGACAATGCCTCTGAAGATTTCCCAATGAAGATCCAGGACCAGAAAAAGAAGCGACGCCGTAAGACTTATCAATGCTGAGAGCGTGGGCATTACCTCGTTGCTTTCGATAGGAGCGCCAAGATTGTTGGTGAGCCCAATAGCCATTGAAATGACTTCTCCCATGACCTCCAACGCATTGAAAATGAAACGGCAAAGGAGTCCAAGGAGAACACCGAAGGCTGTTTCCGCAAGGATTATTCGCGCGAGCTCAACATTTGGCTCAATCGCCGAAACAAAGCCTGGAAGCGCAATCAATGGCGCAACGGCCGCGCTGATGCTGAGCGCGATGAAGAGACGGACGCGAACGGGGACGCGTGTAGACGAGAACCCCGGAATGAACATGAGGCATGAGCCGATCCGGCAAAGGACAACAAGCGTCATCAGAACCGTATCAGCCGCTTGGGCAATCACGAGACCGATCCCAGAGACCTGATTTCAATGCCACGGGCAAGCTCGAGATTGGAGAGCACCGGCAGCGACGGGAACAGGCGCTCTACAACCATTCGAACATACGGCCGCGCGTCCGCCGCCGCCACGATCGCGAACTGGTCACCGGTCGACATGCGCTCCTGAACGGCCTTCGTCACTTCAGCTCCGAATTGCTCGAGCATTCGTGGGTCAATATCGAATTCAACAACCTCACCCTTCGCGTCCCGTTTGAGACTCTGATGGAAGACCAACTCCCACCGGCCGCCGAGTCGCAGGACCTTCAAGACACCACCGTCCGCCAGGTCGCCGCATATCTGTTGAGCCATCCGCATCCGCACGTGTTCAACCACCTGCTCGGATCGGCGTACATGCGGTGCGATCTCGGCAACCGCTTCAAGCACAAGTCCGATGTTACGAATGGAGACCCGCTCAGACAGAAGGAGTTTCAATACTGCCTGAAGCCCGGAATGGGAAATATGAGCAGGGATCATATCGTCGATGAGACGCTTGTATTCTGGATCAAGTCTATCGAGCAATTGACGCATATCCTTGTATGACAGCAATTGCGAAAGGTTGTTTCGTATGACTTCGCTTAGATGCGTCAGGATAACCGATAGTATATCGATAGGGGTAAATCCCTGCGCGCGCATTTCCATCGCGAGCGACTCTGGCACCCACATAGCCCGCATTCCAAAGGCGGGCTCCTTCACTTCGTCACCCGGGAAATCAGGCGTCTTCCCATCGCCGAGTACAACGAGTATTTCCCCCACGCGTACTTGCTGCGTGGCAATCGTAACGCCGTGCAACCGGACCTGGTAAGAAGTCGGCGGACAGTTTACGTTATCCGACAGCTTGATCTCGGGAACGACGAAGCCGTATTGCTGAGCGAACTTGCGACGCATTTTTGCGACCCGATGGGACAGTTCGCCATGGGATGCGTAGATTGTTGGCGCTATTTGCTTTCCAAGGCATAGCTCGATTTCGGGCGCCCGGAGGTCATCTTTGAGCATCGACCTCTCATCTTGCCCCTCTCGCGCACGCTCTGCCGCTTCGATCATTGCAGTGTTTGCGGCTGTGGCTGAGCGCGTCCTAAGAATGGAGTAACTTACCGCGACCAGAATGCCCGCAAGAATCGCGAATGGAAGGAAGGGGAGGCCCGGCACAACGGAAAGCACAAGCAGCAGGAGGGCCGCCACCAGCATCGCGCGTGGATAGCTGCTCAGTTGTCCAACGACCGCCTGTTCAGCAGCGCCGGTCGTGCCCCCCTTGGAGACGAGGAGACCAGCCGCCAGCGAAACGATCAGCGCGGGAATTTGCGAGACCAGCCCATCCCCCACCGAAAGCTTTGTGAATACGTCTGTCGCGTCGGCGAGCGGCATTCCGTGACGCGCCACGCCCAGTATGATCCCGCCGACGACGTTTACGGCGAGGATGATCAGGCCCGCGATCGCGTCGCCTCGAACAAACTTGGACGCGCCGTCCATCGAACCGAAGAAGGCGCTTTCCTCTTCAAGCTCTCTTCTCCTTTTCTGGGCTTCCTTCTCGTCAATAATACCGGCGGACAGATCGGCGTCTATTGCCATCTGCTTTCCCGGCATTGCATCAAGGGTGAACCGTGCCCCCACCTCTGCGATTCGCGTCGCGCCTTTGGTAATCACAAGGAAGTTTACGGTCACCAGAATCATGAACACGACCAGGCCGATCATGAAATCGTTGCCCATGACGATGTTCGAGAATCCGCCGATGATGAATCCCGCTGCGGTTACACCCTCTGCGCCATGCGTCAGAATGAGTCTGGTCGTAGCCACATTGAGCGCCAGGCGGAGGAGTGTCGCAACAAGAAGTATGGTGGGAAACGAGGAGAATTCGAGCGGCTTCTGTATCCACAATGCGACCATCAGAATAAGGACGGACAACGCAATTGAGAATGCGAGGGCCAGATCGATAACGACTGCCGGCAACGGCAGAAAGAAGAAGCACAGAATGCAGATTATGCCTGCAGCGAAGCCCACATCTCTAAATCTCGTTGGGCTTGGCTCGATGGCAGTCGTAGCGACCAGGTTTGTCATTTGGATCAAGCCGCGGCTATGGTCAGATCATTGAACGCAGGAGGCTGCCTACAAGCAGGTTCCAGCCATCGATCAGAATGAAGAAGAGGATTTTGATCGGCAGGGCTATGACCGACGGCGGCATCATCATCATCCCCATAGACATGACTAACGTCGCAACAATCATATCTATGACGAGAAATGGAAGCGCGATCAGAAAGCCGATCTCGAATCCTCGCCGTAGCTCGGATATCATAAAGGCCGGAATAAGAACTCTCATGCTTGGAGTCGACGCTTCCTGCGGTCCAAAACTTGCGTTCGCCATTTCGCTGAACATCCGCAAGTCCTTCTCGCGGACGTGCTTCATCATGAAGGTTCGAAACGGATCGGCAATGCGCTCAATGGCCTCCTGTTCGGTGATCTTGTTCTCCATGAGCGGGGTGACGCCATTCTCCCACGCGCGGTCGAACGTCGGGGCCATGACGTAGAATGTCATGAATAGTGACAGGCTGATCAGGATGAGGTTTGCCGGGGTGCTCTGGAGCCCAATTCCTGAGCGCAGGAACGAAAATGCCACCACAAACCGGGTAAAGCAGGTCACCGTCAGTAGAATGGCCGGCGCAATCGACAGAACTGTCAGAAGCAGAACCATCTGGATCAGTCGTCCGGACAGCGCCCCACCACCCTCCGGCAACAGTTTCTGGAGATCGGAAACCTGAGCAATTGCCTCGACGGGAGCAACCGCCGTCAGAGCGATAGCGAGAGCGTAAAGGCGTCTCATTGGAGCACCATCGAGCGGATGATGACTTCCTTGATCTTTCCATTCGAACGCACCGATGCCCGTTCCCCCAGGTCCTGACGCAGGTGCAACAGTCCCGTCGCCCCCTCCACATCCGACACAGACAAGGTTCTGGCGTAAGCCAGAGCGTCTTCGGCAAAGCGTGAGGATTCCTTCTCTATGTCGCTCATTGGCATTTCACCCGCCATCTTCAGTGTGAGATCAAGCCTGATCCATACGCTCGTCGGATTTCCTATGTTTGTGATGACTGGCGGCATTGCGTGGTAGACGAATTCGGCCTTCGGCGGTGAGACAGCGTCGGGCTTCGGCTTTGGGCTTTCGACAGAATCGATCATCAGCCGGTATCCCGCGCCCATGCCGCCGCAAAGAACTACAACAGCGAGAAATGGGGTTAGCCTGCCGACCAGGCCTGGCGCGGCCTTGCGCTCCGCAAGTTCATTCATTGAGGTCGCTCCAGATCAGAATGGCTTGAGCTGGTCGTAGACCTGGTGAACGACGTTTGGCTGCTGGACTTCCATGAGCCTGCCACGACCACCGTACGATACGCGCGCTTCGGCAATCTTGTCGTAGGCGATCGTGTTGTCGCGGGTGATATCTACGGGACGAACGATGCCTGCAATTTCGAGCACGCGGAGCTCGTAATTGACACGGATCTCCTGGCTGCCTCGCACCATCAGGTTGCCGTTCGGCAGAACACCCGTCACCACAGCTGCTACCGAAAGCTGGATTTTCTCGGAGCGGTTTATCGCGCCCTGACCCTTGGTGCTTGAATTCGACTGAATATCCGCCGCCGCCGCGCCGAGCGCATTGACGCCAAACATATTCGCCATGAAGTCGAGCGTGCTTTTGACCTGAGACTCTCGAGAGCGGTCTGTGCTGTTTCCGATTTGCGCCTTATCGTTGATGGAGATGTTTATCGTGAATACGTCGCCCAGCCTCGAAGCGCGCTGATCGCGGAAAAGGTTCCCGTTGGCGTCGTTCCACAAGGATCCCCTTCCCAGTCCACTCTGGCCTGCGAAAGCGTACTTCGGGATCGGGGCTTGCTCAGGCGCGGCGAGACCTGTTCCAACAGGCGTCATATGGGGCGCGCGTCCAATGTCTCGTGGATCGACAGCGCATCCCGCCACAGCAACGCACGTCGCGCTGACAGCAAGCACATTCGTCGCGAACTTGACGTGACCACCCTTATTGCCTGCGCGACGGCTTGGATCACGCAGCCGGACGGCTCCTATAAGGGTGAGTTTCGAAATATTGCTCATGTGCGCAACATGCCTCGCGTCGCTTGCGTCGGGCTTTTGTCCGCACCTGAGCGTTCCTGTTTCTAGGTGACGGTCTTGTCCATCACCAGCGGGCGAAGCTAGCGCTTTTGCGCCGGGGCTGGTCCGCCCGTCATGTTGTCGGCAAGCCGCGCGGCCTTGGGAGGGGACATCTCGTTGAGAATCGTGCTTGCAATTCTCGGGTCGAGCCTTGTTATGATTTGCGCCGCGGCAACCTCTTCCATATTTGACAATTGTGCGGCTGCGGCATCGGGGCGCATCCGGGAGATGATCGCGACGAAGTTCGCGTTGAACTTTTCCTGCTGTTCGCGATGGCGGCTTTGCCACTGCTCATAAGCAGCCTTTTTGGCTTCCAATTCTCGAATACGTTCGTCGAGTTCCGCCCGCAGGGCGTTCAGCCGCTCCGCCTGCCATGCGAACAACGATTGCGATGCGTGATTTGCCGCACTCGAACAATAGCTCTCCTCCAGCGAGGGCTCCTTCGACTGAGTCAGCACCGGTTGCGCCGGCTGTTCCCGCCGGGATTGACCCTGCTGCTGGACAGGTCTTTCCGCAGTCGAGGACGCTGGAGCCTGTCTCGGCGCATCGAGACTTATTTTCCGCACTGGACGCGCAGCGGCCTCCGGCGGCGCGGGTATTACCGCGTAAGCGGGGTCGCCGGGAGACTCCCGGGGGTCCGGGGCAGCCTGGGCGGCGAGTGATGCGCCCGGCGGCGCCGGACGCGGCGGTATAGGTTTTCGAAGATCCTCTGCAGTCTGCGCGGAACGGGCCATCACGTCTTCCGATCCAGCAGGCGCGGCGCCTGGCAAACGCGCGGCCTGCGGAACCGCCCTCGCCAGCGGCAAGGAAAGCGATTCCGGCAATCCGGTCTCCGCGAGGGCGGGGTCCAAGCCGGGTGCGGCGGCGCCAGGCCGCGTCCTTTGGGTTTTGGCGGCAGTCCGCTTGTTTCCTGCGGCCGGCGGGGCCGTTGCCCCGGACGGATCACGCGCGGAGGATTGCGGCTTTCGCGCTGGCCCCCTTTGAGACGCCGTTGCGGATGGGCGCGTGCTGGACGACGGCGCGGATCGATTCGCACCGAGGTCGAGCGGCGCGCCCACCTGCATCAGATCCAGAGATTGCGCCTGTTGCGCAAGGCTGGCCGTCGGCGCCGCAAAGCCGGCGGCGCACGCCAGCAGGACGATAGACAGACCGTGGAAACGCACTGTTTCATACCCCTGCGGATTGCATGCCAACACTTCTGCGACAGGTTCCTTGCGCCTGGCTGGTGGGTGCTACTGCAGAATGAGTTCCGCTTGCAACGCGCCAGCGGATTTGAGCGCCTGCAGGATCGCAATGATCCCGTTCGGCTTAACGCCCGTCTGATTAAGCCCTCGCACAAGCGCCCTCAGCGTCGGACCTTGCATGATCACGAATTGGCCGCCGGTTTCCGTAGCAGAGATGTTGGTGTCGCTCGTAACGACAGTCTCGCCGCGGCTGAAGGCCTCCGGTTGGGAGACCTGAGGCGTCTCGGTAACGCGAACGGTCAGTGTTCCATGGGTCACTGCCGACGCTGAAAGCCGAACGTCACGGCCGATCACGATCGTCCCCGAGCGCGCATCCACGACAACACGAGCAGGAACGTCGGTCCGCACGAGAAGGTCGCCGATCTCTGAAACCAGGCGGGCCGAACTGACACCCGCGGGCACCGCCACTCCAACGCTGCGCAGGTCGTGCTCGACGGCAAGCGCCTTCTTGTAGCGCCTGACCGAGAATCTGTTGATCGTATCGGCGATTCGGGAAGCAGTCGTGAAATCGGGGTTCCGAAGCTCCAGAACGAGCGGGCGAAGCTCATTCATAGAAAGTTTGACCTCCCGCTCGACAATCGCGCCGTTGGGTATCCGCGCAGCGGTGGGGACGCCTTGCGTGACCACCTCGGACTTGCCTTGCGCAGTGAAGCCCGTCACAGCCAATTGCCCTTGAGCAACAGCGTATACCGTTCCATCGACCGCCGAAAGCGGGGTCAGAACAAGCGTGCCGCCCATCAGTGATGTCGCGTCGCCGAGCGAGGAAACAGTCACGTCAAGTCGCGCGCCGCGGCGGATGAACGGGGGCAGGTCCGCGGTTACGAGGACAGCCGCTACGTTCTTCGTGCGAAGCTGATTGTTGCGGGTGTTGATGCCCATGCGTTCGAGCATCGCCTGGACCGCCTGCTCCGTGAACGCCGAGTTGCGCATCGAGTCGCCGGTGCCCTGCAGACCGACGACCAGTCCGTAACCGACGATCTGGTTGTCCCGCATGCCCTGCACGCTGGTCACATCCTTGATGCGGCTGACGACATCGGCCGCCGCAGGCGAAAATGAAAGCAACAACGCCGCAAGAACGAGAAGTTTCCTCACGGTTCAACGACCCTGACGGCTCCATCCGCCTCAACGACGCCAGCGATCGTGACGCCGCTTTCGCCGTTGCGAACCTTGACCGGATCTCCCTCCGAACCGCTCTGAAGGGCCACGCCGCGCGTGATAATATTGATCCCCCCCTCGCTATAGCGGATGTTCACAGTCGCCCCGATGACGACAAGTCTGGGCTTCTCCAGCGCAGACAGGGGAATCGGCCGGTTTGCGGGGAGCGTCGTGCGCGCCGCGAGGCCAATCGCTTCCTCGGGATTCTCGACGTACATCGACCGGCCATCCGGATCGTAAACAAATTCGCGAGGCGCGAGATGCTCTTGACGGATGACGTCACGCGGATAGAGCGTCGTATTGGGAACCAGCAGGAGGCGTTGTGTGGCGAGCGCGCCGGTCGTCGCGCAAAGCAGAACCGCAAGGCCCGCGAAGACGAACGCACCCGCCCGGGCTCCTCCCGTCAAACCATTCTTCATCATCTGATTCCCTTCGCGATGACCCCCGCCATCTCGTCGGCAGCCTGAATGATCTTCGAATTCATCTCGTAAGCACGCTGGGCCGAGATCAGGTCGGTGATCTCCTTCACCGGATCCACATTTGAGCTCTCAAGATAGCCCTGCCGGATGGTTCCGTAGCCAGCCTCCCCGGGATTCCCGACAACAGCATCGCCGGAGGCCGGCGTTGCCCGATACAGATTGCCGCCAAGTGGCTCGAGACCCACATCGTTCGCGAAAACCGCCAGCGTGAGCTGCCCAACCTGCTGCGGCTGTACCTGACCGGGCAGGCGAACTGTTACTGCGCCGGTTTGACTAACGTTCACGTCAAGGGCCCCAACCGGAATCTGAATCTGAGGCAGCACCTGATAGCCGTCGACGGTAACCAGCTGGCCTTGTGCATTGGTGTTGAACGCGCCTGCGCGCGTGTACACAGTGTCTCCCTCTGGCGTGTTGATCTGAAACCAGCCGCGTCCCGAGAGTGCAAGGTCGAACCGGTTGCCCGTGGATGCAAGGGAACCCTGAGTATGCAGATTCCGGATCGCCGCTGTCCGGACGCCAAGACCCACCTGCGCCCCTTCCGGGACGGTCGAATCGGCTCCCCGAGTAGAGACTCCCTGAACACGCTCCGCCTGATACATCAGATCAGTGAACTCGGCGCGAGCCCTTTTGAATCCGGTTGTATTGATATTGGCCATGTTATTGGAGATGACCTCAACATTAAGCTGTTGAGCGCTCATTCCAGTGGCAGCGATTGTCAGTGCTCGCATTGCTTGGACCTCAGATCTGCATCCGTGAGATTTCCTGATAGGCTGCGATCACCTTGTCGCGGACTGCGATGACCGTCTGCAAGGATCGCTCTGCGGCAAGCAGCGCGTCCACGGTCTCGTGCAGTTGAGCCTTGCCTTGCATCGCACTGAGCGATGAAGCCTCTGCGGACTTGACCGCATCGAGAGCCCCAGCGGCGAGGTTCGCCATGACAGAGGAAAAGTCGCTTCCGGCCGCGACCGCGGTCTTGGCGGCGAGTGGCGCCGCGGAGGCAACGACGCCGGCAATTGGCCCAGCAGCAGCAATCATGATTAGCCTTTCAGAAGATCAAGAGTCATGGCGACAAGTTCGCGCGCCTGTTTTATCGCCTGTAGATTCGCCTGGTAGGCCCGGTTCGCATCCTTAAGATCAGCCATCTCAATCAGCGGATCGACATTTGGAAGCTTGACGTACCCATTCTCGTCTGCCGCGGGATGACCTGGACGCAACTCGACACGGAAAGGGCTTTCATCGACGCCGATCGCGCGGATCTTGACCTCTCCCCCCAGATTGGCCTTGTTCATGGCCCCCTCAAATGTGATCGTCTTTCGCGCGTAGGGTTCGGCGCCCGGAGTATTTCCGGTACTCTCCACATTTGCGAGATTCTCGGCAACGATCCGCATACGCGTCGACTGCGCGCGAAGGCCAGATCCGGCGATCTTTACAGCCATCGATAGAGCGTCAACCATGCTCAGCCCTTCACACTCATGAGGGACATCTTGTGAAACGCCTTCACGACAGCCGTATTCACATTGTATGCCCGGCGAATTTCGCCGGCGCGCAACATCTCGTTGTCGAGATTGACATTGTTGCCCGAGACGTGCGTTTCCGGAGACGACGCCAGGATCTGGCGATAAATGTCGCTCGATCTTCCGGACGGCGTCATGTGCCCGGCGCTTGATGTGAACATCACCTGCTGCCGGGCATTCATGACATCCGAGAATGGCCTCACGTCCAGCGTCTTGTATCCCGGCGTACTCGAGTTGACGATGTTCTGAGTGACCGCAATCTGCCGGGCGTTCAGATACTGCAATTGCTGCTTGGCAAAGCCGAATAGAAATACCGGATTCATGGCACGACCTTCTTGTCTGATCGTACTATGGGGCCAAGTGCTTGCCCGAGGCTGACCATCCATTTTCCCTGGCGGCAGATTCGTCTGCAAGGTTTGCCAGACTAGCCTTTTGGCTTGGATAATAAGGAGAGCGAATAACTCGGGATTGCGGCAACAATGCTTCGTTCAGCGCTCTGGAAAGCATGTCACCGGCGACGGCGGCGCTATCTATCGAACAGTCGAAGACAGACTCGGTGATGTCAACGCTTGCGCCGTAGGCTTCAAGATGAAGTGTGAAGAATAGGGTCAGTTGTCCGTGCCTGAACTCGAGATCGATGGTGACGCACGGCGTCTTCAACCATGACACATGAACCTGCGCGCCCCAACCGAAGGTCAGTGTGCCCGGCAGAAAGAACAGCTCGGCGGATGAGTTTACAAGATCATGAAGATTAAAATGCTTTTCCTGGTTGACCAGCTCGAGAAGGTGCTCGATGTCGACCATCCGCATTTCCGAGGCGAAATCTCTCATGGCTTTGGCGAGGATCTCCTCGCAAACAGCCTTTTGGCCCTTTGTCATCTGCGCCGCCTGAATGAGCCCGCCTAGGTGTTCGGCTCCCATGCCCCACGTCTCTGAACCATTAGAATGAGTTCGGCGACCGCGTGGTAGAATTCCGGACGGATGATCTGGTCCACTTCGACGGCCTTGTACAACGAACGCGCCAGCAACCGATCCTCTATAACCGGGATGCCGTGCGACTCGGCTGCCGCCCTTATTCTCAGAGCAAGCTTGTCCAAACCTTTCGCCACGACCACGGGCGCGGGCGTCTCACCCTTTACGTACTTGAGCGCAACTGCAAAATGCGTTGGATTGGTGACAACCAGTGTGGCGCTTGGCACCGCGCTCATCATCCTGTTGCGCCGTCTTTGCAACGCTATCGATCGACGGCGCGCCTTGAAGATCGGATCTCCTTCTGAATCCTTGTACTCGTCCTGAAGCTCCTTGCGCGTCATCCGCAAATCACGACGCCATTGAATTCTGGACCAGAACATATCCGCGATCACGATGAGAAGTGCGGCAATGGCGAGCGAATTGATCAGTTTCTGGCCGATTTCAAGAGCTCTATCTGGGATCTGCCAGGCTTCGAGGAGCAGCAGGTCGTCAAGGCTTTTTCGCTCCTGCTGCACGACCAGAAGCGCGATCAGGCTCACCGCTATGAACTTGATGGATGTCTTTGCGAATTCAACCTGACCTCGCAAACCGAACATCCGTTTGAAGCCGGCGGCGGGCGAGATTCTCGAAGCCTTTGGAATAATCCGGTCGAGAACCAGGCTTGGCTTGCCTTGTGCAAGCGACGCCACTACGCCGAACGCCATCATCAGGAGCATGACGGGAAGGGCGAACGCCAGAGCCACGAGCGTTGCGTCCATGATGATCTTCACGGCATCGGCTCCCGCCGTGATTTCGCGGCTGCCTGCCTGCGCGAGATAACTTTGAAGGCCCGAGGCGAAGCGTTGCGACTGCTCCCGGACCAGGAAATAGCCCGCCGCCATCATTCCCATAAGCGAGCCAAAAACGACGAGTTCGCGTGAATGCGGAACATTGCCCTTTTCGAGGGCATCCCTGATTTTCTTTTCCGAAGCCTCTTCTGTCTTGCTTTCCTGGTCCGGTTCTTCGCTCACGGGACGATCACTCGCTCTCGTCGGAGGTAAGCTCGATCGCACCCATCTCCGCCAGAGAGAGCACTGTGTCCGCAATGGAACGGCGCGCAGCCTCCACATCCCGGCTTGGCGGCGTCTGACCCGAAGCAAGCTCCTGTTCGACCATGCGCCGGGCGCGGGCGCCCAACGCCGAGAGCGCGATTTCGGCGAAGTCGGACGGCATGCCCTTCAGAGCAAGGATGAGCTTTTCCGGAGGTATGTTTTCGAACACCACCAAGCGGGCCTGCGACGACAGTTTCGGAATATCCTCGAACCCAAACATGAGTTCACGAATCGCTGCGGCCGCGCCTGCATCGCTCTCCGCGATCTTGGCGATAATCGCATCGCTCTGCTCGCGAGACATCTTGTTGAGAATGCTCGCCACTCGCTGATGCGGATTGGCCCCTTTGCCCTTCCGGTCGGCGGCCATCAGTTCTTCCTGCATCACAGCTTCAAACGCATGCAGGATTCGTTCGGAGGGCTGTCGCGGTGCGACGAGGCGCACAGCGACCTGTTTTCGCATGTTCTCGTCAAAAAGGGCCAGAACGGTCGCGGCAGCGGGAGCGGAGCACTTGGACAGGAAGAAAGCGATCGCCTGCGGATGCTCTTTCTCAAGGAAACCCGAAAGAACTTCAGGCGGAAGAGAATCGATCGTCTTCCATAGGTTGTTCGTCTTCTTACCCAGAATGTCGGACATGATGTCCGACACGACGTCGGGCTCCAAGGCGCTCTCCAGGAGCCTTTCTGCGTCGACAGGAGAACCCTGAAGATCAGCGCCAGCGGAGAACAGCGTCGCGAATTCCTCAACAAGGTCTGCGAATACGTTCGCGCTCAAGCGTCCAAGAGAAGACGCAGCCAGCGTGATTTGACGAATTTCAGAGCGGTCAAACCGGCGCAGAACACTGCTCGCGACGGACTTGTCCATCGCGAGGAGCAATGCGGCGACCTTCTCGGGCCCGCGAAGGTGTCTTGCGGTTGCTGCAGCACTCATTTCAGGCTGTCCCAGAATTCAATATGCAAGAACGCGCCGGCCGCTGGCCGAACATGACAAGCGGGCCTGTTATTTGCGGCGGGGCAAGATTATCGCGATCCTTTGACTTCGATCAGCGATATTCCGAGCTGGCTCGGATCGTCGTCGAGAACGACGACTTCACCCTTGGCCACGACTCTACCATTGACCGCGATTTCGACGGGTTCGCCGATCTTGCGATCAAGCGGTATCACAGTGCCCTTGCTCATCTTCATGAGCGAGGAAATCGGAAGCTGCGCCGAGCCGACGATCACGTCGAGCGTGACGGGAATTCCCATTACGTGGTCGACGGCGAGCCAATCTCTTTCTTCGGCTTCGCTCTGGATGTCCATTTGATCAAGCATGTTCAACCTCTCTCCGGTTTTACTCAGGATACGACGCCTGTGGTCAGGGAATCGACTCGCTCCACACGGACGGTGTACCTTTCGTCGGCGCGGCCAAGAGCACAGCGCACGAGAGGACGGCCTTCAGCTACGAGCGTCAAACGATCTCCGGCGGAGCGGCCGAGACGCAGGACGTCGCCCTTCTTCATTCGGGCAACGTCAGCAAGCGTGAATTCGCTTTCCCTGATGACAGCCTTCAGCGTAACGGGCGTCGATTGGATCTCCGGAATGAACGCGCTCGAGAAAGCGTCGTCGATCTTGCCTTCGCTACCCCCGCGCACGCTGCAAGCTGTTTGCAACCGCGACAGAGCCACCGGCGACAGCAGCATGAATATGGAGCCTGACGGCTCGCCGAGCTCCAATCCCAGTTCAACCAGAAGTCCAGGACCAGATCTGTCGTCACGCGTGAGGAGGTCCATCCGCTTCTCCACACGCTGGAAAGTCAGAGTTATATTTGCAACTTCGGAGAATGCTTCCTGCATTGCGGCGGCGAACAATTCACTGAACTGCTGCGAAATCGCAACCTCGAGGGCGGTGAAGGGACGTTCGGCCTGAACCTCGCCATCGCGCCGGAATCCGCCAAGAGCCACTTCAAGAAGTGAATAAAGACCCAGTCGGTCGAACAGCACCTGGATCGCACATTCCCATTCGTTCACGACGAATTCGCATGCGATGACACGTCCGTTGAGCTCATCCAGCACCGCACCGACATGCGAGCGTCGCTTTTCTCGAATACTGAACGAAAGCTCACAGCCGGCAACGGGCTGGAAGACCTGAGCCAACTTCCCTGGCAGCCCTTCAAGACTCTCCGCGAGCTTTGCATCGGAGTTGGAAGTCGAGCCCTTTATCCTCAGATAAGGAGGTGTTCTTGAATTCCGAAGCGCTGAATTCACCGATTCCGATTGATCTACGGTATTCATCACGCAGCCTTCAATTGTTCGCCGCCGCCGGGCGTCACGGTCTCCTGTTCGACCTGGTCGATCGTGGGGCGGTCCTTACTGGAAATCATCTTGCGTCCAAACTCGATTGCGATTTGCGGCATCGCGCCATTCATGAAAGCAAGAAGCGTCTGTTTCACGACGCCGTATATGCGGGCTTGCTTGTCGCGCGTTGTCTTGACCTTGTAGGCGAGCGGCCCAACCATCCCGTAGGACATGAAGATGCCGGCGAAGGTTCCCACGAGCGCGGCGCCGATCAGCGCGCCCAGCTTCTCTGGCGATTCATTGAGCGCGCCCATTGCCTTGATCACGCCGAGAACGGCCGCGACGATGCCGAGCGCGGGCAGTCCGTCGGCCATGTTTGTCAATGCCTGATATGGCTTTTGCTTTTCGCGCATGATCGTCTCCAGCTCCTCGTCCATAAGGGCCTCGATCTCGTGCGACTTGGCATTGCCCATAATCATGAGGCGCATGTAGTCACAGATGAACATGGTCAGGTCAGCGTTAGCCAGGACCTTCGGATAAGGCTTGAAAAGTTCGGATTCAGCCGGCGATTCGATGTGCGCCTCAAGAGCGTTCTTGCCCTTCGCCCTGAACTCCCGCATCAGCGAGTGCAGAAGGCCCAGCACATCAAGGTAGTCGCGCTGCTTGGGCCCCTTGTCGAGGATGGCCTCGAGCGCGGCCTTCAAGCTGTCCTTGATGGTGTACATCGGGTTGGCCACGATGAAGATGCCCAGTGAAGAGCCGCCGATGATCACGAACTCCCACGGCTGCCAGATCACCCCCAGGTGGCCGCCCATTGCCATATAGCCGCCGAAGAGGCAGCCGAAGGCGACCAGAAGGCCAAGCGCAAAGGTCACGTGGGCGGGTCCTTTTATTGAAGTACGGGCGACAAGTTGCCTTGCGTCGCTTGCCTGAGCCTTTCGCTGCGGCGCCGGGCGCCGTCGAGCCATCCGCCTCAGGGCTCCAGTGGCGCAACCGGAGTTGGCGAGCGACCCTTTCGCGCGCAAGGCGCGGCTCGGCCCGGCTGCCGGAAAGCCTCGCATAAGCCACGGCTGACAAAGATCGGGCCTGAGGATAAGAACCCGTGCTCACGACCTACGCCAGCTTCCGGATGATCTCGGCCGATATCGGCAAGTCGATATCGCGCACATCAGCGCAGCCAATGATCAAGCGCGAGGTCGATAACTATCTGAAACAGATAGGCAATATCAAAACTGTCGATGATTTCGTCAAGAATGACCGGGTCTTCAGGTTTGCGATGAAGGCCTACGGCCTTGAGGACATGTCCTACGCGAAGGCCTTCATAAAGAAGCTCCTGGCCGAAGGAGTCGAAAGCCCCTCTTCCATGGCCAACCGCCTTTCGGACCAACGCTACAAGGAGTTCGCGAAAGCCTTCAATTTCGCCCGCTATGGGGAGCTAGCGACCACCTTCGCCTCCACGCGAAAAGACGCGGTCGATCGCTATTTGCGCCAGACCCTGGAGGAAGACGCCGGCGCCCAGAACGAGGGCGTGCGCCTTGCCCTGTACTTCCAGCGCAAGGCCCCAGGCATCAAATCTGTCTATGGGCTGATGGCCGATCCCGCCCTCCTGAAGGTGACCCAGACGCTGGTCGGCATTCCCACCGGCCAGGCCACCGATGTCGACGCCACCGCAAAGATGATCGAGAGGAAGATCAACATCGCAGACCTTCAGAAGCCTGAGAAGGTGCAGAAGCTGCTGCAGCGGTTCGCGGCTACGTGGGACGCCAACAACAACATTACGCGCACGCCAATCGAATCGCTCTTCACCGGCGCATCGACCGGAATGTCGATCGACATGCTTTTCAGCCTCCAGAACCTCAAGAGATAGGGCACGCTCATGCAGTCCGGCGTCTATGTGGGCCTTTCAGCCAAACTCGCGCTCAAACAGCGCATGGAGACCCTTGCGCACAACGTCGCCAACATGAACACGCCCGGATTCAGGGCGGAGGAAATACGCTTCGAGACCCTGCTCGCCAAAAGCGCGAACACGCAGATCTCGTTCAGTTCTGCTGGAGACACGTACGTTTCAATGGCTGCTGGACAGATGGTGCAGACAGGCAACAAGCTCGACGTCGCCATCACCGGCAACGGGTGGATGGCCATCCAGACGCCAGAAGGACGCGCCTACACGCGGGATGGGCGCTTTGTGATGTCGGCGACCGGAGCGCTGAACACGATCAACGGGCAGGCCGTTCTCGATGTCGGCGGGGCGCCGATCCAGCTCGATCCGAATGGTCCCGCGCCCGTGATCGCCAAGGATGGCATGATCACCCAGGGCGGCGCCCAGATGGGAGCGATTGGCCTGTTCGCGATGGATCCCGCCGCCAAACTGACCCGCGCGCCGGGGTCGGCCGTCAGACCGGATCGCGAGCCAGCCCCGATCGTGGACTTCGTGCGAACCGGCCTCGCGCAGGGCGTCATCGAAAACGCCAACGTGAATCCGGTCATGGAGATGTCACGCCTCATCGCGGTGCAGAGATTGTTCGAAAGCGTGAGCGCAGGAATTGACGCGGCCGAGGCCTCGATGACGGATTCGATCCGCACCCTTGGCTCTTCAACGAGCTGACCGCGGCGATGAGCACTCAACTTGAGCGCCTGGCGGCGCATATGTCCCATTATGCCGGGACGAAGGACCTATGGTCCGTCGCAGGTCGCGTGTCGGCCATTTCGCCCGCTGCGTTGACTGTTTCGGGCCTATCCCGTTTCGTGCGTCTGGGAAGCATCTTGCGGATCGGAGAAAAGCCAGGGGCCCTTGCGGAAGTGATCAGGGTCGACACGTCTCAACTTGTCGCAAAGATGCTGCACGAGGGGGACGCGGTCGCAATCGACGACCTCGCCTGGCGCAGCAATCAGCAAGTCCTTCAGCCATGCAGGCAATGGCTCGGACGCACGATCAACGCGCTCGGCGAGCCGATTGACGAGCGTGGGCCGCTTGCCAGGGGAGCCGACGCCGTTCCGCTGGACGCAGCGCCGCCTGCATCCATGCACCGGAGCCGCGCCAGATCACGCATCACGACGGGCGTGCGGGTCATCGACATCTTCACGCCGCTTTGCGCCGGGCAGCGCATGGGCGTCTTCGCGGGATCCGGCGTCGGAAAATCCACTCTTCTCGGTATGCTTGCGCGCGCCGAAGGCTTCGATGTCGTCGTGATCGCGCTGGTCGGTGAGCGCGGCCGCGAGGTCCGCGAGTTCATCGAGGATATTCTTGGCCAACACGCGGGCAAGGCCGTGGTGGTCGTCGCGACAAGCGACGAGAGCGCCATGTTCCGCCGCATGGCGCCCAAGAGCGCCATGGCCGTTGCGGAATACTTCCGCGATCAGGGCGACTCGGTCCTCCTCATCGTCGATTCCATCACCCGCTACGCGCACGCTCTTCGCGAAGTCGCGCTGGCGGCAGGCGAGCCGCCTGTGGCGCGCGGCTATACGCCGAACGTCTTCAGCGAGCTCCCCCGTTTACTTGAGCGGGCAGGCCCAGGCCTCGAAGGCGCGGGCTCGATAACCGGCATTTTCTCCGTGCTCGTCGACGGAGACGATCACAATGATCCGGTAGCCGACAGCGTGCGTGGCACACTGGACGGGCACATTGTGCTTGACCGAACAATCATGAACAGGGGTCAGTATCCCGCAATCAACGTGCTTGCGTCCATTTCGAGACTCGCACAACACGCCTGGTCGCAGGACCAGGCGACTCTCGTCACAAGGCTGAAGGCGATGATCTCGTCATATGAGGAAACACGTGACCTTCGGTCAATCAGCGGACATCAGGCCGGCGGAGACCCCGAACTCGATCAAGCCGTCCTTCTGACTCCGAAGATATATGCAGCCCTGTCGCAGTCGCCGTCCGCTCTTCCGAGCGCCGACGCGTTTCGCGAGCTCGCGGAGTTCCTCAGTCAATCTGAAACAAAAAGTAACTGATGCGGTAACAATTGACGCGATCGCACCGATAACTCATTGTTTTATTATACTACAAAAAAATTTCCTCTATTTTCAAATTGGCGCTTGCATATCTGCCATGATCGTGCGATCTATTTTCTCACGATGGGTTGAGCCGAAATCGCAAGCTCATAGGTATGAAGCCGCACCATCGTCCCCGTTAAGACCGGAATGTCCCGACCTCGATCAAACAAGGGACATCTTCAATGAGCAGCCTTCTCACAAATCGCGCCGGCATGGTCGCACTCCAGACGCTCGGCGCAACGAGCAAGAATCTGGAGCAGACGCAGAATCGCATTTCCACGGGCCTTCGCGTCGCGAACGCTTCCGACAACGCAGCCTATTGGTCGATCGCAACGACCATGAAGTCGGACAACGGCGCCCTGTCCTCGGTGAAGGACGCGCTTAATCTGGGCTCGGCCACCATCGACGTCGCAACGTCCGCTCTCAACGCGGCCAAGGACGTGACCAACGAGATCAAGAACAAGCTGGTCGCCGCCAAGCAGCCCGGCGTCGACCGCAAGAAGGTCCAGGATGAAATCGGCGCCCTTCAGTCGCAGCTACAGAGCATCTCGGAATCGGCGGTTTTCTCGGGTCAGAACTGGCTTTCGCAGGATTCGGGCGCGGCTGACTACAACGCAACCCGCAGCGTCGTGGCGTCTTTCAATCGCGACACCGCCGGCGCCGTTTCGGTCGGCACGATCGACATCGATACGAGCAAGCTGAAGCTGTACGACGCCAACGATCAGAGCGGCATCATCGACAAGGATCGCACCGGCTCGAACGGCTCGACGAGCTCCATCGCCACGCTGGACATCTCCGCGCTGACCGATTCCGACGCTGATCAGGAGACTTTGTCCGACTTTATCGAAATCGCCGACGCGGCCCTGAGCGACACGATCAGCGCGGCGTCTTCGCTCGGCGCCTCGAAGACCCGCATCGATATGCAGTCGACGTTCGTTTCGAGCCTCTCGGACTCGATCTCGAAGGGCGTCGGCGCGCTCGTGGACGCGGACATGAACGTCGAATCCACCCGCCTCCAGGCGCTGCAGGTTCAGCAGCAGCTTGGCGTGCAGGCTCTCTCGATCGCCAACCAGAACACGTCGATGATCCTGCGCCTGTTCAACTGACGTATCACTACATCGAAGCGGATCTGGGGCCCTCCGGGGCCCCTTTTCCTTTCAAGACCCACACAAGCTTGATGGGTCATGGTGAGGCCATCAAAAATCAGGATGGCCTTATCTGTGGACGTTGTACTTCACAATTTCGAGCGCGTCTGGTCGAACCTTCTCATGCTGGGCGCCCGCCGGCTTGCGGCCCTTGGCATCGCCGGGCTCGCACTAATCGGCGTGACGATCGGCGCTGGATACGTTCTGAGCCGCCCATCACAGGAAGTCCTTTACGCCGGTCTCGAAAAGGCGGACGTGGGCCGAATTGCCGCGGCGCTTCAGGAAAGTGGAATTCCCTTCGACGTGGCATCGAACGGAACAACGGTTTATGTCAATTACGGGCAGACGGCGCGGGCCCGCATGTTGCTGGCCGAAAAGGGGCTGCCGAACGGCGCCAGCAACGGCTACGAACTGTTCGACAAGCTTGGCTCCCTCGGCCTCACCTCCTTCATGCAGGAGGTGACGCGTCTGCGAGCCATTGAAGGCGAACTTGCGCGCACGATCCAGCTCATTCGCGGCGTCAAGGCTGCGCGCGTTCACATCGTGCTTGCGGACGAAGGCTCATTCCGCCGCGCGAAGCAACCGCCCTCGGCGTCGGTCATCGTGAGGACGGACCCTTCCGTCGACAGCAAGTTCTCAAGCGCCGTGCGGCACCTGGTGTCTGCGGCCGTTCCGGGGATGAAACCGGACAACGTCACGCTCATCAACAGCGACGGCACTCTTCTGGCAACTCAGGACGATGAGACCGACCTTGCCTCGGGCCGGGCGAGATCGCTTGAAAAGAGCGTCTCCAGCGAGATCCAGGAGAATGTGCGCCGGACGCTTTCTCCCTATCTCAACCTGAGAAACTTCCAGATCAGCGTCGCCGTTCGTCTGAACACCGACCGCCGCCAGACAACGGAAACGATTTTCGATCCGAACTCACGCGTGGAGCGATCCGTCCGCGTCACCCGCGAGAACCAGAATTCGTCGAACGCCGCTCAGCAGTCAGCCGTAACCGTCGAAAGAAATGTTCCCCAGGAGGCAAACCGGCCTGGTGCGCCGACGCGTCAATCCAATGAAGAATCCCAGCGGCGCGAAGAACTCACAAACTACGAAGTTTCATCCAAGACGGTTCAGACAGTCACCGGCGGATATTCCCTCGAAAACATCTCGATCGCACTTTTGATAAACCGCCCGGCCATCGCGAGTTCGCTCGGGGGCAATGCGTCCCCTGAATCTCTCAACGCTCAACTGGCGGAGATCGAGTCCCTTGTCGCTTCTGCGGCGGGCTTGAGGAAAGACCGCGGCGACGTGATCAAGGTCTCGGCAGTCGACTTCTCGGATATCGCCCGCGATCTTGAAGCTTCCCCCGGTCCGTCACTGAGCGAACAGGTCCTGCGTCAAAGCGGAACCATCGTCAGCGCTCTCGCCATGCTCGCGATCGCCGCCCTCGTGATCTTCTTTGTCCTGCGGCCGCTGATGAACATGCTTATGCAAACGCCGACGCGGGCCGAGTCCGAAGGCGGCGCGCCAGTGCTCGAGATGATGGAGGCGATGCCCGAGTTGCCGACCTTCTCCTCGGCCATGGACCAGGCCGAGCAAAGTCTTATCGAAGACATCTCCAGCAAGCCGCTTCGGGCCGCTCAGACGCGGCTTGAGCAGATCATCATGTTCGATGAAGACCGTGCGGCCGCGGTGCTCAGGCAGTGGGTTCACCAGGGAGAGAACGGATGAACCCCAAACCCATTCACGGCTTCCTGAATGACTTTAGCCTGGCCCCTGTGTCGAGCGCGATCGAGTTTCTCGAACACGATGCTGAAGCAGAGCGTCAGGCGGAAATTGCGGCGGCGCGAGAGGAGGCGTACGCGCAAGGCTTGAAGGAAGGCCTCCTTCGGGCGGAAGGCGCGTTGGAAGCTGAGCGTGAGCGGGCTGCCGCCGAACTTGCCGAGGCAAGACGCGCATGGGTGGACGGCGACGCGACGGCCCTCCAAACGCGCCTCGTTGACGGCCTTTGCGCGCTGCGGACCGACGTTTGCAATCTCGTCGCGCAGGTCCTCGCGAAATTTCTCGACGAGGCTATGGAACGGAAGGCGATCGACGCTTTGGCCGAGGAGCTTCGCCAGTATCTTTCAGACGATCGGCAGCCTGTCTTGCGGATAAGCGGACCAGCCGGGCTGATCGAAGCGCTGCGCAACAAGATATCCGGCGCAGCGATGTCGGTCGATCTCGTGTCGAACGGCGATGCCGAGGTGGCCGTGACTGATGGCGCAACCCGCTTCAGCACGCGCCTGGAGCACTGGCGCAACGCGTTGTCGGCAGACATCGAGTCAGGTGTGTCCGATGTCTGACGAGCAGGAACACGTCAAGGAAATCATCATCGTCCGCCGCAGGGGCGGCCATGGTCATGACGATCATCATGGCGGTGTATGGAAGATCGCATTCGCAGACTTCATGACCGCGATGATGGCGTTCTTCCTTGTTCTGTGGATCGTGAATTCGACGAGCAAAGAAACACAGGCGGCGATTGCGCGCTATTTCAATCCCGTCAAGATCACCGACACGACCCCCGCGCGAAAGGGCCTTCAGGACCCAAGGAACACCGACTTCGACGCCTCTCTCGACGAACCGACCAAGGAAATCGTCCAGCCTGTAGAAGAGGGCCGCGACACGCCCGCGCCGCCGCCTGACGCTCAGGGCAAGTCCACGATAGGCGCGGACGGCGCAGCCACAAGCCAGACGGCGCCCCGCAAGGCGGGCATCAAGCCGCCGCAGCAGAAAGCGCAACAAACGGAAGGCTCGCCATCCGCTTTTGAAAAGCTCCTGGAAGCGCGTCTTTTCGAAAACCCCGACGCGGTGCTCTCAGAAATCGTTGCAGCCGAGGCCGAGCGGACTTTGACCAATCTCGCCTCGACCAATGTGGACGAGGCGCCCGCGCCGTTTCAGGACCCCTTTGCGCCTATTCGGCCCGCCTTGAACGCTCCGGCGGGAACGCCGCTCGTTCAAGCGCGCGCGAACACGCCTGCGGCCACGTCGCCGCAGGAAAAGCGAGCTGAAGCGAACGCGGAGCCGCCCCGGAAGGCGGCGAGTCACGCTGATCAACGAAAGAAGGACGCAGCGGCGGCGAAGAACGCGGAAGCTCTGCTGGAATCCATCAAGATCGCGATCAACGAGAGCCTTCCCGCAAGCCAGCAGCTGATCGCAACCGCAAAGGCGACATCGGAAGGGGTCGTCATCAACCTGTCAGACGCCGAGGCGTTCAGCATGTTCGGCGTCGGCTCATCGTCGCCCAACGCGAAGGCTGTCAACGCGCTTGCAAAGATCGGCGGGATACTGGCCAAGCAGGAAGGGCGCATCATCATCCGGGGGCACACTGACGCACGGCCATTCCGCGTGGGCGGATCCGACAACTGGAGGCTTTCGGCTTCGAGGGCGCAGGTGGCCTTCTACATGCTCCGGCGCGGCGGACTCGAAGAGAAGCGGCTCGAGCGGATCGAAGGTCATGCCGATCAGCTGCCCTTGCTTCCGAACGACCGGATGGCTGCTGAAAACCGCCGCATTGAGATTCTCCTGAAGCCGGAGTCCTCGAGGTGAATCGCTTCAACGCCATCGCGATCACATTTGCGCTTTCTTGGTCCGTGAGCGCAGCGGCGAACGAGACCGGCCGCGAACCTTACGCGCTTGCCCGGGCGCTGCAGTTCGCACAGGACGCAACCGTGCGGGACGGAGGATCAGCGCGCGCCGCCGTCGTGGCGGCAGTGGAGCGCATGGCGGCCGAATTCCCGAACGCCGACGCCGCCGCATGGAAGGACGCGCGGAACGCACGCGCCCTGTCGCTTTTCCTGCTGAGCGGCGGTCCGCCGCGCGTTGTGCGAACTATTGTTGCGAGGGCGGAGCTTCCCAAGGACGAGACGAGTCTCATTCGTGGAGCTCTCGCGTTCGCCGAAGGACGACATGCCGAAGCCACGCGGTTGCTTGAGCCGCTGGATCCCCTTGTGCTTCCGGCCGATGTCGGCGGGCACGTCGCGCTCGTGCAGGCGGCGCTGATCCCCCGCGACAAACCGGACGAACAACTGGCCCGGCTTTCCGTGGCCCGGCTCCTGATGCCCGGTTCGATCATCGAGGAATCGGCTCTGCGCAGATCCGTCGACATCGCCGCGAGCGCCAGAAAGGATGAGCAGACTCTCATCCTTCTCGAACAATACCATAGAAGATTTCCAAGGTCGGCTTACGCGCCAACCCTTGAGGCCCGCGCACTCGGCATCCTCACGGAGCAATTGCTTTCCGAGGACGGCGCGCTCCGCGAACGCGCGATTTCCGTGAGCGGCAATCTTCGCCCCGAGCAACGCAAGGCGATCCTCGTGCAGGTCGCGCAGCGGGCGCTTCGCACGGGCTCCTATGAGCCGGCCATGCTTTCCGCCGGTCGATTGCTTGCGGAGGCTACGCCTGGCACGCAGGACGCGGCGAAGGCTTCGCTTTACCTGGGCGCCGCAGAAATCGTCGCGGGAAGGTTCGACGAAGGCGTCGGGCGGCTGACGCGCGTCGAGCAAGGCCTGCTTGACGCTCAGCACCAGCGTCTCCACCGCGCCGCAACCCTGCTCGCCATGCAGATGCGTTCATGGCCGCCAAACAACGGCAAGGCTCCGCCCAAAAGGCCGAACGGTGAAACCACGGTCGTCGACAAGACGATCAGCCACGCCGAAACGCTGCTCGTGGATGCGACCCGAGCCATCAAGAAGGCTGGACCCAAGTGAACCTCGCCTGCGCCAACGCACAGGAAGCGCAGATCGCAGCGGTGAGTCCAGACCGCCGCGGTTCTTCGCGGAAAGACTGCACCGATTCATTCGATAGCCTGGTCGGCGATATTCCGCTCGCCCGGCAAGGGTCCAGCGCCGTCCGGGCCGCGCACCATTCCCGAACAACGGCCCAGTGCGGCGATGCGTCCGACTGCGGATCAAGCCCCTCTCCGCTCGACGCGGATGCGATCTCCGCAAGCACGCAACGCTCCTGCGAGGTTCACGGCGCGGCAGGAGCGCAGCTCGCGAGCCGTCCGGGCGGCCGCGCCGCTTCGCTTGTGCGCGATGCAGCGCTGGACTTATCGGCAACCAAACATCGACTCCAGCCAGATGCAATGGTGGTAGATGGCTCCGTCGCGGCCTCGGACGCTTTGTGGGTGTTGTTGTCCGCCCTCACAAAGCAGAACGCTTCCGGCGGAGATCTCACGTCCTCATCGATTGAAGCGAGCGCTGCCCAACTCGCAGACTTTGCGCCTGACGCTCTGTGCTCCCTGGGCGGGTGCGTGGCGAAGGCGGAAGGCGAGACCGGGATGGCGGCCGCGTTTCCGCGTTTGAATGCGGAAGCAGGCTTGCCGCAGTTTTTAGATCAGCGCCAGCTCCGACGCAGTCAGAGCGTCCCCGATGCTTCCTCCGCCCTTTCGTTCTCACAAGTTGACGCAGCACGGTCCGGCGTTTCCGCAAATCCGCAAGCCGGAACGTTCATCGCCGCCGAACCCGTGGAGCAGCTAGCCGCGGCGCCCGCATTCCGTTCGTCTGCGCTAGAGTTTGCGCAGCCTGTCTCCCCTGACGATCGCGGTCGCGTATGGGTGACCCTGGTGGAGCAGGGCCGGCATTTCACCGCCGCGAATTCACAATCGACAGGCCTTGCTCCAACCGGAGGCGGACCGGCCGCGATGATTGATGCGATCGAAGCGTTCCAGGTTGCGCGGCCGCAGATATCTTCTCACCTGAAACTGACCCTCCACCCGCAGGAACTCGGTCAGGTCGAGGTGACGCTGAATCTGCGCCAGGACCAGCTCAGCGTCAGGCTTGAAACGCTGAAAGCATCGACGGTGTCATTGCTCGAGCAGAGGCAGGACGACCTCGTTCAGGCGTTATCCTCTGCGGGCTACGACGTGTCAGGCGTCGAAATCAGGCGCGTTTCTGAATGCGCCCTATCAACTGGCGACGGTGCGGGACCGGACAACGGGCTCACGCGGGACAACAGGCATGGCGGATCGGAGAAAGGGAACCCGGCGAGCCGCGGGAATGAAGAAAGAGGCCCTAATGATCGGGACGACAACGAGGACGCTTCTGGCGATCACGCTCACGACCCTCGCGCACGGATTCGGTACATTTAATGTGCAGGCGAAGAGCTCGGAGCCCTTGGGCGCCTGCGAGCGAGAGATGATCCGCGCGTCGCGGCAATTTTCCGTGCCGCTTGAGGTCCTGTATTCCGTCGCAATGACCGAGAGCTCACGCAAGGGCAAGCTGCAACCCTTTGCTCTGAATATCGAAGGCAAAGCCTATTTCGCATCAACGGCGCAGGAGGCAATGGATGTGTTTCGATCCGCGCGCGCGCGCGGCGCGAAGCTGATCGATCTCGGCTGCATGCAGATCAATCATCACTATCACGGTCACAAGTTCAAATCGCCGGACGAGATGCTCATCGCCGCGAGAAACGTCGATTACGCAGCAAGTTTTCTGAAGGAGCTTTTCGCACGCGAAGGCAACTGGACGGCGGCGGTTGGGCGGTATCACGCAGGTCCGTCCAATCACCCGGCGCAGAAGCGCTATGTCTGCAGCGTCATCTCAAACATGGTCTCGACTGGCCTTGGCGCGTGGACCCCCGCCGCCATGGACTTCTGCGGCAAACGCTAGAGGACAAGGCTGACGCAAGCTCAAGGCTGCTTAATGAGCTGTCACAAGGAGATTTCCATGAGTCTGTTTGACGCCATGCGCACCGGCATCTCGGGGATGAACGCACAGTCCACCAAGATCGGCATGGTCGCGGAGAACATCGCGAATTCGAGCACGACGGGCTACAAGAAGGGTGGCGTAGAATTCGAGACCGTTCTGGTAAACGCTGCGGCGAATGGCTACACGTCGGGCAGCGTAGCCACGCACATGCGCTACGATCTTACGCAGCAGGGCTCCTTGAGCACCACGACGTCTGTCACGGATCTCGCAATTCAGGGCGATGGCTTCTTTGTCGTGACGACAATGGACGGCGCCAAACTGCTCACCCGGGCCGGAGCGTTTGTGCCTGATTCATCCGGACAGCTCGTCAATTCGGCTGGATACGCGCTGATGGGATATCCGATCTCTGACGGCCAGCAGCCGGTCACGACGCTCGCCGGACTGAGCGTGGTCACGCTGCCGACCGCCACCTTGAAGTCCGCGCCTTCTACACAAGGCTTCATTGCCGCAAACATTCCTTCCGGCGCGGCGATCGTAGCAGGCGCGCAACTTCCCTCGTCGAACGGGGCGAACGCCTCATGGTCCGCAAAAACCTCGGTCATCGCGTACGACAATCTCGGGGCGGCGGTCACGCTCGACGTCTATTTCACCAAGACCGCCGACAACACGTGGGAGGCGGCTTTCTTCGACCGAAGCGTCGCCACCAACAACGGATTCCCCTATGCCTCCGGTCCGCTTGCCACGGCGCCGCTCAGCTTTGACCCGGCGACCGGCCGGTTGACGGCTCCAGCCCTGGTCGCCCTGACTGTGCCCAACGGTCAGGCCGCGACGATAGACCTTTCCGACGTAACCCAGCTGGCTGCAAACTTCACGCCCTACGAAGCGCAGATGAATGGGAGCGCGCCCGTGCGGTCCAGCCGCCTGGAAGTTGGAACCGACGGCCTCGTCTCCACGGTCTATGAGGATGGTTCGCGCGTGGCGTCCTACCGCATTCCGCTCGCCAATGTTGTAAGCCCGAACCAGCTGACGCCAGTTACCGGAAACGCTTACGCAGAAAGCGTCGACTCCGGCTCCATCCTTCTCGGAACGGCGCATGAGGGCGGTTTCGGCAAGATCATCTCGTCGTCACTTGAGAACTCAACAGTGGATCTGGCGACCGAACTGACGACGATGATCGAAGCCCAGCGCGGATATACAGCCAATTCGAAGGTGTTTCAGGCATCTTCGGATCTGATCGAGACATTGCTGCGCATCTGAGCTGACCGACATCGAGCCAGGTGACAATTCATGAGCCTGACAGCCGCTTTCCAGGCCGCACGCGCCTCAATGGGCATAGCGTCCGCGCAGACATCCTTGACCTCACGCAACATAGCGGGTGCAGGCGACGTATCCTACGCACAGAAGTATGCTGTCGTCAGCACGAGCCCGAACGGCCCTGCGGTCGTTTCCATCGAGCGAGCCGCCGACCTTGCCCTTCGACGCTCTCTTCTCGATGCAAACTCGGCGTCGGCCGCGGCTTCGGCATCCGCGGACGGTTACCAGGCGATCGATGCGGCATTTGCCGGAACCGGTCCGGAAACATCCATCATGGGGAGGCTGGGAGCGTTGCAGGATTCCCTGCGCACTGCCGCCACTCAGCCTAACAATCTCGCCATGACTGACGCGGTTCTCGAATCCGCGAAGGACGTCGTCGCCACGCTTGCTGCGGCGAACGAAGCCATTCAGAACGTCCGCGCTCAGGCGGACGCCGCTATCGCCACATCCGTGACGAACATCAACAGGCTTCTTTCCGACTTCTCGGTCACCGAAAGCGAGCTTCTGCGAGAGAAGGGACGCGGCGGGGACGTCACGGCCATCCTCGACCAGCGCGACTCCATCATTGCCGCTCTATCGAACGAGATTGGCGTCAACGTCGTTCAGAACTCTGACGGCTCGACCGCCATCTATGCGACAGGCGGCGCGGTTCTCTTCAACCGCGAGCCAAGAACTGTCAGCTTCACGGCGACCGATCAATTCACCGCCGGCGCCAGCGGAAATGACGTCTACATCGATGGCGTCAACGTTACGGCCGAACACTCGCCAATGCGGGCGAGTGGCGGCCGCCTGTCCGGCAGCGTCGAAATTCGCGATCAGGCCGCGCCCCTCACCCAGCGGCAGCTCGATGAGATCGCCCGCGGCCTTGTGGTTGCGTTCTCGGAAGCCGACGTCAGCGGCGCATCGTCAGCGCCGGCGCTGCCGGGCCTCTTCACCTACCCGGGCGCAGCGCCTGTGGGCGCGGCCGTATTGATGCCGGGCCTCGCCGGCGTCATCCGCGTCAATCCGAGCGTCGATCCTGCGCAGGGCGGATCGCCGCTGCGCATACGCGACGGCGGCGCGGCGGACCCGGGCAACGCAGCATACGTCGCCAATCCGTCGCAAGCCGCGGGATACTCAGCCAGGCTCCTCAGCTATGTGGACGCCATGCGGAGCGCGCAGGATTTCGATCCCGGCGCGCAGCTGGGATCGTCCCAGGGCCTCCTCGCCTTCATAGAGGGCGCTATCAGCTTCTCGGCGTCGCGCAACCAGCGCGCCAGCGAGGCCTCTCAACAGACCGGCGTGCTCAAGGACCGCATGACGGTCGCTCTCTCAAATGCGACGGGTGTGAACGTGGACGAAGAAATGGCCCGACTGCTTGACGTGGAAAACGCCTATCGCGCATCCGCCAAGCTAATCACGACGATCAACGGTCTCTACCAGACGCTTTTCGACTCGATCAGGTGAGTAACTGACGTGCGCACAGGCGGGATCTCCACATACTCGCAGTCTTATGCCCTGAGATTGTCGCTGCAGCGGTCGCAAGGCGAAATGGCTATTGCGCAGGGCGAATTGGCGTCCGGTCAGGTTGCCGACGTTTCAAGGACGCTGGGCTCGCGCGCCGGCCAATACATTGCGATCGAGGCCCGGATGAAGAGCCTTGAATCCATTGCCGAGGCGAATGCGCTTGTTGGAGCCCGTCTTGAAGCGGCGGACCTTGCGCTGGAAGGGCTCAACACGAACATGCAACGGATGCAGGAAATTCTGATCAACACGCGCAATGGATCCGCGCCCGCCTACGTCGCGGTGGAACAGACCGCGCAGCTGATCAGCGACATGACGACGAAGCTCAATAGCACTTTCGACGGAAATTATCTGTTTTCCGGGGTCAACACACAGCATCCGGCGCTCAAGGACATTCTCGATCCGGCAGGTCCCGCGCAGACCGCCATCGAGGCAAGCTTCGTCGCCGCGTTCGGTTTTGGCCGCAACGATCCGGCGGTCGGCGCGATCTCGCCGGCGGCGATGTCTAACTGGCTCGAAAATGGATTTGCCGCCCTTTTCGACAGTCCGAACTGGCTCGCGAACTGGTCGGGCGCGTCGGCCGAGGCCGGCGAAGTCCCCATCGACGAAAATCAGAGAATCAAGACCGGCGCGACCATGAACGAACCAGCCCTGCGCAAGCTAACCATGGCATACATCATCACCTCAAGCCTGGGCGCCGACAAGGTTCCTGCCGAAACGCTGAATCTGATGGTCGACAAGTCAATCGGCCTGCTGGGGGAGGCGACGATCGGCGTCAACGCCATACGGGCAACGCTCGGCAGCGCCTCCAACAAGGTGGAGGCGGCCACGGAGAGCATGAAGAAGCAGAAGGATCTGTTCGCCCTGGCGGCCGGACAGATGGTCAACAAGGATCCATACGAACTGTCACTCAGGATCAGCGACCTCAGTGCAAGGCTGGAAGCCTCCTTCTCGGTCACCGCGCGCATGAAAGCCCTATCTCTCGTGAAGTACCTCTAGTTCAAGCGACGGACGTTCAGCATGCACCAGTTCGCATACAGCGACATTCTCGAAGACAGCGCGTTCGAAGCCAGACGGAGGGAGCGCGAGGCCTTCGACCGGATCATCGACCTGCTGACGCGCGCCAACGAGAGGGGCCCAGGATCGCGCGTAGCCGCGGAGGCTCTCTATCACCTGCGCCAGATGTGGACGATCTTCATCGAGGACCTCGGGTCCGATGAGAACTCACTTCCGAAGCCCCTGCGCGCGAGCCTGATTTCGATCGGCATCTGGATCATGAAGGAAGCAGAGGAGCTTCGCATGGGAAACCGGGACAGTTTCGATACGCTGGTCGCGATCAACACAATCATCAGGGACGGGCTGAAGTGAGTAACGCAATGTTGGTAAATCTTCGCGCCGGTGAAAAGATCTATCTGAACGGCGCCGTTTTCACGGCTGACCGCCGCGTGACGCTCAAAATCCTGAATGACGTCACGTTTCTCCTTGCCTCGCACGTGCTTCAGCCCGAGCAGGCGACAACGCCGCTCAAGCAGCTTTATTTTGCAGTCCAGAGCGCACTGATGGATCCTGCGGGCATCGAGCCCATTTCCATGCTGATCAAGGACATGCTCGATCGCACGATCCGCTCGTTCTCGAACCGCGACGTCA
Organism: Beijerinckiaceae bacterium; assembly: GCA_046295155.1. GTDB lineage: Bacteria > Pseudomonadota > Alphaproteobacteria > Rhizobiales > Beijerinckiaceae > Terripilifer. The sequence goes on from JBKBNT010000004.1 coordinate 186,766, forward strand.
TCGACGGCCTTCGCGAAGTGGATCAGCTCATTCAGGCACGCAAGCATTTCGAAGCATTGCGGACGATCCGCGGGCTCTATCCAATCGAGGACGCGATCCTCGGGCGGGCGGCAAGGCCCACCGAACAGGCGGCTTGAGGTCAACATGTCAGTGTCCCAGATTGGAAGCGGAACGGCGTCCACAGCGTCGCCGTCCGGCAAGCCGCAAACGGTCGACTACAACGCGTTCCTTCAGCTTCTCGTCGCGCAGTTGAAGAACCAGGACCCTACGGATCCGACCGACGGAACCCAATTCATGGCCCAGCTCGCTTCATTTTCGAACGTTGAGCAGGGCATACAGATGAACGCCAAGCTCGACGCGCTGATCACAGCATCCATGCTGGGCCAGGCTGACGGGATCATAGGCCGGACAATCGTCTCGGCGGACGGGAGCGTCCAGGGCGTCGTGTCTTCGGTCACGATCGCCGACAACGCCCTCGTAGCCAATCTCCCTGACGGCCGGCGCATTCCGGTCGCCTCAGGGACGACGATCGTCTGATGAACGAGGCGGACGCACTGGATATCGTCCAGTCGGCGCTATGGACGATCTTGATCGCGTCCGGGCCGCCGGTGGCGGCCGCAATGCTTGTTGGCATCGTGATAGCCTTCTTTCAGGCCCTCACCCAGGTTCAGGAAATGACCCTGACGTTCATCCCGAAGATGGTTGTCGTCGTGGGGGTGATCGCGCTGACGGCGCCGTTTATCGGAAGCCAGATTCTGGTGTTCAGCCAGCAGGTCTATTCCCGGATAGAAAGCGGCTTCAGCCGCTGACGCATTGAGGCTTCGGCGCCCTTCGCAGGACAGGACGAGACGTTTCTCACGCCGCGCGGGCGGGGCCGTATCCCGTCCTGTTCCCCGCGAAAATACCAAGCATCATTTCGACCGGCGCATGTAACCGCCTTGCTTACACAGAAATCCAGTTCATATTTATTTCAGAATACTCAAACATCCTCGACGTGAACGTCTTGCGGCGTGCAAGTTGGTTTGTTATAATTACATTATGATGAATTGTGCGCGTTCCGCGCGCCAACAGGTATGACGCCGCTTCATCATCCCCCGGCATGGGCCGGGATGTGCCTGAAAATCTCAAACTTCCGAACGGGTCGGCTCATCGGCTGCGTTTTCGTGAACGGCGCGTCGCCGAATCCTGTCGCTCACGGCCTGTGCGCCTCACGCGAGACGGTGAAAGCGGCTCGGGCCAGGCTCCTCATCGGCATGGCGCGCGGGCTGTTTACGGAAGAACGCGCGAACTGGCGAACCGCCATTATCAGGTAGGAACTTCCATGCGTATTACTGTTTCACGCGCCATGGGCGCATTCGGGCTTCTTGCGCTGTTCGCAGTCGTCGTGGCCGTGGGCATCGGTTCGCTGTCCCTGGCGCAGCTGCGCGTCGGCGGCGAAGCCTACAAGCGAATTGCGATTGGCAAGGAGCTCATTGCGGAGGTCCTGCCGCCATCGCTTTACGTGTCGGAAGCTTATCTGGAGATTCACCGTCTCGAAGCGCAAGCGGACGATGGCAAATCTGGCATCGTCCGTCTGCGAGAGCTCAAGAAGGAGTTCGACGAAAACAGAGGCAGGATGTTAGAAGCGGATCTTCCCGCGTCATTGAAGCAGACGCTCGAAAGGTCCGTTTTGGCGGCTGACGATTTCTGGACAGTGGTGTTCAGGAGATTCGTTCCGTCCCTGGCGATGAGCGACAGGTCGGTTGTCGTGAATGCGCTAGATTCGGTCAGCGCCGCGTTTCTGACTCACAGGGCTTTCAATGAGCCGGTGGTGCAGGCCGCGCGGGCGTATCTCGCCGAAGCCGAGAAGGCGGCGGGAGACGCGAACTGGACGTGGCATGCAGCCCTCATCGCGACGCTCGTCGGAGCCGTACTGATCGTCCTGCTTGGAATCTACGCGATGCACCGCCGCGTCAGCGCCCCGGTCAAGGACATGACGCTGGCGATGAAGGCGCTGGCTGGAGGGGACCTGTCCGTGGCGATTCCCGCCGTGGGCCGCGACGACGAAATCGGCGAGATGGCGAGCGCCGTGGAGTACTTCAAGCAGGCGGCGATTCAGAAGAAAAAGCTGGAAGCGGAAGCCGCCGCACGGCTGGAGACCGAGAACGCGGAGCGCGCCAGTCGGGAGGCCGCGCAAGCCAAGCGTCTCGCTGATCTGGACGCCTTCCTTTCCAGCTTCAAGAACTCGCTGGAACAGCTTGCGAATGGGAACCTGGTGGTCCGCATCAACACGCCGTACGCACCTGAGTACGAAAGCCTGCGCGAAAGCCTGAATCTGACGGCCGCCCGCTTGCAGGAGACCATTTCGACCGTCGTGCAAAGCGCGAATGCGCTTCGGGACGGGGCGCATGAGATTACGTCCAGCGCCGACGACATGTCGCTGCGCACCGAGCAGCAGGCTGCAGCGCTGGAACAGGCGGCCGCCTCTCTCGACGAGATCACGACCACTGTGAAGCGCACCGCGGACGGCGCCACGCACGCGATCGAGGTCGCAGACGCGGCCACGCGCCGCGCTGTCGAGAGCGAGGAAATCGTCCGGCAGGCGGTCGTCGCCATGACGGACATCGAGAAGAGTTCAAGCCAGATCGCCCAGATCATCGGCGTGATCGACGAGATCGCGTTCCAGACCAACCTTCTTGCGCTCAATGCGGGCGTGGAAGCGGCAAGGGCGGGCGACGCGGGGCGCGGCTTCGCGGTGGTCGCCTCGGAAGTCCGGGCTCTGGCGCAGCGTTCGGCTGGCGCGGCGAAGGAGATCAAGGCGCTGATCGAAGCCTCGACCACTCAGGTCGGCGTGGGCGTGGACCGCGTCGGCAGAACCGGAGAAGCGTTGACCGCGCTGCTCGCGCAGGTGGCCGAAATCAACAAGGTGATCGCAGAGATTTCAGCCAGCGCGCGCGAACAGTCCATCGGCCTCACCCAGGTGAACGCCGCCGTGAATCAGATGGACCAGAGCACCCAGCAGAACGCCGCCATGGCCGAGGAAGCGACGGCGGCCAGTCATTCGCTCGCGTCAGAGGCGGACCGCCTGACCACCCTGACCGCCGCATTCAGAATCAGCGAGGGCGAGACTGTGCAACTGCGCAGGGTCCCAACCGAAACGCGCGGCGACAAGGGCCAACGGCGCCAGTCCATCGCGCCCATGCGCGTCGCAAAGCCGTTGCCGAAGGCGGCCAACGACGCCGACAGCTGGAGGGATTTCTGACAATCGTCAGCGTGGGCGGCGTCATGAACGATGGATCCTAATTGCATGACGCCGCTGCCCTCCCGCCGGCAGGCGGGGCAAATCCCCCGTCGCCGGACGCGGGCGCTGACGCACGGCCACTTCAGCCCCGCCCGAAGGAAAGCGGTGTTTCCCGCATCGTTGCGAAGGCGTCAGCCCGCAAAGGCTGGAGAATGATTAAGGTTAATCCCGGGACGGCGGGGGCGGCCGGCAGGGCCTGCGGGCGAATTTCGGAAGCGGCGGCGGCCCGGCAGGCGTCAAGCGGGCGCGTCACACATGCCTGAACAATAAAGGATAACCCGCCAGGGAAAACGTCTTCGCTTCAACTGGAAATACTAAGACATTTAAAAAATTTGAACGCCCCGGGCGGCGAAGTGGGGCCGGGCCGCTCCATGGGGCGAGACATCGGACCGGCCTCCTGCTATTGTTGCGATCAAGTTGACTTTCCGGTAATTCCCCTTCCGTTTTCTGATTGTGACTTTTGGCTCCCTTATGCCGCCGCGAATTCTTTTGTTTTCTGCATTGCTCCTGTCCGCTTCGCTGCCAGGCTGCTCAAGCCTCCCCGCGAATGGGCCCGATGGCGCTGATTTCGCTGCACAGGCCGTCGTCGACGACGTCCAGCGCTACGAGATTCTCGACGTCACGGCCGAGACGGTGAACGTCCTCTCGCGCCGTCCGCAGGATAGCCTGCTGGCTACGTTCGGCGACTACCGCCCTCCGATCGATCCCAGGATCGGGGTCGGGGACGCCGTCGCCATCACGATATGGGAAGCTGCGGCGGGCGGTCTCTTTTCCGCGCCGCTTGTGACGGACCGTTTCACCACGGGGTCGAAGAGCGCGACGATTCCCGATCAGGTCGTTGGTCGCGACGGGTCCATCACAGTGCCGTTCGCAGGCCGCATTCGCGTCGTAAACCAAACAGTTGACCAGGTGCAGCGTACGATCGAGCAGGCGCTCGACGGCAAGGCCATCCAGCCGCAGGCGCTGGTGAGCGTCGTGCGTCCGATCAGCAAGGCCGTAACGGTCAACGGCGAGGTAGCCAACGGGGCCCGCATCCCCCTGACCGTGAAGGGCGACCGCCTTCTGGATGTGATCGCCACGGCCGGCGGGCTGCGTACGCCGGTCAACGAAACCTTCGTCCAGCTGTCGCGAAACGGGCGCACCGTTCGCGTTGCGATGTCCCGGATCGTCGGCGATCCCCGGGAAAACATTTTCATGCGTCCCGACGACGTCGTGACGCTGGTCCGCGATCCGCAAAAGGTCGTGTTCTACGGGGCGACCGGCCGGAATGCAGAGGCTCCGTTCGAAAGCGAAAGCATGAGTCTCGCCGAGGGCCTCGCGAAGGCGGGCGGACTGCTCGACTCGCGGGCCGATCCGGCAGGCGTGTTCGTCTTGCGGTACGAGGAGCCTCGCATCGTTCGCGCGCTTGCGCCCAGTTCAACCCTGCTGAACGGCAAGGCCCCCATTCCGGTCGTTTACCGAATTAACTTGCGTGATCCGGGCGGATTGTTCCTCGCCCAGCGGTTCCCGCTGTTCGCGCGTGACGTGCTCTACGTGAGCAATTCGCCGAGCACGGAACTGGCCAAGGCGCTTGGGTTGTTTTCAACGCTGGTCGCGCCGGTGACCACAGGCGCCGCAGTTTACGGTTTGACGCGTTAGCGTCCGATCTTTTTCCGCCGACCGGCCCTGGCCGATCGGCAAAATACATTGCCTTCGCTCGGTGCGCGAAATCGCGCCGTTCGATCGTTCCTATTGAGTTTCGATTTTATGAAGCCATTGGGTGTTCAGAGTCTTTCAGCGCAGGAGGCCGCGGTCATCGGCGCGTCGTGCATGCTGCCGGGCGCTGCCTCGCTCGATGACTTCTGGACATTGCTTTGCGAGCGGCGCGTCGCAACGCGAAGCGCCCCGGAAGGGCGCTGGAGCATCGAACGATACCTGAGACCGGGATCGCCGGAACCCGGTTTCGCCTACACGTTCGCTGGCGGTTATCTCGATGATCCGTTCCGCTTCGACCCGGCGGCGTTTGGCGTCTCGCCAAGGGAAGCGCAACAGATCGATCCTCAGCAACGAATGCTGCTCGAACTCGTCTGGCGGGCGTTCGAGGACGCCGGCATAGCGCCCTCGAGCGTTCGCGGCGGCGCCGTCGGGGTTTACGTTGGGGCCTCCAACGTCGATCACATGAGTTATGCGGTTCACGACGCAGCGACCGTCGAGAGCCATTTCATGACCGGCAATTCGTTGTCGATCCTCTCCAACAGAATTTCATACGTCTACGATCTGCGCGGCCCGAGCCTGACGATCGACACGGCCTGTTCGTCCTCTTTCGCCGCGCTCGACCACGCGCTGGCGAGCTTGCGCGCCGGCGTGATCGACATGGCGATCGTCGCTGGCGTCAACCTTCTGCTTTCGCCGATCCCCTTCATAGGTTTCTCGCAGGCGCGCATGCTGTCGCCGACCGGGCGCTGCCGGCCCTTCTCGCGCATGGCCGACGGCTATGTCCGCGCCGAAGGCGGGGTCGCGATGATCCTGCGGCGGCGGAAGGACGCGATCGCGAACGGCGAGCGCATCAGGACGACCATTCTGGGGTCGGCCGTCAACACCGACGGGCGCACGGCCGGCATATCCCTGCCCTCGTCGGCCGGCCAGCGCAGCGTCATCGAATCCCTCTACGACGCTCTTGAAATCGACCCGAACGACATCGCTTTCATCGAAGCGCACGGCACTGGCACGGCGGTAGGCGACCCCATCGAGGCGACTGCGATCGGGGAGGCTCTCGCACGCAAGAGAACGTCGCCGTTGCCCATCGGATCGGTGAAAGCGAACGTCGGGCATCTCGAGTCCGCGTCGGGACTCGTCGGCTTGCTGAAGGCGGCCCTGTCGCTCGAACGCGGCGTGCTTCCGCCGACCGCCATAGCCGATGAACTCAACCCCGCGATCGACTTTACGACCCTTAACCTGAACGTCGTCCGCGACGCCGTGAATCTGCCCGGCGACCGCAGCCGGATTGTCGCTGGCGTCTGCAACTACGGCTTCGGCGGCGTCAATTGCCATGTGGCGCTCCGTCCGGAGACGATGGCGAATTCGATACAGGAGCGTGTACGCGCACCGCGCATGCTCGTCGTCAGCGCGGCGACTGAGGAATCTCTAGTCGCAAGAGCGCGTCAGATATCCCAAACGATAGAGGGGGGCGGCGAACCCGGTTTGATCGCCGCGGGCCTCGGTCATCAGCGCGACCTGATGGCCTGGCGCCTGGCGCTTCCTCTCCCGTCCGGCGCCGGCAAAGGATCAATCGCCGCGCGGCTGGACGCCTTCGCATCCGGCGACCCCGCGAACGTCGCGACGGGCGTCTGCGATGGCGCCATACAACCGGTGTTCGTTTATTCGGGCAACGGGTCCCAGTTCGTGGGCATGGGGCGTGCGGCGTTTGCAGCAAGCGATAATTTCCAGGCCGAGATAGAAGATATCGACGCGCTGTTCGCGCCGAAGGCTGGTTGGTCGCTCGCCGCCGCCATAAAGAACGGCGTGGAGCCGGAAGGGCTGGCGATGACTTCGGTGGCCCAGCCGCTGATCTTCGCCATTCAATCGGCCTTGACCGCGACGCTCGCGCGCTGGGGCATCCGGCCGGCGTTCGTTATCGGCCACAGCGTCGGAGAGATCGCCGCCGCGGAAGCCAGCGGCGCGCTCACGCGCGCCGACGCCGTTTGCGTGATCCACGAACGCAGTTGCGTGCAGGAGGCCGTTCGCGGCCTCGGACGCATGCTTGTGGTCGCCGCCGACGCGGGCGCGACGCAGCTCCAGATATCGGAAGCTGGCCTTCCCGCAGTTGAAATCGCCGCCATCAACGGACCTGCGTCGACGACCGTGGCCGGACCGGCCGAGGATTTGCGCGCTTTTGCGCGGCATTGCCGGCGCCAGCGGATCGCCACCGTGGCGCTCGACATCGACTATCCGTTCCACAGCTCCGCCCTCGATCCGCTCGGGCCGGAAATTCGCAAGCGGCTCGCGACCGTCGATCCAGGGGCTTCCGCCGTGAGCTTCATATCGACCGTGACGGCGGGCGTGGTCGCCGGCGCCGATCTCGACGCGAACTACTGGTGGAGAAACCTTCGCGCGCCCGTGCAGTTCGACGGCGCCGTGACCTGCGCGCGCTCCCTTGGCGGGAACCTGTTTGTCGAGATCGGACCGCGGCCGCTCCTTGTTTCCGTTCTTGCTGACGCGCTTCGCGCGCGCGGATCTCACGCGAAGGCCCTGAGCGCGTTTTCCGGAAAGGATGATCCTGATCTCGATCCCTGCGGGGAAGCGGCCGCACGGCTGATCGCCAACGGTTGCCGGTTCGACCACGAAGCGGCATTTGGCGCGAATCCCAAACGCCTCGTGCCGCTGCCGCCCTATCCGTTCCAGCATGAACGCTATCAACTCACGCCGACTGAAGAAGCGCGTCCGGACATTGGCTTGCTCGAAGCGCCCCCGCGCCATCCGCTGCTCGGCGCCCGGATGGCGTCCGGCGCGGGTGAATGGCGGTCGCTGGTCGACCCGGTGCTGTTGCCGTATCTCACGGATCATCGCGTGGACGCGGGCGTCGTCGTTCCCGCCGCTGCGCTGGCCGACGCGGCGCTTGCCGTCGGCGCGGAAGTCTTCGGCGACGTCGCCCTCGAGCTCGATGATTTCGACATCAGCAAGGCGCTGGCGTTCGCGCCCGGCGAGACGCGCGAAGTCTCGACTCGCTTCACCGAAGCGACCTCGGTGGTGGAAATCCGAAGCCGGCGGCGGTTCGCCCGGGAGGGATGGACGCTCCATGCGCGCGGCGTCCTCAGGCGGGGATCGCCGGATCGGACAGAACCACCGGCTCCCCCTGCCCCCGAGCACGCGACAGTCGCCGAGACGGAGGCCATTTATGCGGCCGCCCGCCGGGCCGGACTTGAGTACGGTCCATTGTTCCGCGTGGTGAAGCGCCTGGAGTACGACAATGTCGCGGGCGTCTCCTCGCTTGCGGGCTCAGGCGGGAGCCTCCGCTGCGGCGCCGACCGGCACGTGCTCGACCCGATTGCACTGGACGCCGCCTTCCACGGCCTGTTCCTTTCGCGTCCGCAACGCGACGGAGAAACGATTGCGCACCTGCCGGTCCGTTTCCGCAAGCTGCGGATATGGCGCCACGGCGCACAGCCCGTGCGCGCGGTCACGCGTCTGACGCGGGAGACCGCGCGCTACAAGACTGTCGTGATTGCCCTGCTGGACGCCGAAGGCGCGGTCGTGGCGTCGATCGAGGCGGCGGTGCTGCGCGCCGTTGTCCTGTCCCGGGCGGTCGTGAGCGAACGCACATTCGCGCAGGACGCCGTTTCGCTGTCGCCGTTCAATTCGGCGGCCGTTCTGGACGCTGTCCGTCGCGGAATTCGCGAGGCGGGAGCTGCGCCCAGGGCCTGGCTCCTCATGCGCGCGTTCGCCCTTTCACTCGCGCATCGTCTCGTCACCGACTTGATGGGCGAATGCGCAGCGCCGGACATCCACGCCGCGCGCGCCTGGATCAACTCGCCGGAAGGGCGCGACTATTTCGACGTCCTCGTAACGATGCTCGAGGAGCGCGGCGCGCTGATCGATACGCCATCCGGACCTGCGCCGTCAGCTGATCCCGGCGCGCCGTCCCCCGAGGCGCTGCTGGCGACCCTGCTGCGCGCTTTTCCAGAAGCGGCGGCAGACGCGCAATTGGCTGCGGCAGCTTGCGAACAGGCGCCGCGCCTTCTGCGCGAGGGAGAAGCGCTCGCGCCGCCAGCGTCAGTCCGCGCGTTCGAGGCGTTTGGCGCGAGAGCCGCGGCCATAAGCAAGCGGATGGAAAACGTGCTTGCCTTTGCCGCGCAGGCGGCAGGGCGGCGGCTACGCATTCTCGTTCTGGAGCCCTTCGGCGCCGCCGTGTGGCGCGCGCTCACGCCGCTGGCGGCCGCAGGCGCCATCGAGGTCACATGCGCGGCTGCTCAGGCGTCCGCGCTCCGGTCCGCCCGCGCGATCGCTCCCCCGGGCGTCAATTGCGCATGGCTCGACCTGTCGGATGCGGTCGAATCCGGCCCTGCCGCCTTCGACGGGCTCGTCTGCCTGGCGCTCACCGAGCCGGAGACAGGCGGGCTTGCCGACATTCTTCCGGCCGCCGTATCGCGGCTGGCGCCGCAGGCTCCTATCATCGTCGCGGCGGCGGGCTGCGAGCCCGCTCTCGACGTTCTGCGTGGCGTATGGAGAGGGTGGCTAGATGCCGGCGTGGCGGGCTTCCCCGCCGGCCGGGTCCCGTCCGCCGAAACTGTCATGCGGGCGCTCGGCAATTGCGCGCGTGTCATTGAACGCCAGTCACTCGGCGATGGACTGGGAAGCCTCGTCACCGCCGTCGCCGCTCCGGCGCGGCAGGACGTGGACGGCGCCGGTCCGGTGTATGCGGCCGTTGCCGGGGATCATGGCGTGCGTGCGGACGTGCTCGCATCGCTGGGGCTTGCCGATGTCCGGCGCATCACGCTGAGTGACTTTGAATCCGCCCTGAAGACCGCCCGTACGCCTGCGGGCGCGACGGTTCTCCTGGCGCCCGACGCCGGCGCGGGCGCGCCCGCGGAGCGCCTCGCCAGACGGATCGAAGACATCCGCGGCGTCTTGCTCGCCGCCGCCAGCGCCGCGCCAAGCCCGCGGATCGTGGTGGTCACCGCGAGCGCCGGAATGTCGGGCGATCCCGTGGAGACGGCGGTCTATTGTTTCGCGCGCACGGCGGTCAACGAGTTCCCGGCGATCGATCTTCGCATCGTCGACGTGATGAAGGACGCGCGCGATGCCGTCAAAGCGGGCGCGCTGAAGCGCGTACTGCAGGAAGGCCGCGGCGAACGCGAGTTCCGCGTCGATGCGAACGGCGTTTCCGCCATGCGCATCTACCGGGACGCCCATCCCGAAGCGGCGCTTGGCGAGGACGAACGAAGCGCGCTTGCGTTCGCGTTACCAGGCCGCGTCGAAAGCTTCGAGTGGACCAGAGAGCATCGCCGTGAGCCCGGACCAGGCGAGATCGAGATCGAAGTATCCGCCGTTGGCCTCAACTTTCGCGATGTGCTTGTCGGGCTCGGCGCCCTGGATGACGACCTTCTCGCCGCAGGCCTGACGGGCGCATCGCTCGGCTTCGAGTGTTCAGGCGTCGTGGTCCGCGCTGGCGCCGGCGTGCTGGCGCGCGCCGGCGACCGTGTGATGGGCTTCGCCGCAGGCGCATTCGCATCGCATGTGACCGCGCCAGCCGATCAGTTCTTCCCCGTTCCTGATGGCGTGAGCCTAGAGGCTGCGGCGACGATTCCCGTCGCCTTCGCAACGGCATGGCACAGCCTTATGGAGCGCGCGCGCCTGACTTGCGGCGAGGACGCGCTCATTCATGGCGGAGCAGGCGGGCTTGGCATGGCGGCGATCCAGATCGCCAAACTCGCCGGCGCCCGCGTCGTCGCCACGGCCGGCTCACCCGCACGACGCGCGGTCGCGCGCGCAACGGGCGCAGACCTCGTATTCGATTCGCGCGGCGAGCGTTTCGCGGACTCGATCGCCGCCAGCCTCGGCGGCGTCGACGTCGCGCTGAATTCGATCTCGGGCGCGGCGATGTTGGAAACGTTCCGGCTGGTGAAGCCGTTCGGGCGTTTCATCGAGGTCGGCAAACGCGATTATCTCGACAACACGCACCTCGCGCTTCGACCCTTCGTGCGCAACATCACGTATGCGGGCGTGGATCTCGACGAACTGCTGGCTCACGACCGCGGCGCGGCCGCCCGAATCATGGACGTGCTTCGGCCGCGCTTCGAGGCGGGTGAACTGCGCCCCCTGCCGCACCAGATCTTCGAGCCGCACGAGATTGTTCAGGCGTTCCGCGCGATGCAGGCGTCCGAACACATCGGAAAGATCGTCGTGCGGCCAAGCCGCCGCGCGCGCCCCGCACATGAGCGGGCTGGCTTCCGGCCGCGTGCGGGCGCCTGGCTCATCGTTGGCGGCACGTCGGGCCTGGGCTTCGCGACCGCCGAATGGCTCGCGCGCAAGGGCGTGCGGACGCTGATCCTCGCCTCCCGGCGCGGCGCTGTCGAGGACGCGCTGGACGACGCGCTCGGCGCCATGCGCCGGGCCGGCGTGCAGGTGCGCCTGGAATCGCTGGACGTTGGCGACGCCGCCGCCGTTGCGAGCCTCGTGGGACGCATTGAGTTGGAGTGCGGGCCTCTGCGCGGCGTCGTCCACGCTGCGGCGCATCTTGATGACGGGCTGATCGCCGGGCTCGAACCGCAAAGGCTTCACGCGGTGTTGCGCGTGAAGGTCGATGGCGCCGAGAATCTCGACAGGGCGACGGCATCGTCCGATCTCGACGCCTTCGTTCTCTACTCGTCGGCGACAACCCTGATCGGCAGCCCCGGCCAGTCCGCCTACGTCGCAGCGAACGCGTACCTCGAGGGGCTTGCCCGCCGCCGGCGGGCGCAGGGCCGGCCTGCCGTCGCGATCGCGTGGGGCGCCATCTCGGATGTGGGAATGATCGCGCGCGACGCCGGTCTCGGCGAGCGACTGAGGCGCACAACCGGCGTCGCCGGTATCCGTTCATCGGACGCGCTGGCTTATCTGGACGGCGCGCTTGCGGCGGGCCGCGACGCCGAACCGGTGCTCATCTATTCGAACATCGCCGCTTCGTCGGCAGCCGGGAAACTCGCGCTCCTCACGTCGCCGGCTTTTGCAGCACTTGAGGCGACGAACAGCGAGGCTGCACAGGACGGCAGCGAAAATATAATGGCCGCAATCGCCAGCATGAGCCGGCCGGACGCGCTGGCGCATATTGCGCGAGCCTTGCGCCGCGAGGTCGCGCAAATCCTGCGGATGCCCGAATCGCAGGTGGAAACGAGCCGTCCCCTCGGACAGATGGGGTTCGATTCGCTCATGGCGCTTGAACTTCAACTCGCGTTCGAGCGGTTGAGCGGCATGCAATTGCCGCTCGTTGGAACGAGCGAGCGAACGCTCTCCGAGCTCGCGGCGAATATTCTTCAAATGACGCAGGCCGCGAACGAGCCGGACTCGTCCGCCGCCCGTCAGACGTCGATCGAAACGGAAATCGTCAGCCTCGCTCGCCGCCATGCGGCGCCGGCCGCCGCCAACGAGGACGGCCGCGCCCTGCTTCGCGGATCGGCGACATGAGAACGTGAGGGCACAATGGACGACCAGCACGACGCTCTCTCGCTCGACGATCTGGGCCGCCTCCTTGGCCGGATGGGCGATTCGCCAAGGGTGACGGCGCAGAGAAGCGTGCAGCGGCGCAGGCCGGATCTCGTCTCCTTCGAGACGCATCCGCTCTACCAGCAGATGGAGTTGCAGCGATCGTTCGCAGGGCTCGCGCGCCTGCAAAATCCCTATTATCGCGTGCATGAGGCCCGCGCGGGCGCCTCAACGATCATCGGCGGCCGCGCGCTTATCAATTTCGCTTCATATGACTATCTCGGGCTCAACGGCCATCGGGAGGTCGCCGCGGCGGTCGAGGAAGCGGTCCGCACATTCGGATCCTCCGTCTCCGCGAGCCGGATAACGGCCGGCGAACGCGCCATCCATCGTGACCTGGAAACGGCGCTCGCGCGCGTCTATCAGGCGGAGGACGCCGTCGCATTCGTCTCAGGGCACGCAGGCGCGGTGTCCACGCTGGCGACGCTCCTCGGACCGAAGGACCTCCTCGTCTACGACGCGCTGAGCCATAACTGCGTAACGGTTGGCGCAAAACTCTCGGGGGCTGCGCGCCGCTCCTTCCCGCACAACGATCTGGATGCGCTCGAAACGCTGCTCGAAGCCGAGCGCCGTCGTTTTCAGCGCGTGCTCATCGTGACGGAGGGGCTGTTCTCGATGGATGGCGACATGCCGGACCTCGCGCGGCTCGTCGCGCTGAAGGAAGAGCACTCCGCAATCCTGATGGTCGACGACGCCCACGGGCTCGGCGTGCTGGGCGCGCGCGGGCTCGGCGTCTTCGAGGCGCTCGGCGTCGATCCGCGATCGGTCGACCTCTGGCTTGGAACGCTCTCCAAGGCGCTCGTCAGCTGCGGCGGCTATCTCGCCGGCTCGCGCGCGGCAGTCGACCTGTTGAAGCATCATGCGCCGGGGCTTGTGTATAGCGTGGGGATGCCCGCGACCGCTGCTGCGGCGGCGAAGACGGCGCTCGACATCATGTTGCGGGAACCGGAGCGCGTCGCGCGGCTGCAGGCCAACGCGCTTCTGTTCCACACCCTTGCGAAGGCAGCCGGATTGGACCTCGGCGCCAGCATCGGCGCGGCGGTGGCGCCGGTCATCGTCGGCGAGACGCTGCGCGCGCTGGCCGCCGCTGAACGCCTTCTTGCACGCGGCGTCAACGCGTTTCCGATCATCCCGCCGGGGGTGCCGGACGGCTCGGCGCGGCTGCGCTTCTTCATCACGGCCGACCACGCGGCCGACGAGATCGAGACTGCGGTCGCAGCGACTGCGGAGGAACTCGCCCGTGTCGCGGACGTCTCGGCCGCCGCCCTGCTGGCGCGGAGCGTGATCGCGGGGGCCTCCCCATGACGCCGCCGGTCGCCTACGACTGCACACGCCTTTTCCTCGGCCCCTTGCAGCGCACGCCGCGCGGCATCGACCGGGTCGACATGGCTTACGCCGAGCACGTCTTCACGACGAATCCGCAGGCGACGGCCGTGCTGCCGACAGCCTGGGGCGTGCGCTGCTTCGCCCGCGAGCGGGCGCTTGCCGGCCTTTCGCGCCTGCGCGCGCTGTGGGCCGAAGCGGCTGACCCGAACGAAGACCCCGCATGGCTGGCGCTGCGGGCGCGGCTCCTCGAGGGCGACGAACAGCAGAACGCGCAACGCCCCGCGCGTCCCGCTCCGCAGCGGCAGGCGACGCGCCTCCTGTCGCTGCTGCGCGCGACGGGACTCTCCACGGGACGCGCCGTGCGTCGCGCGGTTCCTCCCGCCGCCGTTTATCTGAATGTGGGTCAGATCGGACTGGCGATTCCCTGCCTCACGCGCTGGCTCGACGCGCGGCGCGACGTCAAGCCCGCCCTGATGCTGCACGACGTGATTCCGCTCGAAACGCCGGAATATGTCGAGCCGCAGGGCGTCTGGGGCCACAACAACATGGTCGCCGTCACCGCGCGCTACGCCGGGGGGTTGATCGTGACGACAGGCGCGGCGCGCGGCGCCATCGAGCGCGAACTGGCGCGGCGCGGGCGCGACCCGCTGCCCGCGTTCGAACGCCCGCTGCCGCCCTCCGAACCGTTCGGCCCAGGCGTCGCGGCCGACCCGGCGCTGGAGCGCTGCACATACTTCGTCGCCTGCGCGACCCTCGAACCGCGCAAGAACATCGAGCTGCTGTCGGAAATCTGGAAGCGGCTGTGCGCCGAGCAAGGCGAGGCAGCGCCGCACCTCGTGATCGTCGGCGCGAAGGGCTGGACGGGCGAACGCATCGCGGCGCGGCTCCAGCGCGCGCCTGGGACCGTCCGGCGTCTGCATATCGTGCACGGCCTCTCCACTCCTTCGCTTGCGCGCCTGATTGCGGGCGCGCGTGCGATGCTGTCGCCCTCCTTTGTGGAAGGCTTCGGCCTGCCGATTGTCGAGGCGCAGGCCATCGGAACGCCGGTGATCGCTTCCGACATTCCAAGTCACCGCGAGATCGCCTGCGCGGGAACGACGCTGATCGACCCGCTCGACGGCCCCGGCTGGAAGGCGGCGGTCGAGCGCGCCGCGCTCGGTCCGTCGCGCCGCGCCGCGCGCAACGACGCGCAGGACTGGGCCTCCTATTTCGCGGCCTTCGACGCATGGCTCGCCGAATTCGCCGCCGCGCGCGGAACGCATCGCGCGCCGCGGCCGGACATCAACCAATTGCAGACCGCGACGGGGCACACGATCCATGCTTGAGAAACTTTCGTCGATCATCACGGGAAAGGGCGGGGCGCAGGACAAGCGCCGCCGCGGAGACGAGTTACGCGACGCCGGGAAATTCGCGGAAGCCGCGGAGGCCTACGGCGCCTATCTCGCCGAAAACCCGGACGACTTCGACATCTGGGTCCAGCGCGGCAATTGCCTGAAGGACAGCGGCGCTCATGAGGCGGCGATGATGGCCTACGAGCGCGCGATCCAGATCCGGCCGGACGACGCGGACGTGCATCTACAGATGGGCCATCTGATGAAGCTGCGCGGAATGGTCGACGCCGCGGTGGAGGCGTATTCACGCGCGCTGGAGATCAATCCGCGTCTCGCGCCGGCACAACGGGAGCTCCGACTACTTGGAATTGAGCAGGATTTTCAAGGCGGCCAGTCAAACCGAACTCCGACCTATATATTCGATCTAACAGACGTCTTCTTCTATCTACGCCACCACACTACTGTGTCAGGTATTCAGAGAGTTCAGCTTGGCATTGCCGAGTCACTTCTAGCAAGCAAGGACAAGCGAGACTACTACAGGTTCATAGCAGCCGATCACGATGGGCGAGACTATACGGAAGTTAGCATCGCAACCGTCAGCGCATTGCTCCGCATGCTAAAGCAGCCGACGGTCACGCTGGTTGGATTGAAGAAGCTTATTGATTCTTCCTTCAACGAAGGCGTTAGTGTCGACTTCCTAGCCGGCGACACTCTGATTGTTCTAGGTGCATTCTGGGTTATGCCAACTCAGATGAACCGTTGGATTGAGCTCAAGGAAGACGGCGTCAGAATTGGCATTCTCGTCCACGACATCATACCCATAACAAACCCCGAGTATTGCGTCGCAGATTTGGTCGACACATTCACTCAATGCTTTCAGCATGTTTTAAGGATGGCGGATTTGATCCTGACCATCTCGGCATACTCGCAAAAGCAGATCGTGGCGCTTCTTGAACGCTGGAAAATACCGCAACCGGCAATGGCCGTCCTGCCAAACGCACACATTACGTGGGCGCCCTCAAAGATTGGCCGTCAGACTCTTTCTCCTGAAATTGAGGAGATATTGGCGGAGCCTTTTGCGCTTTATGTTTCTACTATCGAGATTCGCAAAAATCACACTCAGGTGTTCCGGGTATGGAAGAAGCTTATAGAGACTCGTGGCGCGGAAAAAGTGCCGCAACTAATACTCGTCGGCCGACCCGGCTGGCGCGTGCAAGACTTGATGGACCAACTAAAAGGAACGAACTATCTGTCAGGGAAGGTACGCATCCTGCATGATATCTCCGATGTTGAACTTCAATCGCTTTATCAAGGCTGCCTTTTCACCACGTTCACATCGTTCGAGGAGGGTTGGGGCTTGCCCGTTGGCGAAAGCCTCGTCTTTGGCCGCCCCTGTGTTGCTTCGAACGCAAGTTCGATCCCGGAGGTGGCCGGTGATCTCGTCGACTACATCGATCCAAATAACCTCGAATCAGCCTATCAGGTCATTGGTCGAATGATTGATGACGCAAGCTATCGTGAGGACAGAGCGCAGAAGATCAAGAAGGAGTTCAAGCCGAGGTCTTGGGGCCAAGTCGCAGATGATCTGCACAATCTGCTCTCAATCCAATTACCCCAAGTTGTCCTGGATGAGAGATCGAAAACCTCCAAAGACAAGTATCATGTTTATCAACATACCCTCGAGCCGGGCACAATTTACCAGTTCGGACATGAAAACGACAGATCGAAATATATCCACAAAGGTCTTGGTGGCGTAGTTAACTTCCTCTTTGATCGCAGCTGGTATCCCGTTGAAGACTTCGGACGCTGGCTGAAAAGCCAGCGGGGGGAAATCAAGTTCCAGGTTGCGGGAACCACTAAAGGCGAGCTTGTTCTCTTTCTGGAGCTCTGCACGGTTGCCTGGTACGCAGGCAATCCCCTGCTGTTGATAGTCAACGGACGACGGCATGAAGTAACCGGTTTGGAAGGCGGCAAGCGGACGATTGTGAAAGTGCGATCGTCCGCAACGGACGGCTGCATACATATTGGCATACGGGTATCCGGCTCACTAACAGAGGGGCCGGACTCACGTACCGATTTGAGTATCGGCGTTCGCGCGATTGGGTATGCCGCTGCTGCTGATATCGTCGCGAGGCAAGATATATTAGAAGGCCTAACGCTTGTTTCCGCCAAATCCCTTAACTGACCGATTTTTCCTTTTTACGCAACAGCATTGGACAAGAAAGACGCGACTCATGTTGGACCGTCAAGACGTCATTTTCGCCTTTCGCTACATGCTTGGCCGCGATCCAGAGAATGAAGACGTCATTCGCGCGCACATGAGCTTTGACAACTGGATGGTATTAAGACAATTTCTGTTGTCGTCAAATGAGTACCAAGCGAACAATCGCCGAGAAACATTTGCCAAAGGCAATACCGGCTATAGAAACTACACTCAGGACGACATTTCAGCGATCCAGAGGCTAGGAAGCGAGCCGTCGCAAAACAGATTTGAAAACGGAATTGTTGATTGGTTCGGGATAAAGATCGATTCACAATATGCGCCATGGATAACTTCTCGTGCTGGTCAGGCGCTCAAAAATGCTCCTTTTCCTGACGACACTTTCCTGTCCGATGGCATAGAGTACGCGGCTCTTTCCTTGGCACTCGATGCAGCCCAAGGAAAGGACATTTTTTGCAGTTTAGAACTCGGCGCCGGATGGGGGCCATGGACTGCGCTTTCGGCTGTATGTGCGCGACGCGCGGGTTTTCCTTCTATAGTGATCGGGGCGCTGGAAGCGGACGCGAAACGCTTCGCGCAGATGCGGCAACATTTGGCATTAAACGAATTAGTTCCGATGGAAGCCCCTGACCGCGGAAGATCGGGAGCAATCGTGCACGAACTAGAACAAGCGGCTATCTGGTTCGACGATGCGATACTGCATTGGCCGGAGGCATCTGCAGATGATTCGGGTCGTTCAGTGTCGACAGAAGAGACGTCGGGACTAGACTATCGTGGACTCGCCTTAAATATGATTCCCATACGGGCTATAGGTCTTACCCGACTTCTTGAACGATTCGATCACATCGACTTTCTTCATGTCGATATTCAGGGTGCTGAGGCGGAGATAGTTCCGAGATCAATTGAAGCCTTGGAATCTAAAGTCACCATCATGTTCATCGGTACACATAGCCGAAAGATAGAAGGAGATTTGATTGAGTTTTTGCACAAAAGAGGATGGCAACTCCTCCGCGAGCAGCCTTGCGAATTCGATTCAACGATGAACGCGCCGACGCTTGAGGGACTCACCACCAAGGATGGCGGTCTTGTATGGCAGGCACCGGGTTCACATACGCCCCAAAGCAGATCCGTACTAAGTTAGTCCCTATAAATTACATTATCAGATTGTTGCTACGCAGGTCGGGCATGACAATATTCAGCTCATGTTGTCCCTTTAGATCGTTGGAGCTCTACCGTGCGTTTATATTTACTCGGGAATGCGGTGGTGCTGAAGAGTTAATGACGCATAATATCAAATTTAGATAGTCGTCACATGACAATCGTAGTCCACCGAAAATGGCTAAGGATATTCGTCTCGTCGGCTGCCACGCCAGACGCTAGGTGTTCATCATCGCCTACTGCGGCGGCGGACATTCTTTTGAGAATACGCGCGTCCCGCGCGCGCCTGCTGCGGCTTGTGTTCTTGGTCCTAGTCGTCGTGCCGACGGTCTCCGCAACGCTGTTCTACACGTTCATCGCCGCGCCGCGCTTCGTGTCAGAATCGCAGATCATCGTGCGCAGCGCCTCCACCGTTCGGCTGAGCGGTCTCGATATGCTGTTTCGCACCATCGGTCTGTCGAAGGCTGTCGACGACGCCTATGTCGTGCGGGACTATCTCCTCTCCCGCGACGTCATCCGAGACCTTGCGGCGGAAGGCGTTTCGGTCCGCGACATTCTTTCGCGTCCCGCAGGCGACAGGCTGTCGCGCTTCCCGCGCCTGTGGCGCGAGGATTCGCAGGAATCCCTCTACGACTTCTACCGCGATCGCATCGACGTGACGGAAGACAGCGCGAAGGGCATTCTGACGCTGCGCGTGATCGCCTTCACGCCGGAGGACGCAAACCGCCTCGCCGAGACGATGTTGCGGCTCGCCGAATCCATGGTCAACCGCATGAACGCCCGCGCCCAGCGCGATGCGACGGAAAGCGCGCTGGAGGAAGTGCGGCTCGCGCAGCAGGAGATCGCGGAGGCGCAGGCTGCGTTGACGACGTTCCGAAACGCAGAGGCGTTGCTCGATCCGTCCAAGTCGTCGCTGTCGGTGATCGAGACCATCGGCCAGCTTTCAACCGATCTCGCCTATGCCTATGCGCAGCTTTCCGAACTGCAGAAGAATTCACCTGGCAGCCCCGTGCTCCCGAGCGTCCGGGGGCGTATCGCGGCCCTCGAAGCGCGTATCAAGGCCGAGCGGGGAACGGCGGCGGGCGCCAGCGACTCGCTCGCCAGCAAGATCGCCGCCTACGACCAGCTCAATCTGCGCCGCGACATCGCCGAGAAGCGTCTCGCCTCTGCGATGACGTCGCTCGAGGCGGCGCGACAGGAAGCGCGCCGCCAGCACATCTATATCGAACAGGTGGTCCGGCCCAACCTGCCCGATGAATCGACGGAGCCCCGGCGCATCCGCAGCATCCTGACCGTGCTGGTGGTTGGCCTCGTCCTGTTCGCATCGTTCTGGATCATTTCTGTCGGCGTCGAGGAGCACGGCCAATGATTGATAGCCAGCTCAAAGCGAGCAGTCGCAAGCTCATCGTTGCCGCCCGGGTGCAAGGCCGCGTTATTCGCGCATTGATGTTGCGCGAGGCCGTGGCCCGTTTCGGGCATGAGAATCTCGGTTTCTTCTGGCTCTTCATCGAGCCCCTGCTGTTGGGTGGCGCGGTCGCCTTGATGTGGACCTTTGCAGGCCTGCACAATGGTCAAGGCGTGGGAATCGTTCCGTTCGCTCTCGCCTCGTATTCGATGCTTACACTCTGGCGACACATCTGTAGTCAGTCGATCCGTGTACTACATAGGAATGCTAACCTCCTTTTTCATCGCAACGTGAAGGTAATCGACGTGCTGATTGCACAGGTATCACTTGAATCAATCGCAGGGATGGCTGGCTTCACAATAGCATTCAGTGTGATGAATATTCTCGGAATTGTCGGCAATATGGAAGATCCACTGGCTGCAGCGTTGGGATGGATTCTCATGGCGTGGTTTGGTTGGTCCTTCAGCCTAGTCATTGCAGGATTGACTGAGCTGTACGAAGCCGCCGAACATTTGGTACAGCCATTCCTCTATCTCACCCTGCCTCTAACAGGCGCTCTCTATATGGTGCTCTGGCTCCCATCATCAGCACAAGCGGCGGTAATGTGGTCGCCGCTAGCTCATCTTTTCGAGATGTTCCGGAGCGGCTTGTTCGGCCAGCACATGAGCGCCGAATGGAGCGTGCCCTATGTCGTCGCCTGGTGCCTCGGGCTGATGGCCATCGGCCTGCCGCTGCTGCGCATTGCGCAGGCGCGGTTCGTCGCCTCCTAGGCCCGGGTATGAAGGCGAGCCCATGAGCAACGAACCCGCCACACTCGAGCCCCGCGCGGTCGCCAAACCGCCGCCCGCGCCCGCGGCGCTCGAACTGGTGCAGATCGCCCCGCCGCCAAGCCCGTTGGCCGATGCGGCGCCCACGCCGTCCCTCACGCTGCAGGAGACCGCGCGGCGCTACTGGCTTTTCCTGTCGCTGGTGGTCGCACCCATCATTCTCTCGATCTTCTATTTCGGTTTCATCGCCTCGGACACCTATGTGTCGGAAGCGAAGTTCGTGATCCGCGCGCCTTCGAGCGCCGATTCCGGCAGCCTCGGCATGCTGATGCGCGGCGAAACCGGCAACCGCACCGCCGACGAAACGAATGCAGTGAACGCCTACATGATGTCGCGCGACGCCGTGGCGGCGCTAGCCCGCGACAACGGACTACGCGACGTGATGTCCCGGAAGGAGGGTGACCTGTTCGCCCGCTATCCGAACTTCTACACCCGGCAGAACGACGAGCAGCTGTTCCGCGCCTACAAGCGTTTCGTGAACGTGGACGTCGACGGCAAGACGGGCATCTCGACGCTTTCGGTCAGGGCCTTCCGGCCTGAGGACGCGAAGGGGCTCGCGGAGGCTCTGCTCGCCAGAGGAGAATCGTTCGTCAACACGCTGCGGGAACGCTCGGCGCGTGACGAAGTCGCGTTCGCGCAGTCGCTCGTTGCCGAGGCGCGCGCGCGCATGGAGAAGGCCGCCGCCGATCTTGCCGCCTACCGCAATCAGGAATCGACGGTCAATCCGGAGGCGGAGTCCACGAGCGCCCTTGCGGCTCTGACGAAGCTAGCCACCGAGATCGCCCAGCTGGAGGCTGCGCTCGCCCAGCAGATCGCCATGGCGCCCCAAAGCCCAACCATCGCGCCGCTGCGCGAAAAGGTGCGTTCGCTCCGCGACGAACTCGATCGTCAACGCCGCTTGCTGGTCGGCGATCCGGACTCAATGGCCGCTAAATTCAAGGGCTATGAACTGCTGGTTCTCGAGCGCGAGATCGCGGCGAAGACGCTCATCGCCGCCGTTGTGCAGATGGAGAGAGCCCGGCAGGAGGCGCAGAAGCAGACCTTCTACCTGCAGCGCATCGTCGAGCCCAACCAGCCGGATTATCCTTCCGGCCCCTATCGCATCCTCGGGATTCTTGCCGCCATCGCCCTTTCCCTCGGCGCCTACTGGATGGCGCAGTCGCTTCTGCGCCAGATCATGGATCACCGGCCATGAACGGACAGGCCGGCAGCGACGTCCTCGTGCATAAGCAGAATGCTCGACATGCTGCTGTTTCCGCCGAACGCAGCGTCAGCGTGCAGAACCTCGTCAAGGAGTATCACACGCCCATCGGCGTGAAGCGCGTGCTGGACGGAATCAGCTTCGATGTCGCCGAGGGGGAGAAGGTCGCGGTGCTCGGCCGCAACGGCGCTGGCAAGTCGACGCTCGTTAAGCTGATCGGCGGGGTCGAGGCTCCCACGTCCGGCAACATTCATTGTTCGATGTCGATTTCGTGGCCCGTCGGCTTCTTCGGTGGGTTCGAAGCGAGCATGAGCGGGATCGACAGCATCCGTTTCATCGCGCGGCTCTATGGGGTCGACGCCGACGAGGCGGTCGCGAAAGTGGACGATTTCGCGGAGCTCGGGAAGTATCTGCAACTGCCAATCAAGACGTATTCGTCCGGAATGCGTTCAAGACTGGCCTTCGGCCTCACATTGGCGGTTGATTTCGATTGTCTCCTGATCGATGAGATCATTTCCGTTGGCGACCAGCGTTTCCGCGCCAGATGCAGTGAGGAATTGTTCGGCAAGCGCGGAGACCGGGCGATGATCCTGATCAGCCACGATATCGAAATCATAAAGACATACTGCAAAAAGGCCCTTGTGCTGAAGAACGGACGCGGGCGGGTCTTCGAAGATCTGGACCTCGCAATTAGTATCTATTGTACTTTGTAATCACGCTTTCACGCCCTGCGGCGGAAATTGAAATCGGGATCGATTGACGAAACCATGACGGACCTTGAACAACTATCTCGCCTAGTGAAATTGACCGGCGATCGGGCGCAGCCAAATCTCAACCCGCTGGCGATGAAAATTCGCGATATCGACGCCCTCGCCCTGAGCGTAAAGTATTTTGGCTACGAACTTGCACGAACGCTTGCCGGCGCATTGCCAAGCAGAACGGCTCTGGCTCCCGTTTACCAAGGTTTGGCCAGTAAGCCTTCGACGCAAGCCGATCTTGAAAGCGACTGGGTCGCAACGTGGTGCGGAAAACTGGGAATTCCTGTAGTCTTCCATCGCAAGATTTGGGAGCTATGCTACGTTTTGCAGGCGCTTCACGACGCCGATCTTCTTGTTGACAGTGCCCGGGGCTTGGGTTTTGGCTGCGGCCAGGAACCCATCCCGAGTTTTCTCGCCTCGAATGGCGTCAGCGTTGTCGTGACAGACCTCAACCCCGAAGCCTCCGCAGCCCAGGGCTGGCTTTCATCCGCGCAACATACGACGAGTCTGGCGCGTGTGCACAAGCAGCATCTCGTGGACGAAGAGACATTCCGGAAGTATTGCACCCTGCGTTATGTGGACATGAACGATCTCCCCGATGATCTGCGCGGCTTCGACTTCTGCTGGTCCATCTGCGCGTTGGAGCACCTTGGGTCCATTGCGGCAGGACTCGACTTCATCGAAAACTCGCTTAAGACCCTGCGCCCGGGCGGGTTGGCGGTTCACACGACGGAGTTCAACTTTCTCAACGATGATGAGACCATCGATAATTGGCCCACGGTTTTGTTTCAGAAGAAGCACTTCGTCGAAATTGAGCGTAGATTGACGGCGGCGGGTCATATGGTGCGCCCGCTTGATTTCGACGTTGGAAGCAAGCCCCTGGACCGGTTTGTCGATATTCCGCCGTGGCCACATGACCAATCAGATTATGTTCGGTCTGTCTGGGGCAGCGATACAGCTCATATCAAGCTCAGCATCGACGGCTTCGTGAGCACGTGCTTCGGGATTATTGTACAGAAAGCCCATTAACTGCTGTTATTTTAACGGACAGTAGCGATAGTACGCCCTCTATTGCGCCCTGGGTGGTCATAAATCGTAGTTGAACTGCGGAGCGCGGGTCCGACGATCGGAAACGCGCCCGCAACTCAAGTCCTCCGGCGGCCGGCAGCGGGAATCGGCGGCTACACAGGACTTCCGACTGATAAACGTCAATTTCAAGTCCGTTTCCGGAGTAGTTTTCGCTTACATGAAGTCTCGCTTCGACTTCCCACTCTCCGTTCGGCAGGCTTAGGTAGGGGCCGTAGATAATGCAGCGCGCGGGGCCCACAAGGCTTACCTCGCCGCAGAAAAGTACGTGGGGGGACCCGCCTTGCATGAACAGTTCGACGGGCCATTCGAAAGACACGGGTGGGCGACCTGCCTGGATTTCACGCATCCGGTTAAGGATCGGGCTTAGCATCTGCAGGTTGCGTTTGATCTTCCCGCCGCTGCGTGGCGCGGCATTGGGCCAATTCGTTCGATAAAGCAGGTCCATCGTCCTGGAGGCCGGGTCGATAACGCCGGGCGCGATCGCTTTGCCGATCTCGTGGATGTGCGTTTCTTCCAGCGGAAGGGCGAAGTGCCGCGCGGCGTTGGACAGGAACTCTTTCAGGCTCATCCCGCTGTCGCGGGGAATTCGGAGTGTATGATCCGTGTAAAGAACGTCGATGAGCGTGCTTAACGATTGTTCCGCCAGGCGAATCGCCCAGGCAGGATCGAGCGCACGTTCGTGTATGATGTGCTCGATGACATCCACCGGGTCCTCAACGATAAGAATCACCGGAGCCGATGTTCGCAGATAGGTTTCTATGATCGCCCGTTCCGGGCAGTCCGAGAAGAGCAGAAAATTCGAATGGCGGCGCGCTGCCCAGGCCGGTCGTAATTGGTTGACCTCAGACGCGGCGACATGATCGAACTCGCCGATTGTGGCGCGCAATAAATGATGAAGGATGAAAACACAAAAGTGGGTGAATCCCGATGGAGGGCCAAAGATGGTAATGAGCTTCGCGGACGATTGAGAAGCTTCGCTCATGTCACAGCACGCTCGTCTCTTCTCGGCTTCGGCTGATCACGCCTCCCGATTGCGCCAGCGCGCCATACAGTGTCTTCATCCGCTCCGCGTAGACGCGCGGCGAGAAGCGTTCCGCTTGTGCAAGGCCCGAACGCGAAAGACGCCCGGCAAGTTCGTCGTCGCTGGCGACCGCGCGCATGGCGGCGGCGATGTCCGCCGGATCGTAGGGATTCACAAGCAATGCCGCCTCGCCCGCGATCTCGGCCGTAGCGCCGACGCCGGAGGTCACGACGGGTGTGCCGAGCACCATGCTCTCGAGGACGGGAAGGCCGAACCCTTCGTAGAGCGAGGGAAAGATCGTAGCGCGAGCGCCCCTGATCGCGCTGACCAGCAGCGAGAAGGGCGCGTAGTCGAAATGAAAGACGCGATCCACGGCCGACGTGGCCGTTTCAGTCTGAGCGCGCGCCGGCCGGTCGGCCCTTTGCAGCAGTCGAAGCTCCTGTTCTGACTTCCACGCCTTCGACCCGATAAGAACGAGGGGCATCTCGACGCCGCTCGCGACATAGGCTTCGATCAGCCGTCCCACGTTCTTCTTGGGCTCGATCGCTCCGAAGAACAGCAGATAACCCTTGTAGGGAAGACCGAAAGCGCCCTCGACCTCGGCGCGAACCTGATCTTCGTTCTTGTCCAGAAGTCTGCGTGGGATTTCGACCGACTGGTAGGTGTTCGTCACCTTCTCGGCTGGACAGTCGAGCAGGCGGATAATGTCGTCCCGCGACGTCTGCGAGACGGTGACGATATGATCCGCCGTCTCGACGAGCTTGCGCATGAGCCGCAGATAGTAGGCCTTGTTGTCAAGTGTCGTGTAGGGCAAGCGCAATGGCACGAGATCGTGCATCGTGTAGACGTTAACGGCGCCAGGAACGCGCACAGGGAGCGGATAGGTCCAGTGCGCGATGTCGACGCGCTCGGCGTGCCGCACGTTCGTCATTGTCCCGGCGAGCCAGAACCGGGCCTCGGCTATCCGGTATAGATCTGGCGAATTCCAGAGCTCATCGAAATGCGGAAGCTGGGCGCGCTGCGCGTTCAGAATGACCTCGCCGCGCACCGGCACACGATGCGTCCGGTTACCGAACAACCGGGGACGCACACGGTTCAAGGCGTCGAGAACGGGCGGCAGCGAAGCGTTTGCCGAATGGGGGTCGAAGAACCGGACTTCAGTGAGCAGGTCGGACTTCGCCCGCACCCCGGGACGGCCATAAAGAATGCCGGTCTGGAACCCGAGATCACGGCAGATGAAACTGAGATTGCGGCCGTAAGTGGCGACGCCAGTGCCCTTTTCAAGCGCGAGATTGAAGCCGTCGAGAAGTACGTTCAATGGTTTGGCGGTCATGGCAAACTGTCACTCGGCCCGGGCAAGGGATGCGCGCCGCAGGACCGTCCGGCGCGCGCTGCGAGATTGCCTTTGGAAATGCCCCGGAATATATTGTCAAGGTCTAGTACTGGGAGCCTTTTGCGGCGCATGCCCGTCGATTGCAAGGCCTGCCTTCGTTCGCCGGACAAGCTCGATGCTGGCACGGCTATCGGCTGCAGCCGGAAGCGGGACAAACATGCCGGTCGCGGAACTGGCGCCGGTGGGGCCGGATCCGCGCACCGGCGCCTTTTTGATTGATTATGAGGACTCATGTCGTCGAAATTGCTTCCGTTTATCATGTGTGGCGGCGCCGGTTCCCGCCTTTGGCCCTTGTCCCGCGAGAGCATGCCGAAGCAGTTTCTGCCGATCATCGGCGCGCGCTCGAGCTTTGAAGAGACGGCAGCCATGCTCGCCAGCGATCCGATGTTCGAGGCGCCGGTGGCGCTGGCCAATCGCGATTACCGTTTCATTGTCGGCGAGCAGATGACCGCCGCCGGCGGCGCAGGCGATATCGTGCTGGAGCCTGTGCGCCGGGATTCGGCGCTCGCTGTCGCAATCGCGGCCGAGATCGCCTTTCGCCGCGACCCGGCAACGGTCGTCGCAATCCTCGCCGCCGATCACACGGTACGCGACCGCAAGGCGTTTATCGAACTGTGTTCACGCGCCGCGCGATCGGCGTCCAGCGGGGCGATCGTCACGCTGGGCATTCTTCCGGACCATCCCGCGACGGGTTATGGGTATATCCTGCCAGGCGAGGCGCTCGACAGCGACGCGCGCAAGGTTGTCGCGTTTGTCGAGAAGCCCGACGCGGAGACGGCCGCGCGCTACGTCGAACAGCGGTACCTCTGGAACTCGGGCAACTTCTACTTTCGCGCCGATGTGATGCGGGCCGAAATCGAAGCTTTCGAGCCGGAAATCGCCCGCGCCGCGGCCGATGCGGTGGATGGCGCGCGACGGGACCTCGATTTCCTTCTTCTTGACGAGGCCGCTTTCGCGCGCGCGCCCAAGAAGTCAATCGACTACGCCGTCATGGAGCGCACGACGCGCGCCGCCGTCATCCCGGCGGATATCGGCTGGTCCGATATCGGTTCGTGGGGCGCGGTCCATGCGCTGTCCCCGCTCGACGAGCAGGGTAACTCCGTACATGGCGAGTGCGTGGTCATCGGCGCTGAAGACGTGTTCGTTCGTTCCGAAAACGCGTTGACCGCCGTTGTGGGCGTCAGCGGCGTCGCGGTTGTCAATACAGGGGACGCAGTGCTCGTGGCAGCTGCCGACCGCCCGGAGCTTGTCAAGCAAGCGGTTGAGGCGCTCGCCTCGAAGGGACGCCGCGAAGTGGCCGAGCATCGGCGCATCTTCCGCCCCTGGGGCTGGTATCAGTCGGTTGACGCCGGACCGCGGCATCAGGTCAAGCGCATCTTCGTGAAGCCGGGCGCCGCGCTGTCGTTGCAGAAACACTATCACCGGGCGGAGCACTGGATCGTCGTTCGCGGCGCTGCCGAGGTCACGCGCGGCGACCAGACCACGCTGATCCACGAGAATGAGTCGATTTACCTGCCGATCGGATGTGTTCATCGCCTGGTCAATCCCGGCAAGATCGACCTGGAGCTCATCGAGGTTCAGACCGGCAGCTATCTGGGCGAGGACGACATCGTGCGGCTGTCGGATGTTTACAATCGCCTTTGATTTTCCACAGGGCGCTTTGACTTCGGTTCTTCCGGGGATCGACGCGACACGGACCTGATCCAGCCAGCAAAGGACGACAGGTCGTCAGCAGCAATGAGGCCGATGTGCGGCGCGTTCTTGTAAGCCCTTTGGCCAGCCCCGAACAGGCGTTGATCCGATTTCTCGTCGTGCGGCTTCCCCAGTGGGTGACGCCGGATCAGTTGTCAGCACTCGGGTTTGCGGGTGCGGTCATCACCTGCGCCGGATATGGACTCAGCGGAGTTTCGGTCCATTATCTGTGGCTCGCAACGTTCGGTCTTGCGGTTCACTGGTTCGGCGATTCTCTCGACGGAAGCCTTGCCCGTCATCGCAGCATCGAGCGTCCCAGATATGGCTTCTTCCTCGACCAAAACCTGGACGTCCTCAGCAACCTGTTCATCGGAGCGGGGCTTGCGCTCTCACCGTTTGTTCGCTCGGAAATCGCCTTTCTGGCTCTTTTCGGCTACCAAATGCTGGCAATGTACGCGCTGACCCGGGCGACGCTCGACCGTGTGTTCCGTGTCACGGTCTTGAACTGGGGTCCGACCGAAATACGCGCCCTTCTCGTGCTCATGAACCTGTTGATCCTGCTTTTCGGCGCACCCCTCTGGACGGTGCGGGGCTTTGAATTCGCATGGTGCGACCTCAGCGTCGGCGCGTTCGCGGTCGGTTTCCTGCTGGCGTTCCTGTATCTCGTGACGCTCGAGGCGGCGCGCCTGCGTGAGGAAGATCAACCACCGGGGTAACCTCAAACTCACGAGGGCGACTGGTCCTTGCCAGCAAGAGCCCGCCTGAGCAATCGCTCCTGCTTCTTCATCAGGATCGGTCGGTAGAGGCTATGCATCCAGCCGAGGGCCTGCGTCAGGAGCGAAGGCGCCAGAAGAAAGCGCCCTTTCAGAGCCTGGGCGACAATGCGTTCCGCTACCGCCTGTGCGCTCATCAAACCGCCGCTTGCGGCGATCTTCCCTGTGACGGGCGGACGCGATGCATGATCGCGCGCCAGTTGAGGCGTATCCGTGTCGGGCGGAAACGCAACGCCGCACGTAACGCCATACGGCGCAAGCTCGACGCGCAGCGATTCCCCAAGTCCGCGCACCGCGAACTTGCTCGCGCCATAGGCAGAGTAGCCCGCTATCCCGATGAACGCCGCCGCGGACGATATCAGCACGATCCGGCCAGACCTCTGCGCCACCATGTGGCGTCCCACAGGAACAGCAAGATTCACCGAGCCGAAAAAATTTGCTTCCATCTGGCGGCGATAGGCGGCCACGTCCAGCGCCGCGAAGAGACCGGGTTCGACATCGCCCGCGCTGGTGATCAGCCAATCGATCTTGTGCTCGCCAGTAATGATTTGCGCGACACACTTCTCGCAGGCTCCTGGATCGGTGACGTCAAGCGAGAACGTGAATACGCCGGGAGACCCGAGAGCGAGAAGATCCCGCCGCGCGCTTTCCAGCCGCGAGGAGTCTCGCGCAATGAGGGCGACCGGGTGACCACGCCTTGCGAGAAGACTCGCGCAGGCAAGTCCGATTCCGCTCGTTCCACCGGAGACAATGGCGACTCCTCTGGCCAGTTCCGGCGCGCTCATGCAGGTCGCTGTTCCGCAGTCTCGTCGCCAAGCGAAAGCGAATCGTCGAGGAAATACCATTGATGCAGATGGTCCAGAATGATCGGTTCGATCAGGCCGTTCAAAAAGCGGACATCTTCGAGCAGGTCTGCCGCTGGCCCGGGAAGCTGGAAGGGGTCGGACACGTGCAAGCGGAAGCGGCATCCATCATGGCGCTCGCAATAGCCGATCAGCAGCTGCGCGTTCGTGCGGCGGGCGAGGCGCGCGGCGACGGCGAGATTGCCGCGCACATGTGGCGGGCGCCCGAAAAACGGCGCCATTGTTCTGCCGGACCGGGCTTCATCGACAAAAATTGACACCGTCCCGTTTTGGCCGAGCGTCCTAATCGCGCGCCGCAGGCCGCTCTGATCAGGCGTCAGGAGGTCAAATCCCATCTTGAGCCGGATCGATTCAGCGATGCGCCGCTCAGCCGCGCTCATGGGCGGATCGATGAGGGACGATACGCGATAGCCGGCCTGCTGGAGCGCGGGGCCGAACATTTCCCAATTGCCGGTGTGGACCATGAGGCAGATGACCGGCTCCCGGCCCATGAGAGCGTGCGCACGCCCGGAAGCCAGAAGCGTGATCCGCCCCTGAGCAGCAATGCGATCCATGACTGAGAACTCCGCCATCAGACGGCCGATGTTGTCGATGAACGCATCGACGGCCCGTGACGCTTCTTCATCCGTCGCAAGCGGCCGGTGGAATCGGAAATTGGCGTGCGCTGCCGAAAGCACGTTGCGTCGGCTGGTCCGCACAACGACCTGCGCGAGGGTCGCGCCGGCGGCGGACGCCAGTTCGACCGGGGCGAGCCGCAGAACCCCGTGCACAGCGAGGCGCCACAAGTTGGAGAAGCTTTCGGTGAGACTGTGCGCCAGAAGCTTCATGCGCGCGGAACCAAATATGCCGGGACGCCGCCAGCGGGCCGCAGGGTCAGCCTGCAAACCGGGTCGGCCCGATAGCCCTCGCGCGGCTTCACCCGAAAACGCCGCGCGAGCGTCGCAAGGCAAATAATGGCTTCGTCGAGACCGAAATTGAGCCCCGCGCAAATGCGCGGACCAACGGAGAAAGGGATGAACGAGAATGGCTTTACGGCGCCCTCGTCCATGAATCGTTGCGGGTGGAAATGGTTTGGCCGATCCCAAAGATCGCAGGCTCGATGCAGCAGCCACGGCGAGACAATGACAAGCGAGCCCTTCAAGACACGCACGCCCCCGATCTCATCGGGCTCGCGGGCCTGGCGCGGAAGAAGCGGAACGGGTGGATAAAGCCGAAGGGCTTCAAGCACAATGGCGCGGCACCATTTGAGACGGTGCGCGTCCTCGACGCCGATGGGGGATTCGCCGCAGACGCTTGCAATCTCCTCCTGCAGCCGCTCCTCAGCCCATGGCGCGTTCGCGAGCAGGTAAAAGGCCCATGTGAGCGCGGTCGCAGTTGTCTCGTGCCCGGCCATGAAGATCGTCGCGGCTTCATTGCGCAACGCTTCCTTGTCGAGGCCGTGGCCGGCGCCGTCGCGTTTGCGGCGGATCATCAGGTCAAGGAGCGACCCATCCTCTCCGCGCCCCTCCAGATGCGACCTGACCACCTGATCGACAACGTCGTGAACCATGGCGGCCGCACGTCTGCGGCTGCGCCCCATAAGGATGGGCCAACCCTCGTCGGCCCCAAGGAAGTAGGCGACGTTGAAAGAATCCACACCCGCCTGATAGGCGCTGAAGCCTTCGATCACGCGGTCCGCAGCCTCCGCGCCAAGCGCCTTGCCAAAAACGGTGCGGGCGATGATCTCCGCCGTCAACGCAGCCATTTCTTCAAGGAGCCGGACCTCACGGGCGGCCCCAATGTCGCGCCAGCGAGCGACCCATGCTTCCGCGACGCCGGTCATCGTCGGGGCGAAGTCCTTCATCCGGCGCTTGTGCACCACATCAGCCACGAGCGGACGGCGCTTCTTCCACGTGTCGCCGTCGCTGATGAAGAGCCCGTCACCCAGAAGAGGCGCAAGGGCGCGCCGCATCTGAGGACTCTTTCGCTCGAAGTTCGCATTCCGCGTCACCATCACATGGCGCACAAGGTCGGGTGCGTTCACAACCACCACCTGACGGCGCAGGATCCGAAACTCGTCGATGCACGACCGGTAATAAGTCTCGGGCCAGACCGCGACGAGGTTGGCATAGGAGCCAAGAATCGTCCGGATGACGCCGGGTTCCCCTTTCAAAGGCTCGGGATAGGGCGGGATGTAAAAGTCTCCGCCGCGCGTTTCGGCTACTCGCGTACGCGGAACAAGACGAGGCCAACGCATTGCGAATCATCATTCCCGCATGGGCAGAATACTTGATCTTGACCATATCTTGTGGCCGCGGGAAGGGAAAGACCAATCCAGAAAAAGGGGCGCAAGGCCGGCCCGGCTCCTTGACCGGAACGTCCCGGCCTCGGGCGTTCTTCAGTCCAGGCCAGCTTCGTTGCGAATACCGGGCGCGTTCCAAAATCGCGCCGGATATAGTATAGCTCAAGTAAAGCTGAGACCTTTACTTGGTCTTGACTATAATCCATGTTGCCTATGTCTTATGTTCTGACTATTCTTCCGCTCTAGATGCGTGGCGTCCAACGCCTTACGCCAGTCGACGTGCAGCCTGCCTGTCGCGGAAGGACATATGCGCTCAGCATTGATCACAGGCGTCACAGGACAGGACGGGTCGTACCTCGCGCGCCTCCTCCTCGACAAAGGCTACAAGGTTTTCGGAATCAAGCGCCGGTCATCGAGCCTGAATACCGCTCGCATCGACGACATTTATGAAGATGTGCACGCTCCGGATGCGCGTCTGAGGCTTTTCTACGGCGACATGACGGACGCCACCAATCTCATTCGCATCGTCCAGGAGACACAGCCGGACGAGATTTACAATCTGGCGGCGCAAAGCCACGTCCAGGTGAGTTTCGAAACGCCGGAATACACGGCGAACGCGGATGGCCTCGGCGCGTTGCGATTGCTCGAGGCGATACGCATCCTCGGGCTGCAAAGTAAAACACGATTTTATCAGGCGTCGACGTCGGAACTCTATGGCAAGGCGCAAGCGACGCCCCAAACGGAGACGACCCCGTTCTATCCCCGTTCCCCTTACGCCGCCGCCAAGCTCTATGCGTACTGGACAGTCGTCAATTACAGGGAAGCCTATGGCTTTCACGCGTCGAACGGCATTCTCTTCAATCACGAAAGCCCGGTTCGCGGCGAAACATTCGTAACCCGGAAAATCACCCGGGCTGCGGCGGCCATCAGCCGTGGCATCCAGGACCGCTTGTGGCTCGGCAATCTCGACGCGAAGCGAGATTGGGGTCATGCAAGGGACTTCGTCGAGGGAATGTGGCGCATCCTGCAACAGGATCAGCCGGACGACTACGTTCTTGCGACCGGCGTTTCGCATACCGTGAGACAGTTTGCGGAAATGGCGTTCATCCAGGTCGGGATCCCTCTCGTTTGGCGCGGACACGGGCTGGATGAGAAGGGAGTGGACGCGCGAACAGGCAAGGTGCTCATCGAGATTGACGCACGCTACTTCCGCCCGACGGAGGTGGATTTGTTGCTCGGCGATCCGGCAAAGGCGCGAGCGAAGCTTGGATGGTCGGCGACGACTCCCCTTTCCGATCTTGTACGCGAAATGATCGAATGGGATCTCGCCGAAATCGATGCGCACATCAGCGGACGGCGCGCAGTTGCAGCCTACTAGCCTCAGCGGACGCCGCGTCTGGGTTGTCGGACACCGCGGCATGGTGGGTTCTGCCCTCATGCGGCGCCTCGCACGGGAAGATTGCGAATTAGCGACGGTGGATCGAGCCACGCTCGATCTGCGGCGGGCCGATGACGTCGACCGCTACGTGGCAAATCAACGGCCCGAGATCGTGTTTCTCGCAGCCGCCAAGGTGGGCGGGATTCTGGCGAACGACACATTTCCCGCTGATTTCCTGCTCGACAATCTCCTTATAGAGACATCCGTAATTTCAGCCTGCCATAAATACGACGTTCAGAAACTTGTCTTCCTCGGCTCATCCTGCGTTTACCCGAGAGAGGCGCCGCAACCGATTCCGGAATCGGCGCTTCTGACGGGCCCGCTGGAGCCGACGAACGAGTGGTACGCGATCGCCAAGATCGCAGGAATAAAACTGTGCCAGGCCTTTCGCAGGCAGCATGGCCGCGACTTCATTTCCGTGATGCCAACCAATCTCTACGGGCCGAACGACAATTTCGACCTCGTGGGCTCCCATGTCCTGCCCGCACTTATCGCGAAGATGCACAAGGCGAAGAGCAACAACGAAGCCGAACTCGTCATCTGGGGAACGGGTGAGCCGCTGCGAGAGTTCATGCATGTCGATGATTGCGCGGACGCGCTCGTATTTCTCGCTCAGAATTACTCCGATCATGAGCCGATCAACGTCGGCGGCGGCGAAGAAATATCGATCCGCGAGCTTGCCGAGATGATCGCGAGGGTGGTCGGATTTGAGGGCTCGCTTCGGTATGATCCGGCCTTCCCGAATGGCGCCCCGCGCAAGTTGACGGACACATCCCGGATTCGGCGTCTCGGGTGGCGTTCCCGAATATCCCTCCAGGAGGGCGTCGAAAGCACTTACCGTCATTACATCGCAAACTCAGCAAAGCGGAGCGGCGCGACGTAATGACTTTCCATCTTTCAACGGCGTGCTGATGCTGTATGAGAAAATCAACAAGCGTCCGACATCTCATGAAAGCTTGATCTTGGCTTTAATTTGAGTGGATCGCGCAGTCACAATCGGAAACAGGCGATGACTACAGGCAAACGCATTCTCGTCACGGGCGGAGCGGGATTTCTCGGCTCTCACCTTTGCGAGAAACTCCTCGCGCAGGATCACGAGGTTCTGTGCGTGGATAATTTCTTTTCCAGCACGCGCCGCAATGTCGAGCATATGATCTCGAACCCGCGTTTCGAACTGATGCGGCACGACGTGACGTTTCCGCTCTATGTCGAAGTGGACGAAATTTATAACCTCGCCTGCCCTGCTTCGCCCATTCACTACCAGTTCGATCCGGTGCAGACGACCAAGACCAGCGTCATCGGCGCCATCAACATGCTGGGCCTGGCGAAACGGGTTAAGGCGAAGATCCTTCAGGCTTCGACGTCGGAAGTCTACGGCGACCCAAATGTTCACCCGCAACCGGAAAGCTATTGGGGCAACGTCAACCCGATCGGCGTCCGCTCCTGCTACGATGAGGGAAAGCGCTGCGCGGAAACGCTGTTCTTCGATTATCGCCGCCAGCACAATATGCCCATCAAGGTTGTGCGCATTTTCAATACATACGGTCCACGGATGCATCCATACGATGGACGGGTCGTTTCCAACTTCATAGTTCAGGCGCTGAAGGGCGAAGATCTGACCATCTACGGCGACGGATCGCAGACGCGTTCCTTCTGCTATGTCGACGATCTCGTCGACGTGATCATGCGTATGATGGGCACGGACTTCGAGATGACCGGACCGGTCAACATCGGCAATCCGGGGGAATTCACGATCCGGGAGCTTGCCGATCTTGTTCTGGAAATCACCGGATCGAAATCAAGGATCGTTTCGCACAAGCTGCCATCGGACGACCCCAAGCAGCGGCGCCCGGACATTTCGACAGCGCGCGATGTTCTCGGTTGGCAGCCGAAGACACAGCTGCGCGAGGGGCTGATCAAAACGGTCGCCTATTTCGACGAACTTCTCTCGCAAGGAGATGTCTACAGGCCGGAACGTCAGGGCGTTCTTTAGACAGGCGTTTTCAAGCCAAACGGAACCGGGCGCACATGTTGGGAGCGGGCAACAGATGACGAACCCGATTCTTCCGGTAATCATGTGCGGTGGATCGGGCACGCGCATGTGGCCGCTCTCTCGCGAAAGCCACCCGAAGCAGTTTCTTCCGCTTGTCTCGGACATGTCGAGTTTTGAAGAAACGTTGCGGATGCTTGCGCGGCCGGGCGTTTTCGCTTCCCCGGTCGTCATCTCCAATCGTGAATATCGTTTCCTCGTCGGCGAACAAATGCAGAAGGCGGAAGTCGCCGGCGAGATCGTGCTCGAGCCGCTGCGGCGCGACTCAGGCCCGGCTGTCGCGGTTGCGGCGGAACTGGCGTTCCGGCGACATCCGCAGACCGTTGTCGCAATGCTGGCCTCGGATCATTCGATCGTCGACCGCGAGGAATTCGTGGCCCTGTGCCAGAGCGCGGCGGAGCGCGCCGCGAAGGGAATGATCGTCACGCTCGGCGTCAAGCCCAGCCATCCGGCGACGGAGTACGGATACATCCGCCCAGGCGCGGCTGTTGACGATCTCGCCTTCGTTGTCGACGCCTTCACGGAAAAGCCCGACGCCCAGAACGCCCGCGCTTTCGTCAATGCGGGGTATCTCTGGAACTCGGGAAACTTTTTCTTTCGCGCCGACGTGATGCGCGCGGAGATCGAATCTTTCGAGCCAGCAATGGCGGAAGCCGCGCGTGCGGCGCTGGACGCGGCGCGCATCGACCTCGACTTCCTCGTCCTTGACGGCGACGCCTTTGCCAAGGCGCCGCAGAAATCAATCGACTACGCGGTCATGGAGCGCACCCGGAAGGCCATCGTCATGCCAGCGGACGTCGGCTGGTCAGATATCGGCTCGTGGGCTGCGGTGCGGGCGCTCTCCTCGCCGGATCAACGAGGCAACGTCGTGCGCGGCGAAGGCGTCATATTGGACGCCAGCTGCGTCTATGTGCGTTCCGACGAGGGACTGACGGCAGTTGTTGGCGTCAGCGATGTCATCGTCGTGAATACGGGCGATGCGACACTCGTTGTCGCCGCCGGCGCTGCACATCGCGTGAAGGAACTGGTCGAGCGCCTCAAGGCCGAAGGACGCCGCGAACCGCTTGAGCATCGGCGCGTGTATCGTCCGTGGGGTTACTACCAGACGATTGATCTTGGCGCACGCTACCAGGTCAAGCGGATCAGCGTGAAGCCCGGAG
Source organism: Beijerinckiaceae bacterium (assembly GCA_046295155.1). Lineage (GTDB taxonomy): Bacteria > Pseudomonadota > Alphaproteobacteria > Rhizobiales > Beijerinckiaceae > Terripilifer. The sequence goes on from JBKBNT010000004.1 coordinate 223,249, forward strand.
CGTCCCTTTCGTTGCAGAAGCATCACCACCGCTCCGAGCACTGGATCGTCGTGCGCGGCGCGGCTGACGTCACCATAGGATCCGAAAGCAAGCTCGTTCACGAGAATGAGTCGGTCTACCTGCCGATGGGATGCGTTCACCGCTTGAGCAATCCGGGAAAGATCGATCTGGAACTGATCGAGGTTCAAACCGGCAGCTACCTCGGTGAAGACGACATTGTCCGGATCGAGGATCGGTACAACCGTGAATGAGGACCTCGCCCAGCGCGCCCCCATCACCGGGCGGACGCGGCGCGTGGTCTTCGTCAATCGCTATTTTTCGCCGGACCTATCGGCGACCAGCCAGATCCTTTCCGATCTTGCATTCCACATTGCCGCCAGGGGCCATGACGTTCACGTCGTATGCGGTGACACGCTCTATGCGGGTAAGAACGTTCGCCTGCCGGGCGAGGAGTCGATCGGCGGCGTGAGCGTCCATCGCGTTTCCGGTGGACGCTTTGGGCGAGCGGGCCTCGCCGGGCGCGCCGCCGATTACGCCGGCATATACGCATCCATGCGCAGCCAGGTCGCGGCGCTCTTGCGAGAGGGCGACATACTCATCGTCAAGACTGACCCGCCCTTGCTCACCGTCCCGCTTGCCGGCGTCGCGCGCCGCGGAGGCGCAGTGTTCGTGCCGTGGCTGCAGGATCTTTACCCGGAGGTCGCAGCCGTTCTTGGCGTGCCGCTCACTGCGGGCCCGGCTGGACGGTTGCTGACCTTGCTTCGCGACCGCTCGCTCCGGCATGCGGAATGCGTCGTCGCGATCGGCGCGCGCATGCGCGACAGGCTTATTGCGCGCGGGCTCGACCCGCAAAGAATTCATGTGATCGCGAACTGGGCGGACGATACACAAATCTTTCCCGTCGCTCCAGAAATCAACGAGCTGCGCGCACATTGGGGACTCGCCGGCAAGTTCGTCGTGGGCTACTCCGGCAATCTCGGGCGCGCGCATGAATACGCTACCCTGCTCAGCGCCGCGGAGCGCATGCGCCACCGCGGCGACGTCGTATTTCTGTTCATTGGCGGCGGGCATCAGACCGAGCAATTGAAGAGCGAGGCGAGAGCGCGTCGCATAGACCACCTCTTCCAGTTCAGGGCGTATCAGGATCGTACGCAACTTGCGCACTCCTTGTCCGCGCCTGACGCGCACTGGCTCTCGCTGCGCCCGGAGCTCGAGGGACTGATCGTGCCTAGCAAGTTCTATGGCGTGGCGGCGGCTGGACGGCCGATCATCAACGTCGGCGCGACAAGCGGCGAAGTGGCCGAACTCGTGGCGCAACACGGTTGCGGCGTGACGGTTTCACCCGGCGACGGGGCAGCATTGGCTGCCGTGATCGAGCGCATGATCCAGTCGCCCGCGAACGCAAAGGCGATGGGCGAACGCGGCCGCCGGATGCTGGTTGAACATTACTCGCGGACGCGCGCGATGGCGCGATGGGACTCCCTGCTGGACACGCTCCGGTAGCGGCACGGATCATCGGCCCCGGACAGCGGCCCGTTCCGGCAGCGCTGGCGCTCCGCCCGGTCTCCAGGACCTGCACGATCCGCAGGCATTCTCGGCCATCCGGCGCCTCGGCGCGTGCGCGCACATCGCCTTGCGGTTGACAGCCGCCCGCCGAGGGCCGACCCTGTCGGCCAGGGCGCTTCAGACGTCCCGAACGGAGGAAATCGCCAGCGCCCCGGCGCTGCGGGCGGAACGGATCATGGGCGCACAAAGACAAATCAGACTTGGCATGTTCCTGCGGCCAGCTGGCCATCACCTCGCGGCATGGCGGCACCCGAACGCGCAGGCGGACGCAGGCGTCATGGTCGAGCGCTTTATTGAAGTTGCGAAGATCGCGGAGCGCGGCTGCTTCGACATGCTGTTCTCCGCCGATTCGGCCACCGCGAACGCCGTGTTCGATGAGAACGGACTGCGCCGCATGGCCTATGTCGCCTGGATCGAGCCCTTCACTCTTCTTGCCGCCCTCGCCAGCGTGACGAAACACATCGGCCTTGTCTGCACCGCAAGCACGACGTTCGAGGAGCCCTTCTCGCTCGCGCGCAAGTTCGCCTCGCTAGACCACGTGAGCCACGGGCGGGCGGGATGGAACCTCGTCACTTCCGGCAATCACACGGCGGCGATGAATTTCAGCCGCGACGAGCACATGCCGAAAGACCAGCGTTACCGCCGCGCGCGGGAGTTCGCGGAGGTCGTGCTGGGCCTTTGGGATTCGTGGGACGACGACGCGTTCGAGCGCAATCGCGAAAGCGGCATTTTCTTCGACCCGAAGAAGATGCACACGCTCAACCACGCCGGTGAACACTTCAAGGTCATGGGCCCATTGAACGTGGCGCGCTCGCCGCAGGGCCGGCCCGTGCTCGTGCAGGCCGGCGCGTCGGAAGACGGCAAGCGACTCGCCGCCGAAACCGCAGAAGTGGTTTTCACGGCGACCCCTACCATTGAGGAAGGCCGCGCGTTCTATTCGGACCTCAAGGGCCGCATGGCCGCGTTCGGCCGCCACCCCGACGAATTGAAGATCATGCCCGGCTTTTTCGTCACGGTAGGCGACACCGAGCAAGAAGCCTATGAGAAGCGGGAAACCCTGCAGCGGCTGATTCATCCCGAGGTCGGCCTTGCGCTCCTGTCACAGCGCATGGGGCTGGACCTTTCGGGCTACGACGTCGACGGGCCGGTGCCGGAGGTCGCGCCAGACAAGGTCATCAGCAGCCGCGTCACGCTGCTCATGGACATGGCGCGGCGCAACAGCATGACGATCCGCCAGCTCTACACCCAGATCGCGGGCGGGCGTGGCCATTTCGACATTTGCGGAACGCCGAAGCACATCGCCGACGTGATGGAGGAGTGGTTCGAGACCGGAGCCGCCGACGGCTTCAACGTGATGCCACCGGTGTTCCCGGATTCGCTTTCCGATTTCGTCGACAAGGTCGTGCCGGAATTGCAGCGCCGCGGCCTCTTCCGCAAGCATTACGAAGGATCGACCCTGCGCGAACACCTTGGCCTGGCCCGGCCCGCCAGCAGGTACGCACAACCGCAAGCATCGAAGTAAGCCGGAATGCATCAGGGGAGGGAAGCATGCAGGCAAGGATGAGAAGGACTGCAACCGCTCTCGCGTTCGCCGTTCCGCTCGGATTCAGCGCGGGAGACGCCATCGCGCAGCAATCCGTACAGGAGTTCTACTCCGGGCCGGGCAAGCAGATGAAGATGATCATCCGCACCACGGCGGGCGGGGGCTACGATCTGCTCAGCCGTCTTGTGGCCCGGCACATGGGCCGCTTCATACCCGGCGAGCCACAGATGGTCTCGATCAACATGCCCGGCGGCGGCGGCATCGTCGCAGCCAATTACATGATGCAGGTCGCCCCGAAGGACGGCTCGGTCCTGTCGATCTTCAGCCAGGGGCTGGCCAGCGACCAGGCGCTCGGCCTTTCGCCGCAGTTCAAGGCGGACCTTCGCACGGTGAACTGGATCGCCAACGTCACCTATTCCAACCAGCTGCTCGTCGTGCATCGCACGGCGAAGACGCAGACGCTGGAGGAAGCCAGGCAGCGTGTGACGACGATCGGCACCACTGGCGCGGGATCGGCGTCGGTCCAGTTCCCGGCGTTCTTCAACAACGTGCTCGGGACGAAGTTCAAGATGGTGTTCGGCTACCCGGGCGGAGCCGAGATCGACCTCGCGATGGAGCGTGGCGAGGTCGAAGGACGCGGCACCAATCCCTACACGGATTACATGTCCGCCAAGCCGACATGGCTGCCGAACAAGATCGTCATCCCGCTTATCCAGACCGGCCTCGTAAAGGAGCCCGCGCTGCCCGACGTGCCGTTGCTGCTCGACCAGAAGGTTCCGCCCGAGGATCGGCCCCTGCTCGAGTTCATGTCTCGCTCGTCGGCGGTTGGCCGCCCCCTCGGAACAACGCCAGGCGCCCCCGCCGATCGCGTTGCGGCGCTGCGCGCGGCCTTCCAGGCGATGATCAAGGATCCGGAGTTCATGGCGGACGCGAAAAAGCACAACATGGACATCAGGCCGATGACCGGCGAACAGCTCGCCCAGCTGATCCGAGACATCGTCGACACGCCGCCCGACGTGCGCGAACGCGTGAAACGCGCGCTCGAACCGAAGGAAGGCGACATAGTGAAGTAGACGTTGAGCAACCCGGCGCAAGCCGGGCCTCGACGCCCATCAAAGCAGCAGACATCGACAGGGAAAGCATGTTCGCCAAGATCAACCACGTCGCCATCGTCAGCCAGAATTACGCGTTGCTCGCGCGGTTCTACGAGGCTGTCTTCAAGATGAAGCCTTCATCGAAGGAGCGCGCCGAGCGCGCCCAGACGGTCGGTGACGGATACGTCGGCCTGAACATCAATCCGCGCAAGGCCGGGCGGCCTGCCGGACTCGACCATTTCGGCGTCGAGGTAGAGGACGTGAACGCCGTCTTTGAGCGCATGAAGAAATACCCGGACGCTGGCTGGGTGCAACGGCCCGGCACACGCCCGTTCGCCGGCATCACCGCAAATGATCCCGACGGCAACGTGTTCGATCTCTCACAACGCGACATGGCGAACCGCACGGCGATCTATACGGAAAACGCCGGCGAACGGCGTCCGCGCTACATTTCGCATGTCGCCGTGCGCACGATGCATCCGGAGCGCATGGCCGACTTCTACCGCGACGTGTTGCAGCTCTCGGACGTGAACAAGAAGCCCGACGACGAAAACACCTATCTGACGGATGGAAAGGTGACGCTCGTACTTGTTCCCTGGAAGATCACGAACTATTTGGGCCAGAGCATCCTGCCGACCGGCATGGACCACATCGTCTTCACCGTCGAGGATCTCCAGACGTTCAAGGACGATCTCGACAACGTCATTGGCATCAACCCGGTGATGAACACGGTGCCCGTCGGCCTTGGAAAGGAACAGGGCGCGCGCCTACAGCTTCTCAAGCGCCAATGCCCGGCCGGCGAACATTTTATCGCCGATCCTGATTTCACGATGCTGGGCGTTCGCGCCGCCTGACGTGTTTCCAATGATGGCGTCGAGCCCGAAGGCTCGACGCCAGGTCGCCTATTTCAGCAGATATCCGAACCGTTCGCGGGCGAGCTTGCGCATCTCCGGCGGCGGCTGGTTGACCTTCGGATACTGGTCTTTCCAGTAGAAGGGCTTGCACGCGTCGATGATCGCGCGGCTGTTGGTGAAGTCGCCCTTCGCCTTGCGCTCGGGCTCGATCCGCGGATCGAGCGGCGTCGACCAGGCGTTGGTGATGATGTCGATCGACGTCGCAGGATCGGAACGCGTCAGCACCGCCCAAATCACTTCATCAAGGCTCGACACGTCGATGTCGTCGTCCACGACGATGACGTACCGGCCAGCGTAGGCGCCGGAATGACACATGGCGGCTACATGGCCCGCCTGCTTGGCGTGGCCGCCATAGCGCTGCTTGATCGCGACGGCGAGCAGCAGCCGCGACGTGCCGACCTCGTGGGCCCAGACGGCCGTGACGTCCGGCACGCCGGCCTTGACGATGTTCTCGCGCACGATGGCCGAGCGCGTAAGGGCGCGGTAGCGCGCGATTTCATCCGGCGGGCGCTGCGGCGCGCAGCCGAGCAGGATGGGGTTGTCGCGATAATAGATGGCGTGAATGTCCATCACGGGTTCGTCGCGCACGTCCGAGCCGTAATAACCGAACCATTCGCCGAAAGGTCCTTCCGGCGCCACATTGCCCGGCTGCACGTAGCCCTCGATCACGATCTCGGCGTTCGCGGGGACCGGCAGGCCCGTAATCGGCGTCTTGACGAGTTCGACCGGCTTACCGCGGAGGCCGCCAATCACTTCATATTCGCATACGCCATAGGGGATTTCGCTCGACGACATGAGGAACGACATCGGATCGCAACCTACGACGATGGCGACGGGCATCGGCTCGCCGCGCTTCTCGTACTTGTCGCGCATGATACGCCCGTGCTTGCCGGGCGAGATGTAGAACCCCACGCGCTTGTCGTCGTGAATCATGACGCGATACGTGCCGCAGTTGATCCAGCCTTCTTCCGGGTCGCGCGTCACGTTGAACGAGCCGGTGCCGATGTAGCGGCCCCCGTCCTCGGGATGCCACATGGGCGTCGGGAAGACGGAAATGTCCACCTCCTCGCCCTTCATCACGTTCTCGAAGATTGGGCCGTCGTTCACATAAATCGGCGGGACTCGCTTCAGATCAGCCATGTAGTTGAGGCGAAACGCCTCGCTCAACTCGAGCTTGTTGAGATGCGTGGGAAAGCCGAGCGTCATCTTCTGGCGGTCGCCGCCGAAGAAGTTCACGAGAACGCGGCTTCCGGGCAATGTGCCCGGGACATCCTCGAAGACGACGCAGGGCGCGGTCTCCTCGTGCAGCACGACCTCGGAGGCCATGCCAATCTCTTCCTGCCAGTTGAGCCCCTTGACGGTGCGCACTTCGCCCATCTGCTCGGCGAGCGCGAGCCATTCGCGCAGGTCGTGGTAGCGCAGGTCCGCCTTGATATCCTTCACGTCGGTCATCTTCGTGTCCCCGGTTGATCAGGCGAGAAGGCCCGCCTCGCGATACGCCGCGACGGCGCCGTCATGCAGCGGCACGCCGCCGAATTCAAAAGCCTTGCGGCCTTCGCTCTTCAGGGGTGGGAAAAGATCGGGCAAGCCGTCGTACAAAGGTTCGAGTTCGACAAGCTTCGCCGCCCCGCCAATGATGGCCGCGGTGACGCTCTTAACAAGCGCCGCATCGACTTTTTCGTGTGTGACGATCACGTTGACCACCGCCGGCTGGAGGATATCCTCGCGCACGCAGCGCAATTTCCCGGCGCGAATGGTGGTTGGACGATAGAGCGGCTGGAACGCGAGCAGCGGATCGAAATCGCTTGCCCAGTCGAGGACGCGCAGGTCCGTCGAGGCGTCGAGCGCGTTCATCACCTTGTTTGGAATCGGACATTGCAGTTGCGCATCCACCTCGCCACGTTTCAGCGCCTCGGCGCCCTGCGCGAAGTCGAGATTGACGATCGTGACGTCGTCCTTGCTCCAGCCGAGCGAGCGGAACATCGTGTCCGCATGTTGCGCCATACCACTCGTCGCCGGGCCGACGCAGATCCGCTTGCCCTTGAGGTCGGCGACCTTGTGCAGCCCCGAACTTGCGAGCGCGATGAAGAACAGCGGTCCCGCGTTCGCAGGCGCCACCATGCGAAGTTCGATCCTCTTCGTGAATGGCGCCTCCCCGCGCAGCGCCCGGCCAATCCAGTTCGACGCCGTGAAGCCGATCTGAATCTGGCCGGCGTCCAGGCTCTGCGCGTTCTCGATACTGGCGGAGAGCGCGGTCAGGACCTCGACCGGCTGGCCGACGCCGCATTCGTCCAGAAGCTTCTTGAGCGCGTTGCCCTGCGAAAGAAAAGTGCTGCCTTGCTCGGCGGTGCCGATGCGCATGGTTCCTCCCGTCGCGGCGCATGCCGCCGTGTTCTGATCAGCCAAGTAAGGAAGGCGGCGAACGCCTGTCAAGTCGCAGCGCCGCCGTGCCATCAGCGTCATCGGGGCCTTGACGCGCGACGCACGAGAACCGAATGTTTGCCGCAACAAACCCCTGGGGAGGAAAAGTCATGCCCGATGGCGGACTGTTGGCCGGGCGTGTCGCCGTCATTGCGGGCGGCGGCGGTGAGATCGGCGGAGCCATCGCGCGGCGTTACGCTGCGGAGGGCGCTTGCGTGGTCGTGTGCGACATTTCGCTGGAGAAAGCCGAGGGGGTTGCACGGGACATCGTCGCGGCAGGCGGCAGGGCGGCGGGCCTGAAGGTCGACGTGTCGCGTGAAGACGAGTGCGCTGCGGCGGCCCGGTTCGCGGTCCAGACCTTCGGCAAGATCACCGATCTTGTGAACGCTTCCGCGACGCTGTCGCCGGACGGAAACGTCGAGAACCTGTCGACAGAAGCCTGGCGCCACGCGCTCGACGTCAACTTCACCGGCGTATTCCTGATGTGCAAATACGTCATGGGTCACATTCGTGCGGCCGGCGGCGGGGCCGTCGTAAACATCGCGTCGAGCCACGGTCATTTCGGCCTGCCCGGCCGTTCCGCCTATTGCTCGACGAAGGCTGCGCTGATGCATTTCACGCGCGTGCTAGCCATCGACTACGGGCCACACAACATTCGCGCCAACACGATCTCGCCTGGCCCAATCGACACCGCGCGCTCGCTGCGGCGCTTCGGAACACGCGAAAACTCCAACAAGGTGCGCGGACGCGGTCAGGTTCTCGGCCGCACGGGGACGGTGGAAGAAGTGGCGGCAGCCGCCGTCTTCCTCGCGTCCAACGAAGCGTCCTTCATCACGGGGACCGATCTTCTCGTCGACGGCGGGCAGACCGCGTTCAAGGGAACCGCGTTGTCGGACATCCACCAGAGCGCCACGTGAGCGGCGCGCCGGCCGCGGCGCGAAGCAGGCTGCGAGGCAGTACAGGACAAAGAGCAGATGCGGTATCGCCGCCTTGGCAAGACGGACCTCGAGGTTTCGGAAATCGCATTCGGCACGGGCGACAACGCAGGCCTGATGACGATCGCGCCTGAAGCAGACCGGCTGAGGACCTTCGAACATGCGCTGTCGATCGGCGTCAATTATTTCGACACCTCGCCGGACTATGGCAAAGGGCGCGCGGAGGAAAATCTCGGACGTGCGCTTCGGCATTTCGCCGGGCAGACCAAGCGCCCCACCTGCATTTCGACCAAGGTCGAGATCATGCCCAGCGACATCGATGACATAGCGGGAAAGGTCGTCGCGTCCACCGAGGCGAGCCTGCGCCGGCTCGGCGTCGACAGCATCGACGTGATGATGATTCACAACCCGCCCCGCTCAACGCGCGATCCATCCGCAGCGCACTGGCTGCCGCTGACGCCGGCGGACATGCTGGGTCCCGCGCTCGATGGGCTCCAGCTCATGCGCGCGCAGGGGAAGATTCGCTGGTTCGGCTTTACCTGCGAGAGCGCCGAACCCGGCCCCGCGAAAACTGTCCTGTCGTCCGGCCGCTACCACGCGATCAACTGCTGGTACAACATGGTGAACCCCACAGCCGGCATGAACCCGGAAGGCGTCCGCTATGGCGCTGGCTACGATAATTACGACGGCATCATCACCCACGCAGGCGCATGTGGCGTCGGCGTCGCCGTTATCCGCCCGCTTTCGGGCGGCGCGCTCACGCGCCAGGTGATCGACCGTGGCGCGGCGGGACGCCACGTTCACGCTGGCGGCATCTATACGCGCAAGCCGGAAACGTTCACGCCGGAGATCGAACGCGGACGCGCATTCGCATTCCTGCATCGCCCGCCGCGCACGCTTCCGGTCGCCGCCTACCAGTTCGCGCTGGAGCATCCCGCCGTATCGACGGTCATCGGCGGATTCTCCGAGATCGCGCAACTGGAGGAAGTGGCCGCTCTGGAGAGCTTTCCGCCTTTGTCAGAAGACGAATGGTCCCGCATCCGCGCCGTTTACGCGTCCAATTTTCATCTCCACGAGGCCGCCTGAGCGCCCGATGACGATCCGGAGAGCATCGATGCTGTCGCCCGAAAAGAACGAAATTCTCTGCCGCGTCGGCGGCAAGACTCCGATGGGACAGTTGATGCGCCGTTACTGGCTCCCGGTATGTCTTGGTTCCGATCTCATCGCGGGCGGCGCGCCGAAACGCGTTCGCCTGCTGGGCGAGGACCTCGTCGCGTTCCGCAGCCCCGATGGCGCTGTCGGCCTCATCGACGAGTCCTGCCCGCATCGCGCGGCGTCGATGGCGCTCGCGCGCAACGAGGAGTGCGGCCTGCGCTGCCTGTATCACGGCTGGGTCATAAACGCGGCCGGCCAAGTGGTTGAAACACCCGCGGAGCCGGAGGGCAGCCGCATGAAGGATCGCGTGTCCTTCAAGGCTTATCCCGTGCGCGAATCGGGCGTCTTCGTATTCGCATACATGGGGCCGCGTGAACTGGAGCCGCCGCCGCTTGACTTCGACTTCTCGGACCTGCCGGCGTCCCATGTGATCGTCATGCGCTCGCGGGAAGAGTGCAACTGGGCGCAATGCATCGAAGGCGTGCTGGATTCGGCGCATTCGAATTACCTCCACTCCGACGGCATCAAGCCGAAGGGTGGCCTCAGCATCACGGAGGACACGGACCTCAACATCGCCCAGTTCACCCGCCCGTCGAACGACGGCGCGCCCCGTCTCGAGGTGGAGCCTCAGCCATACGGCTTCCGCTACGCCGCGCTGCGCCGCCCGATCAAGGATCCCGACCAGAACACCTATGTGCGCGTGACGCTCTATGTCGCTCCCATCTACGCCATCTTTCCCGCGCCGAAGGGCTGGGCGTCGATGCAGATGTTCATGCCGATCGACGACGAACATACGATGTTCTACTATCTGCTCTGGAAGCGCGACGCGCCCATCGACGACGAGACGCGCGAACGCTATCTCGAACAGCACGGGATGCGCGTCGGCGTCGACATGGACGAGCAGTTCCGCAAGGCCGGCAATCGCGACAACAACTGGCTGCAGGACCGCGAGTCGATGATGTCCGGCCGCTCCTTCTCGGGCATCTACGGCATCAACACGGAAGACTTCGCGGTTCAGGAAAGCATGGGCAAGATCGTAGACCGTTCGCGCGAACATCTTGGCGCAAGCGATCTTGCGGTGATTCACTTCCGGCGCCTCATCATCGAGGCGGCGGAGCGTCTGGCGCGCGATGGCGCGACGCCGGTCGGCCTCGGCGAGCGAGTGGATCACAAAAACCTGTCGAGCGGGGAGGGCATGGTGCCCATCGGCGCCGACTGGCGGCGCGTCTTCCAGCGCGAACCCGCCTGAAGAAGCAAATCAACGGCGCCGTAAGGCGCCCATAAAGGAGGGGAGACGAAACATGAGGATCGCGAGGAATCTCTTTGCTGCGGGCGCCCTGTTCGCAGCCGGATCGGCCGCACAGGCGCAGTCGGTCGAGCAATTCTACGCGGGCAAGACGATCAATGTGATCGTGCCCTTCTCCGCAGGCGGCATCTACGACACGACCGGCCGCCTCGTTGCGCGCAACATGGGCCAATACATTCCGGGCAAGCCGACGCTGGTGGTGCAGAACCAGCCGTCAGGCGGCGGCATCGGCCTCGCCAACCGCTTCGCGGCAGGCGAAAGCGACGGAACGCTTCTCGGCACGCTGCAACGCGGCCTGCCGCAACTCGCGCTCACCGGCGATCCGAACGTGCGCTTCGATCCGCTCAAGCTCACATGGATTGGCTCGCTCTCGGCCTACGCCACCGATTCCTACATCCTCGCGATCAACGCCAGTCATCCGCTGAAGAGAATCGAGGACCTGAGGGGCCCTTCCGCGCCCCTGTTGCGCATCGGTTCAAACCGCGCCGGCTCCACCAACCTGACAATTGCGCTTGTCGTGCAGCATGCGCTTGGCCTGAAGCACGAGATCGTGCGCGGTTATCCGGGCGCTGCAGACATCAACCTCGCGCAGCAACGCGGCGAGGTCGATGGGCAATACGCAGACCTCAGCTTCTTCCAGACGAACATGCGCGACATCTGGGAAAAGGGCGGGCTGCGTCCGCTTGTGCAGACGGGTCGAAGCAAGCGCCTCGCCTCGCTGCCGGACGTGCCGCTTGCGCGGGAACTGACTCAGGATCCCGCGATGCGCGCGCTGCTTGAATTCGCGGAAATGCCGTTCGAGATGGCGCTGCCCGTCGCCGCCCCGGCGCAAGTGCCAAAAGATCGGGCCGACGCTCTCAAGAAGGCGTTCAACGAAATGGGCAAGGATCCCGGTTTCCTCGCCGACGCGAAGAAGATGAATTTCCTCGTCGATCCCATTTCGGGCGACGAAGTGCTCGCCATCATCCGGCGCGCCGCGCAAACGCCCCGGCCCGTGATAGACCTCTACAAGAAACTGATCGAGCAGTAACAGGACGAATACGATGTATGAAGACTTGAAGGAACGCCTGAAGAACGCTGGCCGCGTGCTGGTGCACGAAGGCCTCGGAGATTATGTCGCAGGCCACATCAGCATGCGGCTGCCCGACAGGCCGGACCAGTTCCTGATGAAGCCCGCCGGCATGGGCCTCGATGAAATGACCATCGAGAACATCATCACGGTCAATCTCGACGGCGTGAAGACGGACGGCCCCTCCCCGCGTCACAACGAGGTCTGGATTCACTCTGAGATCCTGCGCGCGCGGCCGGACGTGAATTCCGTCCTGCACGCGCATCCCGAAGCCGCCGTCGCGTTCTCGTCGCTGGACAAGCCGCTTCTGCCGGTCAGCAACGACGGCTCGATCTTCTACGCGGGCGTGCCAGTGTTCGCCGAGACGACCGATCTCATCACGACGAAGGAGCGCGGCGAGGCGGTCGCGCGCACCATGGGGGACAAGCAGGCGCTCATCCTGCGCAACCACGGCATCGTCACCTGCTCCTCGAGCATCGAAGAGACGGTGTGGATGGGCCTGAAGCTCGAGCGCGCCTGCCGCGTTCAACTGGCCGCCGAGGCCGCCGGAGGACCGAAGCTCCTGGTCAAGGCCGAGGAACTGCAGGCCAAGGCGGCGAAGGCCAACCGGCCCGACCTGCATTCGAACGTCTTCGCCTACCTGGTGCGCCGCGCCAACGCAGCCTGCCCCTATTGCGCGCCGCAGGGCGGCATCCGCATAGAGTCGTAAGCAACCACGCGAACGTGCGGCGGTAGCGCCTTGCTTGCGCGGGCGCGCCGCTTTTGGTTCACTGCGCCCGCGCGGTGGAGTGCGATTCACACAACTCCGCCGCGCCAATACGGGAGGGAATACCATGCGCGCATTGTTACTCGCGGCGGCTGTCGCGCTCGCGCCGTTGAGCCTGACGTCTCCGGCCAACGCACAGGCCGCCGATCCGGTCGAAGCCTTCTACAAGGGCAAGAACCTCAATATGCTCGTCGGCGTCAGCGCGGGAGGCGCCTACGATCTCACGCTGCGGCTCGTCGCCCGCCATATCGTCAGGTTCATTCCAGGCAACCCGACGCCTGTGCCCCAGAACATGACCGGCGCCACCGGGCTCGTGATGGCGAACTACCTCTACAACGTCGCGCCGAAGGACGGCACGTACATCGGGCTTATCCAGAACGGCCTGCCGACCTATCAGGCGGTCGGAATGGACGGGGTTCAGTTCGACGCGCGCAAGCTCGAATGGATCGGTTCTCCCTCGCCCACCATCGAGACGATGATCGCATACAAGAAGCGCACCGGCGTCGCCACCATCGACGACGCGCGGCAGCGCGAGGTCATCGTGGGCTCCATCGGCTCATCCGGCATCACCTACATGTACCCGCTTATGCTCAACGATATGGCGGGCACCAAATTTCGCATGGTGCCGGGCTATACCGGCTCAGGCGCGCTCAACCTCGCGATGGAGCGCGGCGAAGTGGACGCCCGCAACAATTCCTGGGGCAGCGTGAAGGCGAACAAGCCTGACTGGATCAAGAACGGCGACATCGCCGTGCTGACCTATTCGGGCCGCAAGCAGCCGGACCTCGCCAACGTTCCGCATCTGGAAGACCTCATCAAGGACAAGACGGATCTCGCCGTGTTCAAGGTGGTGACGGCAGGCAGCCAGCTCGGCCATCCGTTTGCGATGGCGCCGGGCGTTCCCGCCGACAGGCTCGCCGCCGTGCGCAAGGCTTTCGCGGCAATGCTCAAGAGCCCCGAATTCCTCAAGGAGGCGACAGCTGCGCAAATCGAAGTCGATTTCGTGGAGCCCGACGAGATGCGCCAGGTGGTGAACGAACTTTTCTCCACGCCGCAGGAAGTCCGCGACCGCGCGCGCAAGTACTTCGATCGCAAGTAACCAGCACAGGATCGCGCGCGCCGCGCGCGATCCTCACCTGATGAGCGGCATGACATCGCGCGCGAAACGCTCAAGACCCTCGCGCATCGGATGAAACTGCAGCATCAGGCAGGTGACGCCCATCTGCTCGTAGATGCGAATGCGCTCGGCGATCACGCCAGGCGGCCCTACAAGACCCGCGCCAAGCGCCTTGGCGGCCACGGCCGAGGCGGGATCGGACTCGATGCGACGGGCCTCCTCCTGCGCATCCGCCATCGTGTCGCCAAACGCAACATGCGTGCTGATGCCTACGCCGATCTCCCGGCCATAGCGGGCGGCGCGCTCGCGCATGGCCTGCGCGTCCGTGCGCATGATGGCCAGGTTCTTCTCGTAGTTTTCGTGCCCCGGCTCGCAGGTGGCGAACCAAAGATCGCATTCTCGCGCGATGATCTCCTGACCAAGGGGCGCGCCGCTCGCCGCGTAGATGGGAACATGGGCGCGCAAAGGCTTCGTCGCAACGGTCGCGGCGCGCACGTTGTAGAATTGGCCCGCCAGCGTGAACGGCTTGGCTCCGAGAAGCCCCTTCAGCACGCGAATGAACTCATCGACGCGCTGGTAGCGGGCCTGCGTGTCATCGAGCCACCCGTCGTTGCCGTAAAGCTCGAACTCGTGGGAGCGGCGGCCCGGCACGATGTTGAGGCACGCGCGTCCGCCTGACAGCCGGTCCAGCGAGGCCGCCATCTTGGCGATCAACTGCGGCGGGTAGATGCCGGGATGCGCGGCGGTCATGATCTCGATGCGCGAGGTTTCGACCGCCAGCGCCGACGCCACGACCCAGGCCTCCAGATCGCGCGCGACGAGACGCTCCGCGACGAGCGTGATGTCGAAGCCGATCTCTTCCGCCCGCTTCACGACGCCGCGGAGGAACGCATAGGACCGGTCCACGGGAAGTCCGCGGCCAGGCGTCCCCAGTTCCTCCAGCGCAAGATCGACCTCGGCCTCCCGGCCGATGGTGTGGGGCAACGGCGCCCAGACGCCAAGCTTCATTTTTCGCTCGTGACTTCCTGACGGGTTAGGACGATGTTCTACCTGCAAAGGGCGCAACGCAAGCGCCGAACCGCAAGCCTTTGACGCACAGGAGACCAGACGTTTTGGCGCAGGCGCAGCTGAGCGAGGAACTGCTGTCTCGCGTGGTCGACGCATTCTACGAACGCGTGCGCGCCGACCCTGAACTCGGGCCGGTGTTCAACTCGATCATTGGCGGCAACTGGGCGCCGCATATCCGCAAGATCATGTCATTCTGGCTGACGGCGACCCGAGTGGGCGCCGGTTACCCCGGGCGCGACTTCATGCCCGCGCATCTGCGCCACAACACGATCAGGGCGGAGCAGATTCCTAAATGGCTGACCCTGTTTCGCGACACCTGCCGGGACCTTTGCGAACCGGAACAGGCCGAGGCGCTCATCCGCATCGCCGAACTGATGGCGGAGAACGTGGCCATAAGCCTGCGCCGCCGCGATTCGACGTCCGCTCCGCCCGGAAAGCGGCCGCAAACATCTAACTCCGCAGGTCCTGACCATTGATTGTCACGAAAGTTTTCGGCGGCGCCCGCCGCGCGCTCGATTCCCGCCTCTATCGCCGCTACTGGACCGGTCACTCGGTCGCATCCGTCGGCCGCTGGATGTACCGGACATCCGTGGGCTGGCTCGCATGGGAACTCACCCATTCGAGCGCATGGCTCGGCGTGATCGCGTTCGCCGACCTCCTGCCGAGCGTCATACTCATCGTGCTCGCGGGCGCCATCGCCGACCGCTTTGGCTTCATGCGGATGATCCGCATGAGCCTGCTCAGCGCGGCGGTGCTCACCGCGGTCCTGGCTGCGCTCGTGATCCTGAATATGATCACGATCGAGATTCTTATCGTCATCACGATGCTGTTCGGCGCCTCGGAATCCCTCGGCCAGCCCGCGCGCATGTCGATCGTCAACGCCCTCGTTCCAAAGCGCGATCTGGCTTCGGCAATCGCGCTGGGCTCGGCATCGTTCAACGCCTCGCGCATCGTCGGCCCGGGAATTGCGGGGGCTCTGATCGTGTGGTTCGGCAGCGGCCCGGTGCTTGCTTTGTGCGCGCTCACCTTCGCCTTCTTCTCCTTGATGCTGCGCAGCATCAGCATCGACGACAAGCCAAGGACACAACGCTCCTCCAGAGGGCTCCTCCGCGATATCGCGGGCGGCGTCGCCTACGCGTGGGGCCATCGCGGCATCCGCTTCGTCATGACCCTTCTGGCGGCGACGAGCTTCTTCATCCGCCCGGTCGTCGACCTCATGCCCGCCGTGTCCGCGCAGTTGTTTTCAGGCGGCCCCACGGGGCTGGCGCTTCTGCTCGCCGCCATCGGCGTCGGGGCGGTGGCCGCAAGCCTGTGGCTGGCGCGGCGCGGCGAAACGCAGGGCCTTACAGCGCTGCTTATCCTTTCGACCGCGGCCAGCGGCGCGGCCCTTGTCGCCGCCATGCAGTTCACGAACATTTACGCCGGCGCCGCAGTGCTCTGTGTGATGGGCTTCTTCATGCTCATCGGCAACGTGGCGGCGCAAAGCCTCGTGCAGAACAGCGTCGATCAGGAGTTTCGCGCGCGCGTGAGCAGCCTCTTTATCATCTTCGCCTATGGCCTCCCGGCGATCGGCGCCGTCATCCAGGGCTGGATCGCGACGCACGTTGGACTCAACGTGGCGATCGGCTCGGGCGCGGCGATGATGATCGTGGCCTGGATCTGGGCGAGGCCGAAACGGGACGCCATGTCGGTGAAGCTCAACGAGACCGCTCCGCCCGGACGCCATGGGGCTTGAGGCGCCGCTACTCAAGCCTTATTGAGTGGAATGCCCGGCGCGCCGAGCCGGACGGACTGCAGAAATCACGATCGAGGGAACGCCATGACCGACGCCGGTAATCAAGAAATCAAGAGTTCAGAGGGCGCCCGCGTCTTCCTCGACCCCTACATGGACTGGGCTGAAAAGCAGGGCATTCCGATCCATCTCGACTTCGGCCACGATCTTCTGGCGCTTAAGACGGACAAGTGGGCGCATTATGATGCGCGCGGCTGCTTCGCGCACACGCACGGTCGCGGCGACTTCTGCGCCAATTTCGTGCTCGAGATCGAGCCGGGCAAGAAGACCCGCCCGGTCAAGCATGTTCACGAAGCCTTCTTTTACGCTCTCTCCGGCTTCGGCTCGACGACCGTGACGCTGCCGAGCGGCGAGAAGAACACTTTCGAGTGGGGTCCCAAGTCGCTTTTCGCGATTCCGCTCAATTGCGAGTACCAGATCTTCAACACGTCGGGCCGGGAATTTGCCCGCCTGTCGTGCACGAACGACCTGCCGCTGGCGATGAACCACTATCACAACGAAGATTTTATCTTCAACAATCCGTTCAAGTTTCCCGAGCGCATCGGCAAGGAGCAGCATTTCAACGGCGAGGGCGATCACAACACATTTGACCGGAAGAAGAACGCGGGCCAGATCAACGTCTGGGAAACGAATTTCGTGCCCGATCTCACCAGCTTCAAGCTCTATGACCTGAACACGCGCGGCAAGGGTTCGCGCAACGTGTTCTTCCAGCTTGCGGACGGAACGATGCACGCGCATACGTCCGAAATCCCGGTCGGGCGCTACAAGAAGGCGCACCGCCACGCCGCAGGAACACACGTGCACGCCGTGAGCGGCGAAGGCTATTCGCTGCTCTGGTACGACGGCGACTCGGAATTCGTGGAACTGCCGTGGCGCCACGGATTCATGTACACGCCGCCGTTCTGGATGTTCCACCAGCACTTCAACACATGCGATATCCCGGCCCGCTATCTCGCCTGCTCCATCGGCAGCGCGCGCTATCCGTTCATCTCGCTGCGGCGCGTCAGCAACGAAGGCGGCGGTTCAACTTCGGTCAAACAGGGCGGCCGCCAGATCGAGTACGAGGATCAGGATCATCGCATCCATCGCAAGTTCCTCGAGGCGCTGAAGAAGTCCGGCCAGCCCTCGCTCATGGGCGACATCTTCGACGAGGAGATGATCATGAAGATTCCGGCCGAACAGCTCACCGGCGTGATCTCGACGCCGGAGCTGAAGGGACCGGCCATCTGAGGCAGCCGGCTGCTCCCGACGTCATTGATAACGTCACAAACCCCGGTCATGATCGCCACATGACCGGGGTTTTCTTATGAAGATGGAACGATTGCTCATGGGCCGCGCGCGGCGAGCGATGCGCGCTGCGCTTGTCGCGGCATTCGCGATCGGCTGCGTCGCGGGAGCGAGGTCCCAGGGACTTGAGCCGTTCGAGTTCGTGGCGCTCGGCGACATGCCGTATCGCGCCGAAGATGAAGCCAAGGTTGACCGCTTGATCGACAGGATCAACGCTTCGAAACCGGCTTTCACCCTTCATGTGGGCGACATCATCAGCGGCCGAACGCCGTGCAGCGACGAGAACCTCAAACGATCGGCGCGCCAGCTTGCGCGCATCGAAGGCCCGCTTGTCTATACGCCCGGCGATAACGAGTGGACGGATTGCCATCGTCCGGCGGGCGGCCGGTTTGACCCGCAGGAGCGCCTTGAGAAAGTAAGGCGGCTGATGTTTCCGTCGCCTGGACTAAGCATCGGCCAGCGGCCGATGCCGGTCGAGTCCCAGTCGCTCGTCGACGCGAACTTCGCAACGTTCAGGGAGAACGTCCGCTTCGTGAAGAACGGCGTCCATTTCGTGACCGCTCACGTCGTCGGCTCCAACAACAACTATGATCCTGACCGCGCAGGCGCCGTACAGGAGTTTCGCGAGCGCAATCGCGCCAACATCGCATGGCTCAACCGGGCGTTTCGGCTCGCGACAGATGATCAGGCTCGCGCACTGGTGATCGCTTGGCAGGCCAATGTGCATCCTGCGAAGCCGGGCGCGAACTCGGACGCCGGCTTCGGGGACATGATCCGCGCCGTTGAGCAAGGCGCCCTCGCGTTCCGGCGTCCAGTCCTCGTCGTTTACGGCGATTACCATTTCTTCGATGTGCGCCGCTTCGAGGGGCCGCTCGGACGGCCCGTGCCCGGCGCATTGAAGATGATGGTGTACGGCGACCTGCACGTGCATGCCGTTCGTGTGCGGGTCGATCCCAGTTCCCCCGGCGTGTTCGAGTTCGCGCCCATGATCGTTCCTGAAAACGGCCTGCCCTGAGACGAGCCTCACTCACCGGATATCGCGCGAGCGCGCTTGATGGCGGCAGGCGAGGTCTTGTAAATCTCCGCCAGTTGCGCGGCGACCTCCTGACCGGTCTGCGGATTGACTTCAAGCCGTTGCTTCTTCGCGTCGGCCAGGAACTCCGCGTCCTTCATCGTCGCATTGAAGGCGTTCCGCAACGCATCCAGCCGGTCGGAAAGCAGCCCGGGCGGCCCGATATACGGGCGGCCAATTTCGGCGCCGGACATGAGAAGATCATAGGTCGCCCTGGTTTCCGGGTCCTTGAGCAGAGAACCCGCGAAGGTGATGTCCTTCGGCATGTCGGCCGTGGTGTTGCGCGAGAAGCGCACGAACAGGTTGATCTTGTTGTCACGCAGCCAGTCGTCGGGCAGGCTCGTCCACGACCCGCAGTCGCCGTCGAGTTCGCCGCGCTCGATCGCTATGCGTTTGTCGGCGGAACCTGGATAGCCCTGCACCTGCCGCAGTTTCACGCCGAAGATTTCATCGAGCATCCGCCCTTCTATGTACGCTGACGTGCCGACGCCGGTCGTGCCGAACACGATCTCCTTCGCGCTCCTGACCTGATCGAGCGTCTTGAGGTTCTTCGCGCCCCAGATGAAACAGACCCGGAAGTCTTCGCTGATGTTGCCGATCCATGCGAAGCGCCGGAAATCGACGTTGACCTTCTCCGGCATGGTCAACGACTGGGAGATCAGGCCCGGATTGAAAGTCGCGATCGTTGTGCCGTCCACCGGCGCCTGCTGCTGCAGATAGACCACGGACTTGAGGCTGGCAGCGCCCGGCATGTTCTGGACGATGAAGGCCGGGTTGCCCGGCGTGTGGCGGCCGATGTGACGCACGAGAAGACGCGCATACTGGTCATATCCGCCGCCGCTGCTAAAGCCGACGATCACGCGCACGGTCTTGCCGCGGTAGAAGTCCGCGAGGCTCTGCGCGGACGCGGCCACGGGCGCCGTCGACGCGGCGGCCGCGCCGGCCATCGTCAGGGCGATCATCCGCATGCGAGTCATGTTTTCCTCCCGGAGACGCGCGGCTCGAATGGCCGCGTCGCCTGATTATGCGCAGACGCACAGGCGGACGCAAATGCGCCTGCCCGCGCCCTGCGTCAGCCAGCGAAGCCGTAGAGTGTCTGCACGCGCTTCCAGCGCGTGGTGTGGGGCGGCGTCACGCCCCATTGATCGAGCCTGCCCGGCGGCCATTTCCAATGGTCGGGACCGTGAAACTGGTAGGTTTCATCGATCTGCAAAACCTCCGCGGTGTATTCAAGCGGACATTCCTCCGGCCCCGCGAAATAGCAGAAGGCGTTGTCACCAGGACCATGACGGCCAGGCCCCCACTCGATGGGGTATCCTGCGTCGTGCATCCGCCCTGCTCCGCGCATGACCGATTCAAGATCGCTCATCTCGTAAGCGATGTGATTAAGCGTCTCCATGCCGTACTTGCACAGGACGAGGGAGCAATGATCCGGTGAATCCGCATTGAAGAAGTACTGCGTACCGGCGTGATCGACCAGGCGCATTCCAAACACGTCGGTGTAGAAGGCGATCATCGGATCGACGAGCGACGTATTGATATTTACGTGGCCGATCTTGTAGGGCCGGTCGCGGACCTTTGCATCGTCATCGTGATCGCGCGCGCCGCAAACAATCGAGAAGCGGCGGCCGCCGGGATCCCGCACGGAAAAGCCGTACCCCCCGTCGATCGCCTGTCGTTCGGATGGAGCGTCGACGTCGAAGCCCGCAGCCTTGGCGCGGGCGTACAAGCCATCCACCTCGCTCTTGCCGCGCGCGCCCAACGCAATCTCGCGCACGCGCGCAGGACCGTTTGCCGGATGAATGGCGAGAACATGGTGGGCGGCGCAGGTTGCGCGCATGAAGATCGACCCGTCCGTGCGGGCGACCTCGCTCAGGTTCCAAACGTCCGTGTAGAATTTCGCAGCCCTCTCCGGATCGGCATGCTCCATCTCGACCTTGCGCACGCCAGTGATCGCCAGCCTGTTCCCCGTCATGATCCTTCCCCTGTTTCCGCGCCTCGCCGCGCCGTTGCATAGTCGTCCATCAGCCTCGCGCCCGCCTCTGGATCGGCAGCGACGCCGAACGTGTAATGGTCGGGACGCACGAGCGCGATGCAGGCGCCGCAGCGTGCGAACCAGTCTTTCAGAACGCTGTCGCATTCGACGAGCGCGCCCGCGCCAATGCGAACGGGCGTGACGCCGAGCCGGGCCGCGCGCTGCGCGAGATCGAATGCGGCGCTATCGCTGAAATTCATCATGACGAGCCGCCAGCCCGCCCCGGAGACCTTGTCGAGCAGCCTGGCGCCCGCGCCGGTTTCCACCCGCGGTTGCGGGAACAGGCTGCCGGCGATGGGGCTGGACCCGGCGTGAAAGAAGCCCTGCGAGAGCGGCGGAACGATCTCCTGCCGCGTGACCGTAGCCGCCTTGCCGCCGCCCTCCTGAATCAGCCGCGCGTCACGGGCGCGGGCGCGCTCAGGGTCGCGCTCGGAAATGTATTGTCCGATCGCCTTGATGCGCCCGGTCAGTTCGCGCACATGGGCGGCGCGCTCCTGCTGATAGGTGTCGAGAAGATGATCGCCGGCCGCGCCATTCATGCGGTCCAGAAGCTTCCATGACAGGTTCACCGCATCGCGGACGCCCTGACACATGCCTTGCCCGATGAACGGCGGCTGCTGATGCGCTGAGTCACCTGCGATGAAAACGCGGCCGTTTCGCCAACGGCTGGCGACCAGCGCGTGGAAGCGATAGCTCGATGCGCGCCACATCTCGCCGTCTTCCGGCGTCAGCCAGGGACTCAGTAGCGGCCAGACGTTCTCTTCGCGCTCAAGCTCCTTCGGGTCTTCGCCGGGCAGAATCGTGATTTCCCACCGCCGCAAGTTCTTTGGCCCGATGACGTAGGTTGTCGGCCGCACGGCGTTGCAGTATTGCGCCGACGTCTTCGGAAGTTTCGCCAGCCCGCGTTCGTTCACGAGCAAATCGACGACAAGCCAAGGCTCGTCGAAGCCAAGATCTTCGAGCGCCAGCCCTGCCGCGCGGCGCACGGCGGACGAGGCGCCGTCGCAACCGATCAGATAATCCACGCGGCGGCGCTCGGCCCGCTCGTCGCCGGCGCGCGTTTCAATTGTCACGCCATCCGCGTCCTGCGAAAAAGAAATGAATTCAGGCCCGAGCAAGACGTCGACGCAGGGAAAGCCCGCAAGATTGTCGCGCAACTCTTTCTCGACCGGCGGTTGAAGAAACACCTGCGAGGGCACGTACCCCATCGGATAGGGCGCCGGCGCCATGTCTATGCGCCGAATGAGTTGACCATCTACGCCGTAATGTTCCGAGGCGGTGAACGGTTCAAGATAGGGCGTGATGCGATCGAGCACGCCGATGTTGTCGAACGCCCGCAGAATTTCATGGTCGAGGGCGATGGCGCGGGGCTTCGGAAAGATTTCCGGGGTCTTGTCGATCACAAGCGTGCGGACGCCTGCGCGGCCCATGAGGTTTGCGACCATGGCGCCCACCGGCCCATACCCGACAACGCCGACGCGGTATCCTTTGGTCGATGGATCCAAGGCGCGTTTCTCCTTGCATGTAACTTGGGATGCCATACCATCGTTCTTGCTGACGGGCGACAGAGGCTTGGTGAAATTGCCCTGGCCCGCAGCGGGAGATCGGGAGGGCTTCATGACGAATGCCGCATTTCGCACATCACGCCGCGCCTTGCTGGCTCTCGGCGCGCTCGCCGCCGGCGTAGTCACGCTGCCCGGCCTGGCGGCCGCTCAGGCATGGCCGCAGAAGCCGGTGACGCTCATCGTTTCGCAGGCCGCGGGCGCGAGCCCGGACGTTATGGCGCGCATGGTGGCCGACCGTCTGGCGCGCAGGCTCGGCCAGGGCGTGGTGATCGAGAACAAGCCGGGCGGCGCCAACGTGATCGGCGCCACCGCCGCCGCCCGATCGGCGCCCGACGGCTACACGTTCTTCTTCGCGACTTCCGCGGCGCTCGTCGCCAACCCATTTCTCATCGAAAAGATGACCTACGATCCCATAAAGGATTTCGCGCCGGTCACACTTGTCACGCGCAGTCATCAGGTCATCGTCGCGCACCCCGATACGCCGGTGAAGAACCTCGCCGACCTCATCGCCTACGACAAGAAGGAGCCGGGCAAGCTCTCGATCGCCGTCGACTCGCCGCGCAATCTTGCAGGCGTGACGGCCCAGGCGCTCAACCGGCGCGCCGGCCTCAACCTCGTGCTTGTGCCCTATCCAAACATCAATGTCGGCCTGCAGGATACGGTGGCGGGCAGGACGGGCGTGGGCATCTTCTCCATGTCGATCGTCGAGACCCAGATCCGGGAAGGCAAGGTGCGGGCGCTGGCGCTCGCGTCGAACAAGCGCGCCGAGAACATGCCGAATGTTCCGGCCGCCGCCGAGACAATCCCTGGCTTCGATTTCTCCGGCTGGTTCATGCTGATGGCGCCCGCAGGCACGCCGGACGCCATCGTGCAGAAAATGAACGCCGAGATGCGGGAAGTCGTGAGGGACGAGAAGATCCGCGAGATGGCCCCCAAGCTCGGGTTCGATATCGAAACGGGTTCGCCGGAGGAAGCGGTCAAGTTCCTGCGCGACCAGACCGACGCCTGGCGCAAGATCACGTCCGAACTGGGCCTGAAAGCGCAATAATCCGAAGAAGCTGAAGAGCCCAAGCCTCACTGCGAGAGGACCGTGACAGCCGCTGCCGTCGCGTCGCGCGAACGTATCGTCCGCGTGGCGAGCGAGAATGCGAGCGCCGCCACCGCGGCTGCGGAAGGAAGGTCCGGGCGTGTGATACGGACCGCCTGCGCACTTGCTTGCGCCGGCGAAAACCCCGTGCGTTCACGCCGTCTGCAAAGACGCGCGCCGGCGCTCAGCCTCCAGCGAGCATGCGCTCCGCGTTACCGCGCAGGACGCCAGCGGCGACACTGGGCTCGAAGCCGCACGCGTTGATGAATTCGGACGGCTTTCGGTCGCCCACCGGATAGTCGGTGCCAAGCACGATCCGGTCCGCCCCGACGGTTTCTGCGAGATAACGCAAGGCGCGCGGGTCGTAGACGCAGCTGTCGTACCAGAGCATGCGCAGGTATTCCGCCGGCGGGCGCTTCATGTTCTGCCGCGTGGTCGGCTTTTCGATCCAGTTCCGCTCTATGCGGCCCATGTAATAGGGCATGTAGCCGCCGCCGTGGGAAATGCATATCCGCAGACCGGGATAGTCCTCGAGAATGCCCTCGTACATGAGCGATGCGATCGCCATGGCCTCCTCGAACGACTGGCCGACGCTGTTCCACAGGAAGTGCTTGCGAAAGCGCGGGTCGTGATTTCCGGCCGGATGAATGTAGACGAGAGCCCGCAGATCCTCCGCCTCCCGCCAGAAGGGACGCAGGCGACGGTCGCCGATCTCCATCTCGCCCGCCATCGTCGAAATGCCGACGCCGACAAATCCCGGCGTGCGCATGAACCGCCGCAGCTCGGACACAGCGAGGTCAGGCGCATGAAGCGGCACGCCGCCGATCGCCCGGAAGCGCGACGGCGCGCGCGCGACATGGGACGCGAGAACGTCATTCGCCTTTTGCTCAAGAGCCAGGCTTTCAGAGGGCGAAGCAAAGTAGGTGCATTGATGAACAAGGCTTACGGAAAGAATTTGCAGGCCGGCGCCCATCGCATCCATTGCCGCGATGCGCTCGTCGACATCAGCCATTGCGGCAACCACCGAGTCCGCGCGTTGTGCGGCTTGCGCGCGCAACGCCTCCGTCAGCTCCACGCCTTCGGGCGGGCGCGTGAACACGGAATGCGCCTTCGTGCGTTCGTAAATATCCGGCATCACGACATGCGCGTGCACATCGATGAAGCCGGGCGCAAACTTGCTCACGTATCCAACTCCTGTCCGGGCGCGGCGCTGGCCATCGCCCGCAGCAATGCAAGGCCTCTCTCGCTGGACGCGAGCATCACGCGCGACGGGGCGAGGGTCAAGCGCGCCTGCGGCGGCGGGAAAACGCTCCGTACGGCCGCCGGGCCGCGGCAGGCGCCCCAATGACGCAGCTTTGATCGCCGGGACCTGACCGGCGCGGCGGCAACGCGTTACGTATGGCGTCGGGAAACAACCGGAGCTGCATGATGCCGAACCGAGCACGGAGCCTGACGACCA
Source organism: Beijerinckiaceae bacterium (assembly GCA_046295155.1). Taxonomy (GTDB): domain Bacteria; phylum Pseudomonadota; class Alphaproteobacteria; order Rhizobiales; family Beijerinckiaceae; genus Terripilifer. Next base: position 248,500 of record JBKBNT010000004.1, read on the forward strand.
TCGCCGGATCTTTCGCCGCGGCGCTTGTCGTATCAGGCCCAGCCGCCAGCCAGGAGACCCCGGAAGTGACCGTCGGGCGTTTCTCGGCCGGAGACCTGCAAGGCTGGGAAAGCCGAGCCTTCAAGGGCGAAACCGCATACAGGCTCGCCCCGGATGGCGGATCCCGTGTTCTTGTCGCGCGCACGAACGCCGCCGCCTCCGGCCGCTTCCGCAGAGTTCGCATCGACCTCACACGAACGCCGTTCATCAACTTTTCATGGAAGGTGAGCGGCGTTTACAAGGGCATCGACGAGTCGGCAAAGGCGGGCGACGATTTTCCCGCGCGCGTCTATGTGGTGCGCGAGCGTGGCATGATGGGCATGAATACAATCGCGCTCAATTATGTGTGGTCCAGCGCCAGGCCTGTCGGCTCGTTATGGTCGAGTCCCTACACGTCGCAGGTGAAGCTGCTGGCGCTCGATTCCGGGCCGGCAAAGGCTGGCGTCTGGTCAAAGCACAAGCGCAACGTGCGTGAAGACCTGCGCCAGGCCTTCGGCGAAGACATCACCGAGATCGACGTCGTCGCCGTGATGAGCGATGCCGACAATTTCGGCGGCAGCGCGGAAGCCGCCTACGGAGACATCTCGTTCAGCGCACGATGACGGCCCGCAAGCGGCGGCGCTAGATCACGACCTCGATCAGTTTTGGCCCCTGCGCCGCAATGCAGGCGCGCAGGGCGTCTGAAAAGTCCTCCGCCGTTGCGACGCGCCGGCCAGGCACGCCCATCCCTTTCGCGAGCGCGACGAAATCGAGTTCCGGGCGGTCGATGGACGTAAGCTCAAGCGCCTTCGGGCCAAGATTGCCGGCGCCCATGTTGACGGATTCGTTGTTGAGAATCTGGTAGCGCCGATTGGCGAAAATGATCGTCGTCACGTCGAGACCTTCGCGCGCCTGCGTCCACAAGGCCTGGATCGTGTACATGGCGCTGCCATCGCCCGTCATGCAGACGACCTTGCGATCCTTGCACGCGATCGCAGCGCCCGTCGCCACGGGCGGACTGAAGCCGATGGAGCCGCCCATGTTCTGGATCGTGTCGTGGGGCAAGGCGCCCGCGGTCAGCGCATATGTTTCGCGTCCTGTCGTCAGCGATTCATCGACGAGGATGCAATTTTCAGGCAGTCCACCGCACAGGACATCCGCCACGGACTGCGGCGTGATCGCGCCCCGGACATCGCGCGGCGGCGAAATCTGCTGCGCCTGCGCGCGGGCGTGGAGCGCCCCGACGCGTTCGCACAGGGCTTCCAGCGCAGCAAGACCATTGCCGCCGGCGGGGCATATGGTGTGGACCCGGGCGCCCGGCGCCTTCAGAAGCGAAGGCTTGCCCGGATAGGAAAAGAACGCGACGGGTTCGCCTGTCTCGATCGTCACAAGATGACGGAAGCCTTTAAGGAATTCGACCGCCGGGTCGACTGCATAGGGAATCCGCTCGACCGCAACGCGCCCCGCGCCGCGCTCGATCCGCGCGCTGAAGAATTGCGCGCCCACGCGGCAGCCCGTCTTCGCTGCGACACGGCCAGCGAGATCCAGCGGCTTCGCGCGCAGGGCGCGCCCACCAAGCACCAGAAGCGTGGATTCGCCGCTCGCCAACGCACGAGCCGCGCTCTCAAGCGCGCTTTCATCGATCAGATCGCGGTCCTGCAATGGCGTGACGGTCGCGGCCCCGGGCGACGGGCCCCAGGCGACGTCGCCGGGCAGGACGAGCGTCGCGATCTCCGCCTTTCGCGCGCTCGCGTGCGCGATGGCGGCGGCGGCGTCTTCCGGCACGGCCATCGACGTTTCGGAGCGATGCGCCCAATGGGAGAGGGTGCGCGCCATGCCCATGAGATCGGAGGTGAGCGGCGCGTCGTGTTGCAGGTGTGCGGTCGCATGATCGCCGACGACGTTCAAGACGCCGGAGCCGGCGCGCCGCGCGTTATGCAGATTGGCCATGCCGTTGGCGAAGCCAGGGCCGAGGTGAAGAAGCGTCGCGGCCGGCCTGTCGGCCATGCGGAAGTAGCCGTCTGCGGCGCCTGTCGCGACTCCTTCGAACAACGTCAGCACGCATTTCAGGCCGGGCGCGCGATCCACCGCCGCCAGGAAATGCATTTCCGACGTTCCGGGGTTTGCGAAGCAAACGTCGACGCCCGCGCCCACCATCGTCGCCAGCAAACTTTCGGCGCCATTCATTCCATCATGCTCCCGCCTCGCTTTCACGAGGCCGAACGTATCCACACGCGGGCGTTTTTGCTATCCGTTGCCGAGTGAATTCCGGCGCCGGGCGGCGCCGCCCAGGGAGGCCGCATTGCCGCGCGAGCCAGTTCGTCTCACCTTCGCCATCGCCGACAATCCGCATGTTGCGGCCGTCAGAAGCGGCGCAATTCCGGTCAAGGGCGTGACGCCCGAGTTCGCCGAGGTGAAGCCGCAGATCGCCGCCTACCGGCGGATGGTGCGCGGACTCGCGTTCGACGTCTGCGAACTGGCGATGACGACCTACATCATCGCGCGGGCTCATGGCGTTCCCATCGTCGCGCTGCCTATCTTCCTGATGCGCGCCTTCCACCATGGCGGACTGCTCGTGCGGCCCGACTCCGGCATCAGGACGCCCAGGGATCTCGAAGGGAGGAAGGTTGGAGTCAGGGCGTATTCCGTGACGACCGGCGTGTGGACGCGCGGCGTCCTGATGGACGAATACGGCCTCGACGCATCGCGGGTGACATGGGTGGTCGACGACGAGGAGCATGTCACGCAGATGCGGCTGCCTGACAATGTCATAAACGCGCCGGACGGCCTGTCGCTCGTCGAGATGATGGCGAGCGGCGACATCGAGGCGGGTTTCGCTGGCAATGCGGGCCTCGGCCGCGCCGGCGCGCCGACGGCAGGATGGGAGAAGAACAGGATCTCGCCGGGCGCAACCTATCCCGATCTCTTTCCCAACGCGCGCGAACTCGAGGCGGAATGGCACCGGCGCACCGGCGTCTATCCCGTTCACGGCGCGATCGTCGTCAAGGAAAGCGTGCTCAAGGCGCATCCGTGGGTCGCGAGATCGCTTTACGATGCGTTCGCCCAAGCGAAGGAGGACTGGCTGCCCAGGATGAGGTCGGGCGAAGCGTCCTCCGACAGCGACAGGAAGCTGCGCGGACTCATGGACATTGTCGGCGCCGACCCGCTTCCCTTCGGCGTCGCCGCCAACATTCGCACCATCGAGGCGCTTGAAAGCTACGCCTGGAAACAGCGGCTCATCCCGCGCAGGATGAGCGTCTCCGAACTGTTCGTCGATCCGCTGGGGCTCTAGCGCGCATAAACCGGCTTGAAGCCGAACAGACGCGCCGGATTATCAACCAGAATGCGCTTTCGCATCGCCATGTCGGGAGCAATTTCGGCAAGGATGTCGAGCAGGTCGCCCTCGTTGGGCGTGCGTCCGGGCGTGAACGTGTTGCCGTGCGGCCAATCGGTTCCCCAGATCACACGGTCCGGCGCGACGTCGAGGCAAGCTCTCGCGAACGGAACCATGTCGAGAAAGGGCAGGCTTCCCTCGACATGCGCCTTCGGTACGGCGCTGATCTTGTCGAAGCTGCACAGCTTCACCCAGAAGCGGTCGTCTTTCAGGAGGCGCAACAGCAACTGGAACGCAGGCTGGCCGACGCCGTCCTTTCCGCGCACGCGCGCCATGTGGTCGATGATGGTGATGGTCGGCAGTTTGCGGATATAGCTTTCGTGGTCGATGAGATCCTTGGGATCGACATGCAGGTCGAGAATCCAGTTCCTGCGCGTGAGACGGGGAAGGTGATCGGTCAGAAACTCCTCGCTGCCCGGCCGGTCGTCCATCAGGTGAAAACGCGCGCCGCGCATGCCGCCTTCGTGCAGGATGTCGATCTCCGCGTCGCCGAATGAATAGTCGATGTTGGCTATGCCCCGCGCATCCTCGCCCATTTCCGAGATGGCGTTGAGGATGACGCGGTTGTCGACGCCATGCGCCGTGGGCGTGACGAAGACCGCGCGGCTGAGACCCGTGATCTCCTGCATGTTGCGATAATGCTCGAGCGGCGCGGCGGGCGGCGTGTAGCGGCGGTCCTCCGCATAGGGGAAAAGATCGGGCGGGCCGAAAATGTGCGCGTGAGTGTCGCAAGCTCCCGGCGGCAGCGTCCAATGGGGCGGGCGCGTATTTGGATCGGGCGGCAGGCTTACGCGCAATGGAGCACGCGTCATGAATCACTCCCCTTGAGCCATCCCCCGTTTCGCGCGCGGGCGCGTTGCAGGTTTGCTCCTCGGGCGCCACTATACGCAACGACCAGCGAAACGCCACACGCGCCCACAGGGAGGACGCCCAATGATGGTAGGCAAGCGCGCCTGTCAGTTTTTCGGACTTGCGCTGGCGAGCGCATTGACGGCCAGCGCAGCCGCGGCGCAGACCCCTGAGCAGTTCTATACGGGAAGAACCGTCAACTTCGTCGTCGGCGTCAGCCCAGGCGGGGGATACGACCAGTATGCGCGGCTGCTCGCACGACATTTCGGCCGGCATCTTCCCGGTCAGCCGACCATCGTCGTGCGAAACATGCCCGGAGCCGGCAGCCTGACGGCGGTGCTGCACCTCAATGGCTCGGCGCCAGCGGATGGCGCGACGATCGTCGCCTTCAACGCCGGACTCCTGAACGATTCCATGAGCGAGGGCGCGGCCGCGCGCGCAAGATTCACCGACTTCGCCTGGCTGGGCAGCATCACGCGGGACTTCCGCGTCTGTTTCGCATGGAGGGGAACCGGCATCCTCGCCTGGGACGACCTCGTCAAACGCAGGGAATCGGTGTTCGGCGCGGCCGGTCCGGCGTCCAGTTCGGCCAACAACATCGCGATGCTGCGCAATCTGTTCAACATCAACCTGCGCACCATTCACGGGTATCCGGGGAATACGGAGATGTTTCTCGCAATCGAACGCGGGGAGGTCGACGGGTCCTGCGTGACCTGGTCTTCGCTTCCCGACCACTGGGTCAGGAACAACAGCATCGCGGTGCTCAACCGCCTGTCGCCGTCGACGCAACCGGGCGTGCCGGCGTCCGCGAAATACATTGGCGACCTCGCGACGACGCAACAACAGAAGGACATACTTGAAGTCCTTCTCGCTTCGGGCGAGCTGGGGCGGCCGTTCATCGCATCGCAAAAAGTTTCGGACGACCGGTTGAAGGCTTTGCGCGCAGCGTTCGACGCCAGCATGACAGATCCGGCGCTGTTGGCCGACGCCGAGAAGCAGCGGTTGCCGGTGGACCCGGTCAGCGGCGCAGAGGCCGAAAAGATCGTCGCACGGCTCTACGGTTTCCCGCCCGAGCTACTGGCGAAGGCGAAGGAGGCCGTTCGCTGACGCCGGATGTCAGCTGGCGCTTTTCTCCGCGGACGCGGAAACGCCCGGCGCATTGCGGCGCGCAAGCATCGTGAGAATGGCGAGCAGCGAAAACGCCGCGGACGCGACGAACACAAGTTGCGGCCGGCCGAGATCGAGAATCAAGCCGTAAAGCGCGGGGCCAATGATCTGGCCCGCCGAATAGCCCGTGGTCACGAAGCCGAAGACTGTGCCCACGCTCACATCCTTCGCGGCGCCGCGCACGGAAATGTCGCGGGAGGCGTTCACGAGTCCGTGCAGCGCGCCCGCGACCGCGATGGAGGCGAGCACCGCGGCGAACGGCAGAGCCCCGCTGCCACAGAGCAGGAGGAAAGCTGCCGAACCGGCCATGCAGACGGCAAGCACGAGTTCGTGGTTCTCGAACCTGTCCGCGAGCCAGCCGCCCGGCAGCACCGCAAGCATCGACAGCACCTGATAGGTCGTGAGCGCGATCGCGGCCGTCGCAACCGGGAGGCCGTAAATTTCGCTGAACGCCGACACGGAGAAATGAACGATGCCGGAATTGGCCGCCGCCGACAGTGTGTAGAACACAAACAGGAGCAGGATCGCGGGCGAGCGCACGAGCCTCCTCCAGGAGTCCTGCTTTTTCTCCGCGCCCTTCGGCTGCCCGATCGCGCTCATCTGGAACGCCAGCGCGATCGCGAGAATCATGCCGCCGCCACCGACGATCAGTAGCGCCGAGCGCCAGCCGAACATCGCGGCCAGAGCCACGACAAGCGGAGGCGCCGCGACGAAGCCCAGGTTGCCGCCCAGCGCATGCGTAGCAAGGGCGCGGCCTAGCCGCTGCGGTTCGACGCGCGCGGCGAGAATGGAATAGTCAGCGGGATGAAACACGCTGGAGCCGACGCCCGCGAGAAGCATCAGCGCGATGATCTGCCAATATTCGGTTGTGAAAGCCACGGCGGCTATGGCGGCGGCGTTGAGGAAAAGCCCGCCTGCGAGCACCTTGCCGCCGCCGATGCGGTTGACGAGGAAGCCCATGGGCGTCTGAAGCAGGCCGGTTGTGACGGCGTACGCCGTGACGCTCAAACCCAGCGACACGAAACTGACATTGAGGTCTTCGCGGACAAAGATGAACAGCGGCGGCAACGCCAGCATGTAGAGATGGCTAAGCAGATGCGCGAAGCTGACGAGCCCCACGGTCTTCAATTCCCCTTTCGGGCGCGTGTTCGCAGCTTGCATTCGTTCTCTCTTCAATCGGCGTGGTTCGCGCGGGAGCAAAAACTGCGCCGATCCTCGCATTTCAGCAACACATTCCGCACGCCCGCCGGTCAGCAAAGCGTGATCGAACTCCAGCGCGAAGGCGGTCGCTGGCGCGGCCAAGGCCAAGGCGTTATGCTGGCTTAGCAGGTGCGTCCCCGGCGACATCGCCGTTGAAGATCAGATTAACGCGAGAGCATGAAACCGGAAACGAAAAGCGTTAACGCCGTCCTGTCCATTGGAAAAGACGGCCGCTACCTGTGGCTGCTCCCGTTCGCCGCTGTATTCATCCTGATCGGGGTCTTCACCCTGTCGCTCGACGCGCCCGACAAGCCGCTCGCAACGGCTTATATCTGCATCGCCGCCGGGAGCGGGTTCTGCCTTTTCGCTCTCTGGAGGCGGTTCAATCCGGGTGCGCCCGGCCTCATTCTGTCGCCCAGAGGCATTCGTTACCGGCCTTTCGCGCGGCGCTTCGTCGACATACCGTGGAGCGAGGTGCAAGGCGTCGAGACAGCCGACATCGAAACCTTTCACGGACGCATTTCGTCGGTCGAACGCGGCGTGCCCGTGATTCTGGTGACCGAAAAGTTTTACCGGGCTCATATTCACGTCGAACCGGCGTCCGAGCGCGGACGTTCATGGAAATATCAGTTCATCCATAAAGGTGATCTCGTGCAGATCGCCTTTTTCCCGAATGTCTTCGCGCAGCGCGCCGGCAAGCTCCACGAGGAGATAGAAAGGCGCTGGCGCGCCTTCGGCAAGAATCCCAACGCCGAGGCGGCGCGCGCCAGGCGCCGGAGGCAAGCGCCCGAAGCGGGCGGCGGAAGCAAGCGTCAGCAGTAAGGATTGCCCGGCCGGCAGCGCACGGATGAACCATAGGAGCTGACGCTCGAAATAAATTGCCGGAAATCGGCGCGGTCCTGCGCCGGGTGGACGCCTCCGGGGGACGGCCGCGTCATGGCGTAGGACTGCGCGCCGTAGCTGGAATAACCGGAATAAGTTCCTTTGGACGCCGCGCCCGCCGAGCCGAGGGCGACCAGCGTCGCGGTAATGGCCGTCATACCGGCGAGAATGGCGCTTTCAACGAAGGTTTCCTCGCGCCTCGCGCTCGCCGGACGCGAGGGGGCCTGCTGCGGCAACAATGCGTTGTAGAGATTGTAATAGGGCTGGCAGGCGGGCTTGTAATTATACTTCAGGCAAGCCTGGCCAAGCAGCGACATGGCCCCTTTTTGATCGACCGCCCCGAAACGCGGCTGCGTCTTGATCCACGCAAGATTGAAGCACATGACCCCGTGGCCCCGACCGCATTCCCCGTTCAGGTAACGCCGCGCGGTGTCCACATCCTTGGCCGTCACCGGGCCGCCGCTCAGCACGACTGCGGACACGCCCCGGCATCCGCCCTCGACCGCCCAGGAGCACGCGGTTCTGTAATCGGGCAGCGCGCGGGCGATATCCTTCGTAACGCCCAGACGGCCGCTGTAGCGCAGGTTCGCGGCGTTGTAACAACCGTGATACTCGCCGAACCGGCAGGCGAGATCATAAAAGCGCAAGGCTTCCTGTCCTTGCTTGTCCCGTTCGAGCGCGACGCCTTCTTCTGTCACTTTGCGAGAAACCCGTGTGCGCCCCTCCCACGCATATTGGATTTCGGCCTTCTCCGCGCGCGCGTAATATTCCAGCGCCAAACCTGCGTCGCGGCTCATGCCGCCGCGGCCATGCTCGTGCGCGTTGCCCATCGTCAGCAGCGCCGTCGCCACGCCGCCTTTCGCAGCCATGGCGATGTACGACATGCCTTCCTTCTCATCGACCGGCATGTCGACGCCCATCATGAGCATCTGCCCGGCGTTAAAGGCCGCCTCGGCATGGCCTGCTTTCGCCGCGCGCTTGTAGTATTCGATCGCGCGGATGCGATCGGCTTTCACGCCAAGGCCATGATCGTAATAGATGCCCAGATTGAAGAGCGCGACCGGGTGCCCCTTCGCGGCGGCGCGCTCGAACCAGATGCGCGCCTGCTCTTTCGACATCGGCGCGCCCTGCCCGTTCGAAAGCATGCTTCCAAGAGCAAACTCCGCCTGCGTGTGGCCCTTCTCCGCCGCCTGCCGGATGAGCCCGATGGCCGCCGCATAGAGCCCGGCCTGCCCGACCGCGTTGCCGCGCGCATAAAGCGCATCGGCGTCTTCATTCGCGTAAGATCGAACCGGGGCGAACAACGCAAGCGCGCAAACCACGACGCAAAGCAATAAACTGCGTGTCCTCATTGCCGCCCCCTCAAGCTTCATTGAAGCGTACGCACAGGAGGACCGCAAGGCGGTCGCCCTTCACACTTGCGGATCGCCTCAGCGCAGGGCGACCGCCTGTAGCACCATGAGGGGCGCACGGGCGGCGTCATAAAGCACCATCGCCGAGCCGGAAATCGCAAAGGACCGAACCGCCGAAAGCGCCTGTGTGAGCGCGCGCTCCCGCTCCGCAAGCGCGGGAGGACACGCCATCTGCGTGCTCGCGGACGGACTGATCGTCAGGGACCGGCCGTTCCGGTCGTATCCCGCGAGCAGGCGATTGCAGCCCGCCGTCGCTGCAAGACCCGGCTGCTTGCCGGCGCGGAAAACCAGGCTCGGCTCGCGCTGGCGCTCGCCCACCTCGATCTTCTCGCCGTTCAGCACGGCGATGCGCCAGTAGGTTTCAGCAAACGGCGTATTGGCCCTGTTGCGTTCGCAGGTTTCGCCGGGCCAGGCGGCGAGCGCGCGGGTGACCACAATGGTTCGGCGCGGCGGGCCTTCCATTCCCGCGCGGGGCTCAACCCGGCCCTCGATGCTGACGACAAGCGGCACGGCGGGGGCGGATCGCCTGTCGCGATAAAGGGCCTCAAGCTCCTTGTAGCCACCCTCCATCGCCACCGGGTAGCGCCGGCCCGTGCGGCAATCTTCGAACGAAGCCGCATCCGCGAAATAGACAAAGGCGCCCGTGCGCAGCGATGGCGCGGGCGCGGCCGCGTTGCCGCCCACCGGCCTCAGGCGCAGTTCGACTGCGCCGCCCGCCCGCACGGGCGCCGGCGTGATCGTGTCGGTCGTCCAGGCGAGCCTGCCGTCGATGGTGATGGTTCCGCGGATCGTGTAGCGGCCGCGCGGATCGAGGGTGCTGTCGTCGAACCTGATCTCGAAACGTATGGGCGATTGCCCAGCGGGCTCCTTCACCGCGCGCGCGAGAACGACGGACGGCGCACCGGCCCGCGACGTGTCCTCGAGGACGGCCTCGAACCGCGCATTCGGCGGAAGCGCAATCCGTTCGCGAATGAGCGCGACCCCCGTGACGGCGCGCTCGGCGGCGTGCGCGAGCCCAGCCGCAGCAAACGCGGCGAGGACGGTGGAAAACAGGAACCAGACGCGCATGGCTTGCCCTCCCGACGGGGCGTGACCTCCCGGCGCAGCGGGGAGCCGCAACCGCAGCGTCAATGATAACGCAAGCGAAAGCGAGGCCAAATGACGGTCGAAGCAGGCCAGGCGTTGCCCGCCAGGGCCGGGGCCTGATAAACTTGGCCTCTGCCGGCGTGTTCCGCTTCTGATATCCTCTTGGCGATTGCCGCCGCCAACCCCTTATGCGGGCCCCCTGTTCGCGAACCGAGGAGGCGCTGATGGGATTCAAGGACCTCGGCAAAACCTACAGCGACGTTTCAAATCCGAATGAAGCGGCCATTACGAACTGGTGCATGGCCGCCATCATGGCGGCGGGGACGGGCTTCGTCGCATGGCACATGAGCTGGCCGGTCGTTCTCGATATCAACGATCCCGACTTCAACCCGATCGTCGTTGTGTTGCTGGCGCCGTTGGGCGCGACGGTCTGGCACACGGTCAAGGCTGTGCGATGGACGGCGCGCGGGAGGCGTTTTGGCGCCGCCATCATGGAAATCGACGGACCCGTTCCCGCGCCGCTCGGGCGGCGGCTGTCCGGCCGCGTGCGCATCGAGCGTTCGCCCGCACCCACGGGCGATTACAGGATCAGGCTGCGCTGCTTTGACATCCACGAGATGCGCCGCAGTTCGGACGCCGGAATGCCATACGGAAACGAGGAATTTCCGGTCTGGAGCGAAGAGATCACGCTGCCTGCGTCAAACGACGCGGCGAAAGGGCTCCCGTTCGCATTTCAGCTGCCCGCATCGGCAGGACCGAAAATCATCAACTACGCCGATCGAAGCGAACGTAGATACTTCGAGTTCAAATTCGCGATCACGATTCCGGGCCTTCGCAAAATCTACACGAAGAACAGCCCGCCGATCGGCCGCCGCTGGGAGCTGGATGTGAGCGCGCCAACGAAGGGCGCAGATTACCGCGCGGCCTTCTGCGTGCCTGTCCTCGAAGAATGAGAACGGGATGCAGCGCCGCCCTGCCCCGAGGCGGCGCGCCTGAACGGGGCGGACGCTACGCCGGCAGCACGACCACCTTCGACTTCACGGGCGTGCGGTCGTAGAGGTGGATCATGTCCTGCGTGAGAAGGCCGGTGCACCCGCTCGTCAGGTTGGTGCCAATCGTCTCCGGCGCGCTCGACGCGTAGATCGTATAGAGCGTGTACCGGCCGTTCTGGTAGAGATAGAGCGTGCGCGCGCCGAGGGGATTCTCCAGACCGGGGGGCATCCCGCGGGCCCACTTCGCCGCTTCCGGCTGGCGCTTGATCATTTCGGCCGGCGGCGTCCAGATCGGCCATTCCGCCTTGCGCCCGACGTAAGCGTCCCCATGCCAGAGGAATCCCTGCCGGCCGACATTGGCCCCGTAGCGGGTGGCCTCGCCATCCCCTTCGATGCGATAGACGAAGTAATTGGAGGGGTCGACGATGATCGTGCCCGGCGCTTCCTTCGAATCGTAACGCACCCGCTTGCGGAAGTACTTCGGATCGACCTTGCTGATGTCGGCAGCCGGGATCGGGAACTTCTTGTCGTCGACCGGCCCGTAAAGCGCCCTCGCCTCCATGCGGGCAAGGTCGTCTGTGGTGGCGCAGCCGGCCAAGCCAACGGCCCCCAGGCTGACCGCCGAACCGACGAGGAACGAGCGGCGGTTGAGAAGGTCCGGGCGAGCCGCGGCGTGGGCCGCCTCACGCCCCATCATCATCTTCCTGGAATCTTCCATGTCCTGCCCCCCGCCGGCGAACATCCGGCGCACGCACGTTGAAACAAAATTTCCGGGTGGACTTTGCCGTCACGCAAGGCGATTGGCAAGCTCGACAATGGGGCGCAAGCCGGGCCTCTGCATGTCGTGTCGCCTCTCTTGATTTCCGGGCGACGCCGACGCCGGCTTCTTTCCTGTCCGGCAAGAGCAGCGCCCATGATCGCCGGCTCCGCCTTACCGCGGCCTTCGAGCCGCAGATGCGTATTGCGGGCCGACCTGACGGAGGCGGCCGGCCCTATTGCCGCTCGCGCTGGACGAACGCTTCGAGCGCGTTGAGATCCCGGATGACGATCGCCTTGTAGCCCAGCGTGATCCAGCCCGCTTTCTCAAACTTCTGCAGCGTCCGGTTGACCCGATCGCGCGACGTATTGCTGATCTGGCCAATATCGGTCTGCGACAGACGGATCGCCGCCAGTTCGCCTTGCCCCCAGCCTGCGCCCGCCCCGGCCAGTCGAGAGAGAACCGCAGCGACGCGCCGTTCGCCAGACCGGATGAGAAGGTCGCCCAAAACCCTGATCGCCATGGCGTAGTAACTGCCTTCGCTCAACATTCCGATCCGGCGATAGAACTCGGGGTGAAGCCGCGCGATGGCGCTCAGGTCGGCCTGCGAGACTTGGAGCACGTGGCTCGTCTCCATCGCCCGGTAGGTCAGGCTGCGCGGCCCGCCCGTCAGGATGGGCCCCAGGCCGAACCAGGCTCCGGTCCCCAGCACATGACAAAGCACCATTTCGCCTGCGGCGGCCGGGATCATCACGCCGAAGCTGCCGCCGGCGACGCCGAACATGCCGCCGGACTCATCGCCCGCGAAATGCGTGTACTCGCCAGGACCATACGTCTGAAGCGTCACGCACTTCATTATTGCGTCGCTCAGCCATTTTGGTTCGCTCGCCAGCCAACCTTTCGCCGCCAGGATCGACTTTGCTTCTGCTTCGCGCATCGCCGCCAAACTCCAGATCGCGAACGGCAATATTTTTGAGTTTGTGGCGTTTTTGACAATCGATTTCGACGGCAAGCTATACAGTTTCAATCAAATGTTACCGGGTCCGGCGCCAGCCAATCCGGGGCACAGGCGGTCCTGTCGATTTGAAACGAAAGCGACCGATCAGCAGAGCAAGCACACGATGAGGGGACCCATGCGCAACAATCTCAAACGCGTTCTGACCGTTGCTCTTGCCGGACTGTTGTCGACCTCAAGCGCCCTGCCCTGTACGCGCGTCGTTTGGAGCGCGCCGGATGGACAGGTGTTCGTTGGCAGGACGCAGGACTGGACGGAGAAGGCGAACTCGTCGTTTCGCGTCTTTCCCCGTGGAATGGAGCGCACCGGAGCGGTCGCCGAAAATCCGCACAGATGGACATCTAAGTACGGCAGCCTGATCATCACCGGCTATGACATCGCCACCCATGAGGGCGTGAACGAAGCGGGCTTGAGCGCGCAAATTCTCTATCTGGCTGGCGAAACAGACTACGGCAAACGCGATCCCAAGGTGGAAGGCATCGGCGTCACGCAGTGGGTGCAGTACTTCCTGGACAATTACGCCACGGTGGCGGAGGCCGCCGAAGCGCAGAAGACAGCAACATTCCAGATCGATAATCTGATACTGCCGAATGGCTTCCCGACGCTGGTGCACCTGTCGCTCTCTGACAAGTCCGGCGACTCCGCTGTGATCGAGTACATTGGCGGCAAGCCGCGCGTCTATCACGACAAGCGCTTCACCGTGATGACCAACGAGCCGACCTACGACAAGCAGATCGAGAACCTGAAGCAGTATCGCTCATTCGGCGGAGACAAGCCGCTGCCGGGCGAGCGGACGCCTTCGGACCGGTTTGTTCGCGCGGCGTATTACGTGAATGGGCTCCCAAAGCCGGCCAACCCGGGCGAAGGGGCGGCGTTCATGTTCAGCGTCATCAGGAACATATCAGTTCCATTCAGCGCGCCCGACCCCCAGAGGCCGAACGTCTCCAGCACGATTTTCCGCACTGTGCATGACCTGACGGGTGGGCGGTATTTCTTCGAGAGCACCTATGCGCCGAACGTCGTCTGGATCGACATGAGCAAGCTCGACTTCACCGCAGGCAAGCCCGAACTCGAACTGCAGGTGGAGAAGAACATCTTCTCGCTCAATGGCGACGTCTCCAGCCTGCTCAAGCCCGCGAAGCCCTTCGTGTTCGGCATGAACAAGAAGTGAGACGCGAGCGCGCTTTCGTTCAAAGGTAACTTACGCGCAACGCGCGGCGCCATGATCGACAAGAATAAGCCGATCGACGGGGAAACCCTCCGATCGCGCTTCCGCGATCAGGCGTTCGCGCGTTCTTGCATCGAGATCGGGCCGCCGCGCGAGCAGCCAGAGGTAATCCTTCGACGGACCCGAGATCAGCGCCCAGGCGTAATTGCGCTTGTCCAATGCGAAGACGTGATAGCCGCCAGCGAACGGGGGAAAGAACGTGACGTTCAGGCTCGCCGTATCCTTAGCGCCCTGAAAGACGGCGCGGCCATCGACCGCGCGCCACTGGCATCGCGAAGGGTCGAAGCCGCGATTGACGACCTTCAATGAACCATCGGGCAGAGGTTCGTAGCTGGCGGTGACGTTGGTCAGCCCGCGCTCGAAACTGTGATCCAGACGCATGACCTCGTACCAGACGCCGCTGAACCGTGTGGCGTCGAAGGGGCGAACCGGGGCGATTCCGTCCGGCACTCCGGTGCATCCTGCGGAGGCGAGAAGCAGGATCGCGAGAAACGCCGGTCGGCCAAACATCATCCGCCGCATCCTGATCTCCTTGCGTCGGCTCCCACGGATCGGCTCGGCGCGCCATCAAGAGCGATGCGCTTCGCAGACCGCAGTGTGTTTGCGGCAAGCAACGAACGCGGAAACGCGCGCACACTGTTTAGCAGATTGAGAGAAATGGCGCGCCCGAAAGGATTCGAACCTCTGACCCCCAGATTCGTAGTCTGGTGCTCTATCCAGCTGAGCTACGGGCGCGCTGTGGGGGATCTGCCGTGGGCGACCCCGCGTTGCGCCAGCGAACCGGCGCGGGCATTCGTGTAGCGGGTTCGGCGGGGCTTTGCAACCATCCGGCGGGGATTATTCGGGCGCCTGTGCACCGCCGCCGCCCTCGCCGCGACGGTTGAGCGCGAGCAGAAACGCTTCCAGATCGTCGGTGACGAAATCCACATGCGGCGGGCGCTGGCGCGCCGTCTCCCAGGGATCGCGATGATCGCGCGCGCCCTCCTGCGGGACGACGAGCGTCGTCACCATGCCGCGCTCGTGCGGCACCAGCAGGTTTCGGGGGATGTCCTCGAACATCGCCGCGCGCGCAGGGTCGACGCCGTGGCGCTCGAAGAAAAGCGTGTAGGCGTCGGCGTGCGGCTTGGGCAGAAGGTTCGCGGCGACGATGTCGAAAACGTCCTCGAAGAGATCGGCGAAGCCGAGCCGTTCGCAGGTGCGCAGCGCGTGGTCGCGCGACCCGTTGGTCAGGATGAGCCGCCTGCCCGGAAGGGCCGCGATGGCCCCGGCGAGCGTGAGGTTCGGCTCTATGCTGGACCGGTCGATGTCGTGGACGAAATCGAGAAACGCCTTCGGATCGAGACCGTAGTCGTCGATCAGGCCGCGCAGCGTCGTGCCGTGACGCTGGTAGTAGTATTTCTGCAGCGCGCGCGTGGACATGCCGTCGAGCCCGAACAGATGACACATGAACACCGTCATGCGGTCGTCGATCTTCGGCCACAGGTCGCTGTGCGGCGGATAGAGCGTGTTGTCGAGATCGAACACCCATGTGTCGACATGGGCGAAGCGGGCGGGCGGATCGCCCGCGCCAGTCTCAAGAGCGCCCGGCGTCGCGGCGAGATGCTCGCCGAGCGCAGGGCCTTCCGGCGATTTCGGGCGCTTGCTCATCAGCGCGTGATGAGCGTGCCCGCGCCGTGGTCGGTGAGCAATTCGACGAGAACGGCGTGCGGCGTCTTGCCGTCGAGGATGACGACGCCTTCCACGCCCTGCTCGAGCGCATAGATGCAGGTCTCGACCTTCGGGATCATCCCGCCGGTAATCGTGCCGTCGGCGATGAGATCGCGAATCTGGGCTACCGACAGCTCCTTGATGAGCTGCTTGTTCTTGTCGAGGACGCCCGGCACGTCGGTGAGGAACAGGAGACGCTTCGCCTTGAGGGCTCCTGCAATTGCGCCGGCGAACGTGTCGGCGTTGACGTTGTATGTCTCGCCGTCGGCGCCTTGCGCGACGGGCGCAAGCACGGGGATGAGTTCACGGCCGAGCACCTGGTCGAGGACAGTCGTGTCCACCGCCTTCGGTTCGCCGACGAAGCCGAGGTCGACGATACGCTCGATGTTGGAATCGGGATCGACGACAGAGCGCGTCACCTTTTCGGCGACGACCATGTTGCCGTCCTTGCCGCACAGGCCGATCGCCCGCCCGCCCTGGTTGTTGATGAACCCGACGATCTGCTTGTTGATGGAGCCGGCGAGAACCATTTCGACGATTTCCACCGTCGCCTTGTCGGTGATGCGCAGGCCCGCCGCAAACTCCGACTTGATGCCGAGCTTGTTGAGCATGGCGCCGATCTGCGGCCCGCCGCCGTGCACCACGACAGGGTTCACGCCGGATTGCTCGAGCAGCACCATATCGCGGGCGAATTCGCGCGCCACCTCGTCGTCGCCCATGGCGTGGCCGCCGTATTTCACCACGACGATGGCGTCGTCATAGCGCAGCATGTGCGGCAGGGCCTGCATGAGGACGGCGGCCTGCTCCTGGGGCGAAATGTTCGGCGCTTCGGTCATGACGGAATCCGGCGTTGCGGGGCTAAGTTCGCGCGCGGTTGTAGAGCGCCCCAGGCCCGCGCGCAATTGTCCGCGCGAGGCCCGGTCAGCGCAGGGCTGACTTCTCGGCCAGAAGCTGCGCCACCGCGGCGCGCAGGTCCGACACCCCCTCCCCCGTGCGGGAAGAGGTGAATATCGTCGCCGGGTAGGCGGCGGGGCGGCGTTTCAGGGCGTCGAGGGTCGCCACGATGCGCGGCTCGACCTCGGACTTCTTCACCTCGTCGCGCTTGGTCAGCACGACCTGGTAGGAGACGGCCGACTGGTCGAGCAGGTCGAACATCTGCTTGTCCACGTCCTTGACCCCGTGGCGGCCGTCGACGAGCACGAAGACGCGCGCGAGCGTCGAGCGGCCGCGCAGGTAGTCCTTCATTAGCCGCGTCCACGACGCGATCTTCTCCTTCGACGCGGAGGCGTAGCCATAGCCGGGCATGTCGACGAGGCGCAGCGTCTCTGCGCCTGGCGCGCCGCCCAGCGCGAAGAAGTTCAGCTCCTGCGTGCGGCCGGGCGTATGCGAGGTGCGCGCGAGCGAGTTCCGGCCGGTCAGGGCGTTGAGCAGCGAAGACTTGCCGACGTTGGAGCGGCCGGCGAACGCAATCTCGGGAGGCCCGAGCGGTGGAAGATTGTCCGGCTTCGCGGCCGCCCAGATGAACTCGCACGAGCCGGCGAAGAGAAGCCGGCCCGCTTCGACAAACGGGCTGCTTTCGGCTGCTTCTTCGTTCACAGGACCTCCGGGGTCGCCACGCGCGCCGCGCGCGGCGTCAGTTCTGGTTCGCCGCCTTCTTGCGGAACAGGCCGGCGAGATTGTCCCACAGCTCGATCTTAACGCCCTGCCGGCGCATGATGTAGTATTGCTGCGCGAGCGAGAGCAGGTTGTTCCAGGTCCAGTAGATCACGAGACCGGCGGGGAATGCGCCGAGCATGAACGTGAAGATGACCGGCATCCACGAGAACATGGCCTTCTGGATCGGGTCCGTCGGCTCCGGGTTCATCTTCATCTGAACAAACATCGAAATGCCCATCAGGATCGGCCAGATTCCAACCCAAAGGAAGGCGCCGAACACAGGGATCGCAACGGGATCGAACGGCAGGAGACCAAACAGGTTGAAGATGTTCGTCGGATCCGGCGCGGAGAGATCGCGGATCCAGCCAAAGAACGGCGCGTGACGCATCTCGATGGTGATGAAGATCACCTTGTAGAGCGCAAAGAAGACGGGGATCTGGACGAGGATCGGCAGACAGCCCGCGATCGGATTGATCTTCTCGCGCTTGTAGAGCTCCATCAGCTCTTTCTGCAGCGTCTGCTTGTCGTCCTTGTAGCGTTCCTGCAGCGCCTTCATCTCGGGCTGCACGGCCTTCATCTTCGCCATCGATTCGTAGCTGCGATTGGCGAGCGGGAAGAACAGCAGCTTGATGAGCACCGTCACGATAAGGATCGCAACGCCGAAGTTCCCGACAAACTGGTAGATGTAATGAATGACCCAGAACAGCGGCTTGGTGATGAAATAGAACCATCCCCAGTCGATCATCAGGTCGAAATTCTTGATCTGCAGGCTGTCCTGATAGCCGTCGATGATCAGCGTCTCTTTCGCGCCGGCGAAGATGCGATGCGTCGCCTCGACGGCGGCGCCGGGCGCGACCGTGCGGCCTTCCTCGAGGAAGTCGGACTGGTACGTGCGCGCCGGCGGATTGCCGAGCGCGGCGAAGCGCGCTTCGAACGCGACGTTCTGCTCGGGGATGACGGCGGTCGCCCAGTACTTGTCGGTGATGCCAACCCACCCGCCGGTTCCCTTGAACATGCGGGTCTGCTTCGGCTCCTTCTCGACGTTGTCGTAGGTGTACTCCTGCACGCGGGAATCGCCTACGACGCCAAGAAAGCCCTCGTGCAGAACAACGTAGCCTTCGGTCTTCGGCTTTCCGACGCGAGAGGTGAGCGCATAGGGGAATAGCGTGACCGGCTGTGCTGTCCTGTTCTCCACCACGTTGCGGATGGTGAACATGTAGTTGCTATCCACCGAGACGATGCGGCGGAAGATCAGGCCCTCACCGTTGTCCCACGATAGCGTGACGGGCTGGTCGGGCGTCAAAGTCTGCCGGTCCGCCGTCCAGACGGTGTCCGGGCGCGGCGCAACGACATTCGAGCCGGGCTGCGCGACAAAGCCGGATTCGACAAAATAAGGATTGGGCGAACCGGCCGGGCTCAGCAGGCTGATGGTCGGGCTGCCGGGCTGGATCGTTTCACGAAACTGCGTGAGACGCACGTCGTCGATGCGCCCGCCACGCAGATTGATGGAGCCCGAAAGGCTCGGGGTGTCGATCCTGACGCGCGGCGCTCCTTCCAGCGCCTGCTCGCGCGTCAACCCCTGCGCGGCAACCGGAGGCGGCGCGGGCGTCGTCGGGGCGACGGTGGGCGCCGGAACGGCGGCCGGCGGCGCGGCGCCGCCCGGCGCCGGGGTGGCTGGCGTCGCGGAAGGCCCGGGAGCGGGCGTCGCGGGCTGCTGCTGGACCTGCTGCGTTTGCTGGGTCTGCTGCGCCTGGCGCTGACGCTGCGCTTCAGGGACGCCGTAGAAATAATTCCAGCCGATGATGACCAGAAGCGAGAGGCCCATGGCTATGAAAAGATTTTTCTGGTCCTCGCGCATACTTACAAACCCTGTGTCGCAATCTCTTCAGGACGGCCGTCGCCGCCCAACCCGCAGGCGTGGATATCTCTTATTTCTTCGCAGACGGCGGAGACTTCCGCCCATTCGACCGGACCGGCTTTTCGCCGATCAGGCGCATGGCCCGCGCGAGGTCGCTCACGAGCCGGTCGAAACCGGCATCGAGCGACTGACGGCGAGCGACGATCACATAGTCGAAACCGGGCCTCGCCTCCAGCGGCGCGGCGCGGCGGATCGCCTCGCGCAGGCGCCTGCGCATCCGGTTGCGCTCCACAGCGCCGCCGGCCTTTCTGGTCACGGTGAAGCCAAAACGTGGCGGGCCGCCGCCGTCCCGGGCGATAGCCTGGAGGCTGAAAGCCTGAGCATGGAAACGCGCGCCCTTGGCCGCGTTCAGGAATTCAGAGCGCCGGCGCAAGCGTTCGGGCCGCGGCGCGGGCGCACATCCGGGCGCGCCGGGATCAGGCGCGGTCGATGAGACGTTTGCGCCGGAGCCCGTCATGGCTGGCTCGCGATTGGAGACGCGTGAGGCGCTCAGGCGGACAGGCGCTTGCGGCCGCGGGCGCGGCGGGCGGCGATCACCTTGCGGCCGCCGACAGTGGCCATGCGGGCGCGGAAGCCGTGGCGGCGCTTGCGCACGATCTTCGAGGGCTGGTACGTCCGTTTCACGGGTCTTCTCCGGTAGCTGGGAGACCGGCCCGGGCGCGGCGCGCGTCCGCAGAGCAGGTCCTTAACGATAAAAGACGCCGGCACGCTTCCGCCTGTCGACCCTCTGATACGGTCGAACAAGCAAAAAAGCGACGTCGGCGCCGCCGAAATCGAGTGCGGCCATATACGGGAAAGAGCCACCGCAAGTCAATTGAGCGCGGACGGGAATCCGCCGTTCTCGCGATTGTGAGGCGCCATGACGCGCGATCCCGTGCACCGCGCCCGGGGACGCTCTATGTTGCGCCCGATGACCAGTCCAACCGATGCGGCGGCGCTGAAGGGCCGGCGAAGCTTGTGGCTTCGCCTCGCGCCTCTTGTTGCGCTGGCGCTGGCGCTCGGGATCGCGCTCGCGTCGGGAGCGGCCAGCCACCTTCGCATCGAAACCCTTCTGGAGAGCCGCGAAGCGCTGGCGAGCCTGATCTCGCGCAACCTCCCGCTGGCGCTGGCGATCTTCATCCTCGCATACGCGGCCGTCGTCGCGGCCTCGATCCCGGGAGCCTCCCTGTTCACCCTTTCAGGCGGCCTGCTGTTCGGCGGCTGGGTCGGGGGAGCGGCAGCGGTCGTGGGCGCGACGGCGGGCGCAACGCTTCTGTTTCTCGCCGCCCGCACATCGCTTGTCGCCGTCCTGACGGATCGTGCGGGCCCGGGGATCGCGCGATTGAGGGCCGGTTTCCACAAGGACGCCGTCTCCTATCTCCTGTTCCTGCGGCTCGTGAGCGTATTTCCGTTCTGGCTGGTCAATCTCGCGCTCGCCGTGACGGGCGTCAGACTGTGGACGTTCGTCTGGACGACGTTTGTCGGAATCCTGCCGGCCACGTTCGCCTTCGCTCTGGCGGGGGCGGGTCTCGGCTCCATCGCAGACCAGAAGCAGAAGGATTACGAGGCCTGCGTCGCGGCGAAAGGCGCGGCTTCCTGCTCGTTCGGCATTTCGCCACATGATCTCGTGACGCGCGAAACCTTGATCGCCATAACGGCGCTCGGGATCATGGCGCTGATTCCCGTCGTCCTGCGGCGGCTTCGGGCCACGAAAGAGGAAGTTGCGGATGCCTGACGCGCTCCGGCCGGATCTGTGCGTCATTGGGGCGGGCTCGGGCGGACTGTCGGTCGCCGCGGCCGCCGCTTCGATGGGCGTGGCGGTCGTGCTCATCGAAAAAGGCGAGATGGGCGGGGATTGCCTCAACTACGGCTGCGTCCCGTCCAAGGCGCTCATCGCGGCCGCGCGTACAGCCCAGACGATGCGCGAGGCGGAACGCTTTGGCCTGCACGCAGCCGAGCCGCGCCTGACGATGGAGGACGTGCGCAATCATGTGCGCGGCGTCATCGAACGGATCGCGCCCAACGACAGCGAGGAGCGGTTCAGGGCCTTGAACGTGCGCGTCATCCGCGCGGCGGCGAAATTCACCGGACCGGACGCCGTCGAAGCCGGCGGCTTCGAGATCCGCGCGCGCCGGTTCGTCATTGCGACGGGCTCATCGCCCGCCGTTCCGCCCATTCCCGGCATCGAACTCACGCGCTATCTCACGAACGAAACGCTGTTCGACCTCGACGTGCTGCCGACACGCCTCGCGATCATCGGGGCCGGGCCAATCGGTCTTGAAATGGCGCAGGCGTTCCGGCGTCTTGGCAGCGAAGTGATCGTGCTCGAGGCCGGCAAGGCGCTTGCGCGCGAAGACGCCGAACTCGCCCGGCCCGCTCTCGACGCGCTGCGCCGCGAAGGCGTGGACCTTCGCGAAGGCGCGCAGATCCTGCGCTGCGAAGCCGCGACCACGCGCGGCTGCCGCATCGTCCTCCCGGCGGGCCACGTGGAGGAATTGGTCGACGCAACGCATGTTCTCGTCGCCACGGGCCGCAAGCCGAACGTCCATAATCTCGGACTGGAGGCGGCGAAGATCGCCTTCGACGACAAGGGGGTGAAGGTCAATGCGGGCCTGCGCACCTCGAACAGGAGAGTCTACGCAATCGGCGACGCAGCCGGCGGCGCGCAATTCACGCACGCGGCGAACTACCATGCAGGCCTTGTCCTGCGCTCGGCGCTTTTCCGCCTGCCGGTGAAAGTGAAACCCGAGATGATCCCGCGCGTCACCTACACCGATCCAGAGATCGCAGTCGCCGGCCTCACCGAGGCGCAGGCGCGCGAGACCCAGCGCAAGATCCAGATCCTGCGCTGGCCGTTCGCCGAGAACGACCGTGCGCGCGCTGAGAGGCGGACGGAAGGGCTCATCAAGGTCGTCGCGGCGCCCAACGGGCGCATTCTGGGCGCGGGAATCGCCGGCGCCCACGCGGGCGAACTGATCGCGCCGTGGCAACTCGCCATCTCGAAGGGCATGAAGCTCGGCGATCTGGCGAATGTCGTCCTGCCCTATCCGACCCTCTCGGAAGTTTCGCGGCGTGCGGCTATACTGCATTATCAGCCGAGCCTGCGCCGCCCGGGACTACAATGGCTTCTGGGGTTCTTGCGCCGCTTCGGCTGAGGAGTTCGCGATTCTGCCATGACCGAGGCGCGCGACGAGACGAAGCCACGAACGCCGGGCCGCATGGTCGCCACCGGACTGTCGGCGCGCATCCTGCTTCTCACGATCGCTTTCGTGATGATCGCGGAAATCGCGATCTACATCCCCTCCATAGCCAACTACCGAAACAACTGGCTGCGCGACAGGCTCAGCGCCGGTTTCACCGCGGCGCTGGTCCTGGAAGCCGCACCCGAGGACGCGATCCCCGAACAATTGAAGGCCGACCTGCTCGCCAGCGTTGGCGCGACGAGCATAGCCCTCAAGACGCAGGACGCGCGCACCCTGCTCGCCGTCACCGACATGCCGCCAGCGGCGAGCGAACGCTTCGACCTGCGCACAGCGACGCCCTGGCAGTCGGTCAGCGGCGCGTTCGCGACGCTCTTCGCGCAGGGCGACCGCACACTGGTCGCCATCGGCGACGCGCCGCGCGGCGCGGAATTCATCGAGATCACCCTGAACGATCGACCGCTTCGCGCCGCGATGTGGGACTACTCGTTCAATATCCTGATCCTGTCCCTCATCATCTCCGCCATCGTGGCGACGTTCGCGGTCCTCGCGCTGCATCTTCTCGTCCTGCGTCCGGTCCAGCGCCTGACGTCGAGCCTCATCGCCTTTCGCGACAATCCGGAAGATCCCGAACGCATTATCGAACCGTCAGGCGCGCGGCATGAAATGGGCCGCGCGGAAGACGCGCTGGCGCAGACGCAACGCGCCCTGCTGCAGGAATTGCATGAGAAGAAGCGCCTCGCCTCGCTCGGCCTTGCGGTCGCGAAAATCAATCACGACCTGCGCAACATGCTCTCGACGGCGCAATTGCTGTCGGACCGCCTCACGCATTCGCCCGATCCGCTCGGCCGCTCCATCGCGCCGAAACTCATCGGCACGCTCGACCGGGCGATCGCCTTCTGCCAGTCGACGCTGACCTACGGGCGCGCGGCGGAGCCCGCGCCCCGGCTTGCGCCCTTTCGCCTGCGCGACGCGGCCGACGAAGCCCTCGAAATCGTAGCTCCGGCTGGCGCCGGCGCGGTGGCGCTCGTCAACGATACGCCCGGCGAACTGCTGATCGTCGCGGACCGCGAGCAGATGCTGCGCGTGCTGATGAACCTCGTGCGCAATGCGCTCGACGCGCTCGCCGCCGCCGGCGCCCAGCCCGGCCAGGACCCGGAGGTGCGGGTATCGGCCTACCGTACGGACGGGCGCATCGTGATCGAAGTCTCGGACACGGGACCCGGCGTTCCCGCGCGGGCGCGGGAAAACCTGTTCAAGCCCTTTCTCGGCTCCTCGCGGCGCGGCGGCACTGGTCTGGGGCTCGCCATCGCCTCGGAACTCGTCGCGGGCCATGGCGGCGACATCAGGCTGGTCGACACCGGCAACGAAGGCGGGGCGACCTTCGCCATCGAGCTTCCAGACCGGCCCGCCCCCCGCCGCGCGCTGGCGGCCCGAGAGGGCTGAGGCGGCGACCCACCGCCGCCGCGCGTTGACTTTGACGGCCCCGCCTCGCAAATAGCCCCTACCCAATCCATTCCAGCCACCGGGAACTCTCCATGTCGCTCGAACAGACCATCAACGACGCCTTTGCCCGCGCCAGCGAGATCAACGCCTCGACGTCCGGGCCGGTGCGCGACGCCGTGAACGAGGCGCTGGGCCTGCTCGACGCCGGCAAGGCGCGCGTCGCGGAAAAGATCGCCGGCGAAACCGGCCCGCAGAGCTGGAAGGTCAACCAGTGGCTCAAGAAGGCGGTGCTGCTGTCGTTCCGCCTCAACGACATGTCGACGATCTCCGGCGGCCCCGGCGGCGCGTCCTGGTGGGACAAGGTGCCCTCGAAGTTCGACGGCTGGACCGCAAACGAACATGCGGCCGCGGGCTTCCGCTCCGTGCCGAACTGCGTCGTCCGCCGCTCGGCCTATATCGCGCCGGGCGTCGTGCTGATGCCGTCCTTCGTCAATCTCGGCGCCTATGTCGACGCCGGCACGATGGTCGACACGTGGGCGACGGTGGGCTCCTGCGCGCAGATCGGCAAGAACGTGCACCTGTCAGGCGGCGTCGGCATCGGCGGCGTGCTCGAGCCGCTGCAGGCCGGCCCGACGATCATCGAGGACAATTGCTTCATCGGCGCGCGTTCGGAAGTCGTCGAGGGCGTCATCGTCGGCGAAGGCTCGGTCCTGTCGATGGGCGTTTTCATTGGCGCCTCCACGAAAATCATCGACCGCGCCACTGGCAAGGTGCACATGGGCTACGTGCCGCCCTATTCCGTGGTTGTGCCCGGCGCGCTGCCCGGCAAGCCGCTTCCGGATGGAACGCCCGGTCCGTCGCTCTACTGCGCCGTGATCGTGAAGACGGTCGACGCGCAGACGCGCTCCAAGACGGGCATCAACGAACTGCTGAGGGACTGATGGCCTCCGTCCTCTCGGGCGAAGGTCTGCGGTTTCTCTATCGCAGCGAAGAGGGCGTGATCGACCGCCGCGTCTGGTGGCTCGGGGTCGCGCCGCTCGCGTCGCTTCTCTTCGCTATGACTGTGATCTGGTTCGTGCTTGAACCCTTCGCGAAACGCGGGCTCGACGAGCGCGCGTTTCTCGATCCGCTGACGATGGTCGCCTATCTCTATCTCGCGGCGTTCGCGTTCGCGGTGATCTTCGCGTCGGTGTGTTTCGTGATGCTGTCGATGAAGCGCCTGCGCGACCGCGGCCGCCCGACGGGCCTTGCCGGCGCGCTGCCTCTCGCCGCCCTGCTCGCGGGCGCCGCGAACTGGCTCGAACCTCAGGTCGGCGGAGGCGTCGTCACCGTGCTCGCGCTGCTGTCGTGGATTGCGCTGGGCCTCGCGCTCTTATGGACGATTGTCGAGATGGGCGTGCTGAGCGGAAAGACCCGTTGATCAGCCCGTATCGTCGTGATCGTCGGCGACGCGGGTGGCGATGAGCTTGTCGATGCGCCGCCCGTCGAGATCAACCACTTCGAAGCGCCAGCCGTAGGCTTCCACGCATTCGCCCGTCACCGGCAGATGCCTCAGGCGATTGATGACCAGACCTGCGACGGTCTCGTAGTCTCGCTTTTCGGGCAGGATGACGCCGATCTGCTCGGCGAGGTCGTCCGCCGACATCCAGCCCGCGATGAGCCACGAACCATCCTCCCTCTGCACGGCGGCGGGCTCCTCTTCGTCTTCGCCGGTGGGAAAGCCGCCGGCGATGGCGTCGAGAATGTCTGCGGGCGTCACGATCCCGTCGAAATGGCCGTATTCGTCGTGGACGAGCGCCATCGGAACCTCGGCGCCCTTGAGGACCTGCAGGGCGTCGAGCGAGTCGAGGGTGTCCGGCACGATCGGCGCTTGCAGCAGACGCTTCTCGATGTCGAGCTTTTCGCCCGCGAGAGCGGGGCCGAGGAGATCGCGGACCTGAACGATGCCAAGAAGATTTTCGATAGCGCCGCGCGCCACCGGCAGCAGCGAGTGGTGACAATCGCGCAGCCGGGCGACAATCTCTTCCTCAGAATCGTCGAGGTCGAGCCAGACGATGTCGGTGCGCGGCGTCATGATCGACCGCACGGGCCTGTCGCCGAGACGCAGGACGGCGGAAATCATGCGCCGCTCATCGCTTTCGATGACGCCGGCTGTGGCCGCCTCGGCCACAAGCGACTTTATTTCTTCTTCGGTGACGACCGTCTCCTTGCTGGCGTCCCCGCCAAGGATCCGAAACAGCAGCCGCGTGGAAGAATCCAGAATCCAGACGACAGGCGCCGCGATCCGCGACAGAAGGTGCATGGGCGGAGCGATGACGCAGGCGATGCGCTCGGGATTGCGCAAGGCGAAATGCTTGGGAACGAGTTCCCCTACAACGACAGAGAAATACGTGATGAGGCCGACCACCACCGTATAGCCGATCGTGTTGGCCGCGAACGCGCTGAGGCCCTGCTCACGCAGGTAATCGGACAGCATGTCGGACAGCGCGGCGCCGGAGAAGACGCCGGCGAGAATGCCGACCATCGTGATGCCGATTTGAACGGTCGACAGAAAACGCCCGGGATCGTCAGCGAGCCGGAGGGCGACATGCGCGCCAGCTCGGCCATCGTCCGCAAGCCCCTTGAGGCGGGATTTCCGGGAGGACACTATCGCGAGTTCAGACATCGCGAACGCCCCGTTAAGGGCGATCAGGAAAGCCGCAATGGCAAGCTCTAGCACGACCGTTCAGGCCGGCTCGCCTTCTGCGCCCCGGACCTCTCCTATGGTGAAACCACGCCAACAATGGGGGCTGGCAAGTCAAAGGTCAATGAGGGGACCGGACGCGGCGGCGGGAAGCCCCGCGCCCGGCGCAGCTCACTTCTGTTCCGACGCCTGGATTCTCAGCTCGCCGATCTGCGGGCAGGCGGCGGACACCCAGTCGCCGGGCTTGACCGGCGAAACGCCTTCCGGCGTGCCGGTGAAGAAGTAGTCGCCCGGATGGAGCGTGTAGAAGGACGAGGCGAACTCGATCAGCTTGCGGATGTCGTAAATCAGGTTTGACGTGTTGGACTTCTGCTTTGTCACGCCGTTGACCGTCAGTTCGATCGGCAGGTTGTCCGGATCGGCGATCTCGTCGGCGGTGACCATCCACGGCCCGACCGGCGAATAGCCGTCGATCGACTTGCGGAAGCTGCGGTCTTCCTTGCCGCGCGTCGTCATGTCGAGGCCCATGCAATAGCCGGCGATATGGTCGAGCGCATTCTCGCGGCTGATGTTCGTGCCCTTCTTGCCGATGATGATCACGACCTCGCATTCGTGCTCGTTGAGGCGCTCCGGAAAGCGCAGCGGGATCGTGCCCGAAGGGCCGACGATGGACGAATTGGCCTTGAGGAAGATGCCGGCGGCGGCGATGCCGCGATGGTTTTCCGGCGCGGTGCCGCTGCGCTGCGCCATTTCGGCGATATGCGCGCGGTAATTGGTTGGCGCGGCCATGACCTTGGACGGACGGGCGACGGGCGGCAGCAGCTTCACCTGCGACAGCGGCGCGCCGGGCGCCTTCTTCGCCATTTCCTCGATGCGGCCGCGCCATTCCGGCAGCGCGGCGATGACCGCGTCGCCGAACATGTCGTAGCGGGCTGCGCGGCGGATTTCGTCCTGCGCGGGGGTCACGTCGTGGACCTGATCCCCGATCACGACGCCCAGGCGGTCGTCGTCGTAACGGCAAAGACGCATGCTGTCATCCTCCCAGATTGTTGATGGCGCTTTGTAGCCTTGGCGGACGCAGGGGACAATGGGCGGACGCGCGCTTGCGCTTGTTCCCCCGCGCCGGAGCCCGTACAGGGAGGCAACATCGAAAGGACCGAGCATGGCCGACCCCGCCGCTTCCCCGACCCGCAGCGTCGTCACGGGCGAACTCGCGACGCTGCGCGACTATCTGCGCTATGCGGTGAGCCGCTTCGAGGCCGCCGGGCTCGTGTATGGCCACGGCACGACCGACGCGCTCGACGAAGCGGCCTTCATCGTGCTCGAAGGGCTGCATCTGCCGGTCGACCGGCTCGACCCGTTCCTCGACGCGCGTCTCCTGCCGGAGGAACGCGAACGCCTCGCGGACCTGATCGAGGCGCGCGTCACGACGCGCAAGCCCGCGCCCTATCTCCTGAACAAGGCCTACATCAAGGGCGTGCCCTTCTATGTGGACGAACGCGTGATCGTGCCGCGTTCCTTCATCGGGGAGCTACTCTTCAGCGATCTTTTCGCGGGAGGCGAAGGCGGGATCGTCGAAGACCCCGCGGCCGTTGAAAGCGTTCTCGACCTCTGCGCCGGCTCCGGCGCGCTCGCCATCCTCGCCGCGCGCGTTTTTCCCTATGCGCACGTCGACGCCGTGGAACTGTCGCCCGGCGCGGCCGCCGTCGCGCGCCGCAACATTGACGAAAGCGGCTTCGCCGATCGCATCGAGCTCTTGCAGGGGGATCTCTTCGCGCCTGTGAAGGGCCGGCGCTACGATCTCATCATCACAAACCCGCCCTACGTGGATGCGGATGGCATGGCGACGCTGCCGGAGGAATATGCGCACGAACCCGCGATGGCGCTGGCCGCCGGCGACGACGGTCTCGATATTGTGAAGCGCATTTTGCGCGATGCGCGGGAACATCTGACAGACGACGGCGCGATAATCTGCGAAATTGGCCGCTGCCGCCCTGCGCTCGAAGACGCATTCCCCAGCTTGCCCTTCCTCTGGCTCGACACGGAGGAGAGCGAAGGCGAAGTGTTCTTCCTCCGGGCGCGCGATCTTTGAAGCGCGAGACGTTCGCCGCATGAGTTCGTCGCGAGTATTACGGACCGCGCTCAACGCCGCCTTTCTTTGCGCGTTCGCCGCATGCGCATCGGCGCAGCCGCGCCCGGCCGCCGACTCGCCCTCGCGATCACTCGACCGGCAAGGCGAGGCCTATATGCGCGAAGGCCGCTTCGATGATGCGCTCGCGGCCTTTGCGAAGGCGCTGGCGCTCGAACCGAACAACGCCCGCGCCATACTGCTGGCGGCGCAGGTGCGCTGGCTCGAAACGGGCGCCCAGAAGCCGCAAGCCGTCGATCTTCTTGGAAAGCCGCTCGAAGCGCAGGATTTCTCGCGCATCGTTCTTTCCGGCCTCACGCTTGCGAACGTGCATGGGCCGCGCTCCGACTGGACCCTTGCGCGGCTCGAAGGCGTCGACCTCTCCGGCGCGCAATTGTTCGAGTCGGACTTTTCGCGGGCGCAGTTTCACCGCGTCAACCTGGACGGTTCAGTGCTTGATCGCGCGATATTGCGTGATGCGCGCTTCGACGGGTCGTCTCTGGTGCGCGCGCGCGCGCCGGGCCTGTCGTCCGAACGCGCCTCCTTCGCGAGCGTGCGCGCCGTCGGCGCGCAATTCGACGGATCGAATTTCAGCGACGCGGACTTTTCCAGCGCCGATCTGCGCGCCGGCCGCTTCGCGGGGGCGACTCTTGCCGGCGCCAAAATGCAGAACGCCGACCTGCGCGGCGCCGACCTGTCGCGGGCCAATCTTTCCGGCGCCATCCTCAAGGGAGCGCGCGTCGATTGCGCGACGCGTTTTCCGCGCAGCGTGAACACGGACGCGGCGATGCTCGTGCCGCTCGACCTGTGCGGCGGCGCCTACGCGCTCGACTTTCGCGGCAAGGACGTCGCGGGCATATCGTTCCGCGAACTCGACCTGCGCGGGGCGCTGTTCACGAACGCGCGGCTGGCGGGCGCCGACTTTTCGGGCGCAAACCTCGACGGCGCCGACTTCAGCGGCGCGACCGGCTTCAACGCATCCTTCGCGCCGGCCTCGGCCAAAGAAGCGACGTTCGAAAACGTCTCGGGCGCGCTTGCGGCGCTTGAGCACAGCGACCTGCGCAACGCGCGCATCGCCGGGCGCGCGGACGGCAACATCGAACTGACAATCGGCCCCGCTGGGCCGCGCACCGAAGGGGCGACGCTCACGAACGTGCGCCTCGTCCTCGACCATCGCCTGGCGCCACGCGAAGGCGGCGAGACAGGTCTTGGCCTCGCAAGCCTGCTTTTCGCGCGTATCGAATTGGGGTCCATCGACTGCGCCCCCGCTCCCGCCGCGCGCGGACGGCGCGACGAGGCCACCCTTGCGGAGTGGAGCGCCTTTGCCGAAACCATCGACACAGCGCGGCGCGCGGCGGCGGCGAATCCGGGCGTGACGCTTGGCGACTCCTGCCGCCGCGCAGCGCAGACCTACCTGTCAGGCAATTGCGAGCCGGGATTTCGCGCGGCGGGCGTGCGCTACGCCTGCCCGGCCGCCCGCTGAGGGACCGGCGGAACCCGGACGCCCCGGCGTCACAGGGCCATCATGCTAGACAAAAGTCTCATATGCTTTAGTCTGACCTGCGCCATGTTCACGCGGGGGCTCGCATGTCCAGTTTCACGAGGGACGCAGCGGAATCCCTGAAAGGGGCTTTGGACCTGATGCAGCGCCGGGCAGACGGCTTGTCGCGCTTCGATCTGTCCCCCGCTGGCTTTCGCCGTTCATTCGCAGCCATTCCCCTCGCGATCCCGGCCTTCATTGCTCTTGTCGCCGCCAACCGGGCGCAGGAGGGGCTGCTGACGCCCGGAGCCTTCCTGTTCGCCGACCTTGGCCCCGTGTGGCGCGCGGCGGTCGACTTCGCCTGCATCTGGGCTGCGCCCCTCCTCGTCGCGTTCTGGGTCGCCAGCATTCTCGACCTGCGGCGGCGCTTTCTCGCGCTCGTTGTCGTCATGAACTGGACGGGCGTGATCGCCGCCTGTTTCCTCGCGCTGCCGTCGCTTCTGTTCGCACTGGGGCTGGCGCGGGAGTCCCACGCCTATTTCTACGGCTTCGCCTTTCTGGCGCTGATCGCCCATCTGCAATGGTTCACGACCAAGCACGCGCTTGGCGTTTCCGGCGGCGTGGCGGCGACTGTCATCATCGGTCAGCTTGGACTGGCGACCGTCGCGCGGGCCGCACTCGTCTGAGCCGTCAGGCGTCGGGATAATCCACCTGCGTCAGGCACAGGCCCGTTGGCGGCGCGACCATGCCGCAGCGGCGGCGATCCCTGGCTTCGAGCGCGGCGACGAGATCATCGATGCTCCACTTGCCGGAGCCGACATGCTCCAGCGAGCCCGTGATCGAGCGCACCTGATGATGCAGGAACGAGCGCGCCGAAGCATGGATTTCGATGAGATCGCCGGTACGCACCACATCGAGGCGTTCGAGGGTGCGAATGGGCGAGTTCGCCTGGCACTCCGACGCGCGGAACGTCGAGAAATCGTGCCGCCCGACGAGCCGCTGCGCAGCCTCGTGCATTCTGCCCGCATCAAGCGCGCGGGCGATGTGCCAGACGATGTTGCGCTGAAGCGCGGCAGGCGCGCGACGGTTGAGGATGCGATAGACGTAATGCCGGCGAATGGCCGAGAAGCGCGCCTGGAATTCGTCGCTCACTGCTTCCGCGAGCAGCACCGCGACCGGATGCGGCTTCAGGTGGTAGTTCATCGCGTCGCGAATTTCGTCGGTGCGCCATGCGCGCGACAGGTCGATGTGCGCGACCTGGCCGGAGGCGTGAACGCCGGCGTCCGTGCGCCCGGCGCCATGAACCGTCGCGAATTGGCTCGCGAAGCGCTGCACCGCCGTCTCCAGCGCCTCCTGCACGGACAGGCCATTGGCCTGCCGCTGCCAGCCCACGAAGGGCGCGCCGTCATATTCAATGGTGAGCTTGTAACGGGGCATGGACCGACACGCGTTGCGACGCTGCTTCCTTAGCGAAGCGCCGCACCGCTGGCCAGCGCCTAGGGCTTGCGCGTCACGTAGCCGTCCTCGATATCGCGTTCGCGCGCAGCAGGATCGCGCAGCGCCGGGTCGCCAAAGCCGCCGCCCCCCGCCGCCTCCACGCGAAACCGCTCGCCGGGCTTCAATTCGACGCGGCAATTGGCCGGCATTTCCTTCTCGTTCGGCCCGCCGGGATCGACGAGGAAGCGGCTGCGGCGGCCATCGGCGCCGCCGGCGCACCCGCGCGCGGGAAAGCGCGCCTTGTCGCCGCGATAGAGAATCGTCGCCGGCTGGCCGACCACATACTCACGCCGGAAACTCAGGCCCCCGCGCCACTGCCCGTCGCCGCCGGAATCGGGAATGAGTTCGAAACGGGTGACGCGGGTGGGAAACTCCGTCTCCACGATCTCGATGGGCGTGACGTAGATGTTCGACAGATGAACCGTCGTGCCCGAGGCGCCGTCGCAGCCGTGCCCGCCGCCGTAGGCCGAGCCGAAGATTTCGTGCTGGTTGTGATGTGTGGGCCGCTTTCCCGGCCCCCAGGTGACGACGATGGAGCCGCCGCTTCCGCCGGCGTTTGCCGCGGCGCGCGCGGGGCAAAACGGATTGAGCGCCTCGATCAGAACGTCGATCAGACGCTGGCAGCTTTTCATGTAGCTGGAGCATGGCGACGGCGGCAGCGCGTTTACCGCGCTTCCCGGCGGCGCGTTGATGTCGACGAGCGCGCGCGCGGAATCCGAATAGCGCAGCGCAGGATCGATGAGCCCGATCAGAGCATGAAAGCAGCAGGCCTCCACCAGCGCAGGGCGCAGATTGATCGGCGCGCGCGTCTGCGGGCTCGTGCCGGCGAAATCGAAGCCAACGCGGCCGTCCTTCACACGCACGCGCACATGAAGGCGCACGGGCGCTACGCCGTCCTCTACATCGAGAAAGCCTTCGGCCTCATTCTCGCCATCCGGCAGTTTCGCAAAGGCCGCCGCCATCTCCCGCCCGGCCGCGTCGATCATCGCGTCGAGCGCGGCGACGAGCGTGCGTGCGCCGTGTTCGCGGGCCAGCATCTGCATTCGCTCCCGGCCAACACGCACCGCCCCCGCCTGCGCGCGCATGTCGCCAAGCACCAGACGCGGCTGGCGGCTGTTCGCCGCGATCAGGCGCTCCATGTCCGCGTTGAGAACGCCCGCTTCATAGAGGCGCATCGGCGGAATGTGAAAGCCTTCCTGAAACGTCTCGACCGCCTGCCCCCATGACGAGCCCGGCACCGTGCCGCCAATATCGGCCTTGTGCGCGATGGCCGCCGAAAAGCCGACGAGCACGTCATCCTCGATGATCGGCGCCATCAACGCCATGTCGGGCGCATGCGGGGTGTAGGCTTCATAGGGGTGATTGGCGACGAACATGTCGCCGTCCCTTAGATCAGCGCCATAAAGGGCGATGATCTTCTGTGCGAGATAGTAATACGCCGTCGCATGGTAGAACATCGGCGGCGATGCGATGAGCCTGCCTCGCGCATCCACGATGACGCAGGAAAAATCGCGCGATTCGCGCACGATGGTCGAATAGCCCGAGCGGAAAAAGCGATGCGCCATTTCCTCCATCAGACCGCTCACGCGATTACGCAGAATCTGCACGGTAACCGGATCGACTCTCATGCCGATGTTCTCTCCAGGATGAGGTTCGACCATTCGTCGCAGCGCACACTCCAACCGTCCGGGACGAGCGTGGTGGAGTCTTTCTGTTCGACGATGAGCGGCCCCGGCGCGCGCCAACCTGCGGCGATGTCGTCGCGCCGAAAGATCAGCGCGTCGAAGGAGCGTGACGGTCCGAGCGTCACGCGCCGCGCGCCATGCGAGGGCGGCGCGGCCGCCATCTCGCGCGAAAGAAGTTCGGGCGCGTACTTCGGCATGCGCACGATCGCGCGCAGGCGGTAACTGACGATCTCGACATCGGAATCCTCCGCGCAATGGCCATGCACCGCCGCATGCTGCTTGTGGAAGCGCTCGGCAATGGCGCTCAGCGCGCCCGCATCCATCGGCACGACGATTCCCTCAAGCGCCACCCGCAACTCGTAGCCCTGACCGGCGTAGCGGAGATCGAGTTCGCGGTGGAAGACCGCATTCGCCGCATCGAGCCCTTCCTGCGCGATTTCCGCGCGCGCCCGGTCTTCAAGCCCGGCGAAGCAGCTTTCGGCGTGCGCCGCGTCGAGATCTGCAAGGCTCGCCATCTCGGAGCGCAGGTAATCGTGGCGGACGTCCGAGCACAGAAGGCCGAGAGCGGAAAAGGCGCCGGGATTGCGCGGCACGAGCACGCGCGCGACACCGAGGTCCTCCGCCACCAGCGCCGCGTGGACTGGACCCGCGCCGCCGAACGGCACGAGGGTATGGCCGGCGAGATCGAGACCCTTCTTCGCCGCCTCGATGCGAATGGCGTCCGACATGTTGGCGTTGACGATGCGCAGCACCCCTGCGGCCGCCTCCGTGACGCTGACGCCCATCGGCTTCGCGAGTCGCGTCTCGATCGCGCGGCGCGCGGCGTCGAGATCAAGCTTCATCTCGCCGCCGAGGAAATAGTCCGGATTGAGCGCGCCGCAGACGAGATTGGCGTCAGTCGTCGTCGGTTCCTCGCCGCCGCGCCCGTAGCAGGCGGGACCGGGCGAAGCGCCCGCGCTGCGTGGCCCCACCTGCGGCATGCCCGCAGCGTCAACCCGCGCGATGGAGCCGCCGCCCGCTGCGACGGTCGTTACGTCGAGCGCGGGGACGCCGACCACGCGGCCGTCGATGACGCTTTCGGCCTGTTCGAGCGGTTCGCCGGATTCGATGAAGGCGATGTCGCACGAGGTGCCGCCGATATCCATGGTGACGAGATTGCGCCAGCCCTGAATGGCGCCGAGCAGATAACTCGCGCCGCGCACGCCCGCCGCCGGTCCCGACAGCAGCGTGCGGACGGCGTGAACCTCGGCGTCCGCATTGAGCGGCATGACGCCCCCATTCGACTGCATCAGGAAACGCTGCCTGGTGTGGACGCCACGTTCGTCCAGCCCCTGCGCGATCTCGGCGCAGTAACGGGCCAAAACCGGCGCCAGCCACGCATTGAGCATCGTCGTGGAGAATCGCGGCCATTCGCGCAGGCGCGGAAGCACCGCGCTCGACAGCGAAACGAAGACGCCGGGCGCCTCTTCGCGCACGATGTCCGCCGCGCGCCTTTCGTGCGCGGCGTTCATGAACGAAAACAGAAAGCACACCCCGACGGATTGCACGCCCTGCGCACGCAGCGAACGCGCAGCTTCGCGCACGGCGTTCTCGTCCAGCGGTTCGATTTCACGGCCGCGATAATCCAAGCGACCCGCAATCTCGCGCACGAAACGCGGCCGGACGAGCTTTTCCGGCCGCTGGAAGAAATGATCGAAAGGGCTCCAACCATCGCGGCCTTGCGTCTGCACTTCGAGAATCGCGCTGAGGCCCGCATTGATGAGCAGCGCGGTCCTGGCGCCCTTCATTTCGAGCAGCGCGTTCGTCGTCGCGGTCGTGCCGTGGCTGAAGAACGCGATCTCATGCGGCGCGACGCCCGAGGCAATCAACCGGTCGATGCCGGCAAGCACGGCGATCGCGGGGTTATGCGGCGTCGAGGGGACCTTCTCGATGCGGTACGCGCGGCCTTCGCTGTCGGTCAGCGCCACGTCCGTGTGCGTGCCGCCGACGTCCACGCCAATGCGATACCGGCCCAAAACCATCCTCCCGCACATTCGATGCGCGGGTTTGATGGAGCGAGCGAGCCGCTGCTGTCAAGCGAGCGGGCAATCGGCGCGATCAGCGCGCGGCAAAGCCGCCCTGCTTGGATTTATCGTAGCCGATGCGCGAAGGCTTGCCGGGCCGCGTCGGCTCAACCGGCCGGCGCCCGCCATTCGACGGGGGCAATGCGCCGTGCGGGCGCCAGCCGGGGCCGGGCCGCGGACGCGACGCCCCATGCAGGAGCGGCAGCACCGCGCCCACGCCCACGAGAATGGGAGCGGGACGCCCGACATAGACGGGTTCGTCGTCGACGATCTCCGTTTGAACCACGCGGGTTGGACGCGCCTTCGGCGCGGGCGCGCGCGCCGTCTTGCGCGGCGGGGCGGCCTTGCGCTGAGGCGGCGCGGCTTCGGCGCGGCGCGTTGGCGAAGGAACCTGCGCGAACTGCGTCACGCCGCAAAGGCTGGCAGCGCGGCCAGTGCAAAGATCGCCAAAGTCCCACGGCTTGTTGGCGGGTGAGATCGGGCCAGCAATGTCGTTGCCGGTGACGACGAGGCTCTGGCCGGGTTGGTTGAGTTCGCGGCAACGCGCGCTGTTGCGCAGGCACACGTTGACGGCGCCCTGCTGCAGCACGACGAGCGTGCGTCCGTTCTGTACGCGCACATCATAGGTCGTGCCGCGCACGCCGATGTGCGCATGGGGCGTCTGCACGCTGTAGGCTTCCGACGGCGACTTGCCCGAAACGAACCGGAACGCGCCCTTGGTCGCGCTGAACGATATCTTCTTGCCTGCTCCAGCCGGATCGAACACGAAAGAGTCGAGCTTGGCGCGGCTGTCGGGACCGATCGTCATGTTGGTGTCGTCGAGGAAGACGAACTTCGCCATGCTCTGCGGCGCGGTCTGCACGCCCTGATTGGCGAACACGCGATCGCCGAGCGCGATGCGCGCGCGCTTGCCCGCATTCTCGCCGCGCACGTCGTTGACGACGACAGCCGCACCGCCGATCGCGGTTTGCGCCAACGCGTTCGACGCAAGCAGAAAGGCCGGCGCGACGCAGGCGATGAGATGCAGCGGAAACAGGCGGGCCATGGAAGCCTCCACGCGACGGTACGTGAAGCAAACCTAACCATGCGCTTTTCGCGCCGATGTGCGCATGCGCACGCGGCGCTCGACGGAAGCTACACGGCAGCCGAATGCCGCGCGGCGTCACGCTTCAGATACGCGTCGAAAGCTGCAGCAGCGAGCCGCACGAAGGGCTCGCCTGCGCGCGTGATGCGAACCCGTCGGCCATCGCGCACGAGCACGCCGTCGCGCGCAAGTTCATCGAGCTGCGCCAGCGCGCCGTCGAGCGACGTCTCGTCACCCGTCATAGCCTGAGCAAGCGCGCCGAAGTCGACCGCGAAGTCGCACATCAGCCGCTCGATCGCCGCGGCGCGCAGGCGATCATCCGCGCTGATCTCGACGCCGCGGACCACAGGGAGGCGCCCGTCGTCGACGAGCCGGCGCCAGCCAGCGATGTCGGGCGCGTTCTGCACGAATCCTTGCGGCGTCTGCCCGATGGAGGACGCGCCGAGCCCGATCAGCGCGTCGGCGTCGTCGGTGACGTAGCCCTGGAAATTGCGGCGCAGAAGTCCCGCGCGCGATGCGATGGCGAGCGGATCGGTCTCGCGCGCGAAATGATCGAGGCCGATCGCCCTGTAGCCTTCCGTCTCAAGGACGGCGCGCGCGACGGCGGCCTGCGCGATGCGCTCGGCGGCGCCGGGCAATGCGGACGCGTCGATCAGCTTCTGGTGCACCTTGAACCACGGCACGTGCGCGTAGCCGAAAATGGCGAGGCGCGACGGATCAAGGCTCGCCGCCAGATGAGCCGTGCGCTTCACATCGTCGATGGACTGTTCCGGCAGGCCGTACATGAGGTCGAGATTGACGGCGGATATTCCGGCCGCGCGCACGAGGCGGACCGCATGTTCGACCACTTCGAACGGCTGCACGCGGCCGATGGCTTTCTGCACATGGACGTTGAGATCCTGCACGCCGAAACTGACGCGGTTCACGCCGATCGCGGCCAATCCCTGCGCCAGTGGTTCGTCAACCGTGCGCGGATCGAGTTCGATGGCGTGTTCGTCAACGCGCGTCAGATCGAACCGCGCGCCGATGGCCGCCCAGAGCGTCTTCAGCCGTTCCGGACCCAGCAGGCTCGGCGTGCCGCCGCCCCAGTGGATGAAAGAAACGCGGCGCGCGGGCGTCATTCCTGCGACGAGATCAATCTCTTTTAGGAGCGTCGCGACGTAGGCGTCGAGCGGCGCGTCGCGCAGCGCCGCCTTGGTGTTGCAGCCGCAGTAATTGCAGATCGCCCGGCAGTACGGGACATGCAGGTAAATCGATAGCCGCGCGTCCGGCGGAAGACCCCGCAGCCATGCCGCCGCCACGTCCGGCGTCACGCCGTCATGGAAGTGGGGCGCCGTCGGGTAGCTCGTGTAGCGGGGCGCCGCCTTTTCGGCGAGCACAAGGGAGGCGGCGAGCGATCCGGGGGCGGGGGGCGGGGCGTTCATCTTTCCAGACTGGACGCTGCCGCGCATGCGCGCGTTGATCAGCGTCAAACAGACTGGACACCTGCCGGGAACCACGCGCCGCAAGCCGCAGGAGAATGGAGGCGTCGCTCCCGCGCTGCCTCATAACCTTAACAAGAGGTTAACCCTTGCCCCGGGCTGGCTCGGGCGCAACAATGGCGCCAAGCCTCTGAGGGCGGCGCCATTGGCGCCGGCGGTCCCCGGGGGCGAGTGCGTCAGTATCGGGGGTGCGCGTCATGTTTTCACGCCTTTTCCGCTCGCTTGGCCGTCTCGGCGCCGTCGCCGCGCTCACCGCCGCGGCGCTCTGGACAGCGCCCGCATCAGCCACCGTCAACATAAGCGTCAATCTTTCCGCGCAGCGCATGACGGTGACAAACGGCAAGGGCGAGACGTTCAACTGGGCGATCTCGTCGGGCCGGATGGGCTATGTGACGCCGCGCGGAACCTATCGCCCGCAAAGCCTGCAGAGGATGCATTACTCGCGCAAGTACGGCATGTCGCCGATGCCGCACTCGATCTTCTTTCACAAGGGCTGGGCGATCCACGGCACGAGCGCCGTCGGCGCGTTGGGCCGGCCCGCCTCGCACGGCTGCATCCGCCTTGCGCCGGGCAACGCGGCGAAACTCTTCTCGATGGTCCAGCGAGAAGGCGCGATCATCCGCATCAACGGACAGCCGCCGCACATGATGAACATTGCCAAGAAGAAGACGAAGATGCAGGTCGCGAAGGCCGGGAAGAAGAAAATCCATCTCGCCGAGGCGGGCGCGAAGAAGAAGACCCATGTCGCCTCCTCGAAGCGCGCGGCCGAGCCGATGGCCTTCGCCCCCGTCCCGCGCGCGCCGGGCGTGAGGGCGTGGCAGCAGCGCCCGGCGAGGTGATCCGCCTTCGCTGGAATTTCGAACGCGGCCCCCTCCCGTGCGCGGGAGAAGCGACCGGTTTGTTCATCGATTCGAACCGTCGCGCCAACGACATAAAGAAATCTTTATGTCCTTATTGCCTCGCCCGGAGCGCCCTGCTATAGGAGCGCCCGGATAAGTGTGTCCGAACTTCAAGAGACCGGGACCGACATGACCGCTCACACCGATTACGCCGTCGCAGACATCAAGCTCGCCGAGTGGGGCCGCAAGGAGCTCAACATCGCCGAAACGGAAATGCCCGGCCTCATGGCCACCCGCGCCGAATACGGCCCGAAGCAGCCGCTGAAGGGCGCGCGCATCGCCGGTTCGCTGCACATGACCATCCAGACCGGCGTTCTCATCGAGACGCTGAAGGCGCTGGGCGCCGACGTGCGCTGGGCTTCGTGCAACATCTACTCGACGCAGGACCACGCCGCCGCCGCCATCGCCGCCGCCGGCACGCCGGTCTTCGCCATCAAGGGCGAGAGCCTCGAAGACTATTGGGAATACACCCATCGCATCTTCGAATGGGCCGACGGCGGCACGCCGAACATGATCCTCGACGACGGCGGCGACGCCACCATGCTGATCCACCTCGGCATGCGCGCCGAGAAGGGCGACACCGCCTTCCTGGACAAGCCCGGCAACGAGGAAGAGGAAATCCTCTTCGCCGCCATCAAGAAGCGCCTGAAGGCGAACCCCGGCTGGTACACGCGCAACGGAACGGCCATCAAGGGCGTTTCGGAGGAGACCACCACCGGCGTTCATCGCCTCTACAACATGGAGAAGGACGGCACGCTGCTGTGGCCGGCCATCAACGTCAACGACTCCGTCACGAAGTCGAAGTTCGACAACCTCTACGGCTGCAAGGAATCGCTGGTCGACGGCATCCGCCGCGGCACGGACGTGATGATGGCGGGCAAGGTCGCCATGGTCGCGGGCTTCGGCGACGTGGGCAAGGGCTCGGCCGCCTCTCTGCGCAACGCGGGCTGCCGCGTGATGGTATCCGAAATCGATCCGATCTGCGCACTGCAGGCGGCGATGGAAGGCTATGAAGTGACAACGATGGAAGACGCCGCCCCGCGCGCCGACATCTTCGTCACCGCCACCGGCAACGTCGACGTCATCACCGTCGATCACATGCGCGCCATGAAGGACCGCGCCATCGTCTGCAACATCGGCCACTTCGACTCGGAAATTCAGGTCGCCGCGCTGAAGAACTTCAAGTGGTCGAACGTGAAGCCGCAGGTCGACGAGATCGAGTTCCCCGACGGCAAGCGCATTATCCTTCTCTCGGAAGGCCGCCTCGTGAACCTGGGCAACGCAACGGGCCATCCCTCGTTCGTCATGTCCGCCTCGTTCACCAACCAGACGCTCGCGCAGATCGAGCTCTGGACGAAGCAGGGCCAGTACGAAAAGAAGGTCTACACGCTGCCCAAGCACCTCGACGAGAAGGTCGCGGCGCTGCATCTCGAGAAGATCGGCGTGAAGCTGACCAAGCTCACAGACAGCCAGGCGAATTATCTCGGCCTGCCGCAGCAGGGCCCCTACAAGCCCGACCATTACCGCTACTGACTCAAAATCAGCGGCTTACGCGCGGCCACGCGCCGCGCGTCATGCGTACAAGACGGGAACGCCTCCGCGCCAGACGGCCCGGAGGCGTTTTTCGTATGGTTAACGGAATTCTCAATCGTCGCTGGTGAAGCTACATTGAAGTGATTCGGCGCGGAGCGAGGCCCAAGGCTCTTCGCCGGACACCCGGACCGAGACAGGACCCGAAGCATGGATTTGCGGCGCCGCTTTGGCAGCGTTCCGTCCGGAACGCAAACGACGACTCACACCCGCATCCGGCGCGCGTTACTTCTCTCGTCAGCCATCGCCATCGCTCCCTGCGCGGCGCTCGCCAATACGATCGCCCTCACGGACATCGACCGCATCGCGTCGTCCCACGGCACGGCGGGCGCGTCGCTGTTCGCGGCGCTCGCCGCCATCACCTGCGCGGGCGCTCTCATCCATCTGGCGAGCAGGCGCAGCTGGGGTTTGCGCGAGCGCCAGCTCGTGCACGATCTCGCAACGGCCCGCGCCGATCTCGACCGCGCGAACGCCTTTCTGGCGTCGGAGGCGCAGATCCTCGTCTCATGGCGCCATGCGACCGGCGACCCGGAAATCGCAGGCGATCTGACGCTGGCGCTCGACCAGCCCGCGCCGCTGCGCGTGCTCGCCTTCGGTTCGTGGCTTCCGGCCTCGCAGGCGAAGGACCTCGAAGCCGGCGTCGAGAAATTGCGCGCGCGCGGCGAAGGCTTCCGCATGGGGCTTGTCACGCTGGCGGGACGCCATCTCGAAGCGCAGGGCCGCGCAGTCGCAGGCCGCGCCGTGTTGCGAATCCGCGATGTGTCGGGCGACAGGCTGGAGCTGACGCAATTGCGCGAACGGCACACGCGCGCGATGCTGGAAGCCGACGCGCTGCGCGCCATGCTCGACGCCTTGCCGAGCCCTGTGTGGATGCGCGATTCCACCGGCGCGCTCGCCTGGGTCAACGGCGCATACGCAAAGGCGGTCGAAGCAGCAGACCCCCGCGACGCAGTCGCGCGCGGAATCGAACTCCTCGAAAAGCCCACGCGCGAGGCGGCAGCCGAAGCGCGCGCCCGCGGCGAAGTATGGCGCGGCCGCGCCGCCGCCATCGTGGCGGGCCAGCGTCACAGGCTGGAGATCACCGAGGCGCCTTCGTCCAGCGGCGCCGTGGGCATGGCGATCGACCAGACGGAGCTTGAAGGCGCGCGCGCCGATCTTTCGCGGCAGATGGAGGCGCACGCACGCACCCTCGATCAATTGTCGACCGCCGTCGCCATATTCGACGGCGCGAAGCGGCTTGTGTTCCACAACACGGCTTACCGGCAGCTCTGGTCGCTGGACGCCGGCTGGCTGGAGACAGGGCCTTCGGACTCGGAAATCCTCGACAAACTGCGCGCCGAGCGGCGCTTGCCGGAGCAGGCGGACTTCCGGCAGTGGAAGGGCGGCCTGATGGAAGCCTACCGCTCGACGGAGACAAGCGAGCAAACCTGGTTTCTCCCCGACCGCCGCACGCTGCGCGTCGTCATCACGCCGAACAACCAGGGTGGCGTCACGTATCTCTTTGACGACGTCACGGAAGGGTATCGCCTGCAAACGCAGTACCGCGCGCTCGTCACCGTGCAGGGCGAAACCCTCGACACCCTGCGCGAAGGCGTCGCGGTTTTCGGCGCCGACGGACGATTGAAGCTCGCCAACGTCGCCTTCTCGCACATTTGGTCGCTCGACCACGACGAGGTGAAGCAAAAGCTGCACGAGGCGGAAGCCATCCGTTCACGCGCGCCCCATGTCGACGAGATCGCGGGCGCCTGCGATCCGCAATGTCCGGGCGATGAATTGTGGGACGATCTGCGCAGCGTAATCGCCGGCCTGCACGAAGCGCGAACGGGCTTCACGCGGCGCGTGCGCCGGGGCGACGAACGCGTGCTCGACTGCGCGGCGATGCCGCTGCCGGACGGCTCCACGCTCGTCACCTTCTCGGACGTGACGGCGGCAGCCGATTTCGAACGCGCGCTGACCGAGCGCAACCAGGCGCTTCTCACTGCGCAGAAGCTGCGCGAGGAGTTCGTCCACCATGTCTCCTACGAGCTGCGTTCGCCGCTGACAAACATCATCGGCTACATTCATCTCCTCGGCGACGAGGCTGTCGGCAAGCTCAACGAAAAGCAGCGCGAATACGCCGATCACATTCTCAATTCATCCGACGCTCTGCTCGCCATCATCAACGACATTCTCGATCTTGCGACGATTGACGCGGACGCGCTGGAGCTCGACGTCTCCGACGTGGACGTTCTCGAGACGATGCAGGCCGCAGCCGAAGGCGTGCAGGATCGGCTGCGCGAACTCGACATCACGCTCAACATCGTCGCGCTCGATGGCGCCGGTCGCTTCCGCGCCGACGCCAAGCGCGTGCGCCAGGTGCTGTTCAACCTGCTTTCGAACGCGATCGGCTTTTCGGCGCCAGGCCAGGCCGTCACGCTTGCGGCGATGCGGCGCGGCGCCGACGTCGTGTTCAAGGTGACCGACCAGGGGCGCGGCATCCCTCGCGACGTGCTCGACAGCGTATTCGACCGCTTCCGCTCCCACACGGTCGGAACCCGCCATCGCGGCGTCGGCCTTGGCCTTTCCATCGTCCGCTCGCTGGTTGAATTGCACGGTGGCCGCGTCCAGATTGATTCTGCGCCCGGCGAGGGAACGGCGGTAACCTGCATCTTCCCCGATCGCGCGGACGACGCATTGAAGCCAGGCAGGGAGCCGGCGAAGAATGTCAGCTGAAGCATCAGGCGCCGCGCCCGCCGCCGCAACCTGGCGGCTGGAGATTGCTGACGAAAGCGGGTTGGACGCGCTGGCCGTGGAAATGGCGGGGCTCGTCAAGGCGGGCGACCTCGTGACGCTCACCGGCGAACTGGGCGCCGGCAAGACGGCGCTCGCGCGCGCGCTGATCCGGCGGCTTTGCGACGATCCGGACCTTGAGACGCCAAGCCCGACCTTCACGCTGATGCAGGTGTACGAAGGCGCACACTTTCCGATCGTTCACGCCGACCTCTATCGGGTCCAGTCGCCCGATGAACTCGCGGAACTCGGCTGGGACGAGGCGTCCGACGGCGCGCTCGTTCTCGTCGAGTGGGCGGACCGCATGGGCGGCGCCCTCGCCCCTCACCGCCTCGATGTGACGCTGAAGCTCGATCCAAAGCGCGGCGAAACCTGGCGGGAAGCAACGTTAACCGGGCATGGGGACTTCGCGGAGAGGCTGGACAGGGCACGCGCGCTTGCGCAGCTTCTGAAATCGTCCGGATGGGCGCACGCCGAGCGCAGTTACATGCTGGGCGACGCATCCGTGCGCGCCTATGAGCGTCTTCGCAAGCCCGACGGCGAACGCGCGATCCTGATGATCTCGCCGCCGCGGCCGGACGGGCCGCCGGTGCGCTTCGGAAAGCCCTACAGCGCCATCGCGCGACTCGCCGAGAACATCGAGCCGTTCATCGCGATTGCCGAAGCGCTCGTCGCCAAGGGGATCTCGGCGCCGAAAATCATCGCGCATGACACCGACGCCGGCCTCGCCATCATCGAGGATCTCGGCAGCGAAGGCGTGCTCGACGGCGGCGCGCCGATCCCCGAGCGGTACAAGGAAGCGGCGACGATCCTCGCCTTCCTGCACGCCACGGATACGCCGCGCACGATTCCGGGCGTTCACGGCAAGACCTATTCTATTCCCCCCTACGACCTCGACGCGCTGCTGATCGAAGTCGAACTCCTGGTCGAATGGTATGCGCCCCACATCTGCGGCGTGAAGCTGTCTTCCGCCGCCAAGGCGATCTTCCAGTCGTTGTGGCGCAGCACGCTGAACGATATCGCGAACGCACGGAGCACGTGGGTCTTGCGCGACTATCATTCGCCAAACCTGATCTGGCTGCCGGAGCGCGAGGGGCTTGCGCGCGTGGGCGTGATAGACTTTCAGGATTGCGTGCTCGGCCATCCGGCCTACGACGTGGCCTCGCTGCTGCAGGACGCGCGCGTCTCGGTGCCTGAC
Source organism: Beijerinckiaceae bacterium (assembly GCA_046295155.1). Taxonomy (GTDB): domain Bacteria; phylum Pseudomonadota; class Alphaproteobacteria; order Rhizobiales; family Beijerinckiaceae; genus Terripilifer. The sequence continues at coordinate 292,963 of JBKBNT010000004.1, forward strand.
GACCTCGAGCTTCACCTTCTTTCCCACTACGCGATGACGCGCGGCAAGGCGGACGCGGATTTCGTCATGTCCGATTTCGCGGCGGCCTATGCGATACTCGGCGCACAGCGCGCGACGAAGGTCCTTGGCATTTTCACCCGGCTCGACCGCCGCGACGGCAAACCCGCCTATCTCGCGAACATTCCGCGCGTCGAGAGGTATCTGAAAAAGAACCTCGAACACCCGGCGCTTGCAGCCATCAAGGGCTGGTATAAAACTCATCTGCCGCGACTCGTCGCGGAGTGACGAGTCGTTTCGCCGGATTTCTCGCGCATGTCGGATACAGTCACGGCGGGGGCGCGCGCTCCCTTCGCAGCCATGGTCTTCGCAGCAGGGCTTGGAACCCGGATGCGGCCGATCACGAACACGCTGCCGAAGCCGCTTGTGAAAGTGGCGGGACGCGCGCTGATCGATCACACGCTTGACCGGCTTGCTGCGGCGGGCGTCGAAAAGGCGGTCGTCAACGTTCACTGGCTGCCAGATCTCATTATCGACCATCTGCGCGGGCGCACGAAGCCGGAAATCATCATCTCCGACGAGCGCGAGCAACTGCTCGACCAGGGCGGCGGCGTCATGAAGGCGATGGACCACCTCGGCGACGGCGCCTTCATCGTCTGCAACACGGACGCGATCTGGCTCGAGGGCCCGCGCTCCAACCTCCGGCGCATGATGGATGCGTGGAATCCCGAGAAGATGGACATTCTTCTGCTCGTCGCCGCGACCGCGACGAGCGTCGGCGTCGACTGGCCCGGCGACTTCCAGATGCTGCCTGACGGGCGTCTCGTGAAGCGCGAGGAACGCACCGTGGCGCCCTTCGTCTATTCGGGCTTCGGCATCATGAAGTCCTCTCTCTTCGCCAGTGAATCGCGCAAGATCTTTCCGCTTTCGCCGTTTCTGTTCGACGCTGCGCAGCGTGGCAGGCTCCACGGACTGCGGCTTGAAGGCCAATGGCTGCACGTCGGCACGCCTGCCGCCATCGAAGAGGCCGAACGAACCTTCGTTCGTTCGGTTCTGTAACGATGGCGTCGCGGCGCGCTCACAACGTTTGCTCGATCGCGCCGGGCGCGCCGTTCCTGCCGAACTTCGCGCGCGCACTGATGGAGGGGCGCGTCGTCGAGGGCTTTCCCGACAAAAGCGATGCCGCGTCGCTGTCGAACGCCACCATCTATGTTCCGACCCGGCGCGCGGCCCGCGCGCTCGCGCTTGAACTTGCCCGGTCTTCTGAGAGAGACGCAATCATCCTGCCGCGCATCGTTCCGCTGGGCGTGATGGACGGCGTCGAGAACGATCTCCTCTTCGACGCATCGACGCCCGACAGCGAACTCGCGCGCGTGCTGGGCGAGGACCTGCCGGACGCCGTCGGCGACATGCAGCGACGGTTAACGCTCACGCGGCTCATCCACGCCTGGAGCAAGGGGCTGCGCGGCGCGATCCAGTCGATCGGCGCCGACGGCAAGATCACGGCCAGCGAAGAAGAGCCCATGCTCGTCGCGGTCGCGCCCGCGCACGCCTTTCATCTTGCCGGCGACCTTGGCGCGTTGATCGACGAGATGATCATCGAGGAGGTCGACTGGTCGAAGCTCGATGCGCTTGCGCCGGAGAACCTCGCCAAATACTGGGGCATCACGCTCGACTTCCTGAAGATCGCGACGAAGGCGTGGCCCGGTCACCTCGAAGCGCTCCGCCTGATCGACAAGGCCGCGCGACAGATGGCGCTCGTGCAGCGGCGCGTCGCGCAAATCGAGGCGGGCGCCGCAAGCGGAGTCGAGATCGTCGCGGGATCGACCGGCGCAAACATTGCGACCGCGCACCTGATGGCGGCCATCGCGAAATCGCCGCGCGGCGCGGTCGTTCTGCCGGGCCTCGACAAGGCGCTCGACGATGAATCGTGGTCGGCGATAGCGGGCGAGCGCAGCGATCCGGCTTCCGGTCATCCGCAGGGCGCATTCCGGCGCCTGCTGCCGCTGATCGGCATCGGGCGCGAGGACGTGCGCGAACTGGCGTGCGCCGCGCCGGACATCGCTGCGCGCATGTCGCTGGTTTGCGAGGCGATGCGGCCAGCGGAGACGACCGAACGCTGGAGCCAATGGCGACGGGACAAGAGCGATGCTGATCTTGAAGGGGCGCTGGGCGAGGTCGCGATCATCGAAGCCGCCGACGAGCGCGAGGAAGCGCTCGCCATCGCCATAGCCCTGCGCGAAGCGATCACCGTCCCGGAGGCGACGGCGGCTCTGATAACGCCGGACCGCAACATCGCGCGGCGCGTGCGCGCGGAATTGCAGCGATGGGACATAGAACTCGACGATTCCGGCGGCGACCCGCTCGCAAATTCGCCGCTTGGCGTGATGGCGCGTCTTGCTCTCGATTGCGCGCATCCGTCCTGCGCCTCGGCGCCGTTGCTGGCGCTTTTGCGCCATCCCCTCGTGCGTCTCGGATTTCCAGCCGCCTGGATCGGCCGGCTTGTCAGCGACGCGGAACTTGGACTTCTACGCGGCTCCCAACCCGATCTTGCCGATCCAATCACGCTTGTGCGCGAAACCCGGGACCGGATGCGCAATGACGCGCATACGCATCCGACGATCAAGGGATTGACGGATTCGGACTGGAACGGCGCGGGCGAGCTTCTCGCCCGGCTGCAGGCGGCGCTGGAACCCTTGCGCAAGTTGAGCGAAACCCTGCCGCGTCCGCAAATACGCGCATGGGTCGGAGCGCACGAAACGGCCATTCGCGCGCTCATCGCGCAGGCGCCGGGCGAGGAGTCCGGCGCGATCGAAGACCTGGCCGTTCTCCTGCTCCTGCTGGAGGAACTCTCACAGGCGCAGGACTTCGAGGATGGCCTCGGCGCCGACGATTACGCCGTGTTCTTCGAGACCGCTGCGCGTGAAACCGCAGTGCGCCGCCAGCGGGCGCACCATCCGCGCATCAAGAGTCTGGGCCTTCTCGAAGCGCGCCTGATGAGCGCCGACGTGACGGTGCTCGCCGGTCTCGACGAAACCGTCTGGCCGCCGGCGACGAAGACGGATTCGTTCCTAAGCCGCCCCATGCGCGCGGAACTCGGTCTCAGCGCGCCCGAACGGCGTATCGGCCAGACCGCGCACGATTTCGTGCAGGCGTTCGGCGCACAGCGCGTCTTTCTCACGCGCGCGAAGAAACGCGCCGGCGCGCCGACCACGCCTTCGCGCTTCCTGCAAAGGCTCGGCGCGCTGGCCGGGAAGGCGCTCGACGCGCGCCGGGAGGCGGGCGCCTATTATCTGCGGATGGCGCAGGCGCTGGACGCGCGCAGCGACCTCAAGCCTGTGGCGCGCCCGCAACCGCGCCCGCCTGTTGAACTGCGTCCGGCGCGCCTCAGCGTGACGCGCGTCGAAACGCTGCGTCGAGATCCATACGCCATTTACGCCGAGCGTATTCTGCGCCTCAAACCCCTTGACGGGCTGGACGAAGACGAAACCGCGCAAGGGTTCGGCACGCGTATGCATGAGGCGCTGGCGCAGTTCCAGAAGGCCAACCCGAACGGGCCTGGACCCGGCGCGCGCGCTGATCTGCTCGCCACCGCCGCGCGCGTGTTCCAGGACTTGCGCACCGATCCGGAGTTCGAAGCCTTCAAATGGCCGCGCATCGAGGCGATCTGCGACGCATGGCTCGCGTGGGAGAGCCGACGCCGCGCGGATGTTGCGAGCGCTCTCATCGAGCAAAGCGCAGAGCTTGAATTCAGGCTCGCCGACGGAACGCCGTTCACGCTGAGCGCCGCAGCCGACCGGATCGAGAAGCGCGCGGACGGTTCCTATGTCGTGATTGATTACAAGACCGGAACGCCGCCCTCCGCGCGCATGGTCGCCGTTGGCTTCGCGCCGCAGTTGACGCTTGAGGCGGAAATGATCCGGCTCGGCGCGTTTGGCGGCGCGCCGGCGAACGCCCTCGTCAGCGATGCAAGCTATGTGAAACTCGGCGGCGGCGAGGGTGTCCAGGAAAAAGGCATTCTCGAGCGCAATTCGACGAAATCTGTCGCGCAGCTGGGTCAGGAGCATATGGCCGGATTGCGGGCGCTGCTGATGCAGTTTCGCGATCCGCAGTTTCCTTATTCGCCGCGCCCCTACCCACAGTTTGAAAGCAGGAGCACGACCTACGATCATCTGTCGCGCTATCGCGAATGGTCCTCCGGCGGGGAGGGCGAATGAGCGGCTGGACGATTCCGCATCATGCGCTGGAAGCGCAGCGCAACGCCGCCGATCCCGCGACATCCGCCTGGGTGTCGGCCCATGCGGGCTCCGGCAAGACCTATGTGCTCGCGCAGCGCGTGATCCGACTGCTCCTCGAAGGCGTGGCGCCGTCGAAAATTCTCTGCCTGACGTTCACGAAGGCGGCGGCCGCGAACATGGCGCTTCGCGTCTTCGGCATCCTCGCCGACTGGACGAGCCTCGACGACGAGAGGTTGCGGGCGGAGATCGCGAAGACGGGCGCGCACGTCAAGGATCTCGCACAGGCGCGGCGGCTTTTCGCGCGCGCAGTCGAGACGCCGGGCGGACTGAAGATCCAGACCATCCACGCCTTCTGCGAAAAGATCCTTCATCTCTTCCCCTTCGAGGCGAATGTCGCGGCGCGTTTTGAAGTCCTGACGGAAGAGCAGCAGGCGGACCTGATGGCGCGCGCCAAGGAGGAAGTGCTCGGTGAGGCGATGCGCGGCGAGGACAGCGCGCTCCTTGCCGCGCTCGAAAAGGTTGCGGCGCTCACGACGGCCGAGACGTTCGACAAGTTGCTGCGGCAGGCGCTTTTCAAGCGGCGGGCCGTCGCCCTCGCCGGGCGGCGGCAGCCGGGCGAAATCCGCAAGGCGCTCTCCGAGGCGCTCGGAACGACAGACACGAGAACGGCGGACGAAATCCGCGCCGATCTCGTCAACGGCGGCATCCCGCAAGGCGAGTGGGAAGGGCTGGCGGCGGCGATCGAGACAGGCTCGGCGAACGACAAGAAGTGCGCGGCGCAGATCCGGCGGGCGATTGCGGCGGGAACTGACCAGAAACTGTCAGAATGGCTTCTTGTATTTCTGACGAAGGAAGACAAGAGGCCGCGCGCCAGCCTAATCACAAACGGCCTGAACGCACGAACCGGACTCGGTCCTGTTTTGCAGCGCGAGCAGGAAAGGCTCACGCGAAGCCTCGACAATCTCCGCGCTGCGGAAGCCGTCGACCGCAGCGAGGCGCTGACCATTCTGGCCGAGCGCATCGTCAGCCGCTACGAACGCATGAAGCAGTCGCGCGGCCTGCTCGATTTCGACAATCTCATCGAGCGCACGCTCGCGCTTCTGGCGCGCACGGATGCGGCGCAATGGGTGCTCTACAAGCTCGATGCGGGCGTCGACCATGTGCTCGTCGACGAAGCGCAGGACACCTCCGGCGAGCAATGGTCGATCCTCCAGCATCTCACCGAAGAATTCTTCAGCGGCGCCGGCGCGCCGCACCGCCCCCGCACTTTCTTCGCCGTGGGAGACGAGAAGCAGTCGATCTTTTCGTTCCAGGGCGCGAACGTCGAACTCTTCTCGTCGAAGCGCCGCGCGTTCCAGACCAAGATCGAAGGCGCGGGCGAACGCTTTTCTTTCGTCAACCTCAAACTTTCGTTCCGCTCCGCCCGGGGCGTGCTCGCGGAAGTGGACCGTGTCTTCGCGGCGCTGAACCATCATGTCGGCGTCGTGGCGCAGGGCGATCCGTGGCTGCCGCACGACGCCTGGAAATCGACCCTTCCGGGACTCGTCGAACTCTGGCCGCCGATCGAGCCGGGCGGCAAGGAGGAGCCGGACTCATGGGAGCTTCCGCTCGACCGGCAGGACCCGGGGGCCCCCTCCAGGATCCTTGCGGAGCGCATCGCGAAGACGATTTCGGACTGGCTGCAGCCGAATTCGCTGGAGGCCGTGCACGACAAGAAGGGCGAGATGCGCCGCATACGCGCGGGCGACATTCTCATTCTCGTTCGCAAGCGGGGACCTTTCTTCGACGCGGTCATTCGCGCGCTGAAGGACAAGGGCGTGCCTGTCGCCGGCGCGGACCGCCTCGAATTGACGAGCCATCTCGCGGTGCTCGATCTCATCGCGGCGGGCGAGGTCGCGCTGCTCGCGCGCGACGACCTCACATTGGCCTGCGTGCTGAAATCGCCGTTCATCAACCTCACGGACGACGACCTGCTCGAGCTCGCGCCGCAACGCAAGGGCTCGCTGTGGCGCGCGCTGCGCGACTCGCAAAAGCCATCGCACCAGCGCGCGGTCGAGCGCATCGTGGCATGGCGCCGGCGAGCCGGCGACACGCCCTTTCAGTTTTACGCGCGCATTCTGGGCGCGGAGGGCGGTCGCGCCGCGCTGCTTGCGCGGCTGGGGCCGGAGGCGGCGGACGCGGCGGACGAATTCCTGCGTCAGGCGCTCGATGCCGAAACGGTGGAGCCCCCCTCGCTCGTGAAGTTCCTGCACGCGATGAAGGGGTCGGAGAAGTCGATCAAGCGCGACATGGAGGCCGCAGGCGAAACCGTGCGCGTGATGACGGTTCACGCCTCGAAGGGTCTAGAAGCGCCGGTCGTGTTTCTTCCCGACACGTGCTCGCCGCCATCGGGCGGACACGATCCCGAGATCGTCATGCTCGACGACGCGCGCGGCGGCGAAATCCTCGCCTGGCGGAAGGGCAAGAAACACGATCCGCAGCGCCTCGACGCGAAGCTCGCCGACATCCGCATCTCCGACGAGCACGAACATCGCCGCCTGCTCTATGTCGCCATGACGCGCGCGGAAGAGCGGCTTTATGTGTGCGGCTTCAAGGGGCGCAACGCGCTGAAGGATGGCTGCTGGCACAGCATGGTGTCGAATGCGCTCGCAGGAGCGACCAGCGAGGCGCCGGCGCCATGGAGCGCGGACGATCGCGTGCAGCGCGTGGGCGCGCCCGCGCTTCTGGCGAGCCCGCAACCCGCAGTGGCCGGCATCGCCGCCGCCATGGCCCTGCCGGACTGGCTGCTTCAGCCCGCGCCCGCCGAAAAGCCCCCCGAACCGCCAATCTCGCCGTCGAGCGCGCTTGGCGCCGCCGACCAGACGAGCGAAGCGGGGCTCGACCATGCGGGCGTCGATCCGCTGGCGCAAAACGGGGAGGGCCTGCGCGTCGGCTCGCTCACCCACACGCTGCTGCAATACCTGCCGGGCCTGCCCGTGGAGGCGCGACGCGCGGCGGCGCTGCGCTTCCTTGCCGCGCGGGCGGGCGACTACGACGACGCTCGGCGGGCGGCGCTGGCCGACCGGGCGCTGTCGGTGCTGAACGACCCCGCGCTCGCCGCGATTTTCGGCCCCGGTTCGCGGGCCGAGGTGAATATTTCCGCGCGCATCAGGGCGCACGGCGCGGAAATCCCGATCATCGGCCAGATCGACCGGCTGGCGGCCGGCGAGGAAAGCGTCATCATCGCCGACTTCAAGAGCGGCGTCCCGCGCGAGGCGGGAGCGACGCCCCCGGCCTATGTCGCCCAGTTGGCGCTCTACCGGGGCGCTGTGGCGCAGCTGTGGCCGGGCCGGACCGTGCGGGCCATCCTGGTGTGGACGGCGGGCCCCAGCCCGGTCGAGATCCCACCCGAGGCGCTCGATTCGGCCCTGCAAAAGGTGGCGGCGCGCTTCACGGCGGATTGACCTGTGAAGCGGCGCGCCCGCCCGCCTGCGCGCCTTGACGGGCCGGGGCGGCGTCCATACGTTCCGCCCGATCCGCGGGAATCGTCCCGCCTCCCATTGAGGTCGCCATGGCCACGGTGAAAGTCACAGACGCCACGTTCGAAGCAGAAGTTCTCAATTCCTCGGAGCCGGTCGTGGTCGACTTCTGGGCGGAATGGTGCGGCCCGTGCAAGATGATCGGGCCTTCGCTCGAAGAAATTTCCGACGAGATGGCCGGCAAGGTGAAGATCGCCAAGATCAACGTCGACGAGAACCCGAACGTCGCGGCCAAGATGGGCATCCGCTCCATCCCTTCGCTGTTCCTGTTCAACGGCGGCCAGGTGAAGTCGCAGAAGGTCGGCGCCGCGCCGAAGGGCGAACTCGTGAAGTGGATCAGCGGCTCGATCTGAGCGCGTAACGCACGACTGGAATCAGAAAGGCCGCCGAAGGGCGGCCTTTTTGTTGGTAAGGGCTGTGCGCCGTCACTTCTGTTGCAACGTGGAGATGTGACCGATCAGCGCGATGATCCGTCCGCGGACGTATGATGGTATGTTGGGATTGTAGGGGCCGAGTTCAGCGATCGCCCGGTCACGATAGACGTCGCCCCAGATGGGCATCTCGCGCGTTCCGTGTCCCGGCATGTCGGCGTCGCCGGAGATGATGTCGTAGGTCTGCGCGAAGGGGAATACCCCGGAGTTGTTCTTCTGCATGAGCGTGAGATCGGGCACCTTCTTCGTCACCAGCATGCTGAAGGGACCGCCGCCCTTGCCATCCTTGCCGTGACAGACAGCGCAATAGGTCTCGAACTCGGTGCGGCCGACATCGGCCCCTCGCGTTTGCGCCTGCGCTTCGATGGCGGGAAGAACAAGTGCGAAGGCGCCAACGAAAAGGCCTGTGAATGCTGCGCGCATGATTGACCTCCCACGCGCCGACCTGACGGCGGCGCAAGGTACTTTCAATCAATGACGCGCGCGCGCCTTGTGCTGCATCAATTTACATAATTACAGCACAGCTGATGCTAATTAAACGACCGCGCATCACCGCGCCAGAAACTCGCTCGCGCTGAAGATCGCGGCGAAAGGCACGCCCTTCGACTTGTAGAACTCAGCCGCGCCGTCCTCGCGATCCACGATGGTGACGACCATCTTCAGCTTCGCGCCATCCTCGATGCAGGCCTGCGCCGCCTTCCAGGCGCTTTCGCCCGTCGTCGTCACGTCTTCCACGATGACGATATCCTTGCCCGCGAGCGTCTCGCCCTTGGGCAGGCCCTCGACGCGCTTCTTCGCGCCGTGGTCCTTCACCTGCTTGCGAACGAAGAAGCCCTGCACCGGCGCGCCGGCCTCGAAGGAATGCTGGCACAGCGCGCCGGTGATCGGCACCGCGCCCATTTCGAGGCCGCCGACGTAGGCGGCGCCCGACTTGCGCACTTCCTCGAGCACGGCGCGGGCGATGAGCGCGGCGCCTTCCGGGTGCAGCATCGAGGGCTTCATGTCGAAGTAGAAATCGCTCTCCTTGCCGGAGGCGAGCACCACCTTCCCGCGGCCGAACGAGCGGGCGAAAATGATGTCGGCAAGGCGGGCGCGTTCGGCGGGCGTCAGGGCGGTCATGGCGGCCTCTCGGTGAAACATTCGCCCGCAATCAACAGAAGCGGCGCGGCCGGGTCAATGGCGGACGCTGCGTTCTCAACCTATTCCGGCGGCGTTCCATTCTCGCGCAGCACCTGGCCCGCCAGATAGAGCGAACCCGCGATGAGGATGCGCGGCGGCGCGGGCCACGAGCGCGCGGCAATCGCGCGCAGGGCGTCGGGCACGCCTGCGGCCAGCGCGGGCGATATGCCAAACGCGCGCGCGGCGTCCGCCATCGCCTGGGGCGGGTGTGTCTGGCTGTCGCCTTGCATCGGGACGCAATAGATTTCGCGCGCGAGACCGGCGAAGGGCCGGAGCAGGCCGCCCATGTCCTTCGACGCCAGCATGGCGCAGACGAGGATCAGCGGGCGCGGGTTGCGGGCCTCGAACTCGGCCATTGCGGCGGCCAGCGCCACGCCGCCTGCCGGATTATGGCCGCCATCGAGCCAGAGTTCGCTGCCTGCGGGCGCGAGATCGACCAGCGCGCCGCGCGTGAGCGCCTGCATGCGCGCGGGCCACTCGGCCTCGCGAAGGCCCGCCTCGATGGCGGTGGAGGGAAGCCCCGGAAACGCCGCGCGCAGCGCCGCGATCGCGGCCGCCGCATTGTCGTGCTGGTGGCGGCCCTGCAGGCGCGGCAACGGAAGGTCGAGCAGGCCGCGCCCGTCCTCATAGACCAGACGCCCGCCCTCTTCCGACACGTGGTAGTCGCGGCCCGCGACCGTAAGCGGCGCGCCCACGCGCGCGGCCTGCCGCTCGATGACGGCGAGCGCCTCGTCCTCCTGCGGCGCGATGATTGCCGGCGCGCCAGGTTTCAGAATGCCCGCCTTTTCGAATGCGATCTTCGCGAGCGTGTCGCCGAGGAAATCCATGTGATCCATGGAGACGGGCGTGACGACGCAGGCCGCAGGCTTGTCGATCACGTTGGTCGAGTCGAAACGGCCGCCAAGCCCCACTTCCAAAAGCAAAGCGTCGGCCGGCGTTTCGCTGAAAAGGAGAAAAGCCGCAGCGGTGGTGATCTCGAAGACCGTGATCGGCTCGCCCGCGTTGGCGCGCTCGCAACGCTCGAAGGCGCCGGCGAGCCTCTCCTCGGCGACGAGCCTGCCCGCGAGCCTGATGCGTTCATGAAAGCGCACGAGATGCGGCGAGGTATAGACATGCACGCGCTTGCCGGCCGCCTCCAGCATCGCGCGCAGGAAGGCGACCGTCGATCCCTTGCCATTGGTGCCGGCCACGTGAATAACCGGCGGCAGGCGCCTGTGCGGATCGCCAAGCGCCGCGAGCAATCGCTCAGTACGGCCGAGCGAAAGATCGATTTTCTTCGGATGAAGCGCGGCGAAACGCGCCATGAAATCGTCCGACTGGACCGAACGAGCGGTCATGGCGACTGTCTCAGGCGCTTTCCGCCGCCTCTTCATTTTCCGGCTGCGACTCGTCCGGCGCCTTGCGCGTGTTCGTGAGCAGCGAGCACAGGCGCGCCAGCGTTTCACGCATTTCCGTGCGCGGCACAACCATGTCCACCATGCCGTGCGCGCGCAGATATTCAGCGCGCTGGAAGCCCTCCGGCAATTTCTCGCGGATCGTCTGCTCGATCACGCGCGCGCCTGCGAAGCCGATGACGGCGCCGGGCTCGGCGATGTGAATGTCGCCGAGCATCGCGTAGGACGCCGTGACGCCGCCCGTCGTCGGATTGGTGAGCACGACGATATACGGCAGGCGCGCTGCGCGCAGACGGCGCACGGCCACTGTGGTGCGCGGCATCTGCATCAGCGAGAACATGCCTTCCTGCATCCGCGCTCCGCCGGACGCCGTGAAGATGATGAAGGGCGTGCGGCGCGCGATCGCCGCCTCCATGCCCGAGATGATCGCTTCGCCCGCCGCCATGCCCAGCGAACCGCCGATGAACTCGAAATCCTGCACAGCCGCAGTGATGTCGAGGCCTTCGAGCTTGCCGCTGGCGAGCCGCACGCAATCCGGCCGCTCGGTCTTCGCGCGATATTCCTTCAGACGATCCGTGTAGCGTTTCACATCGCGAAACTTCAGCGGGTCGAGCGGAACGTCGGGCGTGGGCAGATCGTCCCACTTGCCGCCGTCAAACAACATTTCCAGACGCGCCTGCGCCGGCATGCGCATGTGATAGCCGGAGCCCGGCACCACGTAAAAGTTGGCCTCGATGTCCTTGTGGAACACGAGCTGACCGCTCTCCGGGCATTTCACCCAGAGATTTTCCGGCGTCTCGCGCTTGAGGAAGGAGCGGATCTTGGGCGGAAGGGCTTCGGTGATCCAGTTCATCTGTCGTCCCCGAACGGCGCGCGGCTTCCCGCGCGCGAATGAAAGATCAGGCTGCGCGGCGGGCGCTTCTGACGCCGCTCGCAATTTCGCTGACGAGTCCTGCGACCGCGCCGACGGTGTCCTTGGTCGCGCGATCGTCCGCGTCGAGCGACTTCTTCAGGACATCGATCAGCGCGGAGCCGACGACGACTCCGTCCGCATGGGCGGCAATGGCGGACGCCGATTGTGCGTTCTTCACGCCGAAGCCGACAGCGACGGGCAGACTCGTATGCTTCTTGATGCGCGCGACCGCGCTCGCGACTTTCGAATAGTCCGGAATGGCCGCGCCGGTGATGCCGGTGATCGACACGTAATAGACGAAGCCCGACGTGTTGCGCAGCACGGCCGGCAGGCGCTTGTCGTCGGTCGTCGGCGTGGCGAGACGAATGAAGTTGAGGCCGGCGTCGAGCGCGGGCACGCAGAGTTCCGCGTCCTCTTCCGGCGGCAGGTCGACGATGATGAGACCGTCGACGCCCGCCGCCTTCGCGTCAACGAGGAAGCGGTCGACCCCGTAGACGTAGATCGGATTGTAATAGCCCATCAGCACCACCGGCGTGTCCGCATCGCCCTTGCGGAATTCGCTGACGATGCGCAGCGTATTCTTCATGGAGCCGCCCGCCTTCAGCGCACGCAGGCCCGCAGCCTGAATCGAGGGGCCGTCGGCCATCGGGTCGGTGAATGGCATGCCGATTTCGAGCACGTCCGCCCCCGCGCCCGGCAGCGCCTTGATGAGCGCGAGCGAGGTGTCGAGGTCGGGGTCGCCGCACATCACGAAGGTGACGAGCGCGGCGCGGCCCTCGGCGGCGCATTTGGCGAAACGGCGGTCGATGCGGGTGGACATAAGCTGGAAACCGGACCGGTCTTGAGACGGAAGCAAAGTCGCGCGTGGTTAGCACAGGCGCCGGCGGATTGGAACGCAAGGCTTGAACGCCGACCTTGCCGGAAACACCCTTCTTAGTCTAGTCTGACTAGACTAAGGAGCCCGCCGTGACCATCGTCAACATGCTGGAAGCGAAGACGCATCTCTCCCGGCTCGTCGAACGGATCGAGAAGGGCGAGGAGCGGGAGATCATCATCGCCCGCAACGGCCGGCCGGTGGCCAAGCTGACGCCCCTCGGCGCCAAGGAAGCAAAGCCGAAGCTTCGGCTCGGGCTCCTTGAAGGGAAATTCCCGTCGATGACGCAGGAAGAGTTCGACAAGGATAACGACCTCATTCGCCGCCTGTTTGAAGGCGAGGGGGAATGAATCTGCTTCTCGACACCCACATCGCCATCTGGGCGATGACGGATCGCGGGCGCATAAGTCCTAACGCGCTGGATATGATCCGGTCCCCGGAAGCGACGGTTTTCGTCTCAGCGGTTTCAGTCTGGGAGATCGCGATCAAATACGCACTTGGCAATCGTGCGGGAGCAATGCCCTTTTCCGGACACGAGGCGATGCGTCACTTCGCCGACGCCGGCTTTGAAATGCTCGACATCACGCCTGCGCACGCGGCGGCGGCCGAAGACCTGCCGCCGGTTCACGCCGATCCCTTCGACAGGCTTCTGGTCGCGCAGGCGCTGACGGAGCCTATGCGTCTCGTCACTGCGGACAAGACCGTCGCGCGATACAGCGACATCGTGATCCTCGCCTGAGCGAGGATCAGATCACATCCCGCCGAGGTGCTCGGCGACGTTGAAGATGTCCTTGTCGCCGCGGCCGCAGAGGTTCATGACCATCAGGTGATCCTGCGGCTTCTGCGGCGCAAGCTCCACCACCTTGGCGAGCGCGTGTGACGGCTCGAGCGCGGGAATGATGCCTTCAAGCCTGCAGCAGAGCTGGAAGGCGTCGAGCGCCTCCTTGTCGGTCGCCGAAATATACGTGACGCGGCCCGTGTCGCGCAGCCAGGCGTGCTCCGGTCCGATGCCGGGATAATCGAGGCCCGCCGAAATCGAATGGCCTTCGAGAATCTGGCCGTCCTCGTTCTGCAAAAGATACGTGCGGTTGCCGTGCAGAACGCCGGGGCGCCCGCCCGCGAGGGAGGCGCAATGGCCGTCCGGCACGTCGAGGCCGTGGCCCGCCGCTTCGACGCCGTAGATCTCCACAGTCTTGTCGTCGAGGAAGGGGTGGAACAGGCCGATGGCGTTGGAGCCGCCGCCGATGCAGGCGATCAGCGAGTCCGGCAGACGCCCTTCGGCCGCCTGCATCTGCGTGCGCACCTCGTCGCCGATCACGCACTGGAAGTCGCGCACCATCGCCGGATAGGGGTGCGGCCCCGCCGCCGTGCCGATGCAATAGAACGTGTCGGCGACGTTGGTCACCCAGTCGCGCAGCGCCTCGTTCATCGCGTCCTTCAGCGTGCGCGCGCCCGACTGCACGGGCACGACGGTCGCGCCGAGCATCTTCATGCGGAACACGTTAGGCTTCTGACGTTCGACATCGACCGCGCCCATGTAGACAACGCATTCGAGGCCGTATTTCGCGCAGGCGGTGGCGGTGGCGACGCCGTGCTGGCCGGCGCCCGTTTCCGCGATGATGCGCTTCTTGCCCATGCGCAGCGCAAGCTGGATCTGGCCGAGCACATTGTTGATCTTGTGCGCGCCGGTGTGATTGAGCTCGTCGCGCTTGAAATAGATTTTCGCGCCGCCGCTCATGCCCTTCGCGCGGGCGATCTCGCGGCAATGCTCCGTCATGCGCTCGGCGTAATAGAGCGGGCTCGGACGGCCGACGTAATGTGTCGCGAGATGCGCCAGTTCCGCCTTGAAGGACGGGTCGGCCTTCGCCGCCTCGTAGGCCTTCTCGAGATCGAGGATGAGCGGCATCAGCGTCTCGGCCACGAAGCGGCCGCCGAAAATGCCGAAATGCCCCGTCTCGTCGGGGCCGGTGCGGAAGGAATTGAGCTTGTCGTCCACGGATAACGCTCCTGTTGGCCGGTCTTTTACAGGGTTTTTCCGGGGAGTGGAGCGGTTTTTGGGAGTGCGCCGAAACGGCGCCGTCCCCGCATCGGCCGCAGGGCGGCGCGCCGGGGACGGCGAGGCGGCGGATCAGGCCGCCTGCTTCCGGGCCTCAGCCGCCGGCTGGCGGATGAGATAATCGAAGGCCGAGAGCGCGGCCTTGGAGCCCTCGCCCATGGCGATCACGATCTGCTTGTACGGCACGGTCGTGGCGTCGCCCGCCGCAAACACGCCCGGCACGGAGGTTTCGCCCCGCGCGTCCACCTCGATCTCGCCACGCGGCGAAAGAGCGACGACGCCCTTCAGCCATTCGGTGTTGGGCACGAGGCCGATCTGCACGAACACGCCTTCGAGATCGATGCGGCGAACCTCGCCGCTGTCGCGATCCTTCACGGAGAGGCCGACCACCTTCGCGCCGTCGCCATGCACTTCCGTCGTCTGACCGGAGGTGACGATGGTGACGTTCTTCAGCGAGCGCAGCTTGTTCTGCAGCACGGCGTCGGCGCGCAAAGCCTTGTCGAACTCGATGAGCGAGACATGAGCAACGATTCCGGCGAGGTCGATCGCAGCCTCGACGCCGGAATTGCCGCCGCCGATCACCGCCACGCGCTTGCCCTTGAAGAGCGGGCCGTCGCAATGCGGGCAATAGGCGACGCCCTTGTTGCGGTATTCGTTCTCTCCCGGCACGTTCATCTGCCGCCAGCGCGCGCCGGTAGACAACACCAGGGTGCGCGACTTCAGCACCGCGCCGTTCTCCAGCGTCAGTTCATGCAGGCCGCCCGGCGCCGCAGCGGGCTTCAACGCCACAGCCTTCTGCAGGTTCATGATGTCGACGCCGTATTCCTTCACATGCTGTTCGAGCTGGGCGGCGAGCTTCGGGCCTTCCGTGTGCGGCACGGAGATGAAGTTCTCGATTCCCATCGTGTCGAGCACCTGGCCGCCGAAACGCTCCGCCGCGACGCCCGTGCGAATGCCCTTGCGCGCCGCATAGATGGCGGCTGCTGCGCCCGCAGGGCCGCCGCCGACCACGAGCACGTCGAAGGCTTCCTTCGTCTTCAGCTTTTCCGCCGCCCGTGCGGCGGCGCCGGTGTCGAGTTTCGCGACGATCTGCTCGAGGCTCATGCGGCCGCTGCCGAAGGGTTCGCCGTTGAGGAAGATCGCGGGCACGGCCATGATCTGGCGGTCCTCCGCCTCCTTCTGGAACAGCGCGCCGTCGATCGCGACGTGGCGCACGCGCGGGTTGACGGCGGCCATCAGGTTCAGCGCCTGCACGACATCCGGGCAGTTCTGGCAGGAGAGCGAAAACCACGTCTCGAACCGCAGTTCGCCCTCGAGGGCGGCGATCTGGTCGAGCGTCTCCTGCGTCTCCTTGGGCGGGTGGCCGCCGACCTGCAACAGCGCCAGCACCAGTGAAGTAAACTCATGGCCCATGGGCAGGCCGGCGAACGTCACGGCGTGGCCCGTTCCAGCGCGGCGGATTTCGAACGACGGTTTACGCGCGTCGGCGCCATCCTTGCGCAGGCTGATCTTGCCGCCGGAAACGGACACGATGTCCTCCAGCAGCGCGGCCATTTCCGCCGACTTCTCGCTGTCGTCCAGCGAGGCGACGAGTTCAACCGGCAGGCGAACGCGTTCGAGATAGGCCTGAAGCTGGGATTTGAGGTTGGCGTCGAGCATGGCGGCAATCCTGGCTGGTCGAAACTGATCGTTGGAAAACTCCGGGCGGCGGAGCGCCGCCCGGAGCTTGCTCGCAAGCGCGGCCGGGGAGGACGGCCGCTCCGCGAAGCGATGGGAGTTGGAGTTGGACTTAGATCTTGCCGACGAGGTCGAGAGAGGGAGCGAGCGTCTTCTGGCCCTCTTCCCACTTGGCCGGACAAACCTGACCGGGGTTGTTGCGCACGTACTGGGCCGCCTTGATCTTGCGCAGCAATTCGGTCGCGCTGCGGCCGACGCCGCCCGCCGTGATCTCGACGATCTGGATCTTGCCGTCCGGATCGACAACGAAGCTGCCACGGTCGGCGAGCCCTTCCGATTCGATCATCACGTCGAAGTTGCGCGTGATCTGGCCCGTCGGGTCGCCGATCATGGGGAAGAGGATCTTGCCAATGGCCGGCGACGTGGCGTGCCAGGCCTTGTGCGAGAAGTGCGTGTCCGTGGACACCGAATAGACCTCGACGCCGAGCTTGCGGAATTCGGCATAATTGTCGGCAAGGTCTTCAAGCTCCGTCGGGCACACGAAGGTGAAGTCGGCCGGATAGAAAAACACGACGGACCACTTGCCCTTCAGATCGGCGTCCGAGACGTCGACGAACTTGCCGTCGTGGAAAGCTTTGGCGGTAAACGGCTTAACCTGGGAATTGATAAGGGACATGCCGGACTCCGTGACTTGTTTCGGGGCAGACGGTCCGAACTCCCTTGCGATCCAAAAGGTTCGCCGTCGCCGCTGCACTGCACAAATAGAGAGTCCTCACGATAGATGGAAATCGGAAGTTCCTGCATTTCCGATAGGCGCCGCCTATTATTTCAGGGATTGCGGGCGCGGCGGATGAACTCGCGGATCAACGCGGCGTCCTTCACGCCGGGGGCGCTTTCCACGCCCGATGAGACGTCCACGCCCGGCGCGCGCGTCACCCTGATCGCTTCGGCCACGTTATCGGGATTGATGCCGCCCGAAAGCATCCATGGCAGACCGGTTTCGACATGGTCGAGGATGCGCCAGTCGAAGGCGGCGCCGTTGCCCCCGGGCAGGATCGCGCCCTTCGGCGGGCGAGCGTCGAAGATCAGGCGGTCGGCGACGTTCTCGTATTCCGCGACGGCGGCGAGGTCGTCCGCGTTCGAGACATGGATCGCCTTGATGACAGGCAACCCGAAGCGCTTCTTCAGGTCCAGCACCCGCGCTGGCGTCTCCTTGCCGTGAAGCTGGAGCATGTCCGGCCGCGCGGCCTCGACGGCGGCGTCGAGAAAGGCGTCCGTGGCGTCCACCGACAGCGCAACCTTCAGCGCGCGGCCCTCGGCCTGCGCGCCAAGCGCCATGGCCTGCTCCAGCGACAGGTTGCGCGGGCTGGGCGGGAAGAAAACGAAGCCGACCATGTCGGCGCCGGCGTCCAGCGCCGCCTCCAGCGTCTCGGGGGTCGACAGGCCACAAATCTTGATCAGCAAGCTCATGGCGCGGTCCATAGCAGAAACGGGCTTGATGCTGCGCGGAAAAAGCAAGGGGGCGTCCAGTCAAGGCGCCTCCGTGAACTTACCGGGGTGGAAGCCCGAATGGCGAAGCCTGAGCGGTTTCCTAGCTTAGCGTTTCTACCCAGGAGACGACGCCGTGGCTCACCAGTTATCGCCCTGCCCTGTTTGCCATGCGCACGACGCTTCCGTCATTTCCGAACACGACCGTCATGGAAAGCCGCTGACCACGAGGCTGTGCGAAGCCTGCGGCCATGTTTTCAACGATCCGGTTCCCTCGGCGGAGGAGCTTGCCGCCTTCTACGCGCGCGACTACCGCGTTTCGTACAAGGGCGCGGCGCGGCCGCGCGGGCGCCAGATCGCGCGCAATTTCCAGCGCGTCGCGCGTTTCTGGTCGAACTGGGGCCACGTGATCCGCAATCACGCCCGCGTGCTCGACATCGGCGCGGGCTCAGGTGAATTCCTGTTTTTCGCCCAGTCGCTTGGACACGACGCGCGTGGCGTCGAACCAAACGTCGGCTACGCCGCCTGGTGCCGCGACGAACTCGGGCTCGCGGTGCGCACGGCGTCCATCGAAGACCTCGAAACGTCGGCGGAGACATACGACTTCATTCGCCTGAACCACGTGCTCGAACATTTGCGCGACCCTGTGGAGGCGCTGGAGCGCGCCGCAGAGCGTCTGTCGCCTGATGGCGTTCTCTACGTGGAGGTTCCTGACATCCTGGGCTATGCGGCGAACAAGTCGCACGGACGCATTTTTCATTACGGCCACATTTCGAATTTCAGCCCATGGACGCTGCGCGCGGCGGCCGGACGCGCCGGGCTCGTCGAACTGGCCGAAACGGCCGGCGAGATGCAGAACGGCGCATCCGCCTTCTTCCGAAAGGGTGATCGATGGACCGTCGAGCGGACGATCAACGCAGCCAACGCCGAACGCGTGCGGGCGTCGCTGGCCGCTCATGAGGCGCGGGCGATTTCGCCGTTGAACAAGGCGGCGCGCATGGCGCGAAAACTGTCCAACGCCATCAACGACGCGCGCATCGCCGCAGGCATTGGAGCGCCGCGCATGATCGGCGCCTATTACGTTGCGCGGCTGAAGGGCGCGCGGTCTTACCGGGCCCCGTCACCGATGCCAGCCGGCCTCACGCCTTCACGAACTTGAGGAGAAAGCGGTCGCTCTCGCCAATGGCCGCATATTTTTCGCGATCCTTGTCGCCCAGACGATAGGTTGGCGGCAACGTCCAGACACCGGCCGGATGGTCCTTGGTGTCCTTCGGATTCGCCTTGGCCTCCGAGGCGCCCGCGAGCTTGAAGCCAGCCTTTTCGATCAGCGCGATGGCGTAATCCTGCCGGATGTACCCCGTCTTCATCTGTTCGTCCTGGCCGAGATCGGTGCGGCCGCGATGATCCGACACGCCGAGGACGCCGCCGGGCTTGAGCGCCTTGCGGAACGCGGCGAGCGCGCCTTCGATCTCGTTGCGATCGATCCAGTTGTGCAGGTTGCGGAAGGTGAGCACGTAATCCGCGACGCCGTCCGGCGCGGCCTCGCTGCGGCTTGGCGTGAAGCGCGTCACCTGCGCCTTTCCATACACCGAAGGATCGGCGGCGAGGCGCGCGAGCAGCTTGTCGTGATCGGCGAGGTAGGCCGGGCGCTTCTCGTCGTCCCCGCGTCCGGCGGCGATGTAGAGGCCGTCGTCGCGCAGGTAAGGCGCGAGGATCTCGAGCCAGTAGCCCACGCTCCCCGGCAGGATTTCAACGACCGTCGCGTTCGGCTGGACGCCAAAGAAGGTGATGACCTCGCGCGGCGCGCGCCAGCGGTCCCGGTCGCGGTTCCGCTGGCTGCGGTTCGCGCCATTGATCGCCGCATTCAGCCGGTCGGCCGCCGACGGTTGCGCAAGCGCGCTTCCAAACGCTGCGAACGAGGCGGCGCCGGCCAGCGCGGCGCGGCGCGAAAGCCCGAAGGGTCGAGGGATGTGTCTGCCCGCCATGAGGTGCGCTCCGGTGAGAACGCAAGCCTATTGCATGCGAAGAAGACGCGCCAGAGTCAGGCTGCGCGGTCGCCGGGCGAGGGAAGCGAAACGAAGGCGTTGATCTGCGAGCGCAGACGATCGGCCTCCACACGCTGACGATCGGCCTCCGCCTGCGCCTGACGCGCGGCGCGGCGATGGCGCCCCTGACGCAGCCACGCGCCGCAACCGCCGATGATGACGCCGACGATAAGCGAAGCGAGGATCACGAGAAACAGAGGCGCGGAAAACGTCAGCCCTTCGGACGCCGGCGGAAATGGATCCGCGACCACCGTCACCGGCGCGCGATTGGCGACCGCCAGCATGATGGCGAGGACCGCCACCGGCACAAGCAGAAGCCACTTCAGCAATGCGGCCATCGGGACCCCGGTATTGCGTTCACGCGCGGAACGTCACGGACGTCCGTCGCGACTTTCCATCACGGCTTGGCGTTCAGGCGCTCGCGCATTTCCTTGCCGGTCTTGAAGAACGGCACATACTTTTGCTGCACTTCAACGTGCTGGCCGGTGCGCGGGTTGCGGCCGACGCGCGCGTCGCGCTGCTTCACGGAGAATGCGCCGAAGCCGCGCAACTCGACACGATCCCCGCGCGAAAGCGCGCTGGTGATCTCGCCCAGGATCGCGTTGACGATGTTCTCGACATCCCGCTGGTAAAGATGTGGATTCTTGTCCGCGATCCGCTGCACGAGTTCCGATTTGATCACGAGCCCAACCCCATAAAAATCGCGCCCGCACCCGGATGGGAGGGCGCCCAACTTAGTTAATCGATGCTGAGGCGACCATGCCAAAGCGCTAATAGACCGTCAAGCGAAGCGCCCTCCGCCCGGTTTTCCGCCTGACGCAGCAGCGCGCCGAGCGCAGGGAGGCCGGACGCTTCGGCAATCGAGGCCAGACTGAAAATGCCCCAACGGCCGGTGGTGGACGGCCGCCGCCATTCCCGCACCGGGAGGTCCTTGCCGATTTTCTTCTCCGTCTCCAACCAGGCGATGGCGTCCCGCTCCGTGCCCAGCTGATCGACGAGCTTCACGTTGAGCGCCTGCCGGCCCGTGAAGACGCGCCCGTCCGCCACGACCTTCAACTCTGCGTCGCTGAGCTTGCGGCGCTCGCGCACCAGGCCCCGGAACCAGTCGTAGGAATCGGTGACCAGCGATTCCATGGCCGCTCGCGCCTCCGGCGAGGTTTCCTCGAACGGATTGGGCGAGGCCTTCAACGGAGAGGACTTGATCTCCTCCATCTTCACGCCAAGCGCATCCAGCGCGCGCGTGAGGTTCGGGTACTGGAAGAGCACGCCAATCGATCCGACCAGGGAATTGCCGTGCGCGACGATGCGATCGGCGCCCAGGGCGGCGATATAGGCGCCCGACGCGCCCGTGGAATTGATGACGGCGACGACCGGTTTCTTCTCCGACAGGCGGCGGAGTTCGTCATACACCTTCTCGGCCCCGGTGGTCGTGCCTCCGGGGCTTTCTATGGCGACGATCACGCCTTCAGCCTGGGATTTGCCAACGCGCTCGATCAGGGCGAGGGTTTCGCGATCCCCGGTGATGAGGCCGGAAATCGACAGGCGGGCTATGTGCTTTTCGGCCGGCCCCGGCGATCCGCCGCCCAGCCGCCAGCCGGCGGCGCCGATGGCGGCGATCACGGCGAGGACGGCGACGACCCGCCAGAAGGAAACCTTGCGCCGCAGCCGGCTGCGATCGAGGATGTGGTCGGCGATGAGTTCGGCCATGGACTTCACCTGAAGTTCGTCGGGCGACCCTATGCCCCCTCCGTGGCGCAGACAAGGCGCGAAGCGCCCGCCCCGCCGGGCGGCCCGGGAAACAAAAGCCCGCGCCGAGGGCGCGGGCCGGATGCTTGTTGGGGTGCGCGCCGCAGCGGGCGCGCGCTCCTTACTTCTTCGTCTCGCGCGCCTTGAGAGCCGCGCCAAGGATGTCGCCAAGCGAGGCGCCCGAGTCGGCCGAGCCGTACTGGGCGATCGCCTCCTTCTCCTCGGCGACTTCCAGCGCCTTGATCGACACGGAGACCTTGCGGGCCTTGCGGTCGAACAGGGTGACGCGGGCGTCCACCTTCTCGCCGACGGCGAAGCGTTCGGGGCGCTGGTCGCCGCGGTCGCGGGCCAGTTCGCTGCGCTTGATGAAGGCGGTGAGGTCGGTGCCGGCGATCTTGACGTCGATGCCGCCTTCCTTCACCTCGATCACTTCGCAGGTGACGACGACGCCCTTGCGCATTTCGCCTTCGTCGCCAGCCTTCACATTGGCGAAGGGGTCGCCGCCGAGCTGCTTCACGCCGAGCGAGATGCGCTCCTTCTCGACGTCGACGTCGAGAACCTGCGCCTTCACCATGTCGCCCTTCTTGTACTCTTCGATGACCTGCTCGCCCGGACGCTTCCAGTCGAGGTCGGAGAGGTGGACCATGCCGTCCACGTCGCCCTCGAGGCCGATGAACAGGCCGAATTCGGTCTTGTTCTTGACCTCGCCCTCAACCTCGGAGCCAACGGGATACTTCTCGGCGAAGGCTTCCCAGGGGTTCTGAAGCGTCTGCTTGAGGCCCAGCGAGATGCGGCGCTTGAGCGGATCAACCTCGAGCACCTGCACGTCCACTTCCTGGCTCGTCGAGACGATCTTGCCGGGGTGAACGTTCTTCTTGGTCCACGACATTTCGGATACGTGGATCAGGCCTTCGATGCCGGGCTCCAGCTCCACGAACGCGCCGTAGTCGGTGATGTTCGTGACGCGGCCGTGGAAGCGGGCGTTGATCGGGTACTTGGCCTCGATGCCCTGCCACGGATCGTCCAGCAGCTGCTTCATGCCGAGCGAGATGCGATGCGTGTCGTGGTTGATCTTGATGATCTTCACGCGCACCGTCTGGCCGATGTTGAGCACTTCGGTCGGATGGTTGACGCGGCGCCACGCGATGTCGGTGACATGGAGCAGGCCGTCGATGCCGCCCAGATCAACGAACGCGCCGTAATCCGTGATGTTCTTGACCGTGCCCTCGATGACCTGGCCCTCTTCGAGCTTGCCCACGATCTCGTGGCGCTGCTCGGCGCGGCTCTCCTCGAGAACCGTGCGGCGCGAGACGACGATGTTGCCCCGGCGGCGGTCCATCTTGAGGATTTCGAACGGCTGCGGCACGTTCATCAGCGGCGTGACGTCGCGGATTGGACGGATGTCGACCTGCGAGCGCGGCAGGAACGCCACGGCGCCGTCGAGATCGACCGTGAAGCCGCCCTTGACCTGGTTGAAGATGACGCCTTCGACCTTTTCCTTGGCCTCGAACGCCTTTTCGAGCTTGACCCAGCTCTCCTCGCGGCGCGCCTTGTCGCGCGAGATGACCGCTTCGCCGAGCGCGTTCTCGATGCGCTCGAGATAGACTTCGACCTCGTCGCCGACCTTCAGAACCTGGTCGCGGCCGGGGCCTGTAAATTCCTTGAGGGCGACGCGACCTTCGGTCTTCAGACCGACGTCGATGACCGCCACGTCCTTCTCGATCGCGACGACGATGCCCTTGATGACCGAGCCTTCGAGCGCGTCGGCCTCGCCGAAGCTCGCGTCGAGCATGGCGGCGAAATCATCGCGCGAGGGCGCGAGTCCGGATTGGGTATTTGCCATTGTGTCTCCTGAGAGGCCCGATCTATCCGAGCGGACCGTGTGCGCCGGCGGGGTTGGCGTTGCGTTTCGCTCGACATCATTCGGCGTCCCTGAGGACTCACCGCCGGGGAGTTTCTCCCAATGGGCGGGCCAGCGCGGACCGGAGAAGGCGAACGGGTTTCATGCGCGGTTACCCGAGCACGGGCGTTCTCTAGCAGGGGATGGGATAAACGACAAGGCGCTGGCGCGGCGCACCGGGAAGGTGCGCCCGGGACACCCGGGCGCAGGCCGCGTTCCGTCAGGGCTTCTGGCTGGGCACTTCCTCGTTCTGAAGCGCGCGCATCCGCTCCTGCACATCCGGCGGGAACTCGGAGGCCCGCCGGATCATCGCAAGGATGTCCTCGCCGGTCATCGGCGTGACGTCCAGGGTGAGCTTCGCCGCCTCCTGACGATACGCCTCGTCCCGGGATGTCGCGAGGAACGCTTCGCGGAGAGCCTTTGCCCGGTCAGCGGGAACTTCCGGGGGCGCGGCCCAAGGCCAGGGGGCCCGGAACGGCATATCCGCCAGGTCGACGAGGTCCCTGTCCTTCGGGTCGGAAACGAGTTCGCGAACCAGCGGAATTTCCGGGTATTGCGGCATGCGGCTGTCCCGGCCCATCACGACGAGGATGTGCATGTTGCTGTCGGGTTTCAGCCAATCGGGCTTGGTCGAGAAGAGCGAGGAGTACGTCGTCGGGCGCGCGTCCACCTCGCCCCGGTCGACGGCGAGGTTGATGTCATTTCCGCTCCGGTAACCGGAAAAAATCTGAACATTCAGCCGCACCACGTCCCGGAGAAGTTTCGCCACCTCGGTGTCCGTCGCGCCTTTCCCGGTGACGCCGACCATGACCCTCGGTCCGCCCTTGCGACGAATGTCGTCAAGGGACTTGGCCTGCGCGTCCTTGCGCGTCATGAGGACGAACGCATCGTCCGCGCCATTCGATGACGAGCCAAGCCAGGTGAACTTCGTCGGTTCGAACTGGACATTCGGATTGCTCTTGACCACCGCCATCAACGGCAGGCCGCGGTCGATGATCCCGAAGACAGTCCCGTCGCGCGGCGCCCTGTTGAAGATGTAATTGGCGGCGATAAGGCTGGCGGCGCCCGGCATGTTCTGGACGACGAGCGACGGATTGCCGGGGATGAATCTGCCCATGTGACGGGCGAGCAGCCGCGCGTACACATCGTAGCCGCCCCCCGGGCCATAACCGACAATCAGCTGAACCTGCTTGCCCTTGTAGAAGTCGGCGACCGGATCGGCGTTCGCCTGGCCCGTCAGCATCGCCGCGCAAGCGGCAAGCGCCGCGCATAGTCCCCTGAGCATTCCTCTCTCCCTGTTGATCTACGGTTCAAGCGACCGAAGCTAAGCCCTATTCTTAGTACGTTTGCGGTATCATGTGGACCTGCTGGCTGCATAATCGTTTCTTTTCGCAGCCTCCTTCACGCAAGCCGGTTCCAGCTACCCGCAGAAGCGGTCTAATTCTCGCCTGGCCGCACTCTCGTCGGAAGCAACCATGCCCTCGATCCTCGTCATCGGTGAAACGATCCTCGACTTCGCGCCCGCGCCCGGCGGCGCGCTCTACGAGCCCGTGCTCGGCGGCTCGGCGTTCAACACGGCGCGCGCGATGGGCGCGCTCGGCGCCGGCGTTTCCTTCTCCGGCGCTGTGTCGGGCGACGCATGGGGCGCGCGATTCCGCACCGCGCTGATTGAACAGAACGTCGATTGCGCGTTGCTGCGCGACAGCGAAATGCCTATGCCGCTTGCGCTTGTTTCACCCGAGGGCGCGCAAGGCCCCGCGTTTACGCTCTATCTCGCCGGCACGGCGCACGAGGATGCGCAGGCGCCCGGCGCGCTGACCGACGGCGTGACGCATCTTCATGCGTCTTCGTTTCACGCCTGCACGCCGCCCACGGGCGACAACATGCTGGCGCTGATGCGAAATGCGAAGGGACGCGCGTCGATCAGCTTCGATCCCAACGTGCGGCCGGGCGTGCTGCCGTCGCGCGCGGAGGCTGTCGCGCTGATCGAGGAACGCGTCGCGCTGGCCGACATCGTGAAGGCGAGCGCGCAGGACATGGCCTGGCTCTATCCCGGTCTCGATCCGCTGCAATCCATGGAGTCCTGGAGCCGCATGGGCCCTCGGCTCGCCGTGCTGACGCAAGGTCCCGGCGGGGCGACGGCGTTCAGCGCCAGCGCGCGGGTTCAGGTTTCCGCGCCTGCGGTCGCGGTCATCGACACGGTTGGGGCAGGCGACGCCTTCACCGCCGCGCTGCTTGCGGAAATGGAGCGAGACGGCGCGCTCGGCCCTGGCGCGCCGCACATGGAGCCTCCGGCGCTCAAACGCTGGCTCTCCTTCGCGGCCGCCGCCGCATCCTGGACGTGCGGCCATCGCGGCGCGCAGGCGCCACGCAGGGAGACTATCGCCGCGCTTGCGCCTGGCGGTCCTGCGAAGCTTGTCGGCTCAACCGTTTCGGATTAGACCCGCGCGACTTTCGAACCGGAGAAGCCCATGCGTCCGTCCAAACGCGCCGCCGACCAGATGCGCGACGTCTCACTCGAGCGCAATGTCGCGCGGTTCGCCGAAGGCTCCTGCCTCGTCAAGTTCGGCGAGACGCATGTGCTCTGCACGGCATCCCTCGAAGACAAGCCGCCGCAATGGCTGCGCGGCCAGGGCCGCGGCTGGGTGACGGCGGAATATTCCATGTTGCCGCGCGCGACGCAGTCGCGCACGCGCCGCGAAGTCACATCCGGCAAGCCGTCCGGCCGCACGCAGGAGATCCAGCGCCTCATCGGCCGATCGCTGCGCGCGGTGGTCGACCTGCAGGCGCTCGGCGAACGCCAGATCGTGATCGACTGCGACGTGCTGCAGGCGGACGGCGGCACGCGCACGGCCGCGATCACCGGCGCATGGGTCGCGCTTCACGATTGTCTCAAGTGGATGCACGGCCGCTCGATGATCCGCGACATGCCGCTGCGCGACCACGTCGCCGCCGTGTCCTGCGGCGTCTACCAGGGCGTGAGCGTGCTCGACCTCGATTATCTCGAGGATTCCGCCGCGCACACGGACGGCAATTTCGTGCTCACCGGCGGCGGCGCGCTCGTCGAGGTGCAGGCGACCGCGGAGGGCGCGACGTTCACCGAAGCCCAGCTTGGCGAACTGATGGCGCTCGCCAAGAAGGGCGTCACGGAACTCGTCGCGCTTCAGAAGCAGACGGTGGGCTAAAGCCCGCCGCTCAGCCGTTCACCCCCTTCTGATCGCGCCGTGACGCGCGACCGCAGCCTTGGCGCGGGCGGAAATGCCCGCCCAGTCGCGGCGGTCGATCTCGTCCTTGGGCGCCAGCCACGACCCGCCGACCGCAAGCACGTTGGGTTGCGCGAGCCAGTCGCCGAGATCGGCGTCGTTGGTGCCGCCGGTCGGCACGAAACGCGCGTGCGGGAAGGCCGAACCCATGGCGCGCAACGTCGCGGCCCCGCCCATCGTGGCGCCGGGGAAGAATTTCACGACATGGAAGCCAGCCGACATCACCATCATCAGTTCGGATGCGGTGGCGATTCCCGGCACGAACGGAAAGTTCGTCATGCGCGCGGCGGCTTCCAGAAGCGCCGGCGTCGAGCCCGGCGAGAAGGCGAATCGCGCGCCCGCGTCGCGGGCGACGTTGAGGTCGTGCGGCGTCATCACATTGCCGGCGGCGGGAATGGCTTCCGGCACGTGGGCGCGGATTTCGCGGATGGCGTGCGGCGCGACCTTGTTGCGCAGCGCAATCTCCAGCGTCGGCAACCCGGCCTCGACGAAAGCGCGCGCCAGCGGCACGGCGTCCTCCAGCCGTTCGATGGCGATCAGCGGCACGAGCCGCGCGGGCTCGAGAAGGCTGAGGGGACTCTCGCTGTGGGACGTCATCGTCGCTCCTCCCATGATTCAATGCGCTGCCTCGCCCAAAGGCGACCCATCACCTATAACGCAGCCCAACCGCATCCGGCCTTGATGGACGACAAGAATGAGCGCTGAACCGAAACATCGCAAGCTCGAAGGCCGCGTGGTCATCGCCACGCATAATCCCGGCAAGTTGCGAGAAATGCGCGAACTGCTGGCGCCCTACGGTATCGAGGCGACCTCGGCGGGCGAACTTGGCCTTCCCGAGCCCGACGAAACGGGAACGACCTTTCTCGCCAACGCCGAGATCAAGGCGCGCGCGGCGGCGGAAGCCTCGGGGCTGCCCGCCTTCGCCGACGATTCGGGGCTTTGCGTCGACGCGCTTGGCGGCGACCCGGGGATTTATTCGGCGCGCTGGGCGAAGGAGGCCGGCGACTTCCCCTCCGCCATGCGCCGGATCATGGATCTGCTCGACGGGCGCGGCGCGCGCGAGCCCGCGCAGCGGCGCGCGCATTTCGTCTCCGCGCTCGCTCTGTGCTGGCCCGACGGGCATCTGGAAACCTTCGAGGGCAAGGTGTTCGGCTTCATCGACAGGCCGCGCGGCGAGAAGGGCTTCGGCTACGATCCCTTCTTCCAGCCCGACGGTCATGCGCGCACGTTCGGCGAGATGAGTTCGGACGAAAAGCATGGGCTTCCGGCTGACGGATCGCAGGCGCTGTCGCATCGCGCGCGGGCGTTCCAGATGCTGGCGAAAGCGTGTTTGGGGTGAGTACGCGCCCCTCACCCGGTTGGCTCCGCCAACCACCCTCTCCCGTGAACGGGAGAGGGAAATAGCGCCGTTACCTCCCCGCCGCTTTAATCATCCCCCACACGTTCGCAGGCGTGGCGGGCAGCGCGATGTCGTTGACGCCGAGCGGGCGCAGCGCGTCGATGATCGCGTTCGTCACCGTCGGCACGGCGCCCGTCGTGCCCGCTTCGCCGACCCCCTTCACGCCGAGCGGATTGTTGGGCGAAGGGATGGGCCGGTCGAAAATGGCGAGCGGCGGCAGCAGGTCTGCGCGCGGCATGAAATAATCCATGAACGAGCCAGTAATCATCTGTCCGCTCGTGTCGTCATAAACGCAGATTTCCCCCATCACCTGCCCAAGGCCCTGCATGATTCCGCCATGGACCTGGCCTTCGGCAAGCGTGTGGTTGAGCACGACGCCCGCGTCATCCACCGCGACATATTTCACGATGTCGATGACGCCCGTCTCGGGATCGATCTCCACTTCCGCGACATGCGCTCCGGTGGGGAAGTTCGACGTCATCGGATGCGAGTCGACCGTGTCCAGCGGGTTTTCGCCGCCGGCCGCGTATTTCTTCGCGAGATCGAGCAGGCCGACTGAAAGATCGGTGCCGCGCACGCGATAACTTCCGTCCGCGAATTCGATGTCGGCTTCCGCCGCCTCGAAATGTTTCGAGGCGAGCTCGCGGCCTTTCCTGATGACCGTGTTCGCCGCGTTCGACAACGCGCCGCCGTGCGTCATCATTGAGCGCGAGCCGATGGTGCCGAGGCCGATGAGCGCGGGGCCGTCGGGATCGCTGGCGCGCAGCGTGATCTTTTCAGGATCGACGCCGAAGATGCGGCCGACGATTTCGGGAAACACCGTTTCATGCCCCTGCCCCGACGGACCCGACACGGTGTAGAGAACCGGATTGCCGTTCTCGCCGAAGCGGATCGCGACTTCCTCGCGCGGCGCGGCGCCGCCGCCCGACGGCTCGATGAAGACCGAGCACGCGGCGCCATAGAGCTTTCCGCGCTTCTGCGCGGCCTTGCGGCGCTTCTCCACGCCCTTCCAGTCGGCCTCCTTCAGAACGTCCGCGAGCAGGCCCGCCGGGTCGCCGCTGTCGTAAACGGAGCCGG
This sequence comes from Beijerinckiaceae bacterium, assembly GCA_046295155.1. GTDB lineage: Bacteria > Pseudomonadota > Alphaproteobacteria > Rhizobiales > Beijerinckiaceae > Terripilifer. The sequence continues at coordinate 322,158 of JBKBNT010000004.1, forward strand.
TCGGCGTCTTGTAGGGAAACGCCTTCTTTGGAATGAGATTCTTCCTGCGCAGTTCGATGCGGTCGCGGCCGGTTTCGCGCGCGGCCTCCTCGACCAGACGCTCCATGAGATAGCTGACGTTGGGCCGGGCGGCGCCGCGATAGGCGGTCGTCGGCGTGCGGTTCGTCAGCACGAGGCGGTGCAGGCCCACGAGCGCGGGGATCTGATAGACGTTCGCCGCGTGTACGCTCGGCGCCATCGTGTTGATGAAGGGACCGGGGCCGGACAGATGCGCGCCGCAATCCACGATCCACTGGATGCGCAGGCCGATGAATTTGCCTTCGGCGTCGAGCGCCAGTTCGCCGGTCATCTTCGCGCCGCGCCCGTGATGATCGGACAGGATCGTCTCGGAGCGCGTCGACACCCATTTCACCGGCCGGCCCGTCATTTTCGCAGCGATCATGCAGGCGACGAATTCGGGATACGCCTCGCCGCGAACGCCAAACCCGCCGCCGACGTCGAGGGCATAGACGCGGATCTTTTCTTCCGGAACGCCGGCGGCCACGGCGAGTCCGGGCCGCATGAGCGTGATGCCCTGCGTGGGCACGTAAACGTCGAACATCTCCTTCGCGGCGTCGAACTTCGCAACGCAGGCTTTCGGCTCCATCGGGTTGCCGGCGATACGCGCGGCGTCCAGCGTCAGCTTCGTGACATGCGCGGCGCGGGCGAAAGCGTCCTCCGTCTTGGCGCGGTCGCCGTATTCGAAATCGAACGCGAGGTTGTTCTCGATGTAGTCGTAAAGAAGCGGCGCGCCGGGCTCCAGCGCCTTTTCCGCATCGAGCACGATGGGCAGGTCGTCGTACTCGACTTCGATGAGTTCAGCCGCGTCCATCGCGTCCGCAAGCGTCGCCGCGACGACGAAAGCGACGGGCTCGCCGCCATAGCGCACGCGCTCGACCGCAAGAATGTCGCGGCCCGTCTGGCGCAGCGTCATGCCGCCCTTGCCGGGATATTTGACGAGCGGGGGAACGGGCGCAGCGCCGCGCACGTCCTCGCCGGTCAGCACGCACAGGACCCCCTTGTGCGCGCGGGCCGCGCTGGCGTCGAGCGAAACGATCCGCGCATGGGCGCGGTCGGCGCGCAGGAAGAATCCATAAGCCTCATCCGGAAACGACCAGTCTGACGTGTACTTGCCCTGTCCTGTGACGAGACGGAAATCCTCACGCCTGCCCTTGAACGCGACGCCCATGTGCTCCCCCGAATGTGGATACGGCCGCGCGAACGCGGCCGGCTGGTCTGACAAGTAACCTAGTGCGCCTGCGCAAAGAAGCGGCGGCTCATTCGATCAGGGCGCGCGCGCGGGTGGCGAGATGCTTCGGCGTCGCCAGCACGTCCGCGACCACCTTCTGCATGTGTTCGCCCGTCACTGGCTCGATCTCGATCTGGAGCTTGCCGGCTTCCTGAACGAAATCGGCGTCCTTCATCGTGTCCATGAAAGCCCTGCGCACGGCGGCGACGCGGTCCGCGGGCACGCCGCCCGCGAAGGCGAGCGGACGGCCGAGCTCCGTGCCCGAAACGACAAGGTCCACGATGCGCCGGTCGTCCTCTCTCTTCACGAGATCCCGCACGGCCGGAACGCCCGGAAGGTCCTTCGGCGTCGGACCGGCGTAAACGAGTATCTTGATGTCGCCGTTCTTCAGCCAGTCAGGCTTGGTGACCTTCCAGCTCGACCAGGTGTTGTTGCGCGCCTGGACCTCGCCGCGCTCCATCGCGAGATTGATCGCGTTGCCGCCCTGATAGCCGACGACGATCTTGAACTTCGTGCCGAGGAAATCGTTCAGCATCGCAGGGAAGGAATAGGTGATCGCGCCCTTGCCGCTGGCGCCGGCGACGATTTCCTTCTGCCGGGCCTGCTCGATCGTGGTGACGCCGGCGGTATGCCACACGGTCATGGTTTCGACCGTCGGTGAGATCGAGCCGATCCACTGGAACTTGCCAAGATCGAAGCGGATCACCTCGACGCCCGCCGCCTGCATGGCGGGGAAGTTGTTGGCTATCATGCCGATATTCGTGCCGTCCTTCGGCGCAACGTCGGCGAGGTAGGCGGCCATTTTCGCGCCGCCGGCGCCGAGCATGTTCTGCGGCACGAGCGTCGGATTGCCGGGAATGTGCTTGCCGATGTAACGCGCGACGAGGCGGGCGTGCAGGTCGTATTCGCCGCCCACGCCCACGCCGATGAGCACGTTGACGGTCTTGCCCTTGTAGAAGTCGGCGACGGACTGCGCGCAAGCCGGAGCGGCGGCGAGCGTTGCAAATGCGGCCGCGGCGGCGGCGCGAACAATCGTTCCAGTACCTTGCATACGAATCCCTCCCAAACCGGGCGCGGCGGCGCCCGGATCGTCGGCGCCGGGCGTTCCCGTGCGCGCGGCGCGGACTATAGTGCGACGGCGAGGCCCGCGCCAAGCCTCGACGGAACGCGCGCGGCGCCTCGCGCAAGACGGGACATGTTGACGCGCCTGGCCTGTATCGGAAGCTTGGCGTGACAGCGGCCTTTCGTAATGCTTGCATCCGCGGCCGCGCTTGCTTAATCGGGTCACCACCCGATGACGGGTCCCCTGGAAGGGAGGGAGAAGATGAAAAAACTTCGCACCAGCATTCTGGCGGCCGCCGCGGTCGTCGCCTTCGCGGCCAGCGCCCAGGCGCAGTCCGTCGCCGACTTCTACAAGGGCAAGACGGTCACGATCTACATCGCGTTCTCGCCCGGTGGCACGTATGATCTCTTCGGCCGCATGGTCGCCCGCCACATCGGCAAGCACATTCCCGGCAATCCGACCGTCATCGGCTCGAACATGCCTGGCGCCGGCGGCCTCACCGCCACGAACTACATGTATCGCGCAGCGCCCAAGGACGGCACCGCCCTCGCGATCACGACGCAGAACATCGCGATCGAAGAGGCGCTGAAGAACAAGGGCGTCCAGTACAAGTCGAATGAGTTCAACTGGATTGGCCGCGCGACCTCCAACATCGAGATCCACGTGCTCTCGACGAAGTCGCCGGGCCACACGATCGAAGGCGCGAAAAAGCATGAGACGCCGGTCGCCAGCACTGGCCCCGGCTCTCCCTCCGACAGCTATCCGCGCCTGCTGAACGCGACGCTTGGCACGAAGTACAAGGTCGTGCGCGGATATCCCGGATCGACCGACGGCCTCCTCGCCGTCGAGCGTGGCGAGATGGATGGCGCCCTGACCTCGTGGAACACGATGAAGAGCACGCGCATGAACTGGCTGACGGAGAAGCGCGCCTTCCTGCCGGTTCAATACGTGATGAAGCGTTCTCCGGAACTGAAGGACGTTCCCACGCCGATCGAGCTCGCGACGAACGACGCCGACAAGAAGCTTCTCGCTTTCGCCATTTCCAGCGCGGAAATCGGCCGCTCGTTCCTGGCGCCTCCGGGCGTTCCCGCGGACCGCGTCAAGGCGCTGCGCGCGGCTTTCGACGCCACGATGAAGGATCCGGAACTGCTCGCGGAAGTCAAGAAGGCGCAGCTCGACTTCGAGCCCGCGACTGGCGAAGAGCTGGCCAAGATCGTCGCGGAGACGCTTGCCGTCGACGAGGAGACGATCGATCGTATGCGCAAGATCACGACAGCCGAGTAAGCATACAGGACAGATCAAATCGAGAAGAGCCCGGAAGCATCGCTTCCGGGCTCTTCCTTTGTTTCGAAGCTGGCCTGATATCACCCCAGCGTCGGATCGAGCACGATCTTGCCCATGCCGGGATCGGATTCCATCATCTCATGCGCCTTGCGCGCCTGCGACAGTGGAAGGACATGCGCGATGGGCGCCTTGATCTTGCCTTCCGCCGCTGCGGCGAAGCACTTCGGCAGGTCTTCCTTTTTCGACCCCGGCTGACCCTTGATCGTGATCTTTCGGTCGTAGAGATGGAAGAAATCGATTGTCACGTTCGGGCCGCCGTGGGCGCCGGCGGTGACGAGGCGGCCCTTTTCGCCGAGCGCGTGAAACGCTTTCGGCAGCACTTCCGGGTTGGCGATGTTGTCGTAGATCACGTTGACGCCCTTGCCGTCCGTGATCTTCATGATCTCGTCGCAGATGTCCTGCGTCGAGTAATCGATCGCGTAATCGGCGCCGAGTTCGAGACCCTTGTCGGCGCGCGCGCGCGAACCGGCCGTGCAAATGACCTTCGCGCCGATGACGTTCTTTGCGATCTGGATGCCGACCTGGCCGAGATTGCCGCTGGCGCCCATGATGAGCACCCATTCGCCGGCCTTGAGTTCGGCGACATTGAAAAGAAGGTTCCACGCCGTCGGACAATGACGCATCACGACCGCGGCTTCGTGGAAAGACAGGCCTTCCGGCAGCGGCGCGGCGGAAATCGAAGGAACGCAGACATATTCCGCAAAGCCGCCCGGGCGCCGGATGCCCATCATCCCTTCCGGACCCTTGTAGTCGGTCTGGTCCTCGCGCACGACGTCGAGCGGCATCCCGCCGGCGGCGACGACGCGGTCGCCAAGCTTCCATCGCTTCACGCCGGGCCCCACGGCGTCGACCGTTCCCGCGCAATCGACGCCGGGAATGCACGGCAGCACCGCCTTGCGCTGCATCTGCGCGCCGCGCCGCAGCGCCACATCGAGCACGCGATTGACGGTGGCTCCGCGCACCTTGATGCGGATTTCGCCTTCGCGCGGCTCCGGCGTCGGCACGTCCTCGTACTTGAGCACATCCGGCGGACCGTATTCATAGAAAATCGCGGCTTTCATGCTCGCCCCTTTTCAGCGTTTCCCATCGCCAGAATTCGCGGAAATCGCGCGCAAGGGCAAGCCGAAAGCGTCAGGACGCCTTGCGGCGCGCGATGCTGCGCCATGTCGCGACGGCCGACGCCAGCACGGCGACGGAGGTCACGCCCAGGATGGCGGCCACGCCCGCCGCCGCGCCCAGCAGGCCCGCCAGGAATGGAAAGACGAACTGACCCATGCGGTTTCCCGTGAGGCGCATGGTCATCGCGAGACCGCGCGCGTTCGGCGGAGCCAGTTCAACGACGTTGGACAGACAGAGCACGACGGCGAGGCCGAGTCCGAAGCCCATGCACGCCACCGCGGCGTACATCACGGGAAGCGGCGCGGGCATGGCGAGGATGGCGAACCCGGCGGCGCCGCCAGCCATCGAGAGTAACGTGAGATTGGCGCGGCCGAGCGCGGCGATCATGCGCGCGTAGAAAATGCGCGACGCGATGGAGGCCACGGCGCGCGTCGTCAGAAGCATCCCCACATGCCATGCGCCGATTCCGCGCTCCGCGCCGAGGAGCGGCATGTAGATCATGAACAGATCCATCGACGCCACCGTCATCACGCTTGCCAGAATGACGACGATAAGCCCCCGCACGCGCACGAGTTCGCCCAGCGTCGCCGCCGCCGGCCTCTTCGCCGCGCCGGACTCAGCTTTCATCGCGGGCATGGCGAAGGCGCCCGCGAGGGTCGCGGCGGCAAGCCCCAGCGCCAGCGCGAAGAGCGGCCCGGTCGGCGCCACGGCTGCGGAGCCTGCAGCAGAGCCTACGATCAGCGGACCGATCATCTGCCCGATGGCGAGGGCCACCATGTAGTGACCGAGCACGGCTTCCCGGCCGACGGGACCCGCGCAGCGCAGCACGAACATCTGATGCCCCGCCATCAGAAAGAGGTGCCCTATGCCTCCGACGACGGTGAAGGCCAGCAATTGCCAGGGCGAATTCGGCGCTATCCAGAGGCCGAGATTGGCGGCGACCGTGAAGGCCGAGCCGGCCCAGATCGCCTGCGCGTCGCGGCCCCTGTCGATCCACCGTCCAAGCGGCAGAGCGACGAAAATCGGCAGCAGCGCGTATCCCGAGGAAATCGCGCCATACCAGGCGACGGGCAGGTCGAGTTCGATCGAACGATAGGAAACGGTGACGCGGGTGAGCGCGGTCACCACCTGGAAAAGGGCGGAATGAAGCAGGAAGGGAATCAGCAGCCGGTATCTGATGTCGCTGACGCCCATTCTCCCGCTCGTCCTCCGCCTCGCCGCGACCTTCCCGCGCCGGGAGCCTCTCTTGTAAGCCTCCGAAGCGCGCAATGAAAAGTCGCGTCAGAATAATTCCGAAACGGCGAGGGAAAATGTCATCAAGGCCGCCAAAGGCGCAGTCCACACGGGCGCCTCCATGCCCGAGGCCGGCGCGGCGGGATCGCGCCGCGCGCACCCTGCGGCGAGGTTGACGGCGGTGAAGACGACGAGCGTCAGCAGGTTCGCAAGCGAAAGAAGGCGTTCGAACGGAAAGAAGAGCGCCACGCACAGCACCAGCCCGCCGGCGACGAGCGTGGCCGTGACCGGGGTCTGCGTGCGTTTGTTGACGCTGGCGAAGGCGGCGGGCGCGTGCCCGCGCGCCGCCATGCCGTAGAAGAGGCGCGAAAGCATGATGATCTCCACGAGCACGCCGTTGGAAATCGCAAGCGCGCCCACCAGCGCGAAGGCGATCGCCGCGTCGCCCGAGAAAAGCGCCAGCAGCGGATTGCCGGTCCTTGGCGAGCCCGCCCAGACGGTCGCCGCAGCGACGGCGACATAAAGCACGATGCTGATTGCGACCGCCGCGAGAATGGCGCGCGGCAACGTCTGTGTCGGCTCCCTGGTCTCTTCGCCCATGTTGGCCAGCACTTCGAAGCCGATGAAGGCGAAGAACGCGATGAAGGCGCCTCCGATGACGCCGGGCCATTGCGCTGCTTCCGGCGCAAACGCAGCCAGATCATAGGCTTGCGCCTTGCCGAGTCCCGCCGCGATCACCGCCAGCAAGCCCCCTATCTCCAGGAGACCGAGGAGCGCCGCAAAGCCGACGCTTTCGCGCACACCCGCGATGGCGAGCGCGGTGAAGCCGCCGACCAGAAGGCAGATCATCGCCCAGTCGGGAAGCGCGACCATGATCGCGAAGTACTTCACCGACCCGCTGGCGATGGAGCCTGCCGCAACGCAGACGGCGACTGTCGTCGCGACAGCGACGGCGCGGCCGAGCCAGGCGGACCTCAGACCGTGCTCGACGAAAGCGGCGGCCCCGGCGGCGTGAGGCCAGCGGCTCGCAAGGTCCGCATAGCTGAGCCCGGTCAGGGCGGCCGCGACGCCCGCGACGAGGAAAGACACAGGCGCGGCGTCGCCCGCCCGCGCCGTCACTTCTCCCAGGGCCACATAAATGCCCGCGCCCACGATGACGCTGACGCCATAGAACGCGAGCTGCCAGAAACCGAGGACCCGGCTCAGCGCCGGGGGGCTGGCGGCGTCGCTCATATCCGTCCCCGGATCGGGCCGATCTGGCGAAAACTCAACCGGAACCCTTTCTGTTCGCGCCGCGTTGGCGGGCCGGGATCATCACGCCGGGCGCAGGACCAACCCTGCACACGGCCGCCAGCGGAGACAATCATGAACAGCATCATCTACATCGTCGGCCTGATTGTCGTGGTTCTCGTCATCCTGTCATTCCTCGGCCTGCGCTGAGGACGGCCCGCACAGGCGCCGCAGCAGGCGAATCGCCCCCGTGACCCGGCAACCGCGCCGTGTCATAAGCGGGACATGGCGTCGCGAATCGCAAAGACCCAGGACAATGCGCCGGACCCCGGCTTCGGCGTCTATGTCCATTGGCCCTTCTGCCTCTCGAAGTGCCCCTATTGCGACTTCAACAGCCATGTGCGCACCAGCGGAATCGACGAGGCGCGGTACGTCGCCGCATTCCGCGCCGAGATCGCGCACCGCGCGGCCCTCGCGCCCGGACGCGAGGTCGCGTCTGTGTTCTTTGGCGGCGGAACGCCGTCGCTGATGAAGCCGGAAACAGTCGCCGCTATCATCGACGCCATCGGCGAGAAATGGCGAATCAAGCCTGGCGCGGAAATCACGCTCGAAGCCAACCCCACGTCGGTCGAGGCCGGGCGCTTCAAGGGCTATCGCGCCGCGGGCGTCAATCGCGTGTCGCTCGGCGTGCAGGCGATGAATGACGCCGACCTGCGCGCCCTCGGACGCATGCACACGGCGGCGGAAGCGATGATGGCCGTCGGCGTCGCGTCGGCGATCTTCGACCGGTTCTCCTTCGACCTCATCTATGCGCGTCCCGGGCAGTCCCCCGATCAATGGAAGTCGGAACTGACCGAAGCAGCGAAGCGCGCCGGCGGGCATCTTTCCCTTTATCAACTCACCATCGAGCCCGGCACGATGTTCGAGCGGCTCGAGCGCGCCGGCAAGCTTGTCCCGCCCGATCACGAGACTGCGCGCGCGCTTTGGGACGTGACGCAGGAAGTGACCGAGAAGGCCGGCCTGTTCCGCTACGAGATTTCAAATCATGCGCGGCGCGGCGAAGAGAGCGCGCACAACCTCGTCTACTGGCGCTATGGCGAATATGCCGGCGTCGGCCCCGGCGCGCATGGGCGCATCGTCACCAATCGCGGCCGGTTCGCACAATCGACCGAGAAGCATCCGGAGATGTGGCTCACCTGCGTCGAGACGGACGGCCACGGACTGATCGAGGACGAGCCGCTTTCGCATGAGGAGCAGGGCGACGAGTTTCTGCTGATGGGGCTTCGCCTCTCCGAAGGCATCCTGCCGGCGCGCTACGAACTCGTCCGCGGGCGTCCGCTCGACCGTTCGCGCGTGCGCGAACTGATGGACGACGGCATGATCGAGGAAGCCCCCGACGGACGCATTCGCGTGTCGCAGGAAGGCTTTCCCGTGCTGGATTCAGTCGTCGCCGATCTGGCGTCCTGAACCGGCGCTCTCAGCGCGCATGCTTCAACCAGAACTCGCCGGCGAGCTGATGGGCGTGGCGCGCCTCCGATAGCCGCGACGTGATCTGCATGAAGCCGTGATGAACGCCCTCATGCACGTTGACGTCATAGGTCGCGCCCGCCGCGTCGAGCTTGCGCGCCATCGCGACCGTGTCGGAGAGCAACGGATCGAGGCCTGCGGCGCAGAGATAGACGGGCGGCAGTTTCGCCATGGTCGCTTCGCTCGCCTGTAGCGGCGAGACAAGCGGGTCGTAGCGCAATGCGCCCGGCCCATCGCCGCCGGGAGCGTAAAAGTCGAGAAACTTGCGCATGCCCGCTTCGTTGAGGCCATGCCCGACGCCGAAACGGCGGTAGGAGGGCGTGTCGAATTCGCAGCCCCACACGCCGTAAAAGCCCAACACAACATCGGGACGGCGTCTGCCAGTCTCGCCTTCGCGCATCGTGGCGGCCATCGCCAGATTTGCTCCGGCGCTGTCGCCTGCAACTCCGATGGGCCCGGCGAAATCGGAATCCGTTTCGCCGCGCTTCACGACATAGCGGATGGCGGCGACGACATCGTCGAGCGCGGCGGGAAACGGATGCTCCGGCGCAAGGCGATAATCGACCGACAGGACGCGCGACTGCGTTGCTATGGCGACGTTGTACGCGATGTTGGCGTGCGAATCGAGGCTGCCGAACGTCCAGCCGCCGCCATGCATGTAGACGATGCAACCGGGCGCGCAGTCGAACGGCGTCACCAGTTCGACTGACACGGGCGGCGCGTCGGAAAGGCCCGGAATCGCAAAGCGCTCGGCGCTGCGCACAGGAGGAAGGTCAGAATTCCAGCGCTTCGACGACAAAGCTCGCACCTGACGCTGTTCGGCCACCGTCATCTTCGACTGGTCGGGCAGTTTCGCGTCTTCCGCCTGCACGAAGGCGAAGACCTCCTCCATCTCCGGCGAACGCTTCGCCTCCGGTGAAAACAGCCGATCGAGATCAAGCTTGGCGAGCGGAGAACCGGGCCGGAGCGTCATGTCAGTTTCACCTTGTGGTTTGCGACCGGAATCATGGCGCGCACCTTCGATACGCGCTCGGGGTCGATGCGGGCGGCGACATAGCCAACGCCGTCGGACGCGCGCGCGATCACATGACCCCACGGGTCTGCGACAAGCGAATGACCATAGGTGGCGCGCGGCTCGTTGCCCTGCATGTGAAGCCCGGTCTGGCCCGCCGCGCACATGTAGGTTTCCGTCTCGATGGCGCGGGCGCGCAGCAGCACTTCCCAGTGGTCCTTGCCTGTTTGCAGCGTGAACGCGGCCGGCAGCGCGATCATCTGCGCGCCACGCGCGACCAGCGCCTGGAAAAGGTCGGGGAAGCGCAGGTCGTAACAGATGGAGCAGCCGACCGTGACGCCCTCGCAGTCATAAGTCACGACGGCGTCTCCGGGCTTCATCGCGGCGCTTTCGTTGTATTGCTGCCCGTCCGGCGCGGTGATGTCGAACATGTGGATCTTGCGGTAGCGCGCGATCTCCTCGCCCGACCGGTTGAACACGACGGTCGTGTTGCCGACGCGATCCTCGCCCGGGATTTTCTCCAGGATCGAGCCGCCGTGAATGAAGACGCCATGCCTGCGCGCGAGATCGCGCAGCATGGTCCATGCAGGCCCGCCGGGCAGTTCTTCCGCCACCGCCTGTTTCTCCGCGCGCGACCCGCCCATGAAGTCGAACACTTCCGGCAGGCAGACCCAGTCAGGCCTTTCTTCCGCGACGGCGCGCTCGATGAGGTCTCGCGCGGCGGCGAGATTCGCCGCCTTGTCGGAGCCGGAATTCATCTGGATGAGGGCGACCTTCATTCTTTCCTCCGCAAGTCAGGCGGGCCGTTCGAGGGCGAGCGAAATGCCCTGCCCGACGCCAATGCACATGGTTGCGAGCGCGCGCCTTCCATTGCGCTCGTTCATCTCGAGCGCCGCCGACAGCGCAATGCGCACGCCCGACATGCCAAGCGGATGTCCGATGGCGATGGCGCCTCCGTTCGGGTTCACGCGCTCCTCGTCGTCTGCGAGGCCCAGCGCGCGCGTGACGGCGAGCGCCTGCGCCGCGAAGGCTTCGTTCAGCTCGATCACGTCGAAGTCGCGAATGGCAAGGCCGAGACGCTGCATGAGCTTCTGCGTCGCGGGCGCGGGGCCGATGCCCATGACGCGCGGCGCAACGCCAGCGGTGGCGAGGCCCGCGATGCGCGCAAGCGGCGTCAGCCCGTATTTCCTTATCGCGTCTTCCGAGGCCAAGAGGACGGCGGCCGCGCCATCATTGATGCCCGACGAGTTGCCGGCCGTCACCGAACCGTCCTTGCGGAAGATCGGCTTCAGGGATGCAAGCTTGTCGAGCGTCGTCTCGCGCGGATGCTCGTCGCGGTCGACAATGGCGACGGCGCCCTTGCGGTCCGTGATCTCGACCGGAACGATCTCCTTTGCGAGCCGCCCGTCGCGAATGGCGCGCGCCGCGCGCTGCTGGCTGCGCAGCGCGAACGCATCCTGGTCGGCGCGCGAGATCCGATGTTCGGCCGCGAGATTTTCCGCCGTCTCGCCCATCGCGTCGACGCCGTACATCGCCTTCATCTTCGGATTGACGAAGCGCCAGCCAAGCGTCGTGTCGTGAAGCTCCGCATTGCGCGCGAAGGGCTCCGTCGCCTTGCCCATCACGAAAGGCGCGCGCGACATGCTCTCGACGCCGGCCGCAATCGCGACGTCCATTTCACCTGCGCGAATGGCGCGGGCCGCCGTCCCGACGGCGTCCAGACCGGACCCGCACAGACGATTGATGGTCACGCCCGGAACCTCCTGCGGGAGGCCCGCGAGCAACAGCGCCATGCGCGCCACGTTTCGGTTGTCCTCGCCCGACTGGTTCGCGCAGCCGGCGAAGACATCGTCGACCCTCTCTAGGGGGAGGCCCGGCGCCTTCGCCAGCAGCGCCTTCAGAGCGTGCGCCAGCAGGTCGTCGGGGCGCACGCCCGACAATGCGCCGCCGTACCGCCCGACGGGCGTGCGCACGCCGGCGCAAAGATAGGCTTCGGTCATTCCGCTGGAGTCCCGGTGGTTCGGACTGGATCGGGTCGGCAATCTAGGGACGCCCGGATGGAGCGTCAAACGCTGCCAGGTTCCCGGGCCGGATCGCCGTTGCAGCCGCCAGACGTCAAGTGACGCGAACCACGCCGGCGGCCCGCCCGCGTTCACCAATCCGCGCTGACGCCGGATCGTTCAATTTCGAGGGCGGAATCGCCAGCCGTGTTGTATTATAATTTTCTCATCCGCCTTCAGGGAGATCCTTCGGGAAGGGGGCGGTGTGGAGGGGAACATGAAAAGCATCTTCGTGCCGGTCGAACTGCACTCGTCCATCGATTCCGTGCTGCGAACCTCCGTGCTGCTGGCGCGGCAATTCGGCAGCCATATCGAAGGCGCGCCGCTGGGGCCGGATCTGCCCGACCTCGTGGCCTTCGACATGCCTGTCAGCTGGACGGTCTCGGACCAGAACGCCTGGCGCGAGATCGCCGACGAAGCGCATCGCAAGTTCGAAAGCTTCATGATGGAGAACGGGGTGCCCCTGCATGAACCGGGCGGCCCCGGCGGCGGCGCGGCGCCGACCTGCTCGTGGTCGGGCGAGCATTCCCTCGGCGACAGCCAGGCGGCTTCGCTTTCGCGCGTCTACGACATCGCGATCATGGGGAGGCCGGGCTCTGACCGCGGCGACCCCCGCATGGCGACGGCTGAAGCCGCGATCTTCGAATCCGGCCGCCCGGTGCTGCTCGCGCCTCCCGCGCCCATCGAGAAGATCGGCGAGACGATCGTGATCTCATGGAACCAGAGTACGGAAACCGCACGGGCGGTCGCCTTCGCGATGCCTCTTCTGCTCAAGGCCAGGAGCGTCATCGTCCTCACGATCGAAGGCTTTGGGGTGGACGGGCCGCCGGGTGAACTGCTCGCGCGCTCCCTGCGGATGCATGGCGTGAACGTTGAGGCCGTCACGCGGCCAAGCGGGCGTTCGGACGGCGAGGCGATCCTCGACCAGACCGAAAAGCTGGGCGGCGACCTGCTCATCAAGGGCGCCTACACCCAGAGCCGATTGCGCCAGATGATCTTTGGCGGCGCGACCGCGCATATCCTCGCCAAGGCGCGGATGCCGGTCCTGATGGCGAACTGACATGCCCGTCAAACGCGGCGCTGCGGATTGATCCAGGCGAGCAGGGCCCCTATTCCGGTGAACAGCGCGAGCGCAAGAAAAGCATTCGCGAAGCCCTGCGCGACGACAGCGTTGAGAGCGGCGTTCCGCGCGGGGTCGAGCGCGTCGACGGAGCCCGGCCCCTTCTGCAGGATCTGGACGAACAGCGCGCCGGCCGCCGGATCGCTCGCGGCGGCGGTGGCGAACAGGACAGCGCCGAACGACGCGGCGCCGAACGACGCGCCGACGCTGCGCGCGAACTGGATCGAGCCCGAGGCCGCGCCGAGCATGCGCCGGCCGGCGGCGGTCTGGATGGTCACCTGCACAACCCCCATCACCGATCCCATGAAAACGGCCGTGATCCCGGCCCAGACGAGGAACTGGTCCAGCGTCTGCCGGCCGGCCTGCGTCGCAAGATAAACGAACATGACCGTCGCACCGGTCGAGCCGATCGACGGAAGGATCATCGTGTAGCCCGTGCGGGTGATGATGCGGCCGCACACCATTGCCGAAAAACCGATGCAGCCGCTGATTGTCAGTAGCGCCCAGCTCACCTGCGCAGGATCGCCGATTCCGATCATGCGCATGTAGAGCGGCGTGAAGGCGATCAATGCGACGAGCGCCGCGCCGTGGCAGGCCGCCATCGCCTGCGCGGACCAGATGGCCCGCTGGCGCATGAGCTGGATTGGCAACAGAGGCGCTGGCGCGCGCCTTTCGCGGCGAACCAGCAGGACGAGCGAGACGATGGAAAACGCCAGAAGCGCGCCAGCGGTCGGCATCATCGTCATGTCGAGGCGGCGCGCCTGTTCGAGCGCGAGGAGCGCGGGCACGACGAATCCGATGAAAAGGAGAAGGCCCGGCGTATCGAAGTTCCAATCCTCCTTGCGCGAGCCGGGACGCGGCGCGAGACGCAGCATCATCAGGCCCGCGAAGATCGCGGTCGGCACATTCATCAGGAAGACGGCGCGCCAGCCGAAATGGGCGGCCAGATAAGCGCCGGCGACCGGACCAAGCGCGGCCGCCGTCACGCCGATCGCCGCCATGTAGCCCTGGTATTGGCCACGCTGGCGGGGCGGCACGACTTCGCCGATGAGGGCCTGCGACATGCTCATGAGGCCGCCGCCGCCAAGCCCCTGCACGAAGCGCGTCATCGCGATCATCGTCACAGAGGAGGCCAGCGAGTTCAGGATCGCGCCCAGGGTGAATACGCCCAGCGCGATGAACATGAGGCGCCGGCGTCCGAAGGAATCGCCAAGATACCCGTACAGCGGCGCGGAGATCGTCGCGGCGAGCAAATAGGCGACGACGATCCAGGAGACTCGCTCGACGTCGCCCAGCGCGCCCGCGATGGTCGGCAAGGCGCTCGCGACGATCGTCTGGTCGCTCATGGCGAGGAACATCGGCAGCATGACCGATGGAAACACGCGAAAGAAAATGCGCGGCGTCGCCGGCGGTATTGGACCCGAGACAACTTCTACCGGCTTGCCGGACGGGGCGTTCACCTGTCTTGACCTCGCAAAAAACATCCTCGGGGGAGACGGAGTGATAGGCCCATCCAATCTCCGGGCCAACGCGCCAATGCGGCGCAGGCGGGCGCGGGGCCCCGCGGTGGGGATCTGGCGCTAACCGCCGCCGGAGGGCGCCTGTTCCGAGCCGGGCTCGGGCGCAAGCGCGGCTTCGAGCTTGCCGATGGCGTCGCCGAAATCGCTCTCCGCGCGGCGCTCCATGCGACGGTAGAGGTCCACCAGGGAGCGTCCGAAGTCGGTAAGCTGGGCCTTCCCGCCTCCCTTTCCGCCAAGCTTCGTGGCGAATACCGGTTCGGCGAACATGCGGTTCACCTCGTCCGTCAGAAGCCACGCGCGCCGGTAGGACATGCCCATTGCGCGGGCGGCTGATGAAATCGAGCCATGCTGGTCGATAAGCTCCAGTAATCGGATCTTGCCATGCCCGAGATGTCTGCGGGCGTCAAAATCGAGGCGCAACGTGACGCGCATCAGTCGGCCGCAGCCTCCGGCCGCGCGCGGTCGTGCGGGCATGTCTCGGGCTTGAGGTCCATGAGCGGCGTGCCGTCGAGGCAATCCAGGCCGCGCACGCTGACGCCGTCGGGATGAATTTCCACGATCGCGACCAGGGAAGACGCGATCGGGTTCGGCCGGTTCGGGGAGCGGATGGAAAACGTGCCGCTGGCGGCGCCCGTATGGTTCGGCGTCTGGGTGACGAGGTCGCGGCGGGCCTCGTGCATCCAGTAGAGGACCTGCAGATGGGTGTGGCGCGACAGCCCGCCGAGCGCCTTGCGCCACGGTTCGTCAACCTCGATCCGGCAGACCGGGCCGTCAAGGTCGCCGCGCCTCGGGCATTCGCGCCGGGTCTTCCAGGGCGTGCGGATTCGTCCCACGAACCAGACGCCCGCATCGAACGATCCCGGCGTCTCGACCGTCTCCTCGCCGGGCCGGATTTGCGTCGTGGTCTGCATCGCTCGTGGCGCCCTTGTTGCAGGTTCGGTGTCGCGAAAGTGGACACATCTTATTGGATGAGGAAAACTTGTCGAGGACAGGTCACGCTTGCGCGGCCCGGCAACCGATGGAGAACAAAGTGCAGGACGATTTCGAGGACCATTGCTGGAAGGACGTCATACCGGCCGACGTCATCGACCTTTACAAGCATTACAAGCGGGATCTCTACATCGGTCCGAACGCCTGCCTGCTCGCGATCGACCTCTACGAGTCCGCCTACCAGGGCGGCCCGAAGCCGGTCGCGGAGGTCGCAAAGGACTATCCGTCGTCATGCGGCGTCAACGCCTTCAACGCGATTCCGCCGACGCAGGCCCTGTTCGCCGCCGCGCGCGCGGCGGGCCTGCCAATTTTCTATTCCACAAGCGAGACGCGTCCCGCCGCCAAGCCGGGCGCGGTGAAGGCCACGAACCGCCGCTCGGCGTCGACGAGCGCCGACGTCTACGAGATCAGGCCCGAATTCGCCCCGCAACCGGGCGACGTCGTTCTGTTCAAGCAGCGCGCCAGCGCGTTTTTCGGCACGCCGCTGATCGCGCATCTGGCGCAGATGGGCATCGACACGATCATCATCTTCGGGGAAAGCACGTCGGGCTGCGTGCGCGCGTCCACAGTTGACGGTTATTCCCATGGTTACCATATGGTCATGGCCGAGGAATGCTGCTTCGACCGGAGCGAGATATCGCACAAGGTGAACCTGTTCGACCTGCACCACAAATACGCGGACGTGATGAAGGTCGCACAGATCATACGGGAGCTTGAAAGCCGCGTCCCCGCGCAAGCCGCGCAGTAAAATTTCCTGCGTGGTCAACAACGTTTCTAAGAGGCGTTCGCGCCTCTTTTTTCGTGGAGGAAGGGACATGAAACGCATCGCCGCCGCCATCGCCGCTGGCGCTCTCGCATGCGCTGGCGCAGCCGCTTACGCGCAACACTCCGGTCATGGCGGGCACGCAGGTCACGCGGCGCCCAAGCCGGCCGCGTCCGAAAACGCGGCGACGAAGGCCTTCCGCGCCGCCAACGACAAGATGCACAAGGACATGGACATCGCGTTCACCGGCAATGCCGACGCCGACTTCGCGCGCGGCATGATCCCGCATCACCAGGGCGCGGTGGACATGGCTAAGATCGTCCTGCAATACGGGACCGACCCGGAGATCCGCAAGCTCGCGGAAGAAGTGGTCCGCACGCAGGAAGCCGAAATCAAGTTCATGCGCGAATGGCTCGCCAAGCGCGGATTCAAATAGCGTCGCCTTCGATGATCTGCCCGCCGTCGTAGCTCATCGCGATCCGGGCGAGCGCGATGCGAAAATGATCGCTGTCCAGCACGCGATCGCAGAACGCGCGCACATTCGGGGCGTCCAGCGCCGCGAGTCGCGCGCGCACGGGTCCTGCCGCGCCGGGAAGCAGCGCGTCGAGGGCCATCCGCTTCGCCTCTCCGGTCGCGGGCGCGTCAAGCTCTTCGCGGGTCAATCCGGCGGCGAGAAGCTCGATCAGCAGCGCCTTGTCGAGGTGCGGCAACCTGGCGAGGAAGGCGCGCGTCAGGCGAAGGCCAAGCGCGTGATCGGGATGTTCCGGGTTGACGGGCGCGCGCTCCCAAAGTCCGAATGTGGGGACGACGCCCCATTCCGGCTTTTCGCGGGGAAAGCGCGCGCGCGTCTCGCCGGCTTCCTGCGCCGCGTAATAGCGGTTGAGCCCGTCGAAAAGCATGAACTCGTAACCACTGGCAAACAGCCGCGGCTCCCAATCGCTCCAGTTCTCGGTCATGCCGCCAGGCGCCACCGCCTCGATGCACAGCGCCTGAGGCCGATTGCGGTCGAGATCGAGACCGGCGAGCACGTCGGCTTCGGCGCCCTCCACGTCGATCTTCACGAAATCGATGCCGCGGACGCCCTCGCGCGCGATCAGAGCGTCCAGCGTCGTCATGGGAACATGGCGCACGCGATGCGATGCGCCGAACCCTGCCGCGACAGCAGCCGATTCCGGCCTCAGCGACGACAGGCCATGCAGGCGATCCACTTCGTGAAACGCCGCCTCACCCTCCACGGCGCCGGCGACGCCGCAGAAGACCGTATCCCGCGGCCGCGCGAAGGCGTAGGCGCGCGCGAGGTCTTCCTGAGGCTCCACGACAATTCCGCGCCAGCCCTGCAGATAGAACCAGCAGGACACATTATCGGCCACGGGATGGCCGCCGCCGACGTCAACGTAGAAGCCGTCCCGCCTTTCGCCCAGCGCGCGCCATAGCACGTAGTCTTCGAGATTTTGCGCGTACGAGACGTCCATGGAAACTCCCGCTTCGCGGCCGGCGCGCACCTAGCGCTGCGCGATCCATCCCGCATCGACGAGCCAACGCTGGAACGCCATCAATGCGCCGCGATCCGCGCAGGTTGCGTAGAGACCGTCGCAATGGTCGAGCAATTGCAAGCGGCGCGCATAAACCGGATCGAGCGGCAGGCCAGCCGCCGCGATGGCGAGCGTCGCCAGATGCGGCGCTTCGAGGATCGAAGCCCTGGGCAGTTCAATTCGCGGGGTAAAACCTTGCCCTTCGATAGCGTAATACGTCGTGAAAGCCCTGGACGCGGGGTCGAGCTGCCATGCGCCGGTGTTGGCGATATCCTCGGAGTTCGCAAGCGGCAGAGCCGCGAGGGCGGGCTGATGATCGCCGTAGCTGACGAACAGGAAGGGATGGTCGGGATAATCGCGTTTGAGGCTGGCGCGGAAGGCGTCGCGATCGCGTTTCGCGAGCACGATGCGCCAGAGATACTCGTCAACCTCGCGGTCCGCGTTCCAGCGCGTCGTTTCGCCCGGCTTCACCTCCTCGGGCGCGAAGCGGAAATTCCAGGGCGAGTGAGGCGCCATGCTGGACGCCACGATGAACTGCGGCCTGCGATCGCCGTCCTTGCTCGCGGCGTCGATCACCTTGCGCACTTCATTTAAATAGAACGCGTCGCGCTGGCGTTCGTCAGGCGCCTTGTGGATCTTGCGATCGATGACGCGATCGAAGCCGATGGAGCGATAGAACTTCGCCGAGCCCGCGAACTCCGCGAGCGAGGGATAGATGATCGTCGTGTCGTAACCGCAGGCCTTGAGATATTGCGGCAGGGAGTGACGCAGGCGGCCCGTCGTCAACTGCGCGGCGAAGTTGCGCATGTTGCCGAACATCGAGGTCGAAAGTCCCGTCAGCGCGGTGAAGTCCGTGAGCCAGGTGCCTCCGCCGAACGTCTCGACCCGCAGCTTGTGAATGCGCCCGTCGAAGGACTGGAAGAATGGCGTCGCCTCCTCGGGGAAGTTGATTTCCGGATAGACGCCGGGCGGCATCACGGACTCGTTAAGGAAAAGCACGATGTCCGGAGGCGTCCCCTCCGGCCGGCACGCAATGGCGTCGGCGGGAATGGGCGCGAGGCTCGCCTGCGCGCTGATCTGCAGATAGCCGCGCGCGCTCATCAATTGCGGAACGTCGCCGAGGGAGGCAATGAAGGCCGAAAAGATGTGGCGATGCGGATCGAAGAACGACGCGCCGCGCCCTGCGATGGCGGCGCCGCTCGAAGCGGCGACGGCAATCCCCGCGAGCCCCAGGGCGCTGTAGCGAAGGCGCGCCATCGGAACCGGCGCCTCGCGGCGCCAGAGAACGGCGAGCAAGGCGAAAAGCCCTGCAACGCCCGCAAGCGCAATGGCGGCGTAGGCGGGAAACGTCTGCCAGAAGAAGTTCAGTTGCGCGACGCTGAACAGATAGAAAAGCGCGTCATAGGCGTGCAGGTTCATCGCCACCATGCTGAACTTCAGCCACGAACACAGAAACACCGTGACGAACATCAGGGCGACCAGCGCAAAGGAGAACCAGCGGCGCCCGCTCAGCGCAAACACGAAGGCGAACAGGCCGAGGAAGAAGCCCGCCACCAGCAGGCGCGGGAGGATTTCGCCCTCTATGGCGAGCAAAAACAGGGTCCAGACGGACAGGGCGGCGGCAAACGCCGATTGGCGCACAGGTTGAGCGGAAGCCGGCGCGCCAACGCCTCCCCCCTGCCGCAGAGACGCAACAAGCGAACGCAACACCCTCTGGCCCCGGCTTCATCCTGGATGACGGAACGATGACAATAACTATACAGTTCCGTGACAGCGCGTAAAGTGCCGCCCGCGTCCGCAAGGGTTTCATGCTAAACGGGAAACAACCCCGCGCACCGCAGCGCGAAAGACGAGGAGGAACGGAGACGATGCCCTACAGCGCCCGCAATGGCTTGCGCATCCACTACGAGGTTCACGGCGACGGCCCGCCCATGGTGCTGATCCACGCCAATCCGTTCGACCGCCGCCTGTGGATGTTCCAGGCGGCGCGTTTCTCGGCGTTTTACCGCGTCATCACCGTCGATCTTCGCGGCTACGGCCTTTCCGACAAGCCGGACTCGCCCTTCACGCTGGCCGACATGAAGAACGACGTGCTCGGAGTCTGCGCCGACGAAGGGATAAAGCGAGCCATTTTCGCCGGGGTCAGCGTCGGCTCCGGGATTTCGATGCTGACGGCTCTGGACCACCCCGAAATGGTCGACGCGGCGATCCTCGTCGGCGGTTCGAGCGGCGGCCCGCGCAACGTGGAGAAAATCCTGGCGGGCTTCGAGGGTCAGGATCTGGGCGCGTATCTCATGACGCTGATGCGTGGCTATGTGGCGCCGGGCTTCGGCGACACGGCCCTCGGGGGCTGGCTCCTGCGCCTGTTCGTCGAGAACGCCGCGAACCTCAACCCGACGTGCATCGGCAACATTTTCCGCGCACGGGCCAGCTGCAACATGACGCCAAGGCTGGGGGAGATGAAGCCGCCGGTGCTGGTCATCAACGGCGAGCATGACGGCTCGCTGCCGGCGGGGCGCGTCACGGCGTCCCTGACGCCGGGAGCCGAGCACTTCGTGCTGCCAAACACTGGCCACGCCTGCTGCATCGAGGACCCGAACGGGTTCGACCGGGCGATGATCCGGTTCCTGGGCGCCCGCGGGCTTGTGCCCGACGGCGCGCTCAGGTTCGGGTAAACGAGGGGGAGGAGAGGCGGCTCAGGCCGCCTTCTCGATGATCTGGTCGCGGAACTTGCGGAACTTGTAGCGCGGCAGGTTGTCGAGATCGCATCCGGTGACGCGGATCACCCAGCACTTCTCCGGATGGGCGGTGGAGTGGATCATGCCCGGACCGTAGCCGCGGGTCTGGCCCGCGCCGATGCCGTACTTGTCGACGACCTCGAGGATAGCCGCCTCCTCGCTCTCCGGGTTCGTGCGGCGGTACTCGGTCATCTCCGTCACGCCGTTGATGTTGCCGTAGATCGCCCAGGAATTGCCGTGGCTGTGGGGCGTGCCGCGCTTGCCGCCCTCCTGCATGTGGGCGAGCACGTAAAAATCGAGTTCGGGATCATGATAGAGGTCGCGCTTGCCGGGCGGCGTGGACTCGTCGAAGGTCGCCTTCACGAAGTCCTCGTTCTTCATGAGCTCGCCGAGCTTTGCGGCGATGGCGTCGAGCGCCTTGTCGAGCGGCTGCGACTTGAGCGCCTCCTTCGAGTCGGCGCAGAATTGCTGAAGCGTATAGGCCATGAAAAATCCTCCCGTCAGTTTGAAACGAGAATAAGCCGCGCGACCGGGCCCCGCAAGCTAGTCGCACGGCACGACCTGCCCCTTAACCTCGCCGAGGCCGATGCGGTAACCGTCGCCCTGGCAGAAGCCGCGCATCGTCACCGTGTCGCCATCCTCGAGGAACGTGCGCGTCGATCCGTCGGCGAGCGTAATCGGCTCCTTGCCGCCCCAGGTGAGTTCGAGCAACGACCCGCAGGAGCCTCTGTCAGGTCCGGAAATCGTGCCGGAGCCGATCACGTCGCCAATTCGCATGGCGCAGCCGGACGACGAATGGTGCGCGATCTGCTGCGCGGTGGACCAGTACATGTATTTGAAATTGGAGCGGCTGATCGTCGTGGGCCTGCCGCCTTCAGGCGTCAGTTCGACTTCGAGCTGGATGTCGTAATTATGCGCGCCGCTCTGGCGAAGGTAGTCGAGCGGCTCGGGCTCCTGCTTCGGCCCTTCCACGCGGAACGGTTCGAGCGCTTCCGCCGTCACGACCCAGGCGCCGATGCTTGTGGCGAAGGCCTTGCCCTGGAAGGGACCAAGCGGCACGTATTCCCACTGCTGGATGTCGCGCGCGCTCCAGTCGTTGAGCAGCGAAAAACCGAAGATCGAATATTGCGCCTGATCGACGGTCAGCGTTGCGCCGATCTGCGAATTGCCGCCGACGATGGCCGCCATCTCCAGTTCTATGTCGAGGCGGCGCGACGCCATAAACACTGGCTTGGGAAAGTCCGGCCCCTTGATCTGGCCGCGTGGGCGCTTCACCGGCGAGCCGCTGACGATGATCGTGCTGGCGCGGCCATTGTAGCCGATGGGCATCCAGAGCCAGTTCTCGTTGAGCGCGTTCTCGGGCCCGCGAAACATCGTGCCGACGTTTGTGGCGTGTTCACGCGAGGAATAGAAATCCGTGTAGCCCGCAACAGCGACGGGCAGGTGCATCTGCACCTTTTCGAGGGGAATGAGCGCGCGGTTGCGCAGCGCCGCCGCGTCGCGCAGCTTCGGATTGTCGTGACGCAGGAGCGTGCTGATATGCTTGCGCACGATGGAC
The DNA here is from genome assembly GCA_046295155.1 of Beijerinckiaceae bacterium. Classification (GTDB taxonomy): domain Bacteria; phylum Pseudomonadota; class Alphaproteobacteria; order Rhizobiales; family Beijerinckiaceae; genus Terripilifer. Next base: position 344,255 of record JBKBNT010000004.1, read on the forward strand.
CATGAATAGCCGCCCGAAGCCATCAGGGCGTTCAGTGACTGCTGCCGGAACACGCTCTGCGCGGACATGCGCGGAATGAGACCGGACTCCTCGACCGCGGCAAGATCGAGCACATGGTCGCCGATGGCGACGCCGACGCGCGGGCGCGAGTCGCTCGACGTGGAGAACACGCCATAGGGAAGATTCTGGATGGGAAAGCCGCTGTCCGGCGCCACGTCCACGAATGAGCGCAGGGATGGATCGTTCGGGTGCATGGGCTTTCCTCGCATGTTGTGTCCGCGGGGTTGTAGCAAAGCCTTGCAGGAGAACAAGCCGCTCTGGACCGCAGGCGCGCCATGCGCATACAGTCTTGTGTTTCCGGGGAGGGCGCCCATGGCCCAGATCAGGCGCATTTTTTTGAATGGCGGCGAGATCGCCGCGGTTTCCGGCGCGGGCGCAGGCGGGGATCCGGCAGCGCAGCTGGAGAGTATCGTCGCGGACTGCCTGACGCTTCTGGCTGAAGAGGGGCTATCGCGTGAAGACATCGCGCTGACGCGCCTCTGGATGAGCGATCGCGACAGCGCGGCCAAATTGAACGACGTGCGTGACAGGCTGCTGCGTGGCGCGCTTCGTTCAGCCAGCTCGAGCTTCTTCTCGCGCCAGCGGATGCGCGATGGCGGCGCGGTAAGCGTCGAGTTCTACGCGGCGCGCCCGCAGTCCGGCGCGAGCCGGCGAATCGTCGAATTCGATCCGCCGCGCCGTTACGCCCATTATCTGGCGACTGGAGACTGGTTGTTCCTCTCGGGCATGGCCGAAGAGGGCGAGACGATGGACCTTCAGTTCGACCGCGCTTTCGCACAGGTGGAAGCGGCGCTCGAAGCCGAAGGCTTCACTTGGAGCGAAGCCGCCTGCGTGAATCTCTTTCTTCAGCGCGGGACGGCCACGGCCGGCTGGTTTCTCGACCGGTTCCGCAAGGCGGCCCCGGCGCTGCCGCCCGTTCTGACGTTTGAAACCGTCGATGAGCTGGCGAATACGCCCAAACATCTCGAAATCGAGCTGATCGCGAGGCGCAGGCGCCCATGACCTGACCGCGTTTGCGCGGCCAACGCTTTGGCGCTAGCCTCCCTCGTAAAATTCGGGAGGAAACGATGAGTGATGCGCTGACGACGCGTGGCCGCATGGCCGATCCGATGGACGGCGGACAGGTGATTGATTTCTCGAAGTCGCCCCCGCCGGACTTCTTCAAGCTCCGCATCCAGTTGCTCGACGAAGGCAGTTTCCGGCATCTGCTTGCGGACACCGGCAATCTACAGATCAAGATTCGCTGCTACGCGGCCGGCGGCGGCGAGAACGCCATGCACGCCCACCACGGACAGGACCATGCGTTCATCGTGCTCATGGGCAAGGCGCGGTACTACGGCCCGCGCGGCGAAGAGCGCGAGCTTGTTCGCAACGAAGGCGTGATGCTGCCTTCGGGCTGTTATTACTGCTTCGAGAATTCCGGCGACGAACCGCTTGTCGTGCTGCGGATCGAATCGATCACGAAGGAAGGGGGCGATCCGAACGTGCGGCTTGGCCTGCATGGCCAGCAGATCGACCCGCATGCGCCCGAGAACAATCGCGAGAAGCCGGTTCGCTTCCGCGAAGGCGCCTTCTACGAGTGATTCAATGGGCGGCGCGACGGCCGCCCCTCATTCACGGCTTACTTGCAGGACATGGCGCGGACCTCGCCGCCGGGGCCGGCATAATCGATCTCGCAGGTCATCGCTTCCTTGAGGCTCGCGCGCTTGGCGTCCTGCCCCGCGATGGTGATTTTTGTTCTCGCGGCGCTGACCTGCGCCTTCGTTTCGGCGCCGCCGTCGTTGAATACGATCGTCGCGCCCTGCCCCTCAATTCGGAGCAGCGGCGCAGTCACCTTGACGCTCTTGATCACGGCATTTTCGGTGGGCACTTCAGAGCGTGCAAGTTGCGTCGCGCGGTCCACAACATGCTTCGGCGTGGCGAACACCCGGCGGAGAAGTTCGTCGATCTCGGCGCCGCTGATCGGGTCGAGCTCCACGTCCTGCGACTTGGCGGCCTCGATGAATTCCGGGTCCTTCGTCGTCGCCATGAATGCGTCGCGCAACGCTTTCAGCCGCTCGGGCGCCACGTCGGGCGTCGTCACATATGGCCTGCTCATTTCCTGCCGCGCGAAGAAGAACTCCATGATCTGCCGGTCTTCCGGCGTCTTTGCGAAGTCGATGGCGAGCGGCACGTTCGGCAGATCGGGATGTTTCGACAGCGACAATTGCCAGATCGGAACGATCTTGCCTTCGCGAATCCAATCGCCGCGACCCGAGCGCAGGCTCGACCAGGACGGACTCGGTCGGCCCTCGATCTCGCCGCGCTCCAGCGCAAGGTTGACGTCGTTGCCTCCAGGATATCCTGCGATGAGCTTGATCTTCGCGCCGAGCAGGTTGTTCATGATTGCGGGATAGATCGCGCTGTCGGCGCCCGAACCTGTCCCGCCGACGATCATGCCGTCGGTAAAGAGTTGCTCGGCGCGCTTCACCTTGGAGGTGTGCCACGCGATGGTGACATTGACTTCCTTGCCGAGGCTGCCAATCCAGCCGAGCTTCAATGGATCGAACTGGACGCCCTTCCCCCCGGTCAGCGGTTCGAACGGAATGCCTCGGTTGATGGCGCCAATCACCGTGCCGTCGCGCGGCGCGGCGTTCGCGATCCAGTTTGTCGCAAGCAAGCTGCCGGCGCCCGGCATGTTCTGGGCAATTACGCCGGGCTGGCCGGGGATGTGCTTGCCGATGAAGCGGGCGAGGACCCGCGCATAGGAGTCATAGCCGCCGCCTGTCGTGTAGCCGATCACGACGCGAACGCGCTTGTCCTTGTAAAAGTCGGCGACGGCGTCAGCCGCCGCCTGGCCCGGCGCAAGGCTGGCGCCCGCCAGACTTGCGGCGACAGCGGCGCCACGGGCGAGACGAACCGTTCGGCCCGCGGCCTTGACCATGCCTGATCTCGGACACCTGCAAGCAGAGCTTTTGCCGCTCATCATGCGTCTTCCTCCCCTTTTTGGGAAATCGTAGTGCGAAACCGCGCAGCGCGCAAACAAGCGGCGCATTGTTTGACGGCGCCAAGCCGTCCTCTATGCTCATCTGGACGCAGCCGCGTCGCGCCTTCCACGATTCAGGGCCGCATTTCAAAGCATGAACGAATCCGCGCCGATCGAAACACGCAACGTCCCCTGGCGCACACAAATCGCCGTCTACGGCGTCGGCCTCTTCACCACCTCGGTGTTTCACGTCGCCTCGGTCGTCATTCCGCTATTCGCCTACACGATGAATCCGTCGCCCTTCCTGTTCGGACTCGTGTTCGGCGCGGCGCACCTGTTGCCGCTGCTGTTCTCCATTCACGCGGGCGCGCTGATGGACCGGCTCGGCGCGCGGCGGGTCATGCTTTTCTGCACGTCAGCCGCGGTACTCCTGCCACTGGCGTACCCGCTTGCGCCCGGGATTTGGGCGCTGATCTTCCTGCAACTTTTTCTTGGGCTCGCCGAATCCATGGGGTGGCTCGGCGCGCAGACGATGATCGGTCAATACATGCACGGCCGCACGACCTACGCGGGCCGGCTGAGTTTCGTCATCCGCTTCGGGCAATTGGCCGCGCCGCCGATGGCGGGGGTCACATGGGACCTCGCTGGCGTCTGGGGCGCCTTCATCCTGATGTCGCTGTGGGCCTCCGGCAGCGTCATCAGCGCGCTCTTGCTGCCAGTGCAGGAAGTGCGGCCCGTCTCCGGCGCCATCGGCTCCCGGTCGAAGGGGTTGCGCAGCCTCATGCCCCGCTGGAGCGACTATCGCCTCGCCTTCAGTCTGCTCAGCGCCCCATCCGTCGCGATCATCGTGGCGCTCGGCGCGCTCATGCACATGGGCAATTCGGTGCAAAGTTCGTTTTACGTGGCTTGGCTCACCGAAATGGGCATAGCGGGCACGGCGATTGGGCTCCTCAGTCCCGCAGGCGCCATCGGCGCCGCGCTGTTCTCGCTGGCGACGGCGCCGCTGATGCGCTTCATCAGCGGCTTCTGGATCGTGCTGCTTTCGCTTTGGGCCGGCATCCTGCTGATCTGCATCACGCCGCTTCTCGGGACCTACCTGATGTTGCAGATCGCCATGTTCCTGCGCTCGGGCATGAACGGGCTTGCGCAACCGCTCGTCATCACGCTCGTGCTGCGGGGCGCGGGAAAGTCGAACCAGGGAAAAGCCGTCGGGCTTCGGGGCACCGCCAACCGCACGGCGTCCATTCTGGCCCCGCTCATCATGGGCGCGATCGGTGAACTGGTCGGGGTGCGCTACGCCTTCTTTGTCGTCGGCGGATTGACGAGCGTCGCGATGATTTACATCGCAGTCTATCTGCTCCGCCACCCGGAGATCACGCGCAAGGGCGAGGATTGACGCCGATGGCGCATTGAGGATCATGTGGCCAGGGATACGGGGAGGAAGAGATGACGCAGCTTCGCGCGCGGATCGGATATTCGTCGGTGGCGTTTGTGACCGAACTGCTGCCGCGCTATTTCTACCAGATCGTTCCCGAGGGCGTTTTGCTCTCGCTGCTCACGCTGCAAATTACGGAACACACACAGGACCAGCTCGAAAGCATTTACGAGCAGGGAATCCGGGCCGCGGACTCGTTTGCGACGGCGGGCGCCGACGTCATCATCATGGGGGGCGCGCCAACGAACATCGCACGGGGCAAGGACAACCTTGAGCGGGTGCTCGAAGATCTGTCGCAAAAATATGGTCGGCCCGTAAGTTCAAGCTCGATGGCGCAGAAGCGCGCGCTGGCGGCCGTGGGCGCGCGCAGGGTCGGGACGATCAATCCGGCCGTACCGCGCAAGATCGGGGACTCCGCCAGTGGTTCGCTTGGAGCGGGTATGGAATTGCTCGGCCGCAAGCACGCGAATGCGCGCCTGCAGGAGTACAATCGCATTCCACCGGAAAAGGCGCTCGAACTGGGTCGTGAACTGATGCGCGAACACCCGGAGATCGACACGCTGATCTATGGATGTCCGCACTGGGCGACGATCGAGTCCATTGAACCGCTCGAACAGGAGTTCGGCGTGAACGTGATCACCGCATTGCAGGCGATCATCTGGGAGGGAATGCGGCTCTCCGGCGTGAACGACCGCGTGGAGGGCTACGGCAAGCTGTTCAGGGAGCATTGAGGCGGACGGCGCGGCGCGCTTCAACCAACGCATTCCTGCGTCGCGTGCAAGACCTTCAAGGATCGCATGCCGCCTCACATGCGGCGAACTGCATGCGTCGATGCATGGCTTGAATGCCGCGCGCGCTCTATTATTGTCATGCTTGCGGGCGCTGGATACGCGCGCCTGCGCACCCTCTCGCTCCAGGAGGAGATCGATGAACCGGCGTACTTTTCTTGCGCTCTTCGCAGCGGCGGGAGCGACGACGGCCGCTCTAGGCCCTCGACGCGTCGAAGCCTCCACCTTCGACGATACGGCAGGCGCCGGATTTCCGGTTCCTGCCGGGGACCTCCCCGCCGAAGGCGCGCATGACGCCCAGTGGGTCAACCAGTGCTACTGGACGCGGAACAGCTGGGGCCAGCGGGTGCGCGTATGCCGTCGCGTGCGCCGCAGGCGTTGCTGGTGGCGGTACGACGCGTGGGGCAGACGCGTCCGGGTCTGCAACTAGCTTCTCCGTGATGTGCGCTTAGCGCCCGGCGGGAGCAATGCTGCCGGGACTTCAGTGCATGCGGCCGAGACCGCCGCGCAGAAATGGAAACACTTTCTCAAGCGCCGAATAAATCACGGCCAACAAGCATGTCACCACGGAGATTCCGAAAACGAACCAGAGTTCGCGAACCCAATCGAGATGCAGCATCGTCCCTCCTTCGCGGCGCCGTTGGGCCGCAAGCACGCTTTCAAGTTGAGCGCGCCAGCTTTCGCGGTGGGGGTATGAACGTCAACGAGGCGCGAACGCGTAAGTAATCACCGCAGGCATGAGGCGGGCCATCCGCAAAGCGAAGCCGCGCGGTCAGTTTCTCGCCGCAATTCGGACTACTTTGAAGCCGGGGCGATTCTTTCAACCGGAGGGACGATGCGCAGATGGCTGCAACGATTCGCGCGCCGCGACCTGCTGCTCTTGCTGTGGGGCTTTGGCTTCATACTGCTGATGTCGGCGCTTCTTCACATCCTCGAGCCGCGCCGGATCGTGAAATGGGACGATATGCTTGCGCAGTCCGCGAGCCATTGAGCGCAATGACCGTTCGCCACGCAGGCGAACGCTGAATGTCCGGAAAATGAAAGGCTGGCGCACCCGACACGATTCGAACGTGTGACCTTTGCCTTCGGAGGGCAACGCTCTATCCAGCTGAGCTACGGGTGCGGAGCCGGCGCGTCGAGCGCCGACGGCGAATCTTCTACCCTATCGGGCCGGACTGGGCAATGCGGGGCGGGGCGGGACATCCTCGCGCTGGCCCGCCGCCAGACGCGGCGCGGGCCGTTTCACGATGCAGCCGCAGTGTCCCTGGGGGCAGCGAGCACGTCGACCTCCGCGCTCCGAAGCACGGCTTCCGCGACGCTGCCAAGCATGACCTTGGCGAAGCCGCTGCGACCGCGCTGGCCCACGACGATCAGATCCGCCCCGGCGGAGGAAGCCACTGACCGGATGGCGGCAGACGCATCGGTCCGTATCGTCTCGACGGTCTGGCGCACGGGCCTGATTTGAACATCCCGCAGAAACGACGCAAGTTCAGCGGAAGCCCGCGCGCGGGCGTCAGCAAGATAACGAATCATGTCTTCGTCTGACACGACCAGCATCCCGCGCATGGTCTGTTCGGGCGGATCAAAGCAGTGCACGACGGAAATCGCCGGCGTGTCTCCCCAATCCATCCCGGCGACGAGCCGCAGCGCGGACGCCGAGCTGTCGGAAAAGTCGACGGCGACGAGGATATGCCGGTAAGGCGACGCCGGCGTTGCGTTCGCCATGACGACCGGCGCCCGGCTCGTGCGAATGATGCGTTCGGCGGTCGTTCCCACGAATGCATCCTTGAGAAGCTGCCTGCGATGCGGGCCGATGACCAACAGGTCGCAACCGAAGTCGCTGGCCGCCTGCGTCACGCTCGAGAACGGGTCGCCCAGGGTGACGCTAAAGGACGCCTCGACGCTGTCGAGCTTGCGCAACGTTTCTGCTTGCGACGCGAGGAGCCGCTGCGCTTCGGCGCATTCGATCTCGATCAGACGTCGGGGCTGATCGTCGTCAACCGCATGCACGAGCCTGAGCTCCGCATTGCTCGTCTTTGCGATCAGAACGCCGCGACGGATTGCGCGATCAGAGCGCGTCGAGAAATCGGTTGCGACAACAACGCTGCGCATGGCGATGACCCCTTTCTATCTCATCGATGTTACAAACTTGACGCCGCGGGGATGATGACACCGATCAATACAAGATAGGCAAGCGCCTGCTAGCATGAAACTGGTGCTGAACTGGCGTTTGAGGATCGAGGCGACCTTGTCCAAGTCAACCACTTCACAGAAGTCTGCATGGCATGCCGAAGACGTTGAAGACGTCCTTCGTGAGCTCGGCTCATCTCGCTCAGGTCTTTCGAGCGAGGAGGCGCTTGCGCGGCTCAAGCGGGACGGCGCCAATGTCCTCCCGGAGCCGCCGCGCGCGTCCGCGTTCGCGCGGTTCCTACGCCACTTTCACAACATACTCATCTACGTGCTGATCGTCGCGGGCGGCGTTTCTCTCGCGCTTGGACACCTTGTCGATGCGGTGGTCATTGCCGCGGTCGTCATCTTCAATGCTGGCATCGGATTCCTGCAGGAGGGACGCGCGGAACAGGCGCTCGAGGCCATCCGCGCCATGATGGACCCGCATGCATCGGTGCTGCGCGACGGCAGGAGGATCAGCATATCGGCGGCGGATATTGTGCGTGGCGATGTGGTGCTCATCGAGGCAGGCGATCGCGTGCCCGCCGATCTGCGCATTCTACACTGCCGGAACCTGCGCATCGACGAAGCCGCCCTGACCGGCGAGTCTGCGCCGGTTGAAAAGCACGCGGGCCCTGCGCCGATCGGGGCGCCGCTCGCCGAGAGATCCTCCATGGCCTACTCCGGATGCTTTGTCGCTGCGGGTCAGGGCGTTGCCGTTGCGGTTGAAACCGGCGGCGCGACGGAGTTCGGCCGTGTCGGCGCCATGCTGACGTCCGTGGAATCGCTCAGGACGCCTCTCCTCGCGCAGATGGATCAGTTCGGCCGGCACATAACAGTGGCGATTCTGGCCCTGGCGGCGTTCGCGTTTGCATTTGCGGTATTCGTGCACAACTTGTCGCTGCCCGAAGCCTTCATGGCCGTCGTCGGGCTTGCCGTGGCCGCTATCCCGGAGGGCCTGCCCGCCATCATGACGATCACCCTGTCTATCGGGGTTCAGAGAATGGCGTCCCGCAACGCGATCATTCGCAAGCTGCCCGCGGTGGAGACGCTGGGTTCAGTCTCCGTCATCTGCTCGGACAAGACGGGCACTCTGACGCGCAATGAAATGACGGCGCGTTCGATCATGACATCCAAAGCCCTCTACGAAGCGACGGGAGAGGGTTATGCGCCGGAGGGAAGCATACTTCGGGCGGGAGAATCCGTGATTGCAAACAGCGATCCGTCGCTGAAGAAAATCGCGGAGGCCGCAATTCTCTGCAACGACGCGGACATTCGTCAGGAAGGGCGGGATTGGATTGTCGAGGGCGATCCGATGGAGGGCGCGCTTCTCGCCATGGGAGGCAGAGCCGGACTGACGTTTGACGACGTGCGCTCGAGGCAACCGCGCCGGGACGAGATTCCCTTCGATTCGCAGCACCGCTTCATGGCTACGCTCCACGGCGACCAGAACAGCGCCTTTGCCATCGTCAAGGGCGCGCCGGAGCGCGTCCTGGCCATGTGCAGCAATATCCGCGTTGGCCACCTTGAACGGCCGATCGAGACGGAGCGATGGCTGGAAAAAGCCGACGAACTCGCAGCGCAAGGACAGCGCGTGCTCGCCTTCGCCACGAAATCGCTTCCAGCGAGTCACGAGAAGCTGCATTTCGCCGACGTCGAGGATGGGCTCGCCCTGCTGGCCCTGGTGGGATTCATCGATCCGCCACGCGCGGAGGCGCTTGAAGCGATCGCCGAGTGTCACGCGGCAGGCATTCGCGTGGTCATGATCACCGGCGACCACGCAGCCACGGCGCGCGAAATCGGCCAGATGCTCGGCCTGGCGCGCGATCCATCCGTGAGAACCGGAGCCGACATAGATCAACTGAACGACGCCGAGCTTGCCAGGGTCGCACACGAAACAACCATCTTCGCGCGAACGACGCCTGAACATAAGCTTCGTCTCGTGACCGCGCTTCAGGCGGATGGACTGACTGTCGCAATGACAGGCGACGGCGTGAACGACGCGCCTGCCCTGAAGCGCGCTGACGTCGGCGTCGCCATGGGCCGCAAGGGCACCGAAGCGGCGAAGCAGGCTGCTGAAATGGTCGTCGCCGATGACAATTTCGCATCGATCGTCGCAGCCGTGCGCGAAGGGCGAACTGTCTATGACAACCTCATAAAGGTCATAGGATGGACTCTGCCAACCAATGGCGGAGAGGCGCTGACGATCCTCGCCGCAATCGCCTTCGGCGCTACGCTTCCCTTAACGCCGGTGCAAATTCTGTGGGTCAACCTGATTACTGCAGTGGCGCTCGGCACGACGCTCGCCTTCGAGCCGCCGGAGCCCGGCCTGATGAAGCGCCCGCCGCGGCCAAGAACAACGAAGATACTGTCGCCGACCCTGATCTGGCGCATCAGCTTCGTCTCCGTTCTGTTCGTTGCTGGCGCGTTCGGCGTATTCGAATGGGCGCAAAGGCGCGGGCTCGGCATCGAGACTGCGCGGACCCTTGTGGTCAACACGATGGTCGCGATGGAGATCTTCTATCTGTTCAGCATTCGCTACGCGCACGGCCCATCCGCGACATGGGCGGGCGTTCTGGGAACGCCGGCCGTACTGATTGGCGTCGGATTCTGCGTGCTCGCCCAGATCGCATTCACGTACGCGCCCTGGTTCAACGCGGCTTTCGCATCCACGGCGATCTCGTTGACGGACGCGCTCGTCGTGATCGGAATCGGCGTGCTGCTGTTCGTTGCCGTCGAGATCGAGAAGGGGCTGAGAAGAGCCTTGCTTGGATCGAAATGACTCGTGGGCGCTTTCCGGTCCTGCAAGACCCGGCGTCCACCGGCTTGCGGGGCCGTGGAGCCTTTCCTGCAGGGCCTTCTACCCAGTAGACGGAGACCAGATTTCGTTCAAAACTGGCGGCCGCTTTGGCTGGAAAGAAACGCAGGCGGAAGTTCTGCGCTCACGGCGGGGAGGAATCGATGCGAACTGTCATTTGCTAAGCGCTGACGTCCTGCGCTGTCGCGGTGGCGACGCCTGGCCCACACGCCCGGGCGGACGACTTTTACGACAAGAAGCAGATCGCCTTTGTGATCGGGTATAATCCCGGCGGCGGCTACGACATCTACGCGCGCATCATCGCAACGGCGCTGCCGCGATACATCCCGGGCAATCCGGTCATCGTTCCACGCAACATGCCCGGCGCAGGCAGCGCCGTGGCGGCAAACTTTCTCGCCGGTCCCGCCCCGCGCGACGGGTTGACCATCGGGATGATCGGGCAGCAGTTGTCGCTGGCGCAGGCGCTGAACGACCCGGTCGTCAAGTTCGACATGCGCCAGTTCAACTGGCTTGGCCGGGTCGCGTCAAACGTCGAGGTGACGGTCGTCTGGCACACCTCGCCGGTGAAGACGATCGCCGACGCCACGCAAAGAGAAGTTTCCCTTGCCGCAACCAGCGCGGGATCGACCTCGCACGCGATGCCGCTGCTCGTGAGCCGGGTGACTGGCGCCAGGTTCAAGCTTGTGACGGGCTATCCGGGCATTACCGGCGGCGGACTCGCAATGGAGCGCGGGGAAACGCAGGGCACGCACGCCACGGTCGATGGCCTTCTTTTCGCAAAGCGGGCTTGGATGGAAGAAGGGAAGGTCAGCGTCCTCGTGCAATATGCGATGGAGCGCCATCCTGCGCATCCCAATACGCCGGCCATGACGGAACTCGCGAAGACGCCGGAGGATCGCGCGATCCTGAATCTCTTCGCGTCGCCAGCGGAGATCGGACGATCGGTTATGACGCCCCCCGGCGTTCCAGCGCGGCAGGTGCGAACGCTGCGCGACGCCTTTTCGGCAATGCTGGACGACCCGGTCTTCGCAGCCGAGCTGAAGGCGAAGAACCTGACTTTCGAACCCATGAAGGGCGCCGAACTGCAAAAGCTGATCGCCACAGCACTCGACCTGTCGCCCGAACTCGTCGAGCGCGCGAAGGCCGTAGGCCGTGAGTAAGCCGTTCCACGGGGCGCTTGGCTGTGGCGCGGCGACCGGAGCCGATGAACGCGGACGGGCGCAGCCCGCCCGCGAGAGTTGTCAGTCGGCGGCCTGCTTGGCCTTTTCGACAAGCTCCTTCGGGAACTTGTAGATCTGCTCCACGATCTGGCCGGCTTCCTTGCCGCCCACCGGATACACGGGCAGGTTCTCCTTCTTCGCCTCGGCCAGGAAGTCCTTGTCTTTCATCGTTTCGTCGAAGGCCTGCCGCAGGGCGGCGACGCGATCGGCGGGCACGCTCTTGGAGACGATGTAAGGACGACCCAGTTCTCCCGCCGCCGAGAGGATCTGCAGGACGGCCTTCTGCTCCTCAGTCTTGGCGAAGTTCGCGATGTAAGGCGTGTCCGGCATGTCGGGGGTCTTCACCGGCGAAAACATGACGAACACATTGATCTTCTTGTCGCGGACCCAGTCATCCGGAATGCTGCTGAACGAGCCGCAGTCTCCGTCGAGTTCGCCTCGCTCGATGGCGAGCCGCTGTTCGGCGCTGCCGGGGAATCCAAGGATGTGCTTTATCTTGGCGCCGAATACGTTGCGCAGGATCGCGCCATTGACGTAGGACCCCGTGCCCTTGCCCGTGCCGCCGAAATTCAGCTCCTTGGCGGCCATCACTTCATCCCAGGTCTTGATGCCTTTGGCGCCCCACATGTAGCAGACGCGGAAGTCGCGCGTGATCGAGCCGATATAGGCCACGTCCGTGAAATTGAACTTCGTGCGCTCAGGCTCGGTGATGCCTTCGGTGATAAGCGCGGGATTGAACGTCACGACCGCCGTGCCGTCCTTTGGCAGATTGCCCTCGACCCGGCGCACCGCCGTGAGGCTGCCGGCCCCGGGCGCATTCTGCACGACGAACGTCGGATTGCCCGGCATGTGTTTTCCGATGTGCCGCGCAAGCAGCCGGGCGTACTGATCGTACCCGCCGCCGGGCGTGAAGCCGACGATGATGTTCACGGTCTTGCCCTTGTAGAATTCCGCTGGCGTCTGCGCCTGCGCAGCCCACACGCCAGCGAGACTGGCGGCCGCCGCTGCGGCGCAGAGTCCTGATCCCCTCACGATCATTTTTCTCTCCCTTCGCCGCCCGCTGCGGGACGGCCCGGCGCAAGCCTCCTAAACTGCGCGCGATAAGGCAAGACGTAGTTTTCCGTACAATCGCGAGCGAGGGCCGAAGACTGCCGCCATGGCTGGCGCATCCAGCTTGCGGACTATCGCGCCAGGCTGCCACAATGGCCCCGAGCGCCGCCCGTCACGCTGCAAAGCTGGCGGTTCCAGCGTAAAGCGGCCTGAGCGGGAGAAGACCCTGCGGACCGGAACGAAGCGTGTGCGCCATTTTGCCGGTTTCGCTCCGGCGCTCCTGGGGCTTGCGGCGGCGTCGGGCGGCGCCATGGCGCAGACGCCATTCTATCAGGGCAAGACGATCCAGATCGTGGTCGGTTTCGGACCCGGCGGGGGCTACGACGCCTACGCGCGCCTGATCGCCCGCAGCATGGGCAACCACATCCCTGGCAATCCGGTCTTCGTGGTCCAGAACATGCCGGGCGCCGGTAGCCGTGTCGCCGCGAACTGGCTCTACAACGTCGCGCCACGCGACGGCACCGCGCTTGGCACGATCGTGCAGAGCACGCCGGTTGACCAGGTGTTCGGCGAGGCGGGAATCAAGTTCGACGCGGCGCGCTTCGCCTGGATCGGCAACCCGATCGTCGACAACCTGGTGTCGATCACCACGCGGCAGTCGGGCCTCGCCACGATGGCGGACGTGAAGGCGAAGGGCGGCCTCATCTGCGGCAGTTCCGGCGCGGGCCCAACCGTCAGCTTTCCGAACACCATCGCCAAACTGCTGGGCGCCAAGGTGCAGGTCGTCGCCGGTTATCCGGGCGTCAGCGCCATCACGCTCGCCATGGAGCGGGGCGAATTGAACTGCAACGGCGGCCAGGCGTGGTCGTCGATGAAAGCGACGATGGCGAACCTGATGAGCGAGGGCAAACTGAACGTCATCGTTCAATGGGGCGCCGAGGCCGACCCCGACATTTCCGAAACCATGGGCGTGAAGGTGCCTCTGGTGCAGGACTTCGCGCGCTCGGAGGCCGAGAAGGCCGCCCTGCGCCTGCTCGGCTCCACCGCGGCCCTCAGCCGGCCATTGCTCGGCCCGCCCGACATGCCGCCGGAGCGCATCGCCACGCTCCGCGCCGCGTTCGACGCCACGATGAAGGACCCGCCGTTCCTTGCCGAAGCGAAGAAGGCGAAAATGGACATCAAGCCGCTGTCAGGCGCGGACGTGCAGAAGGTCGTCGAAACCCTCGTCAAGTCGAGCCCGGCGGACGTCGCGCTCGCCGCTGAACTCGTCAAATAGCGAGCGCGCGCCGGCCGCAGCGCGTAGTTGAGATCGGCCGCGCGGCGGCGTAGGCTTGCGCTAACGCGTGCGCAAAGCGCGGCGACGGGGGAAACCAGCATCGGGGCGGCCTGCTCCAGCGCCAAGCGACTGGAGCATCCCGCATCGCAATCATCATCCAGGAGGATTTCATGGCTTACACGAGTTGGAGAGGCGTGGTCGGTTGCATCAAGCCGACTATGCGGCCGGGCGGCATTGAGGAACTGGTCCGCTTGCTGCCGGACGGCATCTGCCTGCTGCCGCTCTTCCTCGACATTCGCAAGGGAACTGTCGCGGAGTTCGAACGCGCCGTGGAGCCGTACGAGCCGCTGCTTGACCGTCTGGCCGAGGCGAAGGTCGACCTTCTGCATCCGGAAGGGGCGCCGCCCTTCATGCTGAAGGGCTATCAGGGCGAGTGCGACATCATCAAGCGGTGGGAGGACAGGTATCAGATCCCGGTCTTCACCTCGGGCTCAAACCATGTGCGGGCCATGAAGGCGCTCGGCATGAAGAAGTTCATCGGCGCAACCTATTTCACGGGGCCGATCAACGACATGTTCGCGCGTTATTTCGAAGGAGCCGGTTTCAGCGTGCTGGGCATGGAAGGGCTCGACGTGCCGTTCGCGGACGTCGGCCAGCTGTCGCCCTACGAAGTCTACGCGCATGTGAAGAAGGTCTATCTGCGCAACCCGACGGCCGACGGCATCTACCTGCTCGGCAGCGGCTGGCGCATCATGGAGATGATCCAGGAACTTGAGGACGATCTCGGCGTGCCGGTGGTTCATCCGATCCCCACGCGCGCATGGGAAATCCAGCGTCGCCTCAACGTGCGCAAGCCGGTCGAGGGCTATGGCCGGCTCATGTCGGAAATGACGCCCGGCTGACGGGACGGCGGACCGAGGAAACACCGGCAGGCGGCGCACGGACGACGCGCCAGGTCACATCGCGATGTGGCCGCCCCGCGCGCGCCAGCCGCCGGTGCCATGCGGATAATGCGCCACGTCCTTCCGGCCATGGGCGATCGCCGCCTGGAGCGCGCGCGCGGACCGGGAGCCCGCCTGGCAGACAAGCACCACGGGCTTGCCGGTGGGCAGTTTGGACGGATCGAAGCTCGACAGCGGATGATTGACGGCGTTCGGGATGTGTCCGGCGCTGTACTCATGCGGCTCGCGCACATCGACCACGTGGCACTCGCCAGCAAGACAGGCCTGCTGAAAATGCTCGTGCTCAATGGCAGGAACGCTGGTGGAGCCCGTGAGCCGGGCGATCAGGCTGGCGAGTGACATGCGGCTATCCTTCTTGTGATTGCTTGTTTTCAGCAAACTGGCTGTAGGCGTCGAGGGCGTGACTTGCGTACATGACCGATGGTCCCGCTCCCATGTAGATCGCCATGCCAAGCGCTTCCAGAACCTCTTCGCGCGAGGCGCCATGCTGAAGCGCCGCCCTGGCGTGAAAGCCGATGCAATCGTCGCACCGGATGGCGACGGAAACGGCGAGCGCGATCAACTCCTTCGTCTTTTCGTCGAGCGCCTTTGGCTGCAACGCCGCCCTGGCGATATCGCCGAACGCCTTCATCACGTCGGGCGCGCCTGTTCGAAGATTGCGAAGGTTTGCGGAAAATTCCTTCGTCGCTTCGGGCCAGTCCGAAATCATGGCTTCACCTCACGGCTGCTGTTCAATTCCACTCCGTCGTCCCTGAGCAGCACGTAGATCGCAGGGATGACGAGAAGGGTGAGCGCGGTGGACGAGGCGAGTCCGAACACCATGGAGATCGCCAGGCCCTGGAAAATCGGGTCCGTCAGGATGAAGGCCGCGCCGATCATCGCCGCGGCGGCCGTCAGGAAGATCGGCTTGAAGCGGATGGCGCCTGCTTCGATCAACGCTGCGCGCAACGGCATCCCGCGCTCGCGAAGATGGCGGATGAAATCGACGAGCAGGATCGAGTTGCGCACGATGATTCCCGCGAGCGCAATGAAGCCGATCATCGACGTGGCGGTGAACGCGGCCCCGAGCATCCAGTGGCCCAGCATGATGCCGATGAGCGTCAGCGGCACCGGAACAAGGATGACGAGCGGCAGCTTGAAGGAGCCGAACTGCCCGACCACGAGCAGGTAGATTCCGAGAATCGCCACCATGAACGCGGCGCCCATGTCGCGGAACGTCACATAGGTGACCTCCCATTCGCCGTCCCAAAGCAATGTGGGACGCGAGTCGTCCTTGGGCTGTCCGTGATACCTGATCTGCGGCGCCCCGCCTTCTCCCCAGTCGATCCGCTTCATCGCGTCTTCGACCGCCAGCATTCCGTAGATCGGCGCCTCGAAGCGGCCAGCGACCTCGGCGCTGACCATTTCGGCGAAGCGTCCGTTATGGCGGAAAATCGGCCATGAGCTCATCTCCCGCGTGACGCGCACGACGTCGCCCAGCTCGACATTGGCGCCCTGCCGCGCGGTTCCCCCAGCCGGGAGGGGCGTCGAAAGGATGCGCTCGCCCGGAGTCATCGACGAGGTTGGCAGCGCGATGGTGATATCGACCGGCTTCATGCCGGCGCCGCGCTGCGAGTACCCGACCTTCACGCCGCCGATCAGGGCCGCGATCGTGTCATACACCGCCTGCTCCTGGACGCCGTGGAATTCTAGGGCTTCATGATCGATGCTATAGCGCAGTCGTTCGCCGCGTGTGCCGAAGCTCAGCTCGCTGTCGACCACGAAATCGACCGAATCGAACGCCTTGCGCACCTTCTCCGCCAGGTCCCGACGGGCCTGAGGATCGGGGCCGTAGATTTCCGCCAGCAGTGTCGCGAGCACGGGCGGCCCCGGAGGCACTTCCACCACCTTGAGCGTCGAGCCCGGAGGCAGTTTCATGTCCGACAACCGCTTGCGGATGTCGAGCGCGATCGCGTGGCTCGCGCGGGCGCGGTCATGCTTCGGCGCGAGATTGATCGACAGGTCGCCAAGTTCATGCGCCTGCCGGAAATAGTAGTGCCGGACGAGGCCGTTGAAATTGAACGGCGAGGCCGTGCCCGCGTAGGACTGGATCGACACGAGTTCGGGGAGATCAAGTAGACGGGACGAGGCCTCCGTCAGAACACGATCCGTGTCTTCGACGGAAGATCCACGCGGCAGGTCGAGCACGACCTGAATTTCAGACTTGTTGTCGAAGGGCAGCAACTTCACGCGCACGGATTTCGTCGCGAACAGCGCCGTCGCCAGCAGCGTGGCGACCCCGACAACCAGCAGGAAGACAAGCGAGCGCTTGCGCCCGTGCAGCAAGGGCGCGGCGATGCGTGCGTAGAACCGTCCCATCGCGCCGGGATCGTCATGCCCGCCATGGGCTGCGGCGGCGCCCTGCCGCTCGAAATAGCGGCCGGACACTTTCATCAGGAGCCAGGGCGTGATCGTGACGGCGACGAAGAACGAGAACAGCATCGCCATGGATGCGTTTGCCGGAATCGGGCTCATGTAGGGACCCATGAGCCCGCTCACGAACATCATCGGCAGGAGCGCAGCGACAATTGTCAAAGTCGCGACGATCGTCGGATTGCCCACTTCCGCGACAGCTTCGATGGCTGTCTCGACGAGGCCGCGTTCACCGCGCTGGCTCCAGTGGCGGACGATGTTCTCGACAACGACGATCGCGTCGTCGACGAGAATGCCGATCGAGAAGATCAGGGCGAAAAGGCTGACGCGGTTAATCGTGTAGCCCATCAGCCACGAGGCGAAGAGCGTGAGAAGGATCGTTGTCGGAATGATGACGAAGACGACGACGCCCTCACGCCAGCCGATCGCGAACGTGATCAGGAGCACGATGGAAACGGTTGCGAGGGCGAGGTGGAACAGAAGTTCGTCGGCCTTTTCCGTAGCCGTTTCGCCATAGTTGCGCGTGACGGAGATCACGAGATCGTCGGGCACGATGCGGCCCTTCACGATCTCGAGCCGTTCGACGATCTCTTCCGCAACAGTCACCGCATTGGCGCCCTTGCGCTTGGCGAGCGCAATGCTGACCGCCGGCAATTTCAGCATCCCGCCATCGGCGGCCCGCGTGATGTTCCACGTGCGATGATCGGTTTGCGCAGCGCCGACGCGCACATCCGCCACGTCCTTGACATACACCGGACGGCCGTCGCGGGACGTCAACAGCAGGAGTCCGATGTCCGGGACGCCCTGCAATGTCTGTCCAGCAAGAACGGAGACGGCCTTGCCGCCGTCTCGGAATGCTCCAACCTGGAAGGACCGGTTGGCGTTCGTCAACTTGTCGACGAGCTGGTTCAGCGTGATTCCATAAAGCGACATGCGCTCCGGGTCGGGCTCCACGCGGATCTGGTTGGGCGCACCGCCAACCAGATATGAATTGCCGATGTTGTCGACCTTCGCCAAATCGTGCTGCAATTCCTCCGCAACCTGAAACAGCGCGTTGTCATTCCAGTTCGCGGCTCGTTCCGCCTTCGGGGAGAGCGTGAGAACCACAATGGCGACATCGTCGATGCCGCGGCCGATGACGCCTGGTTCCGGGATACCCTTTGGCAGCCCGCCGATGTTGGCGCGAATTTTGTCGTGCACGCGCAGCACCGCGTTATCCTGTTCGGTGCCGACATAGAAGCGCGCCGTCACCATGACGCGGTCGTCCTGCGTCTGCGAGTAAACGTGCTCGACGCCGTTGATGCCCTTGACGAGGTCTTCGAGCGGCCGCGTGATGAGTTCGACTGCATCGCCAGCCTTGTAGCCGTTGGCGGCGACCACGATGTCGACCATCGGCACGCTGATCTGCGGTTCTTCCTCGCGCGGCAGCGCGACGAGCGCGATGGCGCCCACAATCACCGACGCCAGCAGCAGGAGCGGAGTCAGCGGCGAGCGGATGAACGCCTTCGTGAGATGACCAGAAAGTCCGAGCTTCATGGCGTGATCACCACATCGCCTTCGCGCAGGCCCGAGAGAATTTCCACGCCGTCGCCTGTCGCGTCGCCCGTTTGCACGGCGACTTCACCGCCGCTTTTCAGACGCACAAAGCTCGCGCCGGCGCGATGACGCACCGCATTGGCGGGCACGACCATCGCCGCGCGCTTGCCGGTGCTGACGTAGACACGCGTGCGTTCGCCGACGAAGTAGTCGCCAAGCCCAGATACTTCGACGTCGGCCATGACACGGCCGCCCTGGATTTCCGGATAGACGAGGCGGACGCGGCCATCGCGCAGCTGCTCTGCGGCGTTGCCGGACAGACCTCGCGCCGCGATCTGCACGCGGTCGCCGGCGCGGATGATCTGCGCATGGCGCTCGGGCAGCAGAAGCCGCAGGATGTACTGATCCTCGGCGAGCGTTGCGACGGACTCGCCTGGCAGGACGACCCGGCCAACGGACACCGGCACGGTGAGCACCCGCCCCGCTCCCGGCGCCAGCACCGCGCCCTCCGACATCTGCTGGATGATGATGCTGCGTTCGGCGTCCATGGCGGCGAGGTTGCGGTTCGCCACGTCGAGCGCCGTGCGGGCCTGGTCGAGCTGGACCTGCGTGCTGACGCCCCGCCGCTGCAGGTCCTGAATGCGCTCGAAATCGGTTCGCGCCTGATCCCGCTGCGCCTGCTGCGACTTGATGCGCTGCTCCAGCGCCTGCTTCTGCAGCACCAGCTTGGGGTCCTCCACAAACGCAATTTCGGCCCCGGCCGCCACCGTGTCGCCCTCGCGCACCTTCAGCGAGGCGATGGTGCCTCCCAGCCGCGTGCGGGCGACGAGCTGACGGACCGGCTCGACCGTGGCGATGACCGCCTTCCGGTCGTCCACCTGCCGCACGGACACCGCGACTTCGCCGGCCTGCGCGGCGCCTGCGAGAAGAAGAGTTGTGAGAAGCGCTTTCGCGATCCGCATGTGACGGCTCCTGATCGGTTCTTGACAGATATATTATGTTACTCTAATTTAGCAAGCATGAATTTAGAGGACCTCAGCCAAAAGGCCGACCGGGCCGAAGCCTTCCTCAAACTGCTCGCGAACGCGCACCGGTTGATGCTGCTTTGCGAACTATTGAAGGGGGAACGCTCCGTCACCGCGCTCCATCAAAGCGTCGGGCTCAGCCAGTCCGCCGCCTCGCAGCATCTGGCGAAGATGCGCGAGGGAGGGCTCGTGCGCACGCGCCGCGACGGGCTGACGATCTACTACTCGCTCGAGCGCGACGACGTTCGGCGCATCATCGAACTGCTTCACCAATTCTACTGCGGCGCAGCGCAGAACGGCGCCGGAAACACGGAGAAACTCGCATGAGCATCGACCGCATTGTGTTCGCCTTCGCTGGCGCCGTCATCCTCGCCAGCATTGCGCTCGCGGTACTCGTGGATATTCGCTGGCTGTTCCTCACCGGCTTCGTCGGCCTCAACCTCTTGCAGTCCGCCTTCACGGGCTTTTGCCCGCTTGCGCTGATCCTCAAGCGTTTCGGCGTGAAATCGGGTTGCGCGTTCTGAGGCGCACGCGGGCGAATTACCTGTCCAGCGACGAAGTGCGGTGCGGCGTCCCCGGGGCCGCGCCGGTTCACTTGATCGGCGGCTTCGGCAAACGGCTTTCGCCCGGCTCGATGACGAAATCGAAATCGAGCGTGTACCACGGCGTCTGGACGCCCGCTTCGGGCGGCGCCTCGTCGTGGCGCACGTAATTGCCGACAAGCGCGCGCGTGACGCCGAATTGCGGGTCGTTGTCCAACAGCGGGTCGTCGTCGACGTAGACCTGCGAGATGAGGGTCTTGAAGCCCGGATTGACGATCATGAAGTGCATGTGCGCTGGACGGAAATGTTGCCGGCCTTGCGCGCGCAGAAGATCGCCCACCGGGCCTTCCACCGGCAACGGATAACCCGCCGGCTTCACGGTCTTGAACCAGAATCTGCCATCGGCGTCCGTCGTGAACATGCCGCGCAGATTCATTTCGGCCTGCTCGGGGTCCTGCTGCTCGTAGAGGCCCACGGGCGACGAATGCCACACATCCACATCGGCGCCCGCGACCGGCTTGCCGGCGCGGTCCAGCACGCGGCCGCGCACGTAAAGCGTCGGCCCGGGGGTCGGCGAACGAAGCAGGCTGCCGCCGTTTTCGACGCGCGGAACATGCATCCGCCAGAAGGGGCCGAGCAGGTTCGCCGTTGTTTCCGTCTCACCCAGGTTGCCGTTGTTCAGCAGGCAAACGAGTTGCGAGACGCCGAGCGATCCGGCCATCACCGCGGCTTCGTTGTGCGAGTCGTTGCTGGCCTGGCCAATGCGATTGATGACCGCCAGAGCGGCCTGAAACTCGGGCTCGGTGAGTTTCACGTCCCGCACGAATTGATGCAAATGATCGGCGAGGGCGACCATGATCTCGCGCAGGCGGGGGTCCGGCGTCTTCCGCATCTCCGCGAGCACGACTTCGGTGAGATGCCGATGGTCCCTGACGATCATGTTCCTGTCCTCCCGGCGGCGATTTAATCGGGCGCAGGCTTGAAGGCAAAGCGAAAAGATCGTGCGTCAGGCGCACCAGCGAAGGCGCACGCAAAAACGGCGGGCCGAGGCCCGCCGTCTGTCCGCATGGGCTTTCCGACGCCGTCTACTTTTTCTGCGCCGCCATGGCTTCCTTGAGCACAGGCGTCCAGCGGGCGACCTCGCTCTCGACGAGCTTCTGAAGGGCGGCGGGGCCGCGCTCGTCGCCATCCGGAATCACGGCGCCGAGTTCATCGAGACGCTTGCGGGCCGTCGGGTCATCGAGCGCCTTGTTGAGCGCGTCGCTCAGCTTGTCGACAACCGCCTGCGGCGCCCCCTTCGGCGCAAAGATCGCATTCCACGCACTGACTTCATAGCCCGCGAGACCTGCCTCCTTTGTGGTCGGCAGGTTCGGCAGCGCAGGCGAACGTTTCGGCGTCGCAATCGCGAACGCCTTGACGGTCCCCGCATTGATCTGGCCGACGAGATTGACGATCTGGTCGGTCATGTAGTCGACCTGACCGGAGATCATGTCGTTAAGCGCGGGGCCGGTGCCCGTGTAGGGAATAAACGTCGGCTTCGTGCCGAGGATCGAGTTCAACAGGATTCCGGTCGAGTGAGACACTGACCCGACGCCGGCGTGCGCGTGGTTCGCCTTGTCGCCCTGCTTCTTCGCCCAGTCGATGAAACCCTTGAGATCGTTCGCGGGCAGCTTGTTGGAGCCGACAATGATGATCGGCGTGCCGGCCACAAGTCCGACCGGGGCGAAGCTGGTCGCGGGATTGTACTTGAGATTGGGGTAGAGAGCGGGCGCGGCGCCATGCGTGCCCATGTGTCCCATCATGATCGTGTAGCCGTCCGGCTGCGCTCCCGAGCCGCGGGTGATGCCCGTGGTGCCGCCGGCGCCTGCGACGTTTTCGACAATGACCTGTTGCCCGAGCGTGCGCGACATGGGTTCGGCGACAATGCGCGCGACGATATCCGTGGGGCCCCCCGCCGCGAAAGGCACGATCATCGTGATCGGCTTGGCCGGATAGTTCTGGGCAAGCGCAGGCCCGGCGAAAAGAACGGCGATGCCCGCAGATGCAATGAGAAGTTTTTTCATATGGCTGTTTCCCTCCGAAGCGTCGTTGCCTGTCTATAGACTAGGATTCAACCGGCAAAAGGAAAAGGGCGCGGAGAACCGCGCCCAATTGAACTTTAGCCTGACAAAAGCCTAACCTTTGAAAAGGCGCAGCTTTACTCCTGGAAAGCCTGATCACGCTTTTTGCTGATCGAGGGCAGAAGCGCAATGATCAGCATGAGTGCGGCGATGGCGAGCAGCGTCCCCGAAACGGGCCGTTCGACGAAGGTCATGAAGCTGCCCCGCGACAGGATCAGCGCCTGGCGGAGCTTCTCCTCCATCAGCTTGCCGAGGACGAACCCGAGCAGCATGGGCGCCGGCTCGTATCCGAGCTTGATCATGATGTAGCCCACGAGGGCAAAAAACGCCGTGAAGTACACGTCCTGGATCGAATTGTTGATCGAGTAGATGCCGATGGCGCAGAAGATGAGAATCGCCGGAAACATCAGGCGATAGGGCACCTTCAGCAGCTTCACCCACATGCCGACAAGCGGCAGGTTGATGATGACCAGCATGGCGTTGCCGATCCACATGGACGCGATCATACCCCAGAACAGCTCCGGGTTCTTGGTCATGACCTGCGGCCCGGGGATGATGCCGTGGATCGTCATCGCGCCGACCATGAGCGCCATGACGGCGTTGGGCGGGATGCCGAGCGTCAGCAGCGGGATGAAGGCTGTCTGGGCTCCGGCGTTGTTGGCGGATTCAGGCCCGGCGACGCCCTCGATGGCCCCCTTGCCGAAGCGGCTTGGATCCTTCGCGAACTTCTTTTCGATCGTGTAGGAGGCGAACGGCCCGAGCACCGCGCCATTCCCCGGCAGAATGCCGAGAATTCCACCGATGAACGTGCCGCGAAGCACGGGCTTGATCGACTGCTTGATATCCCCCCAGCTCGGCAGGAGATTGCCGATCTTGCCGCGAACGACGTCGCGCGCTTCCGGCTCCTCAAGATTGCGGATGATTTCCGCGAAACCGAAAATGCCCATGGCGAGCGGCGCGAAGTCGATGCCGTCCGACAATTGCTGGATGCCAAGCGTCACCCGTTCCTGACCGGTCTCGAGGTCCGTGCCGACGGTCGCCAGAAGCAGACCGAGGAAGACCATCAAAAGGGCCTTGAGGATCGACCCACGCGCGAGCACGGTCGAGAAGACGAGGCCCATCACCATCAGGGAGAAGTATTCCGCCGGTCCGAACAATTGCGCGAACTTCGTGAGCGGCGCGCCCATGGCGGCGATGAACACGGTCGCGACGCAGCCGGCAAAGAAAGAGCCGATGGCCGCGATGCCGAGCGCAACACCGGCGCGGCCCTGCTTCGCCATCTGGTGTCCGTCAAGCGTCGTGACGACCGCAGTCGCCTCGCCGGGGATGTTGACGAGAATGGCGGTCGTCGAACCACCGTATTGCGCGCCGTAGTAGATGCCGGCGAGCATGATGAGCGCGCCTGTCGGATCGAGGCCGAAGGTGATCGGCAGCAGCATCGCGATCGTCGCGACGGGGCCGACGCCGGGCAGCACGCCGACGAGCGTGCCGATCATGCAACCCAGAAAGCAAAGAAACAGGTTCTGCAGTGTGAACGCGACGCCGAAGCCGAGCGCGAGATTGGAAAAAACGTCCATTGTCGTCTCCGGCTCACATGAACGCGACGACGGGGATCGGCAATCCCAGCGCGTATTTGAACAGGCCGATGCAGAACGCCGTCATGACGACGGCAAAGATCACCGCCTCGACAGGCCGCACTTCCTCGGTCGCGAACGAGGCGAAGATCATCGAAAGCGGACCCGCAACAATCAGGCCGAGCCAGCGCACGGTGAAGCCGAAAAGAATGAGGCCGCCAAGAACAAAGAAAAGTCCGCGGACGTGTGGCCTCGTCAGGACGGGACCGCCGGAGACCAGAGCGAGGATGGCGAGCAACGCGCCGCCTACGCCCATGATGACCGCAATCGACATCGGCAGCATTCCGGGACCCATCGCGCGCAGCGTGCCGAGCGGAAGGCTCCACGCCTGCCAGATGAAGAACAGGGAGATGAGAATGAGGAAAATTCCCGCGCCCACGTCCTGCGGAATACCGCGCCCGGAGCTCTTGCCCGGATCGCTCGTGCTCTGATCGCTCATAAGATTACGCGCCCCTTCCTTCTTCGAACCCCCAACGGAAGACCGCCGGAACCTGTTTGCCGGTTTTGCCGAGCATTGCCACGGTACCCGGTTCCACGCCAGCCCAAAAACACGCCGTTCCCTGTATTTTTACGGGCGCCGCGGCGCCGGCCGCACCCTCCCCGACCGGCGCCGCGCTGCGTCAAGCCAGCTTCTCGGCGAAGAAGGCAAGCGTCCGGGAGCGGGCCAGGTCCGCGCTCTCCTTGTCGTAGCTGGCGCGCTCGTCGCAGTTGAACCCGTGCCCCGCGCCGTAGACGAAGACGGGGATCTGCGGCTGGTTGGCTTTCACCTTCTCCACGTCAGCCATCGAGATTGAGTGATCCTTCTCCCCGAAATGGAGCATCGTCGGAATCTGCGGCTTCTTGTCGGACATCGCGGCGACGCCGCCGCCGTAATAGCCCACGGCCGCCGCGACGCCGGGAATGGCGTTCACGGCCGTCGCATAGGCCAGCGTCCCGCCCCAGCAATATCCCACGACGCCGACCTTGCCGGCGGATTTCACCGCCTCGACCGCCGCCTCGATGTCGAGCAGCGTCTTCGGCAGTTCGGTCTTGCCGCGCGTTTCGATGCCCTTCTTCGGGTCGTCGCCGGTGTAGCCGAGTTCGAGGTTCGGCTCCACGCGGTCGAACAGCGCGGGGGCGATGGCGAGATAGCCCTGCGAAGCGTAGAGGTCGGCAACCTTCCGGATGTGCTGGTTGGCGCCGAAAATTTCCTGAAGCACCACCATTCCGCCCTTCGGCGTTCCGGCGGGTCGCGCGAGATAGGCGCCGATCTTCTGCCCGTCCTTGCAGGTGAGGGTAATCTGCTCTCCCATGACGTCCTCTTGGTTTGGCTCCGCGCAGGGAGCCTGTGTTGAAACTCAGGCCGCGCATCAAAAATCATTGCGAGCCGCAACGCCAGACCCTTTTTCCATGGCGCGCCGGCGGGCTCATTTTCGTTCCCATGGCGGCCCGCCCGCTCTATGGTCCGCCCAGCCAATAAAGCACCGAGCAGAACATGACGCCTGTCCACCGGCCCGTCCAGAAGGGCGACACCGTCTTCCTCGTGGACGGTTCGAACTTCATCTTCCGCGCCTTCTTCCAGTCGATGCGCCAGGATCCGAAATACAATTACCGCACGGACAGACTGCCGACCGGCGCGGTGCGGCTGTTCTGCACAAAGCTGTTCCAGATCATCGAGAAGGGCGCGATGGGCGTGATGCCCACGCATCTTGCGATCATCTTCGACAAGTCGGAAAACTCGTTCCGAAAGGAAATCTACCCGCCCTACAAGGGCAACCGCAGCGAGCCGCCGGAAGACCTCATCCCGCAGTTTCCCCTCATGCGCGAAGCGGTGCGCGCCTTCGGCCTCATCCCCATCGAGCAGGATCGGTACGAGGCCGATGATCTGATCGCGACCTACGCCTGCCAGGCGCGCGAGCGCGGCGCGGACGTGCTGATCGTCTCCGCCGACAAGGACCTCATGCAGCTTGTCCGGCCCGGGGTGTCGATGTACGACCCCGCATCGGGGACGGCAGGCTCCGCGGGCGCCCGCGAAGAGCGCCGCATTTCGGAAGCCGAGGTGATCGATTACTTCGGCGTGCCGCCGGACAAGGTGGTGGACGTGCAGGCGCTCGCCGGCGACTCGACGGACAATGTGCCCGGCGCGCCGGGCATCGGCGTGAAGACCGCCGCGCAGCTGATCAAGGACTACGGCGATCTCGAAACCCTGCTTGCCCGGGCGGGCGAGATCAAGCAGCCGAAGCGCCGCGAAACCCTCACCAATCCTGAAATCGTCGAGCAGGTTCGCGTCTCAAGGAAACTCGTCGAGCTCGTCTGCGACGTTCCGCTCGAGTGCCCGCTGGACGACCTCGGCCTTTCCCCGCCGGACGGCAAGACGCTCGTCGCCTTCCTCAAGGCGATGGAGTTCACGACAATCACCAAGCGCGCCGGCGACGTGTTCGGCGTCGAGGTCGCCGAGATCGATCCGGAGCCGAGCCTGATGGGCGCGGGCGGCTGGCGAATGCGCAACGGACTGCCAGGCGCAAAGCCGCAGACGGAGGCTGCGCAAGCGCCGGCTCCCGTGAGCGGCGACGAAGGAACGCCTGCCGAAACACCCGCCAACAATGGGCCCGCCGCTGCGCCGTCAGGCGACGGGATCGACACGCCGGCCGCGCTCGCGGCCGCGCGCCTGCGCGAACACCGCGAGCTTGCAAAGAAGATCGACGTCAAGTCCTACGAGACGGTGACGACCGAGGAGGCGCTCGACCGCTGGATCGCTGAAAGCTACGAGGCTGGCCGAGTCTGCGTCGACACGGAAACATCGTCGCTCGACGCCTTCGACGCCGATCTCGTCGGCGTGGCTCTCGCCACAGCGCCGGGCCGAGCCTGCTACATTCCGATCCGTCATTGCAAGACGGGCGCGCCGGGCGATCTGTTCCAGGAAGCGGGGCTTGTCGATGGCCAGCTTCCGCGCGACCTCGTGCTCAGAAAACTGAAGCCGCTTCTCGAGGATCGCAGCGTTCTCAAGATTGCGCAGAACATGAAGTTCGACCTCGAGATTCTGCGCGAGAACGGCGTCGACGTCGCGCCGGTCGACGACACGCTGCTCATGTCCTACGTGCTCGATGCGGGCAAGAACGGCCATGGCATGGACGAATTGTCCGAAAAGCATCTCGGCCACAAGCCGATCCAGTTCGGCGAGGTCGCGGGTACGGGAAAGAGCTTCATCGGTTTCGCGCGCGTCGCCATCGACAAGGCGACGGAATATTCGGCGGAGGACGCCGACGTGACGCTGCGGCTGTGGGAAGTGCTGAAGCCGCGGCTCGCGGCGGAGGGCATGACGCGCGTCTACGAGACGCTGGAGCGCCCGCTGATCGACGTGCTCGCGCGCATGGAGCGGCGCGGCATCGCCATCGACCGGCAGATTCTCTCCCGCCTCTCGGGCGATTTCGCGCAAGGCATGGCGCGGCTCGAAGCCGACATTCAGGAGCTTGTCGGCGAGCCGTTCAATCCCGGTTCGCCGAAGCAACTGGGCGATATCCTGTTCGGCAAGATGGGCCTGCCCGGCGGCAAGAAGACGGCGACGGGCGCATGGTCCACGACGGCGAGCGTGCTCGAAGACCTTGCGGAGCAGGGCCACGAACTGCCCGCGCGCATTCTCGAATGGCGCTCGCTGCAGAAGCTGAAATCCACCTATACGGACGCGCTGCCCGGCTATGTGAACAAGCGCACGCAACGCGTGCACACATGCTTCTCACTGGCCGCGACGACGACGGGCCGCCTGTCGTCTTCGGAACCCAACCTGCAAAATATTCCAATCCGCACGGAGGCCGGCCGCAAGATACGCACGGCCTTCGTCGCGACGCCCGGCCACAAGCTGATCTCGGCGGACTATTCGCAGATCGAGTTGCGCATCCTCGCGCATATCGCAGACATTCCGCAACTCAAGAAGGCCTTTGCGGACGGGCTCGACATTCACGCGATGACCGCGTCGGAAATGTTCGGCGTACCTGTGAAGGACATGCCGGCGGAAGTTCGCCGCCGCGCGAAGGCGATCAACTTCGGCATCATCTATGGCATCTCCGCGTTCGGCCTCGCCAACCAGCTCGGCATTCCGCGGGAGGAAGCCGGCGCCTACATCAAGAAGTATTTCGAGCGATTCCCCGGCATTCGCGAATACATGGACGCGACGAAGAAGACCTGCCGGGAGCAGGGCTACGTGACGACGATCTTCGGGCGCAAGTGCCACTATCCGCGCATCAGGGCGTCCAATCCCTCCGAGCGCGCGTTCAACGAACGCGCCGCGATCAACGCGCCGATCCAGGGCTCGGCCGCCGACATCATCCGCCGCGCGATGGCGCGCATGGACGACGCGCTCGCGGCAGCGAAGCTCAATGCGCAGATGCTGCTGCAGGTGCATGACGAACTCGTCTTCGAGGTTCCGGAGGCCGAGGTTGACGAGACGATCTCCGTCGTACGCAGCGTGATGATCGACGCGCCGCATCCGGCCGCGCAATTGAGCGTTCCCCTGCAAGTGGATGCGAAGGCGGCGAAGAACTGGGACGAGGCGCATTGAGGCGCCCCGCGCGGATCAGGCTGCCGCCTTTCTGATCTCCGCATTCATGCAGCGGATTTCAACCCCGCCGGGGCCTGCGACGAGCGTGCAGCCCTGCGGCACCTCGCGCCAGCAACCGCGCTCGCCGTCGAGCGGCTCCGACACGACGACGAGGCCGTCGCGCGTCTCCCGCCAGTAAAGCGACGGCGCGCGTTCGTCGGACGCCCAGCGGAACGCCCAGAGCGTTTCGCCGTCCGTGAGCGCGGACGTGAAGCGCAGCGGTTCCTCGGACCGGGCGCGTTCGATGATCGCGCGCACGCGCTTGAGCATCCGCGCTGTGGCGCCCAGCGGATCGTCCTTCAGCCCGAAGCCCAGCGCGGCCAGGAACAACGCTTCCGAATCGGTCGTTCCGGCGCGCCAATCGTAGAATTCGTCGGGGATCAGCGCCTCCAGCCTGCGCTTCAGCGCGGAGTAACCGCCCACCTGCCCGTTGTGCATGAACATGTGCCGGCCATGGACGAAGGGGTGGCAGTTCGCGCGCGTGCTGGCCGTGCCGGTCGAGGCGCGCACATGGGCGAAGAACAGGCCGGAACGCACCTGTGCACAGATGTGGCGAAGGTTTTCGTCCGACCACGCGGGGCGCAATTCGCGATAGAGGCCCGGCTCCGGACGCTCGCCATACCAGCCGAGGCCGAAGCCGTCGCCATTGGTGGGCGTAACGCCTTCGGCGGCGTGCAGCGATTGGGCGATGAGGGATCGTTCAGGCGCCGCGACGAGCGTTTCGAGGAAGATCGGTTGGCCCTTCCAGGCGATCCAGCGGCACATGCTCTTCGCGCTTCCGTCTCCGGGCAGGCGCCGGCGGCAGCCCACGCCTTCGTTAACAAGAATTGTACATGCATGCTGAATGCAAGGTTAACGCCAGATCGCGACAGGTCCGAAAATGCAAAAGGCCCCCGGAAAGGGGGCCTTCGCTGTCGTCTGGCGGACAGCCGGTGTTATTCGGCGGCGATGCGCATGGTTGGCGCGGCGTCGCGCACCTTGGCGTCCACGTGGCTCTCGAATTCGACGAAGTTCTTGCGGAACATTTCGACGAGGTGCTTGGCGGTCTTGGCGAACTCGGACTTGGAGGTCCAGGTCTTCACCGGCTCGAGAATGTGCGGCTCGACGCCGGGCACCGACGTCGGAACCGCCAGGCCGAAATAAGGATCGGTGCGGAAGGTCGCCTTGTTGAGCGAACCGTCCAGCGCAGCGGTCAGCAGGCGGCGCGTCACGCGGATCGGCATGCGGCGGCCCACGCCTTCCTTGCCGCCCGTCCAGCCGGTGTTGACGAGCCAGCAGTCGACGGAGTGCTTTGCGATCAGTTCACGCAGCAGGTTGCCGTAAACGGAAGGATGCAGCGGCAGGAAGGGATGGCCGAAGCAGGTCGAGAACGTCGCTTCCGGACCCGTCACGCCCTTTTCCGTGCCCGCCACCTTCGCGGTGTAGCCGGAGAGGAAGTGATACATCGCCTGCGCGGGGTCGAGCTTCGCGATGGGCGGCAAAACGCCGAACGCGTCGCAGGTCAGCATGATGATGTTCTTCGGGTGACCGCCCCGGCCCGTGGGCGAGGCGTTCGAGATGAAGTCCAGCGGATAGGCGATGCGGGTGTTTTCGGTCTTCTCTTCGCTGTCGAAGTCGGGGACGCGAGTCACGGGATCGAACACGACGTTCTCGAGAACCGTGCCGAAACGCTCTGTGGTCGCGTAGATTTCGGGCTCGGCCTCACGCGACAGGCGAATGCCCTTCGCGTAGCAGCCGCCTTCGAAGTTGAAAACGCCGTCGCGCGACCAGCCATGCTCGTCGTCGCCGATGAGGATGCGGTTGGGATCCTGCGAGAGCGTCGTCTTTCCGGTGCCCGACAGGCCAAAGAAGATCGCTACGTCCCCTTCAGAACCGATGTTCGCCGAGCAGTGCATCGGCAGCGCGTTGGCGTTCGGCAGAGTCCAGTTGAGCCAGGTGAAGACAGACTTCTTCATCTCGCCGGCATAGTTGGTGCCGCCGATGAGGACGATCTTGCGGGTGAAGTCGAGCGCGATCACGGTCTCGGAGCGGCAGCCGTGGCGCTTCGGATCAGCCTTGAACGATGGAAGGTCGATGATCGTCAACTCATTGACGTAGCTGGCGAGCTCGGAGCGATCGGGACGGATGAGCAGATTGCGGATGAACAGCGAATGCCAGGCGAGTTCCGTGATGACTCGCGCCTTGACGCGGAATGCGGGATCGGCGCCGCCATAGAGGTCCTGCACGAAGAGGTCCATGCCTTCGGCGTGCTTCTGGAAGTCGGCGAGCAGCGTCTCGAACTGCTCGGAGGTGATCGCACTGTTATTGCCCCACCAGACCTTGCCCTCGGTGGTGGCGTCACGAACAGTGAACTTGTCTTTCGGGGAGCGGCCGGTGTGAACACCCGTTTCGGCGTTGATGGCGCCGCCAGGCATGAGAACAGCTTCCGAGCGGCGGATCGACTCCTCGTAGAGCATGGGCGCCTCGAGGTTGTACGAGGCGCTGCGCGCGCCGCCAAACCCCTGTTTCTCGATGCCGTTCGCTGCGTTCCAGGTGCCAGTCTGTTTCATCGCTCGCTCCGCGTTGCATTCGGGTGGCGCGTTCATGGCGCCACGGGCTCCGCCATTCTTTGAGTTGGCGGGCTGTTTAGTCCCCGCCGCACCGGAGGGCAAGCGGGACAGGTCATTTCTCGGCGCTATTGCTGAAGAATTGGCTACAGCTAGTCCTATTTGCGCTGCAGCATTACTTCGCACGTGCAGCAGCGCCGAGGTCAGCAAGCGTTCGGCGCAGCATGTCGCCGCCCGTGACCCGCGCCGGAAAAGCAAGTCTTGCAACAAGATCGCCGCTGGCGAGATCCATGCCGTCGGGATCGACGCCGGTCGCGCGCCAGCGGCCATCGGGTTCTCCACACAGGTTTACGGCATAAAGTCGCAGGGCTTCGGAATGATCCGCGTTCATGTGCTCGATCGCCGACGATTCGATTTCGATGAGTTCCGCCGAATCCGAAACGTCCGTCAGAATCTGCGCGGCTTGGAATGTCGCCGCGCGGGCGAAGCCGCCGTTGAGATGGGCGCGCGCCACCTCAAGCCGCCAGAAGGCGAAGTCGCCGAAATCCGCGTAAAGGGCAGACTTCGGGTGCCGCGAGAGGAAGCGCGCCTTCACGCTCGCTCGTTGCGACTCGTCGGTCATGCGCTGCGCCCGCCCGGTCACGGTGAGACGGGGATGGGCGAGCGGGTCGCCCTTGCCGCCTTCTGACAGGAGGAGCGACGCGCGCGGCTCGGCCTCGAGATGGCGCGTATGAGCCGACAGGCCCGACATGAGAAGCAGCGGCGAACCGTCGAAGTCCGTCGCCACATTGACGAGCGAGGCGAAGGGAAATCCATCCTGCGAAAGCGTCGCAAGGGCGCCGGCGCGGATGCTGCGCAAGAGGCGCTTGGCTTCTCCCACGGCGTCATAGCCTTCAGGCAGCGGGAACTGCCGTTCGCCGGCCGTCCCCGGCGCATCGCCCTTCGCTTCGTCCGACATGGCAGGCTGCCCTTCGCGCTTGACTATTTCTGCTGTCCCGGCAGCCCGCCCGTCGCCTTGAGAATGCCCTGCACGGTGGCGCTCTGCTCGGCGATCATCTTCGAGAACTCAGCAGGCGAGGTCGTGCGGATGGCGATGCCGAGGTTTTCGAGTTTGGCCGCAACGTCCGCGTCCTTGCCGACAGTCTGGATATCGGCGGCAATCTTGTCGCGAAGCGCGTCGGACATCGCGCGGCTGCCAAAAAAGCCGTTGAAGCTCACGACAGTGAGATGCGGCAAACCCGCCTCAGCGGCCGTCGGCACGTTGGGAAGCTGGCGCGCGCGATCGCTGTTGAGCGTGAGCAGCACGCGAATCTGGTTCGACTGGATCAGCGGCAGGAAGCTTGCGTAGGTCGTCGCGTACAGCTGGATCCGCCCCTGGCCCAGGTCCTGCAGCGCAGGCGTCAGCGCCGTATAGGGGACATAGGACATTTCAAGGTTTGCGCCGCGGATGAAGCTGCTCATGATGAGCAGCGGCAACCCCTGGGTCGACGCCCAATTATGCTTGCCCGGCTCGCTGCGCACCTTCTTCACGAAGGCGTCGAGCGTATCGACGCCCATCGTGGCGGAAACGGCGAACAATTGCACGAAGTCGACGATGGTCGAGATCGGCTTCAGGTCGGCGGCGGGATCGTAGGTGAGCTTTGTCTGCGTGGTGAACGGCAGGATCGTGATGGGCCCGCCGAACGAGCACAGAAGCGTGTGGTCGTCGTTGGCCGTGACGAAGGCGCCGACGCCGACCGCGCCATCGGCGCCGGGGCGGTTCTCGACCACGACAGGCTGGCCCCACCTCTGCGACAGCTTCTCACCGAACACGCGGCACGACACGTCGATGCCGGTGCCCGGCGGCTGCGGCGTGATGATCTTGATGGCCCGCGTCGGCCATTGCGTCTGCGCGCTGGCGGCGCCTGCGGTGATCGCAGCGCCCGTCACAACGGCGGCTGCGGCAAGCGCGCGTGTGAAAATTCCCATGAACCCCTCCCCTGCCGCGCCGCCTCTGCCGGGCGCGATCCGTCCCATGTTTAGCGCGGCGGGCGCCGGGGGTCGAGCGGGCTTTCAGCCTTCGGCCGGGCTCAGATATTGTTCGTCCGTGACGTGCTCGGCCCAGTCGACGTGCTTGCCGTCCCTGGCCTCCTGCATGGCGATGTGGACCATGCCGACCTTCGGCGAGGCGCCGTGCCAGTGGCGTTCATTCGGCTCGAAGAAGACGACGTCGCCCGCGCGCACGACCTGCACCGGCCCGCCCTCGCGCTGCACGAGGCCGACGCCGTCGGTGACGTAGATCGTCTGGCCGAGCGGATGCGTGTGCCACGCAGTGCGCGCGCCGGGCTCGAAGGAGACGCGCAGCGCGCGCAGGTTCGCGGGCGCGGGGGCTTCAACGATGGGGTCCTGCCAGACCGTGCCGGTGAAATAATCGGACGACGCGCGAAGAGTCGGACGGCCGGAGCGATGGATGATCATGGATTCCTCCGCATGACTTCGGAAAAAGCGATTTCAACTGTCCATCTTCAATGCGGCGATGAACGCTTCCTGCGGAATCTCCACCTTGCCGAACTGGCGCATGCGCTTCTTGCCTTCCTTCTGCTTCTCGAGCAGCTTGCGCTTGCGCGTGACGTCGCCGCCATAGCACTTCGCCGTCACGTCCTTGCGCAGCGCGCGCACCGTTTCGCGCGCGATGATCTTGCCGCCGATCGCCGCCTGGATCGGGATCTGGAACATGTGCGGCGGGATCAGTTCTTTAAGCTTCTCCACCATCGCGCGGCCGCGCGACTCCGCGCGCGTGCGGTGCACGAGCATGGAGAGCGCGTCCACCGGCTCGGCGTTGACGAGGATCGACATCTTCACGAGATCGCCCGCCTTGTAGCCGGTGATCTGGTAATCGAAGCTCGCATAGCCCTTCGAGATCGACTTCAGGCGGTCGTAGAAATCGAACACCACTTCGTTGAGCGGCAGTTCGTAGATCACCATCGCGCGCTTGCCGACATAATTGAGGTCGACCTGAACGCCGCGCCGATCCTGACAGAGCTTCAGCACGGAGCCGAGATAATCGTCGGGCGTGAGGATCGTCGCCTTGATCCACGGCTCCTCGATTTCCTCGATCTTCATCACGTCCGGCAGGTCCGCCGGATTGTGCAACTCGATGTTCTCGCCGTTCGTCATCGCGATGCGATAGACGACCGAAGGAGCGGTCGCGATGAGGTCGAGGTTGAACTCGCGGTGCAGGCGCTCCTGAATGATTTCCAGATGCAGCAGGCCGAGGAAGCCGCAGCGGAAGCCGAAGCCGAGCGCGGCGGAGGATTCCATCTCGTAGGTGAAGCTTGCGTCGTTGAGGCGCAGCTTGCCCATCGCCGCGCGCAGGTCGTCGAAGTCGGCGGCGTCGACGGGGAAGAGCCCGCAGAACACGACCGGCTGGGCGGGCTTGAAGCCCGGCAGCGCCTCGGCGCACGGCCGCCTGTCCTCGGTGATCGTGTCGCCGACGCGGGTGTCGGCGACCTGCTTGATCTGCGCGGTGATGAAGCCGACCTCGCCGGGGCCGAGTTTGTCGACATCCTGCATCTTGGGGCGGAAGACGCCGATCTTGTCGACCTCGTAATGGGCGTCCGTGCCCATCATGACGATCTTCTGGCCTTTCTTCATCTCGCCGTCGATGACGCGCACCAGCACGACAACGCCGAGATAGGGGTCGTACCAGGAATCGACCAGCAGGGCCTTCAGGGGCGCCTTATCGTCGCCCTTCGGCGGCGGCAGGCGCTTGACGATGGCCTCGAGCACGAGGTCGATGCCGAGCCCCGTCTTGGCGGAAATCGGCACGGCGTCGGAGGCGTCGAGGCCGATGACGTCCTCGATCTGCTGCTTGATGCGCTCGGGTTCGGCGGCCGGCAAGTCGATCTTGTTGAGAACAGGCACGATTTCGTGGCCCGCGTCGAGCGCGTGATAGACGTTGGCCAGCGTCTGGGCCTCAACGCCCTGCGAGGCGTCGACAACCAGCAGGGACCCCTCGCAGGCGGCGAGCGACCGGGAGACCTCATAGGCGAAGTCCACGTGGCCGGGCGTGTCCATCAGGTTGAGGATGTAGGTCTTTCCGTCCTGCGCCTTGTATTCGAGGCGCACGGTCTGCGCCTTGATGGTGATGCCGCGCTCGCGCTCGATATCCATGGAGTCGAGTACCTGCTCGACCATCTCGCGCTCGGCCATGGCGCCCGTCGTCTGGATCAGGCGGTCCGCCAGCGTCGACTTGCCATGGTCGATGTGGGCGACGATGGAGAAGTTGCGAATGTTTTCGATCGGGTGCGCGCTCATGGGCGGGAGATAGCAGCGCCAAGCCCCCGGGGAAAGGGGCGAAAGCCCGCGCCCCGCGCCTTGCATTGACCCCTCCGCGCTTTTCTGGATACGTACCACCCAGAGGGTGAGGTCCGGTTGGACTGGCCGGAACGCCGGCGAAAGCCCCTGAGGAGGGAGAAACGGACATGCGTAGAATTATGCTCGCGGCCGCCGCCGCGGTTTGCGTCGCCGCATCGGCGCAGGCGCAGCCCTACAACCTGACCATCGCGGGCTACAGCCCCGGCGGGCTCGTCTCCACGGCCGGCGCCGGCATGGACGCGGCGCTCGCCGCAGCCTTCCCCGGCTCGACCGCAACCTACCAGACCTCCAGCGGCGGCCTCGCCAACGCGCTCCTGCTGCAGCAGGGCAAGGTGCCCCTCGGCTTCGTCTCCGACACAGAGTTGATCGTCGCGCTCGAGGGCAAGCCGCCCTTCAAGGCGCCGATCAAGGATCTGCGGATGCTCTTCAACGCCTACACGCCGGAGAGCCGTTTCCAGATGACCCATACGCTGGTCACCAAGGCCTGGGCCGACCAGCACGGCATCAAGACCTTCGAGGACATCGCCGCGAAGAAGCCGCCGATGCGAATCGCCGTGAACCGGCCCGGCAACATGGACGGCGACGTCTCCATCGCGACGCTCGCGGCCATCGGCGTGTCGCTCGACGACATCAGGAAGTGGGGCGGACAGGTGATCCGCGCCGCGTCGGGCGAACAGACCTCGCTGTTCCTCGACCGCCGCATCGACGTCATCAGCTTCGGGATTTCCTACAAGCACCCTCGCGTGCTCGAAGTCGCCAGCGGCGTCGAGACCGTCATGCTGCCGATGACCGAAGCGACCGCGAAGAAGGCCGCCCAGGCGACGGGCGCGGCGTTCTGCGAAGTGAAGGCGAAGGAGTACGACTTCCTGCTCGCCGATTCGGCTTCGGTGTGCGTGGGCATGCCGGTGCTCGCCAACGCCAGCATGGACGAGAAGACCGCCTACAACATCACCAAGGCGATGTTCGAGCAGATCGAGAAGTACAAGGCGTCCCACCGCCTGCTCGCTGCGGCGACCACTAAGGAATCGCTCGCCAAGCCCGGCGCCGCGCCTTTCCACCCGGGCGCCCAGAAGTATCTGAAGGAAGCTGGCGTCATCAAGTAACGGCAAAATCCGCACCGCTCGCAAGGTTCGGCACGGCGGCTGAAAGGCCGCCGTGATCCCATTCAAGCAAGGCTGTTCAAAATGGCGCTGTCTCGCGTCCTGACTCCGGGATTCTGGTTTTCCGTCGGCGCGCCGCGCAAGCTGACTGGCTGGCTCAATCACGCGATCAATTTCCTCGCGTTCGTCGTCGCCGTGTATGTCGTCGTAGCGGCCACCTATCTCTACATCGATCCCTGGGTGCTGACGGCGCTCTTCCTTTCAGGAACGATGACGATCGCCTTCCTCGTCATCGGCGCCAATGCGACATCCGATCCGACGCGCCCGACCGTCCCCGACTACATCCTCTCCGCCGCGAGTCTGGCCTGCGGAATATTCTTCTTCTTCGAGTCCAGCGAACTCAGCAACCGGATCGCGCTGCTGACCGAGCTGACGCCGGCGCAATACTGGTTCGGCCTGCTGATGGTGTTCCTGACGCTGGAGATCACACGGCGCGCGACTGGCGTCGGGCTCCTCGCCGTCGTGCTGATTTTCATGGCGTACAACCTCTGGGGCCACCTGATCCCGGGCGTGCTCGGCCACGGGCACATCGGGCTGGAGCATTTCCTCGACATCATGATCTATACGACGGACGGCGTCATGGGCCTGCCGGCGCGTGTCGCCGCCACATACGCTTTCATGTTCGTGCTGTTCGGCACGTTGCTCTATCACTCGCGCGGCGGCGACTTCTTCAACGACATCGCGACCGCCTTCACCGGACACAGGCATGGCGGGTCGGCCAAGGTGGCCGTCGCGTCCTCCGGTCTTTACGGCATGATCTCCGGCAGCCCCACTTCGGACGTGGTCACGACAGGCTCGGTGACGATTCCGATGATGAAGAAGGCCGGTTTCCGCGGCCCCGTCGCAAGCGGCATCGAAGTCGCGGCCTCGACCGGCGGCAGCATCATGCCTCCCGTCATGGGTTCGGCCGCCTTCCTGATGGCCGAATACACCGGCATCGAATACCGCGACATTGCGATCGCCGCGCTTCTGCCGGCGCTGCTCTACTATGTCTGCGTCTATTCGCAGGTGCATTTCCGGGCGATCCGCCTCGGGATCGGCGGACTGCCGCGTGAAAGCCTTCCAAAGGTCGGCGCGACGCTGAAGCACGGCGGCATGTTCGTCGTGCCGCTGGTCGTGCTAACATGGGCGCTCCTTGCCGGCTACACGCCGACCATGGTCGCCGTGTTCGGTTCGCTCTCGGTGCTGGCTGTCGCGATGCTGCGCAGCCACACGCGCATCGGCCCGGTCGGCATCTACAATGCGCTGGCCGAGACCACGGTGCGCTCCGTCGCAGTCGCCGGCGCGACGGCCGCCGCGGGCCTCGTGATCGGCGGCATCACCATGACCGGGCTTGCCGCGAAGTTCGCGCATCTCGTCTATGCGCTCACGGCCGCCGATCAGCTGTTCACCTTTGTCGTTGCCGGCCTCCTCACCATCATCCTGGGCATGGGAATGCCGACGCCCTCGGCCTACATCCTAGCGGCCGTGCTGATGAGCCCGCTGATGAAGCAGGTCGGCATCAGCGATCTCGCGGGCCACATGTTCATTCTCTACTTCGCGGTTCTGTCGGCGATCACGCCGCCTGTCGCGGTAGCGGCCTTCGCGGCCGCGTCGATTTCCGGCGACAATCCGATTCTCATTGCCGCGCACGCCGTGAAACTGGCGCTTGCTGCGTTCCTCGTGCCGTTCGTCTTCGTGTTCGGCCCCGAGCTTCTGTGGCAGGGGCCGATATGGAAGACGGCCGTCACGTTCATCACCGCGGGGCTCGGGCTTGTGTTTGTCTCGGCGGCAATCGAGAACTACTCCCGCTGGGCGCACAACAATCTGACCAGGCTCATGCTCGGCGCAGGCGGCCTGCTCATGCTGACGCCGTTCATCGCGAGCACAATCGTCGGCGTCGCATTGGCGGGCTCGGCGTTCCTGATGACGCGCACGACGCGAAGGCAGACGACCACGGCCTGAAGGCTCGCGGCTTCGCGCCTCAGCCCCGCACGAGGCGCGAAACGACCTTCGCGGTGTAGTCCACCATCGGCACGATGCGCGCGTAATTGAGGCGCGTCGGGCCGATGACGCCCACGACGCCGACGATCTTCTGGTTTGCGTCGCGGAACGGCGCCGCGATCATCGACGAACCGGACAGCGAAAACAGCTTGTTCTCGGAGCCGATGAAGATGCGCACGCCCTCGCCAGTCTCGGCGCGGGCGAGAAGGTCGATCACGTCCTTCTTCGTTTCGAGATCCTCGAACAGAAGGCGTATGCGCTCGAGATCCTCCACCGCGCGCAAGTCTTCCAGCAAGTTCGCCTGTCCGCGCACGATGAGCTGCTGCGTCGAGCCCTGCGGGCCTGTCCAGCTGGCGAGACCCGCGTCGACGAGGCGTGCGGTGAGCTGATCCAGCTCCTTTTCCGCAGCCGCGCGCGAGGTCTCGATGTCCTGCCGGAGTTCCGCGAGCGTCCGGCCGCGAATGCGGGCGTTGAGATAATTGGCGGCTTCCACGAGCGCCGACGCCGGCAGGTCGCGGGGGATATTGAGTATCCGGTTCTCGACCGCGCCGTTTTCGGCCACGAGAACCGCCAGCGCCTTATCGGGCTCCAGGCGGACGAACTCGATCTGCTTGAGCCCGACGTTGTCCTTCGACGTAAGCACGACGCCCGCGCCGCGCGACAGGCCGGACAGGAGCGAGGACGCCTCGGCCAGAAGATCCTCCATCGACTGGCCGGAGCCGGACGCGCGCACCTGCGCCTCGATGCGCGCCCGCTCCTCGGCGGCGACGTCGCCGATTTCTAGGATCGAGTCCACGAAGAAACGCAGGCCGAGCTCGGTCGGCAGGCGGCCGGCGCTGGTGTGCGGCGCGAAGATAAGCCCGGACTCCTCGAGATCCTGCATCACGTTGCGGACGGAGGCGGGCGACAGCGTCATCGGCAGCAGGCGCGACAGGTTGCGCGACCCCACCGGCTCGCCAGTCGCGAGGTAGCTTTCCACCAGGAGCCGGAAGATTTCCCGTGACCGCTCGTTCATGGCGGCGAGCACGGACGGATCCGGGCGTATGAACTTGGCGTTTTGCGCTGCCATGACCCTAAGATGGCCAAGGCGGAGCCCCGGTTCAAGCGATTGTTGACGCTCCGGACGCTTGCCAGCGCCTGCGCCCCGCCATATCCCCATCTGAACGCAGAACGCACGGAGAAAGGCCGAAAAAAGATGGCGGCGAGCAACAGCGAGGACCGCGCCCAGTTCGCCTGGGCGGACCCCTTTCTCCTCGAGGACCAGCTCACGGAAGACGAGCGCATGATCGCCGACGCCGCGCGCGAATTCGCCCAGGGCGAACTTCTGCCACGCGTGATCGAGGCCTATGCGCAGGAAAAGAGCGAGCCCGGCCTGTTTCGTGAAATGGGTCGGCGCGGCCTGCTTGGCGTGACGCTGCCGCCCGATTTTGGCGCGGCGGGCGCCTCCTACGTCGCCTACGGGCTCGTCGCGCGCGAGGTTGAACGCGTCGATTCCGGCTACCGCTCGATGATGAGCGTGCAGTCCTCGCTCGTCATTCACCCGATCCACGCCTACGGCTCACCGGACCAGAGGCGGAAATACCTGCCGAAGCTCGTTGCCGGCGACCTCATCGGCTGTTTCGGGCTGACCGAGCCTGACGCGGGCTCCGATCCAGCCGGCATGAAGACGCGGGCCGAGAAGGTGGCTGACGGGTACAGGCTCACCGGGACGAAGATGTGGATCTCCAATTCTCCGATCGCCGACGTGTTCATCGTGTGGGCGAAGTCGGACGCCCATGACGGCGCCATTCGCGGCTTCATCCTCGAAAAGGGGATGAAGGGGCTCTCCGCGCCGAAGATCGAAGGCAAGCTGTCGCTGCGCGCCTCCATCACCGGCGAGATCGTGATGGACGGCGTCGTCGTGAGCGAAGACCAGATGCTGCCGAACGTGTCGGGCCTGAAGGGTCCGTTCGGTTGCCTCAACCGCGCGCGCTACGGCATCGCCTGGGGCACGATGGGCGCCGCGGAGGATTGCTGGACGCGCGCGCGGCAATACACGCTCGACCGCAAGCAGTTCGGCCGCCCGCTCGCCGCCACGCAACTCGTGCAGAAGAAGCTGGCCGACATGCAGACGGAAATCGCGCTCGGCCTGCAGGCGGCGTTGCGCGTGGGACGCCTGATGGACGAAGGCCGCGCCGCGCCGGAGATGATCTCGCTCATCAAGCGCAACAATTGCGGCAAGGCGCTCGATATCGCGCGCATGGCGCGCGACATGCACGGCGGCAATGGCATTCACGGCGAGTACCATGTGATGCGCCATGCGCAGAACCTTGAAACCGTGAACACCTACGAAGGCACGCATGACGTGCATGCGCTCATTCTCGGCCGCGCGCAGACGGGCCTGCAGGCGTTCTTCTGATGACGCAGGCTCCCCTCGCTGGCGTTCGCGTTCTTGAGCTCGCGCGCATTCTCGCCGGTCCCTGGTGCGGGCAATTGCTCGCGGACCTTGGCGCCGACGTCGTGAAGGTGGAGCGCGAGGGCGCGGGCGACGACACGCGGCACTGGGGCCCGCCCTTCGTGGAAGGCAAGGACGGCGGGAGCCTCGGCGCGGCGTATTACCATGCCTGCAATCGCGGAAAGCGCTGCGTCACAGCGGATTTCGAGACGGACGAAGGCCGCGCGCGCGTGAAGAAGCTCGCGGCGCACGCCGACGTCATCATCGAAAACTTCAAGGTCGGCGGCCTGAAGAAGTACGGACTCGACTACGACTCGCTGAAAGCGATCAATCCACGCGTGGTCTATTGCTCGATCACAGGCTTCGGGCAGGACGGGCCTTATGCAGCGCGCGCGGGCTATGATTTTCTCGTGCAGGGCATGGGCGGCGCGATGCACCTGACGGGGTTGCCCGGCGGGCCGCCGTCGAAGTCGGGCGTCGCGATCGCAGACATCTTCACCGGGCTTTACGCCGCCAACGCCATTCAGGCCGCGCTCCTGCGCCGCCGCGACACGAACGAGGGCGCCTATATCGATTGCGCGCTTCTCGACGCACAGGTCGCCGTGCTCGGCTATCAGGCGATCAATTATTTCGTCAGCGGGAAGGAGCCGCACCGGCTCGGCAACGCGCATCCCAACATCGTGCCCTACGATGTGTTTCCCGTCAGCGACGGCGACGTGATCATCGCGACCGGCAACGACGGACAATATCGCAAGCTGTGCGAAGTTCTCGGCGCGCCCGAACTCGGACTCGACGCGCGCTTTGCGAAGAGCAAGGATCGCGTAATCAATCGCGTCGCATTCAACGAGACGTTCTATCCCATCTTCCGGCGCTTCACGCGCGCGGCGCTTCTGCCGAAGCTCGATGCGGCGGGGGTTCCCGCCGGGCCGATCAACAACGTCGGCGACGTGTTCGCCGATCCGCAGATCGTCCATCGCGGAATGCGCATCGACATCGACAATCCGCTCGCGGCGAAGGGAACGACGCCTGGCCTGCGCGCGCCGATCGTCATGGATGGCGAGCCCCTCGCTTCACCGCGCCCGGCGCCGGGGCTGGGCCAGCATAACGAGGACGTGCTGAGCGACAAGAACTGGGGCGGGTGAAGCACACGCGTTTGGCGTGCGGGGTCAGCGTTCGCCGGCCACGACGAATTACATGTCCAGAACGAGGCGCGGGCTTTTCGAGCCGGAGCAGCAGATCATCATCGTCTTGCTCTCGGCGCGTTCCTTTTCCGTGAGGATGCCGTCGCGATGATCGGGCGTGCCTGAAATCACGGCCGTCTCGCACGCGCCGCAGACGCCTTCCTGGCAGGAGTACATGATGTCGACGCCGCCTTCGAGCAGAACGTCGAGGATCGTCTTGCCTTCGGGGATCGTGAATTCCTTGCCGGACTTGCGCAACTCGACGACATAGCCGCCGCCGGTCGCCGCCTCTTCCTTCGGCGAGAAGTATTCGACATGGACCTGCTCGGGCGGCAGCGCAGCCGTCGCCTTTTCGAAGCCCTGGAGCATCGGGACGGGGCCGCAGCAGTAGAAGTGCGCGTCCCCACGCGCGCCGTTCACGATGGCCGCCACGTCGAGAAACCCGCCAGCTTCGGCGTCGATGTGGATCTTCGCTTCCGGCAGGGCCGCAAGCTCGTCGTGGAACGCGACTTCCACGCGGTCGCGGCAGGCGTAATGCAGCTCGAACGAACGTCCGAGCTTCTTCAGACGCTGCGCCATGCACCAGATCGGCGTGATGCCGATGCCCCCGGCGATCAGCACCGTGTGCGGCGCGTCTTCCTTCAGGGGAAAATTGTTGCGCGGTCCGCCAATCGCAATGATCTGGCCGACGCGCAAGTGGTCGTGGATGTAGATCGAGCCGCCGCGGCTCGCACGGTCGCGCTTGATGCCGACGACATAGGCCGCCGGGTCCCCGTCCGCGGTGACGAGCGAATATTGCCGCATCATGCCGTTGGGCAGGTTGAGGTCGATGTGCGCGCCAGGCTCCACCGGCGGCAGCGCCGCCCCGTCCGGACGGCGGAACTCGTAGAGATTCGTATCCTGCGAGGCGTAACGGATAGCGGTGAGCCGCATGTCAACGGTCATGGCGTTCTCGATCTGCAAGGGTTCGCGCGCATAAAGCGTATGGCTTCAGCCCCCGTCAACCTTCGCCAGGAACGCCATGACGCGCGCGTTGAACTCCGATGCGCATTCGATATTGCCCATGTGCCCAGCGTGCTCGAAGACGTGAAGCTCGGCGTTGGGAATATGCGGCACGAAGCCGTCGGTGTAGCCCGGGGCGCGCAGCGGATCGTGGCGGCCCGCGAAAACGAGCGTGGGAACCGCGATGTTGCCGTAGGCGATGTTGTCGCGTTCGGAGCGGTTGCGGCTCGCCTCGCGGAACGGCGCCTTGAAGCGCGCGGCGGCGGTCGCCTCCCAGGCGCCGGGCAGGTTCGCGAGTTCCCAGCGTCGCTCGATGTAGTTGTCGTCGGCGGCCCATCTCTTGTCGACGAACATCGTGTCGACGATGCGCCGCATGTGCTCCTTCGTGCCGTCGTAGGAATTGAGCACCTTTCGCGCGTCGTTGTCGGGCGAGTCGCCGCCGCCGGAGCAGCAGACGACGGACACGAGCGGCCAGTCGGGCTTCGGCCGCGCAGCGACGGTGAGCGTCAGGCCGCCCGACATGGACGAACCCATGACATGCACGGGGCCAACGTCCATCGTTTCGATGAAGCGGCGGATGTGCCGGATGCGGCGTTCGAACTGGTTGCCGAAGTCGAAAATCTTTTCGGTCCGGCCGAAGCCGAGATGATCCGGCGCGAGCACGTGATAGCGCTGCGCCAAAACGTCAATGTTCTGCTCCCACGTGATTTCCGCGGCTCCGCCGAATTCGGCGGAGTGCAGCAGCACGATGGTCGGACGCGCGCCCCGGGCGCCGTCGCCGGCCTCCAGGTAATGCGTCCGAACGCCGTCGACCGAAATGTAGCGGCTTTGGCTCATTCCGCCGCCGCCTGCGCATTGAGCGGACGGGTGCGCGGCAGGTCCTTCACCTGCGGATACACTTCCTTGGCGAAGAGCGTAATGCTGCGCTTCGTGCGCTCATGGCTGAGGTGGCCGGCCTGCTGCATCATCAGCAGGTGGTCGAAGCCGCCGACAAGATCGAACAGTCGCTTGATCTGCTTGGCGACGTCGTCGGGCTTGCCATAGATGAGCACGCCCTGGTCCTTCAGGAACTCGATCGACTGCTTGCGCATCGCGTCCGTGCGGCCGGTGAACGTGCCCTTCAGCGCCTGCACGTTGAACTCGACTGGCACATAGCCGGGCGGGTTGCGATACTGAGGCTCGGACTTGGCGTCGAGATACCAGCACAGTTCGCGCGCGCCGGCCTCGGCCTCCGCGTCGGAGTCGGCGGTGAAGACGAGCGGCATGTAGGCCGTTCCGCCGCCGCCCGGCAGCCCGGTGTCGCGATAGGCGGAGCGATAGCCGTCGAACATCCACTTCACCTTCTCGTGCGGCTGCAGGAAGGTGGCGAAGACGAAGCCGCGCGCGGCGGCGCGCTTGATATTCTCAAGGTCGCTCGACCCC
The DNA here is from genome assembly GCA_046295155.1 of Beijerinckiaceae bacterium. Taxonomy (GTDB): domain Bacteria; phylum Pseudomonadota; class Alphaproteobacteria; order Rhizobiales; family Beijerinckiaceae; genus Terripilifer. The sequence continues at coordinate 388,924 of JBKBNT010000004.1, forward strand.
GTGATCCAGATCGCCGGATGCGGCGTCTGGTAAGGACGCGGCCACAGGTTGATGGCCCGCTTGTGGGTGAACTTGCCTTCGAAGTTGAACGGACCTTCCGTGTGCGTCCACGCCTTCGAAACGAGGTCGATGCCTTCCCAGAGGCGCTCGACGGTCTGCGTCGGGTTGCTGTTGGCCGCGAAGACCTCATACGGCACGCCCCGCACGAAGCCGACGTCGAGACGGCCGCGCGAGATGCAGTCGATCATCGCCATTTCTTCGGCGATGCGGATCGGGTCCTGACGGTTGGCGACGGGATTGCCGAGGATGCAGATGCGGCCCTTGCTCGTCTGGCGCGCGAGGATGGCGGCGGTGAGCGGCGCGCAGGCGTTGATGCAGGTGGCCGTCTGATGATGCTCGTTGAGCAGCATGTTGAGGCCGAGTTCGTCAGCCAGCATGTGCTCGTCGAGATAGCGGTTGTAGAGATCGGCGCCGATCTTGGGGTCATAGAGCTTGCTCGGGATCGAGACGCGCATGGTCGACAGCGTCTCGAGCGGCGGCAAGTTCGGATAGGGCATTTCGGTGAAGTGCCAGGCGTACATGGTGCGGCCTCTCCTGATGTCCGTTTTCGTTTAGGCGAGGAAGGCGCGCAGCGCCTTCAGGACGGCTTCGGGTTGCTCGATCTGCGGGTAATGGCCCGCTTCGGCGATGGTTTCGAACTTCGCCCCGGGAATCAGGCCCGCGTAGGCCTTGCCATAGGATGGGGCCGCCACGCCGTCGTTCTCGCCCCAGATCACGAGCGTCGGCGTCACGATGCGATGCAGGCGGTGCTTCAGCTTCGGGTTGTGCATGTAGGGCTCCCAGCAGAAGCGGGCGAACGTTTCCGTGTTGCGCGCGATCACGGCGAGCTGGTCGTCGCTCATCGAGGAATAATCGCGCTTGCCCTTCTCCACGTCGCGCCACTTCATCGCGGCGACCTTGGCGGGATGCAGGATCCAGATATCCTGAATGTCGACGTCGAACGGACCACCGATCTTGACGCCGTAGGCGTCGATCAGCGCGAGGCGCGAAAAGCGGCTGTCATCCTTCGTCGCCATTTCCGCGGCGATCCAGCCGCCAAGCGAGCAGCCTACCAGCGGAACGTCGTTCAATCCGAGCTTCTCGACGAGATCGAGCATCACGTAGGCGAGATCGTCCGGGTTGGTGATCCAGTCTGGGCGGCCGGACGTTCCAAAGCCCGGGGGCGAGGGCATGATCACCTTGTAGTCGCGCGCCAGTTCCTTGACGAACGGGCTGTCGACCTCAAGTTGCTCTTCGCTCGCAAGCAAGAACAAGGGCGAGCCCGTCCCGTAGGTGCGAACCTCGACGTCGATCCCGCTCACGGGGATGACTTCGGCCTGAAGAGTTTCCTTGAGCATGGGCTCCCTCGGATGATTGTTCTGGTTTGGCGATAGGGGATGAGTCTTGCATATTCAGCCCGGCTTCCAATAATTTTTTTTACGATTTCATATCCTGATGGTATCAATCTGGCCGCGATCGGCGTCCCGCGAAGCGACAGCCGAGGATGCGGAAAAGGGCGGGGATGCCGGTCAACTGGTATTATCTGGAGTGCTTCCGGCAGGCTGGACGGCTGGAGCACTTCAGCAAGGCCGCGAAGGCCCTCCACACCAGCCAGCCCGCGATCAGCCGCGCGATCGGACGCCTGGAGGAACAGCTCGGCGTCCTGCTTTTCGAGAGAACGGGCCGGTCCGTCCGCCTGACGGAACACGGCCATCTGCTGCTCGCCCGAATGGAAAAGGCGCACCGGGAGATCGAAGCGGCGCAAAATGCGATCATGGACATGGGGCGCACCGATAGCCGCCCGGTGCGCATCGGGTTCATGCGCAGCCTCGCCAGCCGCATCATTCCGCAGCTGGTCAGCTCCTACCGGGAGACCTTCGCCGAGGCCCAGTTCAGGTTCGTGTCGAGCATCACCTCGCCGCTGGTAGACCTGCTCGAGGCCGATGAACTCGACCTGATTTTTTCCTCAGCGCCGCTGGATCGCCCGTCGATCAAATGGAGCAAGCTTTACGATCAGCGATTTTTCGCTATCGGCCCCCGTGACAGCCCTTTGCTCAAGCAAGGACCGCTCGGCGTGCGTGAACTGGCCAATCATCCCCTCATCACGTTCAGGAAAACCCATTCGATGCGCACCATCATCGAGGGAATTTTCGAAAGCGGCGGGGCGGCGCCGAACGTGGTGCTGGAGGCGGAGGATTCGAACGGCATTCCCGGCTTCGTGGCGGCGGGCCTCGGCATCGCGATCCTCGCGCAGGACGGCGAATTCCCAAAGGACGTCGCTCTGCTTCCCACGAACGGACCGCTTCATACACGACCGGTGGGGCTAGCGTGGGCGGCCGGCCGCCTCATCCCCGACACGGTCAGGTCGTTTCAGGAATTCACGCTGCGCCGTGGTCCGCAGATCGTTTCGGAGATCGTGAACGTCTGAACGCTTCAGGCGGGGTGCGCGCCGAGGGCCGTCACACCCCGTGAATGTAATGGGGCGGAATGGGCTGCTGGGTGACGACTTCGATGCCGTACCCCTCGATGCCGACGATATTGCGCTTGGTGTTCGACAACAGGATGATCTTCTTCAACCCGAGATCGGCGAGGATCTGGGCGCCCACGCCATACTGCCGGAGTTCGGCGATGGGCCGGCGCGCGGCGGCTCCGTTGCGTTCGTGAATGGCGCGGCTGACGCTCGTGCCCGATGGTTCGCGGATGATGACGATCACGCCGCGATCCGCCTCCGCGATCATGCGCATGGAGGCTTCGAGCTCGCCGCCGCGGTTGCGCGCCTCGCCCCCGAAGAACTCGCCAGCCGTCACGTCGCCAAGGCTGTCGGCGAGCATGTTGGCCTGATGCATGCGCACGAGAACCGGATCGGGCCCGGATATGTCGCCGCGCACCAGCGCGATGTGCTCCGCGTACTGGATCGTGTTGCTGTAGACCCGCAGGTCGAAGGCGCCGCCGAACCGGCTCTCGATCCGCGTCTCGGCCTCGAGCTTGACAAGGCGTTCGTTGCGGCGGCGGTAGGCGATCAGGTCGGCGATGGTCGCTATCTTGAGCCCGTGCTGCTGGGCGAATTTCACGAGGTCCGGCATCCGCGCCATGGTGCCGTCATCGTTCATGATCTCGCAGATCACGCCCGACGGGTTGAGCCCCGCAAGACGCGAGATGTCGACCGCCGCCTCGGTATGGCCGGCGCGAACGAGCACGCCGCCGTCCTGCGCCATCAGCGGGAACACGTGGCCGGGCGTGACGATGTCGTTGCGGCCCTTGCCGGCGTCGATGGCTACCGCGATGGTGCGGGCGCGGTCGGCCGCGGAAATGCCGGTGGTGACGCCTTCGCGCGCTTCTATGGAAACGGTGAACGCCGTCTGATGGCGCGTGCCGTTGCTCGGCGCCATCAGGTGCAGTCCGAGTTCGTCGACGCGCTGCCGGGTCATGGACAGGCAGATCAGGCCGCGGCCGTACCGTGCCATGAAATTGATGGCCTCGGCGTTGGCCATCTGCGCTGGAATGACGAGGTCGCCCTCGTTCTCGCGGTCCTCGTCATCAACCAGGATGAACATACGCCCCGCGCGCGCGTCCTCGACCACTTCCTCGATGGTGGATAGCCAGGAAAGGGTCTGCTGCGACATGTACGCTCCCGGGGCGCGCGCACGTTCGGCGCGGGCGCAATCTTAGATTTCTAAGACTGCTTGTATCGACCCGCCGCGCCGGGGGTCAAGGGCCGAGGTCATGAGGGGCCTCTCCCCCATCGCAGGGCGTTTTGACGTTTGCTGTTCCGCGCCCAGGCGTTTTGCGGTATCCGCTCGACAGCCCCGGATCGGGCACGGCGCGTCCGCGCCTCAAGAATGATAACCGGAGGGACATGAACATGACTTTCAGACACGCGCGCGCCGCCGCGCTGACGTCCGCCCTGCTCGCCGGCGCCGCTACCGCGGCCAATGCGCAGAGCGTGGAGGACTTCTACAAGGGCAAGAAGATCGACATCGTCATCGGGTTTACAGTCGGCGGCGGCTACGACGCCTACGGACGCCTGGTTGCGCGCCACATGGGCGAGCACATTCCCGGCAAGCCCGCGATGGTGCCCCGCAACATGACCGGCGCCGGCAGCCGCATCGCCGCCGCCTTCATCCACGGCGTCGCGCCGAAGGACGGAACTGCGATGGGCATCGCCGACCAGTCGATCCCGCTCGAACAGGCGCTCGGCGACGCTGGCGTGAAATTCGACTCGCGCGAGTTGAACTGGATCGGCAATCCGAACGCCGACAACAACGTGCTGACGACCTGGCACACATCGCCTGTCAAGACGATCGACGATGCGAAGAAGATCGAAGTCACCATGGGCGCGACGGGCTACAACACTTCGTCGCAATACCCGACCGTTCTGAACGCCATGGCCGGCACGAAGTTCAAGGTCATCCTCGGCTACCCTGGCGGCAACGAGATCAACCTCGCGATGGAGCGCGGCGAAGTCGCCGGACGCGGCTCGAACGCCTGGGCGTCCTACAAGTCGACGCGGCCGGACTGGATCAAGGACAACAAGATCAACATTCTCGTCCAGATCGGCCTGCGCAAGGCGCCCGACCTGCCAAACGTGCCGCTCCTGATGGACACGGCAAGCAATGAACTCGACCGCTCGGCGCTGCGCCTGCTCTCGGCGCCGACCACGATCGGGCGTCCCTTCTTCGCCCCGCCGAACGTGCCGGCGGATCGCGTGAAGGCGCTGCGCGCGGCCTTCAATGCGATGGTGAAGGACAAGGCGTTCCTCGAGGACGCAAAGAAGCTCAACCTCGATATCGATCCCGTGCCGGGCGAGGAGCTTCAGAAGATCGTGTCCGACATCATCGACGCGCCGGCGGACGTGAAGAAGCGACTCGCCGACGTTCTGTCGCTCGTCGAGCGCGAGAAGAAGTAACGGCAAACGCCCGGCAGGCTCCAACTGCCGGGCCAGCCGCGGCCGGGCTTGCCGCGCCGACAGGCGGGCAGCCCGCCCAAAGTCCAACCACGGAGCGTCCCCGCGGTCATGCCGCCGGGATCAAACTGCCGGATTGGCGCTGGCAGGCGTTGTCGCGCCCGCTATAAGTGCTCATGAATTCGCGCGGACGGAGTCGCCAGATGGCCAGCAAGCTCGACCAGTTGAAGACCATGACAACCATTGTCGCGGACACCGGCGACATGGAGTCGATCCGCGCCTTCCAGCCCACCGACTGCACCACAAATCCGACCCTGATCCTGAAGGCGGCCCAGATGGACGCCTACCAGCACCTCGTCGACGAGGCGATCTCCTGGGGAATGAGCCGCCGCCGGGTGACGAGCGAGGTCTGCGACCGCCTCGCCGTCAACTTCGGCGTCGAACTTGCCCGCATCGTGCCCGGCCGCGTTTCGACGGAAGTCGACGCAGACCTCTCGTTCGACGTGCAGGGCATGGTCGACAAGGCGCGGATGTTCATCGCGGACTACGAATCCCGGGGCGTGGATCGCAGCCGCGTTCTCATCAAGCTCGCCTCTACATGGGAAGGCATACGCGCCGCCGAAATCCTGCAAAGGGACGGCGTCGACTGCAACATGACCCTGATCTTCAGCCTCGCCCAGGCGGCGGCCTGCGCTGACGCCGGCGCGTTCCTGATCTCGCCTTTCGTCGGGCGCATCCTCGACTGGCACGTGAAGAACGAGGGCAAGGCCTATACCGCGGAGACCGATCCCGGCGTGCTGTCCGTTCGCACGATCTACAATTATTACAAAGCCAACGACGTGCGCACCGTGGTGATGGGCGCGTCGTTCCGCAACCCCGGCGAGATCGAGGCCCTTGCCGGCTGCGACCGCCTGACCATTTCCCCGCAACTGCTTGCGGAACTCGCGAGCGCGCAAGGAACGCTTGAGCGCAAGCTGGATCCGGCGAGGATCGACAAGGACACGCCCGCCCGCATGACGCTCGACGAAAAAACATTCCGCTATCTGCTCAATGAAGACGCCATGGCGACGGAGAAGCTCGCTGAAGGCATCCGCCTGTTTGCGAAGGATCTCCGCTCGTTGCGCGAGATGGTGTCAAAGCGGCTCGAGAACAGCGAGTTGCGCAGCATTTGAGGCTCGCGCCAAAAGCGCCCTAATTTCGCCGCCGCCTGCGCCGAACAATTGCGTCTTGAGCCAGCGCAAAACCTTCACGGGGCAGGACGATGACGCAGCGCAGCCAGGCGACAGCCGACTCGGGACGGGCGGGCGGGCTCACGGCCCTTCTGCCGCTCGCCATGGTGTTCGCCGCTATCGCCTTCCTGGCGGTCGGCGCGGGCCGCTCAGGGCCGGACGGGAAGCCGGCGCGCGCCGCGCAGCCGCTTGCGCCCTCCCAGAGCGTGGAAACGGCGGAAGCGGAGAAGGCCGCAGCCCACGCCGTCGTCGCCATTTCGCTGGCGCGCGTCGCACCACCGCTCCCCGAGGAGGCGCTGGCGCCGCCGCAGCCCAAGGCCCCGGCTGCGTCCAAGGCCGCGCCCCAGCACGCCGCCGAACCGGTCAAGGGCGGCAGGAGCGTTGCGCGGCGCGAAGGGCCGGCGGGACCGCAACCGCAAGGCGCGCAGGCGCAAGCCGTTCCGTCCACAGGCCGCCCCATGCAGCCCGACAAGGCGCAGGCGGGCGAACCGGCGCCTGCCGCCGGCGTCGCGCCCAAGGAAAACACAAAAGATGAGGGCGTTCTCGCGCGCATCGGTTCCTACGCGCCCTCTCCCAGCCGGATCGCGGGCGCCGTAAGCGACGGCGTTTCGAAACTTGCAAGCTACATACCGGGTCTGTAGCGGCGCTGCCGCTGGCTTTTTTCATCCCGAATCCTGTAGCTTGCCCGCATACACGCGCGGACAGGCTGCTTGGAACACCAACTCCATCTCTCGGACTACAAGGAAGCAATCCTTTTCCTGATCACGGCCGGCATCGTGGTGCCGCTGTTCCATCGCCTGCGCATCAGCCCGGTGCTCGGATTTATCGCTGCGGGCGTTCTGCTTGGACCCTTCGCGCTTGGCCGCCTCGCCGAACACGCGCCGCTGTTCAAATGGGTTTCGATCTCGAACGTCGACCAGCTCTCCAAGGTCGCTGAACTTGGCGTCGCATTCCTGCTCTTCATGATCGGCCTTGAGCTGTCCTTCGAACGGCTGATGCGGATGCGCAAGTTGGTGTTCGGCCTTGGCGCGCTGCAGGTGGGCGTCACGACCATCGTGATCGGCGAAATCGCCTATCTGTCCGGCCTGCCGCTGAAGGCGGCCATCGCAGTCGGCGCCGCTCTGGCGCTTTCCTCCACAGCCATCGTGATGCCGGCGCTGGCCGAGCGCAAAAGGCTGAATTCTTCCGCGGGTCGCGTCGCCTTTGCGATCCTGCTGTTCCAGGACCTGATGGTCGCGCCATTCCTTTTCATGATCTCGGTGCTCGGCGGCAGCGACGGGGGCAATGGCGTGCTGTCGCTTTTCGTCTCCACGCTGGCGCCCGCGCTTGCGGGGCTCATCCTGCTGGTCGGCCTTGGACGCCTTCTTATCCGGCCACTGTTCCATCACGTGGCGGCGGCGCGTTCGACCGAACTCTTCGTCGCCGCGTGCCTGCTGGTGGTCATCGGCGCGGGGCTCGCCGCCGCCGCAGCCGGAATGTCCATGTCGCTCGGCGCCTTCGTCGCGGGACTGTTGCTCGCGGAAACGGAGTTCCGGCGCGAGGTGGAAGTCACCATCGAGCCGTTCAAGGGCCTGCTGCTCGGCCTGTTCTTCGTCACGGTCGGCGCGGGGCTCGATTTCGGGCGCGTGGCGGGGGAGCCGCTGCAGACCATCGGCATCGCCCTTGCCCTGATCGCCGGCAAGTTTCTCATCACCTACGTCCTTGCGCTCATCGCGGGCGTTCGCGAAATCGCCGCCCGCGAAGCCGCGCTCGTGAATGCGCCTGGCGGCGAATTCGCCTTCGTGATGCTCGGTGCCGCCATCGGGACAGGCCTGATCGAACGGCCTTTCGCCTCGCAACTGGCGCTTGCGGTCACGCTTTCGATGATCGCGATCCCGTTTCTGGCCGCCATGGGGGCGCGCATGGCGAAAGGGGCGCCCGGACAGGTTGACCCCGCGACCATGGTGGAGAATGCCCCCGAAGCCGACACGCAAGGCCACGTCATCATCGTCGGCCACGGGCGCGTCGGGGCGCTCGTGGGCGAGATGCTGGCGCGGCACAAGATCCCCTTCATGGCCGTCGACGGCGACGCGCGCCTCGTGGCCCGGGCGCGCGAAGAAGGACTCAACATATTCTGGGGCGACGCGTCCCGTCCCGAGTTCCTGCGAAAGTGCGGCATCATGGGCGCGAAGGCGGTGGTGGTGACGATGGATGCGCCCGCAGCCGTCGAAAAAGTGATCCAGATCGCGCGCGCGCAGCGGCCGGACCTCACCATCGTCGCCCGCGCGCGCGACGCCGGCCACGCGTCCCACCTTTATGAGATCGGCGCAACGGACGCGGTGCCGGAGACGATCGAGGCAAGCCTGCAACTCGCCGAGGCGCTGCTCGTGGACATCGGCGTGCCGGCGGGCTTCGTCATTGCCTCGGTCCACGAGAAGCGCGACGAGTTCCGTGCCTTCCTGCAGAAGGATGGCGCCCATATCGAGCGCCGGGGCATTCGCCTGTCGCGCCGAATCAAGGACATGTCGCGGCCCAGGAAGGCGGAGCCGTCCGCCTGAAAGACTTGCGGCCCCTTGACGCCCCTCCCCGGGCGCAAGGCGCGCACCCACGCGTTTCGCTTGTCCGCGCCGGGGGAGCAGGCTAAGCCCCTGCGATGATCCTGAAGGAACCCAAACCCGCGCGCCAGCCGTGGAGCCGGGAAACCGTCGACATGCTCAAGCGGCTCTACCGCGAGCATGGGCGCAAGCATATCGGATCCTACCTTCTCGCCATGGCCTTCCTCGGCGTCGGCGCAGCAGCGACGGCCTCGACCGCCTATCTCCTCAAGCCGGTCCTCAACGGCATCATCGAAGGCGACAAGTTCCGCGACCTGAGGTTCATGGCGTGGCTCGTCTTCGGACTCTTCATGCTGCGCGGCATTGCGACGTTCCTCGCGACGATCATTCTCGCGCGCGCCGGCAACGCAATCATCGCGGGCGCCCAGCGTGTCCTGTTCGATCACCTGCTGCGGCAGGACATGCGCTTCTTCCACGACAGGCACTCAAGCGATTTCATCACCCGGCTCGTCTATGCCCCCAACGGGATCCGCGACACGATGCAGGCGATGGTGACGACGGCGGGGCGCGATCTCCTGACCGTCATCGGTCTCATCATCGTCATGGTGATGCAGGAGCCGGTGCTTGCGCTTTTCGCCGTCGCGACCATGCCCATCGGGGCCATGTTGCTCACGCAGACGGTGGGCCGCATCCGCAAGTTCGTGATCCGAGGCTACGCGGGTGCGACGCAGATCATGCAGACGATGCAGGAGACGCTGCAGGGCGCGCGCATCGTCAAGTCCTTCAATCTCGAAGACGAGATGCGCAATCGCATGAAAGTGGCGGTGCGCGAGGTGGAGCGAAGCTCCAATCGCATATCCACCGGGCTTGCGATGTCGGGCCCGATCGCCGACACGCTGGCGGGCTTCGCCATCGGCGCCGTGATCTTTTACGGAAGCTGGCGGATCACCCTGTATCATGCCGATCCCGGCTCGTTCTTTTCCTTCGTCGCCGCGCTCCTGATGGCGTACGAACCCGCCAAGCGCCTCGCCCGGCTGCGGCTCCAGCTGCAGAATGGCGTGAGCAGCGCGAAGATGATGTACGACGTGCTGGACCACCCGGCGGCGGAAACGCACAAGCCCGGCCTGCCTGCGCTCGAAATCAGGGACGGGCGCGTCGTATTCACCGGCGTGCGTTTCCGTTATCGCGAGGAGGAGCCCGTGCTCGACGGGCTGGACCTGGTCGCCGAGCCCAACATGACAACGGCGCTCGTCGGACCGTCGGGCGGCGGCAAGTCCACGGTTCTCGCGCTGCTGCAGCGTTTCTACACCCCTGAATCCGGCGTGATCGAAATCGACGGCCAGGACATATCGAAGGTCGACCTGGCGGCGCTGCGTTCGAAAATCGCGTTCGTTTCGCAGGACGTCTATCTTTTCCGGGGCACGATCCGCGACAACATCGCGCTGGGCCGTCCGGGCGCCAGCGACGAGGAAATCCGCGAAGCCGCTCGCAAGGCCCATGCGCATCATTTCATCACCGATTTCGCGACCGGCTATGACACGGACGTCGGCGAACAGGGGGCGCAATTGTCCGGCGGGCAGAAGCAGCGGATCGCCATCGCCCGCGCCATCCTGAAGAACGCCCCAATCATCCTGCTCGACGAACCGACCGCCGCGCTGGATTCGGAATCCGAACGCGAGGTGCAGAAGGCGCTCGATGATCTGCGCCAGAGCCGCACCACGCTGGTCGTCGCGCACCGCCTGCAGACCATCATCAACGCCGACCGCATCTTCGTGATCGAGAAAGGCCGCGCGGTGGAGTTCGGCACGCACGACGAGCTGATCAGGCGCGGGGGCACGTACAGCAGCTTCTTCGCCTCGCAATTCGGCGAAGGCGCCGAGGCGCTTAAAGCGCCGGCCGACCGGGCGGCTCCCTGACCAGTTCGGCTGCGGGCCGCGCCGACCGGTACTGCCCCTTCAGCAAAAGAGCGCTCGCGATCGCCGCGAGCCCCACGATGGTCAGCCACCACAATTGCATTCCGACGGCGCTGAAGGCGCCGATGGCGACGATCGAGACCACCGTCGCCAGAAGGAACCCGGACGCTGGCGGAACCGCCGCGCCCGCCGCGATGATGACGCGCGCCACGAGAAAGGCGGCCAGCAGGGCGCCGAAGACGCCAATGTCGAACCACATCTGGAAAATCGCGCCGCGCGGCGCGCCGGCTGGAATGTATCCCGTCTGGAAGCCGCGCACCGCGGAGTCGAACCCGTAGCCGGTGAACGTCCGCACGCCCTGCTCGGCGATCATCCCCGCCCACGCGGTGAACGAGCGCATCAGCGGCAGGTTTTCGACGCCAAGCGCGGGCGCGAAACGCTCCGCCAGAATGGCGAGCGCGGGGGCCGCCACGAGAAGGATGACGAACAGAACCGCGATCACCTGCGCGAACCGGCGGCCGCCCGCGAGCCCGAACGCACAGACGAACGCGCCCGCGGCGAGACCGCCGAAGGCGGGCGGCGTGCGCACGAGCAGAATGGCCGCCGTGGCGACAAGCGCGAGCAAACCCGCCGAAATCCAGCGGTCGCGCACGGCCAGCGCGCCGAGCGCCGGCCAGAGCAGGACGGCCGCCATGATGGCCACGCGCTCGATCACGCCCGGTTCCGGACCGGCAATCAGCCGGGTGTCGACGAGGTCCAGCGGGACCGCGACGAGAAGCCCCAGGCAGGCCGCGCCAAGGCCGATTGGCAGCAGATTGAGATTTGGCGTGCGGACGTGCGTCGGCAGGATCGCTATGGCGAGCGTCACCGCGCCGGCCGTGCCAAGCATTTTCGCGAAACGCTCCGCGGCGTTCGCCGGGAAGGGCGTCCACAGGATGGACGCGCCGATCCACGCCAGAAGGCAAAGGCTGACGACGCCGAGCGGCGACCCCAGCGCCCGCAGCAGCGCGCGAAACGCGCCGCGCTTCGGAGCGATCAGCACGGAAGCGATCATCAACGCAGCCCCGACCGGCACAAGGGCGACCAGCAGCCGCCGGGAGGCCAGCGCGCCGATGGGGCCCACGATCATCAGCACCGCAATGCCGAGACGCATGAGGAACTCGGCGGCTCCCGCCACCGGGTCTTCGATCTGGCGCCTGGCCGGGGTGCTCATAAACAGGAAACGGGGGTTGGGGTTATTCACGCTCGACTATAAAGGCGGCGCGCGTTCGTGACTGTGGAGCGATTGCAACACCCGTTGCAAAAGCAACACGGTTTAATCGTGAACGGGCGCGGATCGGCGCCGTTTCACGTCGCTGCGCCGCTTCTTTTCGTCCACACGCTTCTTCTTCGCCGCGCGCGAGGGCTTGGTCGCGATGCGGGCCACCGGCCGCACAGCCGCCTCACGAATGAGCGCGACCAAGCGATCGAGCGCATCGGCGCGGTTGCGCTCCTGCGTCCGGAACCGGTCGGCGTTGAGGATCAGGACGCCCTCGTTGGTCAGGCGGCGGCCGGCCAGCCTCGCCAGCCGGGCTCGCACGTCGTCGGGCAGCGAGGGCGAATGCGCGACGTCGAAGCGAAGCTGGACGGCGCTCGCGACCTTGTTGACGTTCTGGCCGCCGGGTCCCGAGGCGCGGACAAAATTTTCCTGGAGTTCGCTCTCGTCGATCGCGATGGAGCGGGTGATCCTGATCATGACCCGCCCCGCAACGCTCAGGCGATCACGGCGAAAACGTCGTCGCCGCGCACCTCGACCTTGTAGGTCTTGACCGCCACGCTGCAGGGCGCCTGACGCGGCTCGCCGGTTTTGATGTCGAAGGAGCCGAAGTGCATGTTGCACTCGATCTCGCCGTCGATGATGTCGCCTTCGGAGAGGCTGGCGAGGCCGTGGGTGCAGCGGTCGTCAGAGGCGTAGAACTCGCCGTCGAGATTATAGACCGCGAGCGCGCCCTCCGGCCGCTCGACCTTCAGGACGGAGTTGGGCGCGAGATCGGACGTCTTGCAGAGGAAAAAGAGGTTATCGCCGGACAAAGCGGAGGTCTCCATGTTCGGCGCATGGATAGAGGCAGGGGGCCGGGGCGGCAAGGGGGAGGGCCGAAACGCCCTATCCCTCCATCTCCTCGCGCAGCATTTCCAGCTCCAGCCATTCGTCCTCGGCCGCAGCGAGGTCGCCCTCGGTCTTCACCAGCGCGTCGGAGAGCTTGGCGAAGCGCGCGGCGTCCCGGGCGTAAAGCTGCGGGTCGTCGAGTTCCTTGCGGATACGCGCGGCGAGCGCGCGAAGCTCGTCCATTTTCTTCGGCAGCGTCTCCAGCGCGTGCTTCTGCTTGAAGGAGAGCTTGCGCGATGACGGCGCGCGCTCGGCCCGCGGCGCGCTCTCGGCCTTGCGCGCGTCGCCCTCATCAGCCTTTGGCGGCGTGACGCCATAGCCGCGCTGAGCGACCATGTCGGAATAGCCGCCGGCGTATTCAAGCCACTTTCCGTCGCCCTCCGAAACGATGACGGAGGTCGCCGTGCGGTCGAGGAAGTCGCGGTCGTGGCTGACGACGATCACCGTGCCGGGATAGTCGTTCAGCATCTCCTGCAGGATGTCGAGCGTCTCGAGGTCGAGGTCGTTCGTCGGTTCGTCGAGCACGAGAAGATTGGACGGCATCGAAAGCGCGCGCGCGAGCGCAAGGCGGCCACGCTCGCCGCCCGAGAGTTTCGTCACCGGCTGGCGAGCCTGTTCGGGCGCGAAGAGAAAGTCCTTCATGTAGCCGACGACGTGCTTCTTCGCGCCGTTGATCTCGACCCAGTCGCCGCTGCCGCCCGTGAGCGCGTCCTTCAGCGTCCAGTCGGGCTTCAACTGATGGCGCTTCTGGTCGAGCGACGCGATTTCCAGGTTGGCGCCGAGCCGCACGACGCCTTCGTCGGGCGCAAGAGCGCCCGTGAGCAGGTTGATGAGCGTGGTCTTGCCGGCGCCATTCGGACCGATCACGCCGACGCGGTCGCCGCGCAGAATCCGCGTCGAGAAATCCGAAACCACGGCGCGCTCGCCATAGCTCTTCGATATCCGGTCCGCCTCGATGACGAGCTTGCCCGACACCTTACCTTCGGCGGCCTCCATTTTCACGGAGCCGGCAAGCCGCGGCGCCTCGCGGCGCTGCTTGCGCAGTTCCGCGAGTTCGCCGACCCGGCGCATGTTGCGCTTGCGGCGGGCGGAGACGCCGTGGGTGATCCAGTGTTCTTCCTCGACGATCTTGCGATCGAGCTTCTGCAGGTCGCGCGCTTCCTGCTCCAGCACGTCGTCGCGCCAGTTCTCGAACGCGGCAAAGCCCTGTTCCAGACGTCGCGTGCGTCCGCGATCGAGCCAGACGGTGGCGCGCGACAGGTTCTGCAGGAAGCGCCGGTCGTGACTGATGATGACGAGCGCGGAGCGCAGCGAGGCGAGCCGCTTCTCCAGCCATTCGATGGCCGGCAGATCGAGATGGTTGGTCGGCTCGTCGAGAAGCAGCACATCCGGCTCGGCGGCGAGGACGCGGGCGAGCGCGGCGCGCCGGGCTTCGCCGCCCGACAGGCGCGAGGGCTCCTCCTCCCCGGTGAGCCCAAGCTCCTCGAGCAGGTAGCGCGCCTTGTAGGGATCGTCCGTCGGCGCGAGGCCCGCTTCCACATAGGCAAGCGCCGTGGGGAAGCCGGACAGGTCCGGCTCCTGCGGCAGATAGCGCAGCGAGGCGTCCGGCTGGAAGAACCGCTTGCCGGAATCGGCCTCGATCTCGCCCGCCGCGATGCGCAGCAGCGTTGACTTGCCGGACCCGTTGCGGCCGACCAGCGCCAGCCGCTCGCCGGGCGCAACGGAAAGTTCCGCGTCCTCGATCAACGGCTTGGCGCCGAGCGTGAGGGCGATGTTCTGGAGCAGGAGAAGGGGCGGGGCGGCCATGGCCCGCTATGTCGGGGAAAGCGGGCTACAACGCAAGGGCGCATATTGCGCATGTCCGCGGCAACCTTTTCTTGGCGCCTTTCGCGTTTAGTGTGCGGACGAATTTCAGCAGCGCGAGGATTTCACATGACCGATAAGCAGGTTCTGGCCGCGATGGCCGCGCTGGAGGCCCACCGGGTCGAGGTGGGGCATCGACGCATCCGGGACCTGTTCATCGACGATCCGGGCCGCGCTGGACGCCTGCAGGCCGAGGTCGACGGCCTGGTGCTCGACTATTCCAAGCACCGCGTCACGGACGCGACGCTCGCGCATCTCATTGCCCTCGCCCGCGCCGCCAACCTGGAAGGCAAGCGCGACGCCCTGTTTTCCGCCGCGCACATCAACAATACCGAGGACCGCGCCGCCATGCACATGGCGCTGCGCGACGTCTCTGGCGAGCCGATCGTCATCGACGGCGTGGACATGCGCCCCGCCATCGAGGCCGAACGCGACAAGATGCTCGCGTTCGCGGAAGCGGTGCGCAGCGGCGGCGCGCGCGGCGCAACGGGCGAGCGAATCACCGACGTCGTGAATATCGGCATCGGCGGGTCGGATCTGGGTCCGGCGATGGCGGCGCGCGCGCTGGCGCCCTTTTCAGGCGGCGGACCGCGTGCGCATTTCGTCTCCAACGTCGACGGCGCCGACATCGCCGACACGCTGAAAAACCTCGACCTGAAGCGCACACTGTTCATCATTTCTTCCAAAACCTTCACGACCCAGGAAACGATGACGAACGCGCAGTCGGCGCGCGCGCGCGTTGCTGCGGAACTCGGCGAAAAGGCGGTCGCCCATCATTTTGCCGCCGTCTCGACGAAGCTCGATCTCGTGGCGAAGTTCGGCATCCGCGCGGATCGCGTCTTCGGCTTCTGGGATTGGGTCGGCGGGCGTTATTCGATCTGGTCGTCGATCGGACTCGCGCTCGCCATTTCCATCGGCCGCGACAATTTTCTCGACTTCCTGCGCGGCGGCCATGATGTCGACCGTCATTTCGCGCAGACGCCGGTGCAGGACAATGTGCCTGTCCTGATGGGGCTTCTCGGCGTCTGGTATCGCAACGTCTGGGATTACGCGGCACACGCGGTCATCCCCTACGACCAGCGGCTCGCGCGCTTTCCAGCCTATCTGCAACAGCTCGACATGGAGTCGAACGGCAAGTCGG
Source organism: Beijerinckiaceae bacterium (assembly GCA_046295155.1). GTDB lineage: Bacteria > Pseudomonadota > Alphaproteobacteria > Rhizobiales > Beijerinckiaceae > Terripilifer. The sequence continues at coordinate 404,692 of JBKBNT010000004.1, forward strand.
TGACGCGCGACGGCGAGCCCGTCGAAATGGCGACCGCCCCCATCATTTGGGGCGAGCCGGGCACCAATGGGCAACATGCGTTCTTCCAAATGCTGCATCAGGGAACGACCATCACGCCTGTCGACTTCCTCGTCGCAGCCGAACCCGTCGAGGCCGACAGCCATCATCACGATCTGCTTGTGGCCAATTGTTTCGCGCAGAGCGAGGCGCTGATGCGGGGACGCACATACGAAGAGGCGGAGGCGATGCTGCGCGCACAGGGCGTCAGCGACGCGCTCGTCGCGCAACTGGCGCCCCACAAGGTTTTCCCGGGCGACCGGCCGTCGTCGACGATCATCTACAGGCGGCTCGATCCCCGCACGCTCGGACGGCTCGTGGCGCTCTACGAGCACAAGGTGTTCGTGCAGGCCGCGATCTGGAACATCAACCCGTTCGACCAGTGGGGCGTCGAACTGGGCAAGGAATTGTGCAACGCCCTCGCGCCCGTCGTGCGCGACAGGGCTGCGCCGCTTTCGGGCCTCGAGCCCGCAACGGCGGCGCTGATCGAGACGCGCCGGCGAATGCAGGGCTAGTTCAAAAAGGACCAGCGAGGCGCACATCTGGTTCATGCGGACGCAGGCGCCTCGATTGAACCGGCGCGAAAATTCGGGGCCGCATGCGACGGGCCGGCGAAACTGCGGCGAGAGCCCGCTTCGCTCAGGCTTTACAAGCCGAAGAGCGGCGACCTAAGCTCCCCCTCACGACGCTGACAAGAGCGCGCGGGGAGGAAAACATGAATCGCCAATTCATCGGCGCGGCAACGGGCCTGTTTCTCGCGGCGGCGTCTCCATCGCTCGCGCAGGACAATCTCGCGCCGCATTATGCCGGGAAGACCGTTCGCATCGTCGTCGGCTATCCGTCGGGCAGCGGCTTCGACGTGTATGCGCGCGCGGTCGCGCGCCACATGGGCAAGCACATTCCCGGCAAGCCGGCCGTCATCGTGCAGAACATGCCAGGCGCAGGCGGCCTCACATCCGTCGCCTACATGGCGAATGTCGCGCCGCGCGACGGACTGACCCTCGCGCTGATCAATCCCGTCAATTCGACGGAGCCGCTGCTCAATCCGGACATGGCGAAGTTCGACTCGACGAAGTTCCGATGGCTGGGGAGCGTCAACAAGGACGTTCAGACCTGCGTGTTCTGGACCCAGAAGGCGAAGTCGGCAGAAGACATGAAGAAGGTCGAACTCGTGCTCGGCGCGACCGGCCCCTCGTCAGGCTCGGCGCTGGACGCCAAGGCTCTGCAGGCCCTGCTCGGCTTCAAGTTCAAGATCGTGATGGGCTACCCCGGCATCGCCGACATCAGGCTCGCCGCGGAGAAGGGCGAAGTCGACGGCCATTGCGGCATGCCGCTGGCGCAGATCAAGACAGACATTTGGGAAGGATTCACGAGCGGACGCATCAAGGCGCTGATCCAGATCGCGACGGCCGATTATCCCGAGCTGAAGGGCATCCCCAACGCATTCGACCTGGCGCGCAACGAGGATGACCGGAAGATACTGAATCTCGTCTTTGCGCCCTGGACCTACGGGCGTCCCCTGCTCGCGCCGCCGGAAACGCCGGCCGCCACCGTCGCCGCGCTGCGCGCCGCCTTCGACGCGACGATGAAGGACCGCGAGTTCCTCGCGGAGGCGAAGCAGATGAACCTGGACGTCAATCCGCTCGACGGCGCAGCCGTCGAAAAGCTCGTGCGGGACTTGTTCGCGACGCCGAAGCCGCTTGTCGAGCGCACTCGCACGATCCTCGGAGTCGCTGGCAAGTAGGTGAAGGGCCTGACGCGCGCCGCGCGCCTATTCGTCCTCGCCGAAGCGGTTGGCGACAAGCGCCTCGAGCGCGTCGAGCGCTTCCTTCGCCTGCGCGCCCGTAGCGGCCACGGTGATCGTCGTGCCGACGCCCGCGCCGAGCGTCAGGATACCCATGATGGAATCGCCGCCGACCGTCTCGCCGCACCGGGACACGGTGATCCGCGCGTCGAACACTTCCGCGCACTGGACGAACTTCGCCGTGGCGCGCGCGTGCAGGCCCTTGCGGTTGATGATCGGAAAGGCGCGCACGAGCGCGCCCTCCGGCGGAGGAGCCGCCGGCTCATTGCAATCGGAAGGCGCGCCCTCGTCGTTCATTTGCCGCTCAGTATCCGGCTTGCCACGGAGATGTATTTTCGCCCGGCGTCCTGCGCCTGAAGCACCGCCTGTTCGAGCGTCGCCTCCTCGCGCACGGACGCAAGCTTGATCAGCATGGGCAGGTTGATGCCCGCAACGACGTCCACCCTGGCGCCGTCCATGACGGAAATCGCGAGGTTGGAAGGCGTTCCGCCGAACATGTCCGTCAGCACCACGACGCCCTGGCCCGTGTCCACATCGTGCACGGCCTGGATAATGTCGGAGCGGCGGCGCTCCATATCGTCCTCAGGCCCAATGGTCACCGTCCGCAACTGCGGTTGCGGGCCCACCACGTGCTCAAGGGCGGAGCGAAATTCTGTAGCCAGGTGACCATGAGTCACCAGGACCATACCGATCATTGGACCCGACCGTCCGTCGAAGGCGCCGCCCGGCCGATGGCGTCGGCTGGGCTGATGCAAGGGGGGCCATTTTGTGCATCGCCGCAGAATTGGCAAGTGAAAACGGCGCAATGTCCGGCGGGCCTCAAATCGGCCTTCTGGCGAGGAAATCCATCACAATCCGCGCGGTTTCGGCCGCCCCCAGCCCCGCCGGAGCCACGAGGCGGGGCAGATCGACGCCCTCGAGGGTTGTCCGCTCCATGTCCGACGGCGGCATCCGCTCCGGCGCGCCGGCAGAGCCGAGGGAAGGCGCGAAATCAATGACGCAACGCAGGATGGCGGCCCTTTCGAACTCGGCTTGGGCGATGCCCTGCCCCCGCCGCTCCACGCGCCCCGCGATCGCCGGATGGGGCCGGGCGATCAGCCGCCCATGCGCAACCTCGACCAGCACCCGGTCGTCCGCGACCAGGCGCGCGAAAAGACCACGGGCGGCGGCAATCTCGAGCAGCGCCAGCGCGAGACTGGATTTGCCGGCTCCGGACGCGCCACGGATCAGGACGCCAGCTTCGCCGATCGCGACCGCGGCTGCATGAATGGAGGCTGGCGCCGGCTGCTGCTGCACGGCCCAGCCTCAGCGGCTGCGCGCGGGCGTCGCCGGCAGCCAGACGCTGAAGCGCGCGCCGGCAACGCCGCCGCCGGACTTTGGCCGGTTCACGGCGCGGATCACGCCGCCGTGCGCCTCGACGATCTGGCGGGAGATCGACAGGCCGAGGCCAGAATTCTGGCCGAAGCCCTGCTCCGGACGATCCGTGTAGAAGCGCTCGAAAATCCGTTCGAAAGCATGGGCTGGAATGCCTGGTCCATCGTCGTCCACCAGGATTTCGACGCCCGCTCTCCCCTCGCGGTCCTCGCCCGTTGGCGCGCCGCGCGCGGGCCTGATGGCGAGGCGGACGCTGCCGCCGCGCGGCGAGAACGAGCGGGCGTTGTCGACGAGATTGTTGACGACCTGCCCCAGCCGCGAATCGTGCCCAAGGACGGTGTAGGCGCCGGCGCCGGAATCGCCCTGCGGCGCGATGTCGAGGGTGAAGCGAACGCCATCCTCGCGCTTCACTTCATTTGCGAGATCTATGACCGCGCGCAGAAGCTTCACGAGATCGACCGGCGCGGCGTCGAGACGGGCCATTTCCGCGTCGAGACGCGAGGCGTCGGAGATGTCGCTGATCAGCCGGTCGAGCCGCTTCACGTCGTGCTTGATGACATCGAGAAGCCGCGCCCGCGATTCATCGGTGCGGGCGATCGGCAGCGTTTCGACGGCGCTGCGCAGAGACGTGAGCGGGTTCTTCAATTCATGCGCAACGTCGGCAGCGAAGCTCTCGATGGCCTCGATGCGATTGTACAGCGCCTTCGTCATGTCGCGCAGCGAGCCGGACAGGTGGCCGATTTCATCGGTGCGGTCCGTGAAGTCGGGAATTTCCTGACGCGACTTGATGCCCCGCCGCACGCGCTGGGCCGCCTCCGCGAGACGGCGCATCGGCTCCGCGATCGTGCCGGCGAGGAACAGAGAGACGATCAGCATGACGCTGGCGAAGACGAGAAAGATGCGGATCATCGCCCAGCGTTCGGACGCGATGATCTTGTCGATGTCGCCGCCCTGCGTCGACAGCAGCAGCGCGCCGCGCACGACGCGGAAACGCTGCACCGGCACAGCCACCGAAATGATCGTTTCGCCGCGCGCGTTCACCCGCACCACCGATTGCGCCTCGCCGGAGAGCGCGCGCTGCACTTCCGGGTAGGCGCGACCGTTGGCGAGTCCGATGTCCTCATAGAGCGGAAGGTTCGTGCCGCCGAAGATGTTTTTCAGATGCGTGATCATGCGCCGCGTCCACGACGCCGGACGATCCTGCGGCGCCCCGAGATCGAAGCGCAGGATGGTGGACCTCTCGGTCATGGAGCGCGAATCGATGAGGAGATAGCCGTCCCGGTCGTAAATGCGCGCGACGGTGCGCGTCGGCCCGACAAGGCGGCGCAGCACAGGGCCGATCTGATCGGGGTTGATGGAGAACTCGAGCGCGGGATCGTCGTCTTCGCCGGGGCCGAGCGTTTCCCCGGGCGCCAGCTGCATGAGCTTTTCAGGGTCGATGCGGATGGAATCGGTCTCGACCGTCGCGGAGGAGGAGACCGCGGCGGCGATGATTTCGCCCTGGGTCTTCAGGCTCTGGATACGGGCGTCGATCAGGCCCTCGCGGAACTGGTTCATGTACATGAACCCGATCAGCATAAGGGCGAGGCCGCCGAGGTTGAGGAAGACGATGCGACGCGTCAGCGACGAGGAAAAAGGCACGGCCAGCGCGCGGCGCAGCGGCCGCGTGCGAGCGCGCCAGCTCCTGCGCGCCGCGCCCGGAGACGCAGGCGGCGCGACCGGACGGTCCTCGTGCGCTTCAACGCTCATGCGGCCCGTATATCCCGGTTTGGCCGCGGCGGAGAGTGAAAACCGCACACGGCGTCACAATGTCCGCAAGCGCGGGCGGAACGCCGCGCCGGAGCTCGAACTCAGGCCTCGCGGAAACGATACCCGACGCCGTAGAGCGTCTCGATCATCTCGAAATCGCCGTCGACCACCTTGAACTTCTTGCGCAGGCGCTTGATGTGGCTGTCGATGGTGCGATCGTCGACATAGACCTGATCGTCGTAGGCCGCGTCCATGAGCGCATTGCGGCTCTTCACGACGCCGGGACGGTGGGCCAGCGCCTGCAGGATGAGAAATTCCGTCACCGTGAGCGTGACGGGCTCGCCCTTCCACGTGCAGGTGTGGCGCTCGGGGTCCATGCGCAACATGCCGCGCTCGAGAATGCGGGCCTCGGATTCCTTCTGGGCGGCGGCTTCCTTGGGGTTGGCGCGGCGCAGGATGGCCTTGACGCGCTCGACCAGCAGGCGCTGGGAAAACGGCTTCCGGATGAAATCGTCGGCGCCCATCTTGAGCCCGAACAGTTCGTCGATTTCCTCGTCCTTCGAGGTGAGGAAGATGACCGGCAGGTCCGACTTCTGGCGCAGGCGGCGCAACAGCTCCATCCCGTCCATGCGCGGCATCTTGATGTCGAAGATGGCGAGGTCGGGCGGATTGGTCTTCAGGCCGTCGAGCGCGCTGGCGCCGTCGTTGTAGGTCTGGACGCGATAGCCCTCCCCCTCGAGCGCGATGGACACGGAGGTGAGGATGTTTCGGTCGTCGTCGACCAGGGCGATTGTCGGCATTCACGAATCCGGGGTGTGGTTACGCGGAGGCGCGCAAACTCAATTCCTATATAGGCCGAAATGTGACGCTCCGCGACCCCGGACGGTTCCACCCGCCCGGAGAGACCGCAAAAGCCCCCTCCCGGCCGGCGCAGAGGCATGACCTTTGCTATCCGGTCGCATTCGCCTTCGCGGACGGTCCCGCCTTGAAACTGGCGCGCATCGCCGGCCATTGCAGGACCGCCAGGGCCAGGAACAGGCCGAGGCCGGCGGTATCCGCCATCCAGTTCGGGACGACGAGCAGGCAGCCGGTGACAAACGCCAGCGCGCGCTCGGCGAACCTGAGCGGACGGAAGGCGTGGCCCTCCAGCGCCACCGACAGGGCGACGATGCCGAGCGCAGCGAAGACGAGCGCGGAGGCGATCTCGTCCCATGTTCCGAGCGTCAGCAACGCGGGCCGGTAGACGAACATGAAGGGGATGATGAAGGCGACGAAAGCGACCCGCGTCGCGTGAACCGCGGTCTTCAGGAAAGGCGAGCGGGCGATGCCGGCGGCCGCCACCGAAGCCAGCGCGTCTGGCGGCGTGAGCACCGCAAGCGCCGCGTAGTACATGACGAAGAAATGCGTCGCCACGAGCGCCGTGTCCGCGGGAACGCCGCCCGCCTTGAGGAAGCCCTGCAGCATCGGGATCGTCACCGCCACCTGCACGATGTAGCTGACCGACGGCGGCACGCCCATCCCGAGCGCGATGGTGATGAACATCGTGACCACGAGGCCGAGGAGAAGCGACTGGACGACGGCGCTCGACACCTGCACCATCTTCAATGCGACGCCGGTCAGTTCGAACACGCCGACGATCATGCCGGCCGCCGCCGTCGCGATGCCGACGAGAAGCGCGCCCTTGGCGCCGGCTTCGAGCGATCCGAGTATCTCGCGCCAGCCCATGCGCGTGTGCGGCCGCAGCCACGACACGGCGATGACAGACAGCGTCGCCACGGTCGCCGAATATTGCGCCGAATAATTGTGCGCCAGCATGTAAACGAGGACCACGATGGGCAGGAGCAGATGCCCGTGGGAGAGAAGGCTCGCCCGCCAGTCCGGCAGTTCGGATTCCGGAATGGCGCCCACGTTGTGGCGCAGGGCCGACCAATGCACCGTGAGGAAAATGCCGAAAAAATAGAGGATCGCCGGTATCAGCGCGTACAGCGCGATCATGCCGTAAGGCACGCCCATGAACTGGGCCATGATGAAGGCGACCGAGCCCATGATCGGCGGCATGATGACGCCGCCCGTGGACGCAGCCGCCTCGATGGCGCCCGCCATATGAGCCGGGTAACCCATCCGCTTCATCAGCGGAATCGTGAGCACGCCGACGGTGAGCACGTTGGCTGGCGCGGAGCCCGAAATCGTGCCGTGCATCGCGCTGCCGATGACGGCCACTTTCGCAGGCCCGCCGCGCGTGCGCCCGACGAGGCCGAGCGTCAGGTCCATGATGACCTTGCCGAGGCCGCTGCGCTCCAGAAACGCGCCGAAGATAATGAAGAGCGCAATGAACTCAGCCGACGCGGACAGCGGCACGCTGAAGATCCCCGCAAGCGTCATGTATTGCGCGTCCATCTGAGTGCCGAGATCATAGCCGCGATGAGCGAGTATGCCGGGGAGGTTGGGTATCGCGGGGTAAAGCAGGACGACGATGATGATCGCAACCAGCGCCCAGCCCGTCTCGCGGCGGCACAGATCGAGCACGGCGAAACAGAGCGCGACTCCGAGCCAGGTTTCGAGCGTCGTCAGGGGTGTGACGAATTCGAAACGGCCTGACTCGAGGTAATCGAGGTTGATGAGGCGGTAGCCCATCGCAGCCGCCGCGCAGGCGGAGACGAATAAATCGTAGGCGAGCGCAATGGCGCGCCCGCCAGCCCCGGAAATTGGCGGCTCAGTGGGGCGCACCAGAAGGATCAGCGCCAGAATGAACGACAAGTGCACGCCGGTCTGCACGGCGACCGGGTAGACGCCGAACATGCCCGTGTACACGTGAAAACATGCAAAGGCCACGCAGAGGACCGTGATCAGCCCGCTGCGCATGCTTTGGATCGCGGTCATGCCCGCTCCGTGTTCCTGACGCCCGAGTGGATGGGGGAGGCGCTCAGCGCCAGCCCTTCTCCTTGAAGTAACGCATCGAACCCGGGTGGATCGGCAGGCCGACGTCCGTCGCGAGATTCTTGAGGTCCCAGTTGATGAGGTCGGGCTCGACAGCGGCCACCTTTTCGAGATTTTCCGCGGTCGCCTTGGTCATCTCGTAGGCTTGCTGATCGGAGATCTTGTTCTTGTTGGCGATGATGATGTTGGGATAGCCGAGCGTGGGAACCTTGTTCGAAAGGCCCCTATAGGAATCCGGATAGGCGGGCCATTCGGTGCGGTAGAAGCTCGGGTCTTCCTTGATCATCGCGTCGATCACGCGATCGGGCAGCGGCACGAGCCTGATCTTGCGCGTCTGCGCGAGATCGATGAAGGCCGCGAAGCGGTCGGAGGGCGAATACATCAGCGCGTCGATGTTGCCGTCCTTGAACTGGTCCACCGCCTGGCCGATCTGCAGGTACTGCATGTTGACCTTGATCTTCTCCCTCTCGAAAAGCTGGTTGGCGAGTTCGACGATGGTGAAGCCCTTCGGTCCGGTGTTGACCTTCTTGCCGTTCAGGTCGGCGAACGTCTTGATCGGCGAATTCTCCGGCACGATGACGACGACCTTGAAGGCCTGCAGCGCGAACAGCTGGACGATGTTTTCGGTCTTCGCCTTGTAGGGCGGTTTGCCGACAAGCCCGTCGCGGGCGCTGTTGGACAGCGTGATGCCGAGGTCCGCCTTGCCCACGTCCACGGCGACGATGTTGGCGGCGCCGCCGCCCGGCACCAGCGTGACGGAGCCGATTCCCGGCGCCTTCTCCATGATCTGCGCGAGCGCGACGCTCACAGGATATTGCGAGCCGCCCTGCCGGCCGGTCGCGAACGTCACCTGGGCCTGTGCGGCCGAGGCGATCCCGGCCAGCGCCAGAGCTGCGACGCCCGCAGCGCGAATAACGCCCAACTTCGCCATCGATGCTTCCTTCCGTGTTCCCGAACCCTGATGCGCGACGCAAGGCGTCCGCGGCGCCCGGCTGGCGTTCAGGAACGAAGAAGGCGCGCGGGCTCGCGCCCGATGCAACCGCCCCGCCTTCCCTCATTGCAGGAAGCCGCGCGTCTCCTCCGCCCGGGCTTGCCGCCGGGTCTGTCGCGATATTCGCACGCCGCCACGCAGGGCACAATGGCGGCCTGGGCGCGTGGGAGACGGCCCAACCGCATGGGACCGAAACAGCACATTTGCAGCGCGCCGGGCCTGCGCCCCGGCTTGAGCCTGCGAGAGGGCCGCGTTAAGAGAACGCGCCCCGCCGCAAGCCCGGCGCCATCCAGATTGCAAAGGTCGCTCATGCCGCAAGCATCTTACGTGCTCACCCTCTCCTGCGCCGACCGGCCGGGGATCGTGGCGGCCGTGTCGACCTATCTGTTCGAGCAGCGCTGCAACATCCTCGACGCGCAGCAGTACAACGACGTGGCGACGGGCCTCTTCTTCATGCGCGTGACCTTCGAGTCCGAGGCCGCTCTGGCAGCCCTTCGCGACGGTTTTGAAGCCATCGCCGACCGTTTCGCCATGAGCTGGATCATGCGCGACCTGGGCGACCGGAAGCGGGCGATGATTCTCGTGTCGAAGTTCGATCACTGTCTGGTCGACATTCTCTATCGCTGGCGCATCGGCGAACTGCCGATGGATATTTCCGCCGTCGTCTCGAACCATCCGCGCGAAACCTGGGCGCACATCGACCTCGACGGCATTCCCTTCCATCACCTGCCGGTCACCAAGCAGACGAAGATGGAGCAGGAAGCGCAACTCTGGGAGCTTATCAAGACGACGAACACGGACGTCGTCGTGCTCGCGCGCTACATGCAAATTCTGTCCGACGGCCTGTCCGCCAAGCTCATCGGCCGCTGCATCAACATCCATCATTCCTTCCTGCCCGGCTTCAAGGGCGCGAACCCCTATACGCAGGCGCATACGCGCGGCGTGAAGCTGATCGGCGCGACGGCGCATTACGTCACCGCCGATCTGGACGAGGGGCCGATCATCGAACAGGACGTCGAGCGCATCACGCATCGCGACACGCCTGAAGACCTCGTGCGCAAGGGGCGCGACATCGAGCGGCGCGTGCTGGCGCGCGCGCTGCGCTGGCACGTCGAAGACCGCGTCGTGCTCAACGGCCGCAAGACGGTCGTATTCGGCGAGTAGCGCGCGGCGCCCCCTTCAGGGCGGGTCCGAAAGGACGGCCATTCGTCAAAATCCCCCGCGGCGGGTCTGTCTGAACCGCCGCGTCCCGGCTAGGATGGGAGCCGCAGACCCCCGGGGAGGAAACGAATGAAGGCTTTCGTCAACGCCAAGGGCGCCAATGGCGCCGTGCTCGAATCATGCGACGCTCCGGAGCCCTCGCCCGGCCCCAACGACCTCCTCGTCGCGGTGCGCGCCATCGGCCTTAACCGGGCGGAACTCTCGCGGCCCATCGCCAACCCCGACAACAAGGCGGCGAACATCGCGGGGATGGAAATGGCCGGCGAGGTTATCGCGGTGGGCGCAGCGGTCGAAGGGTGGAAGCCTGGCGACCGCGCGATGTCGATGACGACGAAATCCTACGCGGAGAAGGCGCTCTGCGATGCGCGCGTCGCCATGAGGATACCAGCCTCCGTGAGCTTCGAGGAGGCGGCGGCGACTCCCGTCTTCTACTCGACGGGCCATGATGCGCTGGTGACGAACGGCGAGTTGAAGGCGGGCGAAAGCGTCCTCATCGCAGGCGTCGCGGCCGGCGTCGGCGTCGCGATGATCCAGATCGCGAAGGCGATGGGCGCAAAGCTTGTCGCCGGCACGTCGCGCAACGCGGAGAAGCTCGCGAAGCTCAAGGAAATGGGCCTTGATCTGCCCATCCAGTCAGGCGCAGCCGATCTCGCCGCCGCCTGCATGGCGGCGACCGGAAACAAGGGCGTGGACGTGATCATGGACAACGTCGGCGCGGGTCTGTTCGGGGCGCTCACGGACGCCGCCGCCGTGAAGGCGCGCTACGTCACCATCGGGCGTCTCGGCGGAAAGATGGACGAGATCGACCTCGACAAGATCGCGCTGAAGAGGATGAAGGTGATCGGCGTCACCTTCAGGACGCGCAACATCGACGAGAAGATCGAGATCACGCGCCGGCTCGTCGCGGACCTCATGCCGCATTTCGAAAGCGGGCGCATCAAGCCGGTCATCGACCGGACGTTCGCCTTCGACGAGGCGCCGGCCGCCCAGGACTACATGCGCTCCAACAAGCACCTGGGAAAAATCGTGCTGAAATTGTGAGGGCTCAGTCCAGCATCAAGCGCAGGACCGGCGGCACGAGGAGCGCCGTGAACAGCGCGTTCAGCCCCATGGCGAGGCCGGCGAACGCGCCGGCCGTTTCGTTCACCTGAAACGCGCGCGCGGCGCCGATGCCGTGAGAGGCGAGGCCGACCGCGAATCCGCGCGCCCGCCAATCGGTGACGCCCAGTCCATTCATGAGCGGCGTCACCATGAGAGCCCCAAGAATGCCGGTGAGGATCACCAGCACCGCGGAAAGCGCGGGATCGCCCCCCAGCGTTTCGGATATGCCCATGGCTACGCCCGCCGTGACCGACTTGGGCGAGATCGAGATGAGCGCCTCGCGCGGCGCGCCGAGCGCCATTGCGATTCCAACCGCGGAGACGAGCGCGGTTGCGGCTCCGGCGACGAGCGCGGCGAGCATCGGCGCGAAGGCACGCAGAATTTGCCGGCGCGTCTCCCAGAGCGGAATCGCGAGGGCCACGGCGGCGGGCCCGAGCATGAAGTGAACGAACTGCGCGCCCTCGAAGTAAACGCGGTAGGACGTGCCGGTGAGCGCAAGCACGAGGCCGAGCGCCCAAACAGAATGCAGCACCGGATTGGCGAGGGGATGCCGTCCGGTCGCCGCCGACGCCCGGTCCGCCAGCGCATAGACCAGCAGGGTGACCGTGAGCCACAGAAGCGGCGTGCGCGAAAGGTAAACCCAGAGCGCGAAATCCGGCGATGCGGGCGAGGTCATCGCCGCGCCTCCGCATCGCCCATCAGTCGCGCCGTCGCGCGAAACACGGCGACCGTGACGATCAGCGTCAGAAACGTCGACACGAGCAGCGCCACGAAGAGCGCGAATCCATGGCGCGCAAACAGGTCGAGGTTCTGTACGACGCCGACGCCCGCCGGCACGAACAGAAGCGACAGATGCGCGAGCATGGTCTTCGACACCCGCTCGACGCCGCCGTTGTTGATATCGTCCGGCAGCACGGCGGAAAAACGCTGCCGCATGGCGAGCACGCCGATCATCAACGCCATGCCGATCACGGGGCCGGGCGCGGGCAGGTTGAGCCCGCGCGCAAGGGCTTCGCCGGCGAGCTGGCAGAGAAGAATGGCGGCGAGGCTGACGATCATCGCGCCACGATAACGCAAGCGCGATTGTTGTCACCCTTGGCGGCCTATCGGCACAGGCGTGCGATGATCTCCTGAAAATCGGCGACGGAGCCATCCATCTGGCCAACATTCTCGGCCCGTTCGCGACCGGTCGAGCATTGGCGATAGACGACGCTCGCCCTGCGCATCACCTCCACGTGGCGCCTCCATGCGGCGCAGCGTTGCGCGGTCGATGCCTGCTTGTTGCGATCCAGATCGCGCAATGTGGCGCCAAGGCTCCTCTCCGCAGTGGCGAGATCGCGCCGGCACTGCGGCGTGTCCACATAGCCGGCGAAGGCTGAGGAGGCGCTGGAGAGGAAGAGAAGCGCCGCGGCTATCATACGCATGGGGAAGGCTCGCTTTCGCAACCATACTCCCATCGTCGCCGTCCGGAAGCCGTGCGCGATCGCACGCAGGATTATCGGCGGCCCCTTGGTGGAATCTCCATCCGCATGCGGCCATTCGGCAGGCGCCGCACGGTGACATCGCTGCGGCTGGCCGCGTGTGTGCGCGCAGCGCGGCGCGAAGACCTCGCCTCTGATGCGCGGGCGCGCGCACGAGGCGTGGCGCCGGAAGCCGCGCGGCTTGCAGGCCCAGCGGCAGCAAGGCAGCGATTGTAGGCGTGGGCGTCTGTCAGCTTTTCGCAGTCGGCGCGCTGCGCCTGCGCGGACGGCGCCGCGCATGCGACAAGCAACGCGAACGCGGCGAGGCCCGCGCGCATCATCCGCGCAGGGTCCCGCCAGTCTTCTTCGTGACGTCCGTCACGATGCGGGCGGCGACCGCGTCGATCTCCGCTTCCGTCAGCGTCTTTTCGCGCGGCTGCAGGCGCACGGCGATCGCGACGGACTTCTGCCCTTCGGGCACGCCCGCGCCTTCATAGACGTCGAACACGTCGACGCCCGCGATAAGCGCCTTGTCGGCGCCCTGCGCGGCGCGCACGATATCGGCGGCCTTCACGCCGCGATCGACGACGAAAGCGAAGTCGCGTTCGAGCGGCATGAACTCGCTCAGTTCGAGCTTCGGCTTTGCGCGGGTCGCCTTCGCCTTCTGTCCGGGAATTTCATCGAGATGAATCTCGAACGCGCACAGCGGCCCCGAAACGTCGAGCGCCTCGAGAACCCGCGGATGCAATTCGCCAAACCAGCCGAGCACGTTCTTCGGTCCGAACTGCATCGTGGCCGAGCGGCCCGGGTGCAGGAAGTCCGGCCCGCCCGAGACGATCTGCATCCCGCCGAGCGGCGCGCCGAGCGCGGCGAGCATCGCCATGGCGTCGGCCTTGGCGTCGAATACATCGACGGCGCCTGCCTTGCCTGACCAGTGACGGCCAGCGCCTGAGGCTTTCGCCGTTCCACGCCGCACGGCGGCGGCGGCCATGCGCTGATCCCTGTCGCCCGCGCCCTTGAAAACCTGCCCCACTTCAAACAGCGCGACGTCGCCGAAACCGCGGTCGGCGTTGCGCTGCGCGGCGGCGAGGAGGCCCGGCACAAGGCTCGGGCGCATGTCGGAGAGCTCGGCGGCGATCGGGTTGGCCAGCGCCAGATCCGGCTTGCCGCCGCCGAAGAGCTTCGCGCGATCCGCCGAAATGAACGACCATGTCACTGCCTCGACAAGCCCCTGCGAGGCCAGCGCGCGGCGCGCAATGCGCGTGCGCTTCTGCAAGGGGGTGAGGATTGGCGCGGCGACGGTCGATTCCGCGCGCATGAACGGCGTGGACGCCACATTGTCGACGCCCGCAATGCGCACGATTTCTTCAACGATGTCGGCCTTGCCTTCGATGTCGGCGCGCCAGGACGGCGCCTTCACAAAGACGCGGCTGGCGTTGGTCGCTTGCGGCGCGATGGCGAATCCGAGCTTTTCAAGCGTCGCCAACATATCGGACGCAGGAAGCTCCAGCCCGGTGAGGCGCTTCACTTCCGAGAACGGGAAGTCGACCGTGAGGTCCGGTTTCGGCGTCTCGCCTGCAACGATGAGCGCGGACGGTTCGCCGCCGCACAATTCCATCACCAGATGCGTGGCAAGTTCAGCGCCGGGTATGCAGAAGGCAGGATCGACGCCACGCTCGAAGCGATAGCGCGCGTCCGTGACGATGCCGAGATCGCGTCCGGTGCGCGCAATGTTCATCGGGTCCCACAGCGCGGACTCGATCAGAACGTCCGTCGTGTTCTCGTCGCAGCCGGAATGTTCGCCGCCCATCACGCCAGCGATGGATTCGACGCCATTTGCGTCCGCGATGACGATATTGTCGGGCTTCAGATCATAGGTCTTGCCGTCGAGCGCGACGATGGTCTCGCCCGCCTTCGCGCGGCGCACGACGAGATCGCCCGCGACCTTCTTCGCGTCGAAGACGTGCAGCGGGCGGCCGCGATCGAAGGTGATATAATTAGTAATGTCGACGAGCGCGTTGATGGGGCGCAGGCCAATGGCCTTGAGGCGCTTCTGTATCCACTCCGGCGAGGGACCGTTCTTCACGCCGCGCACGAGACGCAGCGCGAACGCAGGCGCGAGATGCCTGTCTTCAGCAGCAAGTTCGAGCGTCACGTTGACAGGGCAAGGATAAGCGCCCGCGACCGGCTTGATCGCGTGTTCCTTCAGCTTGCCGAGGCCAGCCGCCGCGAGATCGCGCGCGATACCGTGCACACCGGCGGCGTCGGCGCGGTTCGGCGTGAGGTTGATGTCGATGACGGGATCGCCGAGCTTCGCATAGTCGACGTAGCGCGTTCCGACCGGCGCGTCCTCCGGCAGTTCGATGATGCCGTCGTGATCTTCCGACAATTCGAGTTCGGCCGCCGAACACAGCATGCCGAGCGATTCGACGCCGCGAATGACGCCCTTGCCGAGCGTGATGTTCTTGCCGGGAATATACGTTCCGGGCGGCGAGAACACGCTCTTGAGGCCCGAGCGCGCGTTCGGCGCGCCGCACACGACCTGCACGGGCGCGCCCGTTCCGGCATCCACCATGCACACGCGCAGCCGGTCGGCGTTGGGATGCTGTTTTGCCTCGATGACGTGGGCGACGACGAAATCCTTGAGCTTCTTCGCCTGATCCTCCACGGCTTCGACCTCGAGGCCGATGCGCGTCAGCGTCTCGACGATCTCGTCGAGCGATGCGTCCGTGTCGAGATGGCTCTTGAGCCAGGAGAGGGTGAGTTTCATGTTCTAAGCCTTGAAGCCATATGTATCGCGAAGAATCCGATACAATTGTTCTGCCGCTTCGCGGCCGAGTTGGATCGTTTGGCTCTGCTTTCCAGGAACTTTACGATCGGCAGAACCGTACGTATCGATCTGTACAATTGGGCTGCCTTCCGCAGGCACAGCTACTTTCACGAACGCAACAACATTCGTCGGTTGCCGACGAACCGTGCCCTGCTTGATCTCAAAGTTATCAACCCAGGCCATACATCGATCCCTCAGCTCGACAACCCGCCCGCCAGCGTCGGCAGGTCGAGGGGGCGGAAGCCGTAGTGCTGCAGCCAGCGCACGTCGGCCTCGAAGAAGGCGCGCAGGTCGGGCATCCCGTATTTCAGCATGGCGATGCGGTCGATGCCCATGCCCCAGGCGAAGCCCTGATACTCGTCGGGATCGACGCCGCAATTGCGCAGCACGTTCGGATGCACCATGCCGCAGCCGAGAATCTCCAGCCAGTCCTCGCCCTCGCCAAAGCGGATCTCGCCGCCCGAACGCCGGCACTGGATGTCGACTTCCATCGACGGCTCCGTGAACGGGAAGAAGGAGGGCCGGAAGCGCATCTTCACGTTCGGGACTTCGAAGAACGCCTTGCAGAACTCTTCCAGAATCCACTTCAGATGGCCCAGGTGCGCGCTCTTGTCGATGACAAGGCCTTCAACCTGATGGAACATCGGGGTATGCGTCTGGTCCGAGTCGCAGCGATAGGTGCGTCCGGGGCAGATCACGCGGATCGGCGGCCTGTTCGCCAGCATCGTGCGCACCTGCACGGGCGAGGTGTGCGTGCGCAGCAGCTTGCGTTCGCCGGACGCGTCCGGATTGAAGAAGAACGTGTCGTGCATCTCGCGGGCCGGGTGCCCGGCGGGGAAGTTCAGCTTCGTGAAATTGTAGTCGTCGCTTTCAACGTCCGGGCCTTCGGCGATGGAAAAGCCCATGTCGGCGAAGATCGCTGTGAGTTCGTCCATCACCTGGCTGATGGGATGGATGCGGCCCGTCTCTGTCGGGGCCTCGCGCACGGGCAGCGTCACGTCCACGCGCTCGGAGGCGAGACGGGCTTCGAGCGCGGCCTCTTTCAGCACCGCACGGCGGGCAGAGAGCGCGTCGCCCACCTTGTCCTTCAGCGCGTTGATGGCTGCGCCGGCGGTCTTGCGCTCGTCGGGCGACATCTTGCCAAGCATGGCCAACAGGGCAGAAATCGACCCCTTCTTGCCCAACGCCGCCACGCGCACGGCTTCGAGCGCCGCCTCGTCGGCGGCGGCTGCGATGGCCTCGAGGGTCTCGTTCTCAAGCTTGTTCAGATCGGACATTTGCAATCACAGGTGAGGAGAGACGCGGGCTTTTGCCATGCGCGGGCGGGCTTGTCGAGGAAGCCCCGACAGCGAAAGGCCCGCCTCGCGGCGGGCCTTCAGCATGTCGAGCGGCGAAGAGATTACGCCGCCTACGGCAGCGCGCAGCCCCTTACGCAGCCTTCGGCAAGGCGCCCTTGGCCTGCTCGACGATGGCCTTGAAGCCCGCCGGCTCGTGGATGGCCATTTCGGAGAGAACCTTGCGGTCCACCTCGATGCCGGCCTTCGCCAGACCGTTGATGAAGGCGCTGTAGGTCAGGCCGAATTCACGCACGGCGGCGTTGATGCGCTGGATCCAGAGCGCGCGGAACGTGCGCTTCTTGTTCTTGCGGTCGCGATAGGCGTACTGCATCGACTTGTCGACGGCAGCCTTCGCGGCGCGGATGGTGTTCTTGCGGCGGCCACGGAAGCCTTTCGCCGCTTCGAGGGTCTTCTTGTGCTTGGCGTGGGCGGTTACACCGCGCTTGACGCGAGCCATGACGGAACTCCTTCAGATACTTCGGAAGATTGCGGGAAAGGGAGACTTCAGCCGTTCGGCAGGAAGTACTTCTTGATGTTGTCGCCGTCCGTCTTGAACAGGACGGAGGTTCCACGCAGGTTCCGGATCTGCTTGTTCGTCCGCTTGATCATGCCATGGCGCTTGCCGGCCTGGGCATAGACCACCTTGCCGGTGCCGGTGATCTTGAAGCGCTTCTTCGCGCCGGACTTGGTCTTCAGCTTGGGCATTTGGCTCTCCTTGGCCTTGCGGCCTCAGTTTCATGTTTCAGCAGGTCCGCCCGATGGCGGCCCGCCGTTCGCGTCGGAATGAGCGAAAAAGAACCGCCACGGCAGCCCTGCACGGCCGGGCGGTTCGAAGGCGCGTCTATACTTGCAAAGCGGACGGCGATCAAGGGGCGGCCCTGCGCCTTTCCCTATCCCTTCCGGTCCTCGTTGGAGGTGTGCAGCGGCTTCTCCTCGATGAGGATGAAGGAGATGAGACCGAGCGCGAAGCTGGCCGTGGTCAGCCAGAACAGGATGCGAAACGCGTCGACGGCCGTCTCGCGCCCCACGGTCAGCGCCTGCGCGCCCGGCCCGACCGTCTGGAGCACCACCGCGCCGAGAACGGTTATGAGGACGGCGCAGGAGAGGCCTCGGCCGAACGCGAGCGTCGATGTGGCGGCGCCAAGGTCGCTGAGCTTCACGCTGTTCTGGACGACGAGGGTGACGACCGGCGCCAGCGGGCCGAAGCCAAGCCCGATGAACACGAGCACGAACTGGAACTCCAGCATCGTGATCGTGTCGGTTTTCCAGGCGAGCCAGCCGCAGGCCAGAACGCACAGCACGTTGGTGAAGATGGGATAGAGCTTGTAGCGGTCCATCCGGGCGGCGGCGAGAGAGCCCATCAGCGCGCCAAGGTTGACGGTGATCATCAACGCCATGAGCTGCAAGCCTGCCTGCACCGGCGTCATGCCGTGAACGTATTGCAGGTAGAGCGGCAGGTAGAGGTTCAGTCCGAAAACCGCCGCCCAGCCGAATGCGCTCGCGCCTATGGCCGCGATGACAATGCGGCTCCGGATGATGTGCAGCGGGATCAGCGGTTCGGGCGCGGTCAGCTGGCGCCAGACGAACCCGGCCCATCCAAGCGCGGACAGGGCGGCCATGCCGAAGATTTCAGACGAAGCCCACGGAAAGGTCTTGCCGCCCGCCGTGATGACAAACATCGACGCCGCGGCGGCGAAAATGAACAGCGCCGCGCCGATCAGGTCGAGCTTCCGGCGTTTCTCGTGGCGCGGCAGCTTGCGCAGCAGCCGGTCCGTCATGACGAGGGAAAGCACGCCGAGGGGCGCCGTCACGCAGAACACAAGACCCCAATGAAGATGCTCGGAAATCCAGCCGCCAAGCGCCGGCCCGATGCCGCCCGACGTGGTGTAGACGATCGCGTAATACGTGTAATAGCGCGCACGCTCCTTCGGCGGCGCGATATCGCCCAGAATCGTGAGCCCTTGCGAGGTGAGCCCAGCCGCGCCGATGCCCTGAATGGCCCGGGCGAGGATCAGCAGGGGAAGGCTCGGGGCCAGCGCGGCGGCGAACCCGCCCGCAAGAAAGATCAGCACGCCCACGCGCAGGATGATCCGGCGGCCATAGATGTCGCTGAGGCGGCCGAAGAGCGGCGTCGTCGCCGTCATCGTCAGCAGGTAGATGGAGGCGATCCACGACAGATGCTGCGTCGCGCCAAATTCGCGCCCGATGGTAGGCAGCGCGCCCGCGACGATCGTCTGGTCGAGGGACGACATGAAAACGGTCGGCAGAACGGATGCGACGATCCAGAGCGCGTCGCGATGGGTCAATGGGCCGGACGCTGCGGAACCGGCCGCGGAATTCGTTGTCATGCGGGCTTGAGAATCCTCCGGCGGCCAATCTAGCACGCGCGGGCCGATGCGCTACTTGCGAACAGCTCGCGGCGGAGGAAAACAAAAGACCTCCCCGAAGGGAGGCCCTGAAACTGCGACGGTCCGGCAGACTACTTCGGCGCCAGGACCATGACCATCTGACGGCCTTCCATCGACGGCAGCGCCTCGACTTTCGCGATCGCCGCGGTTTCGTTGCGCACGCGCTCCAGAAGGCGATAGCCGATGTCCTGATGCGCCATCTCGCGACCGCGGAAGCGCAGGGTCACCTTGACCTTGTCGCCTTCCTCGAAGAAGCGGCGCATCGCCTTCATCTTCACCTCATAGTCGTGGTCGTCGATGCCCGGACGAAGCTTGATCTCCTTGATCTCGACGATCTTCTGCTTCTTGCGGGCTTCCGCCGCCTTCTTCTGCTCGAGAAAGCGGAACTTGCCGTAATCGAGGATCTTGCAGACAGGGGGATTGGCGTTCGGGACGATCTCGACGAGATCGAGTCCCGCGTCCTCGGCCTGCTGGAGCGCGTCCGGAAAGGGGACAACGCCCTGGTTCTTGCCCTCCTGGTCGATCAGCTGCACTTCGCGTACGCGGATCTCTCGGTTTGTCCGCGGCCCGTCCTTCTGCGGGGTCGGCGGCGCTTTCATTGGACGGCGAATGGTCTGATCTCCTCGAGTGAATAAGCCGGACCTGGGCGCTATGGATTAAGCCAAATAGCCCCGTGGCGACGCGCCACGAGGACCCAGACCCGCCATACACTTCATGCTTCGCCGCTGAAGTGTCAACGCCGGGGCCGCGGGGCGGCGAAGAAAAATCATCGATGTGTCCGCCAGGCCGCCTCCCCGGAGCCGGCGAAAAGCCCAGCGTAGACATCCAGCGTGCGGGCGCACATCATTTCGACGGAGAAATGACTTTCGACGTGCCGGCGCGCCCGCACGGCAAGGGAGTCGCGCTGGCTCGCGCCAAGCGACAGGACCTGCCCGATAGCGTTGGCGAGCGCCTCGACGTCTCCCGGCGGCACGCGCCAGCCGGTGCGTTCCCCCTCCCGGGCCTGCGGCGGGGCCAGCACGGTTTCGGGCGCCGCGCCGATGTTGGTCACGATGACGGGAACGCCCATCGCCTGGGCCTCGACCGCCGAGCGTCCGAACGCCTCTGGCTCGATGGAAGGCACGCAGACCGCGTCCGATGCCTGGAAGGCGGCGGGCATGTCCGCGCAATGGCCGACGCGGCGCACGATTCCGTCGAGACCGGCGGCGGCGATCCGCTCATCGAGATCCTTCGCGTAGCCCGTGCGACCCTGCTCATCCCCGGCGAGGATGTAATGAACGTCGCGGACGCCGCGCTCCTTCAGCACTTTCGCGGCGTCGATGAGCACGCGCTGTCCCTTCCACGCCGTCAGGCGCGCGGCGAGCAGGACGATCCGGTCGCCTGGCTCCACACCCCATGCCCGGCGAAGCGTCTGCACGCGCGCGGGCGTCACCTGATCCGGCTGGAAGGCGCGCAGGTCGGCGCCGCGGTGGATGACGACGATGCGATCCTTCGCGAACGGATGCATGGCGAGGATGCGGTCGCGCGTGAATTCGGAATTGGCGATCACCACGTCGCCCCGGGCCATGACGGAATTGTACTGCACCTTGAGCGCGCTTTTGCCCGCATAGGCGCCGTGATAGGTGGTGACCAGCGGAACGCCCGCGCGACGCGACGCCCCCAGCGCCACCCAGGCGGGGGCGCGGGAGCGGACGTGAACGAGATCGACCCGCTCGGCGCGGATGAGCCTTGCAAGCTTGCCGACGTTGAGCGCCATGCGCAGCGGGTTCTTCGTCTTCGCTGGAAACGGAATCCACAGGCCGCCGCGCGCCTGCAACTCGCTCACGAGCCGCCCGCCCTCGCAGGCGCCGAGCGCCCGCGCGCCCGACGCGACGAGGGCGGCCGCCACGTCGATGGTCGTGCGCTCGGCGCCGCCCGCGTTCAGTTCCGGGATGATCTGGAGGATCGTGCGGCCGGCGAGTTCAGGGACCGGTCCCGATGACAGAATGGGGGACGATGACAAGCCCGGTCGCCTCCTCTGTCCGCTGCGTGGTAAAAGCCTGTGGGCCGCGAGGGCCCTACGAATCCTCACTACAGGAAGCAAAGCGTGATTGAAACGCCGACCGGCGCGGCCGAACCCTCTATTCCCCAGTTCTTTCAAGCCGGAAGCCCGCCGCAGCGTCTCGCTTACCGGGCTCTCCCCGCGGCCCGGTCCGGGCATCCCGGCGGCGTATGGCTCGGCGGGTTCCGCTCCGACATGCTCTCCACCAAGGCGCAGCGTTTGGAGGATCACGCCAGGGCCCAAGGCCGCGCCTTCCTGCGCTTCGATTATTCCGGCCATGGCGAATCCGGCGGCGAATTCGAGGACGGAACCATCGGGCAATGGGCGCGGCAGAGTCTCGACATGATCCGCGGGCTGACGAGCGGCCCGCAAATCCTCGTCGGCTCGTCCATGGGCGGCTGGATCGCGCTTCTCGTGGCGCGCGAACTCGCGCGGCTTGGCGAAACGAACCGGCTCGCGGGCATGGTGCTGATCGCGCCCGCGGTCGATTTCACCGAGTCGCTGATGTGGGAGCAGCTGCCCGCTGATGCGAGACGCGACATCGAGGAGCGTGGCCTGTGGCTGCGGCATTCGCAATATTCGCCGGAGCCCTATCCGATCACCCGCAAGCTCATCGAGGACGGGCGCGAACACCTGCTGATGGGCGCGCCGATGCGCGCCCATTGCCCTGTTCACATTCTGCAAGGCATGGAAGATCCCGACGTGCCCTACAAGCACGCGCTCGCCGTCGTGGAGCATCTCGCCGAGGACCCGGTGGCGCTGACGCTCATCAAGGACGGCGATCACCGCCTGTCGCGCGAGGAGGACATTGCGCGGCTGATCGCGGCGTATGACGGGATCGCATGATCTAAAACCGCCGCGTCACAACCCTGCCTTCGACGCGCGTTTTCTCGGACAGGCGAAACACGATCAGCGTGCCCGCGCCCATCGCGAACGTCGTCGCCGCCAACGGCAGCGGACCGAAGGTGGGGATAAGCGCGACGACGAAAATGCCCATCGCTGCTGAAAAGGTCATTTGCAGAAAGCCCTGCAAGGAGGTCGCCGCGCCGGCGCGCTCGGGCAGCGGCGAGAGCGCGCCGGCGATGGAGTGCGGCAGCACGTAGCCGATGCCGTAGAAGTAGATCAGCTCGGGAATGAACAGCGCCAGCACCGATTGCGGGAAGATCAGATAGCCCAGCAATTGCAGGGCTCCGCCGCCCGCAAGGCACAGGACGCCGAGCGACACGACGCCGTCGATGCCACGCTTCGTAACGAGCCGCGAACCGAAATAGGCGCCACTGACGAAAGCGACGGAACAAGCGGAAAACCCCGCGCCGAATTCAACCGGAGTCAAACCATAGATCGACTGCAGCACGAAGGGCGAAGCGGCCACGAAGGTGAACAGCCCCGTGTGGCTCATCGCCATGATGGACGCATAGACGCGCCATACGCGGTTGCGCGCGACGACGCCGTAGCTTTGCCCGATGGCGCGCACGCTGATGGGGCCGGACTGCACATGACGCAGCGTTTCGGGCAGGAACATGAACGCCATGAAGGCAATCGGCCCGATCATCGCGAACATCGTCACGAAGCTCGCGCGCCAGCCGAACCATACGGCGAGAAAGCCACCGAGTATGGGCGAGACGATGGGCGCGACGCCCATGATCGTGCTCATGATCGACAACTGGCGGCCTGCGCGGGCGCCTTCGTACATGTCGCGCACGATGGCCCGCGCCATGATGATGGGGCCGGCGCCGCCGATCCCCTGCAACATGCGCGAGAGCGTGAGCCATTCGATGGAGGTCGCGGCCGCGCTCAGCGCCGTGCCGATGAGATAGGCGACGAAGCCCGCCATGAGCAGCGGCTTGCGGCCGTATTTGTCCGACAGCGGGCCATAGATGAGCTGGCCGACGGCGAAGCCGATCAGGTAGGACGACAGCGTCCATTGCACGCGCGCAGGCGTCGTCGCGAGTTCGGTCGCGAGCTGCGGCAGCGCGGGAACGTAAAGGTCCGTGGAGATCGGCCCCATCGCCGTCATGAAGGCGAGAAGGACCGTCATCCCCCGGGAATCGGGTTTCAGCATCGGGCGTCCGGGTTCAGTTGCAACGGGCCTAGATGCGAATGGACTGCAAGTCGAGGGCAGAAAACGCCTGATTCCGCAATGGATCAAATCTACAGATGAAATTGCCTCTCAAAAGGCTGCGGCGGCCCAAACGAAAACCGGGGCCGCGAACCGCAGCCCCGGACGAAACCTCTGGCGGAGAGGCCTAACTAACTGCCGCTCACCACCGGGCCTGCGCCTCCTTTGCGAATACTTCTTTCCACGCCTGACCGGCATCGAGAATGCGATCCACGGGGCGGACGCCGCGCAGCGTGGCGGGGTCGGTCGCGGGCGGCGTCTGGCCTTCCTCGACGGCGCGCGTCGCCTCCAGCAATTGCCGGCGCATCGTCACGATGGCGCGGTCCGACGTGCCGAGAAACTCCTGGCTGCGGTCGACAATCGGCCCCATGCCCTCCTGCAGCGCGTAATCCTGCGTATTGAGGCCCTTGATGCCCGAGAAGGTTTTCGTGCGCTGCAATTCGCGGTCGATGAGGTAATCGTTCGCCATATTACGCTTCAGACGGTACGTGCCGGGGATCATGTCGTCCTTGCCGCGGCCCATGAAGCTTTCCCAGCGCTCCACATAACCCTCGGGGAAACCCGCTTCGCCCACCGCGCACGACCAATTGTAAACGTAGGTGTGCTCGTCATCGACGGGAACCCAAAGATGGCCATCGATTTTCGGCACGGCGTGCGGATCGTCATCTCCGCCGTTGTCGAGGAACTTCACCGTTCCCGAGCGCATCTGCTGGTTTGGCATCACGTAGTGATAGAGCCGCGCGTAGGTGCGACCTTCCGTCAGCGAGCGCGTGGAAACGTAGAAATAACCGTATTCCGTGCGCTCGACTTCCAGACGCGGCGCGCGATCCTGGTTGCGCAGCGAGGCGTTGTTGCCGATGAATTCATTGTGCACGAAGGACGAATGCGCGGTGTCGAGCCCGCCCTCCATCGCCTGGAGCCAGTTGCAGTCCTCCCATGTCTTGGAGACGAAGCGGTTCTTGAGCGGCGCGCGCATCCATTCGAAATCGGGCGGCGCGGGCTGCTTGTCCTTCGGACCCATGTATGTCCACACGATGCCGCCCGCTTCATGGGTGGGATAGGCGAGAATCTTCACGCGCGCCTGAAGCGGCGTTCCGGCGGGTTCGGACGGCATGTCGGTGCAGTCGCCGTGGCGGTCGAACTTCCAGCCATGATAGACGCAGCGGATGCCGCATTCCTCGTTGCGGCCGAAGAACATCGGCGCGCGGCGATGGGGGCAGTAGGCGTCCACGAGCCCCACAACGCCATCGGTGTCACGGAAGGCGAGCAGATCTTCGCCGAGAAGGCGCACGCGAACCGGGTCGCCGTCCTTCTCGGGCAGTTCCTCGGAGAGCGCGGCCGGAATCCAGTAACGGCGGAAGAGTTCGCCCATCGGGGTTCCGCGTCCCACGCGCGTGACGCGTTCGTTGTCTTCCGGCTTCAGCATGTCCCTGGCTCCTCCAAGCGCGCCTGCGCATTCGCACGCAGGCTTCGGCGATGGGGCGCAGTCTGGTGGCCGGGCGGAGGCGCAACCTTGATCTGGCGCAAAAACTTAGACGTCTAAGTACGAATTGCTTGCGCACAGAGGGCTTTTTGGCTATAGAAGCGCCAACAGTTCTCATATGGATCATCTTCGGATGATCACCATGGAGAGTGGGCCCCGGCCGGGACCCGCTCTTTTTTATTACCTGCGGCCCCGCGCCGCGTCCGGAGCGAAGATTGGCAGAGGCCGAGCAGACAGCGAACACGCCGGCGACTGGCGTGTCTGCGGACATCGACGAACCGCGCCTGATTGCGGAGACAGGGCCTGCGGCGCGCGTCGCGCGCGTGGCTGCGCCGATCCTGCGCGATCTCGGCTTCCGGCTCGTGCGCGTGAAGATATCGACCAACCAGGGCGCGGTCGTGCAGATCATGGCCGAGCGTCCGGACGGGACGATTTCGGTGGATGACTGCGAGGCGGCGAGCGTCGCGATTTCGCCCGCGCTCGACGTCGACGACCCCATGCCGGGAACAACCTATCGTCTCGAACTCTCGTCGCCGGGCATTGACCGGCCGCTCGTTCGCGTTTCCGACATCCAGCGCGCCATCGGCCACGAGGCGCGCGTCGAGATGCTGAACCTGCACTACAATCGCAAGCGTTTCCGCGGCTGGATCGAAGGCGTCGAAGGCGAGGGCGAGGCGCGCGTCCTGAAGCTGCGCCGCATCGACGCGCGCGCGGACGAGGAGTCCGACGTGCGCCTGCCCCTCGCCGATCTCGACGAGGCCCGGCTCGTGCTCACCGAAGCGTTGATCCGCGAGTCGCTGCGCGCCGGCAAGGCGGGTCTTGAGGAGCCGCAGGAAGAAGAAAGCGGGGAGGAGGCCGCGCCGCGCCGCGGGCCGGGCCGATTCTCCGCGAAGAAAGCGCAGAAGAAAACAGCGCCGGCGCCGCCGCCGCGCCGTCGTTAGAATTCCAACCGGCAACACGTCCGAAGGAGGACTTAAGCCATGGCCGTCAGCGCCAACAGACTTGAACTCTTGCAGATCGCGGACGCGGTCGCGCGCGAAAAATCCATTCCGCGCGAGATCGTGCTGTCCTCCATGGAGGAGGCGCTCCAGAAGGCCGCCCGCTCCCGCTACGGGCAGGAGACGGAAGTGCGCGCGGAGATCAATCCGAAGACCGGCGAGATCCGGTTCTCGCGCCTGCTTCAGGTCGTCGATTTCGTCGAGAACGACGCGACGCAGATCAATCTCGACGAAGCACGCAAGAAGAACCCCGCCGCGCAGGTTGGAGACTGGATCGCGGAAACGCTGCCGCCGTTCGATTTCGGCCGCATCCCGGCGCAGTCGGCGAAACAGGTGATCGTGCAGAAGGTGCGCGACGCCGAGCGTGACCGCCAGTACCAGGAATACAAGGATCGCATCGGCGAGATCGTCAACGGCGTGGTGAAGCGCGCCGAGTATGGCAACGTCATCGTCGACCTCGGCCGTGGCGAAGCGATCATCCGCCGCGACGAACTCATTCCGCGCGAGACGTTCAAGCCCGGCGACCGCGTGCGCGCCTATGTCTACGACGTGCGCCGCGAGCCGCGCGGGCCGCAGATCTTCCTGTCGCGCACGCATCCGCAATTCATGGCGAAACTTTTCGCGCAGGAAGTGCCGGAAATCTACGACGGCATCATTGAGGTGAAGTCGGTCGCCCGCGATCCGGGTTCGCGCGCCAAGATCGCCGTCGTGTCGCGCGATTCCTCCATCGATCCCGTCGGCGCCTGTGTCGGCATGCGCGGTTCGCGCGTGCAGGCCGTGGTCAACGAATTGCAAGGCGAGAAGATCGACATCATTCCCTGGTCGATCGACGCCGCGACGTTCATCGTCAACGCGCTTCAGCCAGCCGAAGTGGTCAAGGTCGTCCTCGACGAAGACTCCTCGCGTATTGAAGTCGTCGTTCCCGATGACCAACTATCCCTTGCGATCGGACGGCGCGGACAGAACGTGCGCCTCGCCTCGCAGCTGACGGGCTGGGACATCGACATCCTGACGGAAGCCGAGGAATCCGAGCGCCGCCAGAAGGAATTCGCCGAGCGCACGAAGACCTTCATGGAGGCGCTTGACGTCGACGAGGTCGTCGGCCAGTTGCTCGCTGCCGAAGGCTTTCGCTCAGTCGAGGAACTCGCATTCGTGGAGGTTGCCGAACTCGCCTCGATCGAGGGCTTCGACGAGGAAACGGCCGAAGAGATTCAGAACCGCGCCCGCGAGCACCTGCACCGTATCGAGGAAGAGTTCGACGCGCGCCGCAAGGAGCTCGGCGTGTCCGACGACCTCAAGGAGATCGAAGGGGTCACCGGCGCGATTCTCGTCAAGCTCGGCGAGAACAACGTGAAGACGGTCGAGGACCTCGCCGGCTGCGCCACCGACGATCTCGTCGGCTGGACCGAGAAGAAGGACGGGGAGTCGATCAAGACGCCGGGCTTCCTCGACGGGATCGAGATCAGCCGCGACGAGGCGGAAGCGATGATCATGGCGGCCCGCGTCAAGGCGGGTTGGATCGAGGCGGCGGCCGAGGCCGAGGCGGACGCCGAGGCCCAGTCGGAAGGGGCCTGAGGAGGGCGTCGTGACACGCGGCGGGCGCGCGCAAACTGAGGAAGGTTCGCAGCGAACCTGCATCGTGACGCGCGCGAAACTGCCGCCGGACGAACTCATGCGGTTCGTCCTGTCGCCCGGCGGCGAAGTCGTTCCCGACCTGAAGCGCAAGCTTCCAGGCCGGGGCGTATGGGTGCAGGCGACGGCGAAGGCCGTCGCGGAGGCGGTCCGCCGCAAGGCGTTCGCGCGCGGCTTCAAGCAAGACGCGCAGGCGCCGGCGGATCTCGCCGAAAGGGTTGACGCGCTTCTTGAGAAAGACGCGCTTCAGAGCCTGTCGATGGCCAACAAGGCGGGGCTGGTGACGGCCGGCGCCTTCAAGGTCGAAACGGAAATCGCCAGCCAGGCGCCCGCCGCGCTCGTTCATGCGCGCGACGGCAGTCCGGACGGGGCGCGAAAGATCGCGGCGGCGCTGAGGCGGCGCGGCGGAACGGCGGCGGAGACGCCGCGAATCGAATTGTTCGCCTCCAGCCAATTGGATTTGGCATTGGGCCGGGCAAATGTGATACATGCTGCGCTTCGAAAAGGGGCCGCAAGCGACGCTTTCCTCGCCAGATGCCGCCGGCTCGCCCATTACCGGGAGGGCGGGATGGCTGAAGGCGCAGCGGAGTGCGACGCGCTGCCCGGCGAAACGCTGGACGAATAGACAACGGACGCAGGCGGCCGCCGCCCGCGTTCCGACACCGATGAACGGGGGCGCTGCCCCGGGAAGCTGAAACGTATGAGCGAAACGAAGAACACCGGCGACAAGACGCTGACCGCCCCGAAGACGCTGACCCTGAAGCGTCCGGTGGAGCAGGGCGTCGTGCGGCAGAGCTTCTCCCACGGCCGCAGCAAGGCTGTCGTGGTCGAGAAGGTGAAGCGCCGCGTCGTCGGCGCCGAGACGCCGGCCCCGAAGGCCGAGGCGCCCGCCGCCGCTCCCGCAGCCCCCGCCAAGCCTGCGCCCACGCAGACGCCCTCCGGCCGCGCCGCTCCCGGCCGTGCGGGTCAGGCGTCGCCGTCGCCAAGGTCCGGCGCTCCGGGCGTCGTGCTGCGCACGCTCACGGAAGAAGAGCGCGAAGCCCGCGCCCGCGCCCTGCTCGACGCCAAGGGGCGCGAGGAGGAAGAGCGCCGCATCGCCGAAATAGAAGCCCGCGCCCGCGCCGAACGCGAGGCCGAGGAGCGCGCCGAGCGTGAGGCCGCCGAAGCGCGCAAGCGCGAGGAGGAGGCCCGGCGCCAGGCCGAATCCGAATCGAAGCGCCGCGCCGAAGAGGAGGCCAAGCGCCGCCTCGGCGAAGGCGGAACCCCCGCCGCGCCCTCCACCCCCGGCGTGCGCGCCCCCATCGGCACGCCCGGCGGAGCGCCCCGCCCGGTGGCCACTGCGACCCCGGCCCCGCGCCCGGCAACCCCCGGAGCCCCGGCGGCCGAGGAGGACGATAGCGCCAAGCGGATCATCCGCCGCCCCGGCATGCCGACGAAGGTCGTGATGCCGCCGCGTCCGACCCGCACGGCTCCCGGCCAGGAAAAGAACCGCGGCCGCCTCACGGTCACCGCCGCCACCGGCGACGAGGAGGAGCGCACCCGCTCCGTGGCCTCGTTCCGGCGACGCGTGCAGCGCCTGAAGGGATTCGGCGCATCGCAGCAGAAGGAAAAGCTTTCGCGCGAAGTGATCCTGCCCGAAACGATCACGATTCAGGAACTCGCGAACCGCATGTCGGAGCGCGCCGTCGACGTGATCAAGCTGCTCATGCGCCAGGGCCAGATGCACAAGATCACCGACGTGATCGACGCGGACACGGCGCAGCTCATCGCGGAAGAGATGGGGCACACCGTCAAGCGCGTCGCCGAGTCGGATGTCGAGGAAGGCCTGTTCGACACGCCGGACGCTGATGAAAATCTCGAGCCGCGCCCGCCGGTCGTGACCATCATGGGCCACGTCGACCATGGCAAGACCTCGCTGCTCGACGCGATCCGGCAGGCTGACGTCGTGTCGGGCGAAGCCGGCGGCATCACGCAGCACATCGGCGCCTATCAGGTCACCTCGCCGCTGGGCGACAAGATCACGTTCATCGACACGCCGGGCCACGCCGCGTTCACCGCGATGCGCGCCCGCGGCGCGAAGGTGACGGACATTGTTATCCTCGTCGTGGCCGCCGACGATGGCGTCATGCCGCAGACCGTGGAGGCGATCAGCCACGCGCGCGCGGCGAAAGTGCCGATGATCGTGGCGATCAACAAGATCGACAAGCCCGACGCCAAGCCCGAGCGCGTGCGCAGCGAACTGCTGCAGTACGAAGTGCAGGTCGAAAGCATGGGCGGCGACACGCTGGAAGTCGAAGTCTCCGCGTTGAAGAAACTGAATCTCGACAAACTGCTCGAGGCGATCTCGCTGCAGGCGGAAGTGCTCGACCTCAAGGCCGACCCGTCGCGCGCCGCCGAAGGCACGGTCATCGAGGCGCGTCTCGATCGCGGGCGCGGTCCCGTCGCGACCGTTCTCGTGCAGCGCGGCACGCTGTCCATCGGCGACATCATCGTCGCGGGCTCGCAATGGGGCCGCGTGCGCGCGCTCCTCGACGACAAGGGCAAGAACGTCGTCAAGGCGGGTCCTTCCTTCCCGGTCGAGGTGCTTGGCTTCTCCGGGGCTCCGGAAGCGGGCGACCGCGTCGCAGTCGTCGAATCGGAGGCTCGCGCCCGCGAAATCACCGAGTATCGCGAGCGCCAGAAGCGCGAACAGGCGGCGGCGCGCGGCGCAGGAGCGGGCCGTTCGCTCGCCGACATGATGAGCCAGCTCAAGACCGCTGGCCGCAAGGAATTCCCGCTGGTCGTGAAGGGCGACGTGCAGGGCTCGGTGGAAGCCATCATCGCCGCCCTCGACAAGCTCGGGACGGAGGAAGTGGGCGCTCGCATCATCCATGCGGGCGTCGGCGGCATCACCGAATCCGACATCACGCTCGCAGAGGCGTCCAACGCCGCCGTCATCGGCTTCAACGTGCGCGCCCACAAGGAAGCGCGCGAAGCAGCCGAACGCACCGGAATCGAGATCCGCTACTACAACATCATCTACAACCTCGTGGATGACGTGAAGGGCGCGATGTCGGGCCTTCTGGCGCCGGCGTACCGCGAGGAAATGCTCGGCAACGCGCAGATTCTCGAAGTGTTCAACATCACGAAAGTCGGCAAGGTCGCGGGCTGCCGCGTCACGGACGGGCGCGTGGAGCGCGGCGCCAACGTGCGCCTCATCCGCGACAACGTCGTGGTGCACGAAGGCAAGCTCTCGACGCTCAAGCGCTTCAAGGACGAGGTCAAGGAAGTCGTCGTCGGCCAGGAATGCGGCATGGCCTTCGAGAACTACCAGGACATGCGCCAGGGCGACGTGATCGAGTGCTATCGCGTCGAGGAAGTGAAGCGTTCGCTCTGACGCGCGACGCGGCCGGGCGATCGCGTCCGGCCGTTCCAGCCCCCCACAACAGGCATCGGGGCGCTGAATGGCGGAACCGGTTCGCACGCCGCTACGGCGCTATTCGTGCACGCTCACGAAAGATGACTACGAGGCGCTGCTGAAGCGCTTCGACGAGCCGCCCCTGCCCATGTCTCTCGTTCTCGCCGCCGCGGTTCTCGTCGGCCTCGGTTGGGGAGCGATGGACCCGGGCTGGTATGGCGAGCTTGCGCTGCTGCCCATCATCGCACTCGCCGCGGCCGCGCTTTACGGTCTTGCGCATGTCTGGCGGCGGATTCGCCGCGCACGCCGTCTTGCGCGGTGGCGCCCGCCGGCGGCGCCCATCGAAGTCGAGATCTTCGCGGATCAACTGGCGGCGCGCGAAGACGGCCGCACGCGCCTCTACGCATGGGACGACATCCTCTCCGTCTCGTTCGACAAGGGTCGCGTCTATCTGGCGAAGTCGCGCGACGACATTTTGATCCTGCCGCTTTCCGCCTTCGAGAACAGGCAGGCGATGCACGATTTCGTGCTGATGTGCGAAGACCTCATGCGCGAGCCGGGCGACGAGGCGCCGGCTTCGACCGATGCGCCAGGCGTCGCGCTTGCGCCAAGCGCATCCCGGCCCATGGCCGCCCTTCCACTCGCGGCCGCAGGCGGACGGCAGGGCGTGGACGTAACCCTTACGGGTGACGACGCGCGCCAGGTGGAGGCGGCCCTTCGTCCCGCCGGGGCGAACGCGCCCGTCCGGCTGTCCACCGCCGCCCTGACCTTGGGAATGGCGGGGGCTGCGATCTTCGGCGGCCCCGTTTGGCTGGTCGCCACGGGCTCCCCGGAAACGCGGCTTTTCGCGGGGGCTCTCGCGGGCCTCGCCGGCGCAATTGTGTTGACCTTTTTGGGCGCACGGCGCATTGAAAGCGCCCGTGCGGCGCAATGGCCGGCCGACGATCCGCGGCGCATGACGCGACGCATCGAGATCGATGAAGCCGGGTTCGTTTCGCGCGGAGCGGAGTTCGAAACGCGCATCGCGTGGGCGGGCGTGGAGTCGATCCGGGAGACAGAACAGCACATCCTCTTCATCACCCGCTGGAAAGAGATTTACGCCGTGCCGATGCGTTGCTTCCCTGACGCTGAAGCGGGCCACGCCTTCGCGAACGAGGCGCGCGCCCTGAAGACGGCTTCCTGAGAGGCAAAGATGTCCAGAGCCCACCAGAAGGGCGGAGAGCCCTCCCAGCGCATGCTGCGCGTCGGTGAACTCGTCCGCCACGCGATGTCGGAATTGCTGACGCGCGGCGAACTCAACGATCCCGTGCTCGACACGCATGTCGTGACGGTGCCGCGCGTCAAGATGAGTCCCGACCTCAAACTCGCGACCGTCTATGTCATGCCGCTTGGCGGGCAGGACAGCGGCCCCGTGCTCGCGGCGCTGGAACGCCACCGCAAGTTCCTGCGAGGCGAAGTCGCGCGCAAGATCAATCTGAAGTTTGCGCCGGACGTCCGCTTCCGCATCGACGATACGTTCGACAATGCCGCGCACATCGACCAGTTGCTGAATTCGCCGCAGGTGCGCCGCGACCTCCCAAGCGCGCCGCGAGACGACGACGCCAACGATGAAGAGACGAGATGAACGCGCCGCGCTCCAAACGCACCGAAATCAACGGCTGGCTCATTCTTGACAAGCCGGTCGGGCTGACGTCGACACAGGCCGTGTCCCGGCTGAAGCGCATCTTCAACGCAAAGAAGGCAGGGCACGCGGGCACGCTCGATCCGCTCGCGTCCGGCATCCTGCCCGTAGCCTTCGGCGAGGCGACGAAGACCGTGCCCTTCGTGCAGGACGGCGAGAAGGCTTATCGCTTCACGGTGCGATGGGGCGTCGAAACCGACAGCGACGACGCGGACGGCAAGCCTGTGCGCACATCCGAGCGCAGGCCCGCGCCCGACCAGATCGCGGAGCTTCTGCCGGAGTTCACCGGCACGATCATGCAGACGCCGCCCGCCTTCTCCGCGATCAAGATCGCGGGCGAACGCGCCTATGACATCGCCCGCGACGGCGAGGAGGTCGTGCTTCAGCCGCGTCCGGTGACGATCCATTCGCTCGAACTCATCGGCGCGACGGACGAGGAAGCCGTGCTCGAAGCCCAGTGCGGCAAGGGCACGTACGTGCGCGCCATCGCGCGAGATCTCGGACGCCTCCTCGGCTGCTTCGGCCATGTGACGGCGTTGCGGCGCACCCGCGTCGGCCCCTTTACGGAAGAGGACGCCGTGCCGCTCGCCGAACTCGAAGCCGAGGGCGCGCAGCCGTTCGAGGACCTGCTCTCCGTCGAGGCCGGTCTTGCGGAAGTCGCGTGTGTGGTCGTCGACCGGGATGGGGCGGCGCGGCTGCGGCGCGGCCAGTCGCTGATCCTGCGCGGACGCGACGCGCCCTCGGACGGATACGCCTACGCCGCCTGCGGCGGCGTGCCGGTCGCTTTCGGCACGGTGCAGGGCGGCGAACTTGCGCCGAGCCGGGTGTTCAACCTGCCGTTCTGATCAGCACCCTCCGCGACACGCGCGTCACGGCGAGACTGCGAGGCCGTCGCAGCTTGCCTTTGAACGGGCGCGCCTCCATAGTCCCGGCACCGAAAAAACGCGACGAAACCGCCAGCGGGAAAACCTGCGGCGCATGACGACAGCGTCCGGTCCATAGCCCGTCATGTCCGGGCCAAACGCTAGGAGAGGAAATGTATCTCGACACTCCCGAAGGACAGCCCGACGACAAGATCGCCTGGGGTTCCGACGTCGCCGCGCAGATGCTGCGCCGCTTCGGCTTCAAGTATGTGAGCCTCAACCCGGGCGCAAGCTATCGCGGCCTGCACGACTCGATCGTCAACCATCTGGGAAACCGCGATCCGGGCATGCTGCTGTGCCTGCATGAGGACCACGCGGTCGGCATCGCGCACGGCTACGCCAAGGCGACGGACGAGCCGATGGCGGCCATCGTTCACTCGAACGTCGGCCTCATGCACGGCCACATGGCCATCTTCAACGCCTTCTGCGACCGCAAGCCGCTGTTCCTGATGGGCGCCACGGGCCCGATGGACTCGCACCAGCGCCGCCCCTGGATCGACTGGATCCATACGTCGTCGGACCAGGCGGGCATCATCCGGGACATCATCAAGTTCGACGTGCAGCCGACGTCGCCGGAAGGCATCGTCGACGGCATGACCCGCGCGAACATCTCGACGCGCACGCAGCCCTGCGCGCCCGTCTATGTCGTGCTTGACGCGGGCCTCGGCGAAAGCTCGCTCGACAAGGTTCCGGCCCTTCCCGACATGGCCCGCTATCAGGCGCCGGCGGCGCCGCGCGCGCGGGAAGCGGACGTGAAGAAGGCGGTGGAAATGATCAAGGCCGCCAAGCGGCCGATGATCATGTGCGGCCGCAGCACACGCTCGCAGGAATCCTGGGACAATCGCGTGAAGCTGGCGGAGGCGCTCGGCGCCTGCGTGGTCAGCGACCTCAAGAACGGGGCGGCCTTCCCGACCGACCATCCGGCCCACGTCATCGAGCCGTTCAACCAGCCGGCCCAGTCGCAGCGCGAGGTCATCGCGGAAGCGGACCTCATCATCGCGCTCGAATGGGTCGACATCGGCGGCGCGATCTGCCCGCCCAAGGGCGGCGTCGACATGAACGCCAAGGTCATCAGCGTCACGATGGACCATCACCTGCACAACGGCGCGCACATGGTCTATCAGGCCGTGGCGCCCGCCGACCTGTTGATCTCCGCCTGTCCGGAATCCTTCGTCGCCGACCTGCTGGCGCACTTCAGCGGAAAGAAGGATCCGTGGCGCGCGGCGATCCGCAAGGAGTTCACGCCGGGCGACGGTTCGCGCATCCGCATGCAGGACGTCGCCAGGACGCTTCGTGCGCAATTCCCCGACCCCGACAAGGTGACGCTCGCCAGCGTCGCGCGCCAGTGGCCCACGGACTTGTGGCCGTGGCGCAGCCCGCTCGCCTACATGGGCAAGGACGGCGGCGGCGGCATCGGCTCCGGCCCGTCGATCTCGATCGGCGTCGCCCTCGCCTGCGCCGACATGGGACGTCCGTGCGTCACGATCCTCGGCGACGGCGACTTCATGATGGGCGGTCACGCGGTCTACACCGCGGTCAAGCACAAGATTCCGCTTCTGATCGTCATCAACAACAACCAGTCGTACTTCAACGACGAATTGCATCAGGAAAACATCGCCCGCCGGCGCAACCGCGCCGTCGGCAATCGCTGGATCGGCCAGGCCATTTCCGGCCCCAGCATCGACATCGCGAAATTCGTCGAGTCGCAAGGCGCGGTCGGCATCGGCCCGGTCAAGACGCTCGGCGAACTTGAAGCCGCGATGAAGAGGGGCGCGGAAGTTCTCGCAGCCGGCGGCGTTTGCCTGATCGACGTGCACGTTCCGCCAGGCGCGGAACGCGGCCACGGCTCGACGGGCCTGCGCAACACCTGATCCCGCGGGACGGACGTGAACAGAGGGGCCGCGCCGCCAGCGCGGCCCTTTCGTCTTTCAGGCGGCGCCGCATCCTGCTAATGATCGCAGACGGCTGCGCAAGGAGGATTGCGTGCAGAGACTGACCATCAGCCTCGACGACAACATCGCGGAAGCGATCGACCGTTTCATGGCCGAGAAAGGCTACAACAACCGGTCCGAGGCGATCCGCGATCTCGTTCGCGACTCGCTCCTGCGCATGAAGCGCGAGCAGCCCATCACACACGATTGCATCGCCGCCGTTTCATACGTGTATGATTTCGACGGACGCGACCTGGCGCTGCGGCTCGACCGCGCGCAGCACGAACATCACGACCTCACCATCGCCACCATGCGCACGCGGCTCGATCATCGCCACTGCATGGAAGTGACGATGCTGAAGGGCCATACGGCGGCCGTTCAAAAGCTCGCGGAGACCCTGGTGGCCGAGCGCGGCGTGCGGTTCGGCCAGATCAATCTCGTGCCGATCCGCACCGACGCGGACCATCACAGCCACGGAGAGCACGGGCACAAGCATACGCACAGCACGCCGGTGCTGTAGACAGAGCAGGTGAGGGAACGTCCATCAATTTTCGTCAGCTTTCCTACTTCGTGAAGGTTGTCGAAGCGGGCAACATGACGGCGGCTGCGCAGCGCCTCGGACTCGCGCAGCCGGCGCTCGGCGCGCAGATCCGGCAACTTGAAGACGAACTCGGCGTGAAGCTGCTTGTGCGCCACTCTCGCGGCGTGGAGCCCACGCAGGCGGGCCGCCTGCTCGCGGAACGCGCGCGCGCCATTCTCTCGCAGGTCGACCGCACGCGGCTCGAATTGCGCGCGCTCGGATCGCGCCACGAGGATCACCTCGTGCTCGGCGTCAATCCAAGCATCGTCCTGATGCTGGGCGCCGACCTCATCCATCGCGCGCGCGACGAGATGCCCGGCGTCGCGGTGAGCCTCGTCGAGGAGCGCACGCCAGTGCTGCTCGAGGCGCTGGACCGCGGGCAGATCAACGTCTCCTTCCTCTACAACATCGCCGACCGCCCGGGCCTCGAACGCCGCGCGGTCGTCGAGGAAGACCTGCTGCTCGTCACCGCGCCGCCGGAGAGGCCCGTCGCCGAGACGGTGAGCTTCGCGGAGGCGCTGGAGCACGACCTCGTCATCGCCGGTTCGCGGGGCGTCATCCGCCGCATCGTGGAGACCGAGGCCCGCCGCCTCGGACTAAGCCTGAAGCTTGCGTGGGAGGTTCATTCCGTCTCGTCCATGAAGGCGATGATCGCGGAGGGCGAGGCCGCCAGCATCATGCCCTTCAGCCTCGCGGCGGATGAATTGCGCAGCGGCGCCCTGTTCGCGCGGCGGATCGACCGGCCTGCGCTGACGCGCACCCTCTACGTCGTTCGCCCGCAGGAGCGCGAACCCTTCACCCGCGAAGACCAGATCGCCGCCTTCCTCGACCACGTCGTCGCGGAACTCCTCAAGGACATAGGTCCCTATGCGCGGGCGCTCCGGTGACAAATTCGGCCAAAGAAAAAGTTTGGTCTCACCCAAAGCGAAAGCTTTGGACGCGGGCCCTTGCTTTTAACTAAAGTCAAAAAACCAGCTCCGCACCGCGGGGCGGTCCCCATTGGACTTCAAGAAAATAGCAAGTGAGGTCAACGCCCATGGCTGAACAATTCGTCGGCAAAGCATCCGAATTCAAGGACGGCGAACGCCAGATCATCCGGATCGGCGAGGCCGAGATCGGCGTCTTCCGTCACGAGGGCGAGTTCTACGCCTACAGCAATTTCTGCCTGCATCAGGGCGGCCCGGCCTGCGAAGGCTTGACGATCGCCCGCGTCGAGGAGCGCCTGCGCCCGGACAAGACGTCCATGGGCCTGTACTTCTCCGAAAAGGACATGAACTTCGTCTGCCCGTGGCATGGCTACGAGTACGACATGAAGACCGGCGAGCACGTCGCCGACCGCCGCATCAAGCTGCGCAAGTACGAAGTCGTGAAGAAAGGGGACGATGTCTATGTCGTCGCCTGACCGCGCTTCAGCGAAGCGCGCGACCACGAAGACCAAGGCCGCCAAGGCCGCCTCGCCCGCCAAGGCGGCGAAAAAGGGCGCCGTTCCCGCGTCGGTCCGCAAGGCCGCCGCCAAGGAGCCCTCGCCCCAGGAGAAGGCGGACTTCGTGAGGGCGATGTCGAAAGGCATCACGCCGAACACGGACGCCGCACGGAAGGTGGAGGCCAAGAAGAAGGCCGCCCCCAGGACCGAAGCCGCGCCGCAAGTGGAAGTGCTGCGCCGCATCCCCGCCCCTGCGGCGGTGACGTCATCGCCTGAATCCACCGAGGCGCTGCGGATTGCCGCGTCGATCGAGAAGATGCTGGCGGACGGCGACCTGGACAGGCTTCAGCCGCACGCCCAGCAGGCGCTCATCGCCGCGTTGTGCAAGTATTATGCGGCCAACACGGACGCGGGAAATCGCTATCCCGTGCTCGGGCAGCGTTCGGCGGTCACCGCAACTGATGTTATGGTCATGTGCGGCGCGCTCCTGAAGGCGGTCGATCTGCAGGTGTTCGAATTGGGTATGTGGCAGAGCTGGAGCAACAGCTGACTTCGACGCTCTGATAATGTGAAACCAGTCAAACCATAGGGAAGACGCCATGGACCTTATTTCTGATCGCGGCCGGCGCGTAACGGTCGAAGAGCTCAACACCACCAAGCTTCTTGCGCACGCGAAGAAGCAGGCGGACGACCGCAACTTCCAGGACGTGCTGATCGTCGACTGCGACGCTCACCACTACGAGAACGAAAACTTCGGCGAAATTCTCCCGTTCATGGAGAACGAGGTTCTCAAGCAGCTCGCGCTGTCCTCGCGCGCAAAGCAGGGCCGCGGCAACGTTATGCCGTCGGGCTTCGGATACCAGGACATGGGCGGCCGCGTGACGCGCTATCCGCTGCGCTCCACCGAGAAGACGGCGACTGGCCGGCAGCGCGACGCGCAGATCGGCGAGCGCTGGATGGACGCGATGGGCGTCGACTATTCGTGCCTGTTCCCGACCGGCATGCTCAACGTCGGCCTCCATCCGCAGAAGGAAATGGAGTTCGAACTGTGCTGGGCCTACGCGCGCTGGGTGACCGAGAAGGCGATCCCGGACACGGACGGCCGCATGTACACGATGATCTCGCTGCCATTCGGCGATCCGGAAGGTTCGCTTCGCATGGTCGAGACGTTTGGCGACCGTCCCGGCGTCGGCGGCTTCATGGTGACGACCGTGCGCGAGAAGATGGCGGTGCATGACAACGCCTACATGAAGCTCTATCGCGCGATGGAAGAACGCGGCCTGACGCTGGCGTTCCACTCCGGCCCGCACTGGGGTTCGCACACGTTCCAGAGCTGCAACCGCTTCATCTCGGCGCATGCGCTGGGCTTCTCCTGGTTCAACATCCTGCACTGCACGAACTGGGTCGTGAACGGCATGGGCGAGCGGTTCCCGAAGCTGCCGGTGCTGTGGATCGAAGCAGGCCTTGCGTGGGTTCCGTTCCTGATGCAGCGCCTCGACCACGAGTTCATGCTGCGTCCGTCGGAATGCCCGCTCCTGAAGAAGAAGCCGTCGGACTACATGCGCGACATGTTCTATTCGTCGCAGCCGATGGAGATTCAGGACATGGAGGCGATGGAGACCACTTTCCGCATGATGAACGCGGAAACGCAACTCCTCTACGCCTCCGACTATCCGCACTGGGATTTCGACCTGCCCTCGACGATCTGGGACCTTCCCTTCGTCTCGGAGAAGGCGAAGCACAACATCCTCGGCGGCACGGCGCACAAGCTCTTCAAGCTGCCGCCGCGCAACGAGGCGCAGAAGCAGAACCTCATCAAGTACGGCAACTACGTCCTGGGCTGAGCCAGCCTCGCACGACAGCAACATGGAACCCCGCCGTGCAGGCGGGGTTTTTCTTTGTCTAGTCAAAGCTCTCGCGTATGGCGGGTTTCCTCCCCGGCGCCGCGATGCTAAGGCTGCGCCGCCTTCTGGAGGAGCCTGAATATGCGTGTGGCCATGATCGGGTCGGGCTACGTGGGACTGGTGTCCGGCGCGTGTTTCGCCGATTTCGGCCATGTGGTGACCTGCGTCGACAAGAACCCGGACCGCATCGCCGCGCTGCAGCGCGGCGAGATCCCCATCTTCGAGCCGGGTCTCGAGGAACTCGTCGAGACGAACGTCAAGGCGAAGCGGCTGTTCTTCACCACCGATCTTGCCTCCGCCGTGAGCGAAGCAGAGGCCGTGTTCATCGCGGTCGGCACGCCCTCACGCCGCGGCGACGGTCACGCGGACCTCACCTATGTTTACGATGCGGCGCGCGAAATTGCCGCCGCGCTCAACGGCTTCACGGTTGTCGTCACCAAGTCGACTGTGCCCGTGGGAACGGGCGACGAGGTCGAACGGATCATCCGCGAGGCTCGCCCGCAGGCGGATTTCGCCGTCGCGTCGAATCCGGAGTTCCTGCGCGAGGGCGCGGCGATCTCCGACTTCAAGCGGCCCGACCGCATCGTGATCGGCTATGACGATCCGCGCGCCCGCGAGCCGATGGAAGAGCTTTACCGGCCGCTGTATCTCAACCAGCCCCCGATCGTCTTCACGTCGCGCAGGACGTCCGAACTGATCAAATACGCGGCCAACGCGTTTCTTGCGACGAAGATCACATTCATCAACGAGATGGCGGATCTTTGCGAGAAGGTCGGCGCCGACGTCCAGGATGTGGCGCGCGGAATCGGCCTCGACAAGCGTATCGGATCGAAGTTTCTTCACGCCGGACCGGGCTATGGCGGCTCGTGTTTCCCGAAGGACACGCAGGCTCTCATCCGCACGGCGCAGGAATTCGGCGCGCCGACCCGGATCGTCGAAAGCGTCGCAGCCGCGAACGAAGCGCGCAAGCGCCGCATGGCGGAGAAAGTGCTCGACGCCTGCGGCGGATCGGTGAACGGCAAGACCATCGCCGTGCTCGGCCTCGCGTTCAAGCCGAACACCGACGACATGCGCGACGCAGCCTCGCTGACGATCATTCCGGTCCTGCAATCCATGGGCGCCCGCGTGCGCGCGTTCGATCCCGAAGCCATAGGTCAGGCGCGCCCGCTTCTCGCCGGGACGGAGTTCTGCGACGATCCCTATGCATGCGCGGAAAAGGCGGATGCGCTTGTGATCCTCACAGAATGGGATGCGTTTCGCGCGCTCGACATGACACGGATCAAGCAGTTGCTGACGGACCCCGTCGTCGTGGACATGCGAAACATCTATCGCCCGGCCGACATGCGCCGCCGCGGATTCCGATATGTAAGCATCGGAAGAAATTGAACCTTGGTCCAATCTTAACGGCCCCGTTGACCAATCATTAAATCGCCCCGTGACATTATGGTTACGCTCATGCCTTCAAGGGAGGAGCGTGATTTTCTGCGGGCGAGGACTCAATGTCGTTGATCGTCATCATCGATGACAGGAGCACCAACCGGAACATCTTCACCCGGCTTGCGGCGACCATCGAGCCCGACGTGCGGGTGCAGGCGTTCTGCGAACCTCTCGAGGCGCTCGCCTGGCTGGAGGACAATCAGCCGGACCTCGTCATCACCGACTACAAGATGCCGGACATGGACGGCGCCGAGTTCATTCGGCGCTTCCGGGCGATTGATGGTTGCGAGGACATTCCCGTCATCGTCATCACCGTGTACGAGGAGCGCACCTTCCGCCTCCGCGCGCTCGAATCGGGCGCCACCGATTTCCTCCATTCGCCCGTCGATCACCATGAGTTCGTCACACGGGCCCGCAATCTGCTCAAGATGCACAAGCACCAGCTTCTGCTGGCCAGGCGCGCCGTTTCGCTGGCCGAGGAACTGGAGGAAAGCGAGCGCTCGCGCGAGCGCGAAATGCGCGACTCGTCCGAACGTCTGGCGCAGGTCATCGACTCGCTGCCCGTAATGATCACGGCGACGGCGCCGGACGGGCGCATTCTGTTCGCCAATGAATGCCAGACGAAGTTTCTCGGACTCAGGCCCGAGGACGTGGTTGGCGGCACGGTCGAAAGCGTATTCCGGAACGACAAGTCGTTCCACGGCATGACGCTCGATCAGCATGTCTTTCGCGTCGGTATGCCGATGACGCCATTCGAAGAGGAGCTCACCGACAGCGAAGGCGTCACGCGCACGTTCCTCACAGCGAAATTCCCGATCCGCACCCAGGATGGCGCAGTCAGCGCAGTCGTGACGAGTTCACTCGACATCACCGCGCAGAAGCGCACGGAAGAGCACCTGCGACATCTCGCGCATCACGACGCGCTGACCGAGCTTCCGAACCGCGTGCTTCTGCGCGAGCGGATGCGCCGCCAGGTGGCGCGCGCGCGGCGCGGCGACAACATTTTCGCGCTTCACATGCTCGATCTCGATGGCTTCAAATCCATCAACGATCTCCTCGGCCATTCCGCTGGAGACCGCTACATCCAGATGATTTCGGAACGGCTCCGGTCGGCGATCCGCGAGGAGGACACGCTGGCGCGAATCGGCGGCGACGAGTTCGCGATCATTCAGACGAACGTGTCGCGCAGCGAGGACGCAGCCGAGTTCGCCAAGCGCCTTCTGGATATTCTTTCAGAATCGGCGGGGTTCGAGGGCGTCTCCCTGCGCGCCGCCGCGTCGATCGGAGTCGCGGTCTACCCGGCCGACGGCGAGGACGGAGAAGAGCTGCTCAAGAACGCCGACATCGCGATGTATCGAGCGAAGGCGCAACGCGGCAATCGCTTCTGCTTTTTCGCAGCCGACATGAAGACGCGCGCGCGTAACGAGGCGCTGCTCGATGGGCATTTGCAGCGCGCGCTCGAACGGCGTGAGTTCGTGCTCTGGTACCAGCCCCAGATCGATCTGCGCTCCGGCCGCATCATCGGCGCGGAAGCCTTGCTGCGATGGCAGCGTCCGGGCTTTGGCCTCGTGCTGCCGTCTGCCTTCCTCGCGCGGGCTGAAGAAAGCGGCGTCATCGGCAGGATCGACGACTGGGCGATGATGGAGGCTTGCAGCGCGGCGCTGCGGTGGCAGCGGCAGGCCAGGGGCGTTGGCGTGGCGGTCAATCTTTCGCCCACGCAGTTTCGTGATCGCTCCACGCCGCTTCTGGTCGCGCGCGCGCTCGGCCTTTCAGGGCTCGATCCGCGCCTGCTCGAACTCGAACTCACCGAAAGCAGCGTGCTGGAAGGCATCGACGCGGCCGCATCCGACCTTGCCATGCTGCGAAACATGGGCGTGCGCGTCGCAATCGACGATTTCGGCGCCGGCTATTCGTCGCTTACTTATGTCAAACGCCTGCCGGTCACCCGCATCAAGATCGACCAGAGTTTCGTACGCGACCTCGATCATAACGAGAGCGACATCGCGATCGTTCGAGCGATCATCACGCTCGGCCATGGGCTCGGTCTTGAAATTCTCGCCGAAGGCGTCGAGAGCGCCGAACACGCAAGGCATCTTCTCTGCGAAGGTTGCGACTTCGTGCAGGGTTATCACTTCGCCCACCCCATGCCGGAGGCGGATTTCGTGAAATTGCTGGCGTCCGAGCGGACGTACGCGCTTTCGGCGTGACGGGGAGACATGATGAGCGCCCTCAGCAAGACATTTGCGGCCCGTTGCGCGTTTCAGGCCACGGCTCTCCTGGCCTGCGGGGCCGCTGGCGGGCATCTACTTGCACTTCTGGCTCCTGACGACTGGCGCGCGACGGGTTTCATCGCCGGCGGACTCTTTGCATTAGCGCTGCTCGCCACCTTCGCCGCGCTCACGTCCCGTCGGCCTGGAGCGCGGAGGCCGCTAGGCCCCGCCGTGGAAGAGCCGCGCATCGCTCACCTGCTTGCGCCCGAACCCGTGCGCCGCTTGCGGCCTGACGATGTTCTCATCCCGATCGAGGGCGCAATCATCGACGACGACGCGCTCGAAGCATTGCGACAGCTTGGCGGCGAGGCCTTTGTCACCGAGGTGGTCTCCCAGTTCATTTCGGAGGGCGTGCTGACGCTTTTGAAGGTCGCGCAGGCGATCGGCCAGGCAGACGCAACCGAATACGCGGCGCAGGTTCACGCCTTGCGCAGCAGCGCCGCCAACGTCGGGGCGCGGCGGCTGTACAAGCTTTGTCTCGAATGGCGCGAGTTGAGCGCGGATGAAATCGCCAGGTCCGGGTCCGCGCGATTCGTTCTTCTACAGAAGGAATTCAGCGCCGCGGAAGCGGCTCTCAAGGGCCGCGCGGCGCCAACGGACAGCGCCTTGGCGAACCTCGCAAAGGCAGGCTAGCATCGCTTCGAACAGAATGGGGCATGCAGATGGCGCAACACGGCGTACTCTCCGATGATGAAATCCGGCGCCGTCTCGCGCAGGACCTGCCGCGCTGGCGGTTCGAGGGCAATGCGCTCCGCCGCCTTTATCGGGTCAACGGCTTTCGCAGCGCCCTCATCGTGGCCAACACGATAGGCCATCTCGCCGAGGCCGCGTGGCATCACCCGGACCTGATGATTTCCTGGGGCAAGGTGGAGGTCGCGCTCTGGAGCCATGACGCGGGGGGCGTGAGCGAACGGGATTTCGCGCTGGCTCAGCGAATCGAGGACGTGGCCGCGTGGCGGCCGTTCGCGGACAGCCCGCTCGAGGGGACGCCCGGCGATCCCCAGAACGCCCACGTCCTGCCGGACTGACCTGGAGGTGAAACGAAAACGGCCCCGTCGCCGGGGCCGCTCGCCGTCTTCGCATCAGCCGTCACTCGCGGCCTTCGCTGTCCCGGGAGCCATGCGAGGCGTGACCGCCCTTCCGGCCGGCTTCGCTGGCGAGGTCGTGATCGCGCGAGAAACTGCGCATCGCCGGCCGAACGCTCTGGCCGCCCTTCCGCCCGGCTTCGGCTGCGAGCGTCCGGTTTCTCGAGAAGCTGCGCTTCTCCTTTGGCACGCTCGTGCCGCCCTTGCGGGCGATCTGGCGCTGCTTTTCAGGGTCCATAGAGGCGAAGCCCCGTGTAGACTTGCGATTGGGCTTGTCGGTATCCATGAGTTGTCCATTTCTCCGCGCGACTGCGCTTCAGGCGCTTTTCTTCGTGTTTAACCTTGACCGTGTCCAGCAAGGCGGTGCGAACAAGGCGGCGCGGCGAGAACTGCCCCCGTCGCATGGCCCCGGTTCAACCGGGACAACCGGAAGCTGCGGCGGAAGTTCCATGAAAATGCATCGCTTTGGAAAAAAATTGTCGTCTGATCTATTTGTGAGAACAGGACTTTCCAGTTCTCAACCTTGACTGGAGGAGCAATGGCCGA
This sequence comes from Beijerinckiaceae bacterium, assembly GCA_046295155.1. Lineage (GTDB taxonomy): Bacteria > Pseudomonadota > Alphaproteobacteria > Rhizobiales > Beijerinckiaceae > Terripilifer. The sequence continues at coordinate 449,411 of JBKBNT010000004.1, forward strand.
GGCCCCGGAGCCAGTGTTTCGCGAGGAGACTGACAGTATCGGCTCCGTCGCCGTGGAAGCATCGCGTTACTGGGGGGCGCAGACGCAGCGGTCGCTTGAAAACTTCCGCATCGGTTCTGAGAAGATGCCGCTGGCGCTCGTGCGCGCGCTCGCGCTCGTAAAGCTCGCGGCCGCCGATGTGAACCGGGAGGCCGGGCGCCTCGACGGGAGGCTCGCCGGCGCGATCGCGACAGCCGCGCGCGAAGTGGCGGATGGCCGTCTCGACGACCACTTTCCTCTGTCGGTCTGGCAGACGGGATCGGGCACCCAGTCGAACATGAACGTCAACGAGGTGATCGCCAACCGCGCAAACGTCATCCTCGGCGGTGCGCCCGGGGCGAAGGAGCCGGTGCATCCCAACGATCACGTCAATATGGGCCAGTCGTCGAACGATTCGTTTCCGACGGCCATGCACGTCGCCGCTGTGCTCGAGATCGACGATCGTCTGCTGCCGGCGCTCGATGCGCTGGCGGATGCGCTGGCTGCAAAGGCGAACGCCTTCGCCGGCGTCGTGAAGATCGGCCGCACGCACATGCAGGACGCAACGCCGATCACGCTGGGCCAGGAATTCTCGGCATGGGCGGCGCAGGTCGCGCTCGGCGCCGCGCGGGTGCGCGCCACGCTGCCGGATCTTCTGGCGCTCGCGCAGGGCGGCACCGCCGTGGGCACCGGCCTGAACGCGCATGCGGGTTTCGCGGAAGCCTTCGCCGCGCGCATGGCGGCGCTGACCGGCAAGCCCTTCGTCACGGCGGCCAACAAGTTCGAGGCGCTCGCCGCGCACGACGCGATGGTGTTTGCGCATGGCGCGCTCGCCGCGCTGGCGGCGGGCCTGTTCAAGATCTCGAACGATGTTCGCCTGCTTGGCAGCGGGCCGCGTTCAGGACTCGGCGAGCTTGCCTTGCCCGAGAACGAACCCGGCTCCTCCATCATGCCCGGCAAGGTGAACCCGACGCAGGCCGAGGCCATGACGATGGTTTGCGCGCGCGTGATGGGCAACGAGGCGACGATCATGTTCGCGGGCTCGCAGGGGCACTTGCAGCTCAACGTGTTCAAGCCGGTGATCGCGGACGCCTTCCTGCAGTCGGTCCGCCTGATCGCGGACGCCTGCGACAGCTTCCGTGTGAACTGTATTGAAGGCATTGAAGCCAACGAGGAGCGCATTCGCGATCTCGTCGAGCGTTCGCTGATGCTCGTTACTGCGCTGGCGCCGAGGATCGGATACGACGCGGCGGCGAAAATCGCCAAGGCCGCGCATCAGAACGGGACCACGCTGCGCGAGGAGGCGCTGGCGAGCGGTCTTGTCGACGCCGCGACGTTCGACAGCCTTGTGCGTCCGGAGACGATGCTCGCGCCGGCGCCGGCGCCTGACCCGAGGTCAACGTAGCAGGTTTTCGTCCGGCCGCAGGCAAGCGCGGGTGAGCGCATCGAAGCGGCTGCGCTCGGCGACCGACAGGTTGTCGCGCAGGACCTGACGCCAGAGACCGGCGTTCTTGGCGTCCCGGATCACACAATCGCAGGCGCTCTGGCAGAAGTTCCGCTCAGGCCCTGCCGCAACGCATTCCTCCACGCACGATGCCCGGAACTCGAACTCCTGCGCCGCCTCGGTAAGGCCGGTCGAGCCGAAGTTTGCGCTCGCCATGGAGGCGACGAAGACGATGGCGATTAGCAGGGGCTGGTGCAGCAGATAGACGGCAAGCGAATGGCGCCCGCCCCACGCCAGCGCGCGCGTGACGCCGCCGCCGGCGCGCCAGCCGGCCAGGCGTTCGGGAACGCCGCGCGACAACATCAGTTTCCCGAGACCCAGACCGATGAGGGTGAAGCCGGTCCAGGGGAACAGCGGGCGCCAGTCGAGCGTGCGCGGCTCCGTCACGCCGAGGCCGAGAAACCAGTTGAAGGGATCGAACGCCGCGCTTCTGACGATCAGCGGCGCCAGAACGATGAGGGCGCCCGTTACAATGGACGCAGGCCAGGGCGCGCGCGTGAAGACGAGCGCGAGAAGACTCGCCGCCACAATGCAGTGCAGGATGCCAAAGGAGATGAACGCATCCGGCATGAAGAAATAAGTGCCGGCGGACACAAGCGCCGCAGCGGCAGCGACAAGACCGGTGCGTCGCTGATAGGCGCGCAGGTCGAGCCCGCCCTGTGCGGCAAGCGCGAGACTGACGCCCACCAGGGCGAGAAAGCTCACCGCGATCCCGTGACCGAAGAGCTGAAAACGGGGATCGTAGAAAACGGAAGCGGGGACGAACCTGTAGAACGTCAGGTCCCAGACGAAGTGATAGACGCCCATCGCCGCCAGCGCGACGCCGCGCGCGACGTCGACCGCTTCGATGCGAAGGCGTTTTGCGCTCACTTCTTCGCGTCTGCCTTGAACTTGCCGAGGATCATGTCCGGCGCGGAGGTGTTGTGCTTCGATGCCGTCGTGCGCCCGAGCCAGAACTCGGTGGCGTCCGCATTCTTGAAGTCCATCACGTGCGCCTCGCCCCAGCGCGGCGCATTCTTCGGCTTGTAGGCCACCCGCGCAGCATCGTTATTGATGTCGGTGATGTACATCGACCGCAGCGATGCGAAGGGGAGATTGCGCGGGATCGCGCCCTCGAGCGCGACATCGAGCGCCATGTGCTCCTGGTCCAGCGCCTCGATCTTCATCGTGGCGGAGCCGCCACGCGCGAAGTCGAGCCGGAACGTCCTGGCCTGCGCATCGTAGGTGATGAGCTTCAGGTCCACGATGGGACGCTGCTGCACCTCGACGGGACCCACCAGAAAGGACGAGCCATACGCCGTCCAGCGCATATCGGCGAAAGGAAGCGGGCGGGCGCGCCAGTAGCCGTCCGGCGGATAGACCACGAGCACTTCCTCGGCGCGCTCGCGATGCAGCGTCCACACCTGCAGAAGGTGAATTTCGCGGAAGGTCGCGTCGATATTGTTCTCGCGGTCGATGACGCGGACCGGCGTGTTCGCGGCGCGCCAGAAGGTCGGATAGGTATAACCGACGAGCTGGAAGTCCGGCGTTTCGTAGATCGTGCGGCGAACCGTCTTCTTCACCGAGGTGGCGACGACGGGGTCCGCGCTCATGTCGCAGGCCGTGAAGTCGGGCAGATAACGGTCCACGCCGATCGTGCCGATATAGGCCGGGTGCACCGCCTGCACGCGGAACGTCTTCACGTCGGGCGAGGAAAAGTCGATCTGGATGTTGTCCTTCTCGGCGCACAGCACCGGCTCGCTGCGGTTCGTCACCGCGACCGCAATCTCGTTGGGATCGATCGCCTGAGCGGGCAGGCTCGTGATCGCGGGCTGGGCCAAGGCCGCCGACGCAAACGAGGCGGCGAACGCGGCGGCTAAAATCGAAAACAGCTTCATGCGACCTCTGGCAATTCCGAAACCTCTGCGGGCCTGTCCGCCGGACGCGCGAGCGCCGCAATGATCGGCGGCGTGTCGAACTCTTCCGGAATCGCGCACAGGCCAATGCGCTCCATCGCGGCGCCCAGCCTTGGATCGGCCGTCGCCACTGCGAAGGGAATGGCGAGGAAATAGCCCGCGGTCAACGGCAGCGACCAGAGAATGACGCCCGGCGCCAGCGCCAGCGCGAAGGCCAGCAGAACAAAGCCGAACACCGTCTGCGGCCAAAGGCCCCGCGCCGCCGTGCCCCACGACAGCGCATGGGCGTCGCGCGCCTGACCGTTCCACACGACGGCGCGGCCGAACAGCAGACCGACCATGAACAGGCTGGTGCGCAGCGTCACCGCCGCCGAGATCAGGAATGAGAACAGGAGCTCTGTCGCCGCGCCCGCCGCAAAGCGCATGCCGCCGCCATAGCGCGCAAGCCCCCCTTTCGTCAGCGCAATGTCGAGGAAGCCCGCGAGTTTCGGAGCGAGATACATGAACATGAACACAGCGTAGAGGCCGATGGCGGACGCGGCGGGGAACAGCGCGGTGGGTTCGCCGTCGAGCGGCTTGATCGCGGAAAGCGCGATGATCGCGGTCCACGCAGGGATGCCGATGAACATCGAGATCGCCCACACGAGCTGGAAACGGCTCATCGGCTTCAGTCCTTCCATGCCGAGCAGGCGGAAGTACTGCATGTTGCCCTGGCACCAGCGCAGGTCGCGGCGGGTGAATTCGAGAAGCGTCGGCGGGTTCTCCTCCCAGCTTCCGAGTTCCTCGGGCAGCACCCGGACCTCGTAGCCCGCGCGGCGCATCAGCACGGCCTCGACCTGATCGTGGGACATGATCTGGCCGCCGAGCGGCGGGCCGCCCGGCAGAACGGGCAGGTCGCAATGCGTCATGAAGGGCGCGATGCGCACGAGCGCGTTGTGGCCCCAGAACGGGCCGCAATCGCCTGCCCACCACGCGCTGCCCATGGTATAGGGGCGCATGCCGTGACGCATGCCGAACTGGAAGATGCGCGCGAAGGCCGACCGGCTCGGCGCGCCGACGACGAGACTTTGCAGGATGCCGAGCTTCGGCCACGCCTGGCCGATGCGCACCACGCGCAGGATCGTCGCGCCGTCCATCAGGCTGTCGGCGTCGAGCGGCAGCATGAATTCGTAATCGCGGCCCCACCGCTCGCAAAAGTCGCGCAGGTTCCCGGCCTTGAAGCCTTCGTTCGTCGTGCGGCGGCGGTAGAACAGCCGGTCGGCCGATGCGCCTTCACGCGCGCGCCAGGCGGCGAAAGCCTGCTCCTCGGCGTGGGCGACTTCCGCGTCGCTGGTGTCGGACAGGATGAACCAGCCGAAGGCGGCGCCCTGCCCCGTCGCGTCGAGAGACTCCTTCACCGCCGCGATGCGCGCGAAAGCGCGGGCCGGGTCCTCGTTGCGTATGGTCATGAGAACGGCGGTCTTCGCCGTCACAGGCGTCTGCGCGTCGCCCGCCTTCGCGTAGGGCGCAACCGCCTCCCGGGCGTTCCGCCCGCCGTGCAGCAGCCACACGCCCAGCAGCGCGTTCCATACCCCGAGCACGCTCCACGGCGCGGCGATGGCGAAACAGGCGAAGATCGCGACGTCGATGACGCTCCAGCCGGACACCGACAGGATGCTGGCCAGCCACCAGAGCAGCGCCAGATAGGTGATTGCGTTGAGCGCCGCTACGATGAGCCGGCGGCGAGACAGCAGGGCGCGGCTTTGCAGCCCCGCGGGCGTGAAGTCCGCGTTCTCGGTCGAATGTGGGGAGATCATGTACGCGACGCTCTGTGCAGGAGTAGGAAAGCCAACGATCCGCCCGCATATTTCCTGCGGCGGCGAACTTTAGCGAGCATGGGGATGCCGGTCGACAAGATAGAAGCGGGGGCGCGCACGGAAAGGGCGCTCTGGTTCGAGGGCCCGGAGCGCGCGGCGATCCGCCCAGCCCCTCTCGCCGCGGCGGGCGCGGGGCAGGCGCGCGTGCGCACGCTGTTTTCCGGGATCAGCCGGGGCACGGAACGTCTGGTCTTCAATGGCAAGGCGCCGCCTTCCGAACATGCCCGCATGCGCTGCCCCATGCAGGAGGGTGAATTCTCTTTTCCCGTCAAATACGGCTATTGCGCGGTCGGGATCACCGAGGAAGGGCCTGCGGAGCTCATCGGCCGCACGGTCTTCGCGCTGCATCCGCACCAGACGGGTTTCGTCGCCGATGCGGGCCTGTTGCGCCCGCTTCCCGAAGAACTGCCGCCGCGCCGGGCCGTGCTCTCCGCGAACATGGAGACGGCGCTGAACGCGCTGTGGGATTCGGGCGCCGGACCCGGTGACAGGATTGTGATCGTCGGAGCGGGCGTCGTCGGCATGTTGACGGCATGGCTCGCCGCGAGCCTGCCGGGCGCCGACGTCACGCTTGTCGACGTGGAGCCCTCGCGAGAGGCCATCGCGATGAAGATCGGCGTTCCCTTCGCGAAGGCGGATGCTTTCGCCGCGCGGGGCTGCGCGGAGGCGGACGTCGTGTTCCACGCCTCCGCCAGCGCGGGGGGGCTCGGGCTCGCCATCGCCTCGGCCGGCATGGAGGCGCGCGTGGTCGAAATGAGCTGGTACGGCGAGGGCGCCGTCGCCGCCCCGCTTGGCGGCGCGTTCCATTCGAAGCGCCTGCGCCTGATCTCGACCCAGGTGGGACAGGTGTCGCCGTCGCGCCGGCCTCGATGGGATTACGCCCGGCGCATGACGAAGGCGATGGAGCTTCTGCGCGACGACCGGCTCGACGCGCTCATCGACGTTGAGGTGGCGTTCGACGACCTGCCCGCGCGCGCGAAGGAGATCTTCGCGCCGGGCGCGCAGGGGCTGGGGATCGTGGTGCGGTATTGAGGGCGCACCGCCGCCTTGCCTTCCCGCCCCGTTCGCGCCACGTAAGGCGCGGCTTATCCAGTTTCAGGAGCATCCATGTACGCCGTCGAAGTGCGCGACCACATCATGATCGCCCATTCCTTCAAGGGCGAGCTGTTCGGCCCCGCGCAGAAGCTGCACGGCGCGACCTTCGTCGTCGATGTCGCCTTCTTCCGCGAGGAGCTTTCAGCGGACGGCGTGGTCGTAGACATCGGCCGCGCCCATGACGCGTTGAAGGCCACGCTCAGACCCCTGAACTACCAGAACCTCGACGACCTGCCGCAGTTCGCGGGCAAGCAGACGACGACGGAATATCTTTCACGCTACATCTTCGACGCTATGCGCGACGCCGCGCGCTCCGGCGCTCTGGGCCCCGGCGGGGAAGGCATCGTCAAGATTCGCGTCATGCTGCACGAATCCCATGTGGCGCGCGCCTGGTTCGAGGGCGCCGTTTGACCGAGCGCGTCCGCCTCGCGTTCGCCATTCCCGGCGACCTTTCGACGCCCACCGGCGGTTACGTCTATGACAGGCGCGTGATGGCGCTGCTGCCGGAGCATGGCGTCGACGCGCGCGTGCTGGCGCTTCCGGACTCGTTTCCGTTTCCCTCGCAGGACGACCTTGCGTTCACGCGCGCGGCGCTCGAAAGCGTCTCCCCGGACGAGGCGATCCTCGCCGACGGGCTGGCGTGGGGCGCCGTTCCGCCAGCGCTCGCGCGCGCCGTCCGCGCGCCGGCGATCGCGCTCTGCCATCATCCGCTCGGGCTCGAAGCGGGATTGTCGCGCGAGCAGGCGAGGGCATTGATCGACAACGAGCGCGCTGTTCTAGGGCTCAGCGCGCATGTGATCGTCACGAGCAATGCAACGCGCGCAACGCTCGTCGAACGGTTTTCCCTCGCTCCGGAATCGATCACGGTGGCGGAGCCCGGCGTGGACCGCGCGCCGCGGGCGCGCGGCAGCGGATCGGCGGCGGTTCACATCGTCGCGGTCGGCTCCGTCGTTCCGCGGAAGGGCTATGACATTCTTGTCGATGCCTTGACGCAGGTGAGGGACCTCGACTGGCGACTCACAATCGTCGGCGCGCTCGACCGCGCGCCGCAGGCCGTCGCGAATCTTCGCGCGCAGATCGACGCGGCCGACCTGACGTCGCGCATCTCCTTCGCCGGCGCGGCCGACGATCCGGCGCTCGCCGCGCTCTATGACTCCTCGGACCTGTTCGTCTCCGCATCGCGTTACGAAGGTTATGGCATGGTGCTCGCAGAAGCGATGGTGCGCGGCCTTCCGATTGTTTCGACAACCGGCGGGGCGGCCGCGGATACGGTTCCCGGCGACGCGGCGCTGAAGGTTCCCCCCGAGAATGCGCCAGCGCTGGCGGACGCTCTCCGGCGCGCCATATCCGACGCCGCCCTGCGCGCGCGCCTCGCGGCCGCGGCGCTCGCAGCTTCCCGAAATCTACCCACATGGGACCGCGCGGCCAAGACAATCGCCACAGTGGTTCAAGCCGTTCATCAAAAAGGACGCCGATGAGCTTTTCGCCCGAATGGCTCGCGCTGCGCGAGCCCGTAGATCACCGCTCGATCAATTTGGACCTGCGCGCGCAGGTAGTTTCGCACCTGTCCGCGGTTTCCCCCGTCAACGTGATGGATCTTGGCTGCGGCTCGGGCTCGAACCTGCGGGCGCTGGCGGATCACCTGGGTCCCGCGCAACGCTGGACGCTGGTGGACTGGGACGAGAACCTGCTCGCCCATGCGCGCGACGCGCTCACCCAATGGGGCGAAGACGTCTATGAAGAAGACGGCGCGCTGATCGTGCATCGCGGCGCGAAGCGAATCGAGGTCTATTTCGAGCGCGCCGACCTCGCGCGCCATGTGGCGCATGTTCTCGATCGTCCGCTCGATCTCGTCACGGCCGCCGCCTTCTTCGATCTCGTATCGGAAGACTGGATGGAAGGTTTCGCCGCCGCGCTCGCCGCGCGCGCAACGCCCCTCTACACGACGCTCACCTACAACGGCGTCGAGCATTGGTCCCCGCCCCACGCGGCGGACGAGGACATGCTGCAGGCGTTTCACGCGCATCAGCATGGCGACAAGGGTTTTGGCCCCGCCGCGGGGCCCGGCGCCGCCGACGCGCTGGCGCGAAGCCTTGCGCGACAAGGCTATCGGGTGTCGCAAGCGCCCTCGCCCTGGATCATGAATGGCGCCGACGCGCGCCTGATCGGCGAACTCGCGCGCGGCGCGGCCGATGCGGTGCGCGAAACGGGTCTTGCGCCCGGCAGCGTGATTGACGAGTGGCTCGCGGCGCGCCGGGAGGCGAGCGGCTGCGAGATCGGGCACGCAGATATTTTCGCACGGCCCTGACGCCCGGGAGGCGCGGCTCAGCCGCCCCAGCTTTTCGGCAACATGCGCCAGAGCACCGTATCCTTGCTGAAGAACGTGTGCTTGACGACGGCGCCCACGTGCATGAGCACGAGAACCGTCAGCGTGATCCCGCCGATGAAATGCATGCGCTGGAAGAACTTGAACGTCTCTTCGTTCTGCGCGACGAGATGCGGCAGCGTGAACAGGCCGAACACCGAAACGTCGACGCGATACGCCGACGTCATGAGCCAGCCGCCAATCGGCATGGCGATGAGAAGCGCATACATCGCGTAATGCACGGTCGCTGACGCGTAACGCTCGAACGTGGTCAGGCCCGCCGCAGGCCCCGGGGCGCCTTGGGAAATGCGGATCAGAACGCGCGCAAGCGCGATCGCGAACACGAGCACCCCGAACGAGCGATGCAGGTCATACAGATTGTTCTGGAGCTTGCCCGGTCCGATGTTTGTCATCACGATCCCGGCGGGGATGATGAACAGGACGAACAGCGCAGTGATCCAGTGCAGCGCCTTGCCCCAAGGCGCGTAATCGGCCGGCCGCAGGCTGCTTTCGTTGTTACTCATGTCGCCGCCCCCTGAAGTTTCGCGGGATGGTTAACCTCGTAGATCGCAATCGAACAGCACGTCGCCATCGGCGAACGGCCAAACGCGCACAGGCGGACGCAGAGCGTCCTTGAGGTCGCTGATCGGCGAAAGTTCGATGCCCTGCTTTCCTGATCCGATGATGACGGGCGCTACGAGGACATGCAATCGGTCGAGCGCTTTCGCCTCCATGAAGTGGGCGATCGTTTTCGCTCCGCCTTCGACGAGAATGCGCCGCAAGCCGCGTTCGAACAGGGCCTTGCAAATGTCCACGGGCGAGATGCGGCCGTCGCGGCGTGCAATGACGATGAGCTCGTCGCACCCTTCGGGGCATGGCCTCTCGAAACCGGAAATCACGATGCGTCGCGCGCCGTCGTCCGCCAGCCAGCGTTCGCGGCCCTGTGTTCGTCCATTGGGATCGAGCACGACGCGCGCAGGATTGACGCCGTTCGTTCGACGCACGTTCAGTTGCGGATCATCGGCGATGATCGTCCCGGCGCCGACAAGCACGGCGTCGACGTTCGCGCGCAGCCGGTGCAGATGATCGAGCGCGCACGAATTGTTGATGTCGCGCGAATGTCCCGTGTAGGTGGCGATGCGCCCGTCCAGCGATTGCCCCAATTGCCCGACCACAAATGGGCGGTCCGCCGGCGCGTCGCGGAGTGATCCGATGATCGCATCGTACGTATCCGGATCGGTTTGCCTGCTGGCGCGTTGGTCCTGTTCAAGGCTGCGGTCCGCGGGACCCATGAAGTCTCCTGGATAAAATTCCCAATTTGCGATATGGAAACGTCACGAGGCGCGTATACTTACGAGATCAGTCCTCTTCCGGATCCTGCCGCATCAGTGAGTTCGAGGTTCGCGTGTCGGAATTCAAGAACATTCTAGAGGCTGAAGGCGGCGCCAACCAGATTGCGGTCGACCGCGCCATAGCGGAATTGCGATCGGGACGCCCTGTCATCGTGAGATCGGGCCGCAATCACGTCCTCGTGACGGGAGTGGAAACCCTCGACCGGCGCCTGGCTGCCAAGCTCGAAGGGCTGGCGCGCGGCCGCGCCCGCCTCATACTGGCCGCCCCGCGCCTGCGCCGGCTGGGGCTGGAGCGCACCGAGCCTGGGCACTTCGCCCTCCCCAAGATCAACCTCGACCGCATAGCATCGCTTGCGCTTGAGGTTGGCGCGCGGTTCGACGCCCCGGTCGCCGCCCTTTCGGCCATCGACAAGGCTGCGATGGAATTACTGCGGCTGGCGCTCATCCTGCCGGCGGCCGTTGTCGCGCCCGTCACGGCGAAGATGGCCGTCGACAGCGGCCTCATGGCCGCGGAAGCGAACGCCATCTTCGAGTATCGCGGCCGCAAGGTCGTCGACCTGAAAATCGTGGGCCGCGCGCCGGTGCCGCTGGAAGGCGCGCCGGACACGGAGTTTGTCGTTTTCCGCGGCGGCGAGGGCCTGCGCGACCAGGTGGCCATTCTCATCGGCAGGCCGGACCTGTCGAAGCCGGTTTCCGTACGCCTGCACTCCGCCTGCCTGACGGGCGACCTGTTTGGCAGCCTCAAGTGCGATTGCGGCGACCAATTGCGCGACACGGCGAAATTCATGGCGCAGAATGGCGGCGGCGTGCTGCTCTATCTGGACCAGGAAGGGCGCGGCAACGGCCTCTCCAACAAGATGCGCGCCTACAAGCTGCAGGCGCAGGGCTTCGACACCTATGACGCCGACGAGGTTCTCGGCTTCGACCACGACCAGCGCGGCTTCGATTTCGCGGCCGAGATGCTCAAGCAGCTCGGCGTGCAGAGCGTGCGCGTCATGACCAACAACCCCGTCAAGATCGCGGCCCTGCGGGCAGCGGGCCTCGACATCGCAGCCGATCAGCGGGTATTGGGTCGAATGAACGACCACAACGTCCGCTACCTTGCGTCAAAACGCGACCGGGCGGGCCATATCATCGACGTGGATCAGCTCACCGCCTATGGCGCAGTCAAGGAATAAGAAAACCTATCGCGTTCCGCACGGACAGCGGCCGGGCTACGCCCCGGCCGTTCTTGTATTTCTGGCCGCCTCGTTCCTTCTGGCCTGGCCCTGGCTTTCCGGCTCGGTGACGATCCCGTGGGACGCCAAGGCGCATTTCTATCCCCAGCTCGTGTTCCTTGCGAATTCGCTTCACGAGGGACAGTCCCCGTTCTGGACGCCGAACGTGTTCGGGGGGCATCCACAGATCGCAGACCCGCAGTCGCTGATCTTCTCGCCGCCCTATCTGCTGCTCGCGCTGTTCGGCCCCGATCCAACGTTCGCCGCGTTCGACGCGGTCGCGTTCGGGATGCTGGTCGCCGGCGGCCTCGCCCTGATGGGCCTGTTCCGCGATCACGGCTGGCGCGCGGAGGGGGCGGTCGTCGCCGCGCTGGCCTTCGCGTTCGGCGGATCGGCGGCCTGGCGCATTCAGCACATCGGCCAGATCCTCTCGATCGCCTGGTTTGCGATTGCGCTTTTCCTGCTGATGCGCGCGCTCGACCGCCGCTCCATCGTGTGGGGCGCGCTGGCCGGGCTCGCGGCGGGGCTGATGATCGTCGGGCGCGATCAGATCGCGTGGCTCTGCACGTGGATTCTCGCCTTCGTCGCCATCTGGCGCGTGCTTGAAGACGGGCCGCGATGGGAGAACGCGCGCGCCTATGTCCCCGCGCTCGGCGCGGGCGCAATCGTCGGCGTTGTCACCGTCGCCCTGCCAATCGCATTGACGCTGGCGCTCGCGGCGCATTCCAACCGCGCGGCCATCGACTTCGAAGGCGCCGCCGGCGGCTCGCTGCACCCCGCCGCTCTCTACACGTTCATCTCCGCCAATCTCTTCGGCACGGACGGGCCGCTGAAGGATTACTGGGGCCCGCCCAATCCCGACTTCTGGGGCCAGACCAATCTCGCGCTCGCGCGCAACATGGCCAACGTCTACATGGGCGCGCTGCCATTCGTCGCGCTGATCACGCTCGGCGTCATGCGCGGGGGATTGCTGGCGAAGGAAGTGCGCGTCTACACGATCGCCTCGCTGATCCTGCTGCTCTATGCGCTCGGCAAGTACACGCCCTTCTTCACGCTCGCCTTTCACGCGCCCGGCGCCGACCTCTTTCGCCGCCCGGCGGATGCGACGTTTCCGCTCGGCGCGCTGCTTGCGATCATCTCAGGCTATCTCGTGCATCGCGTCGCGGACGGGGACTGGCGCGGGACCGCCTTGCGCAGGACGATGGAGGCGTTCGCCGTCCTGTCGGCGTTCGCCGCCTGCGTGTTCGTCGCGGCCCAGAAGGGCAAGCTCGCGGACGCTTTGCCCGCGCTCGGCGGCGCCTTCGCGTGGCTCGCGGCGGCGCTTGTTCTTCTCTGGATGATCCCGCGCCTGCCGCGACATCGCACGATGGCGCACACGCTCGCGATCACGATCATCGGCGCCTTCCTGTTCATCGACCTTCGAATCAACAACGGCCCGAACGAGTCGACCGCGCTGCCGCCGTCAGTCTACGACGCGCTGCGGCCCGGCTCGCGGGATCCGACGCTGGCCGCGATTCAGGATCGATTGCGCGACAACGTGGCGCCCGACCGGCGCGACCGCGTCGAGATGGCGGCGGTGGATTTTCACTGGCCCAATGTCTCGCTCTCGCACGGGTTCGATCACTGGCTCGGATACAACCCCCTGCGGCTGCGCTGGTTCGCCCAGGCGACCGGCGCCATCGATCATGTCGCCATTCCGGACCAGCGCCGATGGGCGCCGCTTTTCCCGCGCTACAATACGCCTCTGGCCGACCTGATGGGCGTGCGCTGGATCGCGACGGGCGTTCCCGCAGGCGAACTCGACAAGTCGCTGCGCCCCGGCGACCTCAACCAGATCGGGCGTACGAAAGGCGCCTTCCTTTATGAGAACACGCGCGCTCTGCCGCGCGTCCTCTTCGCGACGCGCGCGCAGAATGCGGACTTTGCGAAGATGATCGAGACCGGCGTCTGGCCGTCGACGGATTTCCGCAACACCGTTTTGCTCGAAAGTCCTCAGGCTGGCGCGAAACAGCGCGCGCCGGGCCGCGCGCGGCTCGCATCCTACGAGAACACCGAGATCGTGATCGACGCGTCGTCGCCGGAGGGCGGCTGGATCGTGCTCAACGATGTCTGGCATCCCTGGTGGCGCGTGGAAGTCGATGGCAAGCCCGCGACGCTGCTGCGCGCCAACGCGATTTTCCGCGCGGTGGAGGTGCCGCCGGGCGATCACAAGGTGCGCTTCTTCTTCGAGCCGCTCGAAGGCCTGTTCCAGCAGATGCTCGGGCGCGGCCCCAGGATCTGACGGTCAGCGCGCGCAGGAAACAGCGGCGAGGGCGGCCGCGTTGGCGCCGGCGACGTCGCCCGCGCTTTTCTCCACGGTCGTGATCGCGCCAGGATCGAGCTCCACGCCGGACGCCGCCAGAAACGCGGTCGCCGCCTCTGCGGGCACGATGCGCCACGCCGTCTGCGGAATGACGCCGGCGATGCGGCGCGGCTCCTGCGGCGGCTGCGCGAGGACGCCCATCCAGGAGCCGGCGCGGTCGAACACCGCCGCGCCGCCGACGCCATCCTGGACGGCCGCGGACACGCGCCACGACTCGCCCGGACCCGCGGGCGCAATCGTGCGGCCCGGCGTCAGGGAGACGCCCGCGCCCTGAGCCGCCTGCGCGGCGAACAGGACGAACACGTCGGCTTCTCCCGGCGCGCGCGCCGCGGGATGGGCGAAGGCGGCGCGCAGGCCCTGCGTCTCGACCAGCGCGAGGCCGGCCGCGGCGTCGCGGCGGACGATCTTCGCCGGACGGTCCGCCACGCGCATGTCCGGGCAGTCGCGGGAAAGGGCCGTGAGCGCGCGGACGGGGGACAGCGCAATCGCCGTCGCCTCGACGACGCGGCGCGGACCCGCCGGCGCGACAGGCCCGGTGGACGGTCCCGTGGCGGCCGGACTGGGGACGGCGGCCGGCGCGAACGGCTGGAACCCGTTCGAGATCGCGATGAGGAAGGTTTCGAACGAGGGCTGAAGCTCGCGCGCATACACAAGGGTGTAGCCGCGCGTCATGGGCCTGCCGTTCACCTCGCCGCGCCCCGCCCGGGTATAGAACATCCCCCGCTGGTCCTCGCCGGAGACGACGAGGAAATCAGGCCGCAACACGGCGTAAGTCACCTTCCGTCCAGGCGCAGGCGCGCGCAGGCGCTCGTAGAAGGCCGGCAGTTCGGCGTCGGCGTCGCGGAACGTTTCGAGGCTCGCCGAGCCTGCCGCGTTGCTCCAGCGCGCCCCGTTGGGCAAGTCGGTCTTGCGCGTCAGCACCGCGGCGGGGAATGCGATGGTCGCGCCGCTGCGCGGGTCCTGCATGGACGCGAAACGCGCCGCCGCGCGCAGCTTCTGCGCCTCCCCAATCAATTGCTTGCGCCTTGCGTCCGCAAGCACGCCTTCCGGCGTGGCCCTGACGCGCTTTGCATAGGCCGCGAGCGCGGCAACCCCGCCGCGTCCGAGAACCCCGTCGATGGCGCCCTTGTAGTCGCCGGTCCACACGAGCGCATCCTGGATGGCCCTGCGCTCGGCTTCCGGCAGCGCGTCGAAGGCGTCCTTCAACGGGTCGGGCGCGGGATTCGCGGCGGGCGTCTGCGCCATCGCGGGCGGCGCGGCTGACGCGCCGGAAAGAAGGATCGAGCAACCGGCGAAAAGCGCGCCCGCGAGGCGGCGCGTGGACGCAATCGAATTCATGCCACAATCCCTCTTGTAGTCTGTCCGCATCATCCAAGATTTCGCGCCGCGCGCAATGTGCGGCGCCGCACGCGATGAAGTCCGCAGCATCCGCCGGTTCTTCACGCATCCGGAAAAAGGTGGCACGTTGCCCGGATGCAGGGCTGCGGCCCTCCAGGAGATTGACGATGCGCGCCTTCCTTCACTTCATCGCCCTCGCCGCACTGCTTTTCGTCGCGCATCCCGCCGCGGCGCAAAAGAACTTCGCGCGCGACGACCTCGCCAGCGACGTCGTGCGGCTGGAGGAGCGTCTGCGCAAGGAAGCCCAACCGGCAGGCGCGCGCACGCCCGCCGATCTCCGGCGCGAAGCTGCGAGCGTCATCGGGCGCAATCCGCGCGCGGCGCTGAACCTTCTGGCCATCGCCGTCACTGCGGCGCCGCGCGATGCGCAAAACTGGCTCGACTACGCGCGCGCCGCCCGCGCGCTCGCGGCGACGAACGTTCCCGACAGCTGGCGGCTTTATCAATCGGCGATTGCCGCCTCCTACGCCGCCTACCAGCGCGCGAACACGCGCAACGAAGAGGCTTCTGCCCTTTCGCTGCTTGGCTCCATCCATTCGAGCCAGGGCCTCTATCGTCTCGCGCTCAACGCATGGCGCGCAAGCCTCGAACTCGTCGACGACAAGGCGCTGCGCACGAATTACGCGCAATTGCGGGAGAAGCATGGATTCCGCATCATCGACTACAAGGTGGACAGCGACGCGGCGTCGCCGCGCGCGTGTTTCCAGTTCTCGGAACCGCTGGCGCGCGGACGCGTCGATTTCGCGCCCTTCGTCGCAGTATCCGGCGCTGCGAACGCTGCGATCACGACGGAGGACCAGCAGATCTGCGTGGAGGGTCTGCGTCACGGCGAGCGTTACGCTATCGTCATTCGTCAGGGCCTGCCCTCGGCCGTCAACGAAGATCTGCTGCGCGCGGCGGATTACGAAATCTATGTGAAGGATCGTTCGCCGCAGGTGCGCTTCACGGGCCGCAATTACGTGCTGCCGCGCGTGGGTCAGGAAGGCGTGCCGCTCGTCTCCGTCAACACGAACAAGGTCGCCGTCGACGTGATGCGCGTCGGCGACCGCAGCCTGCTGCCGACGATCCGCTCGGATGAATTCCTCTCGCAGATCGGCGGATATCGCGCGCGCAAGATCATCGACGAGACAGGCGTGAAGCTTTGGTCCGGCACGCTCGATGTGCAGCCCGATCTCAATCGCGACGTTGTAACCGCCTTCCCCGTTCTCGAGGCGCTCGGCAAGATCGAACCCGGCGTCTACGTGATGGTCGCGCGCGCGGGCGAACGGCCCCTTTCCGCAGCCGTCGCCGACAATGACGACGGAATCTATGAAACGCAGGCGACGCAATGGTTCGTCGTTTCCGACATCGGCCTCACCTCCTTCTCGGGCGACGACGGCATCCACGGTTTTGCGCGTTCGCTGGCGAGCGCGGAACCTGTAAGCGGCGTCGAACTGCGGCTCATCGCGCGCAACAACGAAGTGCTTGCGACGCGCACGACGGACGCATCGGGCCACGTTCGCTTCGAGCCGGGCCTCGCCCGCGGCGCGGGCGGCCTTGCGCCCGCAGCTCTCGTGGCTTCGAAAGCGGACGACTACGTCTTTCTCGATCTTTCGGCGGCGCCGTTCGATCTCACGGACCGAGGCGTGAAGGGCCGCGTGGCGGCGCGCGCGCTCGACGCCTATGTCTATCCCGAACGCGGCGTCTATCGCCCCGGGGAGACGGTTTACATCAGCGCGCTTCTGCGCGACGGACGCGGCGGCGCCGCCGCGGGCCTGCCGCTGACGCTCGTCGTGAAGCGGCCGGACGGCGTCGAATATCGCCGCGCCATCGTCGAAGATCAGGGACTGGGCGGCCGCTCGCTGGCGGTTCCCATTCTGTCCGACGCGCGCACGGGAACATGGCGCGTTCAAGCCTTCGTCGATCCGAAGAGCCCCGCCATCGGCGAAGCGTCATTCCTCGTCGAGGACTACACGCCGGAGCGCCTCGACCTCACGCTCACGCCGAACGAAAGCGTCCTCGTGCAGGGCGGAGAGGCGCGCATCGCGACACAGACGCGCTACCTCTACGGCGCGCCCGGCGCGGGCCTTGAAGTCAGCGGCGAAATCATCGTTCAGGCGGCGCAGTCGCTCAACGCGCCGGGCCTGTCCGGTTACGTCGCCGGTCTCGACGACGAACCGTTCGACACGGTGCGCAACGAGATCGAGGAAACAGCGACTGCTGACGCGCAGGGGCGCGCGACGCTGACGGTCACCGTCCCCGAGGCCGAGGCGCCGCGGCCGATCGAGGCGAAGATCATCGTGCGCGCGGGCGAACCCGGCGGTCGCGCCGTCGAACGCGTCGTGACGCTGCCGATCCGGCCCAAAGCGGGCCTGATCGCGATCCGCAAGAATTTCGACGGCCTGAGCGAAGGCTCCAACGCGGTGTTCGAGATTGTCGCCGTCTCGCCGGACGGCGCGCGAATCCCGGCGCGCAACCTGCGATGGTCGCTCTATCGCGTGCGCAACGATTACCAGTGGTACAATTCCGATGGACGCTGGGGTTTCGAGCGCGTGAAATCGTCCCGCCGCATCGCGGACGGTTCGGTGAACGTAAGCGCAAGCGAAGGCGGGCGCATCAGCGCCACGGTGGGCTGGGGCGCGCATCGCCTCGAGATTGCGGCGGACGATGGTTCACTCGGCGCGACGAGCGTGCGATTCAACGTCGGATGGTCCGGCGACGCCACGGCCGACACGCCGGATCTTCTGGAGATGTCGCTCGACCGCCCGGAATACGCGGCGGGCGACACGATCAAGGCGCGCATCGCATCGCGCTTCGCGGGCAAGGTCAACATCGCCATCGTCAGCGACAAGGTGCATGAGACGCGCATCGCGGACCTGAAGGCCGGCGACAACGAAATCGACCTGCCGGTGAAGGCTGAATGGGGCGCCGGCGCCTACGCCGTCGCCTTCGCCCACCGTCCGCTCGATCAGGCGGCGAGGCGGATGCCGGGCCGCGCCCTCGGCGTCGCGTGGTTCGGCGTCGATCGCGGCGAGCGCAAGCTCGAAGTCTCGATCGGCGGACCGGAGAAGATGGAGCCGCGCCAGGCGCTGTCGATTCCTGTTCGGGTCGCGGGCCTTGCCGCAGGCGAAGAGGCTTACGTGACGCTCGCGGCGGTCGATGTCGGCATTCTCTCCCTGACGCGCTACGAATCCCCGAATGCGACCGGCTATTTCTTCGGACAGCGCCAGCTCTCCGCGGAAATCCGCGATCTCTACGGCCTTCTTATCGACGGGATGCAGGGTTCGCGCGGCGCCATCCGCTCCGGCGGCGACGGAGGCGCAGGCAATCTGCAGGGGGAACGCCCGACGCAGGAGCCGCTGGCGCGCTATTCCGGCGTGGTGCGCGTGGGACCGGACGGCGTGGCGAACATTACGTTCGACATTCCCGCGTTCAACGGCGCCGCGCGCCTCATGGCGGTGGCGTGGTCGCGCGGCAAGGTTGGCGAGGCTGCGCGCGATCTCATCATCCGCGATCCGGTGGTGGCGCAGGCGACTCTGCCGCGCTTCCTCGCGCTGGGAGACCGTTCGCGCTTCCATGTTCAGGTCGACAACGTCGAGGGGCCTGCGGGCGACTACACGATGGACCTCGACGTGCGCGGACCCGTGTCGATTTCGGCCGACGCGCTGCGCCGCACCATCCGGCTCGCCGCGAAGGGACGCGAGTCGGTGAGCATTCCGGTTGTCGCAGGCGGCGTCGGGCGCGCCACTATCGACATGCGCCTGCGCGGTCCTGGCCTCGACGCGACGCAGTCGTTCGCCATCGACGTGAAGCCGGGCTCCGGCGAAATCCATCGCCGGATCGTGCGCACGCTCGCGCCCGGCGAAAGCCTGCGGGTTTCGAACGACCTGATGGCCGACTTCCTGCCGGGCGCCGGGTCGGTGTCGCTTGCGATCTCGCCGTGGGCGGGTCTTGACGCTCCGGCTCTCCTGCAGGCGCTCGACCGCTATCCGTATGGCTGCACGGAGCAGACGGTGAGCCGCGCCATGCCGCTGCTCTACGTCAACCGGCTCGCCGGCCAGCAGATGCTGGCGCTCGACGACGGCGTCGACCAGCGCATCCGCGACTCCATCGACCGCGTGCTGACGCGGCAGGATTCGAGCGGCGCGTTCGGCCTCTGGTCGGCCAACGACGCGGGCGGCGACCTGTGGCTGGACGCCTTCACCACCGACTTCCTGACGCGGGCGCGCGAAGCCGGTTACGCCGTGCCGCAGCGATCGTTCGATCAGGCGCTCGACCGGCTGCGCAACCAGGTCGCCAATTCCGGCGACGTGGACAAGGCCGCCGCGCCCGACATCGCCTACGCGATGTATGTTCTCGCGCGCAACGGGCGGCCCGTGATGGGCGATCTTCGCTACCTCGTGGACGCGAAGCTCTCCGTGTTCGAGACCGGCCTCGCCCGCGCGCAACTCGCCGCCGCCCTCGCGATGCTCGGCGACAAGGCGCGCGCGCAGACCGTGTTCAACAACGCAGGAGCGCAGTTGCGCGCGCAGCAGGCGGACCGCTTCTCGCGCGCCGACTACGGATCGCGGCTGCGCGACGGGGCAGGCCTGCTCGCGCTGGCTGCGGAGTCCGGCGCCGACGCCGCGCTGATCCAGCTTGCGGGCGGCATCGTGCAGAGCGAGCGCAACGCCACGAGCTTCCTCTCGACGCAGGAGATGAACTGGATGGTTCTCGCCGCCGCCGCGTTGTCCCGCGACGGGCAGAACATGACGCTCGCCGTCAACGGCCAGCCGCACACGGGCGCGCTCTATCGCGTCTGGAAGGCCGCCGACCTCGACCAGGGCGCGACGACCGTCGTCAATACAAGTTCGTCGCCCGCCAGCGTCGTGCTGACGACGGCGGGCCATCCGGCGCAGACGGAGCCGCCGCTGGCGCAGGGCTATCAGATCGAGCGAAGCTACTTCACGCTCGACGGGAAGCCCAAGGATCTGGCCGCCGTGCGTCAGAACGACCGCTTCGTCGTCGTTCTTAAAGTGACGGAGGCGGAAGCCGCCTTCGCCCGCCTCCTCCTTGTCGACCGCCTGCCCGCAGGGCTCGAGATCGACAATCCGCGCCTGTTCGACGGGGGCAAGACCGAGGCGCTCGCATTCACGAAAGCGACCGTCGAACCGACGCATACGGAATATCGCGACGACCGCTTCGTCGCGGCGTTCTCGCGGGGCGGGCGCGAACGGGCGACGTTCAACGTCGCCTATGTCGTGCGCGCCGTGACGCCGGGGCGCTACGTTCATCCCGCCGCAACCATCGAGGACATGTATCGTCCGCAGCGGTTCGGGCGCACCGGCACGGGCGAGATCGAGGTGAGCGAGCGCCGCTGATGCACGCAAACGCTGCGGGCAAGGACAGGAGGCGGGCGAGGAGCCGCAATCTCTTCGCGGCCGCCTTCGCGCTGCTCGCGACGACGAGCCTGGCGGTTCCGTTCGCGTGGGAAAGCGTGAAGCGTGGCCTCGGTCCCCTTGATCTTTCGCAACTCGACGACGGCTCCGCCATCGCGATCGATCGCGATGGCCGCTTGCTGCGCGCGTTCACTACGGACGACGGACGCTGGCGGCTGCCGGTGACGCAGGCGGACGTCGATCACCACTTTCTTGCGATGCTGAAGGTCTACGAGGATCGCCGGTTCGATACGCACGGCGGCGTGGATGCAAAAGCGATGGCGCGCGCGGCGATCCAGTTCGCGCGCAACGGACGCGTGATCTCGGGTGGATCGACGCTGACGATGCAGGCGGCGCGCCTCCTCGAGCCGCGCGACGAACGCACGCTTCCCGCAAAATTGCGCCAGATGGCGCGCGCGCTCGAACTCGAACAGCGATTCTCCAAGAACGAGATCATCGACATCTATCTGGCGCTGGCGCCCTATGGCGGCAATCTCGAAGGATTGCGCGCGGCGAGCGTCGCCTATTTCGGCAAGGAGCCGAAGCGGCTGACGACCGCTGAACAGGCGCTGCTTGTCGCGCTGCCGCAATCGCCCGAAGCGCGCCGTCCCGACCGCAACGCCAATGCGGCGCGCGCCGCGCGCAACCGCGTGCTCGACCGCGCCGCGCGTTACGGCGTGATTTCGCGCGCGGAGGCTGAAGCCGCGAAGCTGGAGCCCGTGCCGGCGCAGCGAAAGCCGTTTCCCGCCCTCGCGGCCCATGCGGCGGAGGCGGCGCAGAAAGCCGCGCCACGCAAGCGCGTCCTGCAATTCGCCTATGATCACAAATTGCAGCTTGCGCTTGAGCAGCTCGCGCAGGAAGCCGCCGACCGGCTCGGACCGAAGGTCACCGGGTCCATCGTCGCCATCGACAACCGCACCGGCGAAATTCGCGCGCGTGTCGGCTCGGCGAATTATTTCTCGTTCGAACGCGCCGGCGCCATCGACATGACGAACGCGCTGCGTTCGCCCGGCTCCGCGCTGAAGCCGTTCATATACGCGCTGGCGTTCGAGAATGGCGCCGCCCATCCCGAAACGATGATGGAGGATCGCGCGTCACGCTTCGGGGTCTATGCGCCCGAGAATTTCGACCTCACCTTCCAGGGACAGGTGAGCGCGCGCACGGCCCTGCAACAATCGCTGAACATCCCCGCCGTGACCTTGTTGTCCGAGATCGGGCCGCCGCGCCTGCTCGCGCGCCTGCGCAACGCGGGCGCCAGCCCCGTTCTCCCCGAGGGCGCGCCCGGCCTCGCCATCGGCCTCGGGGGATTGGGCATTTCGCTCGTCGATCTCGCGCGGCTCTATTCGGCCATCGCGCGTGGTGGCGAAGCGCCGGATCTCGTTGAACGTCTCGACCTGGCGCGGCCGGAGGCGCGCGGACAGCGCGTCTGCGAGCCCGTCGCCTGCTGGTATGTGGCTGACGTGCTGCGCGGCGCGCCGCCGCCAGCGAACGCGCCTGCGGGAAAACTGGCCTACAAAACCGGCACGTCCTATGGCTTCCGCGACGCGGTGGCGGTCGGTTTCGACGCAGACTGGACGATCGCCGTGTGGTTCGGACGCGCCGACAACGGCGCCGTTCCCGGCCTTCTCGCGCGCCATGCGGCGGCCCCCGTTCTTTTCGACGCCTTCGCGCGCGCAGGCGCAAGCTACGAACCGGTCGCGCGCCCGCCCGGCGTGCTGGTCGCCACGAACGCTCAATTGCCCCCGCCGCTGCGCCGCATAGGGCGGGACGGAACGCGTACGACGACAGGCGCGGCCCAGACCGCGCAATTGAAGATCGCGTTCCCGCCCGACGGCGCGCGCGTCGATCTCGGCCTCGCCAAGGGAGAGCAGGGCGCGCTCGCCCTGAAGAATCTTGGCGGCACGCCGCCCTTCCGGTGGATGGTGAACGGCGCGCCTGCCGGCCGGCCCGAACTGCGCCGCCAGTCGGCGTGGACGCCGGACGGTGCAGGCTTCGCGCGCGTCTCCGTCATAGACGCGAAGGGCGCAAGCGACAGCGTGCTCGTGCGGCTGGAATGAAAACGCCGGCCCGAAGGCCGGCGTTTCAGGATCGCGATTGCAATCGGATCACCGCTTCGCGGCTTCGAGATATTGCAGGTCGATATATTTCTCGGGGTTCGACAGCGTTCCCCCCGTGCCGTACTTCGAGCGCAGCGCCAGAACGGTCTTCACACCCTCCATCAGCATCGCGGCGCCGGGCGTCAGGCCCGAACGCGGCGAGAGCAGCGAGTTCATCACAGCGCCCGCCACCGGCGGCTTGATCTCCGGCATGTTGGCGAGAAGGATTTCCGTCGCCTCCTGGCGGTTCGCCGGGTCGAGAGTCCACTCAAGGCCCGCGAGATACCCGCGAATGAAGCCCTTCAGCGCGTCGGGATTCGCGGCCGCCCACTTGCGGCTCGCGGCGAACGATCCGCCCTGGTAGTCTGGGAAGAGGTTCGTCGACGTGTCGAGCACCGTGAAGCCCTGATTGCGGGCGATGCTCGTAAACGGCTCGATGGTGAGCGTGCCGACGTGGGTTCCGGCTTTCACGGCTTCCCAGCGCGCGGGCGTCGCCCCAACAGGGGCCATGCTGTAGTCGCTCTTCGACAAACCGTTCTTGGCGAGCATGTCATAGAGCACGAAGGCGAAGCCGGTGGAGAGCGCGTCGAGCGCGAGCGTCTTGCCCTTCACGTCGGCGTAGGTCTTCACGTCGGGCTGCGTGATGAAGGCGAGCTCCACCTGCGTCGCGCCCATGAAAGCGAAGAAGTCCGTGTCCTTCAGCGGCACGGCGCCCTGCCCCTCCTGATACGCGACCACGTTGTCGAACGCGGTGCCCGCGATCTGAAACTTGCCGGAGGCGAGATTCTCGGCCTGAAATGCGGAGCTTGGCGTCGTCGTCATGTTGATCGACACGCCGTTGCTTTCAAACCAGCCCTTCTTCTGCGCGACGAAGATAGGCAGGTTGGGCGCGCCGGGAAAACAGATCAACTCGATGTGGTGGGCGCTCACGTTCGTCTCCCTTGGATATTGGATCAGGCTTTCGTCGCCCTGGCTTCCTGTATGGTCCGCCAAATGGCGTATGGCGTCGTCGGCATGTCGATGTGGCGTACGCCGAGATCGGCAAGCGCATCCACAATGCCGCTCACGATGACCGAGAGCGCCGGAGTCGTGCCGCCTTCGCCGCCCGCCTTGATGCCGAGCGGATTGGTGGGAGACAGCACTTCCGCGATTTCGGTGCGGAACGAGGGCATGTTGTCGGCTCGCGGCATGCCGTAGTCCATGAAGGACGCGGCAAGCGGCTGGCCGGAGTCTTCGTCGAGCTTGCACAATTCCCACATCGCCTGGCCGACGCCCTGCGCGATGCCGCCGTGCGTCTGGCCGTGGACGATCATCGGGTTGATGCAGCGGCCGACATCGTCCACCGCGGCGTAACGCACAAGGTCGATGCTGCCCGTTTCGGGATCGATCTCGACTTCGCACGTGGCGCAGCCGTTCGGAAAGACAGGCTCGTGCATTTCATTGTCGGTGATGACGGCGAGGCCGGTCTTCAGGTTGACCGGCAATTCGACCTTCGCGGCTTCGCGCGCGAGTTCGACAAGGTCGAAGGAACGGTTGGAATTGCGCGCGATGAGACGGCCGTCCTCCCAGTCGATTTCCTTCTCGTCGACGCCGAGAAGGAACGAGCAGATCGCCTTGGCGCGGCCAATGAGATCGCCCGCCGCGCGGTTCATCACCGTCGCGGCGTGGCGCATTGAGCGCCCCGAGTGCGAACCGCCGCCGACCTTCACGACATCGGTGTCGCCGATGACGATGTCCACGATGTCGACGGGCAGGCCGAGAAGATCCGCGGCCACCTGCGCAAAGCTCGTTTCGTGTCCCTGACCGCTAGGCTGCGTGCCGATGACGACCGTCACGCGGCCTTCCGGCTTGACGATGATCTGCGCCTGCTCCTTCGGCGATCCGATGGAGGATTCGACATAGTGCGCGAGGCCGAAGCCGCGCAGGAGGCCGCGCTTCGCGCTCTCGCGCTTGCGTTTCGCGAAGCCCTTGTAGTCGGAGATTTCGAGCGCGAGATCGAGTTGCGCGCCGTAGTCGCCGCTGTCGTAGGTCGCGCCCACCGCGTTCGTGTACGGGAACGCCTTGCGCTTGACGAGATTGCGGCGGCGCAGCGTCACGCGGTCGATGCCGAGGTCTTTCGCAGCCATGTCGATCAGGCGTTCGATGGCGAAATTGACTTCGGGGCGGCCCGACGAGCGATAGGCCTGCGTCGGCGTCGTGTTGGTGAAGACCGCTCGGGCGTGCAGCGTCGCAACCGGAATGTCATATGAGCCGGTGACGAGGCCCGAACCCTTTCCCAGCGGGGACAGCGACACGCAGCGCGCGCCGACATTGCTGATGTTGTCGCAGCGCAGCGCGAGGAACCTGCCGTCCTTGTTCAGCGCCAGTTCGACGCTCGTCGCGAGATCGCGCCCCTGATAATCGCTGATGAAGGCTTCATGGCGCGTCGCCACGTATTTCACGGGGCGGCCGATCTTGCGCGAAGCCCACACGACAAGGCCGTATTCAACATAGACGCGGTTCTTCGAACCGAAATTACCGCCGACGTCATAGGTCTGGACGCGGATGTCCTTTGGCTCGATCCCCAGCACCGAGGCGATTTCGCCCTTCTGGCGCACCGCGCCGCCGCCGCCGACGTAGAGTTCGTAGCGGCCCGTCTTCGCGTCGTAGTGGCCAAGCGCCGCGCGCGGCTCCAGCGCCACTGCGGTCACGCGGGGAATATAGAGATCGAGCGTCACGACGTGGTCGGCCTTCGCGAAGGCGGCATCGGTGCCTTCGCGGTCGCCGAACCAGGTGTCGACGAGCGCGTTGTCGGGCACTTCGTCCCACACGGCGGGCGCGCCTTCGTTGAAGGCTTCGCGCTGGTCGAGCACGAAGGGCAGCACCTCGTAATCGATTTTCAGAGCCTCGGCGGCGTCCTGCGCCTGCTCCAGCGTTTCGGCCACGACCATCGCGACAGCCTCGCCCACGTGGCGCGCCTTGTCGTGCGGCAGCAGCAGGTGCGGGCCGATGAAGATCGGCGTTCCGCCCCGCCCGGTAAGCTTCATGTCGTATTTGGTCTTTGGAATGGGATCGTGCGGAATGGCGCCGAGCTTGTCGGCAAGGCAATCCGCGCCGGTGAAGACGCCGAGGACGCCGGGCATTGCGAGCGCGGGCGCCTTGTCGACGGAGACGATGCGGGCGTGGGGATGCGGCGAGCGGACCATGACCGCATACGCCTGCCCTTCGATGCTGAAGTCGTCGGTGAACCGGCCCCGGCCCGTGACGAGACGCTCATCTTCCTTGCGGCGAACGGCCTTGCCAATGGAGGCGAATTCCGGCGAAAGCGGCTTGTTCATTCTCTCCCCATTCCTGCAGCGGCGGGGCGCTCTTCGCGACCCTGCGTTTGGTTGCTTCGCTACAGGAAGACCTATAAGAACGCAACCAAAGGCGCCGCCGAGCGCCGGCAGAGGGTTGGAGCTTCACGACGCCGTCCGTCGTGCGCCATCGCCGTGCGGACACGCGCCGCGCGCGAATGGCTTCGGGTAACGGGCGGTTGCGGAGCGGAAAGGCCGAATGGCCACAAGGATGGGAGTAAGCGGTATGAACTTCATGTCCAGATCGGTTGCCGCGGCATTCGCTGCGGGCGCCCTCGCCTTCGGAGGAGCGGCCCAGGCACAGCAGCAGCAAACGCTGCGGATCATGCTCGGCCATCCGCCAGGCGGATCCTACGATCTGTATGCGCGGCTCGCCGCCGATTTCATGAGGAACCACCTGCCCGGCGCCCCGAACATCATCGTGGAACATCGCCCCGGCGGCGGTGGCGTCGTGGCGACGGCGTTCTTCTACGCCCAGGCGCCGAAGGACGGTTCGGTCATCGCGCTCTTCCCCGAGACGATCGCGCATACGCAGATCCTCGAGCCAGCGGTCGGCAAATGGAAGGTGCAGGAAATGGCCTATATCGGCTCCTTCGCGCCGGTGAACACCGCTTTCGTCTTCCGCAAGGGCGCGCCGGCGAAATCGCCCGCCGAGATGCGGAAGGTCAAGACCGTCGCGGGCTGCACGGGCCGCAACTCGCAGAGCTATCAGTACCCGGCGATGCTGAAGGAGCTCGACGGCTTCCAGTTCGAGATCGTGTGCGGCTACAAGGGCTCGGCCGATTCCGTCCTCGCCCTCGAGCGCGGCGAGGTGGACTTCGTGTCGTCGGCGTGGAACTCGTGGCGCGCGACCCACATGAGCGCCATCAAGTCCGGCGACTTCATTCCGCTTATCCAGGGCGGGCTCAAGCGCAATCGGGAGCTCGCGGACGTTCCGCTGATGCAGGAACTCGTGAGCGACCCGCAGAAGAAGAAGATCATCGAATTCGCCTCTGCGGGCGCGGCCATCGGCCGGGCCCTGATCGCCCCGCCCGGAGTGGCGGCGGACCGGCTCGCCACGCTTCGCGGCGCATTCGACAAGATGGTCGTCGACAAGGCGTTCCTCGCGGAAGCCGAGAAGCGCAAGCTGGAGATCGAGCCAACGCCCGGCGCCGAAGTGCAGAAGATCGCGCTCGACATTCTCAACGCGTCGAAGGACGTCGTCGAGCGCGCCATGGAAGCGATGAAGTAAGTTCGAGGGGGCTTTGATGACGAAGCAGAGGTTCGCGCCGGCGCTTGCCGGCGCAGCGCTCGCCGCAGTGTTCGCGGGGTCCGGCGGCGCGCATGCGCAACAGCCATTCTTCAAGGACAAGCAGGTCACAATCGCGATCGGCTCGTCCACCGGCGGCGGGCTCGACACATACGGACGCCTCGTGGCGCGCCATTTCGGCAAGCATCTGCCGGGCAATCCGCAGGTCGTGCCCTCGAACATGCCGGGCGCGGGCGGCGGCGTGGTCGCAAGCCATGTCTATGCGCGCGCGCCGAAGGACGGCACGTTCGTCGGCGTCGTCTTTCCGAGCGTGATCGTCGATCCGCTGCTGAGCGAGAGCCTGCGGCGCAACTACGATCCGGCCAAGTTCCGCTATGTCGGCAACGCCCATTCGGAAGTGCTCGTCTGCCTTCTGCGCCGCGACGCAGCGCCAAAGACGCCGGCCGAACTCATCGCCAGCGACGTCATCATCGGCGCGACCGCGCCGGGCAGCACGACCTTCGACTTCCCGACGATCGCCAACGGCGTTCTCAATGGCCGGATGAAGATCGTCACCGGCTACAAGGGCTCGCGCGAAGTGACGCTGGCCATGGAGCGCAACGAGGTGCAGGGCATTTGCGGACTTGGCTGGTCTACCGCGAAAGTGCAATTTCCTGACATCCTGAAGAACGAGCTTTTCGTCCGCGTGTTCGCTCAGGAGGACATCAAGGGCCATCCGCAGCTCAATGCTCTGAAAGCGCCATTGATGCTCGACCTCGCGAAGAACGAGGCGGACCGCCGCACGCTCGAAATGTTCTATAGCCAGAACTCGTTCGCGCGCCCGGTGATCGCGCCGCCGGAGATCCCCGCCGACCGGCTTGCCGAAATGCGCCGCGCCTTCGACGCGACGATGAAGGACCCGGAGCTGCTTGCGGAAGCGGAGAAGATGAACATCGACGTTCATCCGCTCACAGGCGAGGAAGTCGAGAAATTCGTGTCGCGCATGTTCGAGACGCCGCCCGAAACAGTCGAGCGCGTCAAGAAGGCGCTGGGGCGCTGAAGGACCGCACATGACGAATGCGGCGGGCTCCGGCACAGGCGCAATCGACGCGGCGGACCTCGCCGCCTTCGCGGCCCGCCTGTTCGTCTCGCGCGGCATGTCGCAGGCGCACGCGGCGCAGGCAGCCGACGTGCTGGTCTGGGCCGACCTGCGCGGCATCGACTCGCACGGCGTCGAACGTTTGCCCTCCTACCTGTCGCTCATCGAACGCGGGCAGATGAACCCGAAGGGCGCGCCCCGCCTCGACGATGTGGCGCCCGCGCTCTTCCGGATCGACGCGGATCGCGCCGCCGGTCCTGTGCCGATGATCATGGCGGCGGACGAAGCGATGCGACGCGCGCGCACGTTCGGCGTCGCGGCGGGGCTTGTCTGCCGTTCCGCGCACACGGGCGCGGTCGGCTATTACGTCCAGCGCGCCGCGCGGCAAGGGTTCGTCGCGATGGTGATGGGCTCCGGCCCGCCGTTGATGGCCTACCACGGCGCGCGCGCGGCAAGCCTTTCGACGAGTCCGCTCGCCATCGCCGTTCCCGGGGGACCGGACGGCGCCATCGTGCTCGACATGGCGACCTCCGTCGCCTCCAACGGCAAGCTGAAGCAGGCGCAGCGCGAGAAGCAACCCATTCCGCCGGGATGGGCGCTCGATGCCGACGGCGCGCCGACAACGGACCCGATGAAGGCCGCCATTTCGCTGCCCATCGGCGGACCGAAGGGCGCCGGTCTCGGCCTGATGTTCGAATGCGTGACGAGCGTGCTCGCGGGCGCCCCGCTGCTCGCCAACATGCTCGGACCCGGCAAGAAGTCCTTCCACATGCAAAGCGAGCTGTTCATCGCCATCGACGCCGCGAAGCTGCGCACGCGCGACGATTACGAAAGCGACATCACTGCGCTCGCGCAGGTCATCAAGGGCTTGCCGCGCGCCGACGACAGCCAGCCGATCCGGTTGCCCGGAGAACGATCGGAAGACGAGGCGCGGCGACGGACGCGCGACGGCGTGCCGATTTCGCAGCGCCTGCGCGCTCAGCTGGTCGAACTCGCCGGCGCGTGCGGCGTCGAACCGCCATCGTTCAAGACCTGAGAGGGAGGGGAAAACAATGCGCACGATTTACGGACTTGGCGTCGCCGCACTCGCGCTGCTGCCCGCCACGGCGCAGGCGCAGGATCTCGCGTCATTCTACAAGGACAAGGAGATCTCGTTCATCGTCGGCTCCGACCCCGGCGGCAGCTTCGATCCATACGCGCGCGCGCTCGCCTCGCACATGCCCAAGCACATTCCCGGCAAGCCGCACATCGTCGTGAAGTTCGGCGGCGGACAGGGCGGCGGCATCCAGTCCGCTATCCAGTTGCACAACACCGCAAGCCGCGATGGCCTGACGATGGGCATGCTGCAACAGACGATCGTGCTCAACCAGGTGCTTCAGCCGCAATTCGCCAAGTACGATGCGCGCGAGTGGTACTGGCTCGGCAACATGGCGGCCATCCGCAACATGCTGGCGCTTTGGCACACAGCGCCGGCGCAGACCATCGAGGAAGCCAAGAAGACGGAAGTGATCATCGGCGCGACCGGCAAGGCCTCGCCGACGTTCATCGTGCCCGACACGCTGAACAAGTTCCTCGGCACCAGGTTCAAGATGGTGATGGGCTACAAGGGCGCGGCCGATCTCAACCTCGCCATGCAGCGCGGCGAAATTCAGGGACGCGGCGCGTCCTGGCTCTCCGTGCAGCTCGCGATGCCGCAGGAGATCAAGGAGGGCAAGATCAAACCGGTCGTCTTCGCCTCCATCACGCGCGAACCATCGGAGCCCAATGTTCCGACGCTTGCCGAACTCATGACGAATCCGCTGCACAAGCGCGCGGCTGAATTCCTCTCCGCCGAATCCGACTACGGCCGCAGCGTGCTGCTGCCGCCGGGCGTTCCCGCGCATCGCGCGAAGATGATGCGCGCCGCGTTCGAGGCGACGATGAAGGACCCCGAGTTCCTCGCGGAAGCCAAGAAGCTGCGCATCGTCATCGAGCCGATCAGCGGCGACGTTCTCGCGCAGATCACCAGGCAGATCGTCGAGACGCCGAAGGAAGTTCTCGACCTCGTGAAGTAGGACGGAAGGCCAAGGGAGCGCCCCATGCAGGAAGATGTGACGTTTGTTTCGGAAGGGTTGAAGCTCTCGGGCCGATTGACGCTCCCCGACGACTACAAGCCGGGCGAACGCCGCCCGGCCGTGATCGTCCTGCACGGGTTCGGCAGCAACAAGAATTCGGGCAATGTGAAAATTCCCTGCGACATGCTCTCGAAGCGCGGCTACGTCACGCTCGGCTTCGACATGCGCGGCTGCGGCGACAGCGAGGGCGAGAAGGGCCGCGTCATCTGTCTCGAACAGGTTGCGGATACGCAGAGCGCGGTGAGCTTTCTGCAAACCCGCGCGGAGGTCGACCCCGACCGCATCGCGCTTCTGGGTTCGAGCTTCGGCGCCGCCGTCGCTGTCTACACCGGAAGCATCGACAAGCGCGTCGGCGCTGTGATCTCGTCCGGCGGCTGGGGCAATGGTGAGCGGAAATTCCGCGGCCAGCATCCGGGCCCCGAGCAATGGGCGAAGTTCACCGCGATGCTGGAGGAAGGCAAGCGGCATCGCGAAAAGACCGGCCAGTCGCTGATGGTGCCGCGTTATGACATCGTCCCGATTCCGCAGGAGTTGCGCGGCCACGTGGTGACGGGATCGATCCAGATGTTCCCGGCGGAAACAGCGCAGAGCATGTTCGACTTCAAGGCGGAGGAAGTCGTCGCGCAAATGGCGCCGCGGCCGCTTCTTCTGTTGCATTCGTCCGTCGATTCGGTCACCCCCACCGAGCAGTCCATCGGCATTTTCAGCCGGGCCGGGCAGCCCTGCGACCTTCATCTCTTCGCTGAAACGGATCACTTCATGTTCGCGGAGACGAACACGCGGGTGCGCAGCGTCATCTTCGACTGGCTCGACCGGTATTTCCCGGTGTGAACCAGAAGCGGCGCTGAAAAAGGAAAGGGCGGCTGAGCCGCCCTTGTTATTTCCCAAGCAGGATGCGCAGTTCGTCGGCGATCTTGTCGGGGATTTCGAGCGGCGAGAGATGCCGCGCGCCTTCGATGATTTCCATCGTAGAGCCGGCGATGCCTTCGTGCATCGTCTTCGCCATGTCGACCGGCGTAGCGTAATCCTCCGAACCAACGATGATGCGCGCGGGAAGCTTGATGGAGGGCAGCGCGGCGCGCAGGTCGGCGGCGCCCAACATGCGGCAGGTTTCGGCGTACGCCGGCAGCTCGTTGGCGAGGAAAACGTCGAGCGCCGCCTTCACGACGTCAGGGTTCTCCGCACGGAATTTATCCGAGAACCAGCGCGTCTGCTGAAAGTTCGTGAGGCTTGAAAGTCCTTCCGTCAGCGCCTTCTGCGCGCGCTCTTCCCATGGCGCGGGGGCGCAATAGCAGGCGGTCGTGTCGAAGAGGCCAAGCCCGGTGACGCGCTGCGGATGGCGGATGGCGAAGGCGAGCGAGACGCAACCGCCCATCGACGCGCCGGCGACGACTGCCCTTTCCCACCCGAGACTGTCGAACAGATCGGCCAGATCGTCGGCGAACAATTCGACGGTGTAAGGGCCGGCCGGCTTGTCGGACTTGCCGTGGCCGCGGCAATCGACCGTAAGAACCGCCGCTTCGCCGTTCAGCCGCTCGACGATCGGCGCCCAGAACGTATGATCCATCGCGAGCGAATGCAGAAGCGCCACGCGCCGCGTCGATTGGGTCTGGCCGGAGAGTTCGTAGAAGATTTTCGTTCCGTCGCGCGTGGCAGCGAACATCGGGTTCGTCTCCTTCCCGTTTCGATTTCGGTTGCGCGGGAGGTTTAAGCGGAAACGCCCGCCGCGCAAGTCCCCAGCCGGGTCAGCGGATCAGCCAGATCCCGGCAAGCATCGTCACAGTGATGAAGACGGTCGCGGCGAAGCCGAGGGCGAGGGGGCGGGCGCCCTTCATGCGCAATTTGCGGATGTCGGCGCCGAGGCCAAGCGCGGCGAGCGCCATCGTCAGCAGGAAGATCGTGACGAACTGGGCGCCCTGGCGGAACCACGCCGGCGGCTCAATCGCGCTGTTGAGCAGAATGACCGCGGCGAAGCCAACCGCGAACCACGGGATCGGCGGCGCCGGTCCATCCCCCTTCGGGCGCGCGGCGCCGAGCCAGAGGATCATCGGCGCCATCGCGGCGACGCGGACAAGCTTCGCGATCATCGCCGTCTCGCCTTCGTGCTGTCCCGGCTGAAATCCGGCCGCCACGACCTGCGCCACTTCGTGAATCGATCCGCCTGCCCACAGGCCGTATTCGATCGGGCTCAATCCCAGCGGCGCATAGAGAGCCGGCAGGAGGAACATCGCAATCGTGCCGAAGAAAGTGATGCTGGCGAGCGAATAGACCACGTCCTCCTGCGGCGCGCGGGTGATCGAGTTCGTAGCGACGATGGCGGAGGCGCCGCAGATGGATGTGCCGGACGCGATCAGTTCCGAAAGTCCGCGGTCGACGCCGATCAGCGCGCCAAACCAGCGCGTGACGAAGAAGGTCAGCGCCAGCGCGCCCAGAATGACAGCGACCGCCTTCACCCCGAGCACGCCCACATCCGCCACAGTGAGTTGAAAGCCGAGAATGACAATGGCGAAACGCAGGAGGCGGCGGAGCGTGAAGGCCTGGCCAGCCCGCGCCCATCCGGGCGCGCCGAGCGTAGCGCCGATGATCAGCGCGATGACGATCGCGATCATCATCGGCGACACGGGAAATGCGGTCTGCGCCTTGCTCAGAACATAGGCTGCAAGCGCAATCCCGCCGCAAAGCGCAAGCCCCGGCGCACTTTCAGGCAGACGTGACAGGAGACCGCCACGCGTTTCCTCTCGATTCATGCTTAACGCTTCTTAAATGATCCTGTGCCGCTCATTACATGTTGAAGTGGGTGGCGCAACATGCCCCCGCCACGGCGGTGGCGCTGGCGGCGCTTGCGCGGCGGGCGCAACCGGTACAAGAATCGGAGATCAGGTCCGAATCGCGATGAAGAAGCCCAAGCCCGACACCAAGCAAATTCTTCCCGACGGGGCGCGCCTGCAGGCCGCCGCCCTGCCGTTCCGGCGCGAGAAGGAGCTTGAGGTTTTGCTGGTTTCGTCGCTCGACACAGGGCGCTGGATCGTGCCGAAGGGCTGGCCGATGAAGGGCCGGACCAATTTCGAAACCGCCAAGCGCGAGGCTTTCGAGGAAGCCGGCGTGAAGGGGGAAATCGCCTCCAAGCCCGCCGGGTCGTTCCACTACGACAAGCGCCGGCGCAACGGCTCGGTCTGTCGGTGCATGGTCGAGGTCTTCCCGCTCGAAGTGAAATCCCAGAGCCGCAGCTGGCCGGAGAAGGCCGTCCGCAAGACCCGCTGGTGCGCCTGGAGCGAGGCGGCGGATCTGGTGGACGACGCCGGCCTGGGCGAGATCATCCGCGCTTTCGCCGAGAAAAAGGTTTCGCCGAACAAGGCGCCCGCCAGGACTGCCGCCTGAAGCCTTCTCCACGGCCCGTCAGAGCATGCTCGGCAGGACCCGATCCGGCGGGCGGTGCCCGTCCATGAACGCGCGGATGTTCACGATCACCTTCTCGCCCATGTCGATGCGTCCTTCGACGGTGGCGGAGCCCATGTGGGGCAGCAGGGTGACCTTTCCGGACTTCGCCAGCCGCATGAGCTTGGTCGACACGGCGGGTTCGTGTTCGAACACGTCCAGCCCCGCGCCAGCGATTTCCCCAGCCTCCAGCATCCGCGTCAGAGCCGCCTCGTCGATGATCTCGCCGCGCGCCGTGTTCACGAGAATGGCGTTGGGCCGCAGCAGTTTCAGACGCCGCGCCGACAGCAGGTGATAGGTCGCGGGCGTGTGCGGACAATTCACCGAAACGATGTCCATCCGCGCCAGCATCTGGTCGAGCGACTCCCAATAGGTCGTCTCGAGTTCGTCCTCGATGGCCGCGGGGACGCGGCGGCGGTTATGATAATGGATCGACAGGCCGAACGCCTTGGCGCGGCGCGCGAGCGCCTGTCCGATGCGGCCCATGCCGACGATGCCGAGCCTCTTGCCGGTGATGCGGCTGCCGAGCATCCACGTGGGCGACCAGCCGGACCAGCCGCCGGAGGTCACCGAATTCGCACCCTCGACGATGCGGCGGGCGACGGCGAGGATCAGCGCCATGGTCATGTCGGCGGTGTCGTCGGTCAGCACCCCGGGCGTGTTCGTGACGGTGACGCCGCGGCGCAGCGCCGAGACGACGTCGATATTGTCGACGCCGTTGCCGAAATTGGCGATGAGCTTCATCTGCTCGCCGGCCTGGGCGATGAGGGGAGCGTCGATGCGGTCCGTGACGGTGGGCACCAGCACGTCGGCGACGCGCATCGCCTCGGCGAGTTCGGCCTGGGACATCGGCGCGTCGGTTTCGTTGAGCCGCGCGTCGAACAATTCCCGCATCCGCGTCTCCACCACATCCGGGAGTTTGCGCGTGACGATGACCAGCGGCTTCTTGCGCACCATCGCTCCAATCCCTCAGCCTTGCGCGGCGCTCCGCCGCAAGGCGAAAACCCGCCCGTTCACCGGCCTTTAACCCTGGCGCCGACACAGTGCGGTCGAACGCGCGCCGCCAAGCCCGCAGGCTGGCGTCGGGGCAGTAAGACACAATCGGCGCCGGACGCAAGGTTGCTTGGCCGGTCATTCGTCGAATGGGGAATACGGATCGATGCAGGCATCAGCGCCTCGCCGGAACATTCGGGCGTTTCTCGTCACGGCGATGGTCGCGATGATGTGGCCGGCGGCTGGCGGCGCGGCCCCCGCGACGCCCAAGGGGCCCGTCAGCGGCTTGCCCATTCCCCGCTATGTCAGCCTGAAGTCGGACCGGGTGAACCTGCGCGAGGGGCCCTCGAAGGAGCACCGGACCGCCTGGGTTTTCCAGCGCGCCGGGCTGCCGGTGGAGATCGTCGCGGAATTCGACAACTGGCGGCGCATCCGGGACGCCGAAGGCTCCGAAGGCTGGGTGCTGCATTCGCTTCTCTCGGGGCGGCGCACCGCCATTGTCGCCCCGTGGCGGAAGGGGGAGACGCACGACCTGAAGGATTCGCCCGCCGCCGGCGCCGCCATCGTCGCGCACCTGGAATCGGGGGTGGTGGTGAGCGTCAGGCGCTGCGACCAGCGCGTCTGCCGGGTCACCGGCAGGGGTTTCGACGGCTACATCGCCCAGACGCTGCTTTGGGGCGTCTATTCCGACGAGAAGATCGACTGAGGGCCGGCCGAGCCGTCCTCGGCGCTTTCGGGCTCACGCTCGCTGTGTTAGGAAGTCGCGTCCCAACGGCCGGGTCCCCGGCGGCAGGTTTTCTGGAAGGCGACCTACGGTATGAGCGAGCGGCGCTCGAGTTTTGACTACGAGGAATTGCTGGCCTGCGGGCGTGGCGAAATGTTCGGGGAAGGCAACGCCCAGCTTCCCCTCCCCCCCATGCTGATGTTCGACCGAATCACCGAAATATCGGAGACGGGCGGCGCCAACGGCAAGGGCCTCATCCGCGCTGAACTCGACGTGCGCCCGGACCTGTGGTTTTTCGGCTGCCACTTCAAGGGCGATCCCGTGATGCCGGGCTGCCTCGGCCTCGACGCTCTCTGGCAGCTCGTCGGCTTCTATCTCGGCTGGCTCGGCTCGCCTGGCCGCGGCCGCGCGCTCGGCGTCGGCGAGGTGAAATTCACCGATCAGGTTCTTCCCAGCGTGAAGAAGGTGGTCTACGGCATCGACTTCAAGCGGGTGTTCCGCGGCAAGCTGGTGCTTGGCATCGCCGACGGCTGGCTCGAAGCAGACGGCCGCAAGATCTATGAGGCGAAGGACCTGCGGGTCGGCCTGTTCCAGCCCGGCGCCGCGCCCCCGGCCTGACGGCCGCCGCAGCGACCGCGCTTTAGGATTCCGGAGTTCAACATGAGACGCGTCGTCGTCACTGGCATCGGCATCGTTTCGGCGATCGGCAACAACACCCAGGAAGTGCTCGCGTCGCTGCGCGACGCGCGCTCCGGCATCTCGCGCGCGGACAAGTACGCCGAGCTTGGCTTCCGCTGCCAGGTGCACGGCGCGCCGACGCTCGTCGCCGACGAGGTCGTCGACCGCCGGGCGATGCGCTTTCACGGGGGCGGCACGGCGTGGAATCACGTCGCCATGGATCAGGCGATCCGCGACAGCGGCCTCGACGAGAAGGACGTCTCGAACGAGCGCACCGGCATAATCATGGGCTCCGGCGGCCCTTCGACACGCACGCTGATCGAAGCCGCGGACATCACGCGCACGAAAGGCCCGAAGCGGGTCGGTCCGTTCGCGGTGCCGAAAGCGATGTCGTCGACCGCGTCAGCCACGCTCGCGACCTGGTTCAAGATCAAGGGCTGGAACTACTCGATCTCGTCAGCCTGCGCGACCTCCTCGCATTGCATCGGCAATGCGGCCGAACTGATCCAGTACGGCAAGCAGGACGTGATGTTCGCCGGCGGCTGCGAAGAGCTCGACTGGACGCTGTCCGTGCTCTTCGACGCGATGGGCGCAATGTCGTCGAACTACAACGACCGGCCGCAGGTCGCCTCGCGCGCCTACGACAAGAATCGCGACGGCTTCGTGATCGCCGGCGGCGCGGGCGTCCTCGTGCTGGAGGAATACGAACGCGCCAAGGCGCGCGGCGCGAAGATCTACGCCGAGATCGCAGGGTATGGCGCGACCTCGGACGGCCATGACATGGTCGCGCCTTCGGGTGAAGGCGCGGAACGCTGCATGCGCATGGCGCTGTCGGGCGTGAAGGTTCCGATCGACTACATCAACCCGCACGCGACCTCCACGCCGGTCGGCGACGCCAAGGAGATCGAGGCCATACGCAGCGTCTTCGGAGCTGGCGATAAGTGCCCGGCGATTTCTGCGACGAAGTCGCTGTCAGGGCACTCGCTCGGCGCCGCGGGCGTGCAGGAAGCGATCTACTCCATTCTCATGATGCAGAACGGCTTCGTCGCCGAGAGCGCGAATATCGAAGAGATCGATCCGGCCTTCGCGGACATGAACATCATCCGCAAGCGCCGGGACGGCGTAAGCCTCCGCGCCGTGCTGTCGAACTCGTTCGGCTTCGGCGGCACCAATGCGTCGCTGGTGCTCAAGCATCCTGACGCGTAAGGCGAAGCTGCTCAAATTTCGTCATATTTTGTTATTCCGCGATCGTTGTTCGCGCTGCTACGGTGAACCGGTCGCGATTCGGAGTGGGCTGTGCGATGTCGACCGGACTGATGCAAGGCAAGCGCGGCCTTATCATGGGCGTCGCGAACGATCATTCGATCGCATGGGGAATCGCCAAGGCCGTCGCAGCACAAGGCGCCGAGCTTGCCTTCACCTATCAGGGCGAGGCGCTTGGAAAGCGCGTCAAGCCGCTTGCTGAAAGCCTTGGTTCGTCGCTCGTCATGCCCTGCGACGTCGAAGACCTCGCATCCGTCGACGCGGTGTTCGAACGTCTCGGCGCGGAATGGAGCTCGCTCGACTTCGCCGTTCACGCGATCGGCTTCTCCGACAAGAATGAACTGAAGGGCCGATACGTCGACGCCACGACCCGTGACAACTTCACGCGAACGATGGTGATATCGGCCTTCTCGTTCACCGAACTCGCACAACGCGCGGCGCCCCTGATGAAGAACGGCGGTTCGCTGCTGACGCTCACCTACGGCGGCTCGACGCGCGTCATGCCGAATTACAATGTGATGGGCGTCGCGAAAGCCGCGCTCGAAGCGAGCGTGCGCTATCTTGCCGCCGATCTTGGCCCGCAGGGCGTGCGCGTCAACGCGATATCCGCCGGCCCGATCCGCACCCTCGCGGGCGCGGGCATCGGCGACGCGCGCTCGATGTTCAATTTCCAGAAGCAGCATTCGCCGTTGCGCCGCAGCCTCGACATCGAAGACGTCGGCGGCGCGGGGCTCTATCTGCTCTCCGACCTTTCCGGCGGCGTCACGGGCGAGGTGCATTTCGTCGATGGCGGGTACAACATCATTTCGATGCCGCGTCCGGAGGATCTTCGCGCAGAAGCAAGCCGGGGCGAGGCCGCCGAATAGCTTGGCCACGTCCGGCCGTCGTCCAAGTATGGACAATCCTTAATTTGATCCGCTTCAAGGCGCTGATTAGCATTCGTGCATAAACAAGCGGCCAGAAGGAGATCAAAGATGCACAAAACATTCTCACGCGCATTCTCGCTTACGGCTGCGCTTGGAGCGGCGACCCTCCTCACGGCCACGGCGATCGCCCAGACCCCCGCGCCCAGCGCGCCGCAGGGGCAATCTTCCCAATCGGCGCCGGAAGCGGGTCCACGCGGGCCGGGCGGCGGGATGGGCCCCGGCGGCGGCATGGGACGCGGCGAAGGCATTGGGCCAGGCAGGGTGGGCCGCTCCGACGACGATCGCGGCTGGCGGCGCGGCGAAGGCCGGATGGGCGAAGGCTACGGACGCGAACGTGACGGCAACTGGCGGCGCGGCGAAGGTCGCGGGCCGATGGCCAGCCTTTCGGATCAGGACCGGCAGGCCTTCCTTTCGGCGCGGCTGGCGGCGGCGAAGGCCGCGCTGGTTCTCACCCCGGAGCAGGAGAAGCTCTGGGGCCCGGTGGAGACGGCGATCCGCGATGCGATGAAGGCGCGTCAGGATTGGCGGGCGCGGCTGCAGAAGGAAGGCGTGGCGGCGAACCCTGTCGAGCGCATGAAGCGCATGGGCGAAATGGCGAGCGCCCGCGGCGCCGCAATGACCAAGCTCGCCGACGCGGCGGCCCCTCTCTACAACTCCCTGAGCGACGACCAGAAGCGTCGCCTGCGCATCGTCCACGCCATGGGACGCGGCATGGGACGTGGCATGGGCGGCGGCATGATGGGCATGGGCATGATGGGCGGCGACGGCCCCCGGATGGGCATGGGCCAGGGTCGTGGCGAAGGAATGCGCGGCGGCCGTGATCACGAATACGGGCGTCATCATCGTCACCACCGCGATGACGACCGAGGCGGACGCGGGCGCGAGGACCGGCGCCTGTAAGGCGGCGGGGTCATTTCCTGCGGCGTTGAACTTTTCAGCGCCACGCACGATCTGGAAACAATTGGAGGCCCTTCATGGCGCGAACCATGAAGGGCTTTTGATTCTCCGGCGCGCTTCGCGAGGGCCGAATGATTCAGGACGCGGTTGCAGCCTTCGGACAGGTCTTCTCGCCACCCTTCCGCCGGGTATTGTGGAAGTCTCTTGGCCTTACGCTGTCGATTCTCGTCGTCGCATGGTTCGGCCTCGAACGCCTGCTGTCGTGGTTCGTGACCTTCGACAACGCATGGATCGCGACCGCGGTCGCCGTGCTTGCGGGCCTGGGCCTTTTCGCCGCCATGATCTTTCTCGTCGCGCCGATCTCGGCGCTTGTCGCCGGATTCTATCTCGACGAACTCGCCGAACAGGTGGAGACGACCAGCGCGCCCGTCTGGCCAGCGGGGCGAGCCCTGCCCGCCGGCCAGTCGATGGCGCTCGCCGCCCGCTTCGCGCTTGTCGCTCTCGCCGTGAACCTCGGCGCGCTGATGCTGCTGCTTGTGCCCGGCGTGAACGCCATCGCGTTCCTTGCCGCCAACGCCTATCTGATGGGCCGGGAATATTTCGAACTCGCGGCGATGCGCTACCGCCCGGTGAGCGCCGCGCGGGCGCTGCGCCGCGCGCACGCGCCCTATCTCTTCCTCGCGGGCCTGCCGATCGCGCTGTTCCTGAGCGTGCCGGTGCTCAACCTGCTGACGCCGCTGTTCGGCGCCGCCTACATGACGCGCATTCACAAGCGCGTGTCAGGCTTCAGCCCACCGGCCTGACGCCGCGCGCATCTCCCCGAGCCCGGCCGCCTATGGGCGGACAGAGAGATTGCGCGCCGAACGCGGGTCCGCCTTCTGGCCAAACTGGCCTGCCGGACGGTAACGCCAGAGATAGGCCGGCACGATCGCTTCATAGCTCTCGGGCGAAACGCCAAGCGCCTCGATGGTGCGCCCCTCGGCGCGCGCCGCATCGGAAACGATGTTGTCGTGCTTGAGCAGCGTCACCTGATCGCGCGTCAACAGCATCATCGAGGGCATGAGCCCGAGGCTTAGCGTGTTCGCGATCTCGGTTGCGAACGCGACCGCATTCGCCGCCGGGAACGGCAGCGGCGCCAGAAAGCGTTTCCGGTCCGTCTCACGCAGGATGAATTCGAGAAGTTCGCGGAACGTGCGCACTTCCGGCCCGCCGAGTTCGTAGGTCGCCGCGCGCTTCCCGGTCTCGATCGCGTTGACGATCGCCTCGCCCACGTCCGCCGCATACACCGGCTGGAACTTCGTGTGTCCGCCGCCGATCAAGGGCAGCGCGGGCGAAATGCGCGCAAGCGCGGCGAAGCGGTTGAAGAATTCGTCTTCCGGCCCGAACAGGATGGACGGACGCATGATCACTGCGTCGGAATATTGCTCGCGCACGGCCGCCTCGCCGGACGCCTTCGTGCGCGCATAGAACGAATCGGAATTGGCGTCCGCGCCGATGGCCGAGACATGGACGAGCGACGACGCTCCGGCGGCCTTCGCCTCGCGGGCGACGATGCGCGCGCCAAACGCATGAACCGTTTCAAAACGCTGCCGCCCGTTTTCCGCGAGGATGCCGACGAGGTTGATCACCGCGTCCGCCCCGCGCACGGCGGCCGCCACCGAATCGGGAAAACGCAGGTTCGCCTGCATGGCGTGGATCTGACCGACGCGCCCGAGCGGCTGCAGATGGCCCGCAAGGTTGGGCCGCCGGCAGGCGACGCGCACGCGCCAACCGCGCTGGGCCAGCGAGCGGACGACGTAGCGTCCGAGAAATCCGCCGCCGCCGAACACGACGGCGAGACGACCCTGGGGTACCTGCGTCTCTGTCATGGGAACTGTCCGATCCTGCCGGCGCCAGATCCACGACGCGCGCCGGATTTTCCCGGACTGTCTAATCAAGCGGGCCGCGCCTGTACAGACCGCCAATGGACGCGGGCCAGGGCCCGCCAGACGGCCCCGCACGCAAACCGGCCATTGACGATTGACAGGCCGGGGGGCGGCCCGTATGACGGCCCCCATGCCCAGGTGGCGGAATTGGTAGACGCGCTGGTTTCAGGTACCAGTGGGTAACACCGTGGAGGTTCGAGTCCTCTCCTGGGCACCAAGCTCTTTAAAGCTTTGAAATTTCTGGCTTCGAGGGCAAAGAAGCGGCGGACCGGTGTAAAAGGCCGGTGTACGTAGCATTAGCCCGCGAATGAGCTATCTGACTAAACGTAGCGATTCATCCAACTATCAATTCGTGAGGAGAGAGCCACGTAAGCTTATGTCAAGCTTGCGCGGTAGGCACATCGTGTTTTCGCTTCCGCCCTGCGGCAACGAGCCCCCCTTCACGAAGCGCGCAAGTGTCGGCGCGGTTGTCAGCCTCTCAGTAGAAACTTCAGGTTGGCGTGTCCGCTGGCAGAATTGGTGGCAGTCGTCCGTCGACTCAAGAGCAGTCGCCGGTATTGACCGAACGACATTCAGTATGAACTGTCGAACAGGATGAAGTGCATTGATATTCCACCAGATGGCGAACCTCAGACTGACCTATGGGCGTCGTCTCATCCAAACACTCCACTCATACTTTTGCGGTTCTACTTGCTCAGCAGGATAAATTCGGTCTAAGTCCAGCAGGGCGAGGTCTGGATCCCAATAGAAGCGTCCGACGATGTAATCGTGAAAATCGATAAGGCAGTCACGGTCATCAATCTCGCGGTGTAGCGTGCGGTCCCATAAAGCTGCCATGGATTTGGCGTCTACACGTCCGTCAAGGTTTTTCACGGGCCGATCTATCCAAAAACCAAGCGTTCCTGTTTGAAAGGCAGCAATACGCGGGCACTCGGACTGAAACTTCTCCGCCAGGATCACCTGATCTCGTGTCGGTCCGTTCCAATATGAAATTCCCTCGAATTTTTGGGTGTAGAATACCCAAGTGTTCAGAAGAAATAATGCCGAAGAGATTAGAAACAGAACAAACGTTCCTCCCATCATTAATTGACGTAGACCAAAAGTGAATGTCAGCGCGGCAAACAAGGAAACGAGAATAAAGTAGCGCGGATAAAAGAACGCCGCGTAGCTATAATTAGCGTAATACAAGCCGATAATCGGCATCGTGCAAAGTGAAGCTGCAAGCAGCGCGGCCTGAGGTCGATTCATCGCTGACCAAAGGGGTTTTATTCCCATAGCAAGAACCGGAACAACCAACAGAAGCAAGATAGGAAACAGTTCTACAAAGATGAAAAGGGAGGCATTACGGCGAACAGCGCCGAGTACGTTGACATAGAATGGGCTCACTATCCCGTATGCAAGTGCCCTGCCGCTAGTGGGAATGAAGGACCCAAACTCAACATAATTATAAAGAAGCCAAGGAGATACGGTAACAGCCGCGACGAAGGCAACGGTCGCCGTTGAAGCGAGTCGGGTCCCCATCAATGCCAGAAACACTGGGAAGATGGCTGCTAAAATGATCATGTCGATTCGCGCGAGGCAGAGAAGGCCGAGCGTCAATCCAAGCGGAAGGGATTGACGCCAACCAGCATTCTCGTGCGGATAAGTCTTAAGTTGCCATAGAATAATACTGAAAAGGAAAAGGACGAGTCCGGTTTCCATTCCGTTGAAGGCGTGCCGAACGATCGAGAACGATCCGAAGTAAACAAGAAGGAAGGAAAGTCTTGCCACCACGGTATCTTGCGGATTGGTGAGTGCCGTTAGAAGAACGAAGCCGCTCCCAACAAAAATCAAGGTCAACAGGACCTGAATGGCAATGACAGCCTCGAATCGGTCCAGAATTAGAAAAAGAGGTGCGATAAGAAATACGAGAAGAGGTTGTACACCGTTGGTCAGTTGACCATCAATTGATAGCCCTTTTCCAAGGGCGAGATTCCGTGCAGCATCGTACAAGTAATAGGCGTCCTCCGTGAGGGGGGGAGTCCAGGGTGCCGATGGAACATCAGGCAAACGCGCGGCTAGGATTATAGTTGTCAGTCCTACAATGACCATAAATGAGTTTAAGCTTTGACCATTGTCCTTTATGGCTCTCGTCAATGTGTAGCTCCTAGCGAGGTATGCGGCGCCTGCCTCTGATCAGAGCGACTCATCAGACGCATTGATCAAATTCTGTCACGTTAGGTGCGCAAGCGGAACAGGGGGCTTTTCTGAGGCTCTTTTTAAGCGCCGAAAAGAATTTCGATTGTAGTCAATATTTTATGCGAATACTTCGAGTCCTCTCCTGGGCGCCATCATTCGCGGTCAAGAACACTCTCCAATGCGCGAAGCAGAGCGCCGTCAGAGGTGGGCTTGCCCAGATGGGGAGCCCCGGTCAGGACCTCCCCGGCGATGCGATCTGGCCGATCATACGCGCTCGTCACGACGAACGGCACACGCATCCGCCGCAGAGCCTCGGCCACCGGCGACACAAGTTCACCACGCAAGCTCACGTCGAGGACGGCGGCGTCCGGCTTGTTGGCGGCAAGCAGGGCGAGAGCCTGTTCAACGGACGGGGCGGGGCCAAGCACGCGAAACCCGTGGTTCAGCAGCAGGGCCTGAACCTCCAGCGCAATGAAGACCTCGTCTTCGACGATCAAGATGAGTGACGACGACCCGGCTGACGGCCGTTCTTCTGGCCCTCCGGGCTCGCGCATGAAACCACCTAATCGACGGGGAAGGTCAACTGCATCCGGCAACCGCCGGGTTCAAAAGTCAGTTCCGCAGCGCCCCCAAGTTCCCGCGCCTCGTAGTCGATAAGCTGCGACCCGAAACCTCGCTCGATGCTTGCCGGAGGGGCCGGGCCATTCTCCTCTCGCCATTGCAGACACAGCTTGCGCCCAACCTTTTCCCCGGAGAGTTCCCATGAAATGCGAACGAGCCCTCCTGGGCGAGAGGCGGCGCCGTACTTCATTGCGTTGGTCACCATCTCATGCAGGACCAGCCCCAGCGAGCCAGCTTTGCCGCGGGGGAGAGTGATGGCAGGTCCGGGAGTGATCGCAACACGCCCGGCAATCGAGTCCGTGGCCTTGCGCGCCAGCATCTCCAGATCCTGCTCAGGTTCGTCCGCGAGCGACAGGTCCTGCGCCTCCACGACCGCCTGGAAACGGCCTAGAAAAGCCTTCTTGTACTCCTCCGCGGTGCGTCCCTCCGTGCGGGTGAGGTTCGCGATGGCCCGCATTGTGCCAAGCAAGTTCTTCATGCGGTGCCGCGTTTCCTCAAGGATAATGTCATTCTGTGCAGCTGCATGGCGCTTCTCGGTGATATCGTCGAACGCAACCAGCATCGTCGTGCTGACGTCGTCTGGATGGACGAGACGACGAGCGGTGACCAGCATCGTGCGAAGCCCAAGATTGGGGAAGTCGTGCGTCACCTCGTAGCCCACAACAGCTGCGGACTTGGGGATCACGTCGAGCAGCAACCTGCGAAGTTCGGGAATGTCCCACTGCCCATTGCCGAGCGCGAAAAATGCATGATCGATGGTCTCGTCGCGCGGGACATGGAAGGTCGCACAGAA
Source organism: Beijerinckiaceae bacterium (assembly GCA_046295155.1). Taxonomy (GTDB): domain Bacteria; phylum Pseudomonadota; class Alphaproteobacteria; order Rhizobiales; family Beijerinckiaceae; genus Terripilifer. The sequence continues at coordinate 494,174 of JBKBNT010000004.1, forward strand.
AGCCCGGTTGATCTGAATGACGTTCAGGCTGCCGTCGAGCACCAGAAGCGGGGAATCCAGCGTGTCGACGATCCCCTGCGCCTGTACATGGCCGCTGCGCAGAAGCCGATAAAGGTCTTCGAGGTTCATGCTGGGTCCTTTCGGCAAGAAAGAAAACTAGTTCGCAGCGAAAGACCGGGCAAGCAGAGGCGGAGCAGCGAGAAGATGGCGCAACGGGAGAGATAGCTCGAACGCATTCGAGCGTTGGCGCTCTAACCTTTCGGGCGGGCCTTTAGCCGACGACAGCCCGCAACAAATCGGAAGAACCCAAAGCTTGTACATTGGATCTGCACTTTCCAGCGGTTGCCGGCCAAGCTTTCAAATTGGAAGCGATCCGCCGCTTTCCTTCACGCCGCTGGCTGCGCCTTGCCCCGCACGCGGGGACGAACCGCCGCTCCGGGACGTCAACGCTTCTGATCGACCGATTCCGGACCGCGCAAAATTCGAGCCGCGCGCTGAATCGCCGCCGGAGACGCCTTGTAGGCGCGCTGCAGAAGTTCCTCGATCTGCGAGGCGCTGATCGGGTCGAGCGACTGTTTCGCCTTTGCGGAATCATCGAGAAAAGCCGGGTCCTTGAGGACGGCCTCGAACGCTGCGCGCAGCGCGTTCCGCCTGTCGGCCGGTATTTTTGGCGGCGCCACGAACGGACGGCCGAATTCATGCGGGATCAGGATGAGCTCCAGAACCTCCAGGTCTTCGTCCTTCAGCAGATCGACGGCCAGCGGGACGTCGGGCAGATCCTTGTGCTTCTCAAGCCCAAACTGAAGCAGGACGTTCACGAGCTTCTTTTCGAACCATTGCGGGCTCACCGCCATGTGGGTCTGGATCGCCATGCCGCAGATACTGTCGACCTCGCCCTGTTCGAACGCGAGTCGAACGCCGCCGGTCGAATAGCCGCCGACGATCTTGAACCTGGTCCCGAGAACCGAGTTCATCAAGAAAGGAAATGTGCCTGGCGTCGCGTTCGGGGCGGTCGTGCCGGCGACGACTTCACGAGTCTTCAGGTCGTCGAGCGTCTTCACAGGCGACTTGTGCCAGGTCAGGCAGACGCCCTGCTGCTTGTCCGTGCTGCCGATCCAGGTGAACTCGCGCGGATCGAATTTCGCTGCGGGATCGCCGAGGAGCGGCAGGACAAAGACGGTATTGAACGGCGCGGCTATCGCGGTTCCGTCGCGCGGGGCGCTGTTATAGAGCCAGTTCGCGTTCACCAGACCGCCTGCGCCAGGCATGTTCCGCACGATGATCGCAGGTTTGCCGGGAATGTGCTGCCCCAGATGACGGGCGACGACGCGCGCGACAAGATCGAAGCCGCCGCCAGCGTCAGAGCCGACGTTGATCGAAACGGTGGCGCCCTTGTAGAAGCTCTCCACGGCGTTGGCCGTAGTGGCAGCGAGATAACTTCCGGCGCACAGAAGCCCGGACAGAACAACGCGCATCGCCTTCATAGCCTTCTCCCCCAGATCGTCGAAGCCTGCAAGGCTCAGTTTGCGAATCCGCTCTCCTTGACCACCGGCTCCCAGCGCCTGCTTTCGGACTTGATGAGCGCGGCGAACTCTTCCGGCGTGCTGTTGGTCACCGTTATGCCGAGCGGAGCCATCTTGCGGCGGATCTCCGCGCTGTTGGTGGCCTGCACGACCGCCTCCCGGACCGTATCGATCACGTTGCGCGAAACGCCGGCCGGCGCGACGACTCCGACCCATGTCGATATGTCGGCCAGCTCCGGCATCCTGGCGATCTGGTCGAGCGGCTTGAGGTCCGGCAGGGATTCGATAGGCTTCGAGTCAAGTTTGGCGAGCGCGCGTATTTTCCCGTCGCGGATATGCGGCAGGTGCGGCGCGATGCCGTCGATGGCGTAATCGATGCTGCCGTCGAGCAGCGCGCGCACCACTTCCGCGCTGCCGTTGTAGGGAACCGAAACAGCCTTGATCCCGGAGAGCCGCGAGAACAGGAAGGCGCCGAGCCGCGTGGTGATGATGCCCGCCCCGTAATTCATCTTGCCGGGTTCCGCCCGGCCCCTGGCGATCAGTTCTTCAACGGTTTTCGGACCGCTTGCGGGAACGACCAGAATGGACGTGTTCGAGGCGGCCAACGAGATCGGCGCAAAATCGTCCGCCTTGTAATTGATGGACTTCATGGCGAGCGGATTCATGACGAGCGTCGTGTCCATGGCCATGAGCAGGGTGTAACCGTCGGCCTCGCTGCGGGCGACAGCCGCGGCGGCGACGGCGGAACCCGCGCCGGGCCGATTTTCAATGACGACGCTCTGACCCCATTTCTCGCTCATATGCTGCCCGAGGACGCGCGCAAGGACATCGGTCGGCCCCCCGGCGGGGAAGGGGACGACGAGGCGCACCGCACGAACCGGATAGGCCTGCGCCTGCGAAGCTGATTGCGCGGTCGCTTCACACCATGCGTGCGAAACGAAAAGCGCCATGGCGCTCAACAGAAGCCGCATTCATTCCTCCCCTTGCCAGCGCGGCGCCATACTGTTCCCGCGGGCCGGCAGAAGACCCGGCGAGGACTGACGCTTCGCGCATACACGACGCCGGATTGTTCTTGGCGGGCGCCGGTGCGACAAGCTTAGTGGCGCTTGAAGAAGCCGTCAAAAGCAACCTCCTCCGGGCTTCGTCGAATGGCCCGCAAGCACATGGGACGGGCCTTGTGCGGGCGGCGACCCTCTGATTAGCTGACAACCGACGAGCAAGGCGGCGCCAAAGCCTTGCGAGGGAGGACGGCCTGTGGGTGAGCACTTTCAGAAAGTGCGTTATCAGGTCATGTGGAATCGCCTGATCTCGGTTGTCGAGGAGCAGGCCCGCACGCTCATGCGCGTCGCTTTCAGCACCGTCGTTCGCGAAGCAGGGGACCTGTCGGCCGGGATCTTCGACCACACGGGGCGACTTCTTGCACAGGCCGTGACCGGCACGCCAGGGCACATCAACTCGATGAACCGGTCGGTGCGTGAATTCCTGAAGGTCTTCCCCGCGCACTCAATGAGGCCGGGCGACGTCTATGTCACCAACGATCCGTGGCGTGGGACCGGCCACCTTTTCGACTTCACGGTCGTGACGCCGACCTATCACGACGGCAGGCTGGTCGCGATTTTCGCATGCACGGCCCACGTCGCAGACATCGGCGGCAATGGCCCCGATCCCCGCTCGCGCGACGTTCTGGCGGAGGGGCTTTTCCTGCCCATCATGCCGCTTGTCGAGGCCGGCGCGATCAAATCGTGGCTCATGAACCTTCTGCGCGCCAACAGCCGCGAGCCGGACAAACTCGAAGGCGACATCTACGCGCTCATCGCCAGCAACGAAGCGGGCGGCCGGCGTCTGACGAAAATGATGCGCGAATACAGCCTCGATACGCTGGACGAGCTTGCCTCTCATATACTTGAGGCGAGCGACAGCGCGATGCGGCAGGCCATCTCCGCACTTCCCAAGGGAACATGGAGCCATGCCGCGCGGATCGACGGTTTCGTCGATCCGATCGACCTGTGCGCGACTCTCACCATCGAGGATGATCTCATCCGTGTGGACTTCACCGGCAGCTCCGGCGAATCGAAATACGGGGTGAACTGCCCGCTCTGCTATGCGGACGCCTACACGAGCTTTGGCGTCAAATGCCTCGTCGCGCCCGGCCTCGCCAACAACGCCGCCGTTCTCGCGCGCATCGTCGTCACCGCGCCTGAGAACAGCATCGTCAATGCGGCGTATCCGGCGCCCGTGACGGCGCGTGCGCTCATCGGCCAAATGCTGCCGGACGTGGTGTTCGGCTGTTTCGAGAAAGCGACGCCTGGCCGTGTGCCTGCGGAGGGCACGGGCGCGAGCTGGGGCCTGCGTTTTGCCGCGGGGCCAGGCGTCACCGGCGCTCACGATGGCGCCAGCGCGTTCATCACGCACAATTTCCAGAGCGGCGGAATGGGGGCCCACTGGCTCCACGACGGCATGTCCGCGACGCCTTTTCCCTCGGGCGTCAGGTCCGTCGCCATCGAAGTCACCGAGGCGCTGACGCCCCTCATTTTCTGGCGCCGCGAACTGCGCAGCGATTCCGGCGGCGCGGGCCGCATGCGCGGCGGACTTGGCCAGTCGATCGAAGTGGGAAGCCGCGAGCCGGCGCCGTTTGCCTTTTTTCCGATGTTCCAGCGCGTCGACTTCCCCGCAGAGGGCCGGGGCGGCGGAGAGGCAGGCGCAACAGGAGAAATGCGTCTGGCCTCGGGAGCAGTGCTGAGCCCGAACGGCACGCAGATCGTCCCCGGCGGCGACCGCCTGATTCTCGACATGCCGGGCGGCGGCGGGCTGGGCGCTCCGTGGGAACGCGCGCCCGGGATCGTGGCGCGCGATGTGGCGAACGGCTACGTGAGCCAAGACAGCGCCCTGCAACGCTACCTCGTCCGCCTCGACGCGGAGGGGAACGTCGACGCGGGCGCTACGAAGGCGCTGCGAGACGGCGCGAAGCGCCGCCAGGGAAATGACCCGCAAACGCAACTTGGGAGGACGGGCTGATGCGCCACGTATTCAGGAAGGTCTGCAGGACAATAGCGATCGGAGCCGTCGCCGCGGCGTGCGCAGCGCCCGCGCTGGCGCAACAATATCCGAACCGCACGGTCAAGATCGTCGTCGCGGCGCCGCCGGGCGGCCTTACGGACGTTGTCGCTCGCTCGGTCGCTCAATACCTTCATGAAAGTCTGAAACAGCCTTTCGTGGTGGAAAACATTTCCGGCGCCAGCAGCACGATTGGCGCGACGCAGGTTGCCCGCGCCGCGCCCGATGGATACACGCTGCTGGTCAATCCCTCGCTTCTTGTGATCACGCCCATGCTGATGAGCGTGCCCTACGACGTAAGGAAGGATTTCACGCCGGTCTCGAATCTCGGAAACGTGCCGCTGGCGCTCGCCGTCTATCCGGGGATCAAGGGCGAAACGCTGCAGGACTTCATTTCCCTCGTCAAAGGCAAGCCGCAGGATCATTCGTGGGCGATTGAGGGAATCGGCGCGGTCGGGCATCTCACGGTCGAGCGCCTTCAGCTTGAGTCCGGCTTCAAGCTCGTCCAGGTGCCATACCGTGGCACGGCGCCGGCACTCATCGATGTGATGGCGGGCCGCGTCACGGCGATCATCAGCCCCGTCCCGAACGTCCTGCAGCACATCCGGGCCGGCACATTGAAGCCGCTCGCCGTGACGACCAAGGAGCGCGTGGCGACGTTGCCGAACGTGCCGACGATGGAAGAGTCCGGGTTTCGCGGCTTCGAGATTGGATCGTGGTACGGCGTATGGGGCCCTGCTGGATTGCCCAAGGATGTTCTTGCGATCCTCAACAGGGAATTGAGCGCCGCGATGAAGACGCCCGCGGTTGTCAGCAGGCTTGTCGAACAGGGGTTGATCCCTGTCGGCTCGAACTCGGCGGAGTTCGCGGCGTTCATCGCGTCAGAGCAGGCGAAGTTCGAGAAGCTGATCAAGAGCGCCGATATCAAGGTCGGCGGCAAGTAACACGCGCCGGACCGCCGGCGAGGCGATGGATGTGATGCGAGCGCCAGCCCTTCCGCTGATCGCCGGCCTGGCTTTCTGCAGCCCCGCTCCGGCGCAGGACATGCGCGTTCACGTCAGCGCGATTCCCGACGCCGTCTGGGACAATATGCGGGGCAAGTCGTGGCGCGCGACGCTGCCTTGTCCCCGGCGCTAAGACCTCGCGTTGCTGCGCGTGCCCTACCGCGACTTTTCAGGCCACGCCCAATGGGGATTATTGATCGTGGCGCGCTCCGTCGCGGCGGAAGTCGCGTCCGCAATGCAGGAGATCTTCGACAGCGGACAATTCCGCATCGCACGGATGCAGCTCATCGACGACTTCGGCGGCAGCGACGACGCATCGATGGAGGCCAACAACACGAGCGCTTTCAACTGCCGTCTCGTCGAGGGGAGCGGCGGGCTTTCCAAGCACGCGCGGGGGCTGGCCATCGACATCAACCCGGTCCAGAATCCCTACCGCGACCGTACGGGGACCTATCCGCCGGCAGGACGCGCCTTCGATGAGCCGCACGAGCGAAAGCCCGGCATTCCCGGCCTGATCACAAGGGGCGACGTCGTGACGCGGGCGTTCGCGCGCATCGGCTGGTCGTGGGGCGCAAATTTCCGCAACTCAAAAGATTACCAGCATTTCGCGCGCTGATGGCGGAATTAATCCTCGCCTCCGGCGCCATGCCGGGTGTATGAAGCCAGTTCACCACTGGAGATCGAATGAGCTTTTATCAGGAACCTGGCGTGCGTGAACGCCAATCGGCGGCGCTCGAAGTCAAGAAGGCGATGCTGGAGAAATTCCGGGCCAACATGAATGACCCGGCCCGCGCCGAGCGGGAGGCGGAGAGAGCCGCTATCGCCGCGGCGCGCGCGAAGCGGCAGGCGGAGCGCGACGCGCTCAAGGAAGCCCAGAGGCTCGCGGAGGCCGAGAAGGCCCGCATCGCAGCGGAGCATGAGGCCGAGCAAATGCGCATCGCCGACGCCGAAGCCGCGCAACTGGCGGCGCTGGAGGCCGAGGAAAAGGCCGCGCTCATGGCGGAGCAGAAGGCTGCGCGTGACGCGCGCTACGCCGCCCGCAAGGCGGCCAAGAAGCAGCGCCGCAAGGGCTGACGCGGACCGCCGCGCCCAGGACCAGGGTCCTGTGGCGCGCCCCCGGCGGGATCGAAAGCGCCGCCCGGCGGCCTGGCTCCGCCAGAAGTCCCGCACTCATTTGGGCTGAAGGGCGTTTCGCAGCGTGACAGCGCGCCTCAGGGCGTGCAAAAGGCGCTCGCGAGCGCCCATGTTCGCTCGCCTTCACGCCTTTACTCGATCGGCCGCATCTCATGTCCCTTCCATCCATTCATCCGCTTCTCCAGCGCGCGCTGGAAGGACAGGGTTATTCCGAACTCACCGCCGTGCAGGAGGCCGTCATCGCTCCCGAAGCGGAGGGCCGGGATCTCCTCGTTTCAGCGCAGACAGGATCGGGCAAGACCGTCGCCTACGGGCTGGCGCTCGCGCACACCTTGCTGGGGACGTCGGATAGCCTGGGCGCGCCCGGAGCTCCGCTTGCGCTCATCATCGCTCCCACCCGTGAACTCGCCATGCAGGTCCAGCGCGAACTGACATGGCTATATGGGCCTGCGGGCGCGCGGGTGGCGAGTTGCATCGGAGGCATGGACGTGCGGCGCGAAGCGCGCTCGCTCGAAGACGGTTGCCACATCGTCGTCGGCACGCCGGGGCGCCTGCGCGATCATATCGAACGCGGCCGCCTCGACATATCGACCCTGCTTGCCGTCACGCTCGACGAGGCGGACGAGATGCTCGACCTGGGGTTTCGTGAGGACATCGAATTCATCCTCGACGCGACGCCGGGCGAACGGCGCACCCTCCTGTTCTCCGCGACGATCCCACGCGACATCGCCACGCTTGCACGCAGATACCAGACGGACGCCTTCCGCATCGACACGGTCGATCGCACACAGCCGCACGGCGACATCGAGTATCGGGCGGTTCGCATAGCCCCGCACGAAACCGAGCATGCCGTCGTCAACATTCTCCGGCTGATCGAGGCGCGCGGCGCCATCATCTTCTGCCAGACGCGCGAGGCGGTGCGTCATCTGCACGCGAGCCTTGTCGAGCGGGGCTTCGCGGCCGTGGCGCTTTCGGGCGAGTTCACCCAGAGCGAGCGCACTCACGCCTTGCAGGCGCTGCGCGATGGCCGCGCCCGCGTTTGCGTCGCGACCGATGTCGCAGCCCGCGGCATAGACCTTCCCGGGCTGGAGCTTGTCATTCACGCCGAACTGCCGAATGACCGCGACACGCTGCTTCATCGCAGCGGACGCACCGGCCGCGCAGGCCGCAAGGGCGTGTGCATCCTGCTTGTGCCCTACACGCGCAGGCGCAAGGCCGAGGCGCTCATCGCGCAGGCCAAGGTCGACGTTGAATGGCGCGGACCGCCCACCGCGGAAGAGATACGCCTCGCCGACCAGACGCGCATGCAGAATGATCCCATCTTCTCCGAGGCGAACACGGACGAAGACACATTGCTCGCGCGCAAGCTGATGGAAGAACGCTCGCCGGAGGAAATCGCCAGCGCTCTGGTGCGCCTCTATCGCAGCAGGCTTCCGGCGCCGGAGGAACTCTACGACGCGGCGAGCGCCCCGGAGCGCGGCCCGCGCCCGCCCCGCGCCCGCCCCGACAAACGTGAGCGCGACGCGCTGAAGAAATCCGCCGAGGTCTCAGCGCGCCCCACCGTCGATCAGTCGTTCACGCCGCGTTCCACGGAGCCGATGATCTGGTTCCGGATGAACGTCGGCCGCAGCAACAACGCTGACCCCAAATGGATTCTTCCCGTGATCTGCCGGCTCGGGCACGTCACAAAGAAGGAGATCGGCGTCATCAAGATCTTCGACAAGGAAACCAAGTTCGAGGTCGCCGAATCCGTCGCCGCGCGCTTCGCCAGCGCGGTGCGACGCTCGTCGGGCGAGGAAAACGTCCACATCCAGCCCGCGGCCGGATCGATGCACGAGATGCGAAAGAAGCAGCCACGACATGGGGTCGCGCCGGACGCTCCGTCGCCCGGCAAGCCGAGGCCGCATCCACGCTCAGGCGGCAACGGTCCGCACGGGGCCGAAAAGGGACTGCAAGGGAAAGGCAAACGGAAGTAGACCTCGTTCGCCGCACCTGCGCACTCACGGCGACGGCCGGAACCCTGCCGCGTAATAAGAAGACAGATCGCTACCGAGCCATTCCGTCGGTATGACCTTGTTGTGTCCTTCGGCTATCGCCTTTCGGTAGAGGATGCCGCCAGCAGCCGCAAACTGGATCGCGAGGCCGGAGTTGTTCTTGTAGTAGACAAGTCCGCTGAGATCGGGCTTCGCCTTGCCGGTCAGAACGTCGCCCAGCTCGTGCACCCGGTCGCGCGAGACCTTGCCGGACTCGATCAGATCGAGGAGCTCCCGCTGGTTGTTCTCGACCACGCTTTCCCAGTCGTTGATGATGATGGCGCTCGCGCGCGTAAAGGTCGCCTCATCCACTTCCGAGCGTATGTTCGTCACGTCGGAATTGGCGATGGTGACGACGAACTGTCCGTCTGTCAGAAGACCGCCGTCGAAAACCGGCGTCATCGCGGACGTGGCGCAGCAGATGATATCAGCGCCGGCGACGACGTCCCCCGGATCGTCAACCGGGATCATCTCGACGCCGGAACGCGCCATATCGTTCACGAACAGCAGGCGATGCTCGACATTGGGGCTGTAGACGCGCACTTGCCTGATCGGCCGGACAGTGAGGATCGCATCGAGCGCGTTGCGCGCCTGCTTGCTTGTTCCAAACAGGCCGAGCACGCTGGCGTCAGCGCGAGTCATCGATTCGACCGCCATGCCGGTCGTCGCCCCGACGCGCATTCCCGACAGCCAGAACTCATGCAGAAAGGCCAGCGGCTCCGCGGTTTCCAGGCTGTAAAGTATAACCACGCCCCAGTTGAATGCGCCCGGATTCTCATATGAGCGGCGCTTCGTCTGCGCGTTCGGCGGCCGCATGATCTGGGATCCCGCGCGAACGCAGGCTACGCCTGCGGATGGAACCGCGCCAACATGCACGTTTGCAAAATAACCCAGCTCAGGATTCGGATGCTGCGCGAGATAACGCACCCTCGGACGGTTGACGGCGACGCCGTTCGAGAAGTCCTCGAAAGCTGTCCGCATCGCATCCACACACTCCCGCATCGAGAGAAGCCGCTTCACATCGTCGTCGGTAATGATGATCGTCATGCTTGCCGCTCCTCCCTCGTCAGGATCAATGCAGCGCCCAGCCGTTCGACACGTCGATTGCGGCGCCGGTCGTCAGCGACGCCTTGTCGGACACGAGAAATGCAATCGCCTCCGCCACCGCAATTGCGCCATCGTTGCGGCCCGAACGCGCAAGGGATTCGGCCGTCGGCGAAATGACGGAATTGACGCGTATGTTGTGCGGCTGGCACTCACGCACCAAGGTTTCAGTGAGCACTGCCACGGCGCCCTTCGCGGTCGAAAACGCCGCCGACTCCGGCAGGCCGCGATAGGCTTCGACAGCCGAGATCGCAATCAGCGAGCCGCTGCGCTTCTCGCGCATGTGCTGCAGGGCGGAATAATAGACGTTCAGGACGCCGGTCAGATGCAACTCGACGATCTGCGTCCATGTTTTCGGCGGCGCTTCCATGAACGGACCGGCGCCGGCGCCAGAACGCCCGCCCGCCGCAGCGATGACCGCGTCGATGCCGCCGAAGCGCCTGACGACGCCGTCAACGCCGGCGCGCACCTCGCCAAGGTTCGTAACGTCCATGCGAACGGCGCTCGCATTTCCGCCGAGTGATTTGGCCGCGCCTTCTGCTCCAGCGATGTCTACGTCGGCGAGAACGACCGCCCAGCCGTCGTGCATCAGGCGGCGGGCGACGGCGACGCCGAGCGTTCCTGCGCCTCCGGTAATCAATGCGACAGGCATGTCATCTTCCTAATGCAGGCGGATACCGCCGGTGAGATCGAGGCAACAGCCGGTGATGTAGCTGGCCTGTTGCGACAGCAGGAATGACACGGCGTCGCCTATGTCCGTCGGTGTTCCGAACCTGCCGATGGGGGAGACCCGTCCGCTGCCCGCTTCCTTGCCTTCCTCGAGCTTCTGCATCTCGAGCATGCGCGCGAGCGGCTTCGCGCGCGACTCGTTGCGCCCGGGCGAAACCGCGTTGACGCGAATGCCGAATGGACCAAGCTCCTGCGCGAGCGCCTGCGTGAACGCTATGACGCCTGCCTTCGTCGCAGAATAGACCGCCGCGCCGGACTGGCGGCTTCCCGGGGGGCCGCCATGCATGCCGGCGCCCGACGCGATGCTGACGATGCCTCCGGCCCCGGCGGCCTTCATATAACCTGCGGCGGTGTGCGAACAGTTGAACGTGCCATAGATATTCACGCCGATGAAGCGGGACCAGTGCTCCGGATTGCTTTCGGCGAGCGGCCCCTTCGGCACGCCAAGCGCCATTGCGCCGCCGGCGCAGTTCACAAGCGCACCGATGCCGCCGTGCTCGGCCGCGACTTCGGCGAACACGCGACGAACGTCCTCAAGCTTCGTGACGTCCAGAACCTTCCAGGGCACACCGCCGAGTTCGTCAGACACCTCGCGCGCATGCTGCTCCAGCAGATCGGCCAGCACGACTTTCCAGCCTGCCGCCGAAAGCACGCTCGCGATGCCCTTGCCCAGCGCGCCGCCGCCGCCGGTTATGATTGCAGCCGACATTGCGTTTCCTCCACCTGCGCAGACTAGAAGCCCTGCCGAAGCTTGAAAAGGGGGAGTTTACATAACGGGTCCCAAGCCCTACGCTTTGCAAAAAACATCGGGAGGACTCGTCCATGCCAATCCGCGCGGCTGTGAAAGCAGCTGCGGCGGGCGCCGCTCTGATGACGTGCGCCGCCGCGACAAACTCTCTTGCTTGGGCGCAGGAGGGAGACGCGTTCTACAAGGGCAAGACAATCGACGTTTACGCTGGCGCGAGCCCCGGTTCGGGATACGATGGCTATGCACGCATCGTGTCGCGTCACATCGGCCGGTTCATTCCCGGCGCGCCTAATGTGGTGGTGAAGAACATGCCGGCCGCCAGCGGCCTGGCTCTCGCCAACTTTCTCTACAACCAGGCGCCGCGCGACGGTTCCGTCTTCGCGATCATTCACAACAACCTTACGGTCGAGCCGCTGATCGGAAACAAGAACGCGCGCTTCGACGCGGCCAAGTTCGGCTGGGTCGGCAGCGCGAGCAAGCTCAACAATGTCTGCGTCACGTGGCACACGCTGCCGTTGCGCACCATAGATGACCTGCGCCGGCGCGAATGGGTCACGGGCGGCACGGCCGCACGTTCATCCACGGTGCAGCAAGCCCATACGTTCATGGTGCTTGGCGGGGCGAAACTGAAAGTGATCCCCGGCTACGACAGCACGACATCCATGATCATGGCGCTGGAACGCGGCGAAATCGAAGTCGCCTGCGGAATCGGCTTCGACAGCGTGAAGTCGAGCACCTCCTACTACCGCGAAGGCAAGATCGTGCCGGTGATGCAGCTCGGCTACGAAAAACATCCCGAGATGCCGAACACGCCGTTCATCTATGACATGCTGCTGAGCCCGGACTTCAAGGACATAGCGGACTTCATCACGAAGCGGCTGGCGATTGGACGCGCGTTCGCGACTCCGCCGGAGGTTCCGGCAACCCGGCTTAAAGCGCTGCGCGAAGCCTTCTGGGCCGCACTGCAGAGCCCGGAGCTGATGGCGGAAGCCAAGGCGCAAAACATGGAAATCCAGCCGGAACGGGGCGACGCCGTTCAAAAGCTCGTGGAGGACTTGATGCAGACGCGGCGCGATATCATCGACGTCACGGACGCCGTTCTGGAGAACAGATACACGCCGGCGAAGAAGTAGACGGCAATGAACCAGGGGGCAGGGATGAGCGCGGCGCAGGAAGCACCAATCGGGAACGGACGCCTCAATCCGCGGGATGTCAGCCCGGGCTCGCCCGCATTGAAGCTGCTGCGCTCATACTGGCAGCCCGTGTACGCCTCCGAGAAACTGCTCAAGGGCCGCGCCGTGCTTATCAACGTGCTCGGCCAGCAGATGACTCTGTTCAGGGGCGAGAGCGGCGCGCCGCACCTCGTAGGACCCTATTGCGCGCATCGCGGCGCCAAGATGTCGAGCGGGCGCGTCGTTGGCGAAACTCTTGAATGTTTCTATCACGGCTGGACCTACAACGGCGCCGGGCAGTGCGTCCTGCAGCCGGCCGAACCGCCGGGCGGGGAGGGCCGAAGCAAGATCGAAGGCTGGCCCGTGCGGGAATATCTCGGCCTTGTCTTCGCCTACCTCGGGGACGGAGAACCGCCTCCGATGCCCTACTTCGACGCCTATCATAGCGACGGCTTCACGCAGGTGCGCGAAAGCCGAAGGCCCTGGAGCTATTTTGATCAGCTCGAGAACAGCGTCGATGAAGTGCATTTCAATTTCGTGCATCGAAAATCGAAATTCGCCGATGTCGGGCTGACGGCTGAGATTCCTGAATTGTCATGTGAAGAGACGGAATACGGAATTCTGCGCATGGGGCGTCGCGGCAATTATACGCGCAAGTCGCACATCCTGATGCCAAACTGCATGTACAGCATGGTTTTCGAGCACTTCAAGGGATGGGCGGAGCATCTGTCCTGGCGCGTGCCGATCGACCGGGGCAGTCACGTCAGTTTCATGATCGAGTGCATTCACAAGGAAGGCGCCGACGCCGAGGAATTCAGGGCCCTGCGCGCGCAACAACGCGAGGACCTCAAGAAACTCGAACCCGCTGATTCAGTCATTGCGCGTATTCTCGCCGGAGAATCGCATATCGACGACCTCGAATGGCGCCCGGACATTGTCGTCATACAGGACGGCGCGGCGATGGCCGGACTCGATCCCGCGCGCGATCCGGACCTGGACCAGTTGCGCAGTTCAGACCGTCAGGTCGCCATGCTGCGGCGAATATGGCGGCGCGAACTTGAGGCGATTTCCGAGGGGCGTCCGACGAAGCAATGGCGCATACCAAGTGAGCTGCGTCCGACGACCGGGACGCCAATTGACAGCTGACACGGCCAATTCGAAGGCGCCGCGGCATTAGTGAAACTGATGCGACGCTGACAATGATCGCAACTTGTCAGTGACCCCAATGTGTGAAACGCTTGCTGTGAGAGAAACCAAAATAGTGAAAGAGAGGCTCATTGGATGTCGGCGAATGCGGAGGTAGCTAGAGACGGCCGCATGCGTGACGACGCCGACCGCCCCGCGCAGAACGCGCCATCCCTCCTCGCCCGCGCCGACTGGCGCATGATCGCCTACGCAGGGCTCTTCATTCTTCTGGTCTATCAGGTCGCGCTTCCATTCCTGATGATCGTCTGGACGAGCCTAAAGACTGTCCGGCCGGGGGAGCCGGAGTTTCTCACCTTTGTCTTTTCGCTGCAAAACTTCGTCAACGCCTTTGCCAGCGAGACATTCTGGTCCGCGTTGTGGAACACCATCATCTTCGCGGGCGCGTCGACGATCCTAGCGTTCATTCTCGGCGCGTTCGTCGCCTGGGCGGTCGAGCGGACAAACATGCCCTTCGCGCGATTTTTCGGCGTGATGATGATCGCGCGAATCATTATTCCCGGCGTGCTGATCACCATTTCCTGGATCTTGCTGGCCAGCCCCAACATCGGCATCCTGAACCATGTCGTGCGCGACCTCTTCGGCGTGCGCAATTTCTTCAACATCTATTCGATGGGCGGAATGATCTGGGTCCATTCCATCGAAATGGTGCCGCTTACTTTTCTACTCCTCTCCGCATCGTTTCGCGCGATGGATCCCCGGCTTGAGGAGGCCTCGACGATGGTGGGCGCCGGCAACTGGCGCACGCTTCGGCGCATATCGCTTCCGCTCGCCCTGCCGGCCGTCGGCGCGGCGTTGCTTCTCCTGTTCGTCACAAGCGTGGAGACCTTCGAGGTCCCGCTGCTGATGGGCGGACGCGCAGGCGTGCGGCTGCTGACCACTGAAATCTTCCAGTCGACCTCGCGCACGCCAGTCGATTTCGGGCTATCGGCAACCTATTCCGTTGCGATGCTGGCGCTCTGCATCGTCCTGCTGATTGGATATTTCCGGCTAGTGCAGCATGGCGAGCGTTACCAGACGATCACCGGGAAGGACTTCCGGCCGCGCAGGATCGACCTCGGCGCCTGGCGCTATGCCGTCAGCGCCTTCTGCTTCCTGATCGTCTTCTGCATCACCGGCGTTCCCTTGATCGTGATGCTCTACGCCTCCCTCCTTCCCTTCTACCAAGGTCCGGGCGTGGCGGCCTTCAAGAGCATGACGCTGGAAAATTACACTTCGCTTTTTCGCGGAGACGAGATCTGGCATCCCATGCTCAATTCATTTCTCGTCGGCGTCGGGTCCGCGACAATCGTCGTTCTCGTCGTGGCGCTGATCAGCTATTTCGTCCACAAGACCGATCTGCGCGGCCGCAAGCTGCTCGACTACCTCGCGTTTGCGTCCATCGCCATTCCCAGCGTCGTGCTGGGCGCGACATTCATGTGGTTCTATCTGCTGTTGCCGCTGCCCGTGATCGGCACGCTCCTGATCATCATGCTCGCGTATCTGACCAAGTACCTGCCCTTCGCGCTGCGTTTCGTATCGAACTCGATGATGCAGATTCATCGCGAACTCGACGAGGCTGCGCAGGTCGCGGGCGTGCCGTGGGCGCGCAATTTCGTGAAGGTGATGCTGCCGCTCCTCAAACCCGGGCTCCTTGCCGCTTGGTTCTGGGTGATGGTGCACGCCTACCGGGAACTCACGGTCGCACTTATGCTGGCGCGCGGTGAGAACCGCACGGCGGCGGTTCTTATCCTCGACTTCTGGGAGCAGGGCTCGTTCATGAAGCTCTCCGCCTTCGGCGTCATCATGTTCATCGTTCTCCTGGTCATCGTTCTCATCTCACACCGGATCAGCCGGACGTACGGCGTACAGGAGCAGTTCTAAGACGCGCATGATCAAGGTTCGAAATCTCCGCAAGTCGTTCGCGACGAAAACAGACATGGTCCACGCGGTGGACGGCGTTTCCTTCGACGTTGGAACGGGGGAGACCGTCACGCTGCTCGGTCCGTCCGGGTGCGGCAAGACGACGACATTGCGGTGCGTCGCCGGCCTCGAAAAAAGCTCCGCCGGCTCCATCAGCATCGGCGATCAGGTGGTCGCGGAGCCGGAGGCCAATGTCTTCGTGCCGCCGCATCGGCGCGATCTCGGCATGGTGTTCCAGTCCTACGCGATCTGGCCGCACATGAACGTGTTCGAGAATGTCTCCTATGCGCTTGAGGGCCGCCGTCTCGGCAAGGCAGAGATCGCGCGCCGGACCACGAAGGCGCTTGAGATCGTCAAGATGGCCCATCTCGCGGATCGCCCGGCGCCGCGCCTGTCGGGCGGCCAGCAACAGCGCGTGGCGATCGCGCGCGCGCTCGTCAGCGAACCGAAGGCGCTTCTGTTCGATGAACCGCTCAGCAATCTCGATGCGCAACTGCGGGCGGAGATGCGAAAGGAACTGCGCCGTCTGCAACAGCAGATCGGCCTGACGTCGATCTACGTCACGCACGATCAGGCGGAGGCGCTGGCCATATCCGACTGGATCGTCGTGATGAGGGACGGCCGGATCATCGAGCGCGGCCGGCCCGAAGATGTCTACCGCCGCCCGGCGCACGTCTTCACCGCGCGCTTTCTCGGCGCCAGCAATCTCTTGCCCGGGCGCGTGGTCGAGCGACGCGGCGCGCAGGCGCAGGTGGATACCGCAGCCGGACCCGTCATTGGCGAATGCGCAGATGAAACGCTCGCGCCGGGCGACAGCGTCGAGGTCTCTGTGCGGCCGGAAGACATTCGCGTCTCCGGCGGTTCCGCCGCGGCCCAGGCAAGCGACAATCGCCTCGAGGGCGTTATCGCGCTCAGCGTCTTCGCGGGCAGCGTTACGGAGGCGGAAGTCAACTGCAACGGCGTCAACTTCGCCTGCCTCCTGCCCCATCGGGCAGGCCCGGGGGCTGCGGTGAGCTTAAGTTTCAGCCCGGAGCGCGCAAGAGTCTTGCGCGCGGAGGGCGCCGCCGATGTAACATCATTGAAACAGGAGGGCGCCAACGCCCTCGCAAACTAGGTCCCAAGGGAGGACGCCTATGACCGAGACCGCGACGGCAACCCGCTTCAAGCCGGACGATGTCTGGGAGCGCGAAAAAGTGATCCGCGTCTCGAACGAATTGAATGATCGCGCGTCCTGCACATCCATCCAGCACGAGGACATTTTCCGGCTGGAAGCGCTCGGCCTGGAATGGGACATTGGCGTTCAGATCCACGAGCCGTCCGACGGGCGGATCAACTCAGGCGCCGACGGCAAGAAGGTCGGCGTCTTCCTGCTGCATGGCGGCGCGGGCGACTTCAAGTCGATGGAGCGGCTGGCGACGCTGTTCGTCGAGAAGTTCCGCTACAAAGTCGTTGTCATGACCTTCCCGGGCCGTCTGTATCTCGACGACCCCTCACGCGACTGGCCGGGCGACACGATCAAGGATGACGGCACGGTGCGCACGCCCATCTGGCTGAAGGGAGAGTACGTCACGCCCGATCAGTATGAAATCGTGCGCGACGCATCCAAGCGCATGAAATATGGCGTGCGCACACACGCGCGCGCCAAGCCCGGAACGCGCTTCTACGACCGCATGGCCTCTTGGCCCATGGCGTTCGAGGAGGGCATGAAGACAGCGTGCCGCCGTCAGTTTCCGGAGGCCGAGTATTCAATCTACGTTCATGGTCACTCGACCGGCGGCCCCTATGTCTCGATGCTCACGCAGCGCGTGTCCAACATCGCGGGCGTTCTGGCGATCGAGAACTCGACGTTCGGCTACATCAACGAGCGCAAGCACCAATGGGGCGGGCACGTCGGCAGGATCGAGGGCTATGAGGCGGTCGCCGCGAAGACGGACGAGTCGTGGAAGGATCCGTTCAACGATCTCTATATCCGCACGTGGCGCGACCTTGCGCGCTATCGCGGCCCCGAGGCGCTGGGCCAGGAAGGGCCAAACGCGCTCATGCGGCTGCCCTGGCTAATGGAAGAAATCTTCGAGGCGTGGGACGTCGCGAAGAAAAGGCCGCAGTTCAAGGCCGAATACATGATCACGCACAACATCGTCGGCGCGCTGGAGAATGCCGCGCGCGCGTCGGCGAAGCGCCTTGGCATGTCGGCTGCTGACGAGCAGAAGCTTGTCGATCACTACATCGGCTATACGCGCGAACTGCGCGGGCCCGGCGTGAAGCCCGTGCCGCCTTATCTGTTCGTCATCGCCAAGGACAGCCGCGACCACAGTCCCTCGGTCTATCGCGAGGTCATACTGCCGATGTTCGCGCAGATGAACCCGGCTCCGCGCACGCACGTCACGCGTTTCATGGCCGGCGTTCACACCTACACGAAGCCGGAGCAGGACTTGCCGATGGGCATCGCGCCAGCGGCTGCCCATTACTTCAACGATGCGATCACCGGCGGCTATTTCGTCGTCTAGTTCTCACAGGCATACGGAGCAAGACCATGCATACCGGCGTCCAATGGCCGAAGCCGCGGCTGAAGTGGCCTGACGGAAAACTCATCTGCTGCACGTTCCGCGTCGCCTACGAGGCCTTCCGCAAGAGCGGGCGATTCAAGAAGTCGCCGAAAATTCCCGTCAATGTCGCCTCTCTTTCACACGCCAATTACGGCGGCTCCGTCGGCGCATGGCGGCTGATGGACATTTTCGAGCGCCACAAGATTCCCGCGACGATCGGCGCGAACGGTCTTGCCGTCGAAAAATGGCCGGAGACGATCAAGGCCTTTCATCAGGCAGGCCACGAAATCTGCAGCCATGGGATGACGAACGACCATCACATGACCGATCTTTCTCCGGACGAGCAGCGGCAGGAGGCGCGCGCTTGCGCCGATCTCATACAGCGCTGCACTGGCGTCCGGCCGGTCGGCTGGGTGGGGCCGGGCAATCTCGTCACGCCCGAAACCCTCGGCGTCGTGGCCGAGGAAGGCTACACCTGGTTCGGCGACGCCTTCGACGACGACGTGCCTTATATCGCCGAAGCGAACGGGCGAAAGATCGTCGTCATTCCGAAGCTCAACTACGCCAACGACTGGCGCGCGTGGTCGGGCGGGCTCGGCAACGGCTCAACCTATTTCGAAGGTTTCAAGACCTCGTTCGATTACGTCTATCAGGAAGCGCTGCGCGGCCGGCCCGGCGCGATGGACGTCATCGTCCACTGCGAACTGGGCAGCCGCCCGCACCTGGCCTGCGCGTTCGAACAGATGATCGCCTACGCGAAGCAATATTCACGCGAGGTGTGGATTCCGACCCGCAGGGAGCAGGCCCGCTACATTCTCGAGGAATCAGGGCTTGAACCAGAACCCTATCGCCCGCTCGATTGAGCGGATTACGCACCACCGATTGGATGAGGCGCCCCATGCTACGTAACATCATCGCCGCAGGTTGCCTGCTCATTGCAGCAAACTCCGCCTTCGCACAGCAACCCGCTGACCTGAGCCCGGCGGAGAAGATCTACGCCGAACTCGCGAAGCTTTCTCCGGACGAGCGGCAGAAGCGTCTTGAAGAAGGAGCCCGCAAGGAGGGCAAGGTCGTCATCGTCCATACGTTGCGCGGCGAACTGGGGCGGTCGCACCTTGCCATCTTCCGCAAGAAGTATCCGTTCCTCAACGTCGAGGCGACGACCGACATCGGCTCGCAGGACGCAGCCGAGCGGCTCTTCGCGGAAGAAACGTCAGGGCGCACCCTGACGGACGTCATTTCCGTCAGCCTGACCGATCTGGCGGAAGTTCTACGCCGCAACTACATCGCGCGAAATCCCACGCCCGCGACGGCGGCCGTCCTGCCGCAGATGCGGAAATACAACGATCCGGACGGCCGTTGGGCGCTGTTCTTCTGGAGCGAGCACGGAATTTCCTACAACAGCAACATGGTGCCGAAGGACAAGGCGCCGAAGCAGTGGGAAGATCTCTGCAATCCATTCTTCAAGGGCAACGTCTCCTTCGACCCCGCGGAGGCGCGCTTCATCGCCGGCCTTTACGCCATCATGGGCGAAGAACGGCTGATGAAGTTCATGGAATGCATCGGCAAGAACAATCCCATCATCCAGCGCGGGCATACCCAGCGCATCGAGCTGATGCTTGCCGGCGACCACATGGTGCAGGGTGATAATTATCTTTATCACGGACTCAGCGTGAAGCGTAAGAACCCGTCGGCTCCCTATGAAATGGTATTCACCGCGCCGATCATCGCGGGCATGGGCGTATCGGCCATCAACCGGAATACGAAGAACCCCCACGCGGCGGCCCTCTACGTCGACTGGACGCTCACGAAGGAGAGCCAGGAATACATCGCGGGCCGCCTGCGTGGACCCGTGACCATCAAGCATCCGTATCTGCCTGACGACGTGACGCTCGTCGAAGCCGCCGATCCGCCGAAGGAAGTCGCGGACCGGCTGATGGACGCGTGGTTGCGCATCGTCGAACGCAAGAAATAATGCAGGCTTCGGGAGAAACGCCATGAGACCGAGAGTTCCTTACCCTGACGGTAAAATGATCTGCGGGACCTTTACGGTCGCTTTCGAAGCCTTCACGCGCGGCGGTCACTTCAAGAAGGCCAAGGGAATGGAGGTCAATCTCGTCTCCATTTCCCACGCCAACTACGGCGGCAACGCAGGCATCTGGCGCATTCTCGAAATTCTCGCGCGCAACGATGTCACCGCTACGATCGACGTGAACGGTCTGGCGGTTCAGAAGTGGCCAGAGCCGGTAAAGGCGCTGCACGACCAGGGCAGCGAGATCACGGGCCATGGCACGACAAACGACATCAAGATGACGGACCTCACGCCAGGGCAGCAGCGCAAGGAGATCCAGGAGGTCAGCCGCATCATCAAGGACGTCACGGGGGTCGCGCCACGCGGCTGGGTGAGCCCCGGCGGGCATCACACGCGCGAGACGCTCTCCATTCTCGCGGACGAAGGCTATATCTGGTGCGGCGACCAGTGCGACGATGACCTGCCCTATGTGGTGCAGGTGGACGGGCGCAAGATGGTCGTCATCCCGAAGCACTGGTATTATAACGACTGGCGCATGTGGAACGGCGGCGCGAGCAATGGCGCGATGGCCGTCCAGGGCTTCACCGACGCATTCGACTTCGTCGTCGAGGAAGCGCGGCGAGGCAAGCAGGGCCGCGTTGACGCGCTCGTCCATGCGGAACTCGGCGGACGCCCGTACATGGCGCACGCCTTCGAGAAGATGATCCGCTACTGCAAGCAGCACGAAGACCTCGTCTGGTTCCCGACGCGCGCGGAACTCGCCGAGTACATGCTCAGGAACGCGACCTACGTCGAAGAATATTCACCCATCGGCTAGGAGCGCGTCATGCCGCTTGCTCTCATCACCGGTGGCGCAAGCCTGATCTGCGAGGGCGTGGCGCAATGCCTCGCCCGCGACGGATGGGACCTTGCCATCACGGATCTGAACCTCGACGGCGCCAGGACCGTCGCCTCTCGCGTGGAAGGCGGCGGCCGCGTCGAGACCCATGCGCTCGACGCCCGCAAGATCGGCGATGTCGACGCCCTGGTGCGCGATCTCGCGCAGCGATACGGGACAATCGACGGACTTGTGAACGGGGCCGGCGGCGCGCGCGGCATCGGATTCCAGCGCAAGCCCTTCGTCGAGACGAGCCAGGAAGAGTGGGAAAGCCTGCTCAACTCCAACCTGAACACGGTGCTCAACGTCACGCGCACCGTGCTTCCCGTGATGATCGCGGCGAGGCGCGGCGCCATCGTCAGCATCGCGGCGAGCCGCGGCCTGCGCGGCGGGCCCGGCGCCTCCATCTACTCGGCCGCGAAAGCGGGCATCATCGTGTTCACGCAATCGATCGCCCAGGAAGTCGGCAAGCATGGCGTGCGCGTGAATTCGATTGCTCCCGGCAATGCAGAGGCGCGCTGGAAGAAGGACGACGCGGACGCGCGCTCGCCCCTCGGCCGCAACACGAACGCCCAGGATGTCGGCGACGCGGTCGCTTTCCTGATGTCCGCGCGCGCGCAACACATCACGGGCGCGTGTCTCGACGTTTCCGGAGGAACAGCGCTTCACTAGCAAACGGCGCAGCAACCAGAGCAGGGAGGAAGCCATGATCGAGAAACGCACCGGCGCCTGGCTTTCGGCGGCGTTGATGGCGGCGTCTACCGTTCTCGCGCTTCCGGCCGCGGGGCAGCAGGCGGAAAACCCAGCCTTCAGGGCGAAGGAGGTGTCGTTCTACATCCCCTCGGCGCCGGGCGGGGGATACGACCGCTATTCGCGTCTCGTGGCCCGGCACATCGGCAAGCATCTGCCGGGCAAGCCGGTGATCGTGCCGAAGAACATGCCGGGCGCAGGCGGCCTCGTGCTGGCGAACTACATGTACGAGCACGCGCCGCGCGACGGCTCCGCCATCGGCGGGATGCAGAACGAACGCGCGATAGATCCCATCCTCAAGGCGCCTGGCGCCAAGTTCCAGGCCTCTAAGCTCACATGGCTCGGCAACGCCAACCAGATCACGAACGTCTGCGTGGCCTGGGCGCCGACCGGCGTCACATCGGCCGCGCAATTGCGCAACCGCGAGTTCGTGCTTGGCGTCGTCTCCGGCACGTCGACGGAAAGCATGGCGAACCTCTTGAACGAACTCGCCGGCACGAAGATGAAGCTCGTGCGCGGCTACAAGGGAACGGCCGAAGTCATGCTCGCCATGGAGCGCGGCGAGGTCGAGGGGCTCTGCGGCATTGGCTATGACAGCTATGTGTCGAGCAATTCAGACTGGATCAACAACAAGAAGGCGAACGTCTTCGTGCAGATGGGCGCGGAGCGCGATCCCGAACTGCCACACACGCCATTCATGCACGACCTGCTCGTGAAGAAGGAGGATACGGCGCTGCTCGATTTCCTCGTGGGACGCATGTACATGGGACGCCCCTTCGTCGCGCCTCCGGGGTTGCCGCCCGAGACGGTCGCCATCCTCCGCACCGCTTTCATGGCGACGATGAAGGACCCGGAATTCCTCGGCGAAACCAAGAAGGCCGGCGTCCCGATCAACCCGGTGAGCGGCGAGCGCGTGCAGGCGCATGTCGAAAAGCTCGAAAGGGCGCCGCCGGAGATCGTCGAACGCGCGCGCAACCTGCTTTGAGCGCGAAGCGAGGGCGGCGAGCCATGGCGAGTTTCGACTTCAATCGCATCGGTCCCGACGACCCGGCCGGCCGGGTTTTGCGCCGCGCGTGGCAGCCGGTCTACATCGCCGAAAAGCTCGGCGCCGGAAAGGCCGCGCCGCTGCGCATTCTTGGCGAAGACTTCACACTCTATCGCGGCGCAAGCGGCGCACCTTATGTCGTGGCGTCGCGCTGCGCGCATCGCGCGGCGCTGCTTTCCACCGCCTGGATCGAGGGCGAGGAAGTCCGTTGCCTGTACCACGGCTGGCGTTACGATGGCGCGGGCCAGTGTACAGAACAGCCGGCGGAGAAGCGCAGCTTTGCCGATCGTGTGCGGATTTCCGCATGGCCGGCGCGCGAGCACCTCGGTCTCATTTTCGTCTATTTCGGAGACGGCGAGCCGCCGCCGCTCGTGGAGCTCGACGCCTATTCGGGCGCGGACGGGTTCGTCGAAGCCAAGGCCAGCGTACGTTCATGGCCCTTCTTCAATCAGCTGGAGAACAGCGTCGACGAAGTGCACTTCAACTTTACGCATCGCACGTCCTGCTTCACCGACGCCGGCCTCAACGACGTGATACCAGACATCGACTGCGAGGAAACGGAATACGGAATCCTGCGCATCGGCCGGCGCGGAAAGGTCATGCGCAAGTCGCACATCATCATGCCAAACTGCATGTACAGCATGGTCGTGGATGCGCTCGGCGGATGGACGGAGCATCTCGCCTGGCGCGTTCCCGTCGACGAGGCGAGCCATGTCACTTTCGGCGTAAACTTCATTCATCGCACAGGCGCAGATCGCGAGGCATATAACGAAGCGCGCAAGCAGCAACGCGCGCGTATGCAAGGCCTGGAAGGCGCCGACGCTGTCATCGACCGCGTGCTGCGCGGCGAAATTCATCTCGATGACGTGCCCGCGGACCGGCCCGACCTGCTTCTGATACAGGATGGCGTGGTGATGAAGGGTCAGGGCGTCCGGCGCAACCGAACCGACGACGTGCTCGCCGCATCGGACCGGCAGGTCGTGATGCTGCGCCGCCTCTGGAACAGCGAAATGGAGGCCGCCGCCGACAATCGTCCCGGACGTCGATGGCGCGTGCCGCGAGACCTGGTTCCCACCAGCGGCGCCGCCGCTGACGCGAGCGAATGACAAGGATGCAAGCCCGCAAGGAGTAGTCACATGAATGAACGCACAGCCTGGAGCCCGCCGCCGGAGGTTTCGCGCGAGCAGACGCTCGCCATTTCGAATGACGTGCTTGGCGCGCGCGACATTTCGATCACCGAGACGGAGGATATCTTCCGGATCAAATGCCTCGGCCTCGATTGGGACATGGGCGTTCTGGTCTTCGAGCCGAAATCAGCGGAGGACGCCGCACGCGGACCGGACGGAAAGAAGATTGGCGTCTTCATCCTGCACGGGGGTTCGGCGGACTACAAGGCGATGGCGCCGCTCGCGCGCATCTACGCCGGCAAGTTCGGCCACAAGGTCGTCTGCATGACGTTTCCGGGCCGCCTATACTTCGACGATCCAAGCCGGGACTGGCCGGGCGACACGATCAAGCCGGACGGAACCGTACGAACGCCGATGTGGCTTCGCGGCGAGCACATCACCCCCGACCAGTACGACGTGGTTTCCGACACGTCGAAGCGCATGCGCTATGGCACGCGCACGGTGGCGCGGGCGAAGCCGGGCACGAATTTCTACTATCGCATGGCCGCGTGGCCCGGCGCCTTCGAGGAAGGCATGCGCGAGGCGATGCGCCGTCACCTGCCCGACGGCGAATACTCGATATACGGCACAGGACATTCCACAGGCGGGCCGCACATTTTCATGATGTGCCAGCGCGTGCCGAACATGGCGGGCGTCATCGCCGTGGAGCACTCGCCCTTCGGCGCCATTCAGGCCAAGCAGCACGACTGGTCGGGCGCGCTCGGCAAGATCGCGGGCTTCGAACGCGTGACAAGCAAGCCCGACCCGCGCTCCGACCCGTTCAATGAACTCTACATCCGCACATGGCGCGACCTGGCGCGCTACCGGGGTCCCGAAGCTTTGGGCCAGGAAGGTCCGAACGCGCTCATGCGCCTGCCATGGCTGATGGAGGAAATCCTCGACGCCTGGGAGGTCGCAAAGAAGCGCCCGCAGTTCAAGGCCGAATACATCATCACACATAACGTGCAGGCGTCGTTGAAGGCAGGCGCGGAAGCCACCGCCGAACGGCTGAAGCTGAATCCGGATGAGCGCGCCGCGCTGGTGGCGCGCTTCTGCGGCTATCCCTATCCTGTGCCGGGCAGACCCATTCCGCCGATCCTGTTCACCATCACGAAAGACAGCCGCGATCACAGCGCAGACGTCTATCGCGAAGTGGTGCTGCCGGAGTTCGCGAAACTGGAGAAGGCGCCGAAAACCGCGCTCATCCATCTGGGCGCGGGCGTACACACCTACTGGAAGCCGGAAGACGGACTGCCGGTCGGCGTCGCGCCGGTGGCGGCCTACTTCAACCATCAGGCGATCACGTCGGGATATTTCCTGCCGTGACGTCCGACAGAATGCGGGAGCATCCGACGTGAGGACAATTTTCGCGCTTGGACTTTCCGCCCTCGCCCTGGCCTGCGGCGCCGCGCCGTCGCGGGCCACCGAGTTCTGCCTGATCAGGAAAACTGCAGACGGCTTTGCGGCATTGCGCGCGGCGCCGAGCCTCAATGCGAAGCTCGTCGCGCGTATGAGGACGGGGGAAGAGGTGCAACTCGCGCAGGGCGTGAAGGGCCGCTGGCGCGAGGTGATCTACTGGCGCGGCGGCGACCGCCTTGCGAAAGGCTATTCCGCACACACGGCGAAGGGCTGGGTGGACGAACGTCTTCTCGAAGACTGCGGCTGAGCGGACCGCGTTCGCGACGGCGAGGCTTGCAAGACGAGACCTTGCCGCATGCAGCGGCAGCGGGCTATCCTTCGGCAAAACATGATCTGAACCGGCGGCGCTTCGCCGGACGCATCCATGATACAGGAGAGGAAACACATGTCGCAGGCCCGCGCATTGTTCGAACAGTTCATCAAGGACGTTCATGCCGTCTGGGCGGCTGAGCCGGACATGGGCAAGCGCATGGCGCAAACGAAGCCTCTCTTCGAAAAGCTTGTGCGGGAACCGGCCATGCAGGCTGAATGCGCGAGCTGGCCTTCGACGGAAGGCCACAAGAACCTGCTGTTCCACACCGACGAGGCCTATGGCTTCATCGTCAACGCGGTGGTCCGCGAGCCGAACCGCAAGGGCAGCGTTCACGACCACTCTACGGCGTGGGTGCTCTACGGGCTGCTGCACGGAACGGAATCGCTGGAGCGTTACGACCGCGTCGATGACGGATCGAAGCCTGGCTACGCGGAGGTGAAGCTGACGGGCGTGACGAACGGCGGACCCGGCAATGTCGACCTTGTGCCGCCCTACGCCATTCACGCCGAACAGGGCGGCCCCGGCCGGTCGGTCGCGCTGATCTTCCGCAGCCAGCGACTCGTCGGCAAGGTACTCCAGCACGGATACGACCTCGAGAACAAAACGATCATCGAGCGGTGGGGACCGACGCAAATTCCCTACACGCTCGGGCAGGCCGCCTGAGAAGGGAGCAGGACATGATTGGATTCCGGTTCGCCCGGAGAATTCTGGGAACCATGGCGGTCGCCGCTACGCTCGCGGCTCCGTCAGCGCACGCGCAGGACTACTACGCAGGCAAGACGCTCACGTTCCTTGTCGGCGGCAATCCTGGCGGAGGCTATGACGTGTACGCCCGCGCGATTTCGCGGCACATCGCAAGATACATTCCCGGCGCGCCCGCGATTGTCGTTCGCAACCAGCCGGGCGCGGGCAGCGGAACCGCGGCGGCCGCGATCTTCAACACGGCCCCGAAGGACGGGACGTGGATCGGCGTACTGTTTCCCGGCGTCATCATCGGCCCGATCCTCGATCCAAAGTCACGGCTCACGTTCGACCCGTCGAAATTCATCTACATCGCAAGCGCCGACAGCGGCACGCGCGTGTGCATCACGGGCCGGAAGTCTTCCATCAAGACGATGAAGGACGCGCTCGAGCGCAAGGCGATCATGGGCGCCAGCGCGGCGGGCGGATCGAGCCGCGACTACGCCTACATGCTCATGCATACGACCGGCGTAAAGTTCGAGGTCGTCAGCGGGTACAAGGGCACGCCCGACATTTTCCTCGCGATCGAACAGGGCGAGGTGCACGGCACCTGCGGCCTCGACTGGTCGAGCCTCAAGGCGCAGCGCCCGACGTGGATCAGCGACGGCTCGGCGCAGGTGATCATTCAGAACGGTCTGAACAGCGAGCCGGAGCTGGACAAGCTGAAGGTTCCCAACATCTGGCCCTTCATCTCGTCGCCGGACGACAAGGCCGCCGTCGAACTCGTTCTCGCGCAGCAGATTTTCGGCCGCCCCTATGTGGTCGCGCCGGAAACCCCGGCGGAAGCCACGCGCATCCTGCGCAAAGCCTTCATGGATGTCTTCAAGGACAAGGAGTTCCTGGCGGACGCCGAGAAGTCTCGCATCGACATCAGCCCGACCTCGGGCGAGGACGTGCAGAAACTCGTCGCGCAGGTCTTCGCGGCGAAACCCGATGTCGTCGAGCGCGCAAAGAAGATTACGCAGGAATAGCGCCGGCAAAACCTGGGAGGGCGGTCATGGGACATAATGCGAAAATCGGGGCGCGTCTCCTGACCGGCGCCATCGCGCTGGCGGCCTACGCCGGACCGGCGTTGGCGCAGGACGGCGGCTTCTTCGCAGGCAAGACGATCAGCCTCGCCGTGCCCTCCGGGCCCGGCGGCGGCTACGACACCTATGCGCGCACGTTCGCGCGCCACTATCCCAGGCACATTCCCGGCAAGCCGCAGATCGTGGTGCAGAACACGCCGGGCGGCGGCGGTCTCGTCGCGGCGAACAATCTCTACAATCTCGCGCCGCGCGACGGCACGGCGCTCGCCGTTCTGGCGTCGAGTTCGTTCCTTGTCGCGGCGCTCGGCGAGAAGCTCGCGAAGTTCGACAATCTGAAGTTCACGCCCATCGGCAACCTGAGCGAGGAATCCGACACCTGTTCGGTGTGGCACAAATCAGGCGTCGGGAGTGCGCAGGATCTGTTCACGAGAGAGGTCGTCGTGGGCAGCGAGGGCATCGGCTCCAATTCGCAGACATTTCCCCTCGCCATGAACGACGTGCTCGGCATGAAGTTCAAGATCATTCCCGGCTATCAGGGCACGCAGTTGCGATCGGCGGCGATGGAGCGCGGCGAACTGCATGGAGCCTGCGGCATCTTCGTGTCGACGCTGAATGCGCTGTTCGAGCGGCAGTTGAAGGAAGGGACGTGGCGCGTGGTCCTGCAAATGGGCTTGTCGCGCAACCCGCGCTTCCCTGACGTGCCGAACGCGCTCGAACTCGCGAAGACGCCGGAAGCCAAGGCGACCCTGACCGCGATGTTCGCGCAACTTGCGCTCGGGCGTCCACTCTACGGGCCGCCGGACGTGCCCGCGGAACAGGCTGCAACCCTGCAGAAGGCGTTTGCGGCGACGATGGAAGATCCCGAATACGCCGCCGAAGCCACGAAACTGCGTCTCGACCGGCGGTGGTTCGGGCCAGATCGCATGAATGAAATCATGCGCGATATGGACAGCGCGACGGAGCCGGTGAAAGCGCGCCTGCGCAAGATCCTCAATATCGACGCGGGCAAATAGCCCGCGGAATCAGGCGAGGCCCACGCAGCGCAGCGCAAAGGCGATTTCGCGGGCGCGGGCGCGCTGAGCGGCGTGGCGGCCTTCGGCGCCCGAATGACCCGTGTCGAAATCGACCGAGAGCAGGAAGGGCCCGCCGCTGGCGCGCGCCCGCAGCCGCGCGATCCATTTTGCAGGCTCCCAATAGGTGACCCGCGGATCGGCGACGCCCGCGCGCGCGAGGATTGGCGGGTAGCGCGCCTCGCGCACCTGTTCATAAGGCGAATAGGAGCGTATGCGCTCGAAATCCTCACGGCTCGTGATGGGGTTTCCCCATTCGAGCCATTCACCCGGCGTCAGCGGCAGCTCATCGTCAAGCATGGTCGTCAGCACGTCGACAAACGGCGCGTCAGCAATCACGCCGGCGAAAAGACCGGGATCGAGATTGACCGACGCGCCCACGAGCATGCCGCCCGCGCTCGCGCCCTGCGCGACAATGCGCCCGCGCGAAGTAAAACCTTCGCCGGTCAGCATCCGGGCGGCGGCAACGAAATCCGTGAACACGTTTGGCCGGCCTTCGAGGCGGCCCATGCGATACCACCGCCGTCCGCGCTCGGAGCCCCCGCGCACGTGGGCGATGGCATAGACGAACCCGCGCGAAAGCAGCGGCAAACGCTCGACCGCAAATCCCGGATCGATGCTCCAGCCATAGGCCCCATAGCCATAAAGAAGACAGGGCGCGGAGCCGTCCCACTTCATGTCGCGAGGAGCCACGACCGATACGGGCACTTCCTCGCCATCCGGCGCCATTGCGGTGAGCCTCAGGAGCTCGAAGTCGGCGCCGAAATCGCGCGGCAAAGTCTGCCGCTTGAGCAGCGTTGTCGTGCGCTGCGCGATGTCGAACTCGTAAGCTTCATTCGGGCGCAGCGGCGTCGATATCGAATACCTTACGCCCTGCGCGTCGAACTCATAGGACGGCGACATCTGCAGCCGGAACAACTCTGCGTCGACGGGAACACGCTCCTCGGCTCCATCGTCATGGCGGCGCAGGATGATGCGCGCCGAGCCGTTCTCGCGTTCGACCCGCATGACGTGGGTTGACAGACACCGGTGCGAGAACAGCGTCACGCCCGGACGATGAGGCACAAGATCGCGCCAGTTTGCGCGCTGCGGATCGGCCAATGGCGCCCGCACGAGCTTGAAGTCCTCGGCGCCGTCGGCGTTCGTGCGAATGACGAAGCGATCACCGGCATGATCGGCGTAGTACTGGACGCCCGCTTCTCGCGGCGCGATGCGAACGAACCCCTTCTGCGGCGCCGCGGCGTCGAGCAGCCATTCCTCGCTCGATTGCGCGCCGCGCAACGTGAGGACGACGAAATCGCCCGACGTGCTGCGCGAAACGGACGCGGACCACGACGGATCATTCTCGCGGAATATTTCGACGCCCTGACTCGCAGGCGCATCGAGCCTCTGCAACGTCACGCGGCCTGGCCGCAGGTCATCGCGGTACTGCACATAAACAATCGCGCTCGCGTCCTTCGTCCACGCGAGCGAGCCTGACGCGCGCTCGAGGACAAGCGGCAGATCGCGGCGCGTTAGCAGATCGCGGACGCGGATTTCGCCCTGTTCCGCGCCGGTGACGTCCACGACATAGGCGAGATGTCGATGGTCAGGCGAAACGCGCCAGGCGATAAGCTTGAAGAACGGCTTGCCGGCGGCAAGTTGATTGCAATCGAGAATGGTCGTTTCGTTCCCGCCCGATCTGTCGGCGCGGATGACCAGCGGGTGTTCGCCTTCGCCATAGGTTTGCCCGTAGGCGTAGGCGCCGAATGGCAGCGGGGGCGGCGACCACGGCGCTTCGGCGTTGCGCTGCATTTCCGCGAGGACGATTTCCTGCACGTCGCGCATCCCGTCGAGATGCCAGGCGGCGTATTCGGCCTCCGCCCGAAGGTGCGCAAGGATGTCCGGCGGCAAAAGACCGGGGTCGCGCAACGCCTCGCGCCAGTTTGGAGCGCGCAACCACGCATATTCGTCGACGAGTTCGAAGCCGTGATGGACGCGCCGCTGCGGCCGGCGTTCGGCGGCGGGAGGCGCGGGCGCGATTTCGTTCATGGGCGGGACGCAATCCGGTCATGCGGCGGAAGGCGCCGCAGGGCTTAACTAGGCGCGCGCGGCGAGTCCGGCAATGTCGCTGCCGACCACCTATTGGCTTTCGAAACCGATATCGGCGACGAGCTTGCTCCAATAGGCCCGCTCGCTCGTCAGGAAGGCCGCCGTCTCCGCCGGATTGGTGGCGCGGATCGTCATGTTCAGCGTCCTGATGCGGTCGCTCACTTCCGGCGAGCGCACCACGTTCACGATATCGCGGCTGATCCTGTCGGCGAGCGCGGGCGGCGCGCCTTCTGGCGCGACCATGGCGAACCATGTGATCGAGCGAAAGCCGGGCACAAGCTCGCCGATGGCCGGAACGTCAGGCAGGGCGGCGATGCGCTGCACGTCCGCGACGCCGAGGATGCGCGCCTTGCCCGCCTGGTGAAGCGGCAGCGACGTGGTGACCGTGTCGAAGAAGGAATCGATGTGCCCAGCCGCGATGTCGGTCAGGATCTGCGCCGCGCCCCGATAGGGAACATGCACCATCTGCGTTCTTGTGGCGACTTCGAGCGCGCGGCCAGTGAGAAAACCCGTCGAGCCGACGCCCTGCGACGCATAGTTCAGTTTGCCCGGATTGGCCTTCCCGTAAGCGATAAAATCAGAGAGCGACCTTGCCGGCAGGTCGTTACGCACCACGAGCACGTTCGGGACCGTCGAGATCAACGACAACGGGACGAAGCGCTCCGCCTCGAAGGGCGTGTCCTTGTAGAGAAGCTTGTTGAGCACAAGAGGCCCCGGCGCCGAGGAAAGGATCGTGTAGCCATCGGGGTCCGCGCGCGCGACGCGTTGCGCGCCAATGTTGCCGCCGCCGCCTGCGACATTCTCGACCACGACCCCCTTTCCGCCCCAGGCCCTGTTGAGACCCTCTGCGACGATGCGCGTCAAACCATCGAGCGCCGAGCCTGCAGGAAACGGCACGATGATGCGCACGGTCCTTGTCGGGAATGCCTCCTGGGCGATGCTGACGGACGAAGCGCCGGCGCCGAGCAGGAAACCGCCGAGAGCAGCCGTGAATGAACGACGATCCATGACAAAGTCCCCCGTGAGACCTCACTTCGGCAGATTGCGCTGGTCCTCGGCCCTGGGCTCCAGAGCCTGTTTGACGCGCGCGCGCACCGGCGCGGGCGCCTCGATCAGATCCCTGACGATGCGCGCGAGAACCTCGCCGCTCATGGGGCGAATTTCCGCGTTCATCTTCTCCGCCTCGTCCTTGAATTCGGGATCTTCGAGCGTGCGATCGAACGCCTTGCGCAAGGCTGCTGCGCGGTCCGCCGGAACGCCTGGCGTTGTCGCGACCGGGCGGCCGACGGAGACGGCCTTCGACATGTATTCGGCGATAGGTCTGTCGGCCTCGGAAAGGGGGAGGTCCTTCAACAGCGGCACGCCGGGCAATTCCGCTTCCGGCTCTATGCCGACCTGAAGCAGCGGCCGCAAAAGCTTCTCTTTCAGGTAGTGCGGTTTCGAGGTCATGTAGCCGGCGTAGGTGTTGGTGCCGCGCCCTTCGAGCTCGCCGCGCTCCATCGCGAGATCGACGTGCTGGCCGTTGGGATAGCCGACGACGATGGCGAACCTTGTGCCGAGCACGTTGTTGTAGAACGCCGGCAACTGAACGGACATCGAGCCCGCGCCCGTCGAGCCGATCGTGGTGACGCGCTTCTTCGCGTCCTCGATCGTCATCGTCGGCGACGTATGCCAAACGGCGATCAACTGGTTGGAATTGGCCATGTTGCCGAGCCAGTAGAACTCGCGCAGGTCCGCCTTCAACGAGGGGTTGAGGCCGAGCGCCTGATCGACTGGCAATCCCTGGCTGACCATGGTCAGGATCGTGCCGTCGCGCGGCGCGATCTGCCCGACGTAATTGGCGGCGATGATGCCGCCGCCGCCGGGCATGTTCTGTGGCGTGACGTTGGGCTGGCCGGGAATGTGCTTGCCGATATGGCGGGCCAGCAGCCTCGAGAGCTGGTCGTAATCGCCGCCGGGCGGCGTGCGGATGATGAACCGCATTTGCTTGCCGGCGTAAAAGCTGGAAACCGGGTCGGCGGCGGCCGGAGCCGCGAACCCCGCGCATGCGCCGAGCGCGGCGCATATGGCAATGCGCATGCTCATCTCTCTTCCTCCCCATGCGGCAGTTATATCGCCGCTTGTGAATATGTGCAGGAGGTGCGGCTGCATGGCGCTTGCGCCCGGCATTCGCCCGGCGGCCCCTGCGCCTTTCCTCCCGCGGCCCCGCACGCGTTTTCGTCTGGCGGCCGGATCGAAGTGTGCAGGCTGCATCTACAACCCGCAAGGCTTTTTCCGCCTTGGCCTTACACCCCTCATTTTCTGGCTTTACTCAATACTTTGGACTATTGGCGCGCCGCCGCGGGTTCGGGCAGATTGTGGGCAGGAGGGAGAGTGCACTTGGCGCGGAGGGAAAACGGGCGTGAAGCGGGCGCTGAAGCGCATGCGGCCTTGCTGTCGGACACGCTCGCGGGCCTCACGACTGCGGTCGTGCTCGTCGGCAACATAGTCGCGTTCAGCGCCCTGATGTTTCCCGGCGCGGTTTCCGCCGGCGTGCCCGTGGCGCTTTGGTCGATGCTGCTCGGCTCGGGCATTTGCGGCATATGGATTGCGCTCAGAACATCCATGCCGCCCATAGCGACGGGCATCGATACGCCCACCGGCGCGGTCCTCGTTGTCCTCTCCGGCGCGATCAGCGGCTCTGTCATGGCGGCGGGCGGCTCGATCGAAACGGCCGTGCAAGCGGTGATGATGTCCTTCGCGATGGTCGCGGCCATCGCCGGCGCCGGCCTCCTCCTTCTTGGATGGATGCGCCTCGGCTATCTCTTCCGGTTCGTTCCCTATTCCGTGGTCGGCGGCTTTCTTGTCGCCACCGGGTGGTTCCTCATCATCGGCGGGTTGCATGTAGTCGCCGGATATCCCCGCGTCACCGGGAATCCGGTCGCCTCGCTCACCTGGGAGAATGCAATCAAGGTTGCGTGCGCGATCGTCACGCTGCTGGCGATACTCAACGCGCGCGCGCTGCTGAAAACGCCTTTTGCAGTGCCTGCGGTGCTGATCGCGCTTTCCATCTGCGGCTCGATTGCGCTGCGCGCGCTCGGGCTCGATGACGCAAGCCACGGCTGGTACATCAATACCCAGCTCAAACTGGAAGGCTGGTCGCCTCTCCTGGTCATTCGGGATCCGGCGACGCCGTGGCACATCATCCTGCGGATGATGCCGGAGATCGCCGCCGCCGCCATCGTGACGCTCCTCTCGCTCGTGACGAAAGTCACCAGCATGGAAACCAGCCGCTCGACGGCCGCCAATCTCGATCAGGAGTTCCGCGCGCATGG
The DNA here is from genome assembly GCA_046295155.1 of Beijerinckiaceae bacterium. GTDB lineage: Bacteria > Pseudomonadota > Alphaproteobacteria > Rhizobiales > Beijerinckiaceae > Terripilifer. Next base: position 528,172 of record JBKBNT010000004.1, read on the forward strand.
TCTCGGCAGCCTCCTCGTTGCGCCGCTCGGCGGCGTTGCCGGCGCGGTTCAGGTGGGATCGAGCAGGCTCCTTCTCGAGGCGGGAGGCGCATCTTCACGCAGCGGGGTCTTCGCCGCGCTCGTGCTGCTCGCTGTCCTCCTCACAGACATCAACGTCGTCAGCTTCATCCCCTTGCCAATCGTCGTCGGGCTCTCGTTCTTCCTTGCATACGGTTTCATCGCAGACGCTCTGCGCCGCCCGCTGAAGATGCGCGCCTGGTTCGACGTCGGCCTCATACTCGCCATCGCGCTTGCCTGCGCGCGCTTCGGCTACATGGTCGGCGTCGCCGCGGGCTTTCTCTGCGCGTGCCTTCTCTTCGCGCTCAATTACGCGCGTGTCGACGTCATCAAGCGCCGCCTGTCGCGCACGACGTTCTCCAGCAACGTCGACCGTCCGCGGCAGGATGCGCAGACGCTGCGCGAGAGGGGCGAAACGATTCAGATATACTGGTTGAGCGGCTTCATATTCTTTGGATCGTCCGACCGTGTGTTCGAACGCATCCGAACCGACGTCGAGTCGAAGCCGCCCGGCTACGTCAAATTCGTGCTGCTCGATTTCTCCGCCGTGACCGGCGCGGATTCCTCCGCCGTGATGAGCCTGATCAAACTGACGAACTACGCCGAGCGCGCCGGTTTCCGCGTCATCTACAGCGGGCTGACGCCCGCCGGCGCCTCGCTTTTGACGAAGGAGGGGCTGGCTGGCGGCGCGAGTCCGCATCGCATGTTCGACACTTGCGACATGGCGCTCGAATGGTGCGAACAAAATATCCTCGCGGAAGCCGGCGCAAACGCGCCGGGCGAGGACATGTTCAACGAATGGCTTGTTCAGCAGATCAACCCGCCCGCCCACACCGAGCGGCTCATTTCCTACTTCGAGCGAATCGAAATTCCCGAAGGGCGCGTGCTCTACAAGCAGGGCGACCCGGCCGATACGATCGACTTCGTCGCCAGCGGTTCGCTGCTGATCGAATTCGTCGCCGCGACCGGAGAACGCCAGCGGCTGCGGCGGATCGCGACACACAGCATCGTGGGGGAAATGGGATTCTTCCGGCGGCTGACGCGCTCGGCGACCGTGACGTCCGGCGGCGCGGCTGTCATCTATTCACTTTCGCGCGAGAACTTCGAGCGAATGAGGCGGGAATCCCCGGAACTGTCGGCGGCCCTGTGCGAATTCGTGATCCAGGCCCTTTCGGACCGGGTGGATTTCGCAAACCGGGCGATTTCCGCGCTGGCGCGATAGGGCGCGCGGCAGATGACGCCCTGAAAACATCCGGCTAATCTCGCCACGAATGGAGGAGCGCACATGGTCAGGCTGGGTATCGTCGGGCTCGGGCTCTGGGGCAGGCGCCTCGTCGATTCGGTGCACGGCAAATCCGACAAGGCGAAGTTCGTGGCGGCCTGCGCGCCGCGGCCGGAAAAGACCGCCGATTACGCGGCGTCGAAGGGCCTGAAGGTCTTCACGCAACTCGGGCAATTGCTTTCGGACGCCTCGGTCGACGCCGTCGTCTCCTGCGGCCCGGCCCATCTTCACGCGGAGCATACGCTCGCCGCGCTGGCCGCGGGCAAGCCTGTCCTCGCCATCAAGCCCATGGCGCTCGCCGGCGAGGAAGCCGAGGCGCTCGGTCAGGCGGCGGCCAGGAAGGACCTGCTGCTCGCGCTTGGATACAACCGCTGCTTCATGCCGAACATCGCTGCCCTGCGCGAGGAAATCGCGAGCGGCGCGCTCGGCGACATTCTGCATTCGGAAGGCGACTTCTGCGTCAACCGCCACTTCAATATCAAGGAAGGCGGGTGGAAGGGCGACCCGCTCCATTCGCCGCCGGGAAGCCTGTCGGACCATGTGCTCTACCTGACCATCGAGACGCTCGGGCCGCTCGCGCAGGTGCACGCGCTGTCGCAGCACGGGGTAAGCGACAACCGGCTTGCCGACATCACCGCGACACTGGTTCAGGCGCGCAGCGGCGCCTCGGGTTTCCTCACAGCCATAGGCACGACATCCGATCTTTTCCGCTTCCACGTGTTCGGGTCGAAGGGATGGGCCGAGGCGCGCGGCGAATGCGGTTTCCGCATCGAGACCGCGAATGGGCGCAAGGTTGAAGCCGTATTTCCGCCAGCGGACCCGGAGCGGCTTGAAATAGAGGCTTTCGCGGACGCGGTCGCCGGACGCAAGGCTTTCCCGGTGAGGACAGCGGACGCCGTGCACAGCGTCGCGGCCCTCGAGGCCATCGCGCGATCCGCCAACACCGGCCGCGCTGTTCAGATTTCGTGACGACGCTGCTACCAAGACGACCATGCGTGTCACCTTTTTCGACCGGTTCCTGATCTTCCTCGCGATCAAGCTCCGGGTGTCGCCCCTGATGGCGCACATCCTGCTCATGGTCGCCGTCACGGCGCTGTTCGCGGGACTGGCGCCCGACGCGGCCATCCTCCTGCGGCGGCTGGACTATCTGGCGATCTGGATCGTCACCTGCGCCTTCGGCGTGCTGGTGACGTGGCTCTCGAAGGGCGAGTACAGGGAAGCGTGGCGGCGCGCCGACGTCTGGCGCGAGTGAGCCGCCGCTTCGCCCCGCGCCGTCGCCGTGGTATGGCCGTTCCGCGTTTTCCGGAGCCAACCCGCCCATGACCATCCGCCTGCACCGGGGCGACCTTCCCGGCGATTTCGAACCCGGCGACTCCATCGCCATCGACACCGAAACACTCGGCCTCAACCCCCACCGGGACAGGCTGTGCGTGGTGCAATTGTCCCGTGGCGACGGCACGGCAGACGTGGTGCAGATCGCCGCCGGGCAAACCTCGGCGCCGAATCTCACGCGCCTGCTGGCCGACCCGGAAGTGACCAAGATCTTCCACTTCGCCCGTTTCGACGTGGCGGTGCTCTACAAGGCGTTCGGCGTGATGGCCGAGCCGCTCTATTGCACCAAGATCGCCTCGAAGCTCGTGCGCACCTATACGGACCGCCATGGACTCAAGGATCTCGTGAAGGAACTGCTCGGCGTGGACCTCTCGAAGCAGCAGCAATCGTCCGACTGGGCTGCGGAGACGCTTTCGGACGCGCAACTCGCCTATGCCGCCTCCGACGTCCTCCACCTGCACGGGCTTCGCCATAAGCTCGACGCGATGCTGGCGCGGGAGGGGCGTTCGGGAGTGGCGGCCGCCTGTTTCGGTTTTGTGCCGACGAGGGCGCGGCTCGACTTGATGGGATGGCCCGAGCAGGACATATTTTCCCACGAATGAACCTTGTGGAACGGTTGCGCCGCAACTTCGCCATCGCGCCCGTCCATGAACGCCCGAACGAGCCTTCTTCCGGAGCATTCCCGGCATGACCGACACCGCCGTCCGACTGGACCGGCCGCGCCGCGGCCCGCCGCTGGCGAATCGCGCCCAGGCGTTCAGGGATGCGGCGCGGCACACCCGGCGCGTGAAGTTCCTGCGCCTGGCGATCGTGCTCGGATCCATCGGCCTCGTGGGCGGCGTGGCCGGCTGGTCGCTTTTCGCGCCCACCGGGAAGCTGCCAGGGGGCGTGACGATCAACAACGCGACGCTGGACGGCACCCGGGTCATGATGGACCTGCCGAAGCTCAACGGTTTCCGCCGCGACGGCCGCCCGTACGAAGTGCGCGCCCGGACAGGGGTGCAGGATATCCGCACGCCCAAGATCATCGAACTCACCGAGATCGACGCGACCCTGCAGACGTCCGATGGCGCGTCCGTTCGCGTTCTTGCGCCGAAGGGCGTTTTCGACAGCGGAACGGACCACATGCGGCTCGACGCCGCTTCAGCCGAGGACGGCATCCGCATCACGAGCACCAGCGGCTATGACGCGGTCATGCGCACGGCCGACATGGACTTCAAGAAGGGCGGCCTCGTCAGCAGGGACCCGGTGGTGCTGACGCTGACCAACGGCTCGGTCAAGGCCGACGGGCTCGAAATCGTCGGTCACGGGCAGGTTGTGACCTTCACAGGCAATGTGAAATCGATCATTGCTCCCGACAGCAGCGTGCGAATCACTCGCAGTCGAGGGGAAGGCAATAAGGAATGACTTTTTCGGCTCGCCGAAGCGTCGCAGCCATAGCCGCGGTCCTGATCGCCGCCGCCATGTTCGCCCAGCCGGCTGCGTTCGCCCAGCGCAGCGGCAGTCCCGTCCTGCCGGGCGGAAACGCGCGTGAACCAATCCAGATCGACGCGGCGAAGCTCGAGTACTTCGACAAGGAGCAGCGGCTCGTCTATTCCGGCGGGGTTACCGCAAAACAGGGCGACTCGACGCTGAAGGCCGCGACTCTGACGATCTTCTTCACCAGGGACGAGGACGGGAAGGGAAAGGGCGCCAAACCCGCGAATGGAGCAGGCGCGCTTGGCGGCGATGACAATCAGGTCCGCCGCATGGAAGCGTCCGGCCCCGTCACGATCACGAACCGGACACAGGTCGGCACCGGCGACCGCGGCGTGTACGACCGGGTCGAGAACAAGGTCTACCTCATCGGCAATCCGGTGCTGACGGAAGGCCCCCATGTGGTGCGCGGCAACGCCCAGTCGCAATTGATCTACGACCTGACATCGGGGCGCGCGCAAATCTCCGGCGGGCGCGTGCAGAGCCTGATCACCCCCGGCCAGGGGAACGCCGGGGGCGACAAGCCGAAGCCGCGCCAGTAGCCGCCCTTCGAACGCTGCGGTTCTTTGTTGCGCCGCGTCCGCTGGCGCTATACGCGGGTGATTCAATGCAAATCAGGTCGCCGCTTGCATGTCCATCCTCGCAAACATGAGCAATCGTGGTTCGGCGGCCGCCCGCGTGGTGCGCGGCCTGCTCGGGCGCGGCGGAACTGGAAACGAAGACCCGGCGCCGGATGCCCGCTACGACGCCGCGAGCCATGACCCGCAGGGCGCCTACGGCTATGACGGGCAGGGCGCGCCGGAATTCTATGTGGATCACTACGGCGAAGGTTCGCTGGGCGCCTATCATCTGGGCAAGAGCTACCGGGGGCGCCAGGTCGTCCGCAATGTCAGCCTCGCTGTTCGCCGCGGCGAGGCGGTCGGACTGCTCGGGCCGAACGGCGCCGGCAAGACCACGGTCTTCTACATGATCACCGGGCTGGTTAAGCCCGACAAGGGCGTCATCGAACTCGACGGCCATGACGTGACCGCCCTCCCCATGTACCGGCGGGCGCGGCTTGGCATCGGCTATCTGCCTCAGGAAGCCTCGATCTTTCGTGGCCTCAACGTCGAGGACAACATCCGGGCCGTCCTCGAGGTCGCGATCCGCGACAAGGACGCGCGCGAAGCCGAGCTCGAGGCGCTGCTGGACGAATTCGACATCAAGCGTCTGCGAAAATCCCCGTCCATCGCGCTGTCGGGCGGCGAGCGCCGGCGTTGCGAAATCGCGCGTGCGCTGGCGAGCCAGCCATCCTTCATGCTGCTCGACGAACCTTTCGCGGGCATCGACCCCATAGCCGTCGGCGACATCCAGCAGCTCGTCCGCCATCTGACCCAGCGCGGCATCGGCGTCCTGATAACCGATCATAACGTCCGGGAAACGCTGGGCCTTATCGATCGCGCCTACATTATTCACTCCGGCCAGGTGCTCACTGAAGGGGCGCCTGAGGCGATCGTGGCGGACCCGGATGTGCGCCGCTATTACCTGGGTGAAGATTTCCGGATGTGAGGCCCGTGGATTCCGGTCAGCGCCGGCGCATCCTGCAAACTGCGGCGAAAGCGCTGCTTGCCCTCGTCAGCCCAATCGGGATAAGCAAGAAACGGGCCGAATAACTCGGCGCGTGGTGCAGGTCGTACGTAATGGCGCTTTCGACGCGGTTGATGTTGCGCCAGGGGCAATCCCTGGTCATGACGCCGCAACTGCTGCAGGCGATCAAGCTCCTGCAGTTTTCCAGCCTCGAACTCTCTGCCTATGTGGAGCAGGAACTCGAGCGAAATCCGCTTCTGGAGCGCGTCGAGGAGATCGCGGACAGGGAACCCGGCCCAGAAGCGCCTTCGGCCGCCGCCGAGTGGGACGGCGAACGGGCGGGCGACCCAGAGACCTTTGACGGCGGTGAGTGGGAAGCGGAAGCGCGGGAGGGCGACTGGGCCCGGGAGGGTCTGCAAACCGACGCCGGCGCCCTTTCCAGCGATCTCGGAACCGAAATCGACAACACCTACGACGCGGACCGCTCCGCGCCCGCAGTCGAACCGCGCCACGACGATCCTGGACTGTCCGCCACCTCATGGAGCGGAGCGCCTGGCGGGAGCGATGAAGAGGCGCCCAACCTCGAGGCCTACGTCGCCGCGCAGGTCAGCCTGTCGGATCACCTGGAACAGCAGCTTGCCCTTGCGGTGACCGATCCCACCGACCGGATCATCGGCCATACGCTGATCGACGGCATCGACGAGGCCGGCTATCTGCGCGAACCGCTTGCGGAGATCGCCGAACGTCTCGGCGCCCCGCTGGAACGCGTCGAGCGCGTGCTGAAGATCATCCACACATTCGATCCGGGCGGCGTTGGCGCGCGCGACCTCGCGGAATGTCTCGCCATCCAGTTGCGCGAACGTGATCGCTTCGACCCCGCGATGGAGGCGCTGGTCGCGAACCTACCGCTGCTTGCCCGGCGCGATTTCGCGCAGTTGCGCAAGATCTGCGGCGTCGATGAGGAAGACCTCACCGACATGCTGAAAGAGATTCGCGCGCTCGATCCGAAACCCGGGCGCGCATTCGGCGGCGCGCCCGTGCAACCTGTCGCGCCCGACGTCACGGTGCGGGCGGGTTCCGACGGTTCATGGCTTGTTGAGCTCAATCCCGAAGGCTTGCCGCGCGTGCTCGTCAATCAGACCTACGCGGCGAAGGTCATGCGCGCGGGGCTCGCGCCGACAGAGAAAACCTATATCGCCGAGTGCCTGCAGAACGCCAACTGGCTGACGCGCAGCCTCGAACAGCGCGCGCGAACCATTCTCAAGGTCGCAACGGAAATCGTCCGCCAGCAGGACGCATTCTTCGCGCGCGGCGTCGAGCACCTTCGACCGCTCAATCTGAAGATGGTGGCCGACGCCATCGGCATGCACGAATCCACCGTCTCGCGCGTGACGTCGAACAAGCACCTGACGTGTCCGCGCGGATTGTTCGAGTTCAAGTACTTCTTCACCGCCGCGATTCCAGCGCAGGCCGGGGGCGACGCGCATTCAGCAGAGGCCGTGCGCTACAAGATCAAGCAGATGATCGATCAGGAGGCGCCCGACGACGTTCTCTCGGACGACGCCATCGTTCTGAAGTTAAAATTGGCGAATGTGAACATCGCGCGTCGGACGGTCGCAAAGTACAGGGAGAGTCTGCGAATTCCCTCCTCCGTCGAACGGCGCCGCGAAAAAATGGCCGCGATGCGCAGTCAGGCATGATGCGTCTGCCTCCAGTAGCTTGCCGCATTGCACAACACGGGGCGGGCGAACGGAGACTGCGCGCTGGTTGACACGGACGCGCGCCCCTTCTAACCCTTGATCAATTCGGGTTATGCGCTCCACAGAGGCGCTCTTCGGAGCGAGAAAGAAAATGGACCTGCGCGTCTCGGGCAAGAACTTCAGCATCGGCGACGCCATGCGGAAACATGTGTCCGACAGGATCCAATCCGCTGTTCAGAAATATTTCGATGGAAGCGTATCCGGACATGTGGTCGTCGACCACGAAGGTTCCGGCTATCGCTCCGATTGCACGCTGCATCTCGCCTCGGGGATCACCTTGCAGGCGGAAGGGCGCGCGATCGAGCCGTATGCAAGCTTCGATCAGGCCGCGGACCGGCTCGAGAAGCGTCTGCGGCGCTACAAGCAACGGCTGAAGGACCATCACGCGGCCAACGGGCATGTCGAGCCCGCGTCACGTGAACTGTTCTCCAGCTACGTGCTCGAAGCGCCGGAAGAGGAATCCGCCGAGGATGGCGCGTTCAATCCGGTCGTCGTCGCGGAAAAGACAGTGACGCTGCGGCGTCTGTCCGTGTCCAACGCGGTGCTCGATCTCGACATGACGGGCGCGCCGGTGCTCGTGTTCCGCAACGCGGGCAGCGATCGCGTGAACATCGTCTATCGCCGTTCCGACGGAAACATCGGCTGGATCGATCCTGCCGGCGCCGATGGCGCCAAAGCCGCGAACTGACTCGAGCGTCATGCGTTCCAACATGATCGGTGACCCATGTCGCTTCATGATCTGATCGACGCCGACGCGATCATTCCTTCGCTGCGTGTGACGACGAAGAAGCAGGCGCTGCAGGAGATCAGCGAACGCGCGAGCGTGATCGCCGGATTGCCCGCGCGCGAAATCTTCGACGCGCTGCTCCAACGCGAACGGCTGGGCTCGACCGGCGTCGGCGGTGGAATCGCCATTCCTCATGGTAAGCTGCCGCGCGTGACGCGGATGCTCGGCGTGTTCGCTCGTCTCGAACGGCCGATTGATTACGAAGCGCTCGACGGCGAGCCTGTCGATCTCGTCTTTCTTCTGCTCGCGCCGGAGTCCGCCGGCGCCGATCACCTCAAGGCGCTGTCGCGCGTCGCGCGCGCACTGCGCGATCCTTCACTGACCGCGCGCCTGCGCGCGACCAAGGACGCGTCTGGACTTTATCTGCTTCTCACGCAGAACCCCGCGCATCACGCGGCCTGAAGTGATCTCTCAGACCCACAGCCTGTTCGCATAATCGATGGCGAAACGATCCGGCGCGGCGGCGATGGCGGCCAAGCCGGTGAGGACAGCCGATCCGGACGTAACGAGGCGCGTCGGGATCGACCGCGCAAGAGCGTCCATCGGCGCCTTCGCTTCAAAGGCGCGGCGGAACGCGGCGTCATCGAGAAGCGGGCGCAGTCGAGGAAGCACGCCGCCCGCGAGCGTCACTCCGCCGCGCGCGAGGAACGTTATGGCCATGTCGCCGGCGAACCGCGCCGCCAGGCGCCAGAACAGCATCAGGGCTTCGCGCTCTTCGCCCGGCCCGGCCAGTCCGGCGGTCGTGATCTCGGCGGGCGTACGGGCGAGCGGCGGCAACCCGCGGGCGGCGCGCCGGGCGGCATAGAGCCGCGCCAGACCCGGCCCCGACAGGACGCACTCGGCGGTGATGCGGCCGTGGACGCGCTCAAGATGCGGCCAGAGCGCCACTTCCTCCGCGCCGACGGGTCCCGCGTCGATATGCCCGGCTTCGGTCGGCAACGCCGCGTAGCGGCCATTGATCTGCGCGAGCGCGGCCACGCCGAGTCCGGTCCCCGGCCCAAGCACGACCTGCAGGCCCCCGGCCGGCCAAGGCGCCTGCCCTATCAGGCGCGTTTCCTCCGGCCCCAGCGAGGCGAGCGCGTAGGCCATCGCCTCGAAATCGTTGAACAGCAGACCCTGCGCCAGCCCCAGCTGGCGGGCGGCTTCCGCGCCGTCGATGCGCCACGCCGCATTTGTCAGCTGGATCGTCCGTCCGGCCATTGGCCCGGCGGCGCAGACCAGGATCGAACGCGGAGTCTCCGGCGCGCCCCGCATCACGGCGCGCACGGCGTCCACGAAGCCAGCCTGTGCGCCGGTTTTCCCGGTGGAGAGCGGCAGCGGGCGATCGCCGGGCGCATGAGCCAGGGCGAAGCGCACATTCGTGCCGCCGACATCGCAGAGAAGCGCCGGGTGAGGAAAGATCAACGGAAGGAGCCTCGCGAAATGGATTAGGGGAATCGCCGCCCATTGGGGGGCGCCCTCAAGGGCAGGTCAATCGGGGCCATGATTTCCAAAGTCGGCCTTCTCATTCGCGATCAGACGGCCTAGAACGCGGCGCGCACCGACAGACAGGCTGAAGACATGACCTACAAGCACGCTTCCTTGTTCCCGCTGGCCAAGGACAAGACGCCCTACCGGAAGATCACGGCGGACGGCGTGAGCGTCCAGAAGATCGGCGACCGGGAGGCGCTGTGCGTCAGCCGCGAGGCGATCCGCCGCCTCGCCGAGGAGGCGATGGGCGACATCAACCATCTGCTGCGCCCGGGCCACCTCGCCCAGCTGCGCAAAATCCTCGACGACCCCGAGGCGACCGGCAACGACCGCTTCGTCGCCTTCGACCTGCTCAAAAACGCCAATATCGCCGCCGGCGGCGTCCTGCCCATGTGCCAGGACACCGGCACCGCGATCGTCATGGGCAAGAAGGGCCGGCTCGTCTGGACCGAGGGCGACGACGAAAGCGCGCTGGCCGAAGGCGTGAAGGACGCCTACGAGAAGCGAAACCTGCGCTACTCGCAGCTCGCGCCGATCTCGATGTTCGAGGAGAAGAACACGAAGAACAACCTGCCGGCGCAGATCGAGATCTACGCGGAAGGCGAGGACGAATACAAATTCCTGTTCATGGCGAAGGGCGGCGGCTCGGCCAACAAGACCTTCCTCTTCCAGCAGACGCCCTCCGTGCTGACCCACGAGCGGATGATCGGCTTCCTCAAGGAGAAAATTCTCACGCTCGGCACGGCGGCCTGCCCCCCCTATCATCTCGCCATCGTCATCGGCGGACTGTCGGCGGAGCAGAACCTCAAGACCGTGAAGCTCGCCTCCGCGCGCTACCTCGACGGTCTCCCCACCCATGGCGGCGAGGACGGCCACGCCTTCCGCGACCTGGCGATGGAAGAGGCGATCCACAGGATCACGCAAAAGCTCGGCGTCGGCGCGCAGTTCGGCGGCAAGTACTTCTGCCATGATGTGCGCGTGATCCGCCTGCCGCGCCACGGCGCATCCCTGCCCGTCGGCATGGGCGTCTCCTGTTCGGCGGACCGCCAGGCGGTCGGCAAGATCACGCGCGACGGCGTGTTCCTCGAGGAGCTTGAGCGCGACCCGGCGAAATACCTGCCACAGATCGACGAGACGACCCTCGGCGGCGACGTGGTCCACATCGACCTCAACCAGCCGATGAAAGACATTCTCGCCACGCTGACAAAGTATCCTATCAAGACGCGGCTTTCGCTCACCGGCCCGTTGATCGTGGCCCGCGACCTCGCCCATGCGAAGTTGCGCGAGCGGCTCGACCGGGGCGACCCGCTGCCGCACTATTTCATGAACCACCCGGTCTACTACGCCGGTCCCGCGAAGACGCCTGACGGCATGGCCTCGGGCTCGTTCGGCCCGACGACCGCCGGCCGCATGGATTCCTTCGTGGAGCAGTTCCAGGCCGCCGGCGGGTCGATGGTGATGCTGGCCAAGGGCAATCGCTCGCCAGCCGTGCGAGAGGCTTGCAAGAAGCACGGCGGCTTCTACCTCGGCTCCATCGGCGGCCCCGCCGCGCGCCTCGCCCAGGATTGCATCAAGAAGGTCGAGGTCGTCGCGTATCCGGAACTCGGCATGGAGGCGATCTGGCGCATCGAGGTCGAGAACTTCCCCGCCTTCATCGTCGTCGACGACAAGGGCAACGACTTCTTCAAGGAATTGAACCTCAGCTGATCCGGCCAACCGTTCCGGGCTGCGGGGCGCGTCCAGCGGGCGCGCCCTTTTTGTTTTGGGCGGCGGCGTTGCGGTTGACCTGCGCGCCCAAGGGCCTAAAAGCTCCTTCGATCCATATGAAAAAGAGGTAGGTCATGTCGGGAGCGAGATCCTTCGTGGTCGATGACCGCGAAAAGGGCATTTTCCTGCTCGATCGCGAAGCGCTGGTGTCGGACGAGGTCCTGCGCGACGAGATGCGCAACATTTTCGCCAAATGCTGGATCTACGTCGGTCACGGCTCCGAGCTGAAGCGCAACGGCGACTTCCACACGCGCAAGGTCGCCGGCCGTCCCGTCATCTTCGCACGCGATTCCAAGGGACAGGTGCGCTGCCATTTCAACACCTGCCGCCACCGTGGCGCGCTGGTGTGCACGGAGCGCAAGGGCAACACCCGCCGCTTCAACTGCGTCTATCACGGCTGGATCTACAACAACGACGGCTCCATGGCGCGCGTGCCCGGCGACGAGGCCTACACCGCCGCGTTCGACCAGAGCACGTTCGGGCTGAAGGCGCCCGCGCGCTTCGAGCAGTACAAGGACTTCTGGTTCATGAACCTCGACGCGGACGCGCAGCCGCTCGTCGAGTATCTGGGCCGCGCGACCGAGTACATCGACCTCATCGTCGACCAGTCGCCGTCCAATACGATGGAAGTCATCGCCGGCACGCAGGAATACGACGTCAACGCCAACTGGAAGCTGATGGTCGAGAACAGCGTGGACGATTACCACTTGCCCTCCACCCATTCGACCTGGCTCAACTACATGGCGAATTCCGGCGTGAAGGTCGAGCCGCCGAAAGATCCCTCGCTCGTTCTGCCGACGCACGGCCTCGCCATCGACCTGGGCAACGGACACTTCACAACGGACAACGTGAACTTCCGCGGCCGTCCCGTCGCGGCGTGGATTCCGATCTACGGCGAAGAGGCCAAGCCGGAAATGGCCGCCATCCGCGAGGAGCTCGTCCAGCGCGTCGGACCCGACCGCGCCAAGCGCATCTGCGACACGAACCGCAACCTCGTGATCTTCCCCAACCTCGTCATCAACGACGGGTCGTCAGTGACGATCCGCACCTTCTATCCGGAAGGCGCGAACCGCATGCACGTGACGGCCTGGGCGCTGGGTCCGGTCGAGGAAAGCGAGAGCGCCCGGGCGCGCCGCCTCGACGCGTTCCTCACGTTCTACGGCCCCGGCGGCTTCGCCACGCCTGACGACGTGGAGGCGCTCGAACTCGTGCAGCAGGGACTCGCCAACTACGCGGAAGACCGCTGGTCGGAGATGTCGCGCGGCATGGGCCGCGAAGGCGAACAGCTCAACAGCGACGAGCACCACCTGCGCACCTTCTGGCGGCACTGGAACAAGATGATGACGGGAGCGCAGGGATGAGCGCGGCAACGATGACGAACGCAGCCGTGACCCGCGCCGACGTCGAGGATTTCCTCTACCACGAAGCCATGCTGCTCGATGAGTGGCGGCTGAAGGAGTGGGAGGAACTGCTTGCCGACGACGCCACCTATTACGTGCCGCCGAACGACGAGCTCGAAGGCGATTTCAAGAACACGCTCTACATCATCTCGGACGACCGCGAGCGCATCCGCCAGCGCGTGATCCGCGTTCTCGATCCCAACTGCCACGCGGAATATCCGCGCTCGCGCCTGTGCCGCCTCATCACCAACGTCCGCATCACGGGCGTCGAAGGCGACATCGTGAAGGTGGCGGCGAATTTCTCGTGCTACCGTTACCGCCGCTTCCAGCGCGAGTTCGTCTACGTCGGCAGGTACGAGTATCAGCTGCGCAAGAGCGGCAATTCGTTCAAGATCAAGGAGCGCCGCGTGCTGCTCGCGGCGCACGAACTGGGCCATCTCGGCTCGGTCAGCTTCATTCTCTGACGATTCTCATGGCCCCGGCGCGTCGCTCCGGGGCCATGTCCATAACCGGAAGTCATCCGCGAGCGGTCCAAAGAGCCGCGTGGGGGAGGAAAAGGAAAATGGCTGAAATTCTCGTTGGCAAAGTCAGCGACATCGCGGACGGCGACCGCCGCATCGTGCGCACGCCGAAGGGCGAGATCGGGATCTTCAACCACAAGGGCGCCTTCCACGCCTACGCCAACAATTGCGTTCATTCCGGCGGCCCCGCCTGCGAGGGCATTCTCGTCAACAAGGTGCTCGACATCATCGCCGAGGATCGCACCTATCAGGGCCAGACGTTCTCCGACGAGATGCACTTCGTCTGCCCCTGGCACGGCTACGAGTTCAACATCGAAACCGGCGTGTGCGCGGGCGATCCGAAGCTGAAGATCAAGAAGTACGAAACCGTCGTGCGCGGCGGCGACCTGTATCTGGTCGCGTAAGGGGAGGCGAAACATGGACGCGATCAACAACGAAGTCCGCAGCCTGCGGTTCGACTCCTACGATTCCGGCGAGCACCTCAAGAACGCCGCCAAGCAGGCGCGCGCCCGCAATTATCAGGACTTCCTGATCGTCGACGTGGACGCTCACCATTACGAGAGCGAGCATTACCGCGACGTCTTCGGCTATATCGAAAGCCCGGTTTTGCGGCGCAACGCGCTCGAATCCTTCAGCCGCGGCGGGCGCGCCAATTTCCTTGGCGGCCAGGTCGGTTATCAGGACATCAGCGGTCGCATCACGCGCCACTGGCTGCGCAAGCACGAGAAGACGCCCGCCGACAAGCATCGCGACATCACGACGACGCTGCGCTGGATGGACGCGATGGGCGTCGATTACGCCTGCCTGTTCCCGACGCCGATGCTATTCCTCGGCACCCATCCGCAGCCGGAGGTCGAGTCGGCGCTGGCGCAGGCGTACAATCGTTGGCTGTGCGAACGCATCTTGCAGGAGGAGAAGCGCATCATCTCGATGCTCTACCTGCCGTTCAACGATCCGGAAGCCGCCTACCAGACGGTGAAGGAATTCGGCGGGCGCAAGGGCGTCGTCGGTTTCATGGTCACGGCGCCGCGCTACAAGCCGGTGCACGACAACGCCTACATGAAGACCTATCGGCTGATCGAGGAAATGGGCCTGCCGATCTCCTTCCACGCCGCCTATTCGTGGGGCGACCAGGCGCTGCAACTCACCAATCGCTTCATCGCCGTCCATGCGCTCGGATTCATGTGGTTCAACATGGTCCACATGACGAACTGGGTCGTGAACGGCCTGCCGGAACGATTCCCGAAGCTCAAGGTGATGTGGATCGAGAGCGGCCTGACATGGGCCTACAGCCTCATGCAGCGGCTCGACCATTCCTACATGATGCGCACGTCCGACTGCCCCTCGCTCAAGCGCAAGCCCAGCGAATACATGCAGGAGATGTTCTATTCATCCCAGCCGATGGAAGTGCCGAGCGACCCCTCGATCCTTGAAGCGACCTTCAAGATGATCAAGGCGGACACGCAGCTTGTCTGGTCGTCGGATTATCCGCACTGGGACTTCGACCTCCCGGGCGTGATCTACGACCTGCCGTTCCTCACCGAGCAATCGAAGCGCAACATCCTCGGCGGCAACGCCGCGCGGCTGTTCAACCTGCCGCCACAGCCGGTGAAGAAAATCCCGGATTTCGACTGAGGCCGACAGGGCGGCCCGCCGCGCCGGGCCGCCATTAGAAAAACTTATCAAGGCCGGCGCCGGGTTCCGGCACGGAGATTGTATCGGCTCCTTCGAGGAGGATGAGCCGATGCAGCCCTTCGTCATGCCGCGGGAGATCGTCGCGAGAATCACGGCGCGTACGGGCCGGCCACACCCGTTCGATTTTCTGGCGGGCTCGCGAACCGCGCTGCTCGTCATCGACATGCAGAATTACTTCGTGAAGCCCGGCTATCCGGGCGAGGCGCCCTGTGCGCGCGCGATCGTGCCCGGCGTCAACCAGCTCGCCGCGGCGCTGCGGCGCATGGGCGGGCTGGTCGTGTGGATCAAGAACAGCGCGACGGACGCGCGCGAGAACTGGTCGGTTCTGCATCGCGACCTCATGACGCCGGAAAACCACAAGATACGCGCCGAGGCCCTGTCGGAAGAGCACGAAGGCCACGAACTATGGCCGATGCTCGACGTGAAGTCCGAAGACGCGCAGATGGTGAAGAAGCGCTACAGCGCCTTCATCCAGGGCTCATCCGACCTTGCGCCCTTCCTGCATGTGCGCGGGATCGACACGGTGCTGATCGCCGGAACGGCCACGAACATCTGCTGCGAGAGCACGGCGCGGGACGCCATGATGCTCAACTTCCGCACCGTGATGGTCTCGGACGCGCTCGCCGCCTACAGCGACGCCGAACATGCGGCCTCGCTGATGAACTTCTACGCGGCGTTCGGCGACGTGCAGACGATCGACGAGACGATCGCGTCGCTGGCGCGCGGTTCGCGCGAGCCCGCAGCGGCCTGACCGCGCGGCGGCTCAGGCCATGAAGCGGCGGGCGTGGTCGACGACCTGACCCGCCATGATCTCGATCTGCTTTGCGATGGCGGGCTCGGAGCATTCGCCGTTGCTGAACTTCACGACCGCCGAATTGATCGCGACGCCCAGCGGCACGTTCCAGCCGCGCAGCGCATGGCCGATCTGGCGCAGTTGCGACAGCACCATGCCGGGACCCTGATAGCCGTAGCCGCAGCCGATGGCGCCGACCGCGCGGCCGTCGAGATAGACGCGGGCGTCAGCGCGCATCTCTTCGGTGTAATCGATGGCGTTCTTCACGAGGCCCGAGACGCCCCCGTGATAGCAGGGCGAGGCGATGATGACGCCGTCCGCGCGGCGCAGGTCCCCGATGAACTCCTTCGCCGCGTCCGTCATCATGCCGGGATCGGGATCGTACATCGGCAGTTGAAGCTCCTTGCCGCCGTAGAGCTTCGTTTCCGCCCCATGAGCCTTCGCGTACGCAAGCGCCATCGACAGGGCCTGCTCCGAGGACGAGCCGTCGCGGGTCGTGCCGCCAATACCGACGATGAAGGGTTTGCGTTGGCTCATGTGCGTTCCTGCGCCTTTCCTGCCTGTTCCGCTCCCGCTGCGGAGCGCTGTTCGTGGCGGCGCGCCAAGGCGCCGCCCTTCCTGTCTAGTCCTCCGCGCCCGCCATGGGAAGCCTCGCGCCCAACAGGGCCTCGCGCCGCAGACGGTCGTAATCCTCGGGCAGGTCCACGTCCCACACGACGCGCGGCTCGCGCCATGCAAGGCCAAGTCCCATGAGCTTCTCCCGCGTTTGCTCCATCACGCGCGCCCCGCCCCATTCGATACCGGCAAAAATCTCCGCGATCGGACGCGCGGCGCCGACAAGTCCGTAGCCGCCGTCCTCGGCTGGCAGGAAAACGGCATCCGCGCCCTGCTCCAGCGCATCCGCGCAGGCGGCAATATCCGCCGCCATGATCGAGGGAACGTCAGAACCCGTCAGCAGGAGCGGACCCTTTGCGGCGGCGAAGGCGGCGAGCATTTTTTCTCCGAGCTCGCCCGCAGCCTGCACGTGCAGCGCGACGCCGAAGTCGCGCGCGACTTGCGCGAAAAACGGATGCGAGGCGTCCGGCGCGCACCAGAGTTCGACGGGACCGATACCGGCCGCCAGCGCCTGACGGATCGCATGTTCGGTCATGGCGACGTGCAGGCGCGCGGCGCCTTCCGCGCCAAGCGCCGGTATGAGCCGCGTCTTGGAGGCGCCGGGAACCGGCGCGCGTGTGAAGATCGCGATTCTCGTCACGCCGCCTCCGCGTCGTTCCCGGGCGCGGGCCGATAGCCATAGCGGACGGCGAGCCGGGCGGGGTGAACCCCGAGAAAATAGGCCAGCCGCAGCCGCCACATGAGCAGGATCGTGCGCAGCGCGCCGTTGTTGTCCCAGCGGCGGCCCGACGTTCGAACCTTCGCGCGCAGGCAGGCGGGCCGCGCAATTTTCTTCAAGGCGCGGGAGAGCGCGATGTCCTCCATCAACGGAATGTCCGGGAACCGGCCGGCCTGCTCGAAGGCGCCACGACGCACGAACACCGCCTGATCGCCCGTTGCGATTCCGGTGAGACGCGAGCGCAGGTTCATCATCGCGCCGACAAGCGGCAAAAGCGGCGAGCGGCCTTCAATCGTTACGTCGAACCGGCCCCATACGCGGTCCGGCGCATCCAGCGCGCCGCGGATTTCCGCCAGCGCATTTTCCGGCAGCCGCGTGTCCGCATGGAGAAAGAGAAGAACGTCGCCCCGCGCCACAGCAGCGCCCGCATTCATCTGTGCGGCGCGGCCGCGGCGGGCAAGGAGAAGGCGGTCGCAGAGTCCGGCGGCGATCTGCGGCGTCCGATCCGAACTGCCGCCGTCCGCGACGATGACTTCAACGCCCTGCGCCCGCCAGGACTGAAGCGCGGCAAGACGATCCGCGACGCCCGCCTCCTCGTCGAGGACGGGCATGACAATGCTCAACGATGCGCCCCGCGCGCTCACCGGTCCCGCTGCTCCTGCTTGTTTCCGCGGCGGGGATCGTGCACTCAGGAACGCGGCGGCGCCAGTCCCGGCCGGGGCGAAGGGAGCCCACTCCATGCGCTTTCTTGTGACCGGCGCGGCCGGCTTCATCGGTTTCCACCTTACGCGGCGCCTGCTGGCGGACGGGCATTTCGTCACCGGCGTCGACGGGGTGACGCCCTATTACGACGTGGCGCTCAAGCGGGCGCGCCTCGCGCTTCTTCTGCGCACCAACGCCTTCCGCTTCCACGAATTCATGCTGGAGGACTTCACCGCGCTGGCGGCCGCGACCGAGGAGGCCAAGCCGGATGTGATCGTCCATCTCGCCGCGCAGGCCGGCGTCCGCTACAGCCTCGAAAATCCGCGCTCCTATGCGGATTCGAACCTGACCGGCTCGTTCAACGTGCTGGAGGCCGCGCGGCGGGCGCGGCCCCGGCACCTGCTGTTCGCCTCGACGAGCTCCGTCTACGGCGCCAACACGGCGATGCCGTTCCGGGAGACGGACCGGACCGACCATCCGACGACCTTCTACGCGGCGACGAAGAAGGCCGGCGAGGACATGGCGCATTCCTACGCCCACCTCTGGGACCTGCCGACGACGGCGTTCCGCTTCTTCACGGTTTACGGGCCTTGGGGGCGGCCGGACATGGCGCTGTTCAAGTTCGTCAAGGCCGCTCTGGAGGGTGGGACCATCGATGTCCACGGCCACGGCCGGATGAAGCGCGACTTCACCTTCGTGGACGACCTCATCGAAGCCATCGTCCGGCTCATCGGCCTGCCGCCGGAAGCGGGCAGGCCCGTGGGGCCGGAGGACTCCCTGTCCCCCGCGGCGCCCTACCGGGTCGTCAACATTGGCGGCGGGGCGCCGGTGGAGCTGTCCGCCTTCATATCGGAGATCGAGCGGGCGGTCGGGCGGCCGGTCGCCCAGCGCATGATCGGCGTTCAGCCCGGCGAGCTTCACGCCACCTGGGCGAGCGCGGACCTCCTTCGGGCGCTGACCGGCTACGTTCCCGCGACGCCGCTCAGCGAAGGCGTGGCCGCCTTCGTCGCCTGGTACAGGGCGCAGTATCGCGCCTGAGGCCGGAACGCTGGATTTTCCGGCTCCTTCGTGTATAAGCGCCGCAACGTCCGTGCATTCCGCCCGGGCGCTCCGCGTGTTGCGACCGTGCTGGACGACATCCCGGCCCGGCCGACGAGCGGACAGCGGCCGTCCCTGACGGGCCGCTTCATTCCCAAAAACCGAAAGGATGCCCCGATGTCGATCACTGCCGAGCGCAAACAGGCGCTCCTCCAGGAATACGCCACCAAGTCCGGCGACACGGGCTCGCCCGAGGTGCAGGTCGCGATCCTCACGGAACGCATTTCCAACCTCACCGAGCACTTCAAGACCCACGTGAAGGACAACCATTCCCGCCGTGGGCTGTTGAAGCTGGTGTCCCAGCGCCGCCAGCTTCTCGACTACGTGAAGCGTCAGGACGAGCAGCGTTACCGCACGCTCATCGAGCGGCTCGGCATCCGCCGCTAGGAAACCGGCGCCGGCGGCGACGCCGGCGCCCACTTCGCCCCGCAAAAATCATCGGGGCTCAACAGAACGGCGGCATGGGGCCGTCGTTCCTCTGGAAGGTCCAGCCATCGGCAGGATCGCCGGACGCTGAAAGGCCTGGTGGAAGCGCCGGGTCCACACCCGTCAGCGTCTCGCCGTCTTGCTCATGGCCGCAAGCCTCTCCGCACAGCCATGAGAGACAATCTGAATGTTCGAAATTCACCGTGAACAACTTGACTGGGCAGGGCGCAAGCTCGTGCTCGAGACCGGGCGCATGGCCCGCCAGGCAGACGGCGCCGTGTACGCCTCGTGGGGCGAGACCAGCGTGCTGGCGACCGTCGTTTCCGCCAAGTCGCCCAAGCCCGGCGTCGACTTCTTCCCCCTGACGGTCAACTATCAGGAAAAGACCTTCGCGGCCGGCCGCATTCCCGGCGGCTACTTCAAGCGCGAAGGACGTCCGACCGAGAAGGAGACGCTCGTCTCCCGCCTCATCGACCGTCCGATCCGTCCGCTTTTTCCGGAAGGCTATCGCAACGACACGCAGGTGATCGTGACGGTTCTGAGCCATGACCTCGAGACCGACCCCGACATTCTCGCGATGGTCGCGGCGTCCGCGGCGCTGACGATTTCCGGCATTCCGTTCATGGGTCCCGTCGGAGCGGCGCGCGTCGGCTTCATCAAGGGTGAACTGAAGCTCAATCCGACCATCGACGAGATGAAGGAATCGCAGCTCGACCTCGTCGTCGCCGGCACGCAGGACGCGGTGCTGATGGTCGAATCCGAGGCGCAGGAGCTTTCGGAAGAGACGATGCTCGAGGCGGTGATGACCGGTCATCGCGGCTTCCAGCCCGTGATCGACGCGATCATCCGTCTCGCGGAAAAGGCCGCGAAGGAGCCGCGCGATCTCGTCGTCGCCGACAAGTCCGAGATCGAGAAGGCGGTTTCCGAAATCGCGGAAGCGGAACTGCGCGAAGCCTACAAGATCACGCAGAAGGCCGAGCGCTACAAGGCGGTTGACGCCGTGAAGGCGAAAGTGACCGCTGCGCTGTGCGATCCGGAAGCGCCGAAGTTCGACAAGCAGAAGGTCGGCGAAGTCTTCCACGACCTGCAGGCGAAGGTCGTTCGCTGGAACATCCTCGACACGGGCGTTCGCATCGACGGCCGCGACGTGCGCACGGTGCGTCCGATCCTCTCGCAGGTTGGCGTCCTGCCGCGCACCCACGGCTCGGCGCTGTTCACGCGCGGCGAGACGCAGGCGCTCGTCGTCGCCACGCTCGGCACGGCGGAAGACGAGCAGATCGTCGATTCGCTCGAGGGCACCTACCGCGAGCGCTTCATGCTCCACTACAACTTCCCCCCCTACAGCGTCGGTGAAACCGGCCGCATGGGCTCGCCCGGCCGCCGCGAAATCGGCCACGGCAAGCTCGCGTGGCGCGCCATTCGCCCGATGCTGCCGACGCAGGCGGAATTCCCCTACACGATCCGCGTCGTTTCAGAGATCACCGAGTCGAACGGTTCGTCGTCGATGGCGACGGTCTGCGGCGCCTCGCTCTCGCTGATGGACGCGGGCGTCCCGCTGAAGCGTCCCACGGCGGGCATCGCCATGGGCCTCATCCTCGAAGGCGACCGCTACGCTGTCCTCTCCGACATTCTCGGCGACGAGGACCATCTCGGCGACATGGACTTCAAGGTGGCGGGCACCGAGAACGGCGTCACGTCGCTGCAGATGGACATCAAGATCGCCGGCATTACGGAAGAGATCATGCGCGTTGCGCTCGGCCAGGCCAAGGACGGGCGTCTGCATATCCTCACCGAAATGTCGAAGGCGCTGAACTCCGCGCGCGCGGAACTGGGTGAGTTCGCCCCGCGCATCGAGCAGATCAAGATCCCGACCGACAAGATCCGCGAAGTGATCGGCACCGGCGGCAAGGTGATCCGCGAGATCGTCGAGAAGACCGGCGCCAAGATCAACATCGACGACGACGGCACCGTCAAGATCGCGTCCTCCGACGGCAATTCCATCAAGGCGGCGATCAACTGGATCAAGTCGATCACGCAGGAAGCGGAAGTCGGCGCGATCTACGAGGGCACCGTCGTGAAGACGATGGAATTCGGCGCCTTCGTCAACTTCTTCGGCTCGAAGGATGGGCTGGTTCACATCTCGCAGCTCTCCAAGGAGCGCGTGAACAAGACCACCGACGTCGTGAAGGAAGGCGACAAGGTGAAAGTGAAGCTGCTCGGCTTCGACGATCGCGGCAAGGTCCGCCTGTCGATGCGCGCGGTCGATCAGGTCACCGGCGAAGACCTCGAAGCCAAGGAAAAGGCGGAGCGCAAGGCCGCCGCCGAAGGCGAACAGCCGGGCGTGTAATCGCGCCTGCTTAAAAAAGGAACGGAAAGCCCCGCACCCCGCTGCGGGGCTTTTTTTATTTTGCCGGCTGCGGCGGGCCCTCAGGTGATCTTGGGCTTGTAGACCTTGAGCAGGCCGCGCTTGACAAGATGATCCCACGCCTCGGCGGCGGTGTCCGCGTAGCAGAAGAGTTCGAGGTCCTGCGGATCGATCATGCCATGCTTCACAAAGGCGTCGAAGTTGACGGCCTCCGTCCAGTAATCTCTGTCGAACAGGATGACGGGAACGCGCGGCGCCTTGCCGGTCTGCGCCAGCGTCAGCAGTTCGAACAATTCGTCCATCGTGCCGAATCCGCCGGGAAACACGACCAGCGCCTTGGCGCGCATGGCCAGATGCATCTTGCGCATCGCGAAGTAATGAAAGCGGAACGTCAGCGCGGGCGTCGAATACGGATTTGGCATCTGCTCGTGCGGCAGCACGATGTTGAAGCCGATGCTCGGCGCATTGACTTCGCTGGCGCCCCGATTGGCCGCCTCCATCGCGCCCGGCCCGCCTCCGGTGGCGATGACGTTGTCGCGCGGCACGCCGCCATGCCCGTCGAGCGCGCCGCCTTTCAGCGAACAGATGCGTCCGAATTCGCGCGCCTGCTGGTACCAGAACGCCTGCCGGCCGGGTCCGTCCTCTCGGATGCGCGCGCTTCCGAAAACCACGACGGTCGAGCGCACGGACCACGCGCGCAGCGCCTCCTCCGCCTTGGCGTATTCGAGCAGGAAGCGAACGCCTCGCATCGTGTCTGACAGGAGGAAGTCCTGATCGAGCGCGGCGAGACGGTAGGAGGGGGAGTCGATGCGCGCCCTGATGGCGGCGGCCTTGTCGTGATCTTCGGTCATTCATGAATCTTATCAGGGCGGACGCTTCCGGCAATCTCTGGCGGCGGCGGGAGGGACGCACTAGACTTGATCATGTCGCCGCGCCTGCGGTTCGCATCGGGAAAGCCAGATGAACAGCACGTTCTTCTCCGAGCTTCTGACGTCGATCGCCGACCGCGGCCGAAATCTGCTCGGCCTGCCGGCCGGCGACGACGCCGCACGGCGCTCGGGCGGCGTAATGGACCTTTGCGACGCGCTGCTGTCGGGACGCGGCGAGGCATCGGGCACGGCCCTCGCGCGCGAGGTCCTGCAAAGCTACGCGCAGCTCGATCAGGCCGGACGCCTGGCATTCTTCGACGCGCTCGCGCAACGCTTCGGGCCGGACCCCGCAGCGCTGTCGAAGGCGGTCGAAGCGTGGACGAAGGAGCCGACCGACGAACGCAGCGCCGCCATCCACTACGCGTCCGAACCTCGGCGGCAGGAAGTGTTCCGCCGCCTCAACCGCGCTCCCGGCGGCACGGCCGCGCTCGTCGCCATGCGCGAAGACCTGCTGAACCTCCTGCCGGGCCACCCGGCTCTCAAGGTGGTCGACCGCGATTTCGTCCATTTGCTGAACTCGTGGTTCAACCGCGGCTTCCTAGTGCTGCGCCGCATCGACTGGTCGTCGCCGGCCGTGGTTCTCGAAAAGATCATCCGTTACGAGGCGGTGCATCAGATCCGCGACTGGGACGACCTGCGCCGCCGCATCGATCCGCCTGACCGGCGTTGCTACGCCTTCTTTCACCCGGCGCTCGTCGACGAACCGCTGATTTTCGTGGAGGTCGCGCTGACTGCGGACATCCCGGCCGCCGTGCAGCCGCTCCTGGCGGAAGAGCGCGCGCCGGCGCCGCTCGCCAAGGCGAGCACCGCTGCCTTCTATTCAATCTCGAACTGCCAGCAGGGGCTTGCCGGCGTGTCGTTCGGCAACTTCCTCATCAAACAGGTGGTAGAGGAATTACGCCGGGAGCTGCCGGGCGTCTCGACCTTCGTAACGCTGTCTCCCGTGCCCGGCTTCATGAAATGGCTGCGCGCGAACGCCGACGCGTTGCCGGAAGCCGACCGCGAGACAATCGAAGGTCTCGACGATCCGTTCTGGCCGCAGGACGAGGAGTTCTCAGCGCGCGCAAAGGCGCTGCTGGAGCCGCTCGCCGCCTGGTATTTTCTGGAGGCGCGCACGCCGGGCAACCGGCCTGTCGATCCCGTCGCGCGATTCCATCTCGGCAATGGCGCGCGGCTCGAGCGCATCGACTGGCTCGGCGACACGTCGCCCAAGGGCCTCGTGGAGAGCGCGGGGATCATGGTCAATTACCTCTACGATCTCGACCAGATCGAGCAGAACCATGAGGCGTTCGCAAACGCCGGCGAGGTCGTTGCCTCGGCGCCCGTTCGCAGACTATTGAAAGCGGGAGCGCGGGGGCGGCTCGCGCCCGTCAACGGCGCGAAGGCCTGATCGCCCCACGCACACGTCACCATCGAGAGAAAACGGGGGGAACATGCCCGCCTATCTGTATGACCTGATCGCGCGCCGCGCACCCTCGCCGCAGAAGGTGTTCATCGAAACGCCGGAGGGCCGCAAGATCACCTACGCGGATCTGCACGCAGGCTCCGCGCGCTTCGCCAATCTGCTCGCCGCGCGCGGGGTCCAGCCCGGCGATCGCGTCGCCGTCCAGGTCGAGAAGTCGCCGGACGCGGTGATGCTCTATCTGGCGTGCCTTCGCGCGGGAGCGATCTTCCTGCCGCTCAACACGGCGTACACGCCAGCCGAGATCGAATACTTTCTCGGCGACGCGAAGCCGCGGGTCTTCGTGTGCGATCCCGCCGCGCGCGAGAAACTACAGCCGGTCGCCGACAAGGCCGGCGTCGCGCATGTCGAGACGCTCGGCGTGCGCGAAGACGGTTCGCTTGTCGACGCGTCGCGCGGCATGAGCGCCGACTTCGCCGATGTGGAGCGCGGCGCGGACGATCTCGCCGCCATTCTCTACACGTCCGGCACCACGGGCCGCTCGAAAGGCGCGATGCTTTCGCATGGCAACCTCGCCTCGAACGCTCTGACGCTCGTGGACTACTGGCGCTTCACCGACAAGGACGTGCTCATCCACGCCCTGCCGATCTATCACACGCATGGCCTGTTCGTAGCGATGAACACGCTGCTGCTCGCCGGCGGTTCGATGTTCTTCCTGTCGAAGCTTGACCCCGATCTCATGCTGCAACTGATGGGACGCGGCGCGACGGCCATGATGGGCGTGCCCACCTTCTACACGCGGCTTCTTGCGCATCCGGGCCTCACGAAAGAGGCGGCGAAGAACATGCGCCTGTTCATCTCCGGCTCCGCGCCGCTGCTCGCCGAGACGCACCGCGAATGGACCGCCCGCACGGGCCACGCGATTCTCGAACGCTACGGCATGACGGAAACCAACATGAACACGTCGAACCCCTATGACGGGGATCGCGTGCCCGGCGCGGTGGGCTTTCCGCTGCCGGGTGTTTCCGTACGCATCACCAATCCCGAAACCGCTCAGGAATTGCCGCGCGGCGAAATCGGAATGATCGAGGTGAAGGGGCCGAACGTCTTCAAGGGTTACTGGCAAATGCCGGAGAAGACCGCATCCGAGTTCCGCGCGGACGGGTTCTTCATCACGGGTGACCTTGGAAAGATCGACGAGCGCGGCTACGTCTATATCGTCGGGCGCGACAAGGACCTCGTCATCACTGGCGGCTTCAACGTTTATCCTATCGAAGTCGAGACGGAGATTGACGAACTGCCGGGCGTGCTGGAAAGCGCGGTCATCGGCGTGCCGCATCCCGATTTCGGCGAGGGCGTCACCGCCGTCGTCGTGCCGAAGAAGGGCGCGCAGCTCGACGAGAAGCAGATCATAGGCGCTCTGGAGCAGAGGCTCGCCAAGTTCAAACAGCCCAAGCGCGTCCTGTTCGTGAACGAACTGCCGCGCAACACGATGGGCAAGGTGCAGAAGGCCGAACTGCGCAAGTCCTACGGGGACTTGTACAAGAAGTAGGCTCGCGCCATACGCGGGTGACTGGCGCCCTGCAATCCGTGTGCGCCGATCTTCTCCCGTGGAACGGGAGAAGGCCGACCTTGCGCAGCAAAGGCCGGATGAGGGCGGCGAGACGCTGCGATGAACAACCTACGTGGTGCGGCAGGCGCCCTTACCCGGCCGGCTTAGACGGCCATCCTCTCCCGCGTCGCGGGAGAGGGAAAAAGCGCGCTACTTCTTGGTCCACTCCGGAGGATTGGTCGCCTTGATGCGGCGGCCTTCCTTGACCATTTCCTTCACGGCGCCCGACAGCGGCAGCGACAGGCCCGCCTTGTCGGCCATTTGCATGACGATCTGCATGTCCTTCAGCGCCCAGGTGAACGTGGTCTGATCCCAGTCCTCGAGCGCCTGGCTCTTGCCTGAAGACATCATCAGCGCGTCGCGCAGCTTCGGCAGGTCGATGCCGGTGGAGGCCGCAACGCGACCGGCCTCGATAAGGCCGATGCTGGTGATCCAGAGCATCAGGTTGTTCATCGCCTTGCCGACCTGCCCATGGCCGACGTCGCCCAGATGCGCGATGTCGGACGAGAACGTGCCGTAAACCTCGCGGCCGCGCGCGACGACCTCGTCGCGGCCGCCGAACAGCGCCAGCAACTTGCCCTCGTCGGCGAACCAGCGGCCACGGCAGATCGGCGCGTCGAGCACGTCGCAGCCCTTCGCGCGCGCCTTCTCGTCGATCGCCTTCACGGTTTCCGGCGACACGGTGGACGACACCGCGATAATCGCGCCCGGCTTCAGCGCCGCGAGCACGCCGTTGGGGCCGAGCACGACTTCGTTGACTTCATCGTCATAGCCGACGCCGAGCACGATGAACGTGCAGTCGCCGAGATCCTTCGGCGCAGCGGCGGTCCTGGCGCCCATCTCCGCGACCTTCGCCAGATTGTCCTTCGACACGTCGACGGCGGTCACGTCATAACCATGCCTTAGCATGTGCTTGACCATCGGCTGGCCCATGCGCCCGACGCCGACGATGCCGACCTTTTCCTTCTGCGCCATGACGGCGTCTCCCTCTTTTCAGACTTTCCGGTTGTAGATTTTCTCGGCGGCGTCAGCCGTCACGTAACCCTCGGCGACGTCGCGCCGCACGGCCTCCGCGTCGCGGGCCTGCGGGCGCCCAAGGCCGCCGCCGCCGGCCGTCTGCAGGCGGAACTTCTCGCCTTTCTTCATCTCGAAGCGTCCGGAGGACGGCGTATCGTATTCTTCGGGCGTGCCGAGCCTGATGGTGAACTTCGCGCCCGAACCGTCCGCGCCCCCGTTCAGGCCCTTGGGCGGGAACTTGCTCTTGTCGTAGCGGCGCACGATGGTCGCATCCTCGAGCAATTCGTATTCTCGCACCATGCTCAGCCCCCCGCGCCACTCACCGGCGCCGCCGGTGTCGGGCAGGAGATCGAAGCGGTTGATGCGGCAGGGATACTCGGACTCGAGGATTTCGATCGGCGTGACGTGCAGGTTGCTCAGGTGGCAGGCCGTGCCCGACGCGCCGTCGTAATGCGAGCCGGCGCCGTAGGCGGAGCCGAGGATCTCGTACTGCATGTTGGACTGGCCCGGCCGACCCTTCGACCAGAAGATGCCGAGCGCGCTGGACGATCCCGCGCTTGCAGCGGCGCGCGAGGGATTGAACTTCGCCATCGCCTCGAGCAGCACGTCGACGAGCTTCAGGTTCACCTGCTGGTAGTTCGACACGGCGGCGGGCGCCGAAGCGTTGGTGATCGTCTTTGGCGCGACGACGAAATCGACGGCGTCGCGCATCCCGTCATTGAAATGCAGCGTCGGATCGAGCGAGCCGAGCAGCGCGTAGAACACGCAGGCCTCGATCATCGAGGGGCGCAGGTTGACGGGGCCGCGCGCCTGCGGATCGCTGGCGGAGAAATCGAAGACGGCGCGGCCGTTCTTCACGCGGATCGTCACCGCGAGCTTGATCGGCTTCGTTGGATCGACGCCGTCGTGATCGATATAACCTTCCGCCGACGACTCGCCCTCGGGCAGCTTTTCGATGCAGGCGCGCAGATCGGCCGCGGCGCCGTCGAGGATCGCCTTGAAGGCGTCCATCAGCGTCTGCGCGCCAAAGCGTTCGCAAAGGTCCTGCATCCGTTGCGCGCCATTGTGCGTGACCGCGATCTGAGCGGTGACGTCGCCGCGCACAAGATCGGGCTGGCGGGTGTTCGCGAGGATCAGGCGCTCGACATCGGGCAGAAGCTTGCCCGCCTTCCAGATGCGCACGGGCGGCAGCAACATGCCTTCCTGGAAAATTTCGGTCGCGTTGGCCGACGTCGATCCGGGGATCGTGCCGCCAACGTCCGCCTTGTGCGCGATGGAGCCAGTGAAGGCGACGATCTTTCCATCCGCAAAGACGGGCGAGACGAAGGCCATGTCGGAGACATGCGGAAGCCCGCCTTCATAGGGATGGTTGGAGACGAAGACGTCGCCTTCCGCGATCTCGTCGCCATAAATCTCGATGATGCGCCCGACGAGATGCCGATAGACCGGCGCGTGGAAGAACATCGGCGGCGCAACGATGAGCCGCCCCGTCCTGTCGAGCACGACGCAGGAGAAGTCGCGCGACTCGCGGATGATGGTCGAATAGCCCGAGCGATAGAAATGATAGTGCATTTCGTCGACGAGGCTGGCGATCTTGTTGCGCAGAATCTGAACCGTGATCGCGTCCATGTCAGGCTCCCGCGCGTTCGAGAACGAGATTGCGATATTCGTCCACCTGCGCGCTCCAGCCGGGCGGCACAACCGTCGTCGCATCGAACTGTTCGACGATGCAGGGCCCCTCTATGCGCACGCCGATGTCGAGCCCGTCGCGCTCGTAGACAGTCGCTTCGATGGGATTTTTCGGATCGAAGTATACGCGACGGGCGCCCTTGCGCGCCTCCGCGACGGCCCTTGGCTTGTCTGGCGGCGCCTCACTGCGCGGCACGTATTTCGGCACGGCGACGCGCACGCGCACGCGATAGCTCACGACTTCCACCGGCCGGTCGCTCGCCGCGTGGCCATGCACTTTCGCGTGACGCTCGTCGAAGCGCGAGCGCGCGGCTTTCAGCGACTCATCCGTGAGCGCGCCGCTGTAGAGACCGTCGAGCGGCGTGCGCAATTCGTAGCCCTGCCCCGTGTAACGCAGGTCGAGTTCGCGCAGGAACGAAGCGTCGGCGGGGTTCATGCCTTCCGCCTTCAATTCCTCCCGGGCGCGCTCCTCCAGCGCGCCGTATATTTCTTCCGCGTGCGCAGGCGTCACTTCCGCGAGCGGGCGCAATTCGGAGCGGATGTAATCATGCACAACGTCGGTGCAGAGCAGGCCCAGCGCGGAGAACGCGCCGGGGCGCGGCGGCACGAGAATGCGCCGCATCGCGAGTTCCTCGGCAACCGCGGCCGCGTGGACGGCGCCGGCGCCGCCGAAGGGCAGCAGGGTGAATGAGGTGAGATCGACGCCGCGCTTTGCGGCGAAGACGCGCACTTCGTCCGCCATGCGCATGTCGACGATGCGCCGAATGCCCGCGGCGGCGGATACGGTGTCGAGGCCGAGAGGCTTTGCGACATGCTCGTCAAGCGCGCGGCGCGAGGCTTCCACATCGAGCGTCTGAGCGCCGCCGAGAAAATAGCCCGGATTGAGGTAACCGCACACGACGTCCGCGTCTGTGACGGTGGGACGCGTTCCGCCGCGTCCGTAGCAGGCGGGGCCAGGATCGGCGCCCGCGCTCTGCGGGCCGACCACGAGGAAACCGCCGCGATCGACGGCCGCGATCGAGCCGCCGCCGGCGGAGATCGTCGTCATGTCGAGCGCGGGCACATCGATCTGCCGGCGCGCGATGACGCTCTCCGTCGTCTCCAGCGGCACGCCGCCCTCGATGAAGGCGATGTCGGCGCTGGTGCCGCCCATGTCGAGCGTCACCAATCCGCGCCGCGCATAGTCGCCCGACAGCATCGCGCTCGCCTGCGCGCCGCCGGCGGGACCCGAGAACAGCGTGTGCACCGTGCGCCCGCCCGCGACCGTCGCGGTGAAGGGCATGACCCCGCCGTTCGATTGCATGAGGAAGCGGCGCTGCGTGCTGACGCCCGCCTCGTCGAGGCCCTTCGACAGATGATCGATGTAGCGGACGAGAACAGGCTCGAGATAGGCGTTGAGCAACGTCGTCGACATGCGCGGCCATTCGCGCAGGCGCGGCAGGACTTCGCTCGAAATCGAAACATGCAGGTCGGGCGCTTCCTCAAGCGCAATCCTGCGCGTTTCATCCTCGTGCGCGGGATTCATGAACGAAAAGAGGTAGCACACGGCGAGCGACGTGGCGCCAAGCGCCTTCAGTTCGCGCACGGCCTGCCGGACGGCCTCGCGGTCGAGCGGCAGAAGCACATTGCCCTGATAGTCGCTGCGCTCCGGGATCTCGCGCGTCAGGCTTTGCGGCGCGATGGGCTCGGGCTTCGCGTAGTAATAGTCGAACAGGTTTCCGTCGCGGGCCTGCGCCTGCACTTCCTGTATCGCCCTGAAGCCTTTCGTGACGAGGAGGCCAACCTTCGCGCCGCGCATCTCAAGCAGCGCATTTGTCGTGATCGTCGTTCCGTGGGCGAAGAAGTCTATGGCGTCGGGCGCAACGCCCCGCGCCACGAAACGCGACACGCCGTTGAGGACGCCAAGCGCCGGATTGCGCGGCGTGCTGGACACCTTTTCGACCAGAAGCTCGCCTGTGGCGGGGTCGAGGAGCACGAGGTCGGTATGCGTTCCGCCGACGTCGACCCCGAGACGGTAACGAGCTTGTGCCGCTGCCATGGCGCTTCGCATCTCCCTGCATGAATCTTGGCGCATTGCGCGCGCGGTTTCCTAACACCCCGGAGGGGGCGCGTCCATGCCGGGACGGCAGACCCGTCATGCGGCGCAGACGCGCCGCACGATGCGACCTATTCCTGGAAAGCGACCTCCCGGGTGCGCCGGAAGGAGGGCAGCACGATCATCAGGATCAGGGCGGCCGACAGCAACAGAAGCGCCAGCGAAATCGGGCGCTGCACGAAGATGAGCGGATCGCCGAACGACAGCACCATCGACCGGCGCAGGTTCTCCTCCATCAACGGGCCGAGCACGAAGCCCAGCAGGAAGGGCGCCCCTTCGCATCCAAGCTTTCCGAAGACGTAGCCGAGGACAGCGAAGCCAGCCATCATCATCACGAGGAACGAGCTTGAGCTGATCGCATAGGCGCCGACGCAGCACAGGATCACGATGCACGGGAACATCAGCCGGTACGGCACGCGCAGCAGCGTAACCCATAGGCCGATGAGCGGCAGGTTGATGACGACGAGCATCAGATTGCCAATCCACATCGATGCGATCATCGCCCAGAACAATTGCGGACGTTCGCTGATGAGCGCGGTGCCCGGCGCGATGCCCTGGATCATCATGGCGCCAACCATGATCGCCATGACGGGCGTGGAGGGAATGCCGAGCGTCAGAAGAGGAATGAACGAGGTCTGCGCGCCAGCGTTGTTGGCCGATTCAGGTCCGGCGACTCCTTCGATCGCGCCGTTGCCGAACTGAGCGCGGGAGTGCGAGATTTTCTTTTCCAGCGTGTAGGACGCGAACGAGGCCAGGACGGCGCCTCCGCCTGGCAGGATGCCGAGGAGCGATCCAAGGCCCGTGCCTCGCAGGGCGGCGGGTATGGCCAGGCGCACTTCCTTGCGGGTGGGCCACAGGCTCTCGATCTTCTGCGTCTGGCTGCGGTCCTCCAAACTCCGGTCAAGATTGGTCATCAGTTCGGCGATGCCGAAAAGGCCCATGGCGAGCGGCACGAAGTCGATTCCGTCATAGAGTTCGGTGACGCCAAAGGTGAAACGCGTCACGCCCGCCTGCGTGTCCGTGCCGACGAGGCCGAACAGCAACCCGAGGATTACCATCGCGACGGCCTTGATCACGGACCCGTTGGCGAGAACGACCGCCGCGACCAGGCCAAAGATCATCAGCGAGAAGTACTCGGGCGAGCGGAATTGCACCGCGAAACTCGCGAGGATTGGCGCGAACATCGCGATCACCACGGTCCCGACGCATCCGGCGAAAAACGAACCGAGCGCGGCGACCGTCAGGGCGGCTCCGGCGCGCCCGTTGCGCGCCATCTTGTAGCCTTCGATGCAGGTGATCACCGACGACGTTTCGCCGGGAAGATTCACGAGAATGGCCGTCGTGGAGCCGCCATATTGCGCGCCGTAGTAGATGCCAGCGAGCATGATCAGGGCAGCCAGCGGATCCAGCCCGTAGGTGACGGGCAGGAGCATGGCGATCGTGGCGATGGGCCCTATGCCGGGCAGCACGCCGATCAGGGTTCCGAGCAGACAGCCAATCAGGCAGAACAGCAGATTCGTCGGCGTCGCAGCGGCGGAAAAGCCCGTGGCGAGGTTTGCGAAAACATCCATGTCAGAAATTCCACGCAAGGGGATTCAGCGGGAGAGCGAGCAGGACGACGAACACGACATAGCAGGTCAGCGCCATGCCAACGGCAAGCACGAGCGAATCCCGCAATCGAAACTCCGGCGATGCGAAGGAGGCGACGACGAGAACGGCGAACACGGTGGGAATCAGGCCCACGCGCTCGATCAGGAGCGCGAACAACACGATTGCGACGACGATCAGGATTTGCGGCCGCCATGTGCTGCGCTCGATCGGCTGCCCCTTCAGCGCGAGCGAACGAACCACGATGATCGCCCCGATGGCGATCAAAAGCCAGGAGAGCACCGTCGGCAGGAAGCCCGGCCCCATGCGCGTCAACGTGCCGAATACGAATTCACGGCTGAGCCAGACGCCGGCTGCGCCAAAGGCCATGAACAAGAGGCCGGACCAAAAATCCTGCGGATGCGTGATGCGGATCATCCCGACGCTCTCCCCTCCACCCTTCGTCTCTTCTTTTCGGCGCGCCGGAGCGCAACGCACTTCGCATACAGGCTAAACGCGCCGCTGCAAACGGCGATCTGCACGGACGCCTACGGACTTCGCTTTTCTGAAAAGGTCGCGGGACGGGGCTTGCGGGCCGATGCACCGAGGCCCGCGTTGTGCAACGGTTCGACGACGACGTTGTCGTCGCCGCCCGCAAGACGCAATTGCCGCAGCAGGAGGCGCAGGTGCTGGCGCATCTGCGCGAGGTCGCCGCCGGGAACTTGCGCGAGCGCGTCGGCCTCGATGACGTCGGCGATCCGTTCGGAGCGGGCCAGCAGATCGCGTCCCTCCGGGGTCAACGCCATGCGCAATACCCGCCGGTTCGTCTCGCTCGCTTCGCGCGAGATCAGGCCCCGCTTCAACATGCCCGCAATGACCTGGTTCATGGTCTGGGGGGTCACGAAGAACCGGCGGGAAAGATCTGCCGAGGACAGTCCGGCGTGGCGGTCAAGAAGTCCGAGGATCGTGTACTGAAGGCCGGTGACGCCAAGGGGACGCAGCGCCTGCTCCAGCCGCGACCTCAGACCCTGGCTGGTCTGGTGCAGCAGATAGATCGTGCTCGGCCGCTGACTTTCCACGGATGGCCCCTCCCTTGACGCCGCTGCGCGCGCCGATCTAAGGGACCCTTATATTCAGGGCGGGAGGGTGCATCAAGTGAGCAGCGACGGTCAGACATCCGAGACAGGGCAGAAGAGCGTTCTCGTCACGGTCGAGAACGGGATCGCGTGGGTGGCCCTCAACCGGCCGGAAAAGCGCAACGCGATCAATCCGGCCATCGTCCGCGAGATGAACGAGGCGCTGGACGCGCTCGAGATGGACGACGCCTGCCGCGTCGTCGTAATCACAGGCTCCGGCGATTCCTTTTCCGCCGGACAGGACCTCAAGGAGTACTTCCGCGAGCCCGACGCCGGCCACCCTGTCCTGCGCGAACGCCTGCACAAGGCGAACGCGCAATGGCAGTGGCGGCGCATGATGCATTTCCCCAAGCCGACCATAGCGATGGTCAACGGATGGTGCTTCGGCGGCGCCTTCCAGGTCCTGCTCGCCTGCGACCTGGCGATCGCCGACGAGAAAGCGACGTTCGGCCTGTCCGAAATCAACTGGGGCATCATCCCGGCCGGCATCGTCACCAAGTCCGTCGCAATGGCGCTGATGCAACGCACTGCGCTCTATTACATCATGACGGGCGAACCGTTCGACGGACGAAAGGCCGCCGAGATCGGGCTCGTCAATTTCGCAGTGCCTGCGGACGAATTGAAGGAGCGCGTGACGAAGCTCGCGCAAACGCTCATGCAGAAAAATCCGCATGTGCTGCGGGCCTGCAAGATGGGCTACCATTATGTACGCGAGATGTCGTGGGACGCTTCGGCCGAATACCTCGCTGCCAAATCCGATCAGACCAAGTTCCGCGATCCCGAACAGGGCGACCAGAAAGGCATGAAGCAGTTCCTGGACGAGAAGTCGTATCGTCCCGGACTTGGGGCCTACGACCGTTCGCGCTGAGTCAATCAGCCAGATCGAAGATGTTGACCTCGTGCCGCGGCCATGCGCGCGGCGCGAGGAACACCGCGTCAGCCCGCAGGGTTTTGCGCGCGGCCCAGGGATTTCGCGCAAGCCAGGCGTTCGCGGCGCGGCGCATGCGCTGCATCTTCTGCGGCGTGATCGACTCGGCCGCAGCCTGAACGGACGCGCGCGCCTTCACTTCGACGAACGCGATGCAGTCGCCGCGAATGGCGACAAGGTCGATCTCACCGCCGCCCGCGAGAAAGCGCCGCTCGATGATCCTCCAGCCGGTGAGGCGCAAGCGAAGGGCCGCGAGCGTTTCAGCGCGCAGGCCCAGCATGTAGGCTTCGCGGCGCTTGTCGGAAGACGCGGCGCCGGCGTTCTTCCGATTCGTCACTTTTCGTCCGGATCCATTTCCCGCGAGGCCGCGATTTCGAGCGCGCGCGCGTAGACCTTCCGTCGCGGCTGACCCGTTTCACCCGCAACGATCGCCGCCGCATCCTTGACGGAATGTCTCGCAAGCGCCGCATTGAGCTTCGCATCGACATCGCCCTGGGCCGCAGCTTCGTCTGGCTCGCCGGGCGGGCCGACGACAATGACGATCTCGCCCTTCGGCGGCGGCTCGGCGGCGAATTCGCCCGCAAGCTGAGCCAGCGATCCGCGCCGCACCGTCTCGAAACGCTTCGTCAGTTCGCGGCAGACCGCCGCCTGCCGGTCGCCGAGCACGGCGGCGAGGTCGTCAAGGCTCTCCGCGAGACGGCGCGGCGATTCGAACATGACCAGTGTACCGGGCACGCTCTTGAGCGCCGCCGCGCGCTGACGCCGGGCCGCGCTCTTTTGCGGCAGGAATCCTTCAAAGAAAAAGCGGTCCGTCGGCAGGCCGGCGACGACAAGCGCCGCCAGAACCGCGGACGGGCCAGGCGCCGATGTCACCTGAACGCCACGCTCCAGCGCCTCGGCGACAAGCTTGAAGCCGGGGTCCGACACCAGCGGAGTTCCGGCGTCCGAGATCAACGCCAGCGCCGCGCCGCCCTCGAGCCGCGCCAGCAAATGCGGTCGGATCACTGCGGCGTTGTGTTCATGATAGGCGACGAGCGGCGTCGCGATCCCGTAATGGGCGAGCAGCGTCTTGCTGACCCGCGTATCCTCCGCGATCACCGCGTCGGCCGCAGCGAGCGTCGCGAGAGCGCGGAAGGTTATGTCTCCCAGATTTCCGATTGGAGTCGCCACAACGTGAAGGCCGGGGGCGAGCGGCTGAGCTTCCGCGCGCAGGCCGAATGCGGTGAAGCTGGCGCTGCGTTCCGGGCCGGCGGCATTGTCGCGGGTCGAGGTCATAAGGCAGATTAGGTCAGAGGTTACGTTCCGTAAACCGGATTTTTCATTCTTTTTATCGAACATTGCATGTACATGTTTGCTACACGGGTGAAGTCGAGGGAGAGTTCTGCTATCAGGACGCTTCCCGGTCCATGCAAATGGGTCAATTTTCGACGCCGCCTCCTTTCCGGAGGGGTGCGCGGTCTTCGATTTGTTCAGGTGCGGCATGATGGCAAGCATTGGGAGCGCCGGGGGGCGCCTTGCGACGGTCGGGCGCTGGAAAGCCGTCGCCGTTCTCGCGGCTCTTGCGCTCGGCGGCTGTGGCCCCACGGGGCGCGGGCCGGTCTCGCAGAACGCCACAGCCCCGCAGGCCCCGGCGGCCATAAGCGGCGACACGTTCGGGTCCGGCCCGAAGCGCGTGGCGCTGATCCTGCCGCTGACGCAGCAGGGCGGCCCCAGCGCGGTCGGTCAGTCGCTGCGCAACGCGGCGGAGCTCGCCGTATCGGAGTCGGGCCAGAACGCCGTGACGGTGCTTGTGAAGGACGACCAGTCTTCGCCGGAAGGCGCGCGCGCCGCCGCGGAAGCGGCGACCGCGGAAGGCGCGGAGGTCATCGTCGGACCCCTCTACGCCGGCAACGTGCGTGAAGTCGGTCGCGTGGCGCGCGGCGCGAGCCGCCCGGTCATCGCCTTCTCGACCGACACGTCGACCGCCTCGCGCGGCGTGTACCTGTTGTCTTTCCTCGTGGAAGGCTATGTCGATCGCGTCGTCCAGTTCGCGGCGTCGCGCGGCAAGAAGAGTTTCGCCGCGCTCGTTCCGGAGAGCGACTACGGCAATGTCGCTCTCGCCCAGTTCCAGAGCGCCGCCGCCGCGGCTGGCGCGCGTGTGCAAGCAATCGAGCGTTACTCGCGCGGCAACGCGACGGCCGCCGCCCAGCGCATCGGCTCGATCAGCGGACAAATCGACACCCTGTTCATTCCCGAGCAGGCGGACCAGATGGCCGCCGTCTCGCAGGCGCTCGTCGCCGCGGGCGTGGATCCGAAGAACGTGCAGATTCTCGGCACCGGCCTGTGGAATGACTCGCGCGTGCTGCGCCTGCCGGCGTTGCAGGGCGCCTGGTTCCCGGCGCCGGAGAATGCCGGCTTCAACAGTTTCGCGTCGAAATACCGCGCGAAGTTCAATTCCGATCCGACGCGGATTTCAACGCTGTCCTATGACGCCATGTCGCTCGTCGCCGCGCTGTCGCAATTGCAAGGCGGCGTGACGGAGCAGGCGCTGACCAATCCGTCGGGCTTCAATGGCGCTGACGGCCTGTTCCGTTTCCGTCCCGACGGACTGAACGATCGCGGCATGTCGGTGCTGCAGATCAGAAACGGTACGACGAGCGTCGTGAGTCCAGCTCCGAAGTCTTTCGGATCGCCCTCCGGAACGTAAGGGCGGGAGCCCCAACGACAAAGGCGGGCTTGCGGCCCGCCTTTTTCTTTTCATCATATGACGCGCAGCTTACTTGCTGCGCGTCGCCTTGAACGGCGTCGCGCCGGACGCGCCCTTGGCGGTTCCCTCGATCGTGTCGCCGTTCACCTTGCCCGTGTACTCGACGCCGCCCGCGGTGAAAGCGATCCGATCGCCGGTGAGCTTGCCGTCGGTGATCGTCGCGACAACGTTTCCGGTCCCGGTGAGCGAACCGACAAATCGCTGATACTTCTGGTCGATCTTCAGATCGCCCTGCGGCGTCTTCCACACGCCGTCGACCTTCGCCGGAACGATCCAGAAAAGCGCGCGGCAGTAGGAACGGCATTCGCCGCCCGCCTCGGCCGTCTCGTCCGGCTGCCAGTCGCCCATGTCGAACGTGTTCGAAACGATCCGCGTGCCTGGCTTCATGTCGAGGATCTTCGGGCGCAGGCGGCGATTGATGTCCGGCAACAGGAACATGGTGATGACGGTCGCCTTCGAGAAATCGGTCTCGAAGAGGTCCGCCTTCACGAACTCGGCCTTGTCGCTGACGCCTTCCTTCGCGGCATTCGCCTTGGACAACGCCACCATGTCCGGGTTGTACTCGATGCCCAGGGCCTTCACGCCGCGCTTCGCAGCGGTGATGACCGTGCGGCCGTCGCCGGATCCAAGGTCCATGAGGAAATCGCTGGGAGTGACTTTCGCCATGTCGAGCATACGATCAACCAGCGCCTGCGGCGAGGGCACCCAGACGACGTCCTTTCCGGCCTGACCGACCGTTGGCTCGAACGGAGCGGCCTGTTGCGCCAGCGCCCCGGTCGATATCACGCCAGCAACGGCGAGCGCCGCAAACGACCGATTGAAACCTTTCAATGCATTCATCCTTTTCCCTCCACTCAGGCACGCGCAAGCGGCAGCGCACGGCTGTGAGGATGAGACTAGCGGGCGCCCCGCGCGTTGTCAGCAGGCCGAACCGCGACGCCCGTTCTTCGCCGGTCACATCTTCGCGCGAAACAGTGAGTCGGCTCCGGAACTGGCGCGCAGACACGAAGTTGGCTCGCAAAGGAGTGGCCCCATGACCAAACAATTGCCGCCTGTGCCGCCCGGGAATCGAAGCCCCAAGGGCGCGCACAATACGCCAAAAGCGGAGAGGGGACCGGACCCGAAGTTCGCCGAACGCGCGCGCAACCTCGAACAGCAGGGACGCCAGGGCGACATCAGGCAGAACACGACCCACCAGGGCCAGCGGCAGGATCGATGACGCGACGCGCGCCTGAAATGAACAGACCGGTCGGCGACAGGGACCGCGACCGGCGCCGGAGCGATCAAGCGCCCGGGGGGCGAGACGCGGATTCAGGGCAGTCGCCGCCGGCTGGCCCCCACGCGACGCCGGAGCTGACAAATCCAGACGCGACACCCGGCTCCGGCGTATTGCCGGACCCGGACAAGCCCGCGGACGCACCGGATTCCGCGAGCAGCTGATTTCACTCGACGATGCGCAGGATTTCCACTGACGGAGGCGCGGTGAGAATTTCACTGAACGCGCTCATCCACTCCTCGGTCCGGCCCTGCGCGCCAACGCCGCGCTGGCGAAACGGGTCGAATTGATCCAGCGTCTCCAGTTCGACCTCGAATTGCATGGAGGCGCCCCCCTGGGGCCGCGTGAGCGGTATGAGGAGACGCGCAGGGAATCCGCGCTCATGCGCGGCGTCCACCTCGCGCCGGATGAACGACAGCGCGGCGTCGCGGTCCGCCGGACGGAAATCATACGAGAATCGGACCAGAAACATCTGTGGACTCCGTCGGAACGCTCATGCCCGTGGGGCAACCCGCAACCTCTTTCGAAGTTTCCGGTAGGTAATCGAACCGAAGGCTTCGCCGTGCGTTGTCGTCTAGACTGGTGGGCAGCGAAGGGCCGCGAATGATCGATGACGCCAAGCTCGCGCTTTTGCGCAAACGCGCCTGGGAGCGGGGGTTCGTAACGACCGGGGACTTGCGCGACGTGCTTCCCGTCGAGCGGATGAGCGCCGACGAAGTCGCCGGCGTTGTGGTGTTTCTGGAAGAGTCCGGCGTCGCTGTAGAGCTGGAGGACGCGCTCAAGGACGCGGCGCGGCGGCGCGAGCCGACTGCGCCGGAAACGCCGGTCATCGATCTGCCCGCCGGGCAACCGCCCTCGCGCGACGCAAGACGGCCAGCCGCCGCGCCTGGCGTCGCGCCCGACGCCTTCACGGCGCCGGAGCCGGTCTCCGCGACGTCGCCCCTCGCCTCCGGCGGCTGGCCCTTCGTCCTTGCGGCCGCCATTGCGATCGCGCTCGGGGCGATCATTCTGTTCGCGCTGGCGCGCTGATCATAGTGACCAAATGGAAGGAGTGCGTATTGGCGCGTCTGGTTGTGGTTTCCAACAGAGTGTCCATCCCCGATCCGGCCGCCAAGACCGCGGCGGGAGGACTTGCAGTCGCGCTATGCGAGGCGCTGGAGCAACATAAGGGCCTCTGGTTCGGCTGGAGCGGAAAGACGTCCCCAAATCCCAGCCTCAAGCCGGCGATGCTCCAGCGCGGCGCGGTGCAATACGCGCTGATGGACCTCACGTCCACGGACAAGCAGGAATATTACGCCGGTTTCGCCAACCGCGCCCTGTGGCCGACGATGCATTATCGCATCGGCCTCTCGGAATTCTCGCGCGCCGACTACGCCGGGTACCTGCGCGTCAACCGCCGCTTCGCGCAAGCCCTCGCAAGTCTCGTGGAGCCAAGCGATCACATCTGGGTCCACGATTACCATCTTCTGCCGCTTGCCGCCGAACTGCGCGCATTGGGCGTAGGCAACCGCATAGGGTACTTTCATCATATTCCCTGGCCGGCGCCGGAAGTGCTGAACACGCTTCCCGGCAGTTCGGATCTGCTGCGGGCCATGATGGAATATGACCTCATCGGACTGCAGACGGATCGCGACGCCGACAATCTGAAGCGCAATCTCGTGCAGGAACTGGGCGCGGTCCTGCAGGGCGAAACAGGCGTGCGGCTCGATGGACGCTCGGCGGTGATCAAGGGATTTCCAATCGGCATCGACGTCGAGAGTTTCCAGAAGGCTGCGAGCCGCGGCCATTTGCAAAAGCTCGTTCGTCAAACGGTCGCGAGCCTCACGTCTCGCAACCTTGTCATGTCGGTCGACCGCCTCGACTATTCGAAGGGAATTCCCGAACGCATGGAAGCTTTCGAGAGATTCCTTCTCGCCAATCCCGACCAGCGCAACCGCGTGACGTTTCTGCAGATCGCGCCGGTAAGCCGCTCGGAAGTGCCCGAGTACGCGATGTTGAGCCGGCAGGTGAATGAAACCATCGGCCGCGTCAACGGAAGCTACGGCGAACCTGGCTGGGTGCCGATTCACTACGTCACGAACTCCTACCCGCGCAGCGTTCTGGCGGGGCTGTTTCGCGTTGCGCGCGTCGGACTCGTCACGCCCCTGCGCGACGGCATGAATCTCGTCGCGAAAGAATTCGTCGCCGCGCAGGACCCGGAAGATCCCGGCGTCCTAGTGTTATCGAAGTTCGCAGGCGCGGCGCTGCAACTGCGGCAGGCGCTCATTGTCAACCCCAACGACAAGTTCGAGGTCGCGGACGCAATCCGCACGGCTCTCAACATGAGCCGCGAAGAGCGCATCGCGCGGTGGGGCGCAATGATGGACACCATTCGGCGACAGGACGTGCGCTGGTGGTCATCGACTTATCTGAAAGAGTTGACGGGCGTCCCGGAGCCGGGCGCCCTCTTTGCGCAGTGATCACGCGGGCAACCCGCCGAACAGGCCGGCGCGATAGTCCGCAATCGCCTGTTCGATCTCCTCGACGGAATTCATGACGAACGGGCCATGGGCCACGATCGGCTCGCGGATCGGCTCCGCATGTCCGAGAAGAATCCGGGCGCCTTCGCGCGAGCCGAGATCAAGCGCGCCTCCGGCATGGCTGCATCGGACGATGGTCCACGCCGGCGCATCCACGCCTTCCACCTCAAGGGTGCCGGACACAATGTAAATGAACATCGTCCGGCCGTTCAGGCCTTCGAGATGGAGCAAGCCGCCCGGAGCGAGATCGACGACGCTCATGAAAACGCCAGTCTTCGACGTCACGGGTCCGGTCGCCCCCTTCCAGGCGCCTGAAATCAAGCGAACCGTTGCGCCGTTTTCGCTGACGGAAGGTATGTCGGGAGCCTGAACGCCCACGTACTCCGGCTCGACCATCTTTAGCCGCGCGGGCAGGTTGACCCATAGCTGAAGAATTTCGAGCGGGCCGCCCCGCTCAAGGAACGCGGGAGGCGAGATTTCGGCGTGAACGAGCCCGCGGCCCGCTGTCATCCACTGGACGCCTCCGGCCTCGATGATGCTGGAGGAGCCGCCGCTGTCGTGATGCGCCAGCGATCCCTCCAGGATGAAGGTGACCGTTTCGAACCCGCGATGCGGGTGAGGGCCGAAAGGCAGGCCGCGATTGCCGGGCCGGTAAGTCTGCGGACCGTGATGGTTAAGAAAGAGAAACGGGTCGAGGTCCGGCAGGGAAGGCCCCGGCAAGGGCCGGCGTGTCACGAGTTCGCCTATATCGTCCCTGAAGGCGGAAAAGACGCCCTCTACAATCTTCCTCGACATTCCTTCATCACCTCGCCGGCGCGCGATATAGATGGCGCAGGGCGCCCGCGATTCCAGCCGCGATCAGGGGCCTGCAGCTGATATTCTGTATCTTTACGGATCTAAAATGTTAGTTCGAGCACGCAAATTTAACCGCGACGCTTACGTGCGGAGCTGTAACGATACTTGATGCATTTTCAAAGGAATTCGGCCTTGCCGCCTCAATCGCTCGTTGCCCGGGCCGACAGCTCATCCGCGCTGGTTCGTGCGCTCTCCAGGAGAATGGCGGCGGCTTCGAGAGCGTCCGCCTCCGGGGCCCCCGCCACGGCGCGCGCGATGCACGCAGCGCGCGGGCAAGCGAACTGCCCGAACACTCCGGTGAGCGTATGCGCCGCCCGCTTGACCCCGTGGCCATCGGACTCATGCGCCGCTTTCGCCAGTCGCGCGCAGGCCGCCTCTACGTCGGAAAGACAGTCCAGGATCAGATCGCGCAAGCCCGAACCAAGCGAAGCGCGCAAACCCTGCAATTCGCCTTCGTCAATGACCGGCTTCGAGATGCACTCCTCTACCACCATGGGTAAACCGACGACACTAACCGCGACGACATTTCCGGCTCTCAATGCTCGATGTTGTGCAAAGTCATGACGACACGCATCCTTATAGTCGAAGATTCGACCTCGTTTCGCAAGCTTCTGGCGGAAACCCTGCGACAGCAGGGGTACGGCGTCTTCGAAGCCTGGTCGCTGGAGGCCGCGCGCAAACTGCTGCCCTCGGTGAAGCCCGGAATCATGTTGCTCGATTTGCAGCTGGACGACGGTTACGGCGGAACGCTTTTGCAGGAAGGCTTCGTCGACAACGTTTTCACCATCGTCATTTCGTCACTCGCCAACGAGGAGGACAGGGTCCGCTGTCTCGAGGCCGGCGCTGAAGATTATATCGTCAAGCCCGTCGATATCTCCGAAACACTGCTGCGCATCAAGCGGCTTGAAAAGCTCGTGGCGCCCAGCAATTCGCAGACGCTTACGGATTTCGGCTCCTTTCACGTGGACTTCACGACCCGGCGCGTGCTGCACGCGGAAGGCGGCGAAGCGTCGCTCTCTCGCTACGAATACAAATTGCTGCGTCTCTTCGCGGATTGGGAAGGCGAGACGATTGCGCGCGAAGCCATCGCGGAGCAGGTGCTCGACCGCCGGCACGACGGCTCCAGCCGCGCCGTCGACGTGCTTGTCAGCAAGTTGAGGCGCAAGCTCGATCCAACAGGGCGGGAGTCGCCGATCCGCAATATTCGCGGCGAAGGCTACAGGTTTTTGCCGACGAGGCCGAAATCATAGCCGACGCACGCTTACCGGCTCGCCCGGCCGCTGGCGGGTCCCAGCCGCGACACGCGAAGCGCGTCAGCGAAACGCCAGGACGGCGATTGCGTAAGGGAAGCCGAGCGCAAGGAGAAGAACGAGGCGAGATGTCATGATGCACCGGGAGAGCGAAGCTCATCCCAACGCATCCCGG
Source organism: Beijerinckiaceae bacterium (assembly GCA_046295155.1). Lineage (GTDB taxonomy): Bacteria > Pseudomonadota > Alphaproteobacteria > Rhizobiales > Beijerinckiaceae > Terripilifer. Next base: position 571,218 of record JBKBNT010000004.1, read on the forward strand.
CGCCGAATGTTTCACGCGACGGCGCGCGGCATCAAGTTCCCTTGCGATCCGCAGCCGCGCGCGCGGGCTGCGCGGGCTTCCCGCTCATGCGCATCGAGACTTCATCGGCGACCTGCATCCAGAACTGCGCGCCCTGTTCGCTGCCGCGCCGCCGGCAATAGGCCGCCTGTTCGCGCGCCTTGCCGACAGCGGCTCTGCCCTCCTGCGCGATCAGCGTGATCGCCTCGTACTCAACCTCGGTAAGCCCGCCGGCGTCCTTGCCGCGCGAAAATCGCCGGAAGAAGGATCGGACAAATTCGAAGATGGCGCGCATGGGGCTGTTCCCTCTCTCAGCGGCGGAAGCGGCGACCGCCGAAGACAGCGGCCCATCTGAGCACCGATGCCGGCCCGGTGGCAAGACGTTTGGGCGCCGCCGCTGGGGCAACGATCAAGCGCGTCCTTGGTTGCGGCGGGCCGGAAAGGCGGGAGTGGCGATCGGTCGCGGCCCCGCACCCCGGGCCGGGACATTCAACATATTGATTTGGCGAGCGCATCTGGGGCAAGGATGCGCCCGAAAGCGCCGCGGGCGCGCCGAGCGAGTAACCGAATGCTTGCCCAGATCGACAATAAAGTCTGCGACATCGCCCAGGAGGGCTATTGCTACCTGCTCGACCGGTTCGGGCTGCGCATCGGCGATCTGGTCTGTCTTTTGACCATCGCCCAGATCATCACGCCGAGGTCCATGGCCGGGTACGCCGCAGCCTTCGTCTGCATTGCCATGGGATGCTGGGTCAGCAGCCTGCAACGGGCGGGGCGTCACGAACACATCAACCGGGCGGCCGAGCTTCTGCGGACGTTGCGACCGCTGCGCCTCGGGCTCGTGGGCTTCGCCGTCTATTATGTCGCGTCGGGCAACCACGCGCTGTGGGACGAGGCCCTCAACGTGATCCTCGTCTATCTGCTCACCTGCAAGGTGCGGAAGCGCGACGAGGACCGTTTCCGCAAGCGCCAGACCGCGCCCGCCCGCGCCTGACCGCGCATTGCCTCGCCGCGCCCGCCGTGACACTAAGGCGGAGCATGTAAACGGGGGGCTGTGGGGAATGACGGAGACGACGCGTCGGGGGCGAGACGTCTTTCGACACCGCGACTACACGCTTTATGTCCTCTCCCGCTTTCTATGGGGCCTCGGCGTTCAGATTATGACCGTCGCGATCGGTTGGCTGGTCTATGCGCTCACCAGCGATCCGTTCGCGCTTGGCCTTGTGGGCCTCGCCGCCTTCATTCCCGCCGTTCCGCTTTCGCTTCTCACAGGCCCCGTGGCAGACCGCTACGACAGGCGCTCCATCATGATCGCGTGTTGCGGCACGATGACCGTCGTCGCGCTGGCCATGTCCGCACTGGTCGGCGCCGGCGCGCTGGCGGGCGGCGCGATCTGGATTGTCTACGTCGCCGTGTTCCTTGTCGGCTCAGCGCGGTCCTTCGCTAATCCCGCCGGGCACGCGTTGATGATGTCGATCGTGCCGGAGGAGGAATACCCTGCGGCGCTCGCCTGGCACAATTCGCTCGTGCAGGCGTCGGCGATTTCCGGACCGGTGGTCGGAGGCCTTCTGCTTCCCTTTGGCGCCGTCACGCCCTTCGCCGCGGCGGTGCTCGCCTTCGGGGCTGCGACCGTTCTTTCGCTGCTTCTGAAGCGTCCCGAGCGGCGGGCTGCGGGCAAGCCGCCCGTCACGCTCGAAATGTTGCTCGCCGGATACCGCTTCATCTGGAAATGCCCGGTCATCCTTGGCGCAATGAGCCTAGACCTCGTCGCAGTCCTGCTTGGCGGAGTGGTTGCGCTGCTGCCGGTGTTCGTCAGCGACGTCTATGACACGGGACCGTGGGCGCTGGGGGTGCTGCGCGCCTGCCCCGCCGTGGGCGGGCTCGTCGCGTCGCTCATCATCGCCAATTCGGCCTTCACCTGGCATGTGGGCCGTACGATGTTCAGCGCTGTCGCCGTATTCGGCCTCGCCACCATCGCCTTCGGCCTGGTTACGCATTTCCTGCTCGCCGCGCTGTGCCTCATCATATTGGGCGGCGCGGACATGCTGAGCGTGCTGGTGCGGCAAACGCTCATACAGGTGGAGACGCCCGACGCGGTGCGCGGCCGCGTGCTCGCGGTGCACACAATCGTCGCGGGCACGTCGAACGAACTCGGCGAGTTTCGCGCGGGCTCGATGGCTGCGCTCATCGGGGCCGTGCCGGCCGTGCTGTTCGGCGGCGTCGCGGCCATCGCCGCGTCCGCGATCTGGATGCGCCTTTTCCCCGATCTGCGGACGCGCGCGACATTCCGCTGACCGCGCTGGACCGCGCGCACAGGCTGGATAGAATGCGCGCGCAAACATGCGCGCCTCGCCGCGCCAACCGAGAAGAACAATGGACGACACAAGGAGGAACACGCCGCAGGGCGGCCTGTCAGCTCATGATCTCGAGTTGATGCGCGCCTATCCGACCGCGATGGACATGCGCAAGCGGGCCAAGCGGCTCATGCCGCGCTTCGCCTTCGAATACATGGACGGCGGCGCCGGCGACGACCTCGGCATTCGCCGCAACTGGAACGCGCTCGACGCGGTCGAGCTGGCGCCGCGCTACGGCCGGGTCGTCCAGCCGCCAGCGTGCGCGACGACGCTGTTCGGCCAGCCCTACGCCGCGCCCATCGGCGTTTCGCCTGTCGGGGGGCCTGGCACAGCCTTTCCCGGAGCAGAAACCTATCTCGCAAAGGCGGCGCAGGCGGCGCGCGTTCCCTATACGCTCGGCGTTCTGTCCGGCGTTACGGTCGAGCGCGCGGCGGAGATGGCGCCCGACGTGCTCTGGTTTCAGCTCTACCGTTTTCATCGCGACGGGCATCGCATCGGCCTTGAACTCGCGCGGCGCGCGGCGGCCGCCGGCGTCAAGGCGCTGGTGCTCACCATCGACACGCCGACGCGCACGGTGCGTCCGCGCGAGACCAAAAGCGGCATCGTGAATCCGTTCAAGCTGACGAACCGGTTGCGGCTCGATGCGCTGACCTCCCCGCGCTGGCTGATGTCCTTGCGGCGAAACGGCATCCCACGCTTCGCCTCGCTCGCGCCCTACATGAAACCCAACGCCTCGCTGGCCGAAGCGGCGGACTTCATCCGCAAGGAGTCTGGTGGCGCTTTCACATGGGAGGAGATCGCGCGCTACCGCGACGTATGGAAAGGACCGCTTGTCCTCAAGGGGGTGCTGCATCCGGCGGACGCGCGGCGCGCGCTCGAACTCGGCGTCGACGGATTGTTCGTCACCAACCATGGCGGCCGGCAGATCGACGCCTTGCCCGCCTCGATCGACGCGCTGCCGGCGGTGGTTGCGGAGGCCGCCGGACGCGCCACGATCATTCTGGATTCGGGCGTGCGCTCCGGCGTCGACGTGGCCCGAGCGATTGCGCTGGGGGCCGACGCAGCGTTCGCCGGCAAGGCGTTCCTGTGGAGCCTCGGCGCGCTGGGCGAGGAAGGGCCTGCCCATTTCTTCAATGTGCTGAAGGAGGACCTGCGCGCGACGATGGGCCAGCTTGGATGCTTTGAAGTGCCGGACCTGCGCGCTGTCGCGCGGCGGCACCCCGGCGCCTGGAGCGCGCTGGATTACGCTTCGGGCGCCGCCTGACGGCCCCCGACAGCTCTTGAGAATTAGCGTCATTTGAAGCTGGACCTGAGTTAGCGCCCGTGCACAATATGCGCTTCCGGCCAACCGGAACGCGCCGGAGGAAACGCCTGTGACAACGCCGCAGCGGCACGCAGACGGCGCGTCATGCAACAATGGAGGAAACCGGTGACCAAGCGCATCGAACTCAATGTCGATGGCAAGGCGCACACGATCGAAGCGGATGGCGACATGCCGCTTCTCTACGCCCTGCGCGACGACCTCGGTCTCAACAATCCCAAATTCGGCTGCGGCAAGGCGCAATGCGGCGCCTGCACCGTTCTCATCGACGGGCAACCGGTGCGGTCCTGCGCGACGCCGGTCGAGTCCGTTGGCGCCAGCAAGATCACGACGCTCGCCGGACTGCCGCAGAACGGCAAGCCGCACAAGGTGCAGGAAGCCTTCATCGCCGAACAGGTGCCGCAGTGCGGCTACTGCATGAACGGCTGGGTGATGACGACCGTCGCCCTGCTCGACAAGACGCCCAAGCCGACCGACGCGCAGATCGACGAAGCCTTCGCCGGCCTCAAGTGCCGCTGCGCCACTCACATCTCCATCGTCCGCGCCGTCAAGCGCGCGTCCGCGGCCTGAGGAGCGACGTCATGAATCACCAGATCAACCGTCGTCAGGCCCTGCTCGGCGCAGGCGCGCTCACCGTCACCGTTCTCATGCCGGGCGTTCCCGCCCGCGCGCAGACCATAGGGCTTGAGAAGCGGCCGCCGCTCGACGCGCGCAAGCTCGCCTCCTACATCTCGATCGACCAGAACGGCGGCGCCACGGCCTATTACGGCAAGATGGACATGGGCCAGGGAACCGATGTCGGCGTCGCGCAGATGGTCGCCGAAGAGCTCGACCTGCCCACGGAGCGCGTGACGATCGTCATGGGCGACACGGGCCTCACCCTCAATCAGGGCGGCGCGTCGAGCTCCAACGGCATCTCCGCCGGCGGCGTGACGCTGCGCAACGCGGCGGCCGAAGCGCGCCGCCTGCTGGTTCAGATGGCCTCGCAGCGTCTCGGCGTGCCAGAGGGCGACCTCAAGGTCGAGAATGGCGTCGTCATCGGCGTCAAGGACGCCTCGAAGAAAGTTTCCTACGGCGAACTGATCGGCGGCCGGTGGTTCGACGCGGAAGTCGAATGGAATGGCCAGAAGGGCAATCCCCTCGCGATCAAGACGATCGCCAAGCCCAAGGATCCGAAGGACTACAAGGTCATCGGCACATCGCCCCCGCGCCGCGACGTCGCAGGCAAGATTCTCGGAACGCAACCGTTCGTCAGCGACATACGCCTGGACGGAATGCTGCATGGCCGCATGGTGCTGCCTCCCGTCGCGGGCGCTTCGCCGGTGAGCGTGGACGAGAGCTCCATCAAGGACATCCCGGGTGTTCGCATCGTCCGCGAGAAAGCGTTCCTCGCCGTGGTTGCACCGAAGGAATGGGACGCGGTGAAGGCAGCCGAAAAGCTGAAGGTGACGTGGTCGGACGTGAAGCCTCCCTTCCCGGAGCAGAAGGAGCTTTACAACCACATCCGCGCGGCCAAGCCGGTTGGCTCCGGTGGCGCCAACACCAACATCAAGGAACAGGAGAAGGTCGACGCCGCGTTCAAGGGCGCCGACCGCGTCATCGAGGCCACCTACGAATGGCCGTTCCAGTCGCACGCCAGCATGGGCCCGGCCTGCGCCGTCGTGGACTATCAGCCGAATGGCCTCACCCGCGTGTGGACCGGCTCGCAGAAGCCGCACTACACGGCGGACGGCGTCGCGGCGATCCTCGGCCTCAAGCCCGATCAGGTGCGCGGCATCTGGGTGCCGGGTCCGGGCTCCTATGGCCGCAACGACGCTGGTGACGCGGCGGCGGCGGCGGCGATCATGTCGAGGGCGGTCGGCAAGCCGGTGCGCTTCCAGTCGATGCGCAACGAGGGAACGGCGTGGGATCCCAAGTCCCCGGCGTCGATCCACACGGTTCGCGCGGGACTGGACAAGGCCGGCAACATCGTCGCCTGGCACTTCCACTCCAAAGGCTTCGACAGGCTCGACGTCAACTCCAACGAAAGCTTCCCCGGCCACACGCTGGCCGGTCAGCTGATCGGCGCGCCGCTGAAGCCGGGCCGCACCTACGGCACGCCGTCCGAATCCTATCGCTTCCCGGTCAAGCAGCAGACGTGGGAGGTGATCGCGCCGTTCCTCGAAAGCATGTCGCCATTGCGCACGTCGCATTTGCGCGACCCGCTTGGGCCGGAAATCCACTTCGCCAACGAGAGCTTCATGGATGAGCTCGCATTCGTGACCGGAACAGACCCCGTCGAGTTCCGCCTGCGCTATGTGTCCGATCCTCGCGATCAGGAGCTGATCAAGGCGGCTGCGGAGAAGGCGGGCTGGCAAAAGCGCACGGCGGCGCGCCGCATCCAGAGCGGCGATCTCGCGACGGGTCAGGGCATCGGATATTCGACACGCGCCGGAACGCGCGTGGCGGTGATCGCCGAAGTCGAGGTGAACGTGAAGACCGGCCGCGTGCGCGGCAAGCGTTTCGTCGTTTCACACGATTGCGGCATCGTCATCAATCCGCAGCTTCTGACGCAGACGATCGAAGGCAACATCATGCAGGCCTTCAGCCGCGCGCTCTATGAAGAGGTGAAGTTCGACACGAAAAACGTGACGAGCGTCGACTGGGAAGGCTATCCGATCCTCGAGATCGGCGATCGCCCGGCCAACATCGAGGTGGTTCTGCTGAACCGCCAGAACCAGCGCCCGACCGGCGCGGGCGAAGGCTCGATGCGTCCTGTCGTCGCCGCGGTGGCGAATGCAATCTACGACGCGACGGGCGTGCGCCTGCGTCAGGGTCCGTTCACGCCCGACCGGCTGCGCGCAGGGCTCGCGTAAAATTCTTGCTCACGAAACAGAAACGCCGGCCTCGCGGCCGGCGTTTTTTATGCGATGCGCACGCTCTATTCGAGACGGACATTCTTCGAGAAGTCGTAAGCCGTGGACTTCTCGCTTTCAAAGTTCCAGCTCACGATGTCGGCCTTCATGGCGCCGGAAAAAACCTTCGAAAGGAACGCCTGCTGCGCGGCCCATGCGGCTTCAGCCTGCGGCTTGCGATAACGGCCGGGCATCGTGTCGTTGAGCCACCCGTGCGGCGCACCGGCGTAGATGTGAATGTCGTAGCTCTTGTTGTGATCCTCGAGCGTATTCCGGAAGCGGCGCACATCATCGACGGAAATGATGTGATCCTCGGCGCCGAATGCGGCGAAGACCGGACATTGGACGTTTGCGATCAGGTCGGCCAGCAATTCGGGCTGCCGCTCGTTCACCTCCCACTCACGCTTCGACGCGGCGCCATACCATACAACGGCGGCTGCAATCCTGTTCTTCGCCGCGTAGACGAGCGGATGACGGCCCGTCTGGCAGTAACCGGCGATGGCGACGCGGTTCATGTCCGCCATGGGGTTGCTGGCGATGGTCGCAAGAGCCGCGGCCATCAGTTCGTTCGATTCAGGGTCCGTCATGTCGTACCGGGAATCGCCCTTGTTGAGCACGGCCTGATCCGGATGACGAAAGAAGAAATTGGGCGCAATGACGCAATAACCATCGCGCGCGCAACGCGCCGCCTGATCCCTTGTGTGCTGCACCAGACCATAACGTTCATGCATCAGGACGACGACGGGAAGCGGACCCGAGCCATCCGCCGGACAGGCGACGACGGCCGGCATTCCATTCGCGCAGACGACTTCTTCGATCTTGATAGACATTTCCGACTCTCCTTACGGGCACATGAGGGCGACGGCCTGATCCACCGTCATGACGCGACCCATGCGCGGGAAAACGCGAGTCATGAAGAACTCGTTGTTGTTGCCGCGCGTCGAATAGCAGGCGTCCTTGATGACGACGATGCCGTAATCCAGATCCCGAGCGGCGAACACGGTGCTGGCGATGCCCACATCGGTCGAACCGCCACAGATAATGATCGTGTCGATTCCGCGCACGCGCAATTGGAGGTCCAGATTCGTCTGAAAGAACGAGTTCCAGCGGTTCTTCGGCACGAAGACGTCGCCGGCGACGGGCGCCACTTCAGGCGCGACCTCCGCTTCCCTCGAGCCCTTGAAAAAGTGAGGCTTGATCGGATTGTTCGCGTCCCCGCCGGCGCCAAGCTCCATGTCGGTGTCCGTCAGCCGCGCGACCGTATCGGAGCCGTCCGCCGCATGCGCGCCGCTGGGATAGAACGTCGTCATGCCGACCTTGCGCGCGCCGCCAATGAGACGCTGCATGTTCGGCACAATGTTGCGCTCCGCAAGGAAGGCGACCTTGGCCGGATTGGCCGGGTGAAGGTAGCCGTTCAGCGCGTCGAACATGATCAGTCCCGTGCGCGAGGCCGACAAGGCCGGATCGAGACGCGAGATTTTCGCCATGAATGTTCCTCTTCTTGATTAATGTTCTTCAGCTTCGGTAAGGCGGGATCGGATTGTAGGCAGTTTGCTCGCAACCCGCAAAGCACTAACATCGCGCGACGCGCCGCGCCGCGGCGGCTAGATTGGAGAGATGCCAGTGACGCGAGGAACGCAGGAGGGTGCGAAGCTTGCCGGCCGGACGGCCCTGATCACGGGCGGGGGCGGCGAGATCGCCAGCGCGATCGCGCGCCGCTTCGCTGAGGAGGGCGCGGACATCGTGGTCGGAGACATTCGTCTCGAGCAGGCCGAGGCGACGGCGAAATCGATCGTCGATGAAGGCGGACGCGCGGAAGCGATCCTGCTCGACGTCGCGAACCCTGAATCGTGCCGCGCCGCCGTGGAGGCTGCCGTCGCGCGGTTCGGGAAGCTGACGACGCTGGTCAATGTGGCGGCTGCGGTCACGCCTGACGGCACGGTGGAAACGATCTCGCTTGATGACTGGAACAAGGCGATTTCGGTCAATCTGACGGGCCCGTTCCTCATGAGCAAGTACGCCGTGCCAAGGATGCGCGAAGCAGGAGGCGGGTCGATCATCAACATCGCCTCTCAACTCGGACAGATCGGCGTGCCGAAGCGCTCGCCCTATTCAACCACGAAGGCGGCCCTGATCCGGTTCACGACCTGCCTCGCGTGCGATCACGCGGATGACGGCATACGCGTGAATTCGCTCTCGCCCGGCGCCATCGACACGGCGCGTTCGTTGCGCCGTTTCGGCACGCGCGAGGTGGCGAACAAGGCGCGCGGGCCCCTCTATCTGCTGAGACGCACCGGAACGGTCGACGAAATCGCCTCAGGCGCCGTCTTCCTGGCAAGCGACGAGTCGAGCTTCATGACCGGAGCCGATCTTCTGATCGACGGCGGCTACCTCGCCTTCAAGGGCGGCATTGAAGCGCAAAATTCTTGAGCAACCCGCTCATTGCAAAATCAACGTGCAGGAAAGTACGTCTTGTGCCGCTTGCAGGAGGCTTCTAGTTTCCGGCCCGGGATCAAGTCAGGACATGGGCTTCAGGAATGAGAAACATCATAACAGCTTCGGCCGCGACGCTTCTGACAGCATGCGGCGCAACCTGCGCAGCGGCGGAGACCATCGAGGACTTCTACAAGGGCAAGACGGTGAGCCTCGTCGTCAGCTCCGCCACCGGCGGCGGCTATGACTCGCTTGCGCGCCTCGTGTCGCGTTTCCTGCCGAAGCACATTCCCGGCAATCCGCAGGTCGTCGTCCGCAACATGCCGGGCGCCGGCGGCATCACGGCGACCAATCACCTTTACACGGTGGCTGCGCGCGACGGCACGGTGATCGGCGCAGTACAGAACAACACGCCGTTCGAACCCCTCTTTGGTACAAAGCAGGCGAACTACGATGCCCGCAAGTTCAACTGGCTCGGGTCGCCCAGCGTCGAAACAGGTCTCCTAACGGTGTGGGCCGCCTCGCCGGTCAAGACGCTCGCAGACGCGCAGAAGTCCGAACTGAAGCTCGGTTCGTCGGGCGCAAATTCGACTCCGAGTTTCTATGGCCGGCTGATGAACAGCACTCTGGGCCTGAAGCTTAGGATGATCGTCGGCTATCCGGGCCAGAACGACGCGCTCATCGCCATGGAGCGCGGCGAACTCGACGGTTATCCGAGCGCCTTCTACAACAGCCTCATGGCCACGCGCCCGACATGGATTCCCGAAGGGAAGGTCAATCTTCTGGTGCAGTACGGCGCCGAGAAGGAGCCGCAACTTCCCGGCGTACCGTTTATCTTCGACGTGCTGAAGACCGACACCGACAGGGCGTTGTGGCGCGTTGCGGTGGCGCCGCTGGGCACGGGCCGCCCGTACCTGCTGCCGCCAGAGACGCCCGCGGACAAGGTCGCCGCCATGCGCAAGGCCTTCAGGGACGCCATCACCGACAAGGAGTTCCTGTCGGAACAGGAGAAGATGAAGCTCGGCGCCGATACACCCCGTTCCGGTGAGCAGGTGCTTGCGATCATCGAGGAAGCCTACAAGGCCTCGCCCGACATCATCGAGCAGATCAAAAAGCTGCAGCGCCAGGACTGACCATCGGTCCGGTCAGCTCACATAGGCGGCCCTCGGGCCGCCTTTCCTGTTGTACGGAACCAATGGGGCTCGACTTACGCCCCCGGCGGCGTATACCCGTCCCCACAAACGGGAGGAAACGATGCTGGGGGCTTTCCTGGCGCTCTGTTCGGCTGCGACCTTCGCGCTGAACAACGCCTTCGCGCGACGCGGCGTTCTGACGGGTTCTGTTTTCCAGGCTATGTCGATCTCCGTGCCGATCGGCGTGCCTATGTTCTTACTGGGCGCGGTCGTCACCGGGAGCGTCGGCTACTTCATCCAGTTCTCGGCCAAGGCCTGGTTTTTCTTCGCCCTCGCCGGCGTCCTCCACTTCGCGTGGGGCCGCTATTGCAACTATCGCGCGGTGAAGGCGATCGGCTCCAACCTCGCCGGTCCGCTGCAGGAATCGAGCGTTCTCATCGCGCTCTTCCTTGCGGTCGTCCTTCTCGGCGAAAGCCTGAATGGATTGAAGATCCTTGGCATCCTTCTCGTCCTGTGCGGACCGCTGCTCGTCGTCGAGGTCGGCAAGAAAAAGAAGGAGCCTGCAAAGAAGCTTTCGTTCACGCCGCTCTATGCGGAAGGCTATCTTTTCGCGGGCCTGTCCGCGCTCGGCTACGGATGCAGTCCGATCCTCATCCGCAGCGCCGTGGAGGACAGCGGCGCGGGAGCCAGTCTCGCAGGCGGCACGATCTCCTATCTCGCCGCAAGCATCGTGGTTTTCCTGGCGATCGGGATCACCGGCAATGTGCGCAACGTCAGAAGCGTCGATCCCCAGAACGCGAAGTGGTTCCTGTTCGCGGGCCTGCTCGTCGGCGTTTCGCAGATGCTCCGGTACCTCGCCCTTTCCGTCGCGCCGGTGACGGTCGTCTCGCCCATCCAGCGCCTGTCGCTGATCTTCCGCATGCTCTTCGGCTGGCTCATGAACCGCGAGCACGAGGTGTTCAGCTGGCGCCTGGTGGCCGGCACCGCAATCTCGCTTGTAGGCGCCATTCTGCTGTCGCTCAGCATCGCGACCGTCGGGAACTGGACCTTCCTGCCAGAGTGGGTGCGAGCGGCCGCCGCCTGGTCCACCGCGAACTGAAAGCCCTATGTGCAGCCGCAATGAAACCCGCTAGGGATGGCCGCCCGCACAGGGGGCTGCTTTTGGGGGAAACAAACATGATCACCAGTCGATGGCTGCCAATGGCAGCCGGCGCCATTGCCGCCGCATGCGCTGTTTTTTCGTTGGGCGGCGCCGCGCACGCGCAATCCTATCCGACCAAGCCGGTTCGCATCATCTCGGATTCGGCCGCCGGAAGCTCGAACGACGTCATCATCCGCGTCCTCGCCGAGCAGTTCGGCCAGCTCTGGGGACAGCAGGTGGTTGTCGCGAATCATCCGGGCGCCGGGGGCGGGATTTCGGCCGGCGTTGCGAAGCAGGCCGCGCCGGACGGCTACACGCTCTACATTCCCGCCTCATCGACCTTCCTCGCCATCCGTGGCGCGCCCGGCGTCTCGCCGAATCTGCCGATCGAACTGCCAAAGGATTTCCTGCCCATCGGCCTCGTCATGACGCAGCCGATGTTCATCGGCGTTTCCCACAAGCTGGGCGTGACAAACGTGCCGGAACTCATCGCGCTCGCGAAGAAGAGCCCTGGCGAGGTTTCGTTCGCGGCTACGGGGCGCGGACGCATCACCCACCTGACCATGGAGCTGTTCCAGGAGATGGCAGGCGTGAAGCTGACTTTCGTGCCCTACACCGGCGGCCCGGCGGCGGCGATGAACGACGTCACTTCAGGGCGCGTCGGAATTGTGCTCGACGGTTATCCCGGCGTCGGCGGCGCCATTGAAGGCGACATCATCAAGGGCCTGGCGGTCACGTCCGACAAGCGCGCGCCGGGCTTCGACAAGCTGCCAGCTGTCGCGGAAACGTTGCCGGGGTTCCGGTCCGGCGGATGGAGCGTCATGCTGGCGCCGATCGGCACACCGCCGGACATCACCAAGAAGCTCGGCGCGGACCTGAAGGTCGTGCTGGCTCGTCAGGAAGTCATCGCGCGCTTCGCGCAGCTCGGGTCGTTTCCCGGCGACATGACGCCGGATCAGGTGATCGCCTTCGCCAGGGCCGAGCAGGAGATGTGGCGGCCGATTCTTGAACGGCTGGCCAAAGAGCAGAAGTAATCAAGCGGCGTCCGGCGGCTCAAGTACCCCCGCCCCCCAGGCGGGTACAAAACCCCCCGCCAAAATGAAACGCCCCCCACAGCGGTCCAACCGATCGAGGTCGAGGTTTCTCGGAACGCCGCTGACGCGGCCCGCGATCTGCGGCTGCACGGTGACGTTGAAAGAGACGTTGTCGGCGACCTTCGCCTGAAGGGTTGGCCCGATATAAACGCCATAGTCGGTGCGCTTGCCGAAGAAAGTATCCTCATAGGCCTGCAGCCAGCGGATTTCCCCGCCGATGAACACCTTGCCGTCCATCAGCGAATAGGCGAGCGCGGTCGAGACAACAGAACCAGACGCGGACGACCAGCGGTTGGTGAAGCGGTCCTCCTGGCCGGCCGTCGCAAAATTTGCGTTCGCCGCCCAGAAAAGCCGATCCGTGATGGGCGCGTCCGTCTGGAACTTGAATTCGACGCCCAGCGCATCCCCGCGCCCGCCCTCGCCATCGTAACGCGCCCAGCGCGGCTCCGCGGCGAGCGTGATCGCGAATGGTTGCGTCGCCGTGCGTTCGAGGATCCGGTGGCGCACCTCGAAGGACAGGCCGTCGAACCGGTAGCCCGACGTGTTTGCGGCGATGGTCGGCACGTTCCTGATGTTGTGATAGGCCCCGAAAACGGACCCGGCGATCGACCAGTTCTCAGCGAACGTGTAGCCCAGTTCGAGCTTCTGCGTCATCAGGAAATAACGCCCGCTGCGGGCGCCGAACGCGAAGTCGTTTTCGAGGCCCACCCCCTTGTCGCCCACGGCTCCCGTGTCCGTCGCCGAGGTGAAGCCAAAGATGTCGCCGGGTATCTCGATGGCGCCCGGCGCTTCCGGAGCGGGGCCTTTCGGGGCCAGATCGGCGGCGAAAGCACTGAATGAACCGAACAATCCGATGGCTAATGCGGACAGGCGCAAGGCTGAACCCTTTCGTTAATACATTCCGATGAAGTCCTCATACTCTCCCGGCGGCGGGTTGTCACCTCCGCTGCGCTGTCCAGGCGCAAGGACCCGCGGAAGCCTGACCGAATCAGAAGAGGCGCACCGGCCACGCAAGCCTAGCCCATGACAAGCTTGCGCGAGAGCGTCCTGCGGCCGGTTGATCCTGATCAAACCAGCCGGGATCGAATTACTTCATCATAGTAAAAATAGTTTTCGAGAACTCCCGGGAGAAAAACATGGCGGATGGCGCAAGCGGCAAGACCCCTGATTATCGGGAATGGGAATCGCGCTCGCTCGGCGATCTTCCGGTCCTTGATGAAGCCGCGCGCGCCGCCATGCCGGGACTGATCTCCACCGATTCGCATGTCGCGGAGCCCGACGACCTCTGGCGGAAAAATCTGCCCGAGCGCCTCTCGAGGAACATTCCGACCGTCAAGATCGGCTTGCCGATTCCGGGCGCGACCGATCCGAAGGCCCGCCTGCTCGATCAGGACCGCGACGGGCTTGCAGCAGAAGTGCTTTTCCCGAACAACGGCATGGCGCTATTCGGCCTCGACGACATCGATACGCAGGTCGAAGGATTTCGCGTCTACAACGACTGGCTCGCCGACTACTGCAAGGCGGACCCGAAGCGGCTGTTCGGCATTCCCTGCGTGTCCGTTTACGACATCGACGGGGCGGTGAAGGAAATGCAGCGCGGGCACGACATGGGCATGGTCGGCGTCATGGTCTGGCAGGTGCCCGATCCGAATTTGCCGTTCATGTCGGATCATTACGATCGGCTGTGGGCGGCGGCGGCGGAATGCAATGCGCCCGTCGTCTGCCACATCCTCACCGGCCACTCCTACGCGAAGGACTTCTCGAAACGCCCCAAGGGCAACGAGCGCATTCGCAACGCCGTCAACCGGAAGGAAGCCGACACGGTCAACACGCTCTTCGAATTCATATTCTCCGGCGCGTTCGACAAGTATCCGAAGCTGAAACTGCTGCTTTCGGAAAGCGAAGTGGGGTGGGTCCCGTTCATGCTGCAGCAGTGGGATTACTACTTCGAACGCTTCCGCAAGACCGACCCCTTCGTGATCAAGCGCCTGCCCAGCGAAATCTTCGCGGAGCACGTGTACTGCACGTTCCTCGAAGACTTCGTAGGCACGCGCTCGTTCTCGTGGTGGGGCGAGAAAAACTGCATGTGGTCCAGTGACTACCCGCACTTCAACATGAGTTTCCCGCATTCGCGCGAGAACGTCGAAAAGCACCTCGCCGGTCTTCCCGCCGAGAAACGGCGCAGACTCGTCCGCGACAACGCAATCGACCTGTTCGGCCTGAATGTGAATTGAGCGCGATCCCGGAAAAACCTGCGTCTTCCGGGCGTAATTTCGCGACTGTCGTTCAGAGAAAGCGGTTCGGTTCGAGGAAAAAGCACAACACGAGCGCCCCATTCGGCGCCCTTGCCACATGCCTGCTGCCGCCCGGCCGCCAAACGTAGTTCCCCGCCGTGACCTCCCCGTCCTCGTCGACAAGACTGCCCTGAAGGACGAACGTCTGCTCGAGCTTGACATGCTCGTGCAATGGCAGCACCGCGCCGGGCTCCCATTTGAACAGGCAAGTGAGAAGTCCCGTCGCCTCGTCTTTCAGGAGGGTTTTCACCTGAATTCCCGGGAACGGCGTCGGCGCCCAATCCAGCGATTCAACGCTCACCATTCGTGAAGCAAGGTCCGAAAGCGGCCCGAATTCGTAGCCTGGAGTAGCGGCGACCATCTCTGCCTCAACCAAACTGGACGCGCTCGCATGCACGCCAAATGGCAAGCGCGGACGCGCCGGATGCAGCGCCCATGGCGTGACAATAGCACGCCGCGCCTCGCCGCAAAGCAAGGCCGCTCAGGATCTGGAAGCTTGGCTCATGATTCTGGCGGAGGGAAAGAACCTGAAATCCAACCTTCTCTTGTGGATGCCGCTCGGTTTGCAAGGATTTTCTGACCGTTTGAGCATGTAATCGAGTGCGGACTCTTGTCAGGCCTGTTTGTGCGG
>JBKBNT010000005.1:0-530383 GCA_046295155.1 Beijerinckiaceae bacterium
CCTCTTCAATGCCCAGTCCATCGTCGACCTGCTTCAGGATCAGGGCGATCTGCTGCTCGCTGAACTTCGATCTTCATGACCAGTCTCTCCTCTCCCAGCCCGGGAGATTATGAGAAAATCCCTCGCTTTCGCTGGTCCAGTTCTCGGGAAGCAGGTCAAGGTTTCTTCGAATTCACTTCATCGAGTTCGTTAACCAAGGCGGCGGCCAGAGCGGTATCTAACGGAATGGTATTGGTTGGATTAGGAACGCTCGTGGTTGAACGCACCGACCGAATCCCGGAACGAACGAACTCCTCCAGCGCCTCGGGCGGGAACAGCGCATGGGTCACGATGGCGTCGATCGTCTTTGCGCCCGCGGCGATGAGGGCGCGGGCGCAGACCGTGAGCGTGCCGCCTGACGAGACAAGATCATCGACAAGCAAGACGGGGCGATCTTTGACCCCCTCGGGTTCAGGTAGATCAATGTCCACGAAACGATCTCCGTGACGCATTTTACGCGCAACCATGTGTGGGACCCCAAGACGGCCGGCAAGGTCACGAACCCAGGACTCAGATTCAGCGTCCGGTCCGACGATGATTGTCGCAGGATCAAAACTTGTAGCCCGTAAGTACTCGGCGATCGCCGGCATGGCCGACAGATTGTCGGATTCGATACCCGGAAACACGTGGCGAATATCGGTTGTTCGGTGCAGGTGCGCATCGACCGTCACGATGCGGTCGAACGAATGCACCAGCAGATCTCCGATGACTCGTTGGCTGACCGCCTCGCCGGGATGAAACGCTGTATCCTGGCGCATGTAGCAGAGATACGGCGCCACAAGCACCAACCGGCGCGCGCCTCCGCGCCTGAGGGCCTCAGCTGCCAGGAGGAGCGCAAGCAATTTATCGTTGGGCCGATCGAGAGACGCATAGACAATGACGGTGACCGTGGCGGGCATAACGGTAACGCGAATTTCCCCATCGGGGAACGTATGTACGGCGATCCGATCCGCGGGTACGCCAAGACGCGCCGCCAACTGCCTAGCCTCGCCCAACCCGGAAGGCAAACTCTGAATCGCAACAGAATTCATTTGATCGACCCGTTCACCGCAGTTCGGCGGCCATCGATTGCGTAGCCCGGCTCCGCCGTGGCGGCGGCCGCCACGAGTTCAAATTCGGATTGTTCACAGGCATGGATTCGGAAGAGCGGCTCCCCCGCGTCGACCTGATCGCCGATCTTCTTGAGCACGGAGATCCCCGCTCCCTTGTCGATCGGCGCACCGGCCATTCGAGCGAGCCTGTTGAGACGAAGGCAGTCAATGCCTTCAACCACGCCATCCTTGTCGGCCGGTATATCGATCGTCAACGTGCCGAGGTCAGTGGAGCAGGTCGATGGCCCTTGAGCGTCGATAATCCGCTGCATCTGCTTGAGCGCGGCGCCACTGTCGAGCAACTCGCGGGCGCGCGCATAGCCCGTACCCCCGCGAAGCTCCGGATCATACTCGAGGAGGTGCGCGGCTAATCGCAACGACTTCTCGCGTAGATCACGTGGCGCCTTCGGGTCGTTGGCGAGGACAGCCATGACGTCCTGAGCCTCCAACACGGGGCCGATTCCGCGTCCAACCGGCTGGCGACCATCAGTTGTCACAACCTCGATGGAAATACCAAAGTGATCGCCGACGAACTCGAAGAGCTTCCGCAACCGCATCGCTTCCATGGCGGTCGTAACTTTGGCGGCCGGGCCCGAGGGAATATCGATCAACAGGTGCGTGGAGCCCGCCGCCAGCTTCTTCGACATGATCGAAGCCACCATCTGCTCGCGGGTATCAATGCCGAGTTGTCGCTCGACGGAGATCAGCACGTCGTCGGCCGGAGAAAGATTGACCCGACCGCCCCAAACAAGACAGCCATGACAAGCGGTCACAATTTCTCTCATCTCGTCGATGCCTATATCGACCCGCGCCAGAACCTCCATCGTATCTGCTGTTCCAGCCGGCGAGGTAATCGCGCGGGATGAGGTCTTGGGGATGGTCAGGCCATGCGCCGCTACAATCGGCACGATGACCATCGAGGTGCGATTGCCGGGAATGCCGCCGATGCAATGCTTGTCCGTGACGATCGGACGGTCCCAGGTCAGCCGGCTTCCGGCCTCCGCCATGGCCCGCGTCAGCGCGAGCAGTTCGTCGGTCGTCATGAAGTTCGCAGAGCCGACCAGAAATGCGCCGATTTCCATATCGGAGTATCGAAAGCGCGCCAGATCGTGGACGATCGACGTAATTTCGCCTGCGGTCAGCGTGCGTCCGAGGATCTTTGCGCGCACAGCCTCAAGGCTGTCAGGGGGCTTTGCGGGCGTCACGCTCACAAGGCTGCCCGCCGGATTCCCAAAACGACGGAATGACGGCTCAGCGAGTCCCAGATCGTCACTGCCGACAAGGGAATCATCATCGGTGATGAGCAGCGTGGCAAGCATCGACTTGGAGTTTGCGCGCAGTTCTACACGGCTGAATCCCCGAAATACCTCCGGGCGCAGCGCGCGAGAGTGTCTCGAGATGACGGCAACGTTTTCGCGGCCGGTGTCGAGGTTGATACGCCGGATCTTGAGGTCTGGGCGCGAGTTGGCATCCATATTCCGCAGCTCCGTCAGCTTTCTTATCGCATTGTCTCATGACCGGCGACGATATCTATGGGCTCGCTCGTTATCGCATCCTGGCGCTTGCGTCTGTGGTCGGCTGTCATGTCATCGAGATGTGCTTCGATTCTAAGAAAGGTGCGCTACTTTCCGCCTAAGTAATGTACCACGCCGTTCAGAGTGAAGAGCCTGGGGTAGTCCTTCTCGGGGATTGGAATTCCCGTCTTCATGTTCAGCGCGGTCACAAAATTGAGGAAGTCCAATGAATCAATGTCGAGGGCATCGCGAACATCCTCGTCGCCGCACAAGGCGGATGGATTGGTGTCGGGTGCGATGTCCGCTAATATCTCGATGGCGAGGTTGCGAATGTCGTCGGCGGTCATAACTCTGGCCGCTCCTGCATGAGACGTGCGAAGGCCGAGAGGAACAGGCTGCCGACATGCCCATCGCTGGCGCGATGATCGGCGGCGAGGGAGGCGGTCACAAGTGGACGCGGCGCGACCGTTCCATCCACGACCCAAGGGCGTTCGACGATGCCGCCCAGCCCGAGGATCGCCACCTGCGGCGGATAGATGATCCCGCCAACACTCTCGACGCCGCGCTCCCCGAGGCTGGTGACTGTGAAGGTCGCGTCTGTCAATTCGGAGCTGCGCAACCCACCGCTGCGGGCGCGGGCGACGACGTCCTTGAGGGCGCGCATGAGATGGGCGATCGATAGCTTGTCGACGTCGCGGATCGCCGGCGCGATCAACCCGCCACCACGCAGGGAGACCGCCCAGCCGATATGGAAGCTCTCCGAGCGACGAAACGCGTCGTCCCGCCAGAAGCCGTTAAGCTGCGGAATCTCCTTCAGGGCGAGGGCAGCAGCCCTCAGATACAGAACCGCCGGCAGCAGCCGCTCCTCCGGATCGCGCGCTGCGTTGTACTCCCTGAGCCATGTTTGCGCCGGGCCCATATCGATCGTGGTCGTCAAATAATAATGTGGGATATCGCGCTTGGAGCGCGACATCGCCGCAGCGATGCCCTTGCGCATTTGCACCGGATTGAAGCCGCGCCGGATCTTCCTTGACGGTGGGCGCGACTCCTCACGTAGCGGAATGAGCTGCGCCGCCTCGACATCAGCGAGGGTGACTGAGCCATCGATGCCTGTTCCACGGAGATGATCAGCGTCGATTCCCCGCTCCGCCGCGCGCCGCCGCGCCGCCGGGCTCACCTTGGCGCGCCCGCCCGGCGTTGAGGAGCGGGGCGGTGAGGCTCGTGCGGGCGCAGGCCGCTGCAAGGGCTCGGAAATGGGCTCGGGGCCGCGCTCGCGCGAGGGCTCAGGCTTGGACTTGAATGTGGGCTCCGTCGGAGCCTTGTGGCCCTCGTCCACCTTCCTCAACCGGGCAAGGACGGCGCCGACTGGAGCCTCCTCCCCTTCCTTGACGACGAGTTCCTCGATCACCCCTTCATTAAAGATCTCAACCTCAATCGCTCCCTTGTGGGTCTCGACCACTGCGATCACGTCTCCTTTGTGAACAAGGCTTCCCGGCCTGACGAGCCATTCGACGACGGTCCCGCTCTCCATGTCCGCCCCGAGGGACGGCATCGTGAAATCGCTCATTGCGGCCTCACGAGAGATTTCGCCGTCGCGACGATATCAGCCGTTCGCGGCAGCGAAGCCTCTTCGAGATGCGCGGCATACGGGACTGGCGCTTCGCGTGAACAAATCCTGCGCACCGGAGCATCGAGTTCGAAGAACAGGTCGTCGGCGAGCCGGGCGGCGATCTCGGCGGAAATCGAACCACTCCGCCAGCCCTCGTCGACGATGATACAGCGGCGCGTGCGGGTGACGCTCTCGAAGATCGTGGCGTCATCGAGGGGGCGAAGCACGCGCAGATCCACCACCTCCGCCTCAACCCCCTCCCGCGCCAATTCGTCGGCCGCGTCGAGCGCCTTGGGCAGACTGTTGCCGTACGTGATCAGGCTTACGTCGCGTCCAGAGCGGCGGACTTTCGCCCGCGCGATATCAACCTCGCTGACAGCAGGGTCGAGATCGCCTTCGGCGTTGTAGAGCACTATATGCTCGAAGATCAGCACCGGATTCGGATCGGCAAGCGCAGCTTTAAGCATGAAGCGCGCATCCTCTACCGTGCCCGGGGCAAGCACTTTGATGCCCGGAATGTGCGCATACCATCCCTCCAGCGAATGGGAGTGCTGCGCGGCGAGCTGTCGGCCGGCGCCGGTCGCCATGCGGATGACGAGCGGCACGGCGAACTGGCCGCCAGACATGTGGGGAATCGTGGCGGCGTTGTTCATGATCTGGTCGAGCGCCAGCAAGCTGAAATTGCAGGTCATGATTTCGACGATCGGGCGCATTCCGGCCATTGCCGCGCCGACCCCGGCGCCAACGAAAGCGCTTTCGGCCAGCGGTGTGTCGCGTATCCGCTCAGGCCCGAATTCGTCGATCAGGCCTTTGGTCACCGCGTAGCAGCCGCCATAGACTCCGACATCCTCGCCCATGACGAATGTGCGCGGATCAGCATGGAGCGCGTCGCGGATCGCCTGCCGGCAAGCCTCGCGATAGGTCATGCGGATCGAGCCGTTGCTCATCGGGGAACTTCGTCCATTAGGACGAAGCGCTCCAGATCGACCACGTCCTCCCATGTCCCGGCCTCCGCGAAGGCGACGGCCTCGTCGATTTCGACCGCGACTTGGGCTTCGAGGTCCGCGATGTCGGCCTCTGTGATCATGTGCGTTTCCAGAAGCCAGCGCCGCAAACGGGGGATCGGATCGCGCTCCTTCCACAGAGCGATCTCTTCACGGGTGCGATAGAGCTGCGCATCAAACATAGAATGGGCGCGAAAGCGGTAGGTCCGGAATTCGAGTAAGTAAGGACCCTCGCCAGCGCGAATCGCGGAGACCGCGCGCTGCGTCGCCGCCTCGACCTGGATCGGGTCCATCCCGTCCACCCGCTCTCCAGGCATGCGGTAGGCTTCAGCCTTACGGAAGACGTCGGTTTCTGCCTCGGAAATTTCCAGCGGCACTCCCATCGCGTAGAGGTTGTTCTCGCAGATGAAGAGAACGGGCAGCTTCCATATCTGCGCGAGGTTCATAGATTCGTGGAACTCACCCTCGCCCGCCGCGCCCTCGCCGAAGAAGCAGGCGGTCACCGCACCCTTACGCAGTGCCTTGTCGGCCAGGGCGATCCCCACTGCGAGCGGGAGGCCTCCCCCGACGATCGCGTTACCACCATAGAAGCGTCTTGCGGCGTCGAAGAAATGCATCGACCCGCCCCGACCACGACTGCATCCCTCAAGCTTACCAAACATCTCGGCCATGAGGGACCCCATGGGGACGCCGCGCGCAAGGGCGTGGCCGTGATCGCGGTAGGTGGCGACAACGCTGTCGCGCTCTTCGAGCGCCTGCATGACGCCCACCGCCACCGCTTCCTCACCATCATAAAGATGCAGGAAGCCGCGTATCTTCTGCGCCTGATAGAGCTCGACACATCTCGCCTCGAAGCCGCGGATCCGCTCCATCTCCCGCAGCAGCTTCAGACCGTGCTTATGATCGAGATGGACCTTCTCACTCATTTTTCATCACTTTCCAGGGTCGAGAGATCGCCCTCGGGCAGGCCGAGTTCCCGCGCCTTAAGGAGCCTGCGCATGATTTTGCCCGAGCGAGTCTTAGGAAGGTTGCCCCGAAAGTCGATTTCCTTGGGCGCTACTGCGGGGCCGAGCTTTCTGCGCGCATGGCCGAGGAGTTCCTTGCGCAGGGCTTCCGTGGGTTCGTACGAAGGCTTGAGCGCCACAAACGCCTTCACCATCTCGCCCATGGTCGGCTCGGGCTTGCCGATGACGGCGGCCTCGGCGACGGCCGGATGCTCCATGAGTGCGCTCTCGACCTCAAAGGGGCCGATGAGATGACCCGCGGACTTGATCACGTCGTCCGCCCGCCCCACGAACCAGTAGTATCCCTCCGCATCGCGCTTCGCGAGATCGCCGGTGAGATACCACTCGCCTGAGAAGCACTTCTTGTAACGCTGCTCCTCGTGGAGATAGCCGCGCATCATCGAGGGCCAGCCCTTCCTCAGGGCAAGCTCGCCCTCGACCATCGGCTCGTCGATCGTCTCGACCCCGCCTTCAATCTGGCGCACGATCGCGGCTTCGATGCCGGGGAGCGGCAGTCCCATGGAGCCCGGTTTGATGTCGAGTGCGGCGAAATTGGCGATCATGATACCGCCTGTCTCGGACTGCCACCAATTGTCGTGGAAGGGCAGCCCGAACGTCTGCTCGCCCCAGATGACGGCCTCCGGGTTGAGCGGTTCTCCGACACTGGCGAGGAAACGCAGCGCCGAGAGATCGTAGCCCTTCACCGCATCCGCCCCGAGACGCATCATCATCCGGATCGCGGTCGGGGCAGTGTACCAGACGCTGACGCGCTCGCGCTCCAGCACGGAGTACCAAGTTTGCGCGTCGAACTCCGCCTCGACGACGATGCTCGTCACGCCGTTCGTAAGGGGCGCGATGATGCCGTAGCTCGTCCCGGTCACCCAGCCTGGGTCGGCAGTGCACCAGAAAACGTCCTCGTCATGTAGATCGAGAGCATAGCGTCCCGTCACATGATGCGCCACGACGGCGCCATGCACATGGATCGCGCCCTTCGGCTTCCCGGTTGTGCCGCTGGTGAAGTGCAGAAGCGCCATATCTTCCGGGTCGGTCGGCGCAATGCTAAACTCCGGGCCAGCGTCCGCCATCAACGCGGTCCAGCCGTGAAGGCCTCCACCCCCGGGAGCGTCCTCGCCAACAAGGACAATGTGTTTCAGGCAGGCAAGCCGCTCGCGCAATTGCGCGACCTTGCGATGATAGAGTGCTGGCGAAGTGACGAGAACGCGCCCATCGCCCATCTCGATTCGGGTCGCAATGGGCTCAGGTCCAAAGGCGGAAAAGAGCGGAGAGACGACGCAGCCGGCCTTTAGCGCACCTAGAACCGCGATGTAGAGTTCCGGCAGGCGACCCATCAGGACAAAGATGCGTTCGCCCGGTCTAACGCCCAGTGCGCGCAGCGCATTCGCAAACCTGTCGGTCTCAATCTTCAACTCGCGATAGGTGATTTCGCGGCGTGTGCCATCCTTGCCTATCCAGCGAATAGCTGTGCGCTGCGCAAGCGCTCCCGCTGCGTGCCGATCCACCGCCTCGTGAGCGATGTTGAAGCCCTTGCCGCCGGGCAGCCCGTCGAGAAGCGACCAAGCATCGGCCCAATGGAAGCGACCGCAGGTTTCGAGGTAGCTTTCAAGGTTCGGCCTTAACCTGAACCGCTTGGGGTCCTTGGCGATCCGGCTGCGCGGGGAAGCGGTCGCGTCCATACCCGTCCATCCCTCCCATCGGACTTTAAAAAAATATAATTAGCACAAGACCATCCGCGCATTGCGTTAGGTCAATTTTCGTGCCCGCATCCGGGTTCAATCTGCCCGACATGGCACAGAATGTCCTCTCCCGCTGTCATCAAGCCTCGCTTTCGTTGCGTAGCGCTGTTTCGGATGGCATCCATGTCCTCTGGCGCAAGCAAACCAATTAAGGCGCCTCGGTTCCTTAACGGGTTCGGCAAAACAGCATTGTGCGGCAGTGAACCTCGATAGCGACGCGGCGCATTAGGGCGCGATTGTTAACACCAGGGGAAACGCCAGCGGTATGATCACAATACACAATAAGACCTGTATTAATGTCAGCATTGCGGTCATCGCGCGAATGACTCATGTCAAGGCGGCCAAAATGTTAGCAATTCAAAATGAACAGCTGGAATCAGGCAGATGGTGAAGCAACCGCACGGAGCGTTTCACGATGCCGTGCCGTCACGCGCTCGCCATACCCGTCAAGGAGGATGCGATGTCCACGCGAGCAGACGAGGTCATCTGGTTCGAGGAACTCGGGCGTGACGATGTCTCGCTTGTAGGCGGGAAAAATTCGTCGCTCGGCGAAATGGTTCGCCATCTCGCCGAGCGCGGCGTCGCCGTTCCGCCAGGCTTTGCGACCGCCGCACAGACGTACTGGCGCTTCATCGATTCCAATCAACTCAGAGAAGTCATTGGTACCGCGCTGGATGGCTTGGCGGCGGGCCGCACCCCGCTGCCCGAGGTTGGGCAGGCCATTCGCCGCGCCATTTTACGCGGCGAATGGCCGGAAGACACAGCCGCCGCAATTGGAGCGGCCTACCAGGAGCTTAGCCGCCGGGTCGGCAAGACAGACGCCGCCGTAGCCGTGCGGTCCAGCGCTACCGCCGAAGACCTTCCCGACGCCAGCTTTGCCGGACAGCAGGAGACTTTTCTCAACATCCGCGGTGAAGCAGCCTTGCTCGACGCCTGCCGCCGCTGCTTTGCGTCGCTGTTCACGGATCGCGCCATCAGCTACCGGCAGACCAAAGGCTTCGATCATCTGAAGGTCGCGCTTTCCATCGGCGTTCAAATCATGGTGCGCTCGGACGTTGGCAGCGCCGGGGTCATGTTCACGATCGACACCGAAACGGGCTTCGACAAGATCGTGGTGATCGACGCCGCCTGGGGGCTCGGGGAGACCGTCGTCCAGGGCACGGTCGATCCCGACGAATATCAGGTCTTCAAGCCGCTGCTGTCGGAGCCATCCCTGACGCCGATTGTCGAGAAGCGGCTGGGCGCAAAGGCGCAGAAGATGATCTACGCGCGGGAAGGCGAGCGGCCGACCCGTATTGTGCCGACCTCCCGGGCCGAGCGCGCCGCGTTCGTTCTGACGGATCAGGACATTCTCAAGCTGGGGCGTTGGGGCTGTGTGATCGAGGATCACTACGGCTGTCCCATGGACATCGAATGGGCCAAGGATGGAGAGACCGGCGATTTGTTCATCGTTCAGGCCCGTCCCGAGACAGTGCAGTCACGCAAGGACGCGGGGGAATACAAGTCCTTTCGGATCAAGTCGAAGGGCCGCAAACTGGTTACCGGGCTCAGCATTGGCGAAGCCGTCGTGACCGGGCCTGTCTGCCTGATCGAAAGCGCCCGCGATATCGATCGGTTCGTCGACGGCGCTGTGCTTGTGACGCAGAATACCGATCCCGACTGGGTACCCATCATGAAGCGGGCGGCCGCCATCGTCACCGATCGTGGGGGACGCACGTCACACGCCGCCATCGTCAGCCGCGAGCTCGGTCTGCCAGCCATTGTCGGGACAGGCGACGCTACGCATCTCCTGTCGGATGGACAGGAGGTCACGGTGTCCTGCGCCGAGGGCGATCAGGGCTTCGTCTACGAAGGCTTCGCCGATTACGAGGTCGAGAGGCTGCATTTCAGCAATCTGCCCACGACCCGCACGCAGATCATGCTCAATCTTGGAAATCCGGCAGCGGCGTTCCGCTGGTGGCGAATTGCTGCGGATGGGGTCGGGCTTGCTCGCATGGAGTTCGTGGTCGGCAATCACATCAAGGTGCATCCCATGGCGCTGGTGCACTTCGACACGCTGGAAGATCAGGACGCTAAGAATACAATCGCCGATCTTACCCAAGGCTACGCGGACAAGACGGAGTACTTTGTCGATCGCCTCTCGCGAGGTCTCGCGCGTATCGCTGCCGCACAGCATCCAAAGCCCGTCATCATTCGCATGAGCGACTTCAAGACCAACGAATACGCGAATCTTATTGGCGGCGCAGCTTTCGAGCCTAGGGAGGAAAATCCGATGATCGGGTTCCGCGGCGCATCCCGGTATTATTCGCCGCGCTATCGTGACGGTTTCGCATTGGAGTGCCGGGCAATCCGCCGCTTGCGTGAAAAGATGGGCTTTCGAAATGTCATCGTGATGATCCCATTTTGTCGCTCGATCAAGGAGGCGGACCGTGTCTTTGAGGTTATGGCGGGGAACGGCCTGCGGCGCGGGGAGAACGATCTTGAAGTCTACGTCATGTGCGAAATCCCATCGAACGTCATCCTGGCGCAGCGGTTCGCGGAACGGTTCGACGGGTTCTCCATCGGCAGCAATGATCTCACTCAGCTCACGCTCGGCGTGGATCGCGATTCCGAGGAGCTTGCGGATCTGTTCGACGAACAGGATGAAGCCGTGAAGTGGATGATCGGCAGCGTGATCCGCGAGGTGCGCAGGGCGGGCGGCAAGATCGGATTGTGCGGGCAGGCGCCGAGCGACCATCCGGAGTTCGCCGAATTCCTGGTCGAATGCGGCATCGACTCCATCTCCGTCAGCCCCGACAGCTTTCTCGCGGTTAAGCGAAGGGTTGCCGCGGCAGAGGCAGCAATCAAAGGTCTGGAAACTTAGGCCTCCTCCCGCGTCAATACGACGTTGAGAAGGTTCTCGTTCTCGCACTGCGAGCCGACGACAATGTCATTTATGGACAATCTCATCAGCCACAAAGCGCCTAGCGTGCGAGATATGATCGAGGCTGCGGGCCCTGAACTGCGCTACCTGCCGCCCTACAGCCGCTATTTCAATCCGATCGAGAACGCCTTTTCCAAGCTCAAGGAATTGCTCCGAAAGGCCACCGAGCGAACAGTCGATAGACTGTGGTCCGCAATTGGCGACCTCATCAAGTTCGTCACACCTGCAGAATCACAAAACTACTTCGCCGCAGCAGGCTAGGATGCAACGTGATCGGACTCCACTCTGACAGGCTTCTTCTCTGATGGCCGTTCGTGACGCAAGCGGCGTCCGGTGAGAACATCAGCGGCGCTCACGTCCATCCTCTGTCCCTATAGAGCCGCGCGCGCCATATGCCGGCGTTTATGTGTGCGACAAGTTGCGTCATGCTGTCGACCTGGTCCTTGTCCGGGATGTTTGGGAAGGAAGCGATCTCGTATAGGAAGCTCTCCAACCACGGGGCCGTCGTCGGGATGAGCACTCGGCCATCGGCGATGGCAAGAGCCGCCTGACCGAAGCGCTCGATTTTGCCGGCATTGGGTCGGCGGCCGGGGGCACCAATATGGTCGACTGGCTCAGTCGTCGCGGTTGAACCTATCACGTTGCGGAACTCTCGTTGTAACTCCTGACACACGCCCAATCCGACACCACGCTCGTCGAGCACAATGAGCGCGGGTCGATCTTTAGCGCGTTGAGCCCTGATGGCGGCGCGGACCTCAGGCAGTTCAAGCCGTAACCTCAGAACATCGGTCAGGTACAAAGCATCTCCACCAGCAGGATCCCGCACGAGGCCCCATTTCGTGCAGACGCTGGCGTTCCCTGTAATGGTCGCTCCGATATCCCAGGAATGGATCGTCAGTTCGAATGCCGGCATGGAGGATAGATCGTATCTGCGGAAGTGTTTCAGCGAGATCATCCCCGATCCGCCGACAGTCGGTTGCTGCTGATATTGCGAATCGAAGACATGTTTCGGCAGACTGAGTTTGAGGTCTTCCACGTCCTTGTCGGTCATCCGGTTTGGATTGAGGATATCGCCAGGGGCGCGCAACAGAATGGTCTTGTTCTTCGAGGTAAAATGCTGCTTATCCGCCGCGATCAGTGGAAGCTTGAGAACGAAATCCGCCGAAGCCTCCATCGTGCCCGAGAGATCATCTGGCGCCAGCCGATGCATCACTAGCATCAGGACGCCCCGGCTCGGGTCGTTGAAGCGTGTTAAAACAGAGCTCTGAACCCAGGATCGAATATCCTGCTTCCGCTTTTCCGAACCCGCCTCATCCGGCTGCATCGGATCGTCGATAATAATCTCGTCGGCGCCAAAGCCGGTGATGTCGCTGCCGATCGATGTCGCGTAGCGGTACCCGCCCTTGCTTGTTCGAATATGGTCGACGGCTTTCTTGTCGAGCTCGACGTTTGGGAAAATCATCCGGTACTGCGACGACTGCATGATCTTGCGCGTCATGGCGGAATGATCATGCGCGAGGTCATCACCGTAGGATATGCAGATGAACTTCACCCCGGGATCACGACCCAAACGCCAGGCGGGGTACATGATCGAGACGATCAGGGATTTCATATGCCGCGGCGGCAGATTGAAGATAAGTCGCCTGTATTTTCGCTCCGACGCCGACATGAGAAGCGTCGCCATAAGGCCAAGATAGTCCGCGTAGACCAATCTCGTGCCTGGATGCAGCACAGGGAACATCAACTCGATAAAGCACCAGAGATCCGAACGCGCCATTGCGGCGATTTCGATGGCAGAGGGAACATGCCGTGCCCCCGATGGATGCGGTGACACTAGCGACGATGCTGTCATCACTGCGCCTCCCCCGGTTCACTGAGATACTGGAAGCGCTCGAACATGCGCCGAAGCATTTGCTCGTCTGGCGCAATGACCGAATCCAATGCCGGCGTCGTTTCCAGGCCCGGCTCTCTTTCGGCGCGAGCAACTTCGCCCTGGAAGAGGATCGGGACCAGCATGGTCATTGCCTTCAGGTTGCCCTCAAGAGCCATCTGGAAAACTTTACGTACCAACGCTTCCCGCCGGCTCATGTGGGTAATCTGATCACCGACCCGCACGCCGACAAGTCGCGCCGCCTCCTTCAGAAACAGCTCCTCCGTTGTCGGAGGCTTTTTTGGTCTCCCTTTCGGATTGCCAGATTGTCCGGGCTTGAACTGCCCGGACTTCGGCGGCTTGCCGTATCCAACTTTGTAAGCGCCGGATGGTGGTAGGTTCTTCGCGGGCTTTGGCGGTTTCATCGGCCAGACTCCCCGTCGACTTCACCGTCCGCGTGAACGTCGCGAAGCGTAGCGACCTCACTGAACGTCTGCCCGGTCTCGGCAAGAACTGCATCCTTTCCGGTCATCGTCTGCCAGCGGTGGATCGCAACGTCGCAATATGGGCCGTCTATTTCGATACCGCGGCAAAGTCGCCCGACGGCCTCGGCGGCCAGCAGCGTTGAGCCGGATCCCAGGAAACAATCGATGATGATGTCGCCGCGGTTGGTCACGTCCATCAGCGCGTCTTCCAGCATCGCCCGGGGCTTGACGGTCGGATGCACGGCCAGCCCCTCGCGCGCGTCCGATCCAAGACTGGATGCGCCCGGGTAATTCCAGACGTTCGTGCGCCAGCGTCCGTAGCGGCCGAGCTCCACGTTGTTTACGTGAGGGAGATCGCCTTTTTTGAAGATGGGAAGCAGCTCATGCTGGCTGCGCCACTGACTCCCCTGGCCGGCGTTCGACTTTACCCAGACGATCAGATTGAACAGGTCGAGGCCAAGAGATTTCCCTGCGCCGATGATTACGTCGACGGAACGCCAGTCGATCGTGGTCCCGAGCAGACCGCCGTCCATCAGACAGTCTACGGCAGCCTTCATCCAGGCTTCGTTGAATGCGCGAAACTCGTCGACAGACATTTCACCGTTCGCCATTGCGAACTCGCGGTGATGCGCGCCGCTCGTGACATGGCCGAGATTGGGTACGTTGTAGGGAACGTCCGTGAGGACAAGCCGCGCGCGTTCGCCGGGCAGCAGCAAGAGCGCGTAGGCTCCAGGATCCCGGGCGTCAGCCTGGATCAACCGATGCCGGCCCAAAATCCAGACATCTCCGGGCCGCGACACGGAAGTCAAAAGTGGCGTTGGAAGATCGCCCTCCTCCGACGAAGCCTCGCCGTCATCGTCGAGCAGAACCATATCTATTTCGGCCATCTCAAAGCCGGTGAGGACCAGGTCCTCGCCAAGATTCATCAGCTCGGTGAACTCGGCCCGAAGCGCTTCCATTTCCCAGCCGCCGCGCTCGGCGATCCGATTGAGCGCAATACGCAAGAGGCGAACTTCGGCTCTGCTGAGGCTTCCGACGACAACGCAGGGGATGCTCGACATTCCGAGCGCTCGCGCAGCCTCCCAGCGGATATGTCCGTCAATGATCCGCCCGTCGACGTCGATGAGGACCGGGGCGCAGAAGCTGAGGCGAGCTATGCTCGCCTTAACCCGCGCGACCTGGTCGGGAGCAGACTTTCGGACACGGCGCTCCGCCGCATGAAGACTATCAATCGGTCGAAGGTCGAGGCGTAGCTCTGGGGTGAGATCATTGCGCGGCGGCGGCGTGTGCAAGCCGATGTCCCGCAGCGTCTGCTGCGCATCCCGTCGGCGGCGGGCCCGGCCCGCGCCGTGGTCTAAGACGCCGGTCGACAGCTTTAATTTGGACTTCTTGGGTCTCAACACCATTGTGGCTCTCCGATTTTCGCGCAATCCGCGCTGAACCGGAGGGATCCAAGTCAGGACCGTATCGACCACCATCCAATGCGCGTCACGCGCGATTGCCGGCGGTCTACACGATCCTCCTTGATCCAGACCCGCTTGGACCCGCCCTGTCAGAGCAGATCCAATGCCACTCTGCCTGGCGACCGGCCCGACGGCAATGTCATAATCGACGCCCGGTGCACCGGCGCGACCAGGTGGATTTTCTGCGCTGAATAATCGGTGGACCACAGCGGGCCCACCCCCAGTTGACACGCGCCCGCCGTGGCAGATGCCGTGATTCGTAGCCGCGTGGTCGCGGCGCCAGGCCCACGTTTTCAGAGGACGCGGGGGGACACGCATTTGTGCCAGGAAGAAGAAAAGAACCCGACGTAGGAAGTGGATGCGTCCTGAACCGCCCCCTCTTGACCGGCTTTAACAAGGGACCGCCAGTCTCGTCCCCCTGTGTGTCGGTGCCTTCCGCTTCAGCGTGCTGCCCCTCGGAGCCTCCTGAAAAGCCGGTTCCACAAACGGGGTCGCAGTCCTCCAGATCTGGCCCTGCTAGTCCCTGCTCAGCCAGTGGAATTCCCTGTTCGGCAGCTTAGGGAATTTTGCCCGCATACCCAGTCCATTTCTGCGAAAATCAGGTACTTGTGCTGAGCGTCTCTCAGACGAGAGCGCCAAATCCGCGAATTTCCCTGTAAAACTCCCTGTTCGCAGGGAAAATCCCGCGCAGACCGGTTCGATCGGGACTGGGTCGTCAGCCAGCCATATCCATGAGCAGAGACTTTCTGCGCGAAGGCGAGAATGCCCCCGCGTTTGCGGGCTTTGCGCGAACCGCGGAGAACGGAGACCGCAAACGGCGCCTATTTCGGCCGATTTATGCGTTTTCCAGCGGCCCAGTCTCCACTCCCGGTTTCGCAATCTCCGTGTTTGCCGATTGCGACATGCGGAGACTGGTTCGTTTGCGGCGGAGACGGGTTCGACACGCGGCTCATGTAGGCAGTTAGCCGGCCGTAGGCTGTGCGGCGCACGCGTGGCTGCGTCGCGCGTCCTATCGAATTAGCGGGTGGATAAACTAGCGGCCAAGGACCGTCTGGACCTGATCGGCCCACCTGTTCGGCAGGCACTTGGCCAAGCGACTCACTGTGAGATCGGCCGGCGCGGCGCCGTCGGCGATCGCCTCGATGACCTGCGGGGCTACGAAGGCGAGCGGCATGAGGAAGCGGACTTGTCGTTCCACGAGCCCCTCGCGCGCAGCAATCGCCACGAACGAGGGCGCCTCCCCGGAGAGGATCTCATCAAGCCAGTTGCGAGCTCGGGTGATCGCCCTGAGAAGCGCCTCCCGCGTCTCGATTGGCATTTCTGCTTTCGATTGCGGCTGATGAAGGTAACCCTTGCGCGCGGGGCTGCGGGTGCTGAATGGAACGGCGACGACATTCGGACGAAAGCCCTTGCTGCCGGGACTGTTATCGTCTTGTTGAGTATCCTCTGATCCAAGCGTGATGATCAGTTGCCCCTTTTCAACGACTATGCGCTCCACCCATTACTGGATCGCGTTGCGGTCGTCGAGATTGTTGAGTTCGAGACGATGCTGCCTGAGTGCATGGCAGACCGCCTCCTCCACATCCGCAGCCGGAACACGGGCAATCGGTCCCGCCCGGTGCTTCTCGCCCTGCGTCAGCGCCTGCGAGACATAGTAGCGGTAGCGGACGCCCTTCTTGTTGGAATGACTAGGCGACATCGCATGGCCCCGCATCATCGAAGATGCGGCCGGTCAGGATCGCCGGTGAGGCCTCGCGCTGGATCCTGCGCGCGACGCTTTGCTGTCTGATCCGGTCCTGCACGGCTTCGAACAGTCCGCGATCAATGATCGCCTCGTGCTCGCCCTTATGGACCTCGCCCCTGTAGGCCACCTCACCAATGTAGAAGCGGTTCTTGAGGA
The DNA here is from genome assembly GCA_046295155.1 of Beijerinckiaceae bacterium. Classification (GTDB taxonomy): domain Bacteria; phylum Pseudomonadota; class Alphaproteobacteria; order Rhizobiales; family Beijerinckiaceae; genus Terripilifer. The sequence continues at coordinate 16,657 of JBKBNT010000005.1, forward strand.
GGTGAGCCAGCGGCCCGACCATGAATCTCTCCGCCTGGATCGTCCTGCCATTCGACAGCAGGCGCGGCTTCGGACGGATGTTCCGGACCTCAAGCCAGGTGGCGAGCTTTTGAACCGATCCGAGCTCAAGGTAGGTTCGGAAGATCAGCCGGACGGTCTCGGTCTCCGCCGGCACGACCTGCAGCTTCTTGTCGACGCTGCGATAGCCCAGCGGGACGGGACCGCCGACCCGCAGCCCCTTGCGCTTGGAGGCGGCGATCTTGTCGCGCACCCGCTCCCCGATCACCTCCCTTTCGAACTGCGCGAAGCAGAGCAGCACGTTGAGCGTCAGCCTCCCCATGCTGGAGGTCGTATTGAACGACTGGGTTACGGAGACGAAGGAGACCTGATGCTCGTCGAAGAGCGGCAGCTTTGTGCTTCGACTGGGTCGCTGTCCGCGGATGCTTCCAGGCGGGGTTCAGGAGCGCGGCGTCACCGCGGCTGAACACAAGCAATGCTTGCGTGTGCCAAGAAGTCCAGAGCTACTCGCCATGATTAATCAGCATGTTGGAGCTGCCGCACTTAACCTTCACTTAACTGCATCATTCGTAATGACGGGGTCGGGCGCTCGAATTCCTCTTGCGCACCACCTTCTCACCCAAAACTGTCCCAAATCGTCTCAAATGCTTTATTTTCAGTGCTCTGTGCACCGATTTGCGTCCGAACACGCCAGCATCGCTCGTTTGGAAACAACAAATTTGTTGTCGCGTCAGCAAGTCACCGACCACGAGAAGCATAACCCCAGTAGGTACGGCCGCGAGCAGACCTGCGGACAGGGCGCGCCGCCAATTGCTGCCAGCGCCCCTCCCCTCTGATAAGGCTCGGAGAACCGGCGCATCCACGTAAACGCGATGCGCAAGCCCCCCCGCCGATCAACAAGGCCAAGCAGGTCAGGATCAGCAGGTTGGTCAACGCCAAGGCTCGCAGCAGCCACGGGGGCCTATCCGCCGAAACTCCCGGGCTCTCCTCTACCGGGAGCAACATCAAGGAAGCGTTCCCCGCCAGCCCCAGGAGCCCGAGTAGCAGGTGAAAGCGCAGTGATGCAGGGCAAGGCGACCATTTAGGGGCCCTTGACCGCGGCGGATGAGGCCTCGCGCTGAAGACGATATCTCGTCTTCACGGTTCCGCATGGGAACGTCCGCGCGTCGATCAGATCCCAACGCGTGTTCGAAGTAGGTCCGCGTGGAAAGAGCCGCACCCCGCTTCCTAATAGCACAGGCAGGGTGAATATCTCGGCCTGGGTAACATGTCCGGCCCACATGAAGGCGGCAATGGTCGTAGCGCCTCCGTCGATAAATGCGTCCGGGAAGTCGCGCGCGATTACGTCACAGTCGCTCATCGCCCGGACCTGGGCTGGCGCGTTTTCTGGCAGTGGGCGTCGCGTGAAAACTACACCCGATACGTGGGCTGGGTACATCCACCCGTGGTCAGGAAAGATGACATCGAAGGTCCTACGGCCAACGACCACAGAAGAGATACTCCGGATCATCTCTTCGTAGCCGTAGTCGTTTCCCTGAAAGGGTTCGAGATGCGCAAGGCTGTCCCCCTCGCCGGCGATATAGCCGTCAATCGATTGAGCGATGAATATTTTCATTCGAGCACTGATAGCGGATACCGACGCGACCAACAAAACCATCAAGATACAACTAGCTAAACGGGGCCGAAAGCCGCGCACCTAGCCAAAGCGCCTACACCGCCGTCACCGCCTACATCGGCCACGCTTACGCTAACCAAGCCGTACGAGGCTCCTCGCGTTGTCCGCGGTTATATTGACGCGCAGAGAAAACAACGCTCCATGGTTTTGCCGGGTGGCTCGCAACAATCGGACGTCGACATCGCCGTACGGGAGGGTCACATGCCGCTAATTATTGGGCATCACAAAATTACCAAAGGCGCAACGCACTGGGTCACTTCACCAAAGCGACAAGAGCTTCTTGGTGCACTGGGGGTAAAGAACATTCGCATATTCGTCGATCTGCAAGATGAGTCGCGCGTGGCTGTGCTTATGGATCTTCCTGACTTAGACGCCTTTGCAAAGGCAATGCAGAGTCAGGCGGCGGCTGATGCAATGGCCTATGACGGAGTGGTGCCTGAGTCTCTGGTGGTTATGGTCGAATCAGAAGGGTGACGCGCTCGCAGCCCGACCATTTTCATCCCGGCTGCCGTCCGGCTCCGATCCGCCGCGGCCAGCCCGGAGACAGGCCACGGCTCGACGCGGACAACGACGGGGTCGCCTACAAGCCTTGGCACGGACGAAGACAGATCGAAGAGTGACGGCGGTGTAGCCGGTGACGGCGCATTTGGCACGTGTGTAGGGCAAGTCCAGGGACCATTGCTCGTAACAGAAGGCTCATCTCGCAAAAGCTTGTCTCATGATATCGGCGACCATAGCAGCGGCTACGCTAACCAAACCAGGCGACGCTGCTTCGTCACGCCCGTCTTTAATTACCTTAGTGGCATGGCCCACGTCGGTTCACGAGCGCTGCGTTGCCGGCGCTCTACTTTTATAAATACCGACGTAAACTCGGCAGTGCTTGTTCGACGCTTGCGCGACCTTCTGCAATTGCTTCGCTGGCGCGATTGAAATCCAACAATCCGATGTCGCGTAGCCGTGGAACGAGCATCACATGCGGCGGCTCACCCGCAAGACGGGTGCGCGTGATCTGGTCCTGCATGATATTGATGGAGTTGGCGATCACGTCGAAATATCCAGGTGTTGCTGAACCACGCCCGAGGAGACGCGGAATCATCTGCATAGCCTGCTCCCGTAGTGGCTCGGGCAGGTGCTGCAGCATACGATCGAGGGAATCGCTCGCAACAGGCGCGGGCACACCTACGGCTGAAGGCTCCGGCTCGCTTGCAAAGCGTCGTCCAACGAGATCGCCGTTCAAATTGACCGCTATGATCACATCTGCCCCAAGGGCGCGGCAGACCGAGACTGGAACCGGGTTCGAAAGGCCTCCGTCCACAAGCCATTGATCGCCAATCCTGGCGGGACTGATGATTCCCGGCAACGCAATAGATGCGCGCACGACCTCATGTATAGGCCCGGATTGCAACCAAATCTCACGACCGGTTACCAGATCGGTGGCGACAGCCGCAAATTTCTTAGCATAGCCCTCTATCGGGCCGGAGATCCCCAACGCTTGCAGAAAGGCGACAATCTGCTTGCCCTCGATTAGCCCGCCGCTGGATAAACGGACATCCATCAGCCCGACGATTTCGCGCCAAGTTGCTGCTAGCGCCCACTGCCGTAGCGCTGGCAGCTGTCCTGCGACATAGGCAGCGCCGATCATTGACCCGATCGACGTTCCGCTGACGATGTCAGGTTCGATGCCGGCATCGGCCAATGCGTCGATGACGCCGATATGCGACCATCCACGCGCCGAACCACTGCCAAGCGCCAATCCGATGCGGGTACATGTCATTTCGCGCTGGTCCTGCGGCAGGAATACAGAAGAACGAGTATAGCGCCCCATCCGTATCATGTCGCCGTCTTGCGTCTGCTCAAGTTTTGATGGTTTCGAGGTTGATCTTAAGCGGGTTGTCGTATTCCCATATCAAAATTGACTAATTGTCTCGGGTTCCCTCCGAACAGCATCTGCGTTTTCTTCCACGGAGAGATACAGTCCGGCGCACAATTGCTCCGGTCCGATTACTTGGGCCGCCGGGTGTCCGGTCAACGGGGTACACTCTGCACTTGCTAAAATCGCATGCTTCGGAGTATCTTCTCGCCACATAACCAAAACCAAGTTTAATTCTGCGACATGGGAGGGGCCCGCTTATCAGGGTTGATGAGCAGAAACTCAGGGCAGCTGCATCGACGGCTCGTGACGGTGTCGTACAAAGGGCAGGCTACGCCAAGACATCTTTGCAATAAAACAGATCAAGCTTGCTAGTTCTTCATCATCGCGTTCATGGCCGCAACAACGCTTGGCGGCGTTTTCATGAGCTCATCGACGATCGACTGCAGCTCCCTGCCACTCACGAAATTCTCGGTTGGCAGACCCATCTTTGTCGCCTCTGCCTTAAGTTGGCGATCATTCATGGCCTTGTCGAAGGCGGTGCGGAGCGCATCGACGATTTCGGGCGGCGCGCCGGGGGGAGCAAGAACAGGGCGACCGACTTCGCTGGACACGGAGAGGAGATTGAGTATCTGCTTTTGCTCCTCCGTCTTCGCGAACTCGAAGATCGAAGGGGCATTGTAGCCCACCAAAGGCTTGCGCTCGAGGTTGAACAGGATGCGGATACGCCCTTCCTCCAGAGCGCCAGGGAAAGAGGTCAGTACTGATGTGAGGGTGGCGAACGAGCCGTGAACCTCTCCTCGTTCAATCGCAAGCGTGATGGCGGACTGCGAGCCATAACCCTCCACAAGCTTGAACTTCATCCCTAGAAGATTCCGGATGACAATCGGCATTGTGCTGACTGCGCTGCCGGCGCCAGCTCCGCCGACGAGGACCTCCTTGTCGAACAAGTCCTTGGCGGAGATCGCTGGAGCCTTCGAAGTGACGATGCTCACCGTGGCGCCAAACTCGGGGTTCCCGATCCAGTTGAATTTTCCTGGATCGAAGCCGACGGATCCCGCTTTCATCAATGCATCGGAAGGGATGTTGCGGCCGACCATCCCGATAACTGAGCCGTCCTTTGGTGCTCTCGTGAACAAGTAGTTCGCCGCAACGAGACCGCCAGCCCCTGGCATGTTCTGCGGGACGAATATTGGATTTCCCGGAAGATATTTTGTGAAATATGGGCTGAGCAATCGTGCCCAACCGTCGTAAGCGCCACCCGGCGAACTGTGAATGATAAACCGGCCCTGCTTGCCGCGGTAGAATTCCTCAACTCCCTGTCCCGAAGCTGCAGCCGGGAAGACGCCTAGAAAACAGCTGGACAGTATGGCGGCCCACGAACGCGCCCGAGCATCTCTCATCACGGCCCCTCCCTGCGAATATTATTGTTGGTAGATTACGTAAAAAGATACGATAGTCAAAAAGGTCCAGATCCACGGAAGATTGGACGCGCGGGAGGCACATGGAATGCTCTTGAGCAAGGATCGAATTATCACCTCCCATGTTGGAAGCCTGCCTCGATCTGCGGATCTCTTTGTCCGCCTTCGCGGCGCCGAGAATTCCGGCGAGGCGTTTCCCCCAGAGCTTGCCGACATGGTGCGGCGTTCCGTCGATGACGTTGTCAAAGCGCAGGCGGACATCGGCATAGACGTCGCGAACGACGGGGAACATAGCAAATCAAGTTTCAGTTCGTACACGGCGCGACGCCTGAACGGCTTCAGTCCTGTTGAAGCCGTAGCTGACAAGAACGCTTCGTCCCGGGATCGTCGCGCCTTTCCGGGCGCATATGAAGATCATGCCGCGATGTGCGCTGCGCGACCCTTGCGTTTGTCGACGCCGCGCGCACGGCAAGCGTGGGCCTGCACGGCGCCTGTCACGTATCGCGGGCAGCAAAACGTGGCGACGGATATAGCGAATCTTAAAGAGTCAGCTACGCGTCACGGCGTCGCCGAGTGCTTTATGACCGCACTCTCACCGAACAACGTGGCATTGTATTACCCAAACCAATTCTACGCCACCGAACAAGAATACTACATTGCGCTCGCGGATGCCATGCGAGAAGAATTCCTTGCGATTGTCGGCGCCGGGATTGTGCTGCAGATCGACGATCCGCGGCTTGCGACTCATTATGACCGACATCCCGAGCTTTCGATCGAGCAATGCCGGCGATTCATCTCCGAGCAGGTTGAGTTGATCAATTACGCTCTGCGCGGAATCCCGCCGGAGATGGCGCGATTTCACACCTGCTATAGCACCAATATCGCACCCAGAGCGAACGATCTCGAACTCAAGTACTACATAGATTTGATGCTTCAGATAAATGTCAGCGGGTTTTCGTTCGAGGCGGCAAATCCGCGCCATGAACATGAATGGGCCGTCTGGAAGGAGTGCCGCATACCTGATGACAAGGTCCTGCTGCCAGGCGTTGTTTCTCACTGCGTGTCATTGGTCGAACATCCAGAACTTGTGGCGCAACGTATTTGCCGGTTTGCCGACGTCGTCGGCCGTGAGCGCGTCATCGCTTCAAATGATTGTGGTTTTGCAACCTCAGCGGCGGGCGACGAGGTTCACCCCGAGGTTGCCTGGGCCAAGATGAAATCGCTTTGTGCGGGCGCGAAGATCGCGTCAGATCGCCTCTGGCGCAAGCCATAGAACTTGCCGGACATGCTTCTTCCGCCCGAAGAACCATGGTGAGGAGGGATGCGAATGAGGTACGCACTTCTGCTGTCCATTATTTGTTTGGTGCCGGCACACGCGCCGGCAAGCTCCGCTCCCTATCCGCCGCAGGATCAAGGCAGGCCACCGTTGTCTCTGAAGGCCCACGGAATTTTCTGGGCTGGCGGCAAGGTTGTGAAGCGATCGCAGGCTGGATCTGCGTCGGCAGGCGATCGGCGCGATCTTCCCCTGCAAGAGCAGGATATCTTGGTCGGACAGGCGTATGTTGAGTATTTCATACCTAGTGAGTTGAGATCGGGCCCACGGACGCCGCCGATCGTGCTCGTACCCGGCGGTGCTCTTGTCGGGGTTCACTTCCTCACGACGCCCGATGGTCGCGAAGGATGGGCGCATTACTTCGTTCGAAAGGGGTTCCCCGTCTATATCGTCGATGTCCCAGGCCGTGGTCGGGCCGGCTTCAACCCGGACGCTTTCAACAACGTGAGAAGGGGCGCCGCCGACCCGAAAAGCCAGCCCGAACTGAGAATTTGGGATAGTTCCGCCTGGCTGGAATGGAACCAGGGACCATTGCCGGCGCCGTCACATGGGCCTCGTGACCCAACCTGTATTGGAAACGACGCGCGTGATCCGACGTCGCCACCAGTGTATTGCAACGGCGATCTCATGCCGGCGAGAGATCCCGATGGTTACGCTCATTGGCTAGCTGCCCATGTTCCGGAAGGACCGGTGGATGGTGGACCAACTGCTGGAGTCCTTGCGGCTATCAAGAAAATTGGCCCAGCTGTTTATATAGGCCATTCACAGGCAGGAGCCTACGGCGGCACTCTTGCGAATCAGAATCCCGAATCATTCTTGGCCATGATTGGAATTGAGCCTGCCGGAGTGTGTGCGGTGTCACCAAAAGCTCCCATCCACGGTATCGCGAAGGTGCCAGTGCTCACCGTGCACGGCATAAATCAGGTTGGACGCGCAGACACCGCGCCGTGCCTCGATACTTACGACCGTATCAAAGCGGCCGGTGGCAATGCTACCTATCTGTCGCTTCCGACCCTTCCGAAGAGCCCTATCTTTGATCGTATTCCGCAGGCCGGCATCTGGGGTAATGGTCATATCATGATGTGGGAAACGAACAGTGATCAAATTGCAGACATCTTACTTGAATGGTTAGAGAAGAATGTGAAGGCGCCCCCGCAATGAGGACTTGGCTGAATAGACCGGAGTTTTCTAGACACCCTAAGCGCTAAGTTTTTTGTTGCCGTTCAGATTCGAAGGGCGACAGCATTCCATTTCTGACATGCGTTTGTCTGGTAATGTATTTGATCGAGGAGAACTCGCATACATTTGGGTCCAGACTCATAATCAGTAATTGACGGTCGCGGGCTTTCCGGCGGCCCGTTCAAGGCGACGTGACGCCCGGGCACATCGCAGAGTTTCTTCTGCCCGACAATCGATGCCCTCGTTCGGTGTTACTTTAAGTGCGTGAAATTCGTCATCTACTGCTTGCGCTGAGCCAAAGTGAGGCGTCTTGTGAGAAGGACGCAAGCGACGAGCTTCTGGAGTTCGACAAGGACCTTGGAAACCTTTCCGTATATCAGATCCCGGTCGGCGGCGTGCATCAATTCATCGAGCGCATCCAGCAACGCCTGATAACCGTGACTGCTGACTTGTCGGGGCGAATTTCGAAAGGGCTAATTAGCATTATCTCATGACAATCTTTCTCGTTCGGCACGTTACCTCCTACGAATACGCGCGCCCGGTCCAGTTCGGGGAGCATCGGATCATGTTCCGGCCACGTGACAGCTTTGACCAGCATATGCTTGGATCAAGCCTCAACATTGATCCCGCGCCTTCCAAGCTGCGCTGGACCCATGACGTTTTTGGCAATTGCATCGCCATAGTCACGTTCCAAACAGAAGCGCCGCAACTGACCTTCACCTCGCAGATTCGACTGGATCACACCCCGGACAGCGCCCCTGCATTTGAGACCGCCCCCGAAGCTCTCGATTTCCCGTTTGCGTACTCCGATGAGGAAGCGATCGATCTGGAAGCGACTCGGAAGCGACAATATTCGGACGAAGATGACGAGGTCGGCCGATGGGCCCGGCAGTTCGGAAGCGCCAATGGCGTAACACGCACCGGCGAGCTGCTGATGACGCTTTGCTCGGCTATTCACGAGGGCTCTAATTATCGTCGGAGAGTAGAGGCGGGAACCCAGACCCCGCTGGAGACCCTGAGAACGCGCCAGGGGACTTGCCGGGATTTCGCGGTGCTCATGATGGAGGCCGTGCGGTCGCTGGGCTTCGCTTCCCGTTTCGTAACCGGATACATCTATGTTGAGGATCGGGACGGACCGACGATGCTGGGTGGCGGATCGACCCACGCCTGGTGCCAGGTTTTCATGCCTGGGGCCGGATGGGTCGAGTTCGACCCAACCAACGGAATCGTTGGCAACCGCGATCTCATCCGCGTTGGCGTCGCCCGCTCCCCCTCGCAGGCCCTCCCGCTTTCAGGCACGTTTTTCGGTCGTTCGAGTGATTACATGGGAATGAGCGTTCAGGTAAACGTTACCACAGAGCGGTCCGCTCCTGCGCCGCCCGATCGGATCGGATCAGAATGATCATTGAAGCTGGCTTCAACATTACCTACGAGTGCACCGCGCCAACGCCCATGCTCCTGGCGCTTAACATCCATCCATCTCGCCGCGCCGATCTGCTCGTTCCTCGGACGCTGAGCTTCAGTCAAGATGTTCAGCCTCGCGATTACACCGATCTCTTTGGCAACGTCTGCACGCGCATCCTCGCACCGGCTGGGCAGACCACAATCTCTACCGCGTTCCACATTTCTGACAACGGCAGCCCGGATCTCGTGACGCCCGACGCACGCCAGCATCTGGTAACGGATCTGCCTGATGATGTTCTCGTCTTTCTGCTCGGAAGCCGATACTGCGACACCGACAAGCTGGCGGAATTCGCCTGGTCCCAGTTCGCCAACGCGCCGCTCGGCTGGGGGCGCGTTCAGGCGATCTGCAATTTCGTTCATCAACACATCGAGTTCGACTATATGAAGGCGGACGCGACGAGGACAGCACACGATGGATTCACGGAACGCATGGGTGTTTGCCGCGACTTCGCGCATCTGGCAATTACGTTTTGTCGCTGCATGAATATCCCTGCTCGCTACTGCACAGGCTACCTTGGCGACATCGGCGTACCAGCGGACCCATCTCCCATGGATTTCAGCGCCTGGTTCGAGGTCTATCTTGAAGGGCGTTGGCACACCTTTGACGCCAGGCACAATGTCCCGCGCGTCGGGCGCATCTTGATGGCGCGAGGACGTGACGCTACTGATGTGGCGCTATCAACGAGTTTCGGCGCCGCGCGCCTGGCCGCCTTCAAGGTGGTTACACGCGAAGCGGGCTGAACAATTGTTCGAGGGCGACCAAACAATCGTTCCAAAGCGGCGAAGAGGGCGACTTACTGAGGGGCTTGAGCGGGAATTAGATCACCTGTTTGATCCCGGCCTTTGATGGTGCAATCTTTTCCGGCAGTGGACAATCAGGGCCGAAAAGATTCAAGCTCGACCCGCTCCATCAGATGCCGGACTAAACACCTAAACCCGTCTCAGCGCGATCACGGCGTTCAGCCCGCCGAATGCAAACGAATTGCTGATCGCCACGTCGACCCGACGTTCCCTGGCCTCGTTTGGCGTCACGTCGAGGTCACACTCTGGATCGGGTTTCACATAGCCGACGGTTGGCGGCGCGAGGCCATGCTGGATGGCGTTGACGCAGGCTATCAGTTCGATGGCCCCCGACGCGCCGAGGCAATGGCCGTGCATAGATTTTGTGGAGGAGACGCTGACGTGGTCAGCATGGGCGCCCAGGGCGGCGCGGATCGCTTTCGTCTCGATGCGGTCGTTGGTGCGCGTCCCGGTGCCGTGGGCGTTGATGTAATCGACATCTTCGGGCGCAAGTCCCGCGTCGGAGAGGCATGCGCGCAGGGCGGCGAGGGGGCCCTCAAGAGTCGGGGAAACGATGTCGGCGGCGTCGGCGGAGAGGCCGCAGCCGATGATTTCAGCGAGGATTGGCGCGCCGCGGGCGCGGGCGTGGTCGAGGGTCTCCAGCACCGCCATCCCGGCCCCGTCGGCGAGCACCAGTCCGTCGCGGTCATCGGAAAAGGGGCGGCAGGCGTCGCGGGCGAGGACACGCATCGCCTCCCAGGCTTTCAGGATACCGTACTGGATGGGGGTGTCGGCGCCGCCCGCCAGCATGATGTCGGCGCGGCCGAGCCGGATCTGGTCGATGGCGGCGCAAAGAGCATGATTGGACGAGGCGCAGGCGGACGTGACGCCAAACACCGGACCCCGCAATCCGAGCGCCATGCTGACCTGCGCCGCAGCCGCGGCCGGCATGGCGCGGGGGACAGTGAGGATATGGGCGCGCTTCTTGCCCTCGAGAAACACGTCGCGGTAGCTGTCGTCGACCGCGTCGGCGCCCCAAACGGCGACGCCCACCACCGCCCCGGCGCGCGGGCCATCGATTGTATCGAGTTGAAGACCGGCGCGGTCGATCGCCTCACGCGCCGCCATGGCCGCCAGCATGGAAAAGCGCCCCATGGTCGGTCGTTGTCTGGGGTCGATGGCGGCGTCGTCGACGAACCGGATCTCGCCGCCGATATTGGTCTTGAGATCGCGACGGTCGATGGTCAGGGGTCCCAGCCCGCAGCGGCCGCTGCGCATGGAGCGCCATATCTCATCGGCGTTTGAACCGATCGAGCAAAGGCCGCCAAGGCCGGTGATGACGACCCGTGCGCTCGTCACCTTACGCCTTCTTCGCAATCATCGCCTCGACCGCCTGGGTGACGTCGGCGACGGTCTTCAACCTCGCCCAGGCTTCGGACGTGTTCTCCGCGATTTCGATATCAAACATGTCTTCGAGGTCCATGATGATTTCGACCAATTGCAGCGAACTGACGCCAAGCTCGTCGAGCAGCATATCGGGCGTCAGCATCCCCGGCGGCCGGTCGAGATGCTGGGCGATGATGGTTCGTACCGCCTCTGCTACGTTTTCCGGCATTCCTGACGCTCCGGTCCTAATATGGCGTAAGATCGCACCCGGGCCCCCGCGGCGCAATGGCGAGCGTGCGCAAACCTGCTTTTTGCCGCGCAAGGGTGCATACTGGGCGCACCACCGAAGAGGGGGGCCGCATGCGCCTGCTGCCGCGCTTGTTGAAGAAGGTCATTCGCCAGGGCCGGCTCACAATGATCGGGCCAAAGGGCGAGCGCTACGAGGCCGGCCTCGGCGGCGGGCCCGAGGTGACCATCCGCATTCTCGATCCGCGCCTGGACTGGCGGATCGCCTTTGACCCGGAGCTGCGCGCCGCCGAGGCCTACATGGATGGGACGCTGCAGGTCGAGGGCGGGACGATCCATGACCTCATGGTGATCATTTTTCTCAACAAGCGCGAATTCGACATGCAGCCGGGCCAGATCTTCTGGAACGGGCTCGCCCGCGGGCTGCGCCGTTTGATGCAGCACAACCCGGTGTCGCGCGCGCTCGCGAATGTGAAGGTTCATTACGACCTCAGCAACGAGCTGTTCGGTCTCTTCCTCGACAGAGACCTTCAATATTCGTGCGCCTATTTCCCCACCGGACGCGAGACGCTGGAGGAGGCGCAGACGAAGAAGAAACGTCGCATCGCCGCCAAACTCTTCCTGCAGCCGGGACAACGCGTGCTTGACATCGGCTGCGGGTGGGGCGGGCTGGCGCTGTATCTCGCTTCGGTGGCGGACGTCCGCGTCGTCGGCGTCACGCTCTCGCGCGAACAGCATTGGGTGGCGCAGGCGCGGGCGAAGGCGGCCGGCTTGTCGGATCGCGTTGAGTTTCGCCTCGCCGATTACCGGTCGGTCTCGGAGACGTTCGATCGCGTCGTCTCTGTCGGCATGCTGGAGCACGTGGGCGTGTCGCACCTCCGCGAATATTTCCTGCAGGTCCGCGATATGCTTGCTGCCAACGGCGTCGCTGTCATCCATTCCATCTCGACGAAGGCGCCGCCTGGCATCACCTCGGGCTTTTTGCGAAAGTATATTTTCCCCGGCGGCTACGCGCCCTCTATCTCTGAGACCTTCGCGAGCATCGAACGCACCGGGCTATGGGCCACCGACATGGAGATATGGCGCGTCCATTACGCCAGGACGCTGGAAGAATGGCGCCGCCGCTTCCTCTCCGCCCGCGATGCCGGCAAACTCCCCGCCACCTGTGACGAACGCTTCCAGAGGATGTGGGAATTCTACCTGTCGGCTTGCCAGTGCGTCTTCGATTACGGCTCAAGCCACGTCTTCCAGATCCAGCTCGCCCGCCGCCGTGACGGCGTGCCGCTCGATCGCGGCTACATCGCCGAGGCGGAGAGGCTCTACGCCGGTCGAGAGCCCGCCGTTCTCGAGCGCCTGTGGGAGACGGCGGCGCTCGCCAGTCCCTGATCATGCCTAACTATTAGAGTAATTTCCGCTCATGTGGGCTCGTATCCGGTTGCGGCAAAGTAATTCGCTGCTTCTCGCGATGTGATCGTCGGCAGTCCGTTACCTATTTTATTCCATCGACCCTCCTGTGTTCGTTCTGCCGCCTTGCGCAAAAAGACACCGAAGCGTTTGGGGCAAGTCCAATAGGACGGAAAATACGGCAGAAGGCTGGTCCAGCGTTCGGGGTGAGCGCATAAGGAAGCGAGAATTTCCCAACGGACGCAGTACAAGGTTGGGAGCAAAATTCCAGTCTAGGAAGCGACAAATGCTTCACATGGATTGGTTTCGCGAGCTGATGTTCATCGTCGGCATATCGATTGCAACGTGCGCTCTCGCCGCGGCCTCGGCGGGGTTGGAAATGTATTTCTGAAAGACGGCCTGAGCCGGATGCATTGATTGACGTAGGCGGCTGGCGGTACAAATCCATCAGCGCGAAACTCATCGTGGGTGTGAAGCACTTAGGCGATTTGGCGGTTGCTGCCGATCATCGAAATACGGCGGCCGGTCAATTTCTGGCCACGAAGAAGATCTGCACACCTCGCCGGTATTTCGAAACGTCAGCGGGTCGCCGCCCTCCGTGGTTTATTAAGCGACAATTGGTTGATTGCAGCGTAAGGTCAAACCGTCTCTATCGGGAGGATAGCGTGATGGCCGATCTGTCGGACTCTGATAAGAAAATACTGTTGGGCTCCGGCTACAAAGCCGATCAAGCCGCGCGCGATGCCAAAAGTGGAATCACCGACGCTACGCGGCTCGCCAAAAGGAAGAGTGAAATCGCAAACGACTTGATGTTCGGCGCTGTGGGCGTCGGCGTTATTGCTCTTATCATCTTTGTGACGAATTTTTACTCGGTCGCTATTCCCTACAACGCGAATCTGGCGATCGGCAGCGCCGTCGTCGTGCTCGGTTCGATCGCCGTTGCTGTGTGGTTTGGGAAATCGCGCAATCCAAGGTGATCGGCCTGAGGTCAGGTCACGCAATTTTGGCTCTGGCGCCATGTGGAATTGTTCCGGCGCACGAGTGCCGCACGAAGAGCCGAATGGTACGGCTCTCCGGTCGTCCGGAGGCGCCCTTGTTTCAGACTCTATGCCTGTGCCCACAATCCTGCTGTTCTGGTCCAGAACGTTAGGCGGCCGACCGTATGGCGTCGCAGGCTTGATGGTCAGTGGCGGCGTCCAAGTGCACTCAAGCTTCAATCTGTCTGATATCGGACCCCGCAATTGCGGACACGGTAATCCCCCACATAGAGGTCGGCCATTTCCGTCTTCACGCGCTCACGGGCTTCTGGATCGTTGGCCCAGGCGCGCATCTCTGCTTCCGTATCGAAGAGGGAGATTGCGAAGCCTGCATCTGGCTCGTCCAGATCGCGCAAGAGCCAGCGCCGTTTGGGGCCGCCTTTGGCCGTGTTTTCCGCCGCAAGCTTCTTGTAGCGCTCTTCGTAATCCATCCACATGCCTTCGCGAATCCGGCCCCAGCTGATGCGCATGAACATGAGATCCTCCCCGTTTGCCAAGCGTCGTTTGCCAATTCTTCAGGCTGAACATGCATTCGGATCGCTGCATGCCGCTTCAAACAGCATGGTTTGTCGCGTCAAACGCTAGCACGTCCTGCGCCTTTGTCACTCCCGCGCGCATAGGCTTCATGAGGGCAGCGGGGCTTTGTCTCTACTTCTCGCTGACGCCAAGGGGCGCCCTGACCTGAGACCGTAGTCTCCTCCGGTTTTCCGGAGAGTCCTGAGTTTGATTGCTCTGATCCCCGAAAACTGGACCGTTTTTGACTGGAGTTTTCCGCAGTAGGCTCCCGTCTGGGAGAGGAGCGGAAGCGATGATGGCATCGAAGTTTTCGGACGCGGCGCTCCGCAGGACGCAGCTATGGGTCAATATTCAAGTTGAAGCTCTGGCGCCAAATCATTGCGGGCGCCATATACATCCTGATGTCCCGCAGCGTCTGCTGCACATCCCGTCGGCGGCGGGCTCGGCCCGCGCCTTGTTCAAGGATGCCTGTCGACAGCTTCAATCTGGGTTTCTTAGGTCTCAATACCATTGTGGCTCTCCGGTTTTCGCGGGTCCACCCCCAGTTGACACGCCCCCGGCACGACAGATGACGAGATTCGCAGCCGCATGGTCGCGACGCCAGGCCCACGTTCTAAGAGGGCGCGGGGGACACGCATTTGCGCAAGCAAGGTGAAAAAAACCAAGCAGGAAGTGGATGCGTCCTGAACTGCCCCCTGTTGACCGGGTTTAACAAGCCGACCGCCAGTATCGTCGGCCTTTGTCAGCGCCTTTCGCTATCGCGCGCTGACCCTCTGAGCCTCCTGAAAAGCAGGTTCCACAAACGGAGTCGCAATCCTCCAGATAGGGCACTGGAAGTCCCTGCCCAGTCAGTGGAATTCCCTGTTTGGCTGCTTAGGGAATTTTGCCCGCATACCGAGTCCTTTTCTGCGAAAATCAGGTACTTGCGCCGCGCGTCTCTCAGACGAGGGCGCCAAATCCGCGAATTTCCCTGTAAAACTCTCTGTTCGCAGGGAAAATCTCGCGCCGACACGTTCGCTCCCGACTGCCTCGTCAGCCAGCCCTATCCATGAGCAAAGACTTTCTGCGCGAAGGCGGAAAAGCCGCCTGTCGCCGGCTTTGACGTTGGCGCTGGCGCTCGGGAAGCCGGGCGGAACCAAACAGCTCCGGCTTGGTTGGTCCCGCTGTCGGATCGGGACTCGGGAGGGCGCGCGTGTCCGGATACACCCAACTGCCATCCGTGCACAGCGTCGTATCTTCGGCAGAGGCGCAGCCTCTTGTGGAGGTATTCGGCCGCGCGGCGCTTGTGGCGAGCGTGAGGGAGGCGCTGGGGCTCCTGCGGGACGGGGTAGCTGCGGGCCGGACGGCGACATGCGACGAGACCTCGGTTCTGCGAGCCGCAGGGCGGTCGCTGGAAGAGCAGGCGCACGGCGCCTTGCGCGCGGTCTTCAATCTGACCGGGACCGTGCTCCATACGAACCTCGGACGCGCGCCTCTCCCCATGGAGGCAATCCAGGCGATCGCCAGGACGGCCGGCGCCTGCAACCTCGAATTCGACCTTGCGACGGGCAAGCGCGGCCACCGCGACGAACACGTGGAGCAGGCGCTTGTCCGGCTGACGGGCGCTCAGGCCGCAAGCGTCGTCAACAACAACGCCGCGGGCGTCATGCTGCTGGTCAACGCCGTGGCCAACGGCAAGGAGGTTCTCGTTTCGCGCGGTGAACTCGTCGAGATCGGCGGCGGCTTCAGGATACCGGAGGTGATTGCGCGCTCGGGCGCGAGGCTGCGTGAAGTAGGCGCCACAAATCGTACGCACCTCAAGGATTATTTGAACGCGCTTTCAGCGCGCACCGGCGCCATCCTGAAAGTGCATAGAAGCAATTTCGAGCTTCGTGGATTCACCAGCGAACCTGAAGAAGCGGAACTTGCCGCACTGGCGCAAGATCACGGCGTTCCCTTCATTGTCGATCTTGGCAGCGGTGCGCTCTGTGACCTTGCGCGCTTTGGCCTTCCTCGCGAACCAACCCCGATGGATAGCCTGAGCGCCGGCGCGGACGCAGTCTGCTTCAGCGGCGACAAGCTTCTTGGCGGCCCGCAGGCGGGAATGATCGTCGGACGCCAAGAGATCATAGATCGCGTGCGCAGCAATCCGCTGATGCGGGCCGTTCGTTGTGACAAGCTTTCCTTGGCTGCTCTCTCTGCGGTGCTGAACATCTATGCGAACCCCGAACGCGTGGCCGAACGCGTGCCGGCTCTCCGCCTTCTCGCACGCAGCCAAGCCGAGATCATGAGCCTCGCGCGGGAGCTTCACCCCTGCGTCGCCCATGCGCTCGAAGGCTCGGCGCGCGTCGAGATCGTGACATGCGCAAGCCAGATCGGCAGCGGCGCGCAGCCCGCGCGCGAACTCGACAGCGCCGGCTTCAGGCTGGCGCCAATCCCGCGGTCCGGTATGACCGCCGGCCGCCTCGCCGCCGCGTTGCGGCGTCTGCCTGC
This sequence comes from Beijerinckiaceae bacterium, assembly GCA_046295155.1. GTDB lineage: Bacteria > Pseudomonadota > Alphaproteobacteria > Rhizobiales > Beijerinckiaceae > Terripilifer. The sequence continues at coordinate 33,458 of JBKBNT010000005.1, forward strand.
GCCGATCATCGGACGCATTCAGGGCGGCGCGGTGATGCTCGACCTCCGCTGCCTCGAAAGCGCCGGCGCGTTCATTGCGCAGATGGAGCATCTTCGCGAAAGCCTCACTGGAGCCGGATGGCGATGAAGGTGCTGCTCGCCGGCGTCATGGGGCACGTGGACCATGGCAAGACTGCGCTTGTGCGAGCGCTTACCGGCGTGGACACCGATCGCCTTGCATCGGAGAAGCAGCGGGGCGTCTCCATAGAGCTCGGGTTTGCGCCCCTGCGCGGCGCGGACGTGGAAGTCGACCTGATCGACATGCCCGGCCACGAACGCTTCGTGCGCGCCATGGCGGGCGGCGCCACCAGCGTGCAGGCAGCGATCCTCGTCGTTTGCGCGAGCGAGGGCGTGCGGACGCAAACGGTCGAGCACCTTCAGATCGCGCGATGCATCGGCGTCGAGAACGTGATCGGCGTCGTCGCGAAAGCCGACACGGTCGAGCCGCACAGATTGGGCGCGACCATGATGCAGGTGCGCAGGAGCCTGTGCGGGACCGGCTATTTCAACGCGCCCGTCCTCTCCTGTTCCGCCGTCACCGGCGCGGGTCTCGATGATCTGAAGCAGGCGCTCTTCTCGATTTCCCGCGCGCGCCCGGACCGGGACGAAGGCGATTTCGCCTATCTTCCCATCGACCGCGCGTTCGTCGCGCGCGGCCTTGGTCCGGTCGTTGCGGGCGCGCTGCGGGGCCGCTCCTTGTCGGTGGGCGACGAAGTTGAGCTTTGGCCCGGCGGGCGCCGTGCGCTCGTGCGCGGAATGCAGCGGCATGGAAGGGCCATGACGCGCGCAGTCCCCGGACGCCGTATCGCCCTCAACCTGAAAGGCATCGAAGCGGACGCGCTCCACCGCGGCGCTGTCCTCGCCACGCCGGGTGCGCTGGCGGCGAGCGAATGGCTCGATGTCATCCTGCGTCTGGCGGATGGCGGGCAGCAGCCATTGCGAAACGGCGACCGCGCCGAACTGATCCATGGCCATGCGCAGACGCGTGTAAGAGTCCGCACGCTTGACGGCGGCGCCGCCACGCCCGGCGACACGATCGTCTGCCAGTTGCGGGCCGAAACGCCCCTCTTTTTGCCCGCGGGCGAATCGTTCGTTTTGCGACGTTCGTCGCCGCCCCAGACATTCGGAGGCGGACGCATCCTGGCGTCAAACAGCGCGCGCAGACGCCGGACCGGCGCGCCAGCTCACCTCCTGCGCCTTGCCGAAGGAGATATGCGCGGGGCGCTCACAGCGATGGTGGCCGCCGCCGGCGCAAACGGAGTCCCGGTGGCCACGCTGCGCCGCGTCGTGCCAGTCGGCGGGCGCCTTCCCAGCCCGAAAGTTCTTCACGCGATGCCCCTGCCCGATGGCTCTTTCATCGCATCTGCGGCTCATCAGGCCTTGAAGCGCGATTTGCTTGCGCGGCTCGGCGCCCTCCACGACGCGACACCGCTCGCCAGCGGTTTCGAGCTTTCACGCATTTGCCCCATCACGGTCGCCCGCGCCGTCGCCGCTGAGCGCGCGCTTTCGGAGCTCGCCGCCGAGAAGCTCGTCGAACGCCAGGGCGCGCGCTGGCGCAGAAGCGACTTCGATCCCGAACGCGCAGCGCCGCTTTCAGTCCGGCACGCCGCAGAAAAAATCGAGCGAATCTTCCTGCTGGCGGGTCTTGAACCGCCATCCGCGACAGTATTCCAGAGCCAGCAGGCGCTGGCCTTGAAGTGGCTTCTACAACGCGGGGTGCTCGTCCGAACCGTCGACCGCGTGCAACAGCGTGAAGTCGTCTTTCATGCGGCCGCGCTCCATGCCGCACGGCGGATCCTGGCGGAGACGTTTGGCGACGGCTCAGACTTCCGGGCAAGCGAAGCTGGCGCAGTCCTCGGCGTGTCGCGGAAGTTCGCGATCCCGCTTCTCGAATACCTCGATGCGCGCGGCTTCACCATGCGCATCGCCGACCGTCGCAGGCTACGCGGACCTGCGGGATCGGCGACGATCGGTGGCTGATGCTGTCTCTTCAGCCACACGGATTATGGAGGCGAAAAGGGTCTGGTGGCCCTCCTGGTCTTCAAAACCAGCGGCGCGCCAACAGCGCGCGGTGGGTTCGATTCCCATCCGTCTCCGCCAAGCCTTCAGTCGCGACCGCTGCACAGCGCGTCGAGCGCTTCGAATGTCTGCTTCAGCCTGTCGGGCTTGCGTCCCGAGATCGGATACTGCGCCGCGCTCGCCATGCTGAGGATGGAGTTCACGCGCTGGAGCGTCTCGCGCGTGTCATTGCCCTCGCCCTCCTCGCGCAGCGCCAGAATGAGGTCGTCCCTCAGCCTGATGAGGAGACGCACGGCGCCCGCAACGTCATCATGCGCGGGCGCATCATGACTGCGCACAAGCCCCTCGAAAGCGTCTCTCGCCTGTCTGCACAGGGCGTTCTCACGATGCCGCATGCCGCGCTCCCCCGTATCGTCCGCCAATCAGCTGACGGTCTCCACGCCGCGCAAAACGAAGCGATTCCCGCGAATCTTCCGCAGAGCGCACCCCGGCGCCAACCATGGCCGAGCGGGTGAACCAGGCGCCCGCCAGCGCCGCGCCAGCCGCCACGCGCGACAAGGCAGGATCTGTGCGCCTGGTCGCCCGGCCGGCGACGAGCGCAACGAGCGGAACCACATGGCCGAGCAGCAGAGAACCCGCCTTGTGCTTCAATGCGAGGCCGGGATCGCGCTGCAATGCTTCGCCAACGCCCTGCCGCCTTTGCGCGTCCAGCATTGCGAGGTGCGCCGCCAGGCCAGCCGCCAGCGAAACAAACATGATCCCCTCGAGCGAATCGGCGGCGCGTCTGTCGCCGCCGCGCGAGCGCTGCGCCAGCGAAAGCGCCGCGGCCCCCGACGCCATCGAGGAGCACGCAAAAGCGACAGCAAGAAGCCGTGGCGCGGCAGCCCAGACGGGCGTGCTTGTCGCAGACAGCAAAGGCGCCGTGTATGTCGCCATCCCCGCCCCGGCGACTGCTGCGCCAAAGTGCGCGACGCGCGCGATCGCCCGTGGAACCGCCCCGTGGCCCCTGTCGGCAAGCGCCTGGCCAGCCAAAGCCGCGCCGCTGAGAGCGCCGAAGCTCGTGAGGATGTAGCTCCCGATCGAGAGAGGCGACGTCGAACGATAGATGCGCAGCATGTTGTAGAAACGGTCCGGCGTATGGAGGTCGCCTACCAGGAGTGGCGCGCCGGCGACCGCTCCGGCGAAGCCGATGTATCGTCCATTGCGCACGACGCCGCTGGCGTGCTTGCCGCCGGCTAGCCCAGCCAGTGCTGAGAGAATCTGCGCCGATCCGGCGGCGCCCGCGACGAACATGTAAGCCGGCACTTTCCAGTCCCACACGTTCGGCTTGAGCGCCGGCAAACCATAGTAGGTGATCTGAGGCCTAGAGGGCCTTTCGACGAGAGTCATCGCCGCCCCCGCATTCCGATAAGCAACAGCGCGGCCGCCGCGAGCGCCGAAACGCTCGCCAGACCGGCGCCGAGGCCCGGCGCCACCCGCCGCGAAGGCCGGTCGGGGTTGTAAGGCAGGTTGTAAACTTCGGGCTCGTCAGTCAGCAGGAAGAACGCATTGAGCCGTTTCAGCCCACCCGTGGCGCCAGGCGCCCCCGGCGCGCCATAAAGATAGGCGCGCTCGACCCCCATATCGCGCAATTCCTCGACGCGCTTCTGCGCGCGCGCATCGAGTTCGTTCAGTTCGCCGAACTGGATCGAGTCGGTCGGACACGCTTTCGCGCAGGCGGGCTCCATGCCGCCTTTCAGCCGATCGTAACAAAGCGTGCATTTATGCGCCTTGCCGTCGTGGGGGTCGATATCGACGACGCCGAATGGGCAAGCGGGCACGCAATATCCGCAACCATTGCAGATGTCCTGCTGCACCACCACGGTGTCGAACTCGGTGCGGAAGATCGACCCTGTCGGGCAAGCCTCCAGGCACGGGGCGTTCGCGCAGTGCTTGCAAACATCGCTCATCATGAGCCAATTGCTCTGGAACGGCTCCATGCGCATGGCCCGTTGACCGTCGCGCTCGATCTGCTCGACGAATGAAACATGCCGCCAGGTATAAGCTGACAACGCGCCGGTATTGTCGTAGCTCATTCCCGTGAGACCGACGCTGTCGGCCGGAAGCAGATTCCACTCCTTGCACGCAACTTCGCAGGCCTTGCAGCCGATACACAGGGTCGTGTCGGTAAAGAATCCGTATGCCTTTCCAGGCTTTATGCGAACGCCGGCCGTCAACTCGGATTCGTCCTCGATCGTCTCGTCGAGAAATGACCCGGCGTAGTCCCGCGCGCGGCTGTGGACGTTCATCGAGCGCTCTCCCGTCTCAGGCGTCCCTTGCGCAGCGCGCAGGTCAACGCCTTGTTTTCATGCATGCTGGTGTTGGGATCGCCAACCAGCGCCGTGAGCACGTTGGCGATGTCGCCTGTCGCATAGCCCTCCCAGCCGAAGTGCCAAGGCATTCCGATTTGGTGCACGCGCCGCCCGTCGATTTCGAACGGCCGGATACGGGCCGTCACCAGCGCACGGGCCTCGACGGCGCCGCGCTTCGTCGAGACCGTCACCCATTCGGTGTTTGCGATGTTCAGCTCTTCAGCGAGTTCCGGGGAAATCTCGACGAACGCTTCCGGCTGAAGTTCAGCAGTCGTGGGAACCGCGCGCGTCGGCGCGCCGCCGGAATGATGCTCCGTGAGACGGTATGTGGTCAGCACATGCGGCCAATCGGCATCCCCGGCGTGGTGGAGAGGATTGTCCGCGCGAACCCAAAGCTTCGCCGCCGGATTTGCCGGCTGTCTGCCCTCGCGATCCTTGACGGGCGTTTCGATCGGTTCGAAATGCGTGGGCAGCGGCCCTTCCTTCAGCCCGGATGTGACGAACAGCGCCGCTCGCCCGTCCGGTATCATGATGAACGGGTCCGATCCGCTGATCGCCGCCATGCCCTCCGGCTTCGATTTCCAGTCCGGCTCGTAATCCGGCGCCTTGTCCTCTTCGAAGTCGATGGCGTCGTCGCCCTTCCATGAGTTCGCGTCAGCGTCCCACCAGACGAGCTTCTTTCGCTCAGACCAGGGACGCCCGGAAGGATCGGCCGATGCGCGATTGTAGAGGGTGCGCCGGTTTGCGGGCCACGCGAAGGCCCAGCCGAGATGAACGCCAGACTCGCCGTTCACATCGGGCTTTCGCTCGCGCGCCTTGTTTAAGCTGTCGCTGGGAAAAACGCCGCAGTACAGCCAGCAACCGCAGGCGGTGGAGCCATCATCCTTCAGGTCCTTGAAACTCTCGACCTGCTTTCTGTCGCGCACGGTGTAACCGTTGATCTCCTTCAGAACAGCTTCCGTCGACGGCTCCTCATCCTCGCCCAGAAGAGGATAATCGAGCGTCAGATTGAGGAGCGGCTGATCCTTGGCCGCCTTGCTGCCGGCGTAGAGACGCTTCAGGCGATGGCCGAGATGCACCATGAACCACAGGTCCGAGCGGCTGTCGCCCGGCGGCGCCACCACTCGGTCATGCCATTGCACGAGCCGATGCGTATTCGTGAACGTGCCGTCCTTCTCTCCTGACAGAGCGGCGGGCATGAGGAAGATCTCGACCCCTATTTCCTCCGGCCTCGTCTTGCCGTCCCGAACGAGATTGCCCTTGCGCCAGAAGTTTGCTGACTCGATTTCGGTCGTGTCGCGCACGACAAGCCAGTCGAGCTTCGCAAGCCCCTCCTCCACCACTGTCGAATTGCTCGTGCCGATGACGGGATTCTGCCCCATCAGGAAAAGGCCGCGGATCAGGCCGTCCTTGACGGCGAGCGTCATGGGCAATTGCGAATGGTCTCCGACGATCTTTGGCGTCCAGGAGTAACCGAAATCATTCTCGCGTTTCGCCGCATCGCCATACCAGGCTTTCAGCAGGCTGATGAAATACTTTGGGAAGTTGTGCCACCATCCGGTCGGAACCTGCTCAAGATCGAGGTAATCGCGAAGGCTGGTTTGCGGCCGAAGAGCGTGCGGCTGCGGCATGTAGCCGGGCAGCATGTTGTAGAGCGTTGGGATATCCGTGCTGCCCTGAATGCTCGCGTGACCGCGCAGCGCGAGAATGCCGCCGCCCGGACGTCCTATGTTGCCCAGCAGCGACTGGATGATCGAAGCAGCCCTGATAATCTGGACGCCCACCGAGTGATGCGTCCATCCCACCGCGTAACAGATCACGCCGGTTCGTCCGCGACCGCTGTTGCGCGCTAGCGTATTCGCGATATCTACGAAAGTGTCGCGCGGACACCCTGTGACCTCCTCGACCATCGCCGGCGTGTACCGGGCGTAATGGCGGCGCATGATCTGATAGACGCAGTTCGGATGCTGCAATGTGTCATCGCGCTCCGGCGGCCGCTCGTGCAGCTCTTTCGTGCGTTCGTTGAACTGCTCGGCCGTGTCGAGGTAGTGCTCGGCGAGAGCCGACGGCATCAGCATGTCGAGGTACTGCCAGCTATCCGTCCCCTCATAGCTTTGAGTGTCTTCGTGCCAGCCGGAGAAATGCCCGTCTTCACTTTCCTCGGCGCTGACGAATTCCGCGCTGATGATCGTCGAAAGGTTCGTATAGGCGAGCGCATACTCCCTGAACCAAAGATCGTGTTCGAGAATGTGATGGATGATCCCGCCAAGAAAGGCGATGTCCGTACCCGCCCTGATCGGCGCGTATAAATCCGCCATGGCCGATGTCCGCGTAAACCGCGGATCGACATGCATGACTGCCGCGCCACGCTTCTTCGCCTCCATCACGAAGCGGAACGCGACAGGGTGGTTCTCGGCCATGTTCGATCCCATGACCAGAACGCAATCCGAATTGGCCACATCCCATTGCGCGAGCGTCGCGGCGCCGCGTCCGAAGGAGGCGCCCAAACTGGGCACCGACGATGAGTGTCAAACCCTTGCCTGGTTTTCGATCCACACCATTCCCAGACCGCCCCCAAACACCTTCTTGATGAGGTAGTTTTCCTCATTGTCGAGAGTGGCGCCGCCCAACGAGGCGACCCCCAGGGTATGGTTTACTGTCTCGCCGTCGGGCAACCTCTCGACAAAAGTTTCATCGCGCGTGCGTTTGACACGGTCGGCGATCCTGTCCATCGCCCAGTCAAGGGGCTCTTCCTCCCAATCTGTGGCGTAAGGCGCGCGGTAGAGGACTTTCGTAAGTCTGTTGGGCGCATTCATCAGGCCGATGGTCGCCGCTCCCTTTGGACAAAGCGTCCCCTGGTTGATGGGACTGCGCGGATCGCCTTCCACGTGAATGGCCTTGCCGTTTCGCGCATAGACCAGCTGACTGCAGCCAACCGCGCAGTACGGGCAAATGCTGGTCCCGATCTTGTCGGCGCCGGCAAGCCGCGGCGCAAGCATATCGGATGCTTCGCTTCGCGCGGCGTCGGTAGCGCTGTCCTCGCCGCGCGCCTGTCTGGGCAGCGACCAGTTGCGCAAGAATGTCGAAGCGCGCTTGCCGAAGGTGCGGCGATTGATCGTCATCCGTTCAGCTCCATCGGATACGTGATGTCATACGCAACGCCAACGATAAGATCCGGCGCTTCCTCGTAATGGACGCAGACGTCAGCGTCCTCGTTCTGAAGGCTGGACAGGTCTTGCGGCGCGAGCGGCGCCTTGTGTGAAAGGATGAACAGTTTAGCTCCCTGCGCGCCGACGAGGCGGAAGCGGGATTCCTGAACCATCACGATTTGACCCTGCATCCGCAGCACGTTCCGCTCACCTTTGGGAACTGGTGGAGACTGTCCCGGCCGACCAACTATCCGGCCGCGACTCCGGTTCCGCTGCAGCATAGATGCTGCTGCGGAGGCTCCCTTTCTTGCGCGCCTGAACCTCGCCGATGATCGTCGCGTCCGGATAGCCGGCGCTCCGCAATTCGGCCACGCAGGCCTGGGAGCGGTCCGGGGGCACGCCCGCGAGCAGGCCGCCCGCCGTCTGTGGATCGAAGAGAATCGCCAGATCGAGCTCACTGACGCCTGCGGCGTGGAGCCGGTCGCGCGCAACCGAATTGCCTTCATGCAGCGTGCTGCGATGCCCGCCCCTCAACGCGTCCCGAAAGCCAGGCAGAAGGGGTGTCGCTCGCATGCAAATCGATGCATCGCATCCTGAAGCGTCCAGCATCTCGATCATATGGCCAGCGAGCCCGAAGCCGGTCACGTCGGTCATCGCGGTCGCATACGAAGACAAGATTCGCGCCGCAGCGCCAGCCGGCGTTGCCATGCTGCGCAACGCGGCGGATACGCTGCCCTGCGGTGCCGAACGCGCCATTTTTGCGGCCAGAATTGCCCCCGCGCCAATCGGCTTCGTCAGGATGAGTCGATCATCCGGCCCAAGTCCCCCCTTGCGGATTGGCGAAACCGGCGATGGCGCCGTCACCGCAAAACCAAGCGAGAGCTCCGCTGCTTCGGCTGTATGGCCGCCGACGAGCTTTGCGCCAGCCTCGGTGAAAGCATCCAGTGCGCCGCGCAGCGTCTGGTAAATATCCTCTTCGAGCGCAGCGGGCGGAGCCGGTGGAATTGTGAGGATTGCGAGCGCGTTGGTCGGCGTTCCGCCCATCGCATAGATATCGCTCATGCAATGATTGGCTGCGATGCGTCCGAAAAGATAAGGGTCGTCCACGAACGCACGAAAGAAGTCCACCGTTTGCATGACGGCCGGCGCGCGCGCCTCAAAGATCGCCGCGTCATCGAGCGCGTCCAACGACAACGAAGCGGCGCCGTCCGCCTCAAGACGCTGGAGGACGGACGCAAGCACGCGCGAGGGGATCTTGGCGCCGCAACCGCCGCAGCGCATCTCGCCCATCGCTGCTGGAGCCGCCTGCGCCATCGCCGGAAGGTTCTGGTAGCGTCGCATCCAACGACGGTCGATCCAGTCCTTTAGACGCCAAACGGCTTCACTGTGGAACGCGAACCTGCCCCGAACAGCCATAGCGCCCCCCTCGCCATCGCCAATCAGCGCCAGCGCCGACGCTTGCGGTTTGAAAGGCCGAAGCGGTTCGCCTTTTATCGAACGCTCAAGATTGATGGCGAGCGGCGGACCCTGCCGGACTGCGTGCACGCCGGCCTTCTCCCGACGATGCGTGAGCATCGTCGCCACGTCCCCGGCGGCGAAGACGCCTGCGCTGTTCACCGATTGCAGCGTCGTGTCGACGGCTACGAAACCGTCATGAAGCGCAAGCCCGGTGTCTCGCAACCAGCCGGCTGCCGCGGCGCCCGTCGCCCATATAGTTGCATCCGCCTCGACGTCTCGCCCATCGTCAAGCCGCACGCATCCCGCCGCAACCGCCGCGACGTTGCTGTTATAAATCGAAACGCCACGTCGCTTTACAAGGGAAGCGACGAGCTTGCGCGCCCGCGCACCGGCGTTGGGCATCAATCCGCGGCCCGCGGCGATCGCGATCGATGGAACGGGACAGCCCGCGGCGGCGCATTCGCGCGAAAGCCGCGCCTGCATGGCGAGCGCCAGCTCAACCCCCGCTGCGCCGCCACCGGCAACGAGAATTGACCGCACGCGACCTGCCCGCGCCTGTTGCCGCAAGGTGTTCCAGCGTGCGAGGAAGCGGCTCACCGGCCGCACGGGTATGGCGTGCGCATCCGCTCCGGAGGCGTCAACACGTGCGGTTGAACCGATGTCGAGCGAGAGAACGTCGAACGGGAGCGAAGGCCGCCCCTCCAGGGAAAGCCTTCGCGTGCGCAAATCAAGGCCGCATGCGGCAGCAGGAATCAACCGCGCGCCCGCGAAGTCGGCGAGACGCCATAGATCGATTTGGCACTCTTCCGGAGCGTAAAAGCCGGCAATGCAACCGGGCAACATGCCCGAGTAGGGCGTTTCCGTCTCACGGCTGACCAGCGTCACCCGTACGCCGGGCATGGGCCGCATCCCGACGCTCTTCAGAACGTGTACATGCGCGTGTCCGCCCCCGACAAGAACGAGTTCGCGGTGGCTCAGAACTCCCTCCCGACCTGATGATAGCGCTGCGCCTCGCCGCGAAATGCGAAGACGAAGCTTGAGCCGTTAACGGATATCGCCGCCAGCGGTTCCAAGAGGAAGAACAGGCTGGCGGCAGCTGCTTGCAACGGAAGCGTCGGCCTGTGCGTTGACGAACGATTGTTCACGGAGGATCCTGGAATGGCGGCAACTAAAAAGCAGGAGACACGGGCGCTGAGCGCCGAGGAGCGGATTCTCGTCGACCAGTCGCATCATCCCGCATTGCAGTCGTTGTCCGATCGTGAACTTGCCGAACTTGTGAACCGGGTGCGCGAGCGCCGCGACCGCGCGAGAGCGCAGGCCCGCCAACAGCGACGCGAGATCCGGGGAAAGGCTGTACCTAAAGGCGCCTCCCGATCTGCCGCCGATCACGGCACATGGGCGAAGGCCAACGTCCTCGCCAACGCCCTCAGCCGCCTTAACAGCGAAGCGTCACGGCGCCAGCGCATGAACGCGCGCCTTTCGCTCGTGGATAGTGCACAGAAAGCGCTCGATATGAAGAACGCCGGTGAACGTCAGGGTGATAACGACTTCAATACGCGGCGCGCGCACGAGGGTATGCGGTCGATCGCGCGCACAAAGCGCTCTTCGCTGATCAGACCGATGGAGCGCGGGCGGCTGCGCAAGGCGGCGAGCGTTGCCCAGGCCCGCCGCGACGCTCGCTGAATCAATTTCAAAAGAACAGATCCCTGAGGAGCGCAGCTTGGCCGAGCAACGTGAACCGCCGAAAGTCGCAGCAAGGCAGCCGCCGGGCATTGCAGAGGCGGTCGCGGACCGCGGCATCGCCAAGGCGAACCGTACGCCTGGGCAAACCTTGATGTTGGGGATTCTTGCCGGCGTCTATATCGGCTTCGGCGGCATGTTTGCGATTGTCGCGGGATCCGGGGACGCCGGCGCGTTCGGTCCCGCCCAGGTCCTTGCCGGAGCGGTGTTCTCTCTTGGCCTGATCCTGGTTGTCATCGGCGGCGCGGAACTTTTCACCGGCAATACGCTGATGATCCTTGCGAAGGCCGAAGAGAAGATAAAGGCGGGCAAGCTTCTGCGGTCGTGGACGCTCGTCTGGACCGCCAATTTCGTGGGCTCGCTCGCGCTCGTGGCGCTTGCCATCGCCGCTGGTTTTCACACAGCCGGAGACGGCGCTGTTGGGGCCCGAGCGCTGGAGATCGCCCAGGAAAAAACATCCAAAGGCTTTCTTGCGATCATAGCGAGCGGCATTCTTGCAAATATGCTCGTATGCCTTGCCGTCTGGCTTGCTGAAGGCGGGCGTACGGTTGCCGACAAAATACTTGCGATCATCTTGCCGATCGCGGGATTCGTGGCGATGGGTCTCGAACACTCTGTCGCGAACATGTTCCTCATCCCCTACGGCGTTGCGATCGAGCTGTTCGCCGGCCCCGCCTTCTGGGCGGAGGCGAATGTGGCCCGCGCCGAGCTGGCCGATGTAACCGTTGCGGGCGCGCTACTCAACATTGTCGCCGCGACGATCGGCAACATCATCGGCGGCGGCCTGATAGCGCTGGCCTACTGGGCGGCGTACTTGCGGGGCTCATGAGCCGCTCTGCGGAACACTGGCCGCCTGTTTGCTGTTTCGTCCGGACCGCCAGAAACCGGAGGTTTGACATGGCCAATGCGAACGACCGGCTGCTTCAATGGGCGCGGGACGCGCACGCGATGGAAGCTCAAGCGGAGACGATGCTGGGACTTACGGCCTCGCGGCTCGAGAACTTTCCTGAACTGAAAACGCGGCTCGAGCAGCATCGCGAAGAGACGCGGCGCCAGGCGCAGATGCTGCAGGACGCGATCGAGCGGCTTGGCGGCGACACGTCGGCGGTCAAGGATCTGGCCGGCAAGGCAATGGCGACAGCACAGGGCCTGAGCGGAATGCTGGTGGGCGACGAGGTGGCGAAGGCGCTGCTTGCGATCTACACCTTCGAGCACATGGAAATCGCGTCATATCGGCAGCTCATTTCGGCTGCGCAGTTCTGCGGACGACCGCAATTCAGGCAGACCTGCGAAGCGATCCTGCGGGAAGAAGAAGCGATGGCGTCCTGGCTCGCGGAGCAGATGCCGCTCTTTGTCACGAGATACTTGCAGCTTGAGGAAACGCCGGGTGCGACAGCCAAGCACTGACGGCCGGTGGATAGAACTCGACCGGAACCTGCGCCGACGCGAAGCGTTGCATGGAAGTCGATCTGTATGAATGTGAACGGATGAACAGTGCCGGACTATCTTCTGCCGTGGCTTAAAGCTGTTCACTTCGCCGCCTTGCTGATCTGGTCGGCGGGGCTTTTTTCGATGCCCGCCCTCTTCGCCGCGCACAGAACGTCTTCCACCCCGGCGCAGGCAACCGACACGCGAGCGGTGATGCGCTTCACATACGTTGCGGTCGCATCTCCGGCCGCGACTATCGCCATCGCCAGCGGTGCGGCGCTGATCCATCCGACCGGCGCCTATTCCGGGTGGCTCGCGTTGAAACTTGCTCTGGTCGCCGTGATGACCGGCCTCCACATCCTGTGCGGGCGTAGCGTCGTCGCGCTTCAGGACCGGCCCCGCGCGTGGCCTGGCCGCTACTGGCTTGCGCTGGCCCTCGCGCCCGCGCCGCCCATCACAGGGGTGCTCTACCTCGTTCTCGCAAAGCCGTTCTGAGCTTACTCCTCATACTCTTCGGTGCCGACTTTATGTTCGAACACGAGAGCGCCGCCAAGCCATCCCGCGCCGGCCACGAGCACGAAGCCGAGGCCCGACAGGTACAGTCCCCACGGCCAGATGGCTCCGGCGGGATCGGCCACGCGGAAGCCCCAATTCGCGATTGCGACGGAAAGCATCATCACTGCCAGCACAAAATGATCCCACGCGGCGATGCGCAACCGGATCTGCCGGATGGCGAGAACCTCGACCGTGCCCGAAAGGCCCGCCAACACGCCTGTGACGGCGCCGGCGCCCGAAAGCCAGAGCGAGACCCGCGCCCAGAAATCATCGCGCAACGAGAGATAAGCGAGATCGCTGCCAAGAAGCGAGATGAGAAACGCGATTGGAAACGTCACGAGCATCGCGTGGACAGGATGGCGCGCGACAGCGACATAGCTCGGCGTTCCCGGCTCCATCCGTTCCGCGAACCCACGCATGGCGAACCTCTTCTGTCGCGCTCCCGATCCGGAGCAACGCGGGAAGGATCATCGGGTTCGCCGCGGAAGGCCCCGGTGTCCGCTGCGACGCTGTGCGGCGCACTGCTCGCGGCCTGCGACGCGCCCCTGAGCACGCTCGATCCAGCGGGCCCCAATGCTGACGAGATTCGCTTCCTGTGGCTTGTCATGTTTTGGGGCGCGACCGCCATTTCCCTCATGGTCTTCGCGCTCGCGCTCTATGTCTCGTTCGCAGGCAACCGGCCGATTGCGCCCGTGCGGGCGCTGGTGTGGGGCGGCGGCGGCGCCTTGCCGATCGTAACGCTTACCGTTCTGCTTGTCCTTGGCGTTCGGGCTGGCGACGCGATCGCCAGCAGGGACGACAGCGCAACGCAGGTCGACATTACGGGACACCGGTGGTGGTGGGAGGTTGCTTACAGTGACGACGCGGGGCGGAAGCTTTACAGCGCAAACGAGGTTCATATACCGGCCGGTCGCCCAGTCCGTTTCAACATTAGATCGAACGACGTCATACACAGCTTCTGGATTCCGCGTCTGTCCGGCAAGGTCGACGCGATTCCCGGCATCACGAATGTTCTCACGATTTCGGCCTTCACACCGGGCGTCTATCGCGGGCTTTGCGCAGAATTCTGCGGCGCGCAGCATGCCCGCATGTCCTTCGCGGTCCATGCGCACGACGAGGACACCCTGCGCACGCGCATGCAGCAGCTTGCGTCGTCAGCCCGCAAGCCTCCGGCGGCGTTCGAACGCCATTGCGGGACATGTCACGCAAGCAATCCGCACGATCGCAGGCACGCAATCGCGGCGCCGAACCTGTCGGACATGCCGATCCGGCGAAGCATCGGCGCAGGCGCACTGCCAAACAACTCGAGCGCGCTTCGGGATTGGATTACGCAGCATCAGCGAATCAAGCCCGGAAACAGAATGGCGGTCTTTAACGGCGACGCAAACGACCTCGACGAGATCGTCGCTTTTCTCGAGCCACGCAAGTGAAGGGGCCCGCTTCCGCCTTTTCCCGCCACAGGCGGCTGCAACATATCTGGTCGAATCCAACCGGCTTGTCGGCCATCGCGAGCGTCAACCATTCCCAAATAGGCCTCCGGTTTATGGGGACGTCGATCATCTTCTTCCTGATCGGCGGGGTGCTGGCGATGCTCATCCGCGCGCAGCTTGCAACGTCCAAATCGCCATTCATGGATCACGAGGCCTATAGCCAGGTCTTCACGATGCATGGAACGGTGATGATGTTTCTGTTCGCCATTCCATTCATCGAAGGTCTTGCGCTTTATCTGCTGCCGAAGATGCTCGGATCGCGCGAGCTTGCCTTTCCGCGGCTCGGAGCCTTTGGGTACTGGTGCTATCTGTTCGGCGGAATGATGCTTGTTGGCGCCCTGTTCGCCGGCGCTGCGCCGAACAGCGGCTGGTTCATGTATACGCCGCTCTCGAGCAAGCCGTACTCTCCCGGCGTCAACTCGGACGTCTGGCTTCTGGGCGTCACCTTCGTCGAAATCTCGGCCATCGTCGCGGCCGTCGAAATCGTCGCCACCGTTCTCACCATGCGAGCGCCAGGCATGGCGCTGAACAAGATGCCGCTCTTCGCCTGGTACATGCTCGTCACCGCCGCGATGATGCTCGCAGGCTTTCCGCCGCTCATCCTGGGCAGCATACTTCTGGAGGTGGAACGCTCCTTCGGGTGGCCCTTCTTCAAGCCCGAACTCGGCGGCGACCCCTTGCTGTGGCAGCACCTGTTCTGGCTTTTTGGCCATCCGGAAGTCTACATTATCTTCCTGCCAGCCGCAGGCGTTGTTGCGACGATTCTTCCCGCGTTCGTTCAGCGGCCGATCGTCGGCTACAATCTGATCGTCGCGGCGCTGATCGCGCAGGCGTTCATAAGCTTCGGCATATGGGCGCACCACATGTTCACCGTCGGCATCCCGCATCTGGCGCTCACATTTTTTTCGGCGGCGAGTCTACTGGTGGTCATTCCAACCAGCATCCAGATTTTCGCCTGGTTCGCCACCATCTGGCTTGGGAGGCTGCGCTATGGCCTTCCCATGCTCTGGCTAGCGGGCTTCCTGTTTATATTCGTGCTTGGCGGAATGACGGGCGTGATGCTGGCGATCGTGCCTTTCAATTGGCAGGTTCACGATACGCACTTCGTGGTTGCGCACCTGCATTATGTGCTCGTCGGCGGCTTCGTATTCCCGATGATTGCCGCGATCTACTATTGGTTTCCGCACGTCACGGGACGGATGCCTAACCAACGGCTCGGCGCGGCCGCATTCTGGCTTGTCTTCATCGGATTCAACACAACCTTCTTCATCATGCACCTGACGGGCCTGATCGGCATGCCCCGGCGCATCTATACTTATCCGCCCGCGCTCGGATGGGATCTTCCGAACCTGATTTCATCAGTCGGCGGCTTCGTCATGTCGATGGGTTTCGCGGTCATGCTCATCGACCTGGTCACAAGCTGGTTTCTGGGCCGGCGCGCGCAGCGCAACCCATGGCGCTCGGAAACGCTCGAATGGGCGACGCCACGGCCGCCCCCCCTCTACAACTTCGCCAGCCAGCCTGTTGTGACCGACCGGACCCCGCTATGGACCAATCCAAAGATTGGCGCGGAGATCGCATCCGGTCGTCATCTGCTGCCGGGCGACGCAGCGACGCGGCAGGAGACGCTCGGAGTCGAAATCCTCACAGGCGAACCGAAATTCGTGATCGACGTGCCGCGTCCGAGCTGGCTGCCGTTTCTCGCCGCCTTGTGCCTGCTGTTATTCTTTAGCGCAATGCTGGCTAAACTCTATGCAATCGCCCCGCTCGGGCTCTTAGCAGCGCTGCTGGTCTTCTTGATTTGGGCTTGGCGGACAGGCGTTCGCGAGGATCCCGCGCCGGTTGCCGTGCGCGAAGGACTTGCGTTGCCGAGACACGAGGTCGCCCCGCATGCTCCCGGCTGGTGGGGCCTTTCGTTCACGCATTTCGCCAACGGCGCATTTTTCCTGTCGCTGGTCTTCGGCTACGCATACGTGGTCTTCATATCGCCGGGACCCGCGCCCCCCGGCTTCGCTCCATCGGCTGTCCTTTGTGGCGTGCTGGCTGGCGCCTTGCTTCTTGCAGCAGTCGCCGCATGGAGCGCCTTGTGGGCCACGAGGCGTGAAGCGAGGGTTACGCGCGCATTCTGGCTCTTGGCAGCCGCTGTCGGCGGCGTGGCTGCAACGGTCATCCCGTTCATGATCGGATTTGCGCATGTGCCCGACCCCAGAGCGCACGCCTTTCCTGCCGTTGTGTGGGCCTGTCTTCTTTACGCCGCCTTTCACGCCTTCGTCGGCGCTGTCATGGCTGTCTTCACGCTCGCACATGCGGCGGCGGGCTTTGTCTCCACCGCGCGGTCGCTGGACGTTCGCATCCTGGCGTCATGGTGGATGTACACGGCGGTGACCGGGCTCACGATCATCGCCATGATAGCGATACCTGCGCTGTGGGCGCAAAACCGATGACGCGCGCGTCCGACACGCTCCTCGCCGGAGCGGGCTTCCTCCTGTGGGCCGCCTGCTTCATCGCGCTTTACGGGCTTCTCTCGATTTCCTGCATGTCGCCCACGCTCGGCCTCCCGGCAATGCGCCCGCAGGCCGTCACAGGCACGCTGGCGATCGTATGGGCTCTATTCATGACCGCGCATCTGACGGCGCTTGTCGCGAGCGCGCGCCGTCATCGCGCCGCCGTGGGCGCAGAAGCATTCGTTTTGCGGATCGGCGTCTATCTCAATACGGCGGCTCTGGCGGCGACCGTCGTCGTGGGCGCGCCCGTCCTCGCCCTCCCTCCGTGCCAGTAAAGGGATAATCAGGATGAACTTCAACATCTTCGCGCTTTGCATCACGCCGGTGGCGGGCGTCCAGCCGTGGTGGATCGAGTGGTCGCTTGCGCCTGAATTCCTTTTTCCATTTATCGTGGTTCTCTATCTTTACATTCGCGGGTCTCGCGGGCGTCCGGGACGCCCCATTGCGCTTGGAGGATTTGTGCTTCTCGGCCTGGCGCTGTTTTCCCCATTGTGCCGGGCCTCGGCCGGACTTGTCAGCGCGCATATGATCCAGCTCGCGATCATCGCGATCATCGCGCCAGCCATGATGGCAAGCGGAGGGGCCGTGCCCGCGCTGGAACGGGCTTTGCGCCCAAAGGCGGAAAGGTCCCTGCGGCGGCTGCGAACGCGATCGCCTCTCTCCGCATCCGCCATTGCTTACGGCGCCGCTCTCTGGCTCTGGCACGCGCCGCCGGTCTACAACGCTTCCATCGAGCACGCGCCTGCGCACATCGCAATAACGGCAACGATTGTCGTGAGCGCGCTTTGGTTCTTCCACCGGCTTCTAATGGCCAGAGAGGCGCAAGCCGGAAGCGCCATCCTCATTCTGCTCGTCACAATGGCTCACACGGGCTTACTGGGCGCACTGCTCACGTTTACGCCCGAACCCCTTTACCACAGCGACGTACTGGCGCTCGCAAGGTGGGGCCTGAGCGCGAGGGCTGATCAACAGCTGGCTGGCCTCATCATGTGGGCCCCTTCCGGGCTCCTGTACCTTGGAATCGCGCTCGTTCTGACCATGAGGCTGATGGCGACGTCGACGGACCTGCTCGAACAAGGCGCGCCGCCCCGCCGCTCCATCAACCATCTCCCAAATTAGCAAAGCTGCCGTTCATGCCGGCTCCGCGCGAGATATTCAGCAACGCAGGTCGCAAAGCTGCGCCAGATCGCAGGAGGCGGGATTCAGTGGCGCTGCTCCGCTTCCCCTCGAGTCTTTCCCGGCTGAGCCCAACGATCAAAGAAGAGCCACCTGCCGGCTTATCAGCGCGAGGCAGGTGGCGTTTAGGAGCGTCCGGGACGTGTTTCGATCCGTCGATACCCGGCTCTGGATGCTACGAGCCGGGCGCGGACCGTGTAGGCCCTCCCTTCCTTGGGCATGACATCAACCAGGAACCCGGCTTATTGTTCCGTCTTCGCTAGATATTTTATGAGGTCGCTTCGCCCTGGCGCGCCGGGTGCACCCTGCTTGCGCACTGCGGATGCCTCTGCTTCCCTGCGGACCAAAGTATTGGTTGGTAAGTTCGCGATGATGGGCGCGGGCGACACTAACATGCGAGACGATGACTCCCGTGACGGCGGAGTTCGCTCATTTCGGACAATGAAAATCTGGATCTCGGCTGCGCATGCGCCGCGGCGTCTATGCCTTCTCCCAGTCCACGACATACTGCAACGGCTCGCCTTCGCGAAGGCGCCGGTAGTTCTCATGAAAAATTTCCTTGAAACGTGCGTAGCCGTCCTTGCCGGTCCCGGAAACGTGCGGCGAGACGATGACGTTGTCGAGGTCCCAAAGTGGATTATCGGGCGGCAGCGGTTCGATCTCGGTCACGTCAAGCGCCGCCCCGGAAATCCGGTTCGCGCGCAATGCATCGATCAGCACGGGCTCATCCACCAGTTCGCCACGTCCCACGTTGAGCAGAACGGAGGACGGCTTCATCAATTCTAGCTCCTTCGCTCCGATGATACGGATAGACGATGCATCCGTCGCGGTGGCTAGCACGACAGCGTCGGCGCGCGGAAGAATCTGATGCAACTTGTCGCGCGTATAGGCCTCGTCGACCGTGGGTCCGGTCCCGCCGGCGCGCGTGATGGTGATGACGTGCATATCGAACGCTTTGGCCTTGCGCGCAATCTCCTGGCCAATGTGGCCGAAGCCGACGAGAACCAGCGTCTCGCCTTCCAGGGTCCGGGTGGAGTGGTTCAATTCCGAGCGCGCCCATTCATGTCGCGTACGCGCCGCCTCCATCGCGCGGAACTGCCGGTACAGCGCAAGGAGCAGCGCCATCGTATGTTCGGCGACAGTGCGCCCCTTTATTCCCGCCGCGCAGCAAACCGGCACGCCCGTTGGCAGGCCGAACTTCACCGCCCGCTCGACGCCCGCGGTCGAGAACTGAATCCATTTGAGCGATTTGCCCTTATCCACCAACACGCGGGCGATGTCCTCGTTGTAGCTGCGATTGTTGGCGATGAGAATGTCGGCGCCCTCGATTTCCTTCTCCATCTCCGCAGCGGACAGCACGGTCTTGAACTCGATCTCGGGATAATCGTGAATGATCCTGCCAATCCCCTCGTTCGGGAAAAAGGGGTTGTAGATACCCTTCAGTTTACGGGCGTCAGTAGCATTGACGGGCTTGTTCATTTTTCCTCTCGTCCGGACTCGTGGGATAAAGCGGTGGCCTTAGCTGCCTGGCGTCACCCGTTACTTTCCTGGCTGGCCCGCGAGAATCTTCCGGACGCGCGCGACGACGTCGGACGGGGTGGCGGCGAGTCCCGCGACCATCTCCGCCACCGTTTCGCCGTCGACCGGCAGAATGTCGAGCTTGGCTCGTTCCGCGTCCGCAAGAAATTCGCGATCCTTCATCGTTGCGTCGAACGCGCGGCGCAGCGCCGTCAACCGCTCGGGCGGCAAAGCGGGCGGCGCGGCGAACGGCCTGCCGATTTCCTGGCGTGAGAAGATGAGATTGAGCGCCTGACGGTCTCGATCGTTCTGCGCCAGATCGATCACCAGCGGTACGTCAGGCAGGTCCGGATGAGGCTTCCGCCCGTACTGGGCGATGATGACGATCTTCTTTTCGCGCACCCATTCGGGGGTCGCGGAACGCGTGCCGGCCCATGTGAGACCTGCAACACCATGCACTTCGCCGCGCTCCATCGCGAGATTGATCTCCGCGGTGCCCTTGTAGCCGGTGATCAGCTTGTACTTGAAGCCGAGAATTTCGTTGACCATGAGAGGGAAGTCGACAGACGCAGCGCCCGGCCCGGTGGCCCCCAGAATCACTTCCGTTCGTCGCACGCCCTCAAGCGTGGTCGCGGGCGAGGTGTGCCAGACGTAATCAATCTGAACCTCGTTGTTGGCGCTGCCAATCCAGCTCAGCGCCGACGCGTCGAACTTCGCCTGCTCCGGGGTCAGCAGCGGCACGGACGGAACGCCGCTAGCAAAGGCGCCCATGACGGTCCCATCGCGGGGCGCGACGTTCGCCAGGTGGTTGGCGACAAGCACGCTGCCGGCGCCGGGCATATTCTGCGGCACAATCGCCGGGTTCCCGGGAATGTGACGCCCCATATGGGCAGCAACGGCGCGAGCATAGATATCGTAACCGCCACCCGGACCAAATCCGATCAGGAGCCTGATGCTCTTGCCCTTGTAGAAGTCCGCCGTCGATTGCGCGAACGTCTGCGTTGTCATTACGGATGCAACCAGCGCGCCCGCAAACACCGCAACGCGCGGCGATATTTTGCCCTTGAACATGGACCCTCCCACCTATTTTCTTTTGGGCGGACGTCACGCCGGAATGAGATCGAGCGGCGCGCAGTGCTTCGTGCCTTCCACTTCCACGCCTACGAAGTTCTCGCGCACCGACTCCGGCAGCGGGCGGCCGTCGCGATCTCTCAGCCACAAGCGCAGCAGATGACGTTTGCGATTTGGCTCGGGCCAATCCTGGTAGGCTGAGCGTGAATGCAGGACCACGTGATTGTGCAAAAGCTGGATGTCGCCGGGCCGGAAATCGAGATTGACCGCGCAATCGCTAACCGTCTTTCGAAACAGTGCGATCGCTTCCTTCTGCGCGTCGGTGAACGGGGGCACGCCCGGCAGGCGCTGCGCCTTGAGGACGTAGGAACTCAACCCGCGCGCGCTGAAATAGCCGTCCACAAAGCTGAACGCCGGTTGCGTGTACCAGGGCTCCTTGCCGGGGGGTATCTCGCCCCCTCGCGAATAATAGAAGTCTTCGCACAGAACCTTTACGAGGTCTGGACGCATCGCGAGCAATCGATTGTACAGCGTTACGGAGCTCGCAAACCGGCTGGCGCCGCCAATTTTCGCCGTACGCAGGCACAACAGCCCGACATAGTCGCTGTGATCGGCATGAAAGCCAAGCTCCGCCGTGGTCTGATACCCGCGCGCATTGAGATCTTCGATATTGCGGCCGTAATCCTTCACATGCCCCAGGATGTGGCCCTGAGCATTCTGCGAAACTGGCTCCCCGACATGGCAGCCGATGCCAAAATAGGCTGTCGCTGCATCATCATTGCCCATTGTCTCGACAGGAAGACCTCTCAGGTAAACGAAACCGCGACCTTCCAGAAGTTCCTGCCGCGCGTCAGCCAGAACCTGCCCGAGGCGGGGAAGCTGGAAATCCTCCTGGCGCATCTGCGCCAGCGGTTTACCGGCTGCGCGAAAGTTTTCTACGGCCGCCGTTATCTCGGCGATGTCCTGTTGCGTAAACGTGTAGGCCCATGAGTGATCGCGCTCGATGTCCACTGGCTCCCATCCCGCGGGGTCGATGAGCGGCTGGAGCGGCTTGGCGTAGGCGCGCGTTCGGCGCGGGCCGAAAAAACCCATTGTGACCTCCCGGCTGGCCGTCTCCTGCGGCGCGTCAGCGAAGAATAAAGGTCAGCCGCCGCGTCGGCAACACAGCGCTGGCGGCGGCTCGCAAGCTCGGACGAAACCTTGACGTCCCCCCGGGGCCTGCCACTGGCCCCGGAGTTGCATCGCGCGCAATCGCTACGTGGCCCTACGCATTGCGTCGCGCCGCGCCCATGCTAGCCTCGCCTGAAAACAGGAAATTCTAAAAGATAGTCAAGAGAAGGGGCCACAATGAAGAAAACTGCTTTCCTCGGCGCTGTCGCCGGCGGTCTCCTCGCCTCAATCTGCGGCCTTGCGTCTGCGCGGGCCGACGACGACTTTTACAAGGGCAAGCAGATCAACTTCGTGGTCGCCTCCGCCTCCGGCGGTGGCTACGACGTCATAGCGCGGATGATCGGGCGGCATTGGCCGCGATATCTCAAGGGGGAGCCTGCAATTATCGTTCAGAACATGCCTGGGGCAGGCGGCATCCGCGCGGCTAACTGGCTGTACAACGTTGCGCCGAAGGATGGACTGACAATCGGCATGATCAACAACACGATCGTGTTCGACCCGATCTATGGAAACAAGCAGGCGCAATTCGATTCACGCAGATTTAACTGGCTAGGCACGCCGAGTCAGGAAACCGGGCTCCTCATCGTCTGGCACACGGTGCCAGTGAAAAACATCGAGGAAGCGCGCACCCGCGAACTGATCATGGGCGCCAGCGGCGCCGGCTCGACGCCCGCTTTCTTTGCGCGCGTGCTATCAACGCTCTTCGATTTCAAAGTGAAGATCATACCCGGCTACAAGTCGCAAACAGACAGCTTCCATGCAATGGAGCAGGGCGAGAATGACGGCAACGCTTCGCCATTCTGGTCGAGCCTAAAGGCGAACTATCCGCACTGGCTCGCGGAAAAGAAGATTCGCCCGCTGCTTTATTATGGCGGCGTGAGAGACCCGGAGATCCCCGCGCCGTACGCGCTCGACTTGCTCAAGGATCCGGATAGTCGCGCCGTGCTTGAACTTGCCCAGGCCGGCTTGACGATGGGCCGCCCGATCCTCGCGCCGCCCGGCGTGGACGCCTCGAAGGTCGACCTGATGCGAAAGACGCTCACCGAGCTGTTCGCGGACAGGGAGTTCCTCGCAGAATGCAAGAAGCAGGGGCTCGACTGCACATCACCGCTGAGTGGCAAGCAGATGACGGATTTTGTCGAAAAAATCTATCAAACGCCGAAGTCCGCCCGAGACAAAATCGCGGAAATCTACATGCTCGGGCAAAGTAAATAGCTTTCCCGCCGGGCGCATCGCAGGATGCGCTCGGCGCCACTCGGAACGCTCCGCACCATGAGGGCGGGAAGATACGCCTCACAGTGAAATGCAGACGGCGCCGCAGCGCCGAATCCGCGAGCGTTTCGGTCTGCGTGGAAAGATTGCTCGATGCGTCCAAGCGGCACGATCGGCCTTTAATGTCGGCGGAGCCGACACTCGACCGCTCCGCCCGATTATCCGTCTAGACGCCAAGCGCCGCCCGAAGGGCCGCGCGCCGTTCGCTCTTGTACATGTCCTTGTAGCTTCGCGGACCGAGAACGCCCTGCTCGACGGCAATGCAGCCGAAGACGGGCCCTTCCTCATTGAGAATATAGCCGATGCGATCCCTGAAGGCGCCGAGGTCGGTCACGGTGAACGCCTTCCGGATGCCTGCGGCCCGCGCATGGCCTTCGAAGTCGGCGTCAGGATTGGGAATGGGGTGTCCGCCATTGGCTTCATAGGTGCCGTTTCGAAAGACGAGGTGCGCGAAATTCCGCGGTGCGACACGCCCGATCGTGACAAGAGTCGGCAAGTTCATAAGAAGCGATCCGTCGCCATCAAGCACGATCACGCGGCGCTCAGGACGCGCCAGCGCCAGGCCGAGTCCGTGTGACGACGCAAGCCCCATCGCGCCCGACGAAAAGTAATTCAACGGCCGGTCGATGATGGAAAGCCAATCCGTCGCCGTGCTGTAGGTCGAAACGACGATTTCGTCAGTGATGCGCGCGGCAAGGAGCTCCAACGCCTTCTTTCGATCCATCATAATTCAGGCCTCCGGGCGACCGCCAATGAGAATTGCCGTGGGACGGGACGTTCGCCACGCCTCTTCGATGGCTGCGGAGATGCGCGGGGCATCGGCATCCGTCTCAATGCAGGTGCGCTGAATGCCGAGCACATCGAGGATTGGCTCGATGATGCGCACGCCGAACCGGCGGGACTCCTGCGGCGGCACACCCGGCTCCTTGCCGAGCAATCCCACCATCATGCAGATTGGCAGTTTTTGCTCGATCGCAACGCCACGGATCGCATTCATCGCATAGAGAAACCCGGTATACTGCACAAGCATGAGCGAGCGAATGTCGCCATAGGTCAGGCCCGCGGCAATGCCGAGGCACTCATCCTCCTTGCAGACGCGGATATGCGTAAAGTCGGGGTCAGCGGCTATGGGGCGCAGCAAGCCGGTCGACGTGTGAAGATCTGGAACGGACAGAACATACTTGACGCCGCCCTTCTTGATTTCACTGATGACGGTACCGCCTCTCAGTTTATCGACCGCCCCCGTGGATGAATCGTTCATCGCGTTTCCTTGTCAGTTTTCGCCAGACGTCCGCCGGCGTATTTCCCGTTACCCGTATCACCTCTTTGGTTCGCCCTCAAAGATGAGCACAGGCTCCGCTTCGATTAGCCATGAAACACACTCCGGCCCGGAGGGGTGCGGCGTAACGCACCGAGGTCCGCAATTCTTTGGCGGCTTCCTCCCGCTTATCCTCCCAACCCCGCTTTCGCTCCTGCTTCGCGCGAACGGCTGGCCCCCTCAGCGATGCGGCGCCGCGCTCTCTGGCAATATTCGACTGTTACGGGAGAACGGGCAAGAGCCTCCATTCAAGTTGAATGGCAGCACCCCCAGAACGGATGCCTGCGCACGTTGATGGTCGGTTTGACGTTCGACACCCGTTCGACCGAGCGGTCCATCCGGCGCGAGAAACCTCGGCCCGGAACAGCGCAAAGCCTCAACAGCAATATCGCGCTCCGCGAGGGCATCGTCATGGATGGCTCCACAGTGCGTACTGCCCCTTGCCGGGATGGAGCACGCAAGGGGACTGCCCCGCCGATCATGGTTTTCGTGCACATGCGAAAAGAAGATCCGCCGATTGCAAGGCTGCCTGCGGCCTTCGATCGCCTCTTCTGCCTGGCCGCGAATGGCCGACGTTCAACCGGTAGAGGCGCCGCAATACAGGATGCAAACGGGCTTAACCGGTTGCGTCTCACCCGCAAAGGCGGATTGCTGCAACGCTTGAGCTGGCCGCTGTCGCATCTCGGAACCGGACGGCCTCAAAACGCACCGGCGCCGCCGCTTCTCTACCGGGAGCAAAAGGCGTAAACTATGATTAACGGGTCATCCGGACTCGATTGATTGATGGCCCCTGTTAGCGAGAACCCTGACCACCAGGAGGTTCCGTCATGGCCAACACCGACATTATCATGCCCGCTGAACCCGGCTCTACGGCGCTGCCCGTGGTGCGTCGGCTGCAATTCTCAGACCTTTCAGATGCGCTGAGAAAAGGCGTCGAGGACTTCTGGTCGATGCCCACACATGTTGTTTTCCTCGCTCTTCTGTACCCTCTCGCGGGTTTCATCCTGGCAGGTGTTTCCTACGACAACGACACGATCCAGCTTCTTTATCCATTGGCCAGCGGGTTTGCACTCGTTGGGCCTCTCGCGGCGATCTGGATGTACGAGTTGAGCCGGCGGCGTGAGATGGGCCTCGACACATCGTGGCGCCATGCCTTCGACGTTCTTCATTCTCCCTCGCTGCCATCGATCGTCTTGATCGCCGCGCTTCTGATGGCCCTCTTCGTTCTTTGGGTAGCGTCGGCGCAGGCTCTCTACTTCGCTGCATTCGGCCTCCGCAAGATCGGGACTGTCAGCGAACTCGCACACCTGATTGCGACCACGCCCGAAGGGAGGAGTTTGTTCATCTACGGAAACCTGGTCGGCCTTGCCTTCGCAACCGTCGCAGCATCAGTGAGCGTCATCTCTCTCCCGCTTCTGCTCGACCGAAACGTCGGATTTTCTGCGGCTGTCGCGACTTCGCTCACGGTCGTCTTTAGGAATCCTGTCGCGATGGCTGCATGGGGCGTGA
This sequence comes from Beijerinckiaceae bacterium, assembly GCA_046295155.1. GTDB lineage: Bacteria > Pseudomonadota > Alphaproteobacteria > Rhizobiales > Beijerinckiaceae > Terripilifer. Next base: position 59,225 of record JBKBNT010000005.1, read on the forward strand.
TCGTCGCCGCGCTTCTCGTGATCGGCGCCCTGCCCTTCCTTTTCGGTCTCGCCATAGTGGTGCCGATACTCGGCCATGCGACATGGCATCTTTATCGGAGGGCGGTCGAACCTGAGACGGCCCCCCGGCCGGAGTACGCGCCTCGACGCAAGGGGATTCGTTACGCTGCGGATTTCCCCGCATCGCTGTTCTCACGATGGCGCGTTGATTAAGCGCGAACGAACGGCCCCGGATAGCGCCGCCGGATTTAATGACGGCGGACGCTTTCGGCAAAAGCGGCGATGTCGTCGCGTCTGACGCGCATGTACTGAAGAAACCATGCTGTATAGCGATCGGGATTGGACGCCATGTCGGCCTCCATATCCACGACGCTGATCCACTTGTAATCCTCGACCTCCGCCGCGTCCGGGTTCACCGCGCCGTCATACGCGCCACCGAATACATGCACGTACTCGTCTTCTATGAGCGCGCCCACCTGCGCCCGGTACTCGACGACAAAGAGCGGCGACAGTACGGTGGTAAATCCCATCTCGTCGCGCAAGCGGCGCACCGCCGCGGCCGCCGGCGCTTCGCCAGGCCTCGGGTGACTGCAACATGCATTGGTCCACAATCCACCGGAATGGTACTTGCCGCGGAAACGGCGTTGCAGCAGGAGCTCGCCGTGCTCATTACCGATGAGAACGGATATGGCGCGATGCTTCAAACCATCGACATGAGCCTTTAGCTTTGGCGCCGTGCCGCAATCGCGCCCCTGTGCATCCACGAGAACGACGGCTTCATCTTCATCAATCAAGGTTCGTCCCCGGGTCGCGCGCCGGACGGCTACGCCCGGTCGACAGATTTAGCCGGATGATGGGAAATGCAGGGACTTTGCGCAAGTGCGTAGCCACGGAAAATATGCGCCTGCTTGCCTCGGCGGGCGATCGGCGCCTCCACCAGAACGCGTAGTCCGCCCTGGAGGATCAATGTCTATGCGGCTTTCGCAATCCTGCGCGCTCCATGCGCGGCAACAGCCCGTCCCGGATGTGCGGAAAGTCGTCAATGTAGTTGATCATTCCGCAGGCAAGTCCATCGCAGCCTGCCTCCCTCAGCTTCGCGAAGATGTCCACAGCATCATCGTAGCTGCCGATGACAGGAAATCCGGCGCCGCTGATCAATCGAGCCTTCAACTTGTCTCGATCGGCCACCAGATGCGGCGCCAGGCGATCGCCGCGAAGATTGAGCGCATATTCAGCCGCCTCGGTGTCGCCCTGCTCGTGCACAATGTAATGATGGAAGTCCAACGCCTCCTTTCGCGTCGGCCGGACCATCAAATGACAACTCGAGAATATATTGCGTAGCTGGCCAGGCGGCGAAGCAGAGCGAAATCCATCGATCTTGGCGGCGAGCGTCTCAACATTCGGTATGGTCGTGAAGAGGCAGTCTGCGTTTGACGCGGCGAACTGCTTGCCCGTTTCGGAGTTACCCGCACTCACCAGGATAGGCCGCGATCCCCACCACGGCTTTGGCTTTCCGAGGACGTTCTTCAGTTGAAAAACGTCGCCATGGTAGTCGAAGGGTTCGTGCTCGGACCAGATCTTCTTGACGATCGCAAGCCACTCCTCCGAGTAGGCGTAGCGCTGGTCATGATCCTTCAGATCGACGCCCATCATACCGAACTCGATTGGATTCCAGCCCGAGACAATGTTGAGCCCGAAACGGCCGTGGCCAATATGATCGGCCGTCACCATTTGCTTGGCAGCGAAAACCGGATTGCAGAATGCGACGTGCAGCGTCCCGAACGTCGTGATCTCATTTGTTGAAGCCAGAAGACCACACGCCCAGGTGAGCGTTTCGAATGTCGTGCCCTGAGTATCGCTCTCGCCCTGATAGCCATGCCAGCGGCCGATCGGCAGGAGGAACTCGAGGCCGGCGGCATCGGCCAGCTGCGCCGCCTTCAGGTTGTTGTCCCAACTTGCATCCCACCGCTCCGGCGCCTTTGTCAGGCTCAATCCGCCCGAACAGTTCATTCCGAAAAGTCCAAGCTTGAACCGGTTGCCATTGTAGATGCGGGTCTGGTCTCTGCTGGTCCACACCGGCGTTCCCCCACATTTATAGCTTCCTCTGAAGGAGCGTTCCTGCTCTTACCGTAACACGCGCTTCGCCGCGCGCGAGCCCCATGCGGCCGGTCGTTGAGTATGGACATATTGTGCGCATAGACTAAGCTCTGCCTCAAGAGCCAGTGCGCTTTTGCGTGCGCCAACCGGCTTGCGGGAGGAGATTAATGGCGTCGAACCGCGACGAAACGCGCATCTACAATCGCAACAAATTCAAGCTTGGTTTGTTTGGCATGAACTGCTCCGGGGGATTGAGCCTGACAAAGGCGCCGGAGCGGTGGGATGCAAGTTGGGACAACAACCTGAAGGCGGCGCAGCTGGCCGATGCCGCCGGCCTCGAGTTCCTCCTGCCGATCGGCCGCTGGCATGGATATCGCGGCGAGACGGACACGCAGGGTTCGACGTTCGAGACGCTCACCTGGGCCTGCGGGCTGCTCGCCGCCACAAAAGAGATCACCACGTTCGGGACGCTGCACGTCGCATTCTGCAATCCGGTCTTCGCTGCCAAGCAAATGGTGACGGCCGATCATATTGGCCATGGCCGTTTCGGGCTCAACATTGTGTCGGGTTGGAACCCGGGCGAGTTCGGGATGATGGGCGTCGCCTTGAACGAACACGAGGACCGGTACGCCTACTCGGAGGAATGGCTGACAATCGTCAAGAAGATCTGGTCCGAGCACGAACCCTTCGATTTCGATGGGCGCTTCTACAAGCTCAAAGGTGTTCTGGGGAAACCAAAACCATACTGGGGCAGTCGGCCAGTGCTCGTCAGCGCCGGCAACTCCCCGACGGGCCGCAAGTTCGCGGCGACCAATGCCGATTGCCTGTTCACGGCAATTCCGAAGCTCGAAGACATACCCGAGAAGATTGCATCCTTTCGCGCTCTGGCGCCTGAAGGCCAGATTCGCAACGTTTTCTCCAGCGCGCATGTCATGGCGCGGCCGACCCGGAGGGAAGCAGAGGAATTTCACCACTACATCGTGTACGAGCAGGGCGACTGGGAAGCCGCCGAGTATTCGGCGGGCCTGCGTGGAACGCGCAAGAACACATGGATGAAGGATCAGGAGAATCTGAAGGCGCGCCTCATCAGCGGCGCGGGCTACCCGATAGTCGGAAGCTACGACGATGTCGTCGAAACATTCCAGAAGCTTGAAGCTGTCGGACTGAACGGGGCCGCGATGGGCATGATCAATTATGTCAACGACTTCCCCCACATACGCGAACTTTTGCCACGGATGGAGCGTGTAGGTCTTCGCGAGAAATCGCGATTCTTGCGTTACTCGTAGATGGCGATCGTGCGCTCGGCCGGAAGGTGAACGCGCACGATATCATCTTTCCTGAGCGAAACCGAAGGGTGAGATCTAACAAGCAGAGTGATGCTGCCAACGTTTATCGCATACTCGACGATGTCGCCCAGATAAACACGCGACAGAACCTTCCCGTGAAGCATGTTCTCACCCCGCCCGTCTCCACCCGCAAAACACTGAACGTCTTCCGGCCGGGCCACGAAGCGGACGCTCGCGCCTGCAGAGACAGCCGCCCTGAACTTGCAACGCACGGGACCAACGTCTGACTCTACGATCCCGAACCCGCCGGCTTCGACGCGATCGCGAAGGCGACCAGAAAGCAGGTTTGTCCGGCCAATGAAGCTCGCAACAAACTCAGAGGTCGGCTGCTCATAAATCTGCTCCGCAGTACCCACCTGCATTAACTTTCCTTGATTGAGGACCGCAATGCGATCGGAAATCGCCATCGCTTCCGCTTGATCGTGCGTGACGTAGACGGTGGTGACGCCCCACTGAGACTGGATTCGCTTCAATTCGGCGCGCATGTGCTCGCGCAATTGCGCATCGAGGTTTGAAAGCGGTTCGTCGAGAAGCAGCAATTTGGGCTCGCGAGCGAGCGCACGAGCGAGCGCAAGTCTTTGCTGCTGCCCCCCGCTGAGCTGAGTCGCCGAGCGACTACGATACTTCGCAAGCCCCACCATTTCCAGAACCCGGACAACGCGTGTCTCGATCTCCTCGCGCGCCAGACGGCCTTGCCGCTGGACACGAAGCGGATACGCCGCGTTCTCGAAGACGCTCATATGCGGCCAGATTGCATAGGACTGGAACACCATGCCGATATCGCGGTCGTACATTGGCGTGGAGCGCCCTACCCGTCCGTCGAAAATATTTTCTCCGTCCAGCGAGATCACTCCGCTGTCCGGAGTTTCGAGGCCCGCGATGGACCTCAATGTCGTCGTCTTACCGCATCCCGACGGACCCAGCAGCGTGAACAACTCTCCATGCCCAACGTCGAACGAAACATCGAAGGCCCCTCCCGAAGGCTCTCCGCTGCGCGTTTCATACACTTTGAGCAGATTCTGAACCGATAACATTTCTGTTGTCTCTATGAAATTTGGAAGCGGCGGGTCACATAGTAGAAGATGCTGCTTACGACCGTCATAAGCGCAATCCAAACCATGCCCATGGCGGCGAGTTCAGTCACCTGCCCGTTCTGCCAAAGGTCGAACAGCGTGACGGCCACGATCTCGGATCCCGGCCCGACGAGCAGCAGCGGAAGCGAAACTGCCTGAACGGAGAGAAGGAAGACGAAGAGCCAACCACCGATGAGGGCTGGCGCAAGCAGTGGGATCACGATGCGCAGGAAGGTCGTGATCTGCCGGGCGCCGGAGGTTGCCGACGCATCCTCAAGCTCCTTGTGGATCTGAAGAACGCCCGCGTAAGCGTATCGCATCCCGTACGGGAGATACCGCGACGTCGACGCGATGATGAGGGAAACAAGCGTCCCGTAGAGCGCCAGCGGCAGACTGACGAACACGTAAAGGAACGCAACGCTCATGACGATCGCAGGAAAGACAAGCGGCGCCGTCGCAAGCTGATCCAGAATCCAGGCTCCCGGCGCCCGCCGCGCGGCCAGCCAGGCGCAAATCGCAGTCAACGGGATCACCGCGGTAGCTGTCGCGGCTCCCATGATCAGTGTGTTGCCGATTGCGTCACGGAACGACGGCGCATCCTGAAGCAGGCGATAATTATCGAGCGTGAAACGGGCGAACGCCTCGGGGCGAACGCCCTCGTAAAATGGCTGGAGGGACGCGAAGAGCAAAATGAGAATAGGAAGCCCGGTGACGAGGAGAAACGTCAGGACGAGAACACCCGTCCCCACCCATCGCAAAGGTCCGAGATCGATGACCCTTGGGCGATAGCCCTTTCCTGTGATCGACTGGTACTTGTGCGCGTTCTTCGAAAGCTGATTGTAAAGATAGATTAACGCGCAGACGATGATCAGGAGACAAACCGAATAGGCGCCGGCCTCTCCGTACTTCGGAAACCCCTGTCCGCGTGAACTCTGATAGATGTTGGTTGTAAGAACATTGATGTTGCCGGCCAATCCAACCAGCGCGGGCACCTCGAACGATTCGAAGGCCCGGATGAAAACCAGCAAAAGCAGGGCAAGGATCCCAGGCATTCCCATGCGAATGCTGATTGACCAGAAGGTGCGCAGCGGGCGTCCGCCACTCATCATAGAGGCCTCTTCGAAAGAAGCATCCTGCGACTTGAGGACCGCCGACATCAGCAAGAACACGAGCGGCACGAAGTTCATGCCCTCGATGAGGATCATCCCCCACATGGAGTAGACGTCGATTGCGGCCTCGGGGCCGAACGCCGCTGTCAGGGCATTGTTCACCGGGCCCGCGCGGCCAAGGATCAGCAGCCACGACACGACATGGAGCACGTTTGGAATTCCAAGCGCGATGATTGCGCCGAGAAACACCCAGCGGCGTCCAGGCGCATTCGTTCGCTCGACTATGAGCGCCTGCGCGATCCCGAACACCAGCGCCACGATCGCTGTGCCGAAGGAATATATGATCGTGTTGATGAGTGAGGGTAGAAAGAAGCGGCCTGTGAAGAGAGATGCATAATATTGAAACGTCAGCTCTCCCAGAGTGCCGTCCGGACGGCTTACGTGCAGGCTCACATTGATGAGGAACCATGCCGGAGGAACAATAAGAATCGCGAGGATGACGGCAAGCGTCATGACTGCCGGCGACACCCGCAGCCGCACGCGGCCTGGCGACGCCCGGTGCGGCTCGATATTCACGGCGCTCGACGCCTGAACGCTCATGGTCTTCTCCAATGATCAGATCGTTGAGCGGTCGGCATCAGCGAAAAAGATCCTGGAAAATTTTCTCGGAGCTGTCTCCATATTTGCTGAGCGATTCCGGGAGGACGAAATTCTGTGGAACGCCAGCCTTGCTGGGTACGACGCGTCCGAGTTCTGCTTTCGGACTGACATCTGGCCGCGCGGGAAAATAGTCAGCCTTCGAGAGGATTTCCTGCCCCTCTTTTGAAAGAATGTAGTCGATTAGAAGGAGCGCCGCATGCGGGCGGCGAACGTCCTTGGGTATGGACGCCGTTCCGGTTGTGGTGGCGACCGGGTCCATCAGCTGCGAATTTACGGGAGCTCCCTTTGCGGCGCTGATCAGCGGATGATGGGCGAAAATATTCAAAGCGATCGGGTACTCGCCCGCAATGACACGGTCCACCAGAGTTCTGGCGCTACCGGAACCGAAGTTGATGATCTTCTGATCGGCAAGCTTGCGGAAGTAGGCCATCGCCTTCTCTTCGCCCCAGGCCATGCGCAGATTGGTGATGAACAGTGGCGTTCCGCTGGAGCTGCCAATCCGCCAGGCCATCTTGCCTTTCCATTGCGGGTCGAGCAGATCCTCGTATGTCTTTGGCGCCTTGTCCGCCGGAACGAGGCGAGTGTTGTAGGCAACGGAAAAATAGCTCAATCGCGTGGGAACCCACAGGTTGCGGGGGTCGTGCAATTCCTTTGGAATGCCGTTCAATTCTGGCGAATAGAAGGGCTGCACGAGGTTGGCTTCCACCACGAGTTCGCCAACGCCCGTGCCTTCGACCACATCGACGCCAAGATTCCTGGCGCGCGATTCCGCGGCGAGCTTTGCAGCTATGTCTTCGGAATCTCCACGCCAATAGGACGCCCGTACGCCGGGGTACTTCCGGTTGAACGAATCGACCAGCGGACGCAACGCCTGATTGACTATCATTGCCGAATACAGAACCACCTGCCCTTCCTTGCGCGCGCCCTCAATCAGGCGCTTTTCGCGGTCCGGCCCCCGATAGAGCAAAGGAGAGTCGCTGGCCTGCGCGATAGCTTGACCCGGCGATAGCGCCAGCGATGCAAGAAAGCCGGCGCAGATGAAGCGCGTGAGCGGCGTTCGTACTTGTTTCATGTAATCCCTCCCTCGGCGGATCGGTCGCCTCACGCCAGAAGCGCCGCGACTTTTTTGGAGCTAAATTTCGTTCGTTTCAGGCATTCGCGGTGCGATCGAAGCCGGCGCGGACAGACACACCGGAGCCCGGCGACTTCGGTAGCGAAAGAAAGCCGTTCTCGATTTCGATCCCCTCGAAGGGGTCGTTCAGAAGACGCTCGAATTCGCCGAGTTCGCACGCGTAGTCGACGCCGGGTAGTGCGCATGCAAGATGGATGGCGGCTGATGAAAGCAAGCGGCTGCCCACCGCGGCCCCCAGCCTGTAGCGAACGCCGCCAGCCTCGCATATGCGGGCCGCAGCAAGCGTATTGCGCAAGCCGCCAAGTTTTGGAATTTTCAGGCTCACTGCGTCCACAATCCGGCGCGACACCAGTTCATAAACATCGCGGAGCGACCCGGCGGACTCATCGGCTTCGATCGTGATGGGCGACATGCGCGTGACGAGCGCGAGACCTTCAAGGTCGTCGATATGCACCGGTTGCTCGGCAAGATCGATGTTGTATTCCGACATTCGTCCAAGCGCCGTGATCGCATCCTTCACGTTGTAGGACTGGTTGGCGTCGATGGTCAGGCGCACATCGTCTCCAACCTGCTTTCGGATAGCAGCGACGCGTGCGACATCCTCGGCCACCTCTCCGTGAACCTTGATCTTCAGATAGCGGTAGCCCTGATCAACGAGCTTTTGCGCCTGCGCCGCCATCTCCTCTGGCGTCTTGATCGCCAGAATTCGCAGGATCGGCGTCTTTTCGCGAACGGCGCCGCCGAAGAGATTGCAGAGGGGAACACCGAGCCGGCGCGCGTTCAGATCGTGCAAGGCGCAATCGATTGCGGCCTTCGCCTGCGGCGCGCCGCGCATGGCACCATCCAGCTTCTGAAGAATGCTTTCGACGGAGGCGCAATCCCGCCCGACCACCGATCCCTTGAGATATTCAAGCTGGCCCCTCAGTGCGGTATTGATGGCGCCCATGTGAGGCGTGGCGGATGCATAGCCATAGCCTTCCGCGCCATCCTCGGTTTTCAGGCAGACGATCCAGCCCTCCGTCGTGGGACTCGCTCCCAGCGCAAATCGCCATTTCGGATCTTCCTTTGGCATGATGCATGGAAACAGGCTGAACGATGTGATCGTCGACAGGGTCACTGGCGACCCCCCGAAACCGGCCGGTACAGGCGGACATACGGAGTCAAGCAATCGGTTTCACGATACGCCGCACGAAAATACACATCGAGCGCCATCAGGGTCGTCCTCCCGGTTTCCACGGCTCCACGTAACGGAAGCCTGCCTTGAACTATAGGTCAGAACCGCTGCCCCTGCCAAGCGCGGGAAATTACCCGTCGGAATGCCGTGAACCTGCTTCGCACCCACCGCCGAAATAGTTGGCGCGCCCACCCGTAATGTTGTGGAACAGCCCGCCTGCCTTCCGGCAGGCGTGGCCTCACTGTGTCAATGTTGAACTAGCCCTCCGCGAAGCAACTAAGGCCCCCAACGGCACTGAAGGTTGCCAGGCAGCGCCTTGCAAGGCCGCGGATGATTTGAAGAAGCTCTGATGGAAACCGATCCATCAGACGTTACGGCAAGGTGCTCCTGAGACCTCTTCGCCGTAGAGGCGCGAATTTCGCGAGGGGCTGCGCAACATTTACGCTACGGCAAGGTTTGTTCGTGCGTAACGTTCTTCCCTTTCGCGCCTGCTGTTTTGCAATTTGCACAAGCTAGTTTTCGAATTGCAATTATTTTCTCCCGTTGTGCGAAGCTGGCGGAACGTTCCCTCTGGAAAGTCGGTGGCACGGACGTTGCTGAGGCTGGTGGCGCGCCTTGGGATTAGAAGGATCGGGAGGCGCCGCATCGCTTAATTTGTCCACATCTTTATTGGGTGTTCTATGCTCATTATTATCGATGAACGCAAGATCGTCCGGGACGCCTACAGGTGCGCATTTCTGGAAGCGGGCGTGTCGGTCGCCGTCTTCGACCCGGCCGAGTTTTCGGATTGGCTTTCTGGCGCCGCCGATGTGGATGCGCTTTCCGTCGAAGGCATCGTGATCGGTAATATGCCATCGAGGGATTCTGCGCCGCGCGCGATCCGGGATCGCCTGCGCGTCCCCATCATCGTGCTCACGGAATGCCCTTCCCTGGATCAAACACTCTCGCTGTTCGCCGCTGGCGCCGACGACGTCGTGCGAAAGCCCGTTCACGCCCGCGAGATTCTGGCGCGTTTCGCCACAATCAGGCGGCGCGCGGCGGCCTTTCCCGTTCTTGCGCCGAAGAGCGCCGGGCTTGTCGTCTATTTCGACGGACGCGATCCGCATATCGACGGAGAACCACTGGTGCTGCCCCGGCGCGAACGCCGCATCCTCGAGTTCCTCGTCTCGAATGCAGGCAAGCGCGTCAGCAAGAGCCAGATCTTCAACGCCATCTATGGCTTCTTCGATGAAGAGGTCGACGAGTGCGTCGTCGAGAGCCACATTTCCAAGCTGCGAAAGAAACTTCGCGCGCGTCTCGGCTTCGACCCGATCGACGCCAAACGCTACCTTGGTTATCAATACAATCTTGCAAACCACAAAGGGCCACGCGCTTCGCGCCTGTCCGAGGATACCCGCGAACCCGTCGCCGCCTGACGCGTTCCGTGGCGCAATGACGCCACGGCTTGTAAGGCGTCGCGGCGAGCCCTCACGCTGCCGCGGGCGACCGGATCAGGCGCCAAACACGGCGCCCTCGCGCACCTTCACCTCGGTCTGCTTGTTCTCGGGTGAATCGCCCGGCATCGATTCGCCCTTGATGTTGAGGCGTCCGCCGGGATCCTGCATGCCGATGCGGCAACCAACGCGCAGGATCACGAGCGGCTCGTCGGAAATGGCTTCAAACCAGTAATAGGCGCCCGCCGGCAGCATGATGCCTTCAAGCGGCCCGCGCTCGCCAATCACGCCGTCGGGTCCGTAATAGCGCGCGCGGCCCTGCATGATGATGAAGGTGTGATCCTCGTTTGGGTGGGTGTGAAGTCCGTTTTCCCCGCCGGACGCGTAGACTTTCAGTGTCGCCCACATGTTCGACGTATGGGCGAGCGGCGTGTTCGATCGCCCTTGGTCGAGCAGCGGCGCCTGCATCTTGAAGAGCGTTGGCTGCGGCCGCCCGTCGTCGCTCTCGCCGGGGCCGCGCACGCCTTTGGGAACCACCGTCGACCGGATCATCTCGTTCATCGCTTCCTCCGCATGATCATTCGCGGGGGCGATCCTGCCTGCCGGGCGACAGCAAGTCAAAGCGTCGAGCCAGCCGCCGAACGGGGTATGTCCGGCCCGTCCGGCGGCGGCGGTGTTGCTGGAGGCGGAACGAGCGGCGGCACACCGACAGGCGGTCGCTCGTCCGGCTCCTCGACCGGAGTCTCCGGCGCGATGCCCGGCGTAGCGGGCGGAGCCCTCTCCGGTTGCGGTTGTGGAGGGCGGGACGGCGTCTCGACGGGATTGCCAGGCGGGGGCCCGGGCGGCTTAGGAACATTCATCGACGCCTCCGCTGTCTGTCACCTGACAATGCGGCGGCCGCGTGGAGGTTCGCCGGAAGTTCGATCAGGACATTGGCTGCGGCGGCTGCGGGTCCGGAGGCAGCGGAATGAACTCCGCGGAGTCGCCATCCGGCAGCCTGAACCGGCCAGCCTTCCAGTCCGCCTTGGCCTGTTCGATCCTCTCCTTGCGGGAGGAAACGAAATTCCACCAGATGTGCCGTTCGCCGATGGGCTCGCCGCCCAACAACATGACGACGCTCGGCTCGCTCGCCCGGATGGTCGGCTTGGCCTCGCGGGCGAAGACGAGCATCTGGCCTTTCTGGAAACGGCGACCGTCGCATTCGATTGCGCCGCTTACAACGTAGGCCGCCCGCTCCGGATATCCCTCCGGCATCGGACAAGACGCGCCGGCGGCGAGCGTTGCATGCACATAGAACATTGGCGAAAAGGTTCTGAACGGCTCGGTCGCGCCGAACGCCGATCCCGCGACTATCGATGCGGCGAGGCCGCGATCCGTGAACGTTGGGATGGCGCCTGCGGCAACGTGAACAAAGCCAGGGTCCACCTCTTCATCACGCTCGGGAAGGCCGATCCAGGCCTGGATGCCCTCTATGCGCGCGCCCGGTTCGCGCAGCGGACCTTCGAAACGCTCCGAGTGCGTAATGCCCGAGCCCGCAATCATCCAGTTCACTTCGCCGGGCCGAATTCCCTGTTCCACGCCTGTGCTGTCCCGGTGCCTGATTTCGCCTTCGAAAAGATAAGTCAGCGTGGACAGGCCAATGTGCGGGTGCGGACGAACATCCGCGCTGCGCGGCGCGCCCTGTTCAAACACGGCAGGGCCCATATGATCGAAAAACACGAAAGGCCCCACTGAACGCCGCTTCGCAAACGGAAGAACGCGGGCGACCTCGAAGCCCCCTAGATCCTTCCGGACGGGGTCGATGACGAGTTCAAGCATGCTCGCGCTCCTGTCCTGGCCAGGCAATGATGGGGCGCCTGCGACAGGCCGTCGAGCCCCGATGGAAGCGCGCACGCCTGCCCTTGCATTTTTGCACACTCAGCGCAGGCGGCGCGCGTCATCCTGCGCCACGATAGGAGGGCCGGTTTCCGCGACAACCGTCACAGGCGACGCGCGGCCGAGCTTGACGGTCTTGTCGAGCTTGGCGATTTCGGTGCGCGTCCTTGAAGCCAGAAGCGAGCCCGCACGGGACACGGGTACGAAGTCCTTTTCCGAATGCCGCGTCCCCGCCGATCCGCGGAAGACCATGAGGCCATCCGCTGTCGCTACAATGTCACCTCTGCGAAGCGAAGCATCTCGCAGGAATCGGCCGAGTGGACCTGGCATCACTTCGGGCGCCACATATGGCGGGGGCTTCGCATAGGCTTCGCGTGAAATCGTCCGTCGCGGCTCCCTCTTGACGTGCTTGGGCGTTGCGCGGCGGCGTTCGTTCCCAAATTCCGGAATGGGACTGCGCGGCGGGGCATATAGGGGTGGCGGCGCAGGACGGAAGGCGCCGCCGAAGAGGGCTTCGAAGAGACTGGGGGGGGTGGCTGGGTTTAACCCATTATGGCCCGGCGTGGCATCGGACTTCCCCTGCCGGGCGGGGCGCGCTGGAGCCGCCCCCCGGCGCGCACGATCTTTCCGCATTGATGATCTCCGTTTGGATTCGGACCATCAACGTGGCGAGCGCAAATGGGTTGCTTGCGCGCCGGCGCAAAGCCGCTCAGATGGCGCGGCGGGCGGCCTTAGAGGACGGACAGCGTCACGTCCGACAGCCCGGCCATGCCGATCGCCCGCGCCGAGGCTTTCGAGAGGTCGATGACGCGACCCCGCACAAATGGCCCGCGATCATTGATCCGGACGACCACCGACCGGCCGGTGGCGCGGCTTGTGACCTTCACACGGGTTCCAAAGGGAAGCGACTTGTGCGCCGCGGTCAGGGAGTTGGTATTGAATACCTCGCCGCTCGCTGTTCGGCGGCCGTGGAAACCAGGACCATACCATGAAGCCTTGCCGGATTGGGTTGCGCCGGCTACGGCCGGTCCGGACTTCTTGCGACTTGATGAAGCTTCCGCCTGAGACGCCACGGATACTGCTAGTATAACCGCACTCACAAATATACGCGTTACCTTCAATTGCTCGTCCTCTTGCTGTTGCAGGGCGGGCGCAACCTACAAAAGCAAGTGGCGAGAATGTGACGCGCTGAAAGTTCCGGTTCATAAGTAGTATTTCTGACACAACAGCAACGCTTGAACGTGTTGCGCAAGGTGTGCGCGCGCAACGTCTCGCTCACAGGCCAGCCGCGACTTTCGGTCGCGGCGCTCTCCTGCGCTAATGGCAGAGACGGGGCTCACACGGGAGCGGGCAAGCGCGACCGTATTACTCAAACTGCGATGAGCGGCGGAGACGATTGACCCCGCCATTGCGTATCCATGCCTGCGGTGGCGCGGAAAAAGAAAAGGCCGCCGCGAAATGCGGCGGCCCTAGTTCTGCAAGATCCGGATTAGTCGAAAAGTGCTTCAGAGCTGATAAATATAGGCGCTCGAAATGTTATGCTTGCGGGCAAGTTCGGCGACAGGAACGCCCTTCTTCCGCTCGGCGACCAGCATCTTCCGGAACGCTACGAGATCCTTGCCGCTGCGGCGCACGCGCTTCGGCTTCGCGGATTTGCCGTTTGTTGAGGCCTTCGCTTCAGTAAGGATGGCCTGAGCGGCCGAGATGATCGATTCCAGTTTCCGAATTTGTTGATTAGTGAGATTCATGCTGAACTCCTTCGCGGACGCTATTTATAATAGACAACGTTCAATTTCAACCATCGTTTCACGTCGAAATTTCACTTCGTAATGCGAGCCAAATCACATTTCATGTAAATGCTTTGCTTACAGACTCTTCTGGAGCTAAAAGCGTTTTGACGCCGCAAGCCTCACAGTGAGGCGTCCATCCATTCGGCGTCGGCCGCGAGGGAGGTTATGAGAAAAAATTATCAAGTCGTTATCGTGGGCGGCGGGCCGGTCGGCGCCGCGCTTGCTGTTGAGTTGGGCATCCGTGGAATCTCTTGCGCGCTGATCGAACGCCGCCGCACGCTGCCGAACATCCCCAAGGGACAGAACCTCACACAACGCACTCTTGAGCATTTCTATTTCTGGGGGCTGGCGGACGAATTGCGCGCGGCCCGTACGATGCCGCCAGGCTACCCGATCGGAGAAGTGACGGCCTATGGCGATCTCATGGGCGAGTACTGGTTCGCGTCCGCGGGCCGCGAGGTCGTCCGCCCCTACTATTTTCAGGATAACGAGCGGCTGCCGCAGTATCGAATGGAGGAAGTGCTGCGCGGCAAGATGGCCAAGCTTGCCGAGGTGGATGACTACTTCGGGTGGACCGCCCGTTCGATAAGCCAGGATGCGTGCGGAACGCAGGTGGTGATCGAATGCGACGGCGAGACGATGACGCTTGAAGCCAGCTACCTCGTTGGCTGCGATGGCGGACATTCGATGGTGCGCGACAACGCGGGCATCCGGCGCGGCGGCACCGATTTTGACCAGGTGATGATGCTCGCTGTGTTCCGCTCACGCGAATTGCACGACGCGCTCGAACGTTTTCCGCAGCGCTCCACCTATCGGGTCATGCGGCCGGAACTTAAGGGTTATTGGCAGTTCTTTGGCCGGATCGACGTTGGCGAGGGATGGTTCTTCCACGCGCCCGTGCCGGCGGAAGCGATCAACGACAAGAACTTCGACTTCCTGTCCATCATCCAGGACTCCGCGGGGCTGAAGTTCTCTTGCGAGATGGACCACGTCGGCTTCTGGGATCTGCGCGTGTCGGTCGCCGAGACTTACCAGAACGGACGCATCTTTATCGCCGGCGATGCGGCGCACACCCATCCGCCCTATGGCGGCTTTGGTCTCAATAATGGTCTTGAAGACGCGGTCAACCTGGCGTGGAAGCTCGCCGCGCGCATCCAGGGCTGGGGCGGGGACGCGCTCCTTGATTCGTATTCGCTTGAGCGCCGGCCTGTGTTTCGCGACACCGGGGAAGATTTCATCGCGAGCCGCATCAAGAACGACGCCGTGTTCTTCGATACGTACAATCCGCGAGAAGATCGCGCGGCGTTCGAAAAAGCCTGGGAAGCGCGGAAATCCGAAGGCGGCGCGCGCGCGCACGCCTATGTGCCGAATTACGCGGGATCGCCTGTCGTGTATGGACCGGAAGGCGCGCGCAGCGGCGCCCATGGCGAGCATCTGTTCAGGGCGCGCGCCGGGCATCACCTGGCTCCGCAGCCGCTGTCAAACGGCAAGAACGTGTTCGAATCGCTCGGACGCGGTTTCAACCTGCTGGCGTTTGGCGTTGACGATGCGCAGGTCGAATCGTTCGCGGCCGCGGCGAAATCGCTGGGCGTCCCCCTCAACGTCGTTCGCGACACCTATGAAGGCGACCGCCAGCGTTACGAAAGCCGCATGATCCTCGTGCGGCCCGACCAGTTCGTCGCATGGACGGGCGAAGACGCGCCGCAGGACGCCCGCGCGATGCTCGCCAGGGTCGCCGGTCTCGCTTGAGCAAGCGGAAGCGGCGCCCTACCGCGCCGCTTCCTCTCCAGTGAGGGCGATGAGCGCATCGCCCTCGAATCGGCTATATGTTCCCGTCTTGTTCGCGGAGCATCCATGCGATTCATCCACACTGCGGATTGGCAGATCGGTAAGTCCTTTCGCCGCTACGGCGAGAAGGAGGCCAACCTGCGGCTGGCGCGCCTCGACGCGATCGAGCGGATCGGCGCAGCCGCACACGAGAACGCCGCGCCGTTCGTGCTTGTTGCGGGCGATCTTTTCGACCACTTCGCGCCATCCGACCGCACTGCTCTTGAAGCAGTCGCGCGCATGGCGAAGTACGCCGCCACCAAATGGTTCGTCATTCCCGGCAACCATGATCCGCATCGCGCCGATGGCGTTTGGGACCGCCTGCAGGCAAGAGGTCTTCCAGACAATGTGCGGCCACTGCTCGCGCCGGAGCCCTGCGCCGCCGCGCCCGGCGCGGTGATCCTGCCGGCGCCGCTCTTGCGCAAGAGCGAAAGCCGCGACCTCACGGAATGGTGGGACGCGGCGCCGAGCGAAAGCGGCGCCATCCGGATCGGCCTGGCGCACGGCGCGATCTCCGGCTTCTCAAGCGACCAGGAAGCGTCCAATCCCGTCGATCCCGCACGCGTGCGTTCGGCCGGACTGGATTACATGGCGCTCGGCGACTGGCACCGCACTCTGAAGATCGGCGACCGCGTCTGGTACTCCGGAACGCCCGAGCCGGACCGCCACGGGAGCCAGCAGGTTGGCCAGGCGCTCCTGGTCGAAATCGACGCCGCCGGCGCTGTGCCGAGCGTGCGCGAACTCGTCACAGGCGCCTATCGCTGGGAATCCCGGCAGGCGCGCGTCGAGGACGAGCAGGCCGTCATGGACCTCGACAGCAGCCTGCGGGCGCTGCCCGACACCTTCCGGACAATTCTGCGGCTAGAACTGTTCGGCGCGCTGTCCCTCGGAGTTCGCGCAGGATTGGAGCGCCGCCTGGGTGAGCTTGAAGCTTCGTTCTTTCATCTTGAGGCCGGCCTCGACGCTCTCGCCGCGCGGCCGACCGCGGACGACTTCGATGCGATCGACTTCGACGGCGTGCTGCGCAAGGCAGCAGAACGCTTGCGCGAACGGGCCGTCTGCGCGGAGATCACGGCAGCCGAGCGCAAGATTGCTCACCACGCGCTGGTGGAGCTGTTCCTTGCCCGTGATCGGAGCGTCGCGCCATGAGACTTCGGCATGTCTACGTCGAAGGGTGCGGCCGCTTCATGCAGCCAGTCTCCGTCACGGGGCTGGAGCCGGGACTGAACGTGCTGGCGGCGCCCAACGAGGCCGGCAAGTCGACGCTCTTCAAGGCGATCCGCGCGTGCATCTTCAAGAAGCATACGGCGCGCGACGAGGACCTTCGCGATCTTGCAACGCAGGGTGCGAGCGCGCCGCTGACAGTTGAAGTCGCATTCGAAAAGGATGGATGCGAGTACGTCGCGCGAAAGACCTTTCTTTCGTCGCCGCGTGCGAGCCTCCGGCGAGACGGCAAGGAGATCGCAGCCGGACGCGCGGCGGACGAGGAGATCTTTGAAATTCTTGGCCTGAAGCCCGGATCGGGCCGCAACGTCGACGAGGGCGCCTACGGCATGTTGTGGGTGGCCCAAAGCCAGTCCTTCGCCCCGCCAGACGTCGGCGGCGCGGTGAAGAATGCGATCGAAAGCGCGATCGAAGGCGAAGTCGGATCGCTCGTCGGCGGCGATCGCGCCCGCGATCTCATGAAGCGGCTTTCCGATGAGCTTGCATCGCTGTTTACGCCAACCGGGCAGGTGAGAAAAACGGGGGCTCTCGGCCTGGCGCAGGAGCGCGCCCAGAACCTGGCAAGCGAACTGGCGCAGGCGCGTGACCTTCTCGCCGCGCTGGAGCGTGACACCGATGAACTCGAGCGGAGGCGCCGGCAGCGCGACGAGCTGATCGATCCCTCCGTCGAGGCAGCGTTGCGCGAAAATCTCGCGCGGGCCCGCGAGGAAATGCGCATCGCTCAGGAGGCTTCGCGCGAACTCGCGAGCCGCGCGCAGGCCGAACGCCTATGTGCGGCAGAGCGCGACGAAGCCGCGCGAGCGTTGAAGACTCTCCGCGAGACGGCGGCGCGCGTCGACGAAGCGATGGAGCTGCGCGCGCGGCTCGCGGACGAGACGAATGCGGAAGCCGACCGGCGGCGCGATCTGGAAAGCCGGCGCGACGACGCCCGCGCAAGACTCGCCGAGCTTGAGGAGACGGATACGCGCGACGCGCGCGCCGAAAGTCACCTTCGAGGTCTGGCCTCGGTCGCCGCCGCCATGGCCCGCCTCCCCGACCTCGAAGCCCGGCTCGATCTCCTCGCGCAAGCCGCCAACGAACTCGCTGCGGTGAAGGAATCCCTCGCAACGAACCGCGCGACCGCGCGGCATGTGCAAGCCATCGACAAGATGGATGCCGAGCTTTCGCAACTACGCGCCCGGCTCGACGCGGCGGCGACGCGGATCATTGTCACGCCCTCGCAAGACCCGGCCGCGCCCATTTTCCTGAACGGCGAACGGATCGCACACACCACGGAGTTCGCCGCAACAGGGAGATCAATCCTGACCATCCCCGGCGCGGGCGAAATCAACGTCGCGCCGCCTGCGGCCTTCGGCGAGGCCGAGCGCAAGCGAATCCTGGAGCTGGAAGCCTCGCGGGAGCGCACCATCTCCGACGCGGGCGCGACAAACGCGGAAAGCGTTCGCCTGCTGGCGGAAGAGCGGAACAGTGCGGAAGCCAAACTGGCGGCCATCGGCGCGAAGCTTGCCGCAATTCAGTCCAGCGAGGCCACGTTGCCCGGCGACATCGCTGCGCTGCGCGAAAGGCTGGCCGCTTTGCGCGCGAATATCCGCCAGACGCTTGGCGAGGAAGATACGGCTCTGGATGCACAGGTCCTGGCCGATAAGCACACTGCTCTGGAGGCCAGACGCCGGGAAAACGCCGCCGCCAGGAAGGCGTTGCAAGCAAGCGCCGACGTGCTGGGCGAGGACCTGACCCGTTCGGCCGAAGCGTTTGCACGCAAGCGCGCGCAAATCGAGACGCTGGAACGGCAAATAGAAACCGATCTGCGATTGCTGCCGCAAGCCGAGCGCCCAAGCAGAATCGCGTTGGCCGGCGAGACATTCGCAACACGCCAACGGGCATGGGAGGCCGCCGACCTCGCGCTTCAGCAGGCGCGCGAAAAGGCGCCTGCTGACGAACATCTCGTGCAATTGGCCGAACGCGTTAAACGTCATGAAACGGCGCTCGCAAACCATTCGGCTGAACTCAAGAGCATCGAAGTTGCGATCGGCGAGCTTCATGGCCGGATTCAAACGCGCGGCGGAGAAGGCCTGGGCGAACGGGTGGCGAGCCTTGGCGAGGAAGCGGCGGTCGCCGAAAGAGACGCGGAACGGCTGCGCGCCCGGGCTGCGAGCCTCACGTTGCTGCGCGACACGATCGCGGATTGCTACGAAGAGCAGCGCGAACAGTTGCAGGAGCCGATCCGCAAACGCCTTCAACCCTTTCTCAACGACCTGTTCCCGAAGGCGGAACTTACGCTTGACGAGAGCTTTTCGGTCCGACGCATCGTCCGTGCCGGTTCCGAGGAATCCTTCACCCGGCTGTCGGACGGCACGCGAGAGCAGATCGCGGTCCTGGTTCGTCTCGCCATGGGCGCCTTGCTGCACGAACGGGGCGAGGATGTTCCGATCATTCTCGACGACGCGCTCGTGTTCTGCGACGACGACCGCATGGAGCTCATGTTCGACGCCCTCAACCGGGCTGCGCGAACGCAGCAGGTGATCGTCCTGACCTGCCGCGGCAAGAGCTTCCGGTCGCTCGGCGGAAAGGCGCTTCAGATCGAGCCGGCGGCGCGTTGACGTTGACCTGCGGCCCGCAGCCTCGTTAACACTCGGGCGAAAGGCCGGATGCGAAGATGCCGCTCAGAATTGAACCTCTCGACGACCCGACGGCTGCAGGCTGCCCGTGCTGCGGCGAAGGCGGGCTGCGCGGTTTTGTGTACGATGGCGACGAACCCCATTCCGTGTACTTCGCGGAATCCGGCGGGATGGCCGCAAAGCCTGTCGTGCTCGTCGGGGTCGCAACCGGGCGATGGGCCGCCGACGCGCCGGCCGGAGAACGCGCGTGCATTGTCTTCGCCTGCAGCAGGGGGGACCGCGGCCTGGAGGCGAACCCGACGATTCCCTATCTGCTCGCGTTCCCCGAGTTCAAGCAACTGGGCGTCGGCGTCGAACCCGAGAACGCGCCGGAACACCCGATGTATGCGCGCCTGCGGGCGACACTGGATGCAATCATCGAGCGCGATCCGCGCCTCGCGCACTTGCGTGGCGGACGACCCCGATTCTCTGCGGATTGATCAGGAACCGAGAAAGTTCGGGGTTCGCTTTTCGCGGAACGCCGCCTGACCTTCCAGGTAATCCGCGCTGTTCATGCATGCCTGCACGAGGTCATCCATGCGCACGCGGTCGCGTTCCTGCGGTGGGCGGCGGCATTCGTCCAATGCGGCTTTCAGCGCGCGCAATGTCAGCGGCGCGTTGGCCGCGACCGCACGCACGCAGGCTGCGGCCTCGGTCTCGAAAGACGCTGGCTCCCAGGCCTTCGACAGAACCTTCAGACGCTCAGCCTCGCGACCGTCGATCGTGCGCGCCGTCAGAAGCAGGTCGGCCGCGGCCGAAAGACCGATCCGCTCCACCAGCGCTTCGACAGCCGCAAAGGCGTAACCAATTCCCAGCCGCGCGGCAGGAATACGGAATCGCGCGTCCGTCGTGGAAAGACGCAGATCGCAGCACATGGCCAGCGCGAGACCGCCGCCGAAGGCGAGGCCGCGAATGATGGCGACCGTAGGCTTGCTGGCGTTTGCGAGCGCGTCCATGGCAGCGGCGACCGCAGCCTCGTACGCGCGGGCGGACTCGCCCGCCGATCGCTGCTCCGAAAATTGCGAAATGTCGGCGCCTGCCGAAAACGCCCGCGCGCCCTCGCCTTCCACGACGATCACGCGAACCGAGGATTCAGCCTCCGCACGCCGCAGGACAGCCGGCAGGCTGCGCCACATCGTCCAGGAGATCGCGTTGAGTTTCGCAGGTTGCGCGATGACGACGCGCGCTACGCTGTCCGCCGACGAATACCGGATCTCTGCGTCGCTCATGCTCATCCCCTGTTCGCGGAATTGACGAGAGCCGCGACGTGTTCGCCGATTGCAAGGGCGCTCGTCAGACCGGGACTTTCAATGCCGTAAAGCGCCACCAGACCGGACACGCCATGCGCCTCTTTCTCATGGATCACGAAATCCGCATCGGCGTCGCCCTCGGGCACGATTTTCGGGCGAACGCCGCTGTAATCGGGGACCAGATCACCGTCGCGAAGTCCCGGCCAATAGCGCCGGATGGCCGTGTAGAACCGGTCCGCCCGCGCGGGATCGACCGCATAGTCGATCCTGGATTCGTCGTTCAGGTCCAGCCATTCGACGTCCGGGCCGAAACGGGCGCGCCCGGCGAGATCGAGCGTGAGGTGAACGCCCAGACCGCCCGGTTCGGGCACCGGGTAGATCAGGCGCCTGAAAGGCGCGGCGCGCGCAAGGGAGAAATAGGAGCCCTTCGCGAAGGCGCCCTGCGGAACCGTGGCCGGGTCCAGCCCCTCTATCCCTCTCGCGATGCGAGCCGACGACAGGCCCGCGCAGATGACGACATCGCGGGCCGAAACCGCGTAGGCTTCGTCGCCAGCGAACCTGATCTCGACGCCGCCTGCCGTGGCGCGGCCGCCAATCGCCTCCGCGCCGAAAGCGAATGTCGCGCCGGCCGCTTCGGCGTCGCCCTGAAGCGCGACCATGAAGGCATGGCTGTCGACGACGCCTGTCTCGGGCGAGTGAAGCGCCGCCGCACACTCAAGTTCGGGTTCGAGCGCGCGGGCCGCAGCGCCCGTCATATGCGCGAGGTCCACGCCATTGCCTCGGGCGCGCCGCGCGATGGCGGCCAGCTCGGCCTCCTGCGCCGCATTTGCAACAATCAGCTTGCCGCAGCGGGCGTGGGGCACGCCGCGCTCACGGCAATAGGCGTAGAGCGCCTTGCGGCCAGCGACGCAGAATCGCGCCTTCAGCGAAGCCGCCGGATAGTAAATGCCGGCATGGATGACCTCGCTCGAACGCGCCGAAACGCCCGTTCCGATCGAGGCGGCGCGCTCGACGACCAGAACCTCCCGGCCCGAAGCCGAAAGCGCCCGGGCGACGGCCAGGCCGACGACGCCCGCGCCAATGATCAGAACGTCTGCATCGGGCGCCGTGGACATTGCTCCGGTTTCATATGGCGGAACAGCTTGACCGCGCAAGACGCGAACCTTCGGGCCTGCGACCCTGCAAGCCTTGAGTGGAGAGGCCCGCGCCGCTATGTACGCGCTCACTCAGGCCGCCGCCATTGGATCGACGTGCGGGCGCGGACGGCAAGGGAAAACGAACAAGGAGAAGGGAATGAAAATGAACCTCGGAAAATCCGTGCTTGCAGCTTCCGCTGCAGCGCTCCTGTCGGCCGGAGCGGCCGTTGCGCAGGAAAAGCCGTTCAACGTGTATGTCGGCTATTCCGCCGGCGGCGGCTACGACGTCTACGGACGCATCCTCGCCCGTCACATCAACCGCCACCTGCCGGGAAACCCGACGGTCGTGGTCAACAACATGCCGGGCGCGGGCTCGATGCGTCTTGCAAACTGGCTCTACAATGTTGCGCCCAAGGACGGCAACACAATCGGCATCTTTGCTCGCGGCATCGCGTTTGACACGCTTCTCGGGCAGCCCGGCGCGCAGTTCGACGCGACGAAGTTCAACTGGATCGGCAGCGCCAATGACGAAGTGAGCGTTTGCGTCGCCTGGCATACGAGCGGCGTGACGAAGTTCGACCAGGTGCTCGAGAAGGAGCTCGTTGTCGGCGGCACCGGCGGCAGCGCCGACACGGACCAGTTCCCGAAAGTGTTCAACAGCGTCCTCGGCGCGAAGATGAAGATCGTCGCGGGTTATCCGGGCGGCAACGACATCAATCTTGCGATGGAGCGTGGCGAAGTGTCCGGCCGATGCGGCTGGTCATGGTCCTCCGTTATCTCCACGCAGCCGGGTTGGCTGAAGGAGAAGAAGATCAACGTCCTCGTGCAGCTCTCGCTCGAAAAGCACGCGGACCTGCCGGATGTGCCGATCATCACCGAGTTCGCCAAGGACGATATCACCCGCGGCGTCTTCAAGCTCGTGTTCGCTCGCCAGGTCATGGGCCGTCCGTTCGCTGCCCCTCCGGGAGTGCCGGCCGAGCGCGTCGCCGTCGTCCGCAAGGCGTTCCTGGACACGTTGAAGGACAAGCAGCTTCTTGCTGAAGCCGAGAAGGCGCAGCTTGAAATCACGCCGGTCTCCGGCGAGGCCGTCCAGAAGCTCGTGGAGGAGGCCTATTCCATGCCGCCCGAGGTGGTGAAGCGCACCATCGAGGCGCTGCGCTAAGGCAGCCAAAGGCCCCGGTCGCCCCGGGGCCTTTTCATTTTCTGGAGAAGCCGTCTACAGTCCGCGAACAACACAGGAGGGAACCGTGAGCGAAGAGAACGACCGGACGAAAAACGTAGTACACAATTACCGCGGCTGGCAGTCGGACGTCATCGTCGACCTGATCAAGCAGTACGACTTCGAGTTCATCACGCTGAACCCCGGCGCGAGCTTCCGCGGCCTGCACGATTCGCTCGTCAACTACGGCAAGAATGATCCGCCGATGATCTTGTGCAACCACGAGGAAATCGCGGTGCAGATCGCCCATGGCTACGCGAAGGCAAGCGGCAAGCCCATGGCTGTCATCCTGCACAACCTCGTCGGCCTGCTGCACGCCTGCATGGCGATCTACTACGCCTATATCGATCGCGTGCCGATCTTCATCATGGGGGCGACCGGACCGATGGACGAAGGCAAGCGCCGTCCGCACATCGACTGGACGCACACGGCCCTCGTGCAAGGCAACGCCGTCCGCGATTACGTCAAGTGGGACTATCAGCCCACCGCCATCGAAGGCGTGCCGGAGAGCTTCGCACGCGCCTATTCGATCATGACCACACAGCCGCCCGGCCCGATCTACATGTGCTACGACGCGGCCCTGCAGGAGGCGCCACTCACCAAGGACGTGCCCCTCCCGCCGCGCAACAGCGTCGCGACGCCATCTCCGATGATGCCGGATCCGCGCGCCATCGAGGCGATAGCCGACAAGCTGATCGCGGCCGAGAAGCCGATGCTGCTCGCCGAATACGCCGGCCGCCGTCCCGGCGGGTTCGAGAATAACGTCAAGCTCGCCGAACTCGTCGGCGCAGGCTGCTGGGACATCGCCAACTCGCTGAACTTCCCCAACAAGCACCCATTGTCCATGAGCATGGACAAAGGCGCGCTGAAGGGTGTCGACCTCGTGCTCGGCCTGGACATCAAGGACTGGGAGAAGGCGACCCACGAACTTAATTCGACCGATCGCAAGATCACGCCTCTCGTCAACGCCGACGCCGACTGGGTCGAGATCGGCTTCGCCGAACTGGGCATCAGCAAGTGGTCAATGGATTACTGCCGCATGCAGCCCTGCAGCGTGCGGGCGCTGGGAGACACGGCCCTCGGCGTGCCTGCGCTTGTCGAGACGCTGGAGAAACGGATCAGCGGCGACGCCAAGCTCCAGAAGAAGATTGCCGATCGCAAGGCGGAGATCGGCAAGCGGCACGACGAAACCTGGGCGAAGTGGCAGGTTGAGTCGCGCAAGGACTGGGACTCCAAGCCCATGACGACGGGCCGCCTCGCCCACGAAGTGTGGGACGTCATCAAGGACGAGGACTGGGTGCTCACGGCGAACACGCTGAAGCACGGCGTGCGCAAGATCTGGGACTTCGACAAGCCCTATCGTCATCCCGGCATCGAACTCGGCACATCGACGCAGATCGGCATGTCGATCGGCGTGGCGCTCGCGCACAAGAAGCATGGCCGGCTTGTCGTCGACCTCAACCCCGACGGCGACCTGATGTTCGACGCCGGCGCGCTCTGGATGCTCGCCAAGTACGAAATCCCGATGCTGATCGTGATGTACAACAACCGCGCCTATTATAATGACTGGGAGCACCAGATTCGCATGGCGCGCCTGCGCGGCACCGACATCGAGAAGGCGCATATCGGCATGGACCTTTTCGGACCGGAACCCGACTTCGGCGCGCTCGCCCGCTCCATGGGGGTTTGGGGCGAAGGCCCGATCGAGGACCCGAAGGATGTACGCGGCGCGTTGGAGCGCGCGCTCAAGGTCGTCAAGTCCGGCAAGCCCGCGCTCATCGACACGGTCACCACGCACCGCTGAGCGCCACACTCACAAACAAAAAAGCCCGGCCTCGCGGCCGGGCTTTCTTTTTTCAAGAGAGCAAGATCAGACGATGACCTTGGTCATGATGCCCTTCGGGAAGATGTCTTCCGGCTTCATGTGCTTGTGCGCGATGCCCTGCTGATACGTGTAGAGCAGCATCTGCTCCCACGTGGCGCGGTTTTCCTCGATGCCGAACGGGAACGGATCGTTTCCGAAGATGTCGCGCATCTTGCGGGCGTAGGTCGGCAGCCATGCGAGCGGATAGCGGGACACGGCCGGATCGAACAGACGCTCGAGGCTGCGGCGCTTCGACTCCTGGAAGGCGTTCATGAGATTGCGCGCCACCCAGGGGTTCTCGTCGATGATGTGCTTCTGCACCGCGATGATGTGCATGATCGGCCACACCTTTGTGCGCGCGTAGTATTCCTCTTCCATGCCAAGGTAATCCGGGAAGAGACGCTCGACGTCCGGATGGCCTTCGAGGAAGCAGGTGGGCGGACGCGCGATGATCGCGCAATCGATTTCGCCCGACGCCAGCATTTCCGACAGCGACTTGTCGGTGACGCGCGTGAGTTGCATGCCTTCCGGCAGATTGAGTTCGACCTTCTCCGCGCGGCCCGGCGAATTGGCGCCGGCCTGATACCAGTGGACGTCCGTCAGCTTCACGCCGCATTCGTTGTGCATCCAGCCGCGCATGTAGACAGCCGCCGAATGCGCCCACTCCGGCGAGCCGACGCGCTTGCCTTTAAGATCCTGGACCGTTTTGATCTTGGCGTTCTTGTTCACGTAGAACGAGGAGAAGCGGAACAGACGCGAACAGACCACCGGCAGACCGATCACGTCCGGGTTCTCGCGCGACACCTGGGTGGTGAACTTCGCGAAGCTCAGCTCCGACACGTCGAACTCGCGGTTGGCGGTGAAGCGCGCGAAGCACTCGTGGTGTCCGAGGTTCAGCCAGTTGTGGTCGATGCCCTCCGCCCGCACCTCGCCGGTGCGGAAGTCGCGGAAATGGTCATAGTCCGTGGTCGCGATCGACAGCTTGATCTTGCTCATCCTGTTTCCTTTCACTCACTCGTGGTCGTCAGATTTTCAGAAGCCGCCGCGCATTGCCGGCGACGATCTTTTCGCGGTCGGCTGCGGACAATTCGAGATCGTCCAGCGCCGCAATGGTTTCCTTGATCGGCGCGAACGGGGAGTCCGTCGAGAAGACGACATGGTCCGCACCGAAGAATTTCAGTCCGCTGTGCAGGCCCGTGGAGGCGCCGAACATCGCGGTGTCGCCATAGAAGCGGCGGAAATATTCAAGATGCGGGCGCTTCAGCGACGGCAGTACGTTGGAATAGTCCTCGTCGAGCGTCCGGCTGCCGAGGACGTCGAGGCCCGGCCCGACGCGCCCGTCGAAATACGGGATCATGCCGCCGCAATGGTGCGTGATGATGTTGAGGTTGGGATAGCGGTCGAGAAGACCGGAGAACACGATGCGCGTCATCGCGACCGACGTCTCGTAGGGCCAACCGAAGCACCACCACATCTCGTAGCGCGACTTCGCCTCGCTGGCGTAATCCGTCATGTCGGACGTGCGCGCGGGGTGAAGCCAGATTGGCAGATCGTGCCGCGCCATTGCGGCGAAGATCGGCTCGTATTCAGGCAGGTCGAGCGGCTTGCCCGCCACATTGGTGAATATCTGGATGCCGCGCGCCCCAAGCTGCGAGATCGCCCGCTCGATTTCGGCCAGCGCGCCGTCCATGTCGAGCATCGAAATCGACGCGACGAACGCCGGGAATCGATCCGGATGTTTGGCGCATAGCTCCGCCATGCCATCGTTGCCGATGGCCGCAAGCCGGCGCGCGTCGTCCGAGCCGCACACGTCTTCCAGAGGCGGGTTCGGCAGCGAGATCACCTGGGCGTAATCAGCGCCGGCGCCGTCCATCAGGCGAAAGCGAACGTCGAGATCGTGGATCGGCTTCACATTGCGCATGCGCGCGCCGATGTTGCCGAGTTTCGGCGAGGTCTTCGTCAGGTCGTCGAAGAACCGCGCCGGCATGATGTGCGTGTATATGTCGATCATTCGCCCCTCGCTTCGCCGATCGCCGCCCAGATTTTCTGCGGCGTCAGCGGCATGTCGAGCTTCAGGGCGCGCTTCGGCGAAATCGCGTTTTCGATGGCGTTGACGATGGTCGGCGGCGCCGCAGTCGTGCCCGCTTCACCGGTGCCCTTCACGCCGATGGGGTTCGTCGTGCATGGCACGGGATGATGCAGAACCTTCAGCATCGGCAAATGATCGGCGCGCGGCATGATGTAATCCATGAACGAGCCCGCCAGCAATTGCCCGCTCGCGGAATCGTAATTGGAATACTCGCCAAGAGCCTGGCCAATACCCTGCACGACGCCGCCCTGGACCTGTCCGGTGACGATGGTTTCGTTGAGCACGACGCCGCAGTCGCCCACCGCCGTGTAGCGCAGGATTTCGACCGAGCCGGTGTCGGGATCGATCTCGACCTCTGCGACGTGCACGCCGTTGGGGAACGTTGGCGCGGTATGCGCTTCGTTGTCCGTGTCGAGGCTTTCCTTGAGGACGCCCTGGGCGACCATCTCGCCGGCGCGATCCGCTACCTCGAAGAGGCTGACCCGCCGGCCGGTGCGCGGAATTTCGAATGACCCGTTGCCGTAGGAGACTTCGCTTTCGCTCGCCTGCAGCAGCGTCGCGGCGACGCCCTTCGCCTTTTCGATCATCTTGTCGGAAGTGACCGCGATGGCGCTGCCCACAAGCATCGCCGAGCGGGAGGCGACGGCGCCGAAACCAGGCACGTCCCGGTCCGAATCGCCCGCGGTGACGACGACGTCCTCATCGGAAACGCCGAGCCGATCCGCGATCATCTGGCGAAACACCGTCGCGTGTCCCTGTCCGTTCGATGCGGGCCCGATGCTCAGCACGACCTTGCCGTTCCTGAACGTGATGCGCGCGGGTTCGTGATAATGGCCGCCTGAAATTTCGAGATAGCCGCTGACGCCGATGCCCCGCAGCTTGCCCCGCTTTTCACTTTCCGCGCGCCGCGCGGAGAAGCCCGCGTAATCGGCCTCTTTCAACGCCCGCTCGAAGATCGCCGGGAAGTCGCCGCTGTCGACGGTCTGCCCCGCCGCCGTTGCGTATGGCATGGCGGAGGGCGGAATGAGATTGCGCCGGCGCAATTCAACCGGATCGATGGCGAGCTTGCGTGCGGCCGCCTCAATGGCGCGCTCCAGCAGGTAGTTCGCTTCGGGGCGGCCAGCGCCCCGATAGGGGCCGGTCGGAGTCGTATTCGAGAAGTATGTCGTCGCGTCGACCACCACCTGCGGAATGTCGTAGAGTCCCGGCAGACAGAATGCGATGTGGGCCGTGGGAACAAGCACCGCGACCCCGGTGAGATAAGCGCCGACGTTCTGCTTTCCCTTCACGCGCAGCGCGAGGAATTTTCCGTTCGCATCAAGCGCCAGATCGACGTTCCACAGAGAGTCGCGCGCATGATTGTCGCACATGAAGGATTCTGATCGCGTCGCGGACCAGTGAACGGGGCGCCCGAGTTTTTTGGCGGCCGTCAGCACCGCCGGATATTCCGGATAGCTCGACGCCTTCATCCCGAACCCGCCACCGACGTCGTCCGTCAGCACGCGCAGCTTCTTGGGTTCGATCTTCATGCAGGCGGAAACCTGCCCGCGAATGCCTGCGACGCCCTGCGTGCCGGTGTGCAGCGTGTAGCGGTCTTCGGCTGCGTCGTAGCTGCCCGTGGCGGCGCGCGGCTCCATGGAGACCGCGCTGATGCGCTGATTGAAGACCTCGACGCTCACCACATGCGCCGCGCGCGCGAACGTATCGTCGAGCGCCTTGCGCTTTTCGCCCTCGGGATCGGCGGGATTGCTCCACTGGTGCGCGACGTTGCCCGGCGCCTGCGGCCACAGCGTCACATCGGCGCGCTGCGCCTGATCGAGGTCGATCACCGGATCGAGCGGTTCGTATTCGACCAGAACAAGATCGGCCGCGTCCTGCGCCTGAGCGCGCGTCTCGGCGATCACCATCGCGACCGGCTCGCCGACGTGCATCACGCGATCGCCCGCGAGCACCGGCCGCATGGGCGATATCGGCATCTTGCCGTCGACGCCCGGAAACGGAATGGAGGCGGTGACCGGCCCGTAGCCAAGATCCGCGAAGTCCTTCGCCGTCAGCACCACGGCGACGCCAGGCGCGGCAAGCGCCTGCGCAGCGTCAATCGAGAGAATGCGCGCGTGCGCATGGGGGGAACGCACGAATACGGCCTGCAAGGCGCCCGCGACCCGATGATCGTCGCTGTAATGGCCTTCGCCGCGCAACAACGGCCCGTCTTCGTAGCGCCCGCGCCACTTCCTGGTCGACCGGTCGAGAATGTTCATCTGTCCCTTCCCATTCGTGGGTCTTGTTGTCAGCGCATCACGGAACCGCCGTCGCACACGACGGTGTGGCCGGTGACGAAATCACTGTCCGGCGAACACAGATAGACAAGCGTGCCTGTGAGATCTTCCGGCGTCTGCTCGCGCTTGAAGGCCCGGCTGCTCTTCGTAGCTTCCGCCGGGGCGCCAACCATGTCGGGATTGGACAGGACGCCCTCGCTCATCGTCAGGCCGGGAGCAATGGCGTTCACGTTGATATTGTGAGGCCCGAGTTCGCGCGCCAGGCAGCGCGTGAGCGCGACGATGGCGCCCTTCGAGGTCACGTAGTGCGTAATGCCGGCATGGCCCTTGAATACGGTGCCGGACGCGATGTTGACGATCTTGCCCTTGTTCTGCGCGATCATCGCCGGCGCCACGGCCTTGCACAGCAGGAAAGGCCCACGCACGTTGACAGCCATGACCTTGTCGAACTCGTCGTCGTCGATTTCGAAGAATTTCTTCGGCTTGAGGTTGGCGAAAAGCGCCGCATTGTTGACGAGGCAGTCGATCCGCCCGTATCGGCCCAGAACCTCGTTCACGAAACCCGTGACGGACGCAGCGTCCGCGACGTCGAGCCTGAAGAAAGCGGCCTTCCCGCCCTTGTTCTCGATTTCCTGCACGGTCTTGCCGCCGTCCAGAATGTCGGCGACGACGACCGTGGCGCCTTCTTCCGCAAGCGCGCGCGAGAAGGCGGCGCCGATTCCGCGCGCGCCGCCGGTTACGATGATGACCTTGTCCTGAAGTCGCCCCACGGCGTCTCTCCCCTCCTCGCGGCTTCAACCGCGCGAGAAGGTTTAATCGGCCATGACCGGCCCACTTGCAAGAGGGGCGCCCCCCTGCTTATAGACGTTCGCAATTGCGCAGCGGCTCCTAGGCCGACACTGCATTTTGACGGGCGGGAGGCGAATGGGACAGTTCGGAATAGGCCAGCCGCTTCGTCGCAAGGAAGATCCTCGCCTTCTTCAGGGCCGTGGCGCCTATACCGACGACGTGAACGTGGGGGGCCAGTTCTGGGCGGCGTTCCTGCGCTCACCGCATCCCCACGCCGACATCCTGTCCCTCGATACCGAGGCCGCCCGCGCGGCGCCGGGCGTCGTGGCCGTTTTCACTGCCGGCGATCTCGATGCGGACGGCGTCCCCGACATGCCATGCGAGGTCGAGCTTTCGGACCTTTCCGGCGCGCCGATGTGGAAACCGATGCGGCCCATTCTGGCGCGCGGGCGCGTACGTTTCGTAGGCGAGTGCGTGGCGCTGGTCGTCGCGCGCACCCCCGCGCAGGCTCGCGAGGCGGCCGACCTCGTCGCCGTCGAGTGGTCGGCGCTCGACAGCGTCGCGGACGCCCGCGACGCCGTCCGCCCCGGCGCTCCAGCCGTCTGGCCTGAACTTGGCCATAACGTGCCGGTTCACTGGCAGAACAGGGACTCGGCGGAGGCCGACGCCGCCATGGCGGGCGCGGTTTGGCGCGTGAACGTCAGCATCGTCAACAATCGGCTTGTCCCCGCCCCGATGGAGCCGAAAGGCGCTCTCGCCGCATGGAGCGAGGCCGAGGGCAAGCTCACCCTCTGGGCGCCCACGCAGGGCGGCCGGCGCATCCAGGGCAACATCGCCAGACGCTACCTGCGCATTCCGCAGGACAAGGTGCGCGTCATCTCGCAGGACGTCGGCGGCGGCTTCGGCATGCGCGGCCAGACATACCCGGAATACGTGGCGGTCGCCTGGGCCGCGAGGAAGCTCCGCGCCGCGGTGAAATGGCGCGCGGACCGCACGGAAACGTTCTTCTCGGACTATCACGGGCGCGATCAGGTCAACGAGGCGGAGATGGGCCTTGACCAGTATGGCCGCATTGTCGCGCTTAAAGTTCGCACGCTGGTCAATCTGGGCGCCTACATGGCCGAGAACGGGCCGCGCATGCCGATAGAAGGCGGCGGGCGGATCATCCCGTGCTGCTATCACGTCCCGAACTTCCATTTCTCCGTGAAGCCGGTCTTCACCAACACGGTTTCGACCGACACCTATCGCGGGGCCGGCCGTCCCGAGGCGAATTTCCTGATGGAGCGCCTGATGGATGCGGCGGCGGAGGCCACCGGCCTGTCGCGCGACGAGGTGCGCCGGCGCAATTTCATCACCGAATTCCCCTATAGGACGCCGATGGGTTACGTGATCGACTCCGGCGATTTCGCGCGGGGCATGGACGAAGCCCTGCGCATGGCCGATTGGGACACGTTCGAGGAGCGGCGCGTCGAGGCCTACAATCGCGGCTACCTGCGCGGCATCGGGGTAGCGGCCTTCATCGAGGCCGCAGGCGGACGCGCGCCGACCGAGGACATGCGCGTGCGCGCGGAACTGGACGGAACAGTCACGATTTTCTCGGGCTCCCATGCCCACGGACAGGGCCACGATACTGTTTTCTCACAGTTGTTGAACGAATATCTGGGGGTCGAGCCCGGCCAGGTGCGCCTCGTCCAGGGGGACACGGACGTCACGCCGAAAAACGCCATCGGCACGTTCGGCTCGCGGTCGTCCATGATGGGCGGGGCCGGCATCAAGATGTCCTGCGAGAAACTCATCGCCAAGGGGACGAAGGTCGCCGCCCATCTGATGCAGGCGGAGCCGGAGGCCGTGACCTTCTCGGATGGCGTATTCCGGGCCGGCGCGAGCGAAATGACGTTCGCCGAGGTGGCGAACGCCGCGTGGGACGCGACTCGCATCCCCGAAGGCATGACGCCCGGCCTCGACGAAGGCCACAACTTCCAGCGCGAGGCGGAAAACTTCCCCAACGGTTGCCATGTCTGCGAGGTGGAGATCGATCCTGAGACCGGCGTCGCCGAGATCGTGCGCTATGTCGCAGTCGACGACTGCGGCACTGTGCTCAACCCCCTCATTGTCCACGGGCAGGTCTACGGCGGCGTGGCCCAGGGCCTGGGACAGGCCACCATCGAAAACGCGCTGTATGACGCAGGCGGTCAATTCATCAGCGCGACCTATATGGATTACGGCATGCCGCGCGCGCCGCGGATGCCAAATGTCGAGGCAGGTTTCAACACCGTCCCCTGCCGCACAAATCCGCTGGGCGTGAAGGGCGCGGGCGAAGCCGGCGCCTGCGGCGCCCCGCCCGCCTTCATCGGCGCCGTGGTCGACGCGCTGCGTGACTATGGCGTGACGCATATGGACATGCCGGCAACGCCAGAGAAAATCTGGCGGGCCATTTACGGGCTGCAAACAGCCGCATAATGATCTGACGCCATCTACGCGGAGGTTACATGAAGACGAAAGTGACGCTGACCGTGAACGGACAGGAGCGCAGCGCCGAAGTCGAGCCGCGCACGCTGCTCGTCGAGCTTCTGCGCGATCATCTCGGCCTCACGGGCACGCATGTGGGCTGCGACACCACCCAGTGCGGCTGCTGCGTCATCCATGTGGATGACAAGGCCGTGAAATCCTGCACCATGCTTGCGGTGCAGGCGAGCGGGCGCAAGGTAGTAACGATCGAAGGACTCGCCGCGCCCGACGGCACGCTGCACCCGATGCAGGAAGCCTTCCGCGAACATCATGGCCTGCAGTGCGGCTTCTGCACGCCGGGCATGGTCATGATGGGCGTCGACATCGCGCGCCGCCTTCCCGGCGCGGACGAGAAGACCGTGCGCGAGCAGCTGGAAGGCAATCTCTGCCGCTGCACCGGGTACCAGGGCATCGTCGAGGCGATCCTGTCGGTGGTGAACCCGGGCGCTGTGAAGGAGCATCACCATGCATAATTTCGACTACCACGCGCCCAAGACGCTCGACGCGGCGCTTGCTCTCCTGCGCGACAAGGAAGACGGCAAGCTTGTCGCCGGCGGCATGACGCTTCTGCCGACGCTGAAGCAGCGCCTCGCAGCGCCATCCGATCTCATCGACCTCGCCGCCATCAACGAGATGAAGGGCGTCTGCCGTGACGGAAACGAACTCGTCATCGGCGCCATGACCTGTCATGCCGACGTTGCGGCGAACGCCGACGTGCAGGCGCTGATCCCGGCCCTCGCCCACCTCGCCAGCATCATCGGCGATCCAGCGGTGCGTCATCGCGGCACCATCGGCGGCTCGATCGCGAACGCCGATCCGGCGGCGGATTATCCGGCCGCGGTCGTCGGTCTCAACGCAACCATCGTAACGAACAAGCGCCGGATCGCAGCCGATGATTTCTTCATCGCCCTGTTCGAGACCGCGCTGGAGCGTGACGAAATCATCACCAGCGTGCGCTTCCCGATCCCGGACTGCGCGGGCTACCAGAAGTTCCGGCACCCGGCGTCGGGCTACGCCGTCGTCGGCGTCATGGTCGCCAGGTTCGGCGACAAGGTGCGCGTCGGCGTCACCGGCGCCGCAGGGTCGGCCTTCCGCGCCGGCGACTTCGAAGCGGCGCTTGAGGCGAACTTCTCGCCCGACGCCCTCCTCGACGTGACGATGTCGCCGGACGATCTTCTCTCCGACATCCACTGCTCGAACGAGTACCGCGCGCACCTCGTCAACGTCATGGCGCGGCGGGCTGTCGCAGCAGCGGGCGCCTGACGCCACGAGATCGACGCCGCGAAGCCCCTCCCGACGGAGGGGCTTTTTTTATTGATCCATCGCATGTTGACTAACGCGCCCGCGCTAACTTGAATGGCGCTCAATCCTTTTCAAAGAAGCTGACCGCTGCCTCGTGATGAGAAAGCGCATCAAGACATAAGTGGAAACGCCGATGGCCGTGACAGCACGATCCTTCAATGCAGCCGCGAGCATGCAGGAGCTTTACGACCTCCTCGCTCAATGCGGAATCGAGAACGGCTGGAACAAGCCTGAGCCGTCGCTTTACCCGCTGCCAAAGAAGGAGTTCCTGCCGGCGCACTTCTCCTGGGAGCTGGGCCGCGCGGCTCTCGACGCCGCCGGGCGCTTCGTCAATACGGAGCTTGCCGAGCGGCGCAATCTCATTCTCGCCAATCCGGTCCCCGGCAACAAGTATCCGACCGTGAAAACGCTTGTCGCCGCCTATCAGATGGTGAAGGGCGGCGAGGTGGCGCGCTCCCATCGCCACACGGCCAACGCGCTGCGGCTCGTTCTTGATACGGGCGAGCGCGCGTACACGATCGTGGAGGGCAAGAAGATCCCGATGGAGCCGGGCGATGTTCTGCTGACGCCGAACTGGTACTGGCATGGCCATTCCAACGAAGGCCCGTCGAACGCCTACTGGATGGATTTTCTCGACGTGCCGACCGTTCATATGCTCGGACCGATGTTTTTCGAGCATCATCCCGACGACGTCGAGCGCGCCGACGAAGTGGCGGCTCAATCGCCGTGCCGCTTCGCCTGGGCGGACACGGTTGCGCGCCTTGCGAGCGCGCACGAGATTGGCCCCGGCTGCCGGGAAATCGAACTCGGATCGCCGGCGATGGCGACCATTGCGCTGCATGTGACGCGCCTGGACGCAGGCGCGTCGTTCAGCGTCGAGCCAAGCACCTTGAACTGCATCTATGCGCCCATGAAAGGCGCAGGAAGCGCGGCGATTGACGGAAAGAGATTCGACTGGGCGCGCGGCGATGCGCTCGCCGTGCCGTCATCCTCCCCGCACACGTGGACGGCTAAGGAAGAAAGTTACCTGCTGCGCGTGAGCGACAAGCCCTTGCTTGAGCGCCTCGACTGGCTGCGCCCAGTGCCCGCGCGCTGAACCAAAGAAGCGAACATGACGGACAAGATCATCAAGACGCCTGTGCTCATTGTCGGCGGCGGCCCGGTGGGCCTTGCGCTTGCGGGCGACCTCGGCTGGCGCGGCGCGCCCTGCCTTCTCGTCGAACGCGGCGACGGCCGCGTCGAGAACCCGAAGATGGACATGGTGCATATCCGCACCATGGAGTTCTGCCGCCGCTGGGGCATCGTGCCGTGGGTGGAAAGCGCTGGATACAATCGCGACCACGCGCAAGACTGCGTCTGGGTGACGGGGATGCACGGCGGCTACGAACTCGGCCGCGAGCCGTTCCCGTCCTGCGCGGACGAAGAGCCTCCGCCGCAAAGCCCGCAGAAGCGCGAACGCTGCCCGCAGAATTTTTTCGATCCCGTGCTGGCCCGCCACGCGCGCAGCTATTCGGCCGTCGACATGCGCTACGGCGTCGAGCTTGTCTCCTTCGCGGAGCATGACGACGGAGTCACGGCCGAAATCGTCGACAGGGCGACCGGCGAGAAGACGCGCGTCGAGGCGCAGTATCTCGCCGCCTGCGACGGCGCGGGAAGCCCGATCCGCGAAAAGCTTGGAATTTCGCTCTCAGGCAATCCGGTCCTGACCTACACGACGAACGCCATCTTCGAGTGCCCGGACTTCAACAGCATTCACAACTTCCCGCAGGGCTACCGCTATATCTTCATCGGCCCGGAAGGGACGTGGTGCACGATCGTCGCCATCGACGGACGCGACCGCTATCGTTTCTCCTTTGTTGGCAACCGCAATCGCGAACAGATGAGCGAAGCCGACATCCGCGCGGCGATTGCGCGCGCACTCGGCTGCGATGTCGGATTCACGATCCTCTCCACCATGCCCTGGCGCCGCGCGGAACTCGTCGCGGAGAGCTACGGCACGAAACGCATCTTCCTTGTCGGGGATTCGGCGCACCAGCTTTCGCCCACCGGCGGCTTCGGCATGAACACCGGCATTCAGGAAGCCGTGGACATTGCATGGAAGCTGCAAGGCGCAGTGGAGGGTTGGGGCGGCCCGCGCTTGCTCGAATCCTATGAGATCGAACGCAAGCCGGTCGCCGCCTTCAACGTGTCGGAAGCAGCGCGCAATCTGGCGCGCATGTTGAAGCCGCGTGAAGATCGCCCGCCCGAAGCCATTTTCATCAATGGCCCCGAAGGCGATCGCGCGCGCAAGATGTACGGCGACTGGTACACGCGCGTGATGGCGCCGGAATGGTTCACAATCGGCGTCCAGCTAGGCTTCCGCTACGAGGATTCGCCCATCGTCGTGCGCGAGGATGGCGAAGGCCCCCGCCATGAAGTGCATCGCTATGTGCAGTGCGCGCGGCCGGGCCATCGCGCGCCCCATGTCTGGCTGAAACGGGGCCACTCCACTCTCGACCTGTTCGGACGCTGCTTCGTCCTGTTGCGCTTCCTCGGCGCGCCGCCGGACGTCTCCGGTCTCGTCGCGGCGGCGGCTGAGCGCGGCGTGCCGATGCAGGTTGTCGATCTCTGCCACGCAGCGGCGGCGGAAGCCTACGAGAAACGTCTTGTTCTCGTTCGGCCGGACGGACACGTCGCCTGGCGCGGCGACGCCGAACCGGACGATCCGATGCGCGTCATCGACACGGTGCGCGGCGCAGCCTGAGCCTTCATTGACAGGCGCGGGAGCGTTCTGCACTGTCGCAGCAATCATCAAGGGAAACGCTCCGTGTCCGATCTCGACAAGGTCATCGGCGAACTCGTCGCCGCCAATCGCATTCTCGCCGATCAGGGTGTCGTCGACGCCTTCGGCCATATCAGCGTTCGCCACCCGCACGATCCGAACCTGTTTCTGCTGTCGCGTTCGCGCAGCCCGGAACTGGTCGAGCCCGACGACATCATGACCTTCCGCTTCGACGGCGAGCCTGCCGACGGACGCGCGGATGGCGCCTATGTCGAACGCTTCATCCATTGCGGCGCCTATGAGGCCAACCCCGAAGTCATGTCCGTCGTGCACAGCCACGCGATTTCGGTTTTGCCGTTCAGCATATCCGACGTGCCGATGCAGACTGTCATTCACACCGCAAGCCACATGGGCGCATGCATTCCCGTCTGGGACAGCCAGGACCGGTTCGGCGACACCGGCCTGCTCGTCTCCAATATCGAACAGGGACGCGACCTCGCCCGCACGCTCGGGAAAAATCGCGTCGCACTGATGCGCGGGCACGGCTTCACCGCGGCGGGACGCTCGCTAGGCGAAGTGCTGAAGATATCGATCTACCTTCCGCAAAACGCGCAGGTCTATCTCGACGCTCTGCGGCTCGGCGGCAAGATCAAGCCGCTCACGAAGGGCGAGATCGACATCCGCGATTCGTTCGGCCCGGGCGGCCGTGAACTGCAGCGCGCGCTGGATTACTGGGCGCGCAAGGCGAATTGCTCACATTATCTCGAATACAAGAAATCCTGAAGGAAACGGGCTGATGGCGAAACTGCAATTGAGCTTTGCGTGCGGCCTCTATGATCGCATGCTGCCCATCTACACTGGCGACGTGCGCCCTAACGGCGTCGATCTCAACTTCATTCCCATCGACGCGCCGCGGGAAATCTTCGACCGTCTGGCGGCTCGTCAGGAGTTCGACGTGGCGGAGATGTCGTGCTCGGAATTTGTCGCACGCACGGCGGCTGGTCAGTGCGATTACGTCGCGATCCCGATCTTTCCCTCGCGCCAGTTCCGTCACGGCCTTTGCGCGATCAACACCAATTCGGGCATTCGCACGCCAAAGGATCTTGAAGGCAAACGGATCGGCGTGCCGCTCTATACGATGACGGCGGCTATCTACATCAAGGGCTTCCTCAAGCACGATTACGGCGTTGATCTGTCGAAACTCAACTGGGTGCAGGGCGCGATCAATCTCTCCGGCGGGCATGGAACGCCGACCATTCTGCCGCTCGTCAAGCCCGTTCCCATCGAGCACAACACAAGCGGCAAGACGCTCGGCGACCTCCTGGAGACAGGTGAGATCGACGCGATCATCGGCACGACCCTGCCCGCCTCGCTGAAGCGCGCGCCGCATTTGCGCCGGCTATTTCCAAACTTCCATGAAGTCGAGGCGGACTATTACCGACGCACGAAAATTTTCCCCGTGATGCACCTCATAGCCATCAAGAAGAGCGTGCATGAGCGGTACCCCTTCGTTGCGACGAGCCTTTACAAGGCCTTCGACGAAGCGAAGAACGTGGCGCTCGCCAAGATGAAGAACCTTGCGGCGCTGCGCTACATGCTGCCGTGGATGGCCGAGCAACTTGACGAGATCGAAGAAGTGTTTGGCGGCGACCCCTGGCCATCAGGCATCGAGGCGAACCGCCCGACGCTAGAGGCGCTTGTCACCTATCTGCACGAGCAGTTCGTGACCGACCGGCGCATGGACGTGGACGATCTTTTCGTTCAGGTTGAAGGCGGCGGGCATTAGCGCGCGACCCGCGCGCCGCATCGGAGCCGGCGCATGAGCGAAGAATCGCAGCGCGAAACCATCGCCTTCCTGAGCGGCCTCGGCGCACGCGCTGGCGACCAGACGCCTCCCATATCCACGCATATCTCCCGCATCTTCTTTGCAGGAGATACCGTCTACAAGCTTAAGCGCGCTGTTCAGACCAGCTATCTGGACTTTTCAACGCCGGAAAGGCGTCTTGCGGCCTGCGAAAAGGAGCTCGAACTCAACCGCCGCACGGCCCCGGCGCTCTACAAGCGCGTACGCCGCATCACGCGCACGGCTGAAGGGCTTGAACTGGATGGCGCTGGAGAGCAAGTCGACGCCGCCGTCGAGATGAGCAGGTTCGATCAGGCCTGCCTCTTCGACCGGATGGCGCAGCGCGGCGCGCTCACCGCGCGCCATATCGAAAGTCTTGCTGGAAATATCGCAGCGTTTCACCGGAGCGCTGAGATCAGCGCCGTACACGGCGGCGCCGCCGCTATCGGCCGAATACTGGAAACGAACGAGGCCGAACTTCGCGCATCGTTCCTCGTCCACGAACGCAATGTTGCGACAGCGTGCGCCGCGATGCGCGCCGCGCTTGAAGCCAATTCGAAGCTGCTCGACGCGAGGAGGGCCGCGGGCAAGGTGCGGCGCTGCCATGGCGACCTCACGCTGCGCAACATCGCGTTGATTGGCGGCGAACCAACGCCATTCGATTGCCTCGAGTTTGATGAATCTCTCGCGACAATCGATGTGCTTTACGACCTTGCCTTCACCCTGATGGACCTTTGGCACAGAGCGCGCGCCGATCTCGCGAACATGCTCTTCAACCGCTATCTCGACGCCATGGAGGAGACGGACGGCCTGCCGCTGTTGCCGTTATTCATCGCGATGCGCGCAATCATCCGCGCGCATGTGACCGCGCGCATGTCGCAAGACTACGGCGGAGACACAGGTGAAGCCATGAAGGCTGAAGCGCGCGCCTATTTTCAGCTAGCGGTAGAAGCGATGCGCGGCGGCGCGCCTGTTCTCGTCGGCGTCGGCGGATTGAGCGGTTCAGGCAAGTCCACCGTCGCCGCCGCGCTGGCGCCGCTGATGGCTCCCATGCCCGGCGCGCGCATTCTTTCGAGCGATCGTATTCGCAAGGCGCTCTTTGGCGCGGCGCCGACCGACCGTTTGCCAGCCGAGGCTTATGCGCCAGACGTTTCCGCCCGGGTCTACGCGCAGGCGCGCGACAGGGCGGGCGCATGTCTGGATGCGCAATGGCCTGTCGTCTGCGACGCCGTGTTCGATCGCGCTGCGGATCGCGCGGCGCTTCGTAAAATCGCAGCGGCGCGACACCTGACGTTCCATGGCTTTTGGCTTGAGGCGTCCGGCGAAACGCTCGCCGCGCGGGTCGCCGCCCGGACGGGAGACCCTTCGGACGCAACCGTCGATGTTTTGCGGGCACAGCAGACAAAACTCGCCCAATCCGGCGAGAGCATCGAATGGCTTCGCCTCGATGCGTCCCGGCCGGCGGACAAAACCGCGCGGCGCATACGCGACGCCCTCGGCG
This sequence comes from Beijerinckiaceae bacterium, assembly GCA_046295155.1. Classification (GTDB taxonomy): domain Bacteria; phylum Pseudomonadota; class Alphaproteobacteria; order Rhizobiales; family Beijerinckiaceae; genus Terripilifer. The sequence goes on from JBKBNT010000005.1 coordinate 99,159, forward strand.
ACTGATTATTCCGCGGGCTCGCGAGCGAGCGGCTGGCCTTTCAGGTCAACGCCCATCGCCTCGCAGAACGCCGCGCGAATATGCGCCGGCTGGCCAGCATGCCAGGGAAAGTCCGCCAGCCTGCGGCGATAGTATGGATGCGTATAGTAGTCCTTCAGGGGACGGCCGGCGAGGAACGATTTGCGCTCCGCAATCGGCAGGGAGACTCGTTTGGCCGCTTCCTTGTCGCGGATGACACCCTTCGCTTCGCCGCCCGCCGCCACTTTCTCCAACTCGTCGAAGAAGCGGTTGCGTATCATGGCGATGCCCCGATCGCTTGCGCCGAGATTTTCCTTCGTGCGATCCGCGATCACGCCTTGCCCCACCCACGCGATGATGTCCTGGTTCATCACGTGGCTTGAAATCCAGCGGCCGTCCGCCGTTTTCGTCGGCGCTTCCCAATGCGGAACGCGATTCTGCTGATAGGGCCCGCGGTCGCTCGGCACGCGCGCGTAGAACCACGCGATGCTCAGCGTGTTTTCATCATCGACGGGAACGCGCCATTCGAAATGCTCGCCCAGATAGAAGCCCATGGGCCACAGGAACACTCGGCCGACAGTCCACATCTCGCTCGTCTCGTCCGAGTCGGAACGTATGCGGCGATAGGTGAAGCCGTGCTCGAACTCGTCGAATGCGACCTTGAGATGGGTGGAGGCGTAAGGTCCCGTTTCGCCCTTCTGCCGAATGCTCCAGTTGTCGTGCATCCACTCGAAGTGGACCGGATCGATGGAGTTTTCCTGACACTGAAACCAGTTGCAGGGAATGTCGGCCGTGACGACCTCGACGAAGCCGTTGTCCCATGTGAACGCCTCGTAGACCGGCAGTTCAGGCGCAGGCTGCGGTCCCATGTAGGTCCACAACAGGCCGCGCATTTCGCGCACTGGATAGGCCTTGATGGAGCATCGCTCCTTCAGCCTGTTATTCGGATTAACGGTGTCTTCGTAGGGTTGCTCGATGCAGGCCCCGGCCTCGTCCATGAGCCAGCCATGGTAATTGCAGCGAAGCCCCTTCTTCTCGACGAAGCCGTAGGACATGTCCGCGCGGCGATGGGGGCAATGACGGTCGATGAGACCGAAAACGCCGCTGAGGTCCTTGTAGAGCGTCAGGTCCTCGCCGAGCAGCCGGATCGGCTTCACATCCTTCTCGTCGAACTCGGCGGCCGCCGCGATTGGGAACCAGTAGCGCCGCAGGTAATCGCCCATCGGCGTTCCGGGGCCGACCTGCGTGAGAAGCCTGTTCTTCGCTTCGCTCAGCATCTTTGCGTCCCTTTTCTCTTCAGTCATTTCCGCCGCGATAGCGGCTCCACAATTCGTCCGGCAATTCCTGCTCATCCCACACGCCGACGAGGATGCCGCGCCGCATGCTGCGCCCGCGCATGTCGAGGGCGCGCGCCTCAGGCACTGTCGTGCGCTGCGCATTCCGCAAGGACCAGCCGAACAGCGCCTCGGCCATGCGTGCGCGCTGCGCTTCGTGGGCGGGATCGGCGCCCAGATCGCGTAACTCCTGCGGATCCTTTTCCAGGTCGAACAGCATGGGCCGGAACCCGATGGCGTGCACATACTTCCACCGCTTGTCGCACACCATGAACAGGCGCGCGTCGCGCGGAGCGACTTTCAGTTTCACCGCTGCCGGGGCGATCGAATAATCGTATTCGCTGATTGCAAATTCGCGCCATCCCTGCGGTGTTTCGCCGCGCAGCAGCGGCTGGAGCGAGCGCCCTTCGAGGCGATGCGACTGCGCGCCCGCGTCGCCGCCCAGCGCGTCAATAAAGGTCGGCGCGAGATCAATCGTCTCGACGAGTTCGTCGCACACAGTGCCGCGCGCGCGGTCCGCTTCGGGCGCAGGATCGTAGACGATCAGCGGAACCTTCACGCTCGGTTCATGGAAGAGATCCTTTTCACCGAGCCAGTGGTCGCCCAGGTAATCACCGTGGTCCGACGTAAAGACGACCATCGTGTTCTGGAACAGGCCGCGCTTCTCCATGAAGGCGAACAACTCGCCAAGCTGATCGTCGATCTGCTTGATGAGGCCCATGTAGACCGGCGTCACCTCCTCGCGCACTTCGTCCCGCGAGAAATTCTTGCCGACGCGATGCTCCATGAACTCGCGGAAAACGGGATGCGCGTCCCGCCTTTCGTCCTCGGAACGCACGACGGGTATCAGGTCCGCCGCGGAATACATTGAGTTGTAGGGGGCCGGCGCGACGTAGGGCCAGTGCGGCTTGATGTAGGAGAGGTGCAGGCACCAAGGCTGCTCGCCGGCCTCGGTCATGAAGTCCATCGCGCGACGCGTCATGTAGGGCGTCTCGGAATCCTCCTCCCGCACACGCGCCGGCTTGCGCGCATGGCGCATCGCCCAGCCGGAGGCGAGCCTCCCGTCGGCGGCGGCCGCCGAATTCGCCCAGTCGTGCCATGGATTTCCGCCGCCATACCCTTTCTGGTTGAGATAGCGATTGTAAGCGGGGCAGCGCGGATCGTAGCGCCCGTCCGGCCCCTCGGCCCACAGGCCGTCGTCGCGCTCGTACGGTTCGAAGCCGCATTCGGACACATGCACGCCAATGATTGACTGGGGATCGATGCCCAGGCGCTCCATGCCCTCGGCGTCGGGCTCCATGTGCGTCTTGCCGACCAGCGCCGTGCGGACGCCGAGCGGGCGAAGATAGTCGCCCATCGTCCACTCTCCGACCTTGAGCGGAAATCCGTTCCAGGAGGCGCCGTGCGAACTGACGTAGCGGCCCGTGTAGAAGCTCATGCGGGAGGCGCCGCAGACGGGAGACTGGACATAGGCCCGGCTGAAACGGACGCCCCGCCCCGCGAGCGCGTCGATGTTCGGAGTCTGGAGAAAGGGGTGCCCCGCGCAGGACAGATAATCCCAGCGCAGCTGGTCGCACATGATGAAAAGCACGTTCCTGGCCGGCATCGGCGTTCCTCCACCCCGCCGCATGAATGGCGCAGGCGGCGAGGCCGCGCAAGGCGCTTGCCCCGCACCCTGCGGCGACGCGTCGCGCATGGCGGAAACGCACAAAAATCAAAGTGACCGGGCGCGGCCCGGGGGCCGGCCGGCTCGCGGGCGGCTGATTCTACAAGCTGGCTCTGGCTAAATCGGGCCGTCGCCGCTATTTAAGCCCGCTGCGGGGGAACGCCCACGCCGTCGTATTCAGCCGGATCAAAAGCCGGCGTTCGAAGGGAAGAGGAAATGAAGCAGTTTGCTTTTGCATCAGCCGTCGTCGCTGGCATGTTCGTGGCCATGGGCTCCGCTTCCGCGCAGGACCTGGCGGCTGGCGAGAAGTCATTCGCGAAGTGCCGCGCTTGCCATCAGGTCGGACCGACCGCGAAGAACGGCGTCGGGCCGAAGCTGAACGGCCTGTTCGGCCGCGAAGCGGGTTCTGTCGAGGGATACAATTATTCGGCCGCTAACAAGAACTCGCACGTCGTTTGGTCGGAAGAGACTTTCGCGAAGTATATCCAGGACCCCCGCGCCTTCATGCCCGGCAACAAGATGGCTTTCGCCGGCATCAAGAACGAAAAGGAAATCGCCGACCTAACGGCCTTCCTGAAGCAGTTCGACAAGGACGGGAACAAGAGCGGTTCGTGATTTCCGAACATGCGCCCGCCGGGTGGCCGGCGGGTCTGGTTTCACCGCGGGGAGCGCGTCTCACAAGGCGCGCTCTTCTGCAATTCGCGGCCCTTTCCGCCACGCTCGGCGCGGCCCCGGCAATAGCGCAGCAATGGGTCGAGGTCGACGACGACGCGGGCGCGCCAATACCCAATCTGCGCATCCCGACGGAGCTCGACCCCTTTCGGCTGCCCGGCGTCCTCTGGTTTGGCCCCGCCGCGCCGGACGTCACCCTCTTCGAGTTCGCAGATTACAATTGTCCCGTCTGCAAGCAGGCCGCCCCGCATCTCGATGCGCTCGTGCGCCGGACGAGCGCCCTGCGCCTTGGCTTCGTGCATAATCCGATCCTGTCCCGGCAATCTCGCGAAGCAGCCCGCGTTGCGATGCTGACGCTGCGGATCGCTGGCGCGGAACGCGCCTATGCGTTGCACCGCGGCCTTTTCGCCCTGCGCGGTCCGGTGGACGGCGCCCGCGCCGCCAGCCTCGCACGCGAAATGGGCGTGGACCTCGCCAGCGCCAGCCCGGAAATGACGAAGCAGGCGGAGGACGCGCTCACTGCCCACGAAAAGCTCGCGAACGCCATCGGTTTTTCGGTGACCCCGTCGTACGTGCTGAACGGCATCGGCCTGTTCGGACACCCGGGTCCCGGATCGCTGGCGGCCATGATTCAGGCCGTGAAGGAGTGTGACGCGCTGAAGTGCCCGTGAGGCGCATCAGGGGCGAACGCCGGGCGTTTCCATCGGCATTCCGCGCGCGCGCTGCATCAGAAAAAGTTCGAGATCGATGAACTCCTGCGCGCCGTATGGAAACGCCTCGGCGCGCACGCCGCTCATGCAATTGCGGAAGCGGCGCTGCAGCGACCCCATGCCCTGCCAGTCGAGACGATAGATCGGATAGGCGTTTGGATGCGCCTGCGGGATCGCGGCCGAACCAAGGCGCTTGCCCCAGTTGTCGTCGTGACATTGCGCGCAGGAAAAATTGAGCTGTCCGATGCGCTCATTCCACAAGGCTTCCCCGCGCGCACGGTAGGGCGCGAGCCGCTGATCGTCCGGCGGCGAAACCGGCATCCCGCGGGACTGCAGACCGACGTAGGCGCCAAGCGCCAGCAGTTGTTGGCTTTCCGCCTTGAACGCCTCCGCCTTCTGCTCGACCGTCCGGCATGCGTTGATGCGGCCCGCCACATCAATCGGCGCGCCGCGCCTTGCGTCGTACGCCGGATAGCGCGCCGCAACTCCCTTCATCGATTGCGGCGCAGGCCCGTGGCAGTCCGCGCAGGACTTCCTCTCAGGTCCCGCCTTTTCGCTCCAGAGGCTCTCGCCGTCGAGCGTCGACAGCATCGCCGGATTGGCCGTGTCGTCCTCCTGCATCGCGCGGGTCGCCGCGCTCATGAAGTCGGCGCCGGACTTGCGTTGATCAAGCGGGATTTCCGCGCGCGCCGCGACGCTCGCCAGCAGCGCGACGGCCAGCGCAAGGTGCGCGCCCAGCCCGCTCATTCCACCTCGATCCGCCGCTTCTCTTCCGACACGGCGCCAGTGTCGTCGCGCCACCGGAACGTCAGCTCCCCGCTCGCCTCGGCGATCATCGTGAACGAGAGAAACGGATTGGCCGAGACGGCGGGGAACAAGTCGCAGGCAAAAACCTGTTCGCCGCCGAAGAGACATTCAAAGCGGTTAACAATATCGCGCGGGATGAGCCGTCCCCTGGCGTCCGGGCGAAAGCCGGTTTCCATCGGGTGCGCGATCATCGCACGGATTTCAACAACCTCGCCGCGCTTCGCCTTCGCAGGAAGGCTGATCAGCGCACGCCCCATATTGCTCGCCATGTCAGGCGTCCTCCGCGCAGGCGGGCAGCGTTACGATTACCTCGATCGAGCCCATGTAAAATGACCCGTCGCGCATCTTCGCCACGGCGACGATCTTTTGCGAGTCGCCCAGCCGGATGCGCGTTTGCGCCAACGCCTTGCCGGAGCGCGCGCTGAATTGGAACACCGCGACGTTCGGCTGCGGATTCCTCTCATTGAACACGGCGATGGAGCTGACGAAATCGTCGCCGCGCATGGCGCTTTCCACGCTCACCTTCGTCGGCACGGATGCGCCGCTTTCCAGCAGAACCGGTATGTCCACCGTGACGCGGCCTTCCTTCGGCTTCACGCCGCCGGTGAAGGCGAGAATGGCCTTTTCCATTTCCTGCGGCGTGGCGCGCGCCGTGGGCGCCAGCGCGAGGGCGGCAAGACCCGCACCGGCGGTGATCACGCGCCGGCGCGTCGGTTTCGCGAAGGAAGCATCATCGCTCATCTCGTCTCCTTCGGTGGGGTTTCGTCGCGCAAGGTCTTGAGAAACGCAACCACGTCCTCGATGTCCTGCGCCTCGAGAACCGGTTTGTCGCGATATGCGGGCGCAACGCGGTTGAGGTGATCGATACGATAGTAGGAGGGCATCACGCTCTGCGGATTGATCCGTGTGCTGTCCACCATCCGCAGCCGCAGTTCGCCTTCGGACAGGCGCGACCCCGCGCCGGCGAGACTTGGGGCGATGTTTCCCTGAAACCGCGGTTCCGGAAACGGACCGGCGTGGCACAGCAGACAGAGCCCCTTCTGCCGATCCACGATGATCGCGCGGCCTCTTGCGGGGTCGCCGCGCAAGCCGCCAAGCGGCGACGGAATCGCGTCGGCGGAGACCTCGTAGGACTGCAACGGCGCGGCATGCGCCTGCCCGCACAGCGCAGCGAGAGCGATGGCGCAGGCCCGGAGCCTATCCATAGACGCTCTCCGTAATCACCTTGAACCACGCATCCGCGTAGATCGCTTCGCGAGCGCGAAATTCGCGCGACGCGCCGCCAGGGCTCGTGCCGCCGGCGCCTTCAACGTCCGCGAGCAAGCCCTTCGCTGGCTGATACACACCCGCGACGGAGATGCCGTAGTCGGGCGCGACCAGGCTGTAGCAGGTGTTGATGAGCTTGGGGGCCGGCGCGGGTTCCCCGCGCAGCATCGCGGCCACGGCATAGGCGCAGTGCTTCGCCTGCGCGTTCGCCGCAAACGCCGACTTCGGCATCGCGCCAGCAATCGCCGCGTCGCCGATAATATGGACATTCGGCGCAAGACGCGATTCGAAGCTCACAGGATCGATCGGGCACCAGCCGCTGCGGTCCGCGAGGCCAGAGTCGCCTGCAATAACGCCAGCTCTCTGGGGAGGAATGATATTCGCGACGGAGGCCTTGTGACGGGCGAATTCGGTGACCACCGTCAACTCGTCCGGTATGACCTCTATCGTCTTGCCGCCATTGGCGAGCGACACCCATTCAAGGTGCTTGGGATAAAGCTCCTGCCAGGCGGCGAGAAAAAGCTTCTGCTTGGAAAATGTATCCTTCGCGTCCAGGACGAGTAGCTTCGACCTCGGCTTGTGGGTCTTGAGGTAGTGCGCGATCAGGCTGGCGCGCTCGTACGGGCCGGGCGGGCAGCGATAAGGATTGGCCGGAACGGACATGACGACAAGGCCGCCGTCGTCCATCGCCTCAAGCTGCCGGCGTAACAAAAGCGTCTGGACGCCCGCTTTCCACCCATGCGGCATGCGCTCGGCTGCGATTGAGCCATAACCGGGTATTGCGCCGAAGCGCATGTCGATGCCCGGCGCGACGACGAGGCGGTCATAGAAGATAGGCTCGCGCCCGTAAAAGAACACGCGCTTCCTGTCCGGCTCGACGCGATCCGCGCGCGCAATCACGATTTCGACGCCCGCCTTGCGCAGCGCATCAAAGCCGAACGTCTGTTGCGCGATATCGCGCGATCCATGAATGACGAGATTCGAGAACGGACAGGCGACGTAATTCTGATCCACTTCGATCAACGTGACCGCGACTCCCATCGCGGCGAGCGAACGCGCGCAGGTCGCCCCTGCAAAACCGCCCCCGATGACGACGACGCGCGGCTTAGCCTGCGCGAGAACGCCGGGGGCGGCCAGGACGCCGGCGCTTGCTGCAAGCGTTCCAAGCGCAGCCCGGCGCGTGACCGGCGCGCTCATCGGGCGGCCCCGTATTGCGCGATCCATGCCGCGATGGCTTTCGTCTCCGGTTCTGAAAATCCCTTCGCGATCCGGTCCATCACGGTCGCCTCCCGTGCGCCGTCGCGGAACGCGATCATCGCCGCCTCGATTTCGGCGGCGCTCCTGCCATGCAGGCTCGGCATCGCCGTGTTCGGGCCGCCATGGCAGCCCGAACACGCGGCCGCTCCGGGCGGAGGCCACGATTGTGCAGACGCGCCGCCGCAGGCCAGATTCAATATTGCCACGGCTGCCGTCAGGCCGATGACGCCGTCACGCATCAGTTTTTCCATCGAATGCAACGGCGGCCCGTGGGCCGCCGTGTTTCACAGAAGCAACGCCCGCCAATCAAGCCCGGCGCAGATCCTGGCTGCCGATCGGCAGATTACGGATCCGCTTGCCTGTCGCCGCGAAAATGGCGTTCAGCACGGCGGGCGCCGCCACGAAGATGGTCGGCTCGCCCACGCCGCCCCAGAAGTCGTTGGTGGGAGCAATGATGCTTTCCACCGCCGGCATCTCCGCCATGCGGACAATCGGATAGGTGTCGAAGTTTTCTTCGACGACCTTGCCGTCCTTGATGGTGATCTCCTGGAAGAGCAATGGACCAAGACCGTAGGCGAAAGAGCCTTCGATCTGACGCTCGATCTGCGCCGGATTGACCGCATGACCGCAGTTTGTGGCCGCGACAATGCGATGGATTTTGAGCGTGCCCTGCTCGTTGACGGAGACCTCCGCGCATGCGGCGACATAGCTGCCGTAGCCCATGTGCTGGGCGAGGCCGCGGAATACGCCTGCCGGAGCGGGCTTGCCCCATCCGGCCTTCTCCGCGACCGCGTTCAGCACCGCAAGATGCTTCGGATGCTCCTTCATCATGCGGCGGCGGAACTCGAGCGGATCGACGCCCGCCGCATGGGCGAGTTCGTCGACGAAGCACTCAAGGTAAATCGCGTTCTGGTTGTTGTTGACGCCGCGCCAGAAGCCCGGACGGATGGGCGGATTGCGCATGGCGTGATCCACGAGAATGTTCGGGATCGTGTATCCGAGCCGTCCTTCCGCGCCGCCCGCGTTGAGACCCTGGAAGGTCGCCATGTCGCGTCCCTTGTCCAGCGCCTCGGGCCGGATCGTCGCAAGGATCGACTGTCCCGAGATGCGCATGCGCAGACCGACCAGATTGCCGTCCTTGTCCAGCGCGCCGGTCAGCTTGCACTTCGTCGTGGGATGATAGCACCCGTGCAGCTGATCCTCTTCGCGCGACCAGATCAGCTTGATCGGCGTGCCGGGCATCTCCTTGGCGATGAGAACCGCCTGTCCGACGTAATCCTGACTCGTGGCGCGCCGGCCGAAGCCGCCGCCGAGATCCATCCGGTAAACGTCGCACTTGTCGAGCGGCAAACCGGCGGCGCGCGACGCGGTGGCGAGAGCAGCTTCCGCGTTCTGCGTCGAGGTCCAAACCTCGCACTTGTCCGCCGTCCAGCGCGCGGTCGCGTTCATCGGCTCCATGGTGGCATGGTGCTGATAGGGGAACGCGTAGGTCGCCTCGATCGTCTTCGCGGCGCCCGCGATCGCCTTCTCGATATCGCCCGACTGGTTGCCGACGAAGGCTTCCTTCGCCGTAAGCCCCTCGTCGAGCATCGCGTTGATGGCGGCGGTGTCGAGCTTGCCGTGCGGGCCGGGATCGTAGTCGAACTTGACGGCGTCAAGCGCCTTCTTTGCGCGCCACCAGGTGTCCGCGATGACGGCCACAGCGTTCTTGTCGATGCGCACGACCTTCTTCACGCCGGGCATCTTCTCGGCGGCTGATGCGTCAAAGCTCTTGAGCGAGCCGCCCCAGTACGGGCAATCGCGGATCGCGGCGTTCAGCATGCCGTCGATCTTGAAGTCCATGCTGTAGACTTGCGCGCCGTTGACCTTGCCGTCCTGATACAGACGCTTCAGCGGCTTGCCGGCGACCTTCCAGTCCTTCGGATCCTTCAGCTTCACGTCCGCCGGCGCCTCCAGCTTCGCCGCCGCCTGGGCGACCTTGCCGAAGGTCGTGGAGCGGTTGGACGCCTTGTGCGAGATTACGCCGTTGTGGACCGTGCACTCGGAGGCGGGAACCTTCCACTCGTTGGCGGCGGCCTGGACGAGCATGGCGCGCGCCGTCGCGCCACCCTTGCGCATCGCCTCCTGCGAGTTGCGCACGCCGCGGCTGCCTGAGGTGGCGAAATCGCCCCATACCCGCTTGCGCGCGACGTTCTGGCCCGGCGTCGGGTACTCGGTTTGCACCTTGGACCAGTCGGCGTCCAGCTCCTCCGCGACAAGCTGCGCGAGGCCCGTAAGGGTGCCCTGGCCCATCTCCTGGCGGCCGACGCGCACGACGACGGTGTCATCCGGACGCACGACCACCCATGCGTTCACTTCAGGCGAAACGCCCTGCCCGACCGCTTCGTCGAGCGAGATATGGAACCCGAGCGTGAGGCCGCCGGTCGCGGCGCCCGCGCCGACGAGGAAATTGCGGCGGGAAAGATCGATAGCGTTCATTGGTCCCTCCCTCAGCCGCGCGCCGCGCCGGCCGCCTGCTTGATGGCGGTCTTGATGCGATTGTAGGTGCCGCAGCGGCAGATGTTGGTCATCTCGCGCTCGATGTCGGCGTCGCTGGGATTCGCGTTCTGCTTGAGGAGCGCGGCGGCGGCCATGATCTGGCCGGACTGGCAATAGCCGCACTGGGGAACGTCGTGTTCGAGCCAGGCCTTCTGCAGCGGATGCGAGGAGTCCTGCGACAGGCCCTCGATGGTCACGATCTTCTGCGCTTCCGTCACGGCGCTGACGGGCAGCGCGCAGGAGCGCGTGGCGACGCCGTCTACATGCACCGTGCAGGCGCCGCACTGCGCGACGCCGCAGCCGTACTTCGTCCCGGTGAGGCCGACCTGTTCGCGAATGACCCACAGAAGCGGCGTGTCTGGTTCGACATTGACGTCGACCATCCGGCCGTTGACGTTCAGTTTAGCCATCAAAACCCTCCCATCGCCGCGCGAGCCTGCGCCCGCGAAACGGTGAACTGTCCAAAATCGTGAGAAGCGGACGACTTTCGATCCTTGCCCCTCCCGCCGGGGCTCATTTCGAGGCCGCCTGCAGGCGCAGCAAATTAGAGCGGTTCCAACGAGAAGCAAGGGGACATTCCGCTCCGTGACTACACAGGTGCGCGAGTGGTTGCGCACCGCCCCGCCGCATGTGATATTTCGCTGAAAGCGAATAATTTTCGGGACGGGAACGTAGAGGGCGAAGCGCCATGTCGGGCGAAATTGACACGCGCATGTACGGCTACAGGGCGCGCATCGGCTACACCTCGCCGCCGCTCACCACCGAGGTCTTCCCCTATGAATTCTATAAGATCGCGCCCGCCGGCGTGACCCTTGTCGTCACCTCGCTGGCCATCGTCGTCCGGTCGAAGGACGAGATCGACAGTTCCTACGACATCAGCATGCGCGCGGCCCGCGAAATGGCCGCAGCAAAATGCGACCTCGTCTGTCTCGGCGGCGTGCCGATCAACGTGTCGCGCGGCGCAGCGAACGCCCGCCAGATGATCGAGGATCTTGAGAAGGAACTCGGCGTCAAGGTGTCGACCAGCGCCTCGGCCCAGACGAACGCCGCGAAGCTTCTGGACGCGCGCAGGATGGTGGTGGCGCATCCTTACGCCGCAGCGGATACGGATCGAATCGCCGGCTACGGCAGGGACTTCGGCGGCGAGGTCCTGGGCGCGACCGGCTGGGGCAGCCCGTTCAACCAGATCGGCTCCATACCGCAGCACGCGGCCCTGGAGATGGGACGGCGGCTGATGAAGGAGAACCCGTCGGCGGACACGATTCTCTTCCCTTCGCCTCATTGGCCGACGATCCACGCCATCGAACCGCTGGAGCAGGAATTCGGCGTGAGCGTCATCAGCGCTCTTCAGGCGATCGTCTGGGACGGGTTGCGGCGTTGCGGGATCAGCGACCGCATCGAAGGCTTCGGGCGCCTGCTGCGCGATTTCTGAACGGAGGGAAAAATGAAAACCATGATGCGCATCGCCGGCGCCCTGATCGCTGCGGCCGCCCCCGGCGCCGCACTCGCGCAGGATTTCTACAAGGACCGGCAGATCAACATGCTCGTCGCCAGCGGCGTCGGCGGCGGCTACGACGTTTACGCCCGCGCGCTCGGCCGCCACATGCCGCGCCACATTCCCGGAAATCCCGTGTTCGTGGCGCGCAACATGCCGACAGCTGGCGGACTGACCGCCGCCAATACGCTCTTCAACACATCCGAGCGGGACGGAACCGTCATCGCCGCGCTGACCAACGGCGTGCCGATGGACCCCCTGTTCGGTGTGAAGGAAGCCAAGTTCGACGGCCGCAAGTTTTCGTGGATCGGTTCGATGGGCAAGTTGCAGAACGTCTGCGCGACCTGGCACACAAGCCCGATCAAGACCATTCAGTACGCCCAGAAGCGCGAGGTCGTCGTCGGCGCCTCGGGCACCACGTCGAACTCGTCCATCATGCCGCGAATCGCCAACGAGGTCCTCGGGACGAGGTTTCGGGTCATCAACGGCTACGATCCCTCTTCCGGTCTCAACAAGGCGCTGGAAGGCGGCGAGGTCGAAGGCATCTGCGGCCTCGGCTGGTCGACGCTCACGGCCTCCCGGCCGGACTGGATCCGCGACAACCGGCTCAACGTCCTTGTACAGTTCGGCTTCGAGAAACTCCCCGAACTGCCGAACGTGCCGGCTGCGCTCGATCTGGTGACCGACCCGGAGAAGCGCGCCATCCTGGAGCTCATTCTCGTCCGGCAGGAGACCGGCCGCCCCATCGTCGCGCCGCCCGAGGTTCCCACGGACAGGATGGCGATTCTGCGCAAGGGGTTCGACGCCACGATGAAGGACGCCGATTTTCTGGCGGAGGCGAAGAAGCTTCAACTGGACATTGATCCGCTTGACGCCGCCGCCGTCGAGAAACTCCTTGCGAAGGCGTATGGCGCGCCTAAGAACATCGTCGAGGCCGCTGCACGGCTCGTGACCGCGCCCGGCAAATGACGGGCCGGGGAAGCCCCGGAAGGAACCTGGGGCGCCCCGGCGCGTTGACAGGAATCGTGTCTGGGCTGGGCGGCTGGACGCGCGCCGCGCGCAACCGAAGGGGGCGCCATGTCCACGACCGCACAATCGCAGCCGATTGCGCCGCCAGGCGCCGGTCAATCATTGACGGTGCTTGCTGTTGACGACGATGCGCTCGTCCTGATGAGCACGAGCGCCATGATCGAGGAACTCGGTCACGCAGTGATCGAAGCTGCATCGGCCCGGCAGGCGCTTGAAATTCTTCGCGATGGCGCGTCCGTCGATCTCGTCATCACAGACCAGGCGATGCCGGACATGACTGGCGTCGAGCTCGCTCAGGCGCTGAACAGGGAATGGCCAAATCTGCCCGTTGTACTCGCAACCGGCTACAGCGATCTTCCGCCCGGCTCGCCTCCATTTCCGATGATCGGAAAGCCTTTCAGCGAAAAGGATCTCGAGCGCACGATAGCCGACGCGCTCGCGCGCCGCTGAGGATCAGGCGAGCAGGCCGAGAGCTTCGTCGCCTGCGGTGGCGCTCCACTTGTCGCGCGGCGGCCATGGCCGCTGCGACCAGTGCGGCTCGAACGCAAAACTCGACACGCAGCGGCCGGGCGGCAACGCGCCGTTGCCCGCGCCCATGGCGTAATCGAAGTAAAGCTTCACGATTTCCTCGCGGGAAACCTGCTGTGCGCTTTCGTGCGCGAGACATGCGTCGCGCCACGCGCGGACACGCGCAAGACGCACGGGGATATCATAGCCCTCGTAATAGTCGAGGAACTGGAAGCGCGCGAAAAGCGGCGCGAAAACCGCCTCCGCAAGGCCGAAACCGTCGAACAGATAGGTGCGGGCCGGCGCCTGCCAGCGCAGGAAATCGTCCAGCCTGCCATATTGCGCGTCCATGGCTGCCGCGAACTCTCCGCGCAGGGCCCGGTCGCGATTGAGGATGAACCGGTAGCCGGCCGAAGCAAAGTCGCCCTCCATGGCGATCAGCATGTTTTCGACCGCACGGCGGTAAGGGTCAGCCTGCGCGACGCCCGGTCCGATGCTTTCGTCGAGGTAGCGCAGGATGACGAGACTCTCGCGGATGATTGCGCCGGCCTGCGTTTCAAGCGCCGGCAGCGCGGTTGCTCCACGCATCTTCGCGAGCAACCCCGGATCGCGTGGACGCGTGATGTCCACGACCGAAAAATCCACCGCGCCCTGGGCGCCCTTCAGGGACAGCAATATCTCGAGGCGCTGGGAGAACGGGCAAACTGGGATGTGATGGATGACCGGGCGATTCATGATCCCACCATAAAATGATCGAGCCAGATGAAACAAACGCCGCAGTCCCCGGTTGAACGCGAACTGAACCGCAAGGGCGCAAGATGACGCTTCCCCAATTTCTGGCCTTCGCAATCGTTGGCGTCATGATGGCGCTCTTCGTCTGGGGACGGCTGCGCTACGATCTCGTTGCGATGCTTGCGCTGCTGGCCGCTATCGTCACGGGGATAGTGTCCCCGAAAGAGGCGTTTTCCGGCTTTTCGGACGACATTGTCATCATCGTCGCAAGCGCGCTTCTCGTGTCGGCCGGGATCGCGCGCTCGGGCGCCGTCGAGGGCGCTATGCGCTTCATCGCGCCCTACATGCGCTCCGCCCAGGCGCAGGTCGTCGTTCTCACGATTATCGTCACCGTCCTCTCCGGCTTCGTGAAGAACATCGGCGCCCTTGCCATGATGCTTCCGGTCGCCTTCCAGATCGCCCGACGGTCGAACACGTCGCCGTCAAGCCTGCTGATGCCCATGGCCTTCGGATCGCTGCTTGGAGGCGTCGTGACGCTTGTCGGAACCTCTCCGAACATCATCGTCTCGCGCGTCCGCGAGGAGATGACGGGAACGCCCTTCGCCATGTTCGACTTTGCCCCGGCGGGATTGGGAATCGCGCTTGCTGGCCTTGTCTTCCTCAGCGTTGGCTATCGCTTGCTTCCGGCGCGAAAGGGCTCGACCTCCATTCACGCGGCCATCGATATCGAGGACTACACCACGGAGGCGCGCATCACGGAAAAGGCCACCGTGATCGGCAAGACGCTCGCCGATTTGCGTGCGCTGGGCGACGGAGACGTCAATGTCACGGCGGTCGTGCGCGATGACAAGCGCAGCTCGCACCCTCTGCCCGACATGGCCCTGCGCGAAAACGACGTGCTGGTGCTGCAAGGCGATCCCGACGCCCTGGAGCGCGTGGTCGCGCGCGCCAATCTGGCGCTGGCGCGCCAGGACAGGCCGCCGGAGACGGATGAACCCGGCGAGGAAGTCGCCGTGATCGAGGCGATCGTCGGCGTAGGTTCCCTGCTCGTCGGCCGGACCGTTGAAACGGTGCGCATGTATCAGCGTTACGGGCTCAATCTGCTCGCCGTCAGCCGGCGGGGAGAGCGCATCACCGAACGACTGCGCGACTACCGGCTGAGCGCGGGCGATCTGCTTGTGCTGCAAGGCCTGCGCAAGGACTTGCCGGACACGCTGAAGGATCTCGACTGCCTCCCGCTCGCCGAACGCGCCATTGCGCTCGGCGGCGCCAGGCGCGGCTGGATCGCCGTGTCGATCCTGCTGGTCGCCGTTGCGCTCGTCGCGACCGGAGCTGCGCCTGTCTCAATAGCCTTTTTCGGCGCCGCCGTGCTGATGATCGCTACCGGCGCGCTGCCCATCCGTGAAGCCTACGCATCCATGGAATGGCCAATTCTCGTCATGCTCGGCTGCCTGATTCCGGTGTCGGAGGCGATCCGCGCCACGGGCGGCACGGACCTCATCGCCGGCTGGCTGTCAATGGCCGCCGGCAACCTTCCCGGCGCATGGTCCCTGGTGCTGATCATGGTGGCGGCGATGGCGGTGACGCCATTCCTCAACAACGCCGCCACGGTGCTCGTCATGGCGCCGATTGCGGCCGCCTACGCTACGCAGCTCGGCTACCGGCAGGACGCCTTTCTGATGGCCGTCGCCATTGGCGCCGCGTGCGACTTTCTCACGCCCATTGGCCATCAATGCAACACGCTCGTCATGGGCCCCGGAGGATATCGCTTCACCGATTACGCGCGGCTGGGCGCTCCGCTGTCGCTGCTCGTGGTGGCTGTCGGCGCGCCATTGATCATGCTGTTCTGGCCGCTGGAATGACAGGCGGCCCCTCTGGGGCCGAATCCCGGGCGTCTTTTTGCTTGCGCGGGCGCCGTTCGCGGGCAAATCTACATGAAACAGTCGGCGCGGGTCATCCCGCGCCAGGGGAGGAGCGCCGAAAAGGCGAATGCGCATTGAACGCCATCGATCTCGAGGTCATTTACCAGTCCACGCTTCAGATAGCCCGCGAATTGACCCTCAACATGCTTCGCACCGGCTATTCGACAATCATAAAGGAAAGCCAGGACTTCACGTTCGCCATTTTCGACCGGCGCGGGCGCATGGTCGCACAGGGCGTTCCTCAGCCGCTGCACATCGGTCCGCTTGCCGCTCAGGTGAACGAAATCCGCCGGGTCTTCGCAGGCAAGATCGAGAAGGGCGACGCCTTCATCGTCAATCATCCCTATCGCGCCTGCCAGAACCACGCGACGGACGTGACCATTATTTCGCCCGTCTTTATCGACGGCAAGCTCGTCGCGTTCATCGGCAATATCGCGCACAAGCCCGATCTCGGCGGCAAGGTGCCCGGCACGAACTCAGGCGATGCGACGGACCTCTTCCAGGAAGGTTTGCTGATCCCGCCCTTGAAGATCGTCAAGGGCGGCGCGCTCAATGACGACCTGCGCGAGATGATTTGCGCCAACACGCGAACGCCTGAAGTGACCTGGGGCGACATCGGCGCCCAGATCAACACGAACGTTCACGGCCAGACCAAGTTCGCGGAACTGTTCGCCAAGTATGGCGAGGGCAAGGTTCTCGCCTGCTGGGAAAAATGGATGGACATTTGCGAGGCCGAGTTGCGCAAGCAAATCCTGGCCGTTCCTGATGGCTTCTATGGCCCCGTCCATGACTGGATCGACGACGACGGTGTCGAACTCGGCAAGTCGTACCGCATTTCGGCGAGTCTCGAAGTGAAGGGCGACCGCTTGCGTTTCATCCTCAACAGCGATCCGCAGGCGCGCGGACCCGTCAACTTGCGCTCCTGCGTCTCGCGCAATTTCATCCAGTGCCTGGTGAAGATGATCTTCATACCGGACCTGCCCGTGAATGACGGCCTTTCGAGGCCGATAGAGGTTGAGTATCCGCCGGAAGGCTCGCTCCTGAATCCGCGATATCCCGCCGCCTGCAACATGTATGTGCGGCCGAGCCAGATGACGACGTCGGTCGTCGTGCGCGTGCTCGCTGAAGCCCTGCCCGGCCGCGTGCCCGCGCCCGCGAGCGGCGCCGGAGGCTCGCTGTCCAGCGCCGGACGAAACCCGCGCACGCACCGCTGGTATTCACAGTATGAGATTTTCAACGGAGGCGGCGGCGCGCGTCCCAACGGCGACGGCGTCAGCGCGCAGGACGACCTCGTTGTCAACGTGATGAACGGTCCCGTGGAAGCGTTGGAGACCGAATTCCCGATGCGGGTCGAAGCCTACGAACTGGTGCCCGATTCCGGTGGACCGGGCCGTTTCCGCGGCGGCCTCGGCACACGCCGCGTCTGGCGCATCCTGGCGGACGAGGCGAGCGTCAATCTGCGCACGGATCGCTTCCAGCATTCATCGACCGGACTCTTCGGCGCCAAGCCCGCGAAGCCATCGCGCGCGCTCGTCAATCCCGGCACACCGCAGGAGCGCGCCCTGACTTCGAAGGTCGCCGGCCTGCGCCTCAAGAAGGACGACCGCGTCGTCTGGGAGCTGGCTGGGGGCGGCGGCTATGGCCCGCCGGCGGAGCGAGATCCCGAGCGCGTGCGCGTCGATGCGATGCGCGGCTACATCACGAAGGAGGCGGCCCGCAGTGACTATGCGGTCGCGCTCGATGACGACCTGAATATCGACGCAGACGCCACGCAATCGCTTCGTGCGGAGGCGCGCGCATGAGCATCCGCATTGGAATCGACGTCGGCGGCACCTTCACCGACGTGACCGCATTCGACATGGACGCGGGCGAAATCGCGCTTATCACCAAGTACGACTCCGATCCGCAGGAGCCGATGCGCGTCATGGAGCGCATCACCGCGGATCTCGAAGACAAGTTCGGCCGCGATCGCGTCAGCCTCATCCTGCATGGCTCGACGGCGGCTTTGAACACGCTTCTGGAAGACAAGGGCGTGAAGACGGGATTGATCGTCAACGCCGGTTTCCGCGACGTCTATGAAATTGGACGGCAATGGCGCGGCGACGACGTGTTCAATCTTTACGCGCCAGCGCCCAAAATGCTGACAACGCGCGATCTCATCCACGAGGTGAGAGGCCGGCTCGATTATCGTGGCGATGTCGTCGAACCGCTCGACCGCGACGCTGTTGCGCGCGCAGCCCGCGCGCTTGTGGCTGCGGGCGCGCAATCGATTGCAGTCTGCTTTCTGTTCTCCTTCACCAATCCGGCGCACGAGCGCGAGGCGGCGGCGATCATTCGCGACGTCGCGCCCGGCGTCTTCGTTTCGTTGTCATGTGAAGTGAACCCCGAATGGCGCGAATACGAGCGAACGGCCTCCACCGTCGCCAACGCCTATATCGGCCCGCCCGTCGCGCGCTATCTGGAGCAGCTGGAATCGATTTCGTTGAAACGGTTTCCCGCCTGCCGAACGCTGATGATGAAGTCGGACGGGGGCGCAGGCAGCGCCCGAATGCTGGCGCGCACACCCATCCAGACCGTCATGTCGGGGCCGGTCGCGGGCGTCATCGGCGCGCGCTACCTCGGCGACCTCAAGGGGGTCGAGAACCTGATCACATTCGACACAGGCGGCACCAGTTCGGACATGGCGGTGCTGCCCGGCCCGCCGCAATTCCGCTCGGAAGTCTCCGTCGGTCGCCATCCCATTCGCACCCAAACAATCGACATCGACACGATTGGCGCGGGCGGCGGCTCCATCGCGTCGATTGAACTCGGCGGCGTGATGAAGGTCGGCCCGCGCAGCGCAGGCGCGCGCCCCGGCCCCTCCTGCTACGACCGGGGCGGGACGGATGCCACGCTGACCGACGCGCTCGTCGCGCTTGGCCATCTCAGCTTCACGACGCTGCTCGAAGGCGCCATGCGCATCGACGGCGGGAAGGCCGTGCGAGCGATCGAAGACAATGTCGCCAAACCGCTGGGCATGGACGTGCGGGACGCAGCGTGGGGCGTGCTGACCGTGCTGACGACGAATTGCGTCAGCGCCATGCGCACGATCACGGTGGAACGGGGCTACGATCCGCGCGAGTTCACGCTCATTCCTTTTGGCGGCATGGGGCCGACGATCGCCTGCCGAATCGCGCGCGAACTTGGCGTACGACGCATCCTGGCGCCGCGCGATCCGGGCACGTTCAGCGCGTGGGGAATGCTGGTCACGGACGTGCATCAGGAGAAGAGCCTCACGCGTCTCACCTCGCTGGACGACGCAACACCGGAGGCGGTCGAAACCGTCTTCGCATCGCTTGAAACGGAAGCAGTCGAGGAACTTGTTCTCGAGCGATTTCCGCACGAAACGATAAGCACGCTGCGCTACGCGGGAATGCGTTATCGCGGACAGTCCTACGAAGTGACGATCCCGGCGGGAGCGATCGGCGATCGGGCGGACCTCGACGCCCTCGCCGCCGCCTTTCATGAGGCGCACAAACGCCGCTACGGCCACATGGCGGAGAGCGAAATCGTCGAAGTGGTCAACTTCAAGGTCGTCGCCGTCGGCCCTATCGCCAAGCCAGCCTTGCGCGCCGCGCCAACGCAGGACGGCCGGCTCCCGGATCCTCTGGAAATGCGCAAGGCGTGGTTCGGCGCTGACGGCGAACGCGATACGCCCGTGTGGCGCAGGAGCCTGCTTGGGCCCGGAACGCGCATCGATGGCCCCGCCATCGTCGAGGAAAAGACATCGACCATCGTGATCTATCCGGGTCAGACGGCGCAGGTCGACGAGTATCTCAACATCGAGATCGAGATTCCCGATGCAGGCTGACGGCTTGCAAAGATACACGCCGCAATTCGTCGGCGCCGCGGCGCTTGTGGGCTTCGTCATTCTTTGGGAGGCGGCCGCGGCCTACAAGCTGGCAGACCCGATGTTCATATCGTCGCCATCGCGCATCGCCTCCGTGGCGCGCATGATGTGGGACGATCCCGATTTCTGGCTCGATGTGAAGGTCAGCGCGATGGAATTCGCGTGGGGTTACCTCGCCGCCATTGCAGTCGGCGTTCCCCTCGGCCTCGCCATAGGCTGGTACAGGAGACTGCAATACGCCATCGGCCCATTCATTGACGTGCTGAACGCCGTGCCTCGCGTCACATTCATGCCGATCATGGTGCTCTGGTTCGGCATCGGCATCTGGTCGAAGTTCGCGGTCGTGTTTCTCGGCGCGGTCATCCCGATCATCCTGAGCGCCTATTCCGGAGTCCGCACCAACGAGGCGCGATTCCTGCGCGTGGCGAAAAGCTTTGGCGCAAGCCAGTTGAAGACCTTCACGAGCATCATCCTGCCAGGCACCGCGCCCTTCATCTTCACAG
This sequence comes from Beijerinckiaceae bacterium, assembly GCA_046295155.1. GTDB lineage: Bacteria > Pseudomonadota > Alphaproteobacteria > Rhizobiales > Beijerinckiaceae > Terripilifer. The sequence continues at coordinate 119,504 of JBKBNT010000005.1, forward strand.
GCTTGAAATACGCCTCCGGCCGCGCGTTGCTCGGCGTCGTCGTCGGTGAACTTTATGCGGCCACCGCCGGCGTCGGTCACATGATTGCGAAAGCAGGAAACGCCTTCGAGACGGATCTGGTTTTCTTCGGCGTCCTGTTGTTTACGTTAACGGGGCTCGCCGTCACGAGCGTGCTCGGACGCATCGAACGCCGTTTCGACCGATGGCGCCCAGAGGGAGCCGTGCGATGAGCAGCCGCACTCTCGTCGACCGCTACCGTGACAACGAACGCGCGATCATCGGCGCCAGCGCGTTCGTCGCGTTTCTGATCGTCTGGGAAGGACTCTCGCGCGGCTGGTGGGCGGCGCTCCTGGCGCCGCTTCTCGGTGACGGCGCGAAGGCGCTCGCAGTCAAGCCGATCTTCATTTCGTCTCCGTCCGGAGTTGCGACGCAAGCGTGGACCATGTTCGCTGTCACGGGTGAAATATGGCCTCATATCGCGCAGAGCGGCGCGCAACTCGTGGCCGGGCTCGCAGCAGCTATCATCATCGGCGTGCCGCTCGGTCTTGCCGCCGGACGGTATCGCACATTTTCCTATATCCTCGACCCATTCCTTTCGGCGCTCAACGCAACGCCGCAGGTCGCGTTTCTGCCGCTCTTTGTGATGTGGATTGGTACGGGCTTCTGGATGAGGGTGCTCATCATCTTCCTGCTCGCCGTCATTCCGATCACCATGAACGCGCTTGCGGCCGTGCGCACCGTCGACCCGCGTCTCCTCAAAGTCGCATCGAGCTTCGGCGCGTCCGAGATGCACACGTTCCGCACGATCATCCTGCCGTCCGCTCTTCCGTTCATTCTGTCGGGCATGAGGCTCGCCATCGGGCGCAGCATGATCGGCATCGTGGTCGCGGAGCTTTACGGGTCGGCGACCGGCATCGGCATCATGATCAACATGGCCGGATCTTCGTTCGATACGGACAAGGTGTTCGTCGGCGTGTTCGTGATCGTCATGGCCGGCCTCATGCTGAGTGAAATCGTCCGCATCATGGAGCGCCGGCTGGACGGATGGCGGCCGGCCATTGGCGACAATGCCTGAGGTTTCAAAAGCATGACTCCCAAACTTGTCGCCAAGGACGTTTGCCTCGAATACCGTCAGCCCCGCACGGGCGACCGGCTGCTCGCCCTCGATCGCATCAGCCTGTCCGTCAACGAGGGCGAATTCGTCTCCATCGTCGGCCCGTCCGGCTGCGGCAAGACCACCTTCTTGTCGGTCGTAGACGGACTGCTGCCTGCCACGTCCGGGGAAATTCTGGTCGACGGCGTGAGCGTGACGAAACCGGGTCCCGATCGCGCCGTCGTGTTTCAGGACGCCTCGCTCCTTCCCTGGCGGACTGTGCTGAAGAATGTCTGCTACGGGCTCGAATGCATCGGCGTGAAGGCCTCCGAGGCGCGCGACCGCGCGATGAAGTTCATCCGCATGGTCGGCCTCGAGGGGTTCGAGAACAGCTATCCGTATGAGCTGTCGGGCGGGATGCAGCAGCGCGTGAATCTTGCCCGCGCCCTCGTAATGGACCCGAAAATCCTGCTGATGGACGAGCCGTTCGCCGCGCTCGACGCGCAGACCCGCGAATACATGCAGGAGGAACTGCTGCGCATCTGGGGGCAGGCGAACAAGACCGTTCTGTTCATTACGCACCAGATCGACGAGGCGATCTTTCTGTCCGACCGCGTGATCGTTTTTTCCGCCAGGCCTGGCCGTGTCCGCGAGAATGTCGCCGTAGGCATCGAGCGTCCGCGGAGCCTGAAGCTGAAACGCGACCCGCGCTTCCACGCGCTCGAGGACCGGATCTGGTCGCTGATCCACGACGACGCCCTCGTCCAGTCGCGCAGCTAGTTAGCTGGCGCGCGGCGCCCGCGTGTGCTTACAATAGGGAAACAGAAGATCAGGGAGGATAACATGAACGCGATTTCACGGCGTCGGCTCGTTACCCTTGCGGCGGGACTTGCGCTTGCCGGCGCGGCTCTCCCGGCGGCCGCCCAGACGCCCTTCAAGATCGGAATTTCCTCGCCGTCGGTTTCCATTCTTTCCGTCTATTTCGCCGAAGGCGACGTCGCCAGGAAGCACGGCCTCAACCTTGAGGTCGTCAGCGCGGAGGGCGGCACGCGCGGGCTTCAGGTGCTGATGTCCGGTGAAATCCAGGCGATGCACGTCGGCCTCGCCCCCATGGTGCAGGCCAACAACAAGGGCGCCGACCTGCGCATGATTGGCGCGAGCCTCAACACGCTGCCCTTCGTGGTCTACGCCACCAGGAAGTCAGACCCGCCGATTCCGAAAGGCAGCGTGGTCGGCATAAGCACATTTGGCTCCGAAACCGACATCGCAATCAGTATCGTGCTGAAAAACCTCGGCCTCACGCGCAAGGATGTCGAAATCACCCAGCTCGGCGGGACATCTCAGCGTTTCGCCGCAATGGTCGCGGGCCGGGCCTTCGCCGCTCCGCTACTCGAGCCCTCCATTACGGCTGCGCAGGAAAAGGGATTTGTGAAAGTTGTCGATCTCTACGAAGCGCGCACGCCATGGGTTTTCGACGGCGTTGTCGTGCCCCGCGAATGGCTCGCGAAGAATCAGCAGGCCGCCACCAATTTCATGAAGGCCTACCTCGAAGGGACCTACAAGGCTTTGGGCGATGAAAAGTGGGCCAAGGAAGTTATTTCCCGCCGCCTGCGCACGCGCGACGAGAAAGTAATAGACTTCACTTGGAAGGATTATCTGCGCCTTATGACCCGTGACGCCTCGGTGTCAATTCCCGGCGCGGAGAACGTCTTCGCGCGGCTGAAGGAGATCAACCTTCCGGTCGAAAGCGACAAACTTTCGGATCACGTCGATACGCGCATTGTGGACGCACTGAAGAAGGACGGCTTCATTGCTGGCCTTCAAAAGCAGTATGGCGTGAAATAAAGGTCCAAGAGGCCGGTGGCGGGGACGCCGCCGGCCAACGCTCCGCAAAGATAAAAATACGGGAGGAACCGGCATGCGAGGTTTTCGCGTCACACACGCAATTGCCGCGTCTGCTGCGCTCTTGTTCGCGAGCGCAAGCGTGCAGGCTGCGGATTTCTCCGGCAAGACAATCGAGATCCTGATCGGCTTCGGGCCCGGCGGCGGTCACGACGCCTATGGCCGCGCCTTCGCGCAGTTCTACGGCAGGAACCTGCCCGGCTCCCCGGCAGTGGTCGCGCGCAACATGCCCGGCGCCGGAAGTCTGACCGTCCTCAACCACATCGCCACCGTCGCAAGGCCCGACGGGCTTTCCATCGGGACCTTCGACCCGCAACTGCTTTCCGCGCCGCTTCTCGGCACAAACAACGCGCGCTACGACGTGACCAAGCTTACATGGATCGGCAGCCTCGTCGACTCAACAAACGTCTGCATAACATGGGGCGCTTCGGGCATCTCCACCTGGGACGATCTTCTGTCGGACAAGCCGATCACGTTCGGCGCCACAGCTCCTGCCGCCGCGCTTTATCAGCACGCTGCGATTCTCAGGAACATGTTCGGTTCTAAAGTGCGGATCGTTGCGGGATACAAGGGCACGGCGGATGTTCGCCTCGCCATGGAGCGTGGCGAAGTCACCGGAAATTGCGGAGACAACTGGGCGAGCCTGAAGGGCACCGCCGCCGACCTGCTCAAGGAGAAGAAGATCGTGATTCCGGTGCAATTCGCGGTGAAGAAGCACCCCGAACTGCCTGATGTGCCGCTCATCCTCGATCAGGCGAAGACTGATGAGGACAGGGCCGCCCTCAAACTGCTCCTCGGGGCGCAAGCGTCGGGACGGCCCTATGCGGCGCCGCCGGATCTTCCCGCCGACATCGCCGCGTCCCTTCGGGCCGGGTTCGACAAGACGATGAAAGACGCGGACTTTCTCGCCTTCGCCAAGAAGATCGGGCTCGATCTCCAGCCCATGACCGGCGCTCAGGTGCAGGACGTCATAGCCGAGATCTATCGCACGCCGCCCGCTGCGGTGGAGAAGGCGAAAGCGATGATCAAGTAGCGCGCCATGAATTCGGGAGGAATACGATGAGGGCGCTGTTCGCCAATCCAAAACTGCAGGCAGCCGCAACTGTTCTGGTTGCAGCGATCGCCGGCGCCCCCGCCTCTGCACAGCAAGGCGACGAGTTCTATCGCGGCCGCACGCTGAACATTGTCGTAGGCTCCGACGCAGGCTCCGGATACGACGCCTATGCAAGGCTGGTTGGACGCCACATTGGCAAGCACATCCCCGGCAATCCGGTCGTCGTCGTGCAGAACCAGCCCGGCGCGGGAAGCGTGACGATGGCGAACACCTTGTCGAACACCGGCGCTCGCGACGGAACGACCATCGGGGCGCCCCAGTCGAGCGTCGCCTTCGAACGACTGCTGCACCTGCTGTCGCCCGGCGGAAAGGCCGCCAACTTCGACGCGACAAAGCTAAACTGGCTCGGCACCGTCGCGCAGGACACGTTTGTCGTGCTTGGCTGGCACAAGAGCAAGGTGCGCACCACTCAGGACGTGCTGACGCAGGAGTTCGTGATAGGAACGTCGGGGCCCAACACGGACGGATCTCTGATCGTCGCGATCATGAACCGGCTTCTCGACACGAGGATCAAGCTGATCACAGGCTACAAGGGCACATCCGCTCAATTGCTCGCGCTCGAGCGCGGCGAGATCGATGGCTCCGCGATGGCCTACGCCACGGTTGCGACCCTGCGTCCAAACCTTCATGAAGCCAGGGAAATATCGGTTCTACTTCAGGTTGGCCGGGCGAAGCACCCAAACCTGAAAACCGTGCCGCTGCTTTCCGAACTGATCAAGGACGAGAGCGACCGCGCCGCCGTGCAACTCATCTTCGACAAGTACGAGATGGGACGCCCGTTCTTTGCGCCCGTCGGCGTTCCCGCCGATCGCGTGGCGTTGCTGCGCGTGGCGTTCGACGCGTCGATGAAAGACCCGGAACTCATCGCAGAAGCGCAGAAGCAGAAGCTCGAAATGAATCCCCTCACAGGAGCGCAGGTGCAGGCGCTTGTCGAACGCCAGTATTCGGCGCCCGACGCCACCGTGCGCAGGGCTCGCGTTCTGCTCGGCACGGAAAGGTAGGGCGGCGTCTTCATGAAAGTAAAGCGGCTCGAAGCGTACCATCTCGCGATCCCGTTCGAGCATGGCGCTCCCCCGCCGCCTCAAGGATCAGGCGGCGTCCGGACAACGCTCGACTCTGTCTACGTTCGCATCGAGACGGACGCGGGCCTGACGGGCTGGGGCGAATGCTTCGGCTTCGCCTGCTGCCCTGTCACGCACTTCGCCCTGCAGAAGGTCGTGCGGCCATTGATCGAAGGCCGCGCGTGCGACGACATATCGTCACTGATGCACGACCTGCATCGGCGCGTGCAAAGCGCCGGCCGCAATGGCCCGCTGATCTTCGCGCTCTCCGGCGTCGACATCGCGTTGTGGGACATCGCCGGAAAGGCGCAGGGCAAGCCGATCCATCGCCTGCTCGGCTCCGAGGGCGAGCGCGTCAGCATTCCCGCCTACGCAAGCCTGATGCGCCTCGAAACGCCGCAGAATGTCAGCAAGGTCTGCAGCGACGTGATCGCCCGCGGCTACCGGCAGATCAAGCTGCACGAGCGCACGCTTGAAGCGGTCGCCGCAGCTCGCGCCGCAGCCGGGCCCGAGATTCCCGTGATGCTCGACACAAATTGCACATGGGACCTGCCGACAGCCATTGAAATGGCGCGCAAGCTCGAGCCCTTTGATCTTGCGTGGCTGGAAGAGCCGATCTTTCCGCCTGACGACTACAAGGCGCTGGCAAAGCTGCGCGCGTCTTGCGGCATACCGATCGCCGCGGGCGAGAACCTCGGCAACCTTCTCGATGTGGAGCACATGCTCGATGCGGGGGCTGTCGACGTGGTGCAGCCGGATCCGATCAAGATGGGCGGCATCACGGAATGCTGGAAAGCCCTGCAATTGGCCGAAAACCGTGGCGTGCAGGCGGAGCCGCATTCGCCGTGGCACGGACCTGGCCTTGCCGCCGCCTTGCATCTGATCGCGGCGATGAAAACCCATTGCCTCGCCGAGTTCTACTATGCTGATCTCAGGGAATCGCCGATCGGCGAAGCCGGCGTTCCGCGTAACGGCGGCCTGTCCGTGCCGCAGGGACCGGGCCTGGGTATCGACGTGAACGAGGACATTGTCGCGCGCTATCGCGTCGCCTGAATGGAGGGATCGTCCATGAGAGTCTGCGTTTTCGGAGCGGGCGCGGTCGGCGGACACGCCGCCGCACGCATGATCGCGACAGACGCCGCCGAGGTGTCGGTCATCGCACGCGGGCCGCATCTCGAAGCGATACGCGAACGAGGGCTCACGTTGAAGACCGAAGGACGCGAGTTGCACGGACGCCCTGTCCAGGCAGAGGATGACGCCTCGAAAATCGGGCCGCAAGATCTGGTCATCGTCGCGCTGAAAGCGCATTCGCAACCGGCCGTCGCAAGAGATATCGCGCAATTGCTGGCCCCCGGCGGCGTCGCGCTGTTCGGTATGAACGGCATCCAGTGGTGGTGGCGGTATGGGCGCCCGGACGCAGGACCGCTGGAGACGATCGATCCCGGCGGCGCATTATGGCGGGCCATCGGCCCCGAGCGCGCCCTTGGCGGCGTGGTCCAGTCATCCAACCAGGTGATAGAGCCGGGCGTGATCGTTCACACCGGGTCCAGGCGCTGGACGATCGGCGAACCGGACGGCTCCATGAGCGAACGCGCGCAGCGCGTGGCCGATCTCTTGAACGCCGCCGGCATGGAAGGCTCGGTCACGAGCGACATCCGGCGCGAAGTCTGGCGCAAGCTGATGACCAACATCAGCAGCAATCCGATCGCGGGACTCACGCGGCTCACGGCGCGCGAAATGCAGGAGGTGAAGGGACTCGATGTCGTGGCGAAGGCTCTCATCGCGGAGGCGCTTCTCGTGGCGAAGGCCGACGGCAGCGACCTCACGAACGAGATCACGCCCGACGGAATGGTGAACCCCTCGCGCGGGCGCTCCGGGGGCAAGTCGTCGATGCTGCAGGATGTCGAGGCGGGGCGCGCGCTCGAAGTCGACGCGCTGATGACACAGGTGCAGGAGTTCGCGCGCCAGCACAACATCGCGACACCCACCATCGACACGGTGCGCGCGCTGCTGGCGGGCCTCGATCATGCGCTGAGGCTCGCCCGCGGCGGCTAGACCCTAAAGTCGCGCGGCGGCGATATCAGCGCCGTCTCGCAAGGCCCGCAGCTTCTTCCAGGTCACGGCTGGGTCGATCTTGCCGTATCCCGCGAACGTTCCGAAACCGCAATCGGTGCCTGCGATCACGCGCTCGGCGCCAACGATTGCGGCGAAACGCTCGATGCGCTGCGCGATCAGTTCCGGGTGTTCGATGTAGTTCGAACATGTGTCGATGAGCCCCGGCACGAGCACTTTGTCCGATGGCAGTTTCGCATCGCGCCACACGATCCATTCGTGTTCGTGACGCGGATTCGCCGCCTCGAACAGGAGCTGCGACGGTCTCGCCTTCAGCACGACGCCTATGACCTTTTCGAGCGCGATGTCGAAGTCATGCGGGCCCTCGTAATTGCCCCAGCATATGTGAATGCGCATCCGCGCCGGATCGATGTTCGCCGTTGCGGCGTTGAGCGCCTCGACGTTCTGCTCGGCGCGCTTGAGAAACTCCGCTTCGCTGAGGTTCTGGAAGCCGGTATGCGCGGCCATTGCAAGGTCTGGCGCGTCAAGTTGCAGGTCGAACCCCGCGGCGGCGATGGCTTCGTATTCGGGGCGCATCGCGGTGACGAGATCGGCAAGATAGGCTTCATGGTTCGGATAGTGCTTGTTCGGCTGAAACGCCGTGATGAGGCCGGGAGAGGCGGCGTTCATGAAGCCGCGCACATTCGCGCCTTCGCTGACCATGGCGGCCTTGAAGCGGCGAATGTCGTCTTCGGCCGGCTTCGAGTCCACAAGACGCACGGGTCCGATGCAGGCCGCGCGCGTGAACTCTTGCGTGCCCATGATCGCGGCAAGCTTCTGGCGCAATGCGGGCAGGTCGGCGAGATCCTTTGCGGGCATGCGATCCACATGGCCGCCGAAGCCCGACAGGCGCTGCGTGATGTAGGTTGAGTATCCGACCTTGCCGAGTTCGCCATCGCTGACGATCGTCACGCCAGCGTCGACCTGCGCGCGCACGGCCTTCCCGATCTCGGAGGTTACGAGCGAGTCGAATGCGGCGTCATCCACCGCCTCGCCGTGATCGCGCTTGAGCAGCGCGGCGGCAAGTTCCGCCGACCGCGGCAGGCTGCCGACATGCGTGGTGTGGATGAACGTCATGCGAAGGAAACCTTGAGATCGAGAAAGCCTGCGCGCTCGGCGAACTTCCAGCCATCGTCTGTGCGCACAAGGCGGTCGTTGAAGCCGCCGATGAGCGCGGGCGAACCGGCCTCGGACGCGCCTGCGGGCGCCGCGTACAGCACCAGCGTCGAACGCGCGGCCGCCTCCTCGGCCGATGTTACGTCGACGACGATGTTCGTGATGAGGTGGCAGGACTTGCGGGGCGGGCGGCTCGCGAAGGACGCATGGATCGCCTCGCGTCCCACAACCGGATCTCCCCCTGCAGGGCGGATGAATTTCGCATCCTGGGTGAACATGGCGGCCACCCCGGCCCAGTCGCCGGAATCGTTGAGCAGGCCGAAGCGCGTGATAAGGCGGGCGATTTCGTGTTCGGCGAGAAGGCGGTCGATGGGCGTCATGGAATGGCGTGTCCCCGTGGGCGCGCCGGGCGGGCGATCTCGATGGGCGACATCCCCCTTGGCCCGCGCTGCGCGAATGCGGCCCACACTATAGCCGCAGCTTCGAGGCGACAAGGTTCGCCTGCCCGCCGGGGCTTCGGACGGAAGCTGCGGCTGCGCATTTATAATTATGATGGGGATTATTTATTTACATGATACGCTTGCGCTCCGGCGAAAAGCCGGGAGGTGAGCCAAGGAGGCGAGCCATGATGATCGCACGCTGGCAGATCGATGCGCGTTTCGGCCACAAGCAGAAGGTCATCGACGCCATCAAGGCGTGGAGCGACGACATAGCGCCGAAGATCGGGCTTACACACGGCACGCTCCTCACCGGCTCGATCGGCGTGCTCGAGGCGACCGTCGAGCACAACTGGGAAGTGCAAAGCCTCGAAGAACTCGAGCGCGCGTGGGCAAGGCTCGGCGCCATTCCCGAACACTCGGAGTGGAGCAAGGAGCTGGAACCCTACGTCGTTTCCGGCACGTCGAGGTGGAGCATCCTGCGCAAGGTCGGGTGAGCGGCGCCCGCGCTGGTGGGCCGGGAGGGACTCGAACCCCCAACCAGACCGTTATGAGCGGCCGGCTCTAACCATTGAGCTACCGGCCCGACGGCTCAGCGCCGGGTGTGGCAAGCGTTATATCGAAACGAAGGCGTCGCGCAATCTGCCGCGTGTCGCCGCCGAAAATCGGCCGCAGGGACAGGCCGCGGTCCGGTCATCCGGCGAATATGCGGTCGCCCATTTGGTCGATGATCTGGCGCGCCTTGAACAGCGTCATCTCCTCCGCCTCCGCGCGCGTGCCGAAATTGTCGGCCCGGACGAAGCGGTGCTCCTGCAGCACGCCGTTGGCCTCGCGCGAAATGATCCCGCAGAGCTGCCAGCGTCCGTTCGTCTCGTAGGGCGTGGCGACGATGGTGAAGCCGTTGTGGGTCTCCGATGCGCCGGACGCCTCCGCCGGGTCCTGCGGCCTGCCGCCGCCGAAAAGCTTCTTGAGGAAGGACATGGCAATCTCCTGCTTCACCAATGGCCCTTGCGACGGTTCCACGCATACAGGGCGCGCGCGAACAAGTCGTAAGTCAAACGTGCGACAGGCGCCAAGGGCCGGCTGCCCATGATCGCGCCGAGCCAACGCTCGCCAGGAGTTCGCCGCCAGATCGCGATGGCGACGTCAGCGCCGACCAGCAGTTCCCCGGCGCCATCGAGGGCATGCAGCCGCTTGCGCACGTCCTCGACGCCTGCTCCCCAATGGGCAAGCGCCTGCGGTTCGAGATTGATGTCCCGGAATTCGATCTCGCCCGCTTTCACGGCTTCCAGCAAGCGCGCTTTCTGGCGGCGGATACCGTAATCGCAGACGGGGCAGCGGGTGTTGTAGTAGACGATGAGCGATGGCGATTGCGTGTTCGTCGAGGCCGCCATCGTCCATTGAACGTCAGTTGTCGAGGAAGCTTCTCAGCTTCCGGCTCCGGCTCGGGTGCTTGAGCTTGCGCAGCGCCTTCGCCTCGATCTGGCGGATGCGTTCGCGCGTCACGCTAAACTGCTGTCCGACTTCTTCGAGCGTGTGGTCGGTGTTCATGCCAATGCCGAAGCGCATGCGCAGCACGCGCTCCTCGCGCGGCGTGAGCGAGGCGAGCACGCGCGTCGTTGTTTCGCGCAGGTTCGACTGGATCGCGGCGTCGATGGGCAGTATCGCGTTCTTGTCCTCGATGAAGTCGCCGAGGTGCGAATCCTCCTCGTCGCCGATGGGCGTTTCAAGGCTGATCGGCTCCTTGGCGATCTTCAGCACCTTGCGCACTTTCTCAAGCGGCATGGCGAGCTTTTCCGCGAGCTCCTCGGGCGTCGGCTCGCGGCCGATCTCGTGCAGCATCTGGCGGCTCGTCCGCACGATCTTGTTGATCGTCTCGATCATGTGCACGGGAATGCGGATGGTGCGCGCCTGATCCGCGATCGAGCGCGTGATCGCCTGCCGAATCCACCAGGTTGCGTAGGTCGAGAACTTGTAGCCGCGGCGGTACTCGAACTTGTCGACCGCCTTCATCAGGCCGATGTTGCCTTCCTGGATGAGGTCGAGGAACTGCAGGCCGCGGTTGGTGTATTTCTTCGCAATGGAGATGACGAGGCGCAGGTTCGCCTCCACCATTTCCTTCTTCGCCTGGCGGGCTTCTCGCTCGCCCTTTTGCACCATCTGCACGATCTTGCGGAACTCGAGAATTTCGAGCCCTGTCTCGGTCGCAAGCGCGTGAATGTCGGAGCGCAGGTCGCGAATGCGATCCTTCTCGTTCGCGACGAAATTCTTCCAGCCCTTGCCGGCGAGTTTCGAGACGCGAAGAATCCACTTCGGGTCGAGTTCGCCGCCCTGGTAATTTTTCAGAAACTCTTCGCGCGCGACGCCATGGCTTTCGGCAAGGCGCATGAGGCGCGTCTCAAGCCCGATCAGGCGCTTGTTGATGTCGTAGAGCTGCTCCACCAGCGCGTCGATGCGGTTCTGGTTGAGCGACAGCGACTTGACGTCGGCGACGATCTCTTTCTTGAGCGCCTTGTACTTGCGGTCCTGCGCGGGCGTCAGCGCCTCGTTGCGCAGCTTGCCCTCGACGTTCTGGTCCTGCAGGCGGCGCAACTTCTTGTAGGCGGAGGCGACGCGGTCAAACGTCTCGAGCACTTTCGGCTTCAGCTCCGCTTCCATTGCCGAGAGCGAAACCGAGTTCTCCATGTCGTCGTCGTCGAAAGATTCGGCGCTCGCCTCGTCCTCGCCGTTCAGCGGCTCGGGCGGCGTGCGCGGGGCCGTCGGCGCAGCGGAGGCGCCATTCATCCCGTTGACGCCATCGCTCTTGGGCGCGCCCTTGCCGTCCGGCCCGGCGTAGGTCGCTTCAAGGTCGATGATGTCGCGCAGCAGAACCTTGCCGTCGTTCAGTTCGTCACGCCAGATGATGATGGCCTGAAACGTGAGCGGACTTTCGCACAGGCCCGCGATCATCGCCTCGCGGCCCGCCTCGATGCGCTTGGCGATGGCGATCTCGCCTTCGCGCGACAGAAGCTCCACCGAGCCCATTTCACGCAGGTACATGCGAACGGGATCGTCTGTGCGGTCGGCTGGCTCGGACGTGCGGGTCGCAACGACGGCGGCGGCGCGCGGCGCCTCGACGAGTTCGCCGCCCTCGGCTTCCTCGCTGGCGCCATCCTCGTCGTCGCCCTCGGCGTCTTCGGAATCGACCACGTTGATGCCCATCTCGTTGAGCATCGCGTAAATGTCTTCGATCTGGTCGGAAGAAACTTCCTCTGACGGAAGCACGGCGTTCAGTTCATCGTGGGTGACAAAGCCGCGCTTCTTCGCAAGCTTGATCATCCGCTTGACGGCGGCGTCGGAGAGGTCGAGCAACGGGCTGTCAGCGGTTTCGACTGCAGCGCCTTCCTGCCCCTTCTCTTCGTCTTTCTTCGCCATTACAAACTCCGCGCGCGGCGCCACCGTGGCGCTCCCCTGCCGGGGAATAGATTACGGGGCCGCGCGCGGACGATCCGCTGATTCGCTGCCCTCACCTAGAAGCCTCAAGGTCGCTTAAGCGCCCCTTAACCCTAAAGGACCCGTTCGTCCACGCCCCGCCCGGGCGCGCGGCTTCACAGAACACGGGTCTGGCGTCCGGACATCAGCCCGAACCCTTCCACAGCCGCCTCACGACCTTCGAGCGCGGCCAGTTCGCTCTGGATTTCCCTCAGCCGATCCAGGTTCTGGTCGGTCGCATCCCGCGCCAGCTCAGTTTCGGCTGATTTCAGTTCTCTATGTAACGCCCTCGCCCTTCTATGCAAGGCCAGGGCCTGTTTCAGCGATTCCGCCGCATCCTCCTCCGCCGCGTCCGGCCGGACGCACCACAGGCTGGCCACCACATCGACCGTCTCGACCCGCTGAAGCTCAGCCGAAAGACCCACGGCCGCGAGCGCGGCGCGCATGTCGTCGGCGCGCTCGTGCGCCTCCATCGCCAGGTGGGTGAGCGCGTCCCGCAACCGGGCGGCGTCGCGGCTCGAAAGTTCCAGATCGGCCAGATCCTCGAAATGCCGGGCCAGCAAACCCGGGTGGTTGACGAGGGTCAGCACGATCTGCGCCTCGCGAGCGGGCGTGCCGCCGGTGCCGGCAAACGCGGCGGTCTGGCGCAAGCGGTCGCTCACCTGCGCAGGCTGAAGCCGATAGCCCTGTTGCTGGCCCGCCTGCTGGAAGCGCCCGCCCCGCGCCTGCCCGCCCATGCGCGGGCGGAATTGCGCGACCGGCCCGCCGCCGGCGCCCGCCTGCGCCCCGCCGCGGCCAGGATTACGCCCAGGATTACGCGCGGCCGCGAGGCGCTGGCGCATGTCCTCCTGATAGTAGCGGCGCAGCGTCTCGTCCCTGATCTCGCGCAGCTTCTCCGACAGGCGCCGGTGCAGCGCGGCCCAGCGCTCGGGGGTGTCGAGGGGGCCGGCCTCGACCTCGCGGCTCCACAGCACTTCGACGAGCGGCTTGGCCTGCGAGAGCACCCGGGCGACGGCCTCCTGCCCGCCCGAGCGGGCGAGGTCGTCGGGGTCCTGTCCATCGGGCAGAAATGCGAAACGCAGGCTCCTGCCGGGACCCAGCAGGGGGAGAGCCGTGTCGATGGCGCGATGGGCGGCCTTTCGGCCCGCCCGGTCGCCGTCGAAGCACAGGACCGGCTCCTCCGCCATACGCCAGAGAAGCTCGCACTGGTCCGGCGTGAGGGCGGTGCCGAGCGGGGCGACCACATTGGGAAAGCCCGCGACGCTCATGGAGATGACGTCCACATAGCCCTCGACGGCGATGACCGTGCCCCGGTCGTGCGCCGCCTTGCGGGCGCTGTGATGGTTGTAGAGCGTCGCGCCCTTGTGAAAGAGCGGCGTTTCCGGCGAATTCAGATACTTGGCCGGGACGTCCTTCTCCAGCGCGCGACCGCCGAAGGCGATGACCTTGCCGGAACGGTCGCAGATCGGAAACATAACCCGGTCGCGGAAGCGATCATACGGCACGGCGATGTCTTCGCCGTGGATCAGCATGCCGGACTCGCACATCGTCTCGACACTGGCGTTCTTCGCGGCGAGCCAGTCGCGCAGCGCGAATTTTTCGTCCGGCGCATAGCCCAGCCGGAACTGCGCCTGCACGTCGGGCCCCAACCCGCGATCGGCCAGATAGCCGCGCGCCTTCGCCCCGGCGCGTCCCTGAAGCTGCTGCTGGAAAAATTGCGCGGAAAGCTCCAGCACCTCCTGCAGGCCCGCCCGGCGCTTTTCCTGCCGCTGCGCTTCCTCGGAGACGACCGGCAGGTCGAGCCCCGCCTCGCGGGCCAGCTTTTCGACCGCCTCCGGGAAGGACAGGCCTTCCGTGCGCATGACGAAGTCGAAAATGTTGCCGTTCTGGCCCGACGAGAAGTCGAACCACGCCATCTTCTGGTCGTTCACGAAAAAGGATGGCGTCTTTTCGGAGCTGAACGGGGAAAGCCCCTTCCACTCGCGTCCCGCCTTCACGATCTTCACGCGCCGGCGCACGACCTCCGAAACCGGAAGCCGCGCCTTGATCTCGTCGAGAAAGGACGGGGTGAATCGCATGAAGGCGTCGGGCGCTCGCTTATCCTTTTCAATATAGGCTCAGCGGGCCGCCGGAACAAACATGAAACGCTTGTGCCCGCTATACACAGGCGGCGCAGGCGCTCATCAACCGTTCAGCCGCGCCTTCACGAGCGCGCTCGCCTTGGCGAAGTCCATCTGGCCGGTATACTTGGCCTTCAGCGCGCCAACCACCTTGCCCATGTCCTTCATGGAAGCGGCGCCCGTCTCGGCGACGGCGGCGTCGATGGCGGCGTTCACCTCGTCGTCGGACATCTGCTTGGGCAGGAACTCGCTGATAATCGCGATCTCCTCGCGCTCCTGCTGCTCCAGCTCCGGGCGTCCGGCCTTGGCGTAGATGTCGGCCGATTCCTGGCGCGACTTCACCATCTTCTGCAGCATGGCGAGGATGTCCTCGTCGCTGACGCTCTTGCCCGCGCCGCGCGCTTCGATGTCCCTGTCCTTCAGCGCGGCCTGAATCATGCGCACGGTGGCGAGGCGGCGCTTGTCGCCGGCCTTCATGGCCTCCTTCATCATCGTCGTGAATTGCTCGCGCATGTCCATATCTCCCGGCGAACGCCGCGCGCGGGTTGACCCTGAGGGCCGTCTCGCCTAGCGTCCGCGCCAATCCAAAACCCAGTCGACGCAAGCCCAGACTGCGCCATCGCGGCGCCGGGCCAGCGCGCGCGAAACCTGTAGAGCGACGATGACCCAGGTTCAAGATAATGTGACGGGTTCCGGCTGGTCGAGGCCCGTGGCGACCGGCGTTCTCGTGCTGGCGGACGGCACGGTGATCGAAGGCGTCGGCCTGGGAGCGACGGGCCACTCCGTCGGCGAGGTCTGCTTCAACACGGCTATGACCGGCTATCAGGAAATCCTGACGGACCCCTCCTACGCGGGCCAGATCGTCACCTTCACCTTCCCGCACATCGGCAACGTCGGCACGAACGACGAGGACAGCGAGACGGTGCGCGTCGCCGCCGATTCAGGGGTGCGCGGCGTTGTCCTGCACGCGCCGATCACATCGCCTGCGAACTTCCGCTCGACACGCCATCTCGACCACTGGCTGAAGAACCGCGGCGTCGTCGGCATCTCCGGCGTCGACACGCGCGCGCTCACCGCGCTCATCCGCGAGAAGGGCATGCCCAACGCCGTCATCGCCCATGCGCCCGACGGCAAGTTCGATCTCGACGCGCTGAAGAAGGAAGCCGCCGCCTGGCCCGGCATCGACGGCATGGATCTCGTTCCCTCCGTCACCACCGCCCAGCGTTACGAGTGGGACGAGTCGGTGTGGGAGCTCGGCAAGGGCTTCGGCCGGCAGGACAAGCCGGTGCGCCGCGTCGTCGCCATCGACTACGGCGTGAAGAGCAACATCCTGCGCCTGCTCGCCAAGGCCGGTTGCGCCATCACCGTCGTGCCGGCGACGACGCCCGCCGAAGACATCCTAGCGATGAAGCCCGACGGCGTGTTCCTGTCGAACGGCCCCGGCGACCCGGCCGAAACCGGCAAGTACGCCGTGCCGACGATCCAGAAAATTCTCGACGCGAAAGTGCCGACCTTCGGCATCTGCCTCGGCCACCAGATGATGGCGCTGGCCATCGGCGCGAAGACCGAGAAGATGCATCAGGGCCATCACGGCGCGAACCATCCCGTGAAGGACTTCACCACCGACAAGGTGGAGATCGTCTCGATGAACCACGGTTTCGCGGTGGACCCGAAGACGCTGCCCGCCAACGCGCAGGAGACGCACCGCTCGCTGTTCGACGGGTCGAACTGCGGCATCGCGCTGACAGACCGCCCGGCCTTCTCCGTTCAGCATCATCCGGAAGCAAGCCCCGGCCCGCAGGATTCGCATTACCTTTTCCAGCGTTTCGTCGACATGATGGACGCGGGCAAACCGGCGCAGTGATCGCGCGAAAAGGCTGATGTAAGCTGCGGGGGCGGCAACATGAACGAGCAGCGGTTATTACTTAGAATTCATCCCCTCTCGCACATCGCGCTGTTCAAAATCTACATGAGCTACATAAGCGACGATGATTCGACGTACATGGAGCTAGACGGTATTATTCAATTGTTTGATGCTCCGGTTTCCCGGAATCTTCTGCGTAGCAGTTTGGCTCTTTTGGAACGAGGAAATCGGTCCTTCATCAATGTTTCAAAAGATTCTGAAGCAAACGAATTCTTTTCGATTAATGAGAGAGGAATCGTATTCATTGAAGAGCAACTAACGGACAAATCGTCCCTAGTTAGCAAATTTGCGTCACTGGGAGACAGCAGCCTTACGGAGCTTGCGGGTTTGCCTAGCAGCTTTGGAGCACTTGGCGATATTGGGGCTGAGTGGGAGCCCCTTCCTATCGATAGGGAGTCCAAGACCTTCAAAGAAGCTGAGCAGAAGATCGACGAAGCAATTCGTGCTATTGAAAGCGACAATGGCTTCGCAGCGAATGAGCCAGAAACGCGTGACAATATCCTTGCAAGCCTGAAGCAAGGTCAGGAATGGCTGCGTTCTCGTACCCCAAGCAGGGCGCAAATTCAATCGATGCTACTTAAGCCACTGAGGTGGATTAGCGAAAAATTCGGTCAGTCTGTCGTGGGAGAGATCGCAAAGGAAGCTGCTAAAGCATTGCTGAAGTGGCTGGATGTTATATGAGGGCGGCATGAACTGGCGCGAGTACTGGAACGGACCGCACTCGATCTACGCCAACGAGCGGCACCGCACGCTTCATTTCGACCTGATCGCGCGCGACATCGCGCGCCTCATCCCCTCGCCCGGCGCGGTCGTGCTCGACTACGGCTGCGGCGAGGCTGACACTGCGCCTGCGCTCGCGGCGAAATGCGGCAAGCTCTATCTTTTCGACACCGCCGACACCGTGCGCGCGCGCCTGAAAGGCAAACACGCCGGCAACGCGAAGATCGCCGTGCTGGACGAAGCGGGCCTTGAAGACGTCCCCGACCGATCGCTCGACCTCATCGTCGTCAATTCGGTTCTGCAATATCTTTCCCATGCGGAGCTCGTGACAATCCTCGATTTCGCGCGCGACAAGCTCAAGAGCGATGGAACGCTGGCGCTTGGCGACGTCATTCCCTCCGATGCAAATGCTGTCGCCGACACGAAGGCGCTTCTGTCCTTCGCCTTCCACGGCGGCTTTCTCACCGCCGCATTCGCAAGTCTCGTGAAGACCGCGCTCTCCGACTATCGCAAACTGCGCGAAACCCTCGGGCTCACGCGCTACACCGAAGCCGAAATGCTGCAATTGCTGACGGCCAACGGCTTCACGGCGCGTCGCGCTTCGCAAAACATCGGCCACAACCAGAGGCGGATGCTGTTTCTGGCGAGCCCTGTGACGACGGACGCAAACTCGATTTGACGAGGTTCAGCCACGTTCCGGGAGCTGATCCAGCCTGATCGCTTGCTGGCGTCCCATCCAGATCGCATGTTTGGAGTGGTCGTCGCGCGGAAAACCGGTCTGCGGATGCAGGAAGACGGTGAGCGGGCCGCGATTGAGCGCGAGCCATGGAACGAGCAACGCGAAGAGATCCGGCGCGAAGGCCACCTGAAACATCGCCGAGGGATGCGGGCCGACCGGAACGTCGTGCCAGCGCCCGTACACGGCCTGCGGAAACAACGCTTCCATCTCTGCGCGCAGTTTCTCCGCATCAGGCCGCGTCGGCGCTTCATAATAGATGTGCGCGTGGTAGCTATCGATTGCATCCATGTTCATGCGCGTCTCGTCCCCATCCGGATGAGACCGCAGTTTAGGCCCGGACCAAACGATGTTGAACCGGATTCGCGCTCTCCTGGGAATGGCGGGCGGTCGCGTCGGCTATGTTTACGCCGCCAAAGGCGAAACCGGGCCGATGCAGGACGCGCGCGTAGGCGGCGCCGTCCGCCTGCCGGATCGTGGACCGCCGTGGATCGTCGTAGACTTCGATCTTGCGAAGATGACTGTCACACGCTGGCCGGGACGGCTCTGGCGTGTGCGCGTCATGGAAGCCGCGACTGAGCGCGACCAAAGAGTTGCGGGCGGACCGCCGAACGATCAGGCGAACTATGTCAGGGCGATCGCCGTCAGAGTCCTGAACGAGGAAGATCCCGCACGCTTGTTCGGGCCCCACGGCGGCGCTCTCATCGCCCTGTTCGACGGGGCGGCGCGTATCACGCGCGATCAGGCGCAACGTCTCGCACGATCGAGACACGCCGATGCAGCGGGGGCATATGATCGCGCGATGCGGCGCTGGGCCAGCGGCGAAAACCTCGCAACGCCGTCCGCCGACCTCGACGGCGCGCTGAAGATCGGCGGCCGATCGCCGATCAACGCTGCGCTTGCGGTTTTGCATGGCATCCTGTTCGAGCGCGCGCACGCCATCGACGGCGCACATGCGTCGAGTGAACTCGACAACGACGTGTCTCTGGTCGAGCCATGGGCGACAGCGGCTCAGACGATGGGCGATGCGGCGCTCGCCATCGGCGCGCCCGAACTCATGTCCATGGAAGATCGCGCGGCGCTTGTTTCGGCCTATGCAGGCGTGCTGCGCGGCCCCGCTTGACGAACGTGATCGCGCGCAGGCGATCACCGCCCCGCCTTGACCTCACGCCCCGCCCGTCGCAATCAGGGCCAACTGATTCCGGGGCGCCATGCTGCTCGCCATTCCATTCCCGGCCATCGATCCGGTCCTGATCGAAATTGGCCCCATCGCGATCCGCTGGTACGCGCTGGCCTACATCTTGGGCCTCGTCGGCGGCTGGCTGGTGGCGCGCGACCTCGCGCGGCGCGACAGCCTCTGGGGCGCAACGCCCCGTCCGAAGCCCGAAAGCCTGGACGATCTGCTCGTCTACGTCGCCTTCGGCGTCATTCTGGGCGGACGCGTCGGCTACGTCCTTTTCTACAATCTCGACTTCTTCCTCGATAATCCCGGCCGCATCATCGCGGTCTGGGAAGGCGGCATGTCCTTTCACGGGGGTCTTGCCGGCGCTGCGCTCGGCGTCTGGCTTTTCGCCCGGCGGCACGCGGTTAGGCCCCTCACCGTGGCCGACATCTGCGCGGTGGTGGCGCCGATCGGCATTTTCCTTGGGCGCGTCGCCAACTTCATCAAGCCGGAATTGTGGGGACGCACGACCGATGTCGCATGGGGAGTCGTCTTCCCCGGAGCCGGCCCCCTGCCGCGTCACCCCAGCCAGCTCTACGAAGCCGGCCTCGAAGGGCTGGCCCTTTTCATTGTCATGCTTTTGCTGGTTCGCGCCGGATGTCTGCGCCGGCCGGGCTTCGCCACCGGCGCCTTTGCCGCCGGCTACGGCGCGGCGCGGATCGCCTGCGAATTCTTTCGCGAACCCGATCCGCAGCTTGGCTTCTTGTTTGGCGGCGCGACAATGGGCATGGTGCTGTCGGTCCCGCTCATGGCGGTGGGATTCGCGCTGATTCTCCGCGCAAGATCGCGCGGGCCTGCGGAGGTCGCCGGGTGAAGGAACTGAGGCAAGAGATACGCTCCATCATCGAAGCGGAAGGCCCAATTCCCTTCGATCGTTTCATGCAGCTTTGCCTCGGACATCCGGAGTCCGGCTATTACATCACGCGCGATCCCTTCGGCGAGGAAGGCGACTTCACGACGGCCCCGGAGATCAGCCAGATGTTCGGCGAGCTCATCGGACTATGGGCCGCCGAAACGTGGTCGCGTCACGAAAGCAAGAAGCCGCTGCGGCTTGTGGAGCTTGGCCCCGGTCGCGGCACGTTGATGGCCGACGCATTGCGCGCCTGCCGGGTCGCGCCCGATTTTCTGAACGCGGTGGAGGAAATCTGTCTCGTCGAGACGAGCCCGATTTTGCGTGGCAAGCAGAAGGAAAAGCTGCAGGGACGCGGCGTGCCGGTGCGCTGGTGCGACTCGATTTCGGATGTGCCCGAAGGACCGGCGATCTTCATCGCCAACGAATTTTTCGACGCGCTGCCCGTGCGGCATTTCATTCGCGTGGACGAGGGCTGGTGCGAGAAGCTGATCGGCGTCGACGACGAGCACAACTTCTTCGTCGGACTTGCGCCAGATCCTGAGCCGCTGATACGCGCTGATGCGCCGGTCGGTTCGATTCTCGAGATCGGCGCCGCGGCGCACAAGCTCGCGGCCGACCTGTCCGGGCGCATCGCCCGACAAGGCGGCGCGGCGCTCATCATCGACTACGGCCACGTCCAGACCTCTTTCGGAGAAACGGTGCAGGCGCTTCGCCGTCACGTCGCCGTCGATCCGCTGAGCGATCCCGGGGAATGCGACATCACGGCCCATGTCGATTTCGCCTCTCTGAAGCGCGCCGCGCTCGCCTCGGGCGCGGCGGCGTTTGGGCCGATCACACAGGCGGAATTCCTGACGCGGCTCGGAATCGTGCAGCGCGCCGAAGCGTTGCGCGCCAATGCAAACCCCGTACAAGCGGCCAACGTCGCCAGCGAGTTGCAGCGCCTGACCTCCACCAATGCCGAAATCGGCGCCGCGGGCGCAATGGTCCCAGGCATGGGCGAGTTGTTCAAGGCGATAGCCATTCAGCCGCCGGATATCCCGCCCCCTCCCGGTTTTGAAAGCGCCCACGCGGGCAAAGGCTTATGATCCACTGCTTGCCGGTCGTGCGATCACGGCTGCTCGAAGCCGATGGCGTGACGCACGCGTTTTTCACGCGCGAAGGCGGCGTGAGCGACGGGATCTACGCGTCGCTGAACGGCGGCGCGGGCTCGCGCGATGCGCCCGAAGCCGTTGCCGAGAACAAACGCCGCATGGCGGGCGCGCTCGGGATCGCGCCGCACAATCTGCTCGTGCCATATCAGGTTCACTCCGCAGACGCCCTCGCGATCGACGCGCCGTGGTCGGCCCGCCCGCATTGCGACGGCGTTGCGACGGCGACGCGGGGCCTCGCGCTCGGCGTCACGGGCGCGGACTGCGGCATCCTGCTGTTCTGCGACCCCGGCGCGCGCGTCATCGCGGCTGCGCATGCGGGCTGGAAAGGGGCGCTTGAAGGCGTCCTGGAAGCCACGCTCGAACAGATGGAGCGACTGGGCGCCTCACGCCCGGCGATTTGCGCCGTGCTCGGCCCAACGATCAGCAAGGAGTCGTATGAAGTCGGCCCGGAATTCGTCGCGCGATTCCACTCCGCCGACGCCTCCAACGCGCGTTTCTTTCGCGCGTCGCGCAACGAGGGCAAGTCGATGTTCGATCTGCCGGGTTACATCGGAGCGCGGCTGCGCGCGGCCGGCGTCGGCGCGTTCGAGAGCCTGAACCTCGACACATACGCCGATGAGAGGCGCTTCTATTCGTATCGCCGCTCCGTGCACCGCAATGAACCGGACTTCGGACGGCTCGTGGCGGCGATCGCCCTTCCCGCCTGATCGCGCGGTGAAATTGCGCTGTCCCGCTCTCGCGCCAGCAAGCGATCTGGCGTATGCGAAGACGGCCTCGCGCGGCTGGAGAAATTGAGGAGACAATGGCGGGCGGCGGCAAGGGCGGGAAGACCGGCAAGCCTTACACGGTGCAGGATGCGATCGGGGAAGCGCTGACGCTCGCCGTGGGCGCGCTTGGCGCGGCGCTCTTCATCTGGATGCACGTGCCTGGCGGCTCGATGTCCGGCTCCGTCGTGGCGGTGACCCTGCTCGCGGTCTTCGGCCGGGCGAAATCGCTCGGACGTCCGCTGCAAATTATCGGCCTCGGCTCGATAGGCGTCGCAATCGGCTCGGTCGTCGGGCCGGACACATTCGACAACATGGCGAGCTACCCAGCAACCATGGCCTTGATGGCGATCTGCGTGGTCTGCATGACGCTCGCGTCCGCAGCCGTGTGGCGATACCTCATGAAATGGCCGGCTTCCATGGCTGTCCTCGCCTCGGTGCCCGGCTCCATGGGCTACATTGTCTCCGTCTCCATGAGCATGGGCGCCGACGCCGCCAAGGTCGCGGTCGTGCAGATGTCGCGCGTGATCTTTCTCGTGACGATCCTGCCGTGGATCATCGTCTGGGAACAGGGCGGCGGGACGGGCGCGATCGCGCAGCCCGTCTACGACTCGCCGATCACCCTCGCGTGGGTTCTGCCGCTCGGCATCGGGGCGGGTCTTCTCTTCACGCGCTTCGCCATCCCCGGCGGCCTCATCCTCGGCGCGATGATCACGTCAGGCGCAGTCCACTACGCAGGCCTCGCGCCGGGCCGCGCGCCCACATGGCTGATGGACTGTGCGCAGATCGTGCTTGGCGCGTGGGTTGGCTCACGCTTCGTCGACTTCGACTGGAGCCTTTTCCTGCGCATTCTGATGGGCGCAGTCGTTGCGATCCTGGCGGCGCTCGCCGTGTCCATCGCTTTCGCCTGGACCGCCTCGACCTTCCTGGGCGTATCGTTCGGCGCCGCGCTCATCGGCTATTCGCCCGGCGGCCAGGAAGCGATGGTTGCGCTGGCGCTTGTCCTCGGAGTCGATCCGATCTTCGTCGCCACCCATCATCTCGGTCGCTATTTCCTCATCAACATGACGCTGCCCTTCATCGTCGCCTGGATGCGGCGCGCGGAAGGCAAGCCATCCCGCACGGAGTAAACGCATGCTTCTGCGCACATCGCTGACATCGCCCTTTGGCCGCAAGATCCGCATGGCGTCCCTGCGGCTGGGTCTGACCCATCGGATTCAGACCGTCAGCGCCGACACGACCGACCCGGCCGATGCGATCCGCACGGAAAATCCGCTCGGCAAGGTGCCACTGCTCGTGCTCGACGACGGGCGGCGCGTCTACGACAGCCGCGTGATTCTCGAATGTCTCGACCAGATGGCGGGCGGCGGCGTGCTGATCCCTCGTGAATGGAACGACCGTCTTGAGACCCTCGTCCTTCAGGCGCTCGGCGACGGGATCATGGATGCCTCCGTCCTCGTCTCGTACGAGTCGCGCTATCGCCCGGAGGAGATCCGTTCCGCGAAATGGCTCGATCACCAGACCGGCAAGATCCGCCGCGGTCTGGACCATCTCACGGCGAAGGCTCCGGACCCCGCCCGCTTCGACGTCGCGACGATCTCGATTTCGTGCATGCTCGGCTATCTAGACTGGCGCAAGCAGGTGGACTGGCGCGCCGAGTTTCCCGCACTCATCGGGTGGCTGGACGCCTTTCGCGCCTCGGCGCCTGAATTCGACGCGACCGCGCGCGATGCGCCGGCCTGAACCTCGCGCGGCTGTGTTCGCGCGGGGATTGACGCCGCCGCCCCGAGCCTGTTCCCTCAATTGAAATGACGACCAGCATGGACCGACCCGGCCCGCGACACCTAAGTCTGCCGAATCTGCTCACCTACGGGAGGGTGGCGGCCGTTCCTGTTGTGGCGGGCCTGCTTTTCTGGCCCCTGGAGGACTGGGCCCGCTGGTCCGCGCTCGCGGTCTTCATTATCGCCGCCATTACGGACTTCTTCGATGGCTACCTGGCCCGCGCGTGGTCGCAGCAATCCAGCCTCGGACGGATGCTCGACCCCATCGCGGACAAGCTTCTGGTTGCCGTGTGCCTGCTGATGCTTGCGGCGGATGAGGAGATTTCCGGCGTCCACGTCTGGGCTGCGATCATCATCCTGTCGCGGGAGATCCTCGTGTCGGGTTTGCGCGAATTCCTCGCGGAATTGCGCGTATCCGTGCCGGTCACGCGGGTCGCGAAGTACAAGACCGCCATGCAGCTCGTCGCGCTGGGCTTTCTGATCGCGCCCTCCCGCGGGATATCGTTTCTCGACACGCAGACCATCGGCCTCGCCCTGCTCTGGGCGGCGGCGCTTCTTACGCTCTACACCGGCTATGATTATATGAGGGCCGGCATGAAGCACATGATGGACGAATGATGACGACCGAACTGAAGCTGTCCTATTTCGCCTGGGTGCGTGAACGCATCGGAAAGAGCGACGAAACGCTGACGCCGCCGGACGAGGTGCGCACTGTGGCCGATCTCATCTCCTGGCTTTCCGCGCGCGGCGAGGAATACGCCTACGCTTTCGACCGGCCGAACGTGATCCGCGCAGCCATCGACCGCAAGCATGTGAAGCAAGACACGCGCATCGAAGGCGCGCGCGAGATCGCCTTCTTCCCGCCGATGACCGGGGGCTGATGTGGACGGCGGCGGCGCAGGCGCGAACCGGATCGATGTGCGCATACAGCGCGAGGACTTCGACGCCTCCGCTGAAGCCGCACGGTTGACCCGCGGGCGCACGGATGTCGGCGCCATCGTCACCTTCACCGGGCTCTGCCGCGACGAAGGCGGAAAGCTCACCGCGCTGGAACTCGAACACTATCCCGGCATGGCCGAGGAAGAGATTTCGCGCGTGGCGAGGGAAGCGGAGCGCCGCTGGCCGATTCTTGGCGGCGTCGCTATCCACCGATATGGCAAAATCGCTCCCGGCGAGAACATCGTCCTGGTCGTGATTGCGTCCTCCCATCGCACCGCCGCCTTCGAGGCAGCCGAATTCATGATGGATTACCTGAAGACGCGTGCGCCTTTCTGGAAGAAGGAGCACCTCGCGGACGGCGGAGAAGGCGACTGGGTCGAGGCCAAGGAAGCCGATGACGCGGCGGCCGAGCGCTGGAAATCGTGACAAGCGACGACGCCGTCATTCCACAGTACACAATCGACCGGGTGATCGCCCGCCGCGCCAGGCTGCGCAGGTTCGACAGGCTCTGGCCGGCGTTGACCGCTCGCGTCCTCGCGAACGGCTGAAGGCTCAGCGATTGACCTCTGTCGTATAGTCCTCGATGAGCGTGCGCGAGATGTTGCCCGGCGTGAATTTATAGGGCCCGATCTCGGAGACCGGCGTCACCTCGGCCCCCGTGCCGCAGATGAAACATTCGTTGAAATGCGTCAAATCGTCGGGAACGATGCGGCGTTCATGCACTTCCATCCCCCGCCGGCGGGCGAGGTCGATCACCGTGCGGCGCGTAATGCCATCGAGGAAGCAATCGGCGATCGGCGTGTGCAGGGAGCCGTCCTTGGTGAAGAAGATATTGGCGCCGGTGCATTCGGCGACGCGCCCCTCCCAGTCGAGCATCATTGCGTCCGCGTAGCCGCGGCGCTCCGCGCGATGCTTGGAGAGCGTGCAGATCATGTAAAGCCCGGCCGCCTTCGCGTGCACCGGCGCGCAACGCGGGTCGGGGCGGCGATACTCAGCCATGTCGAGGCGGATGCCGCGCATCTTTTCGTTGACGTCGAACATGCTCGGCCAGTCCCAAACGGCGATCGCGACGTTGATCGTCGAATTCTGCGCGGCAACCGCCATCATCTCGCTGCCGCGCCATGCAACCGGCCGCACGTAGCAGGAGGTCAGGCCGTTCTTCTCGACGACAAGCTTCTTGGCCTCCTCGATCTCGTCGATTGAATAGGGAATCTCGAAATCGAGAATGTTCGCGGACTTCTTGAACCGCTCGGAATGTTCGCGGCTCTTGAAAATCTTGCCGCCGTAGGCGCGCTCGCCTTCAAACACGCAGGAGCCGTAGTGAAGCCCGTGGCTGAGCACATGCAACCGCGAATCCGACCAAGGCAACAATTGCCCGTTCATCCAGATGAATCCATCACGCTGGTCGAATGGCAGGACAGACATTGGGCTCCTCCAGGGGCCGGCGCAGCATGGCCGCATCGCGCATCTGTCGCGCGCGAAGGAACCTTGCGCCACAAGGGCTCGCCGACGGGCCTTGACGACTACCAACCAACCTGAAATATGTCAACAACGCTGACGTATTGGACCCGGCATGAACGCGATGCTCCATCAGAAGCGTGGAGGGAATGCGCAGACGCGGGGTGGCCAGCCCGCGCAAGAGACGTCCAATGCCGGGGACGCGGCGCAGACTCCCGCATACGATCTGATCGAGCTCCTGTTTTTCGCCTATCGCGACTTCGTGGGCGACGCCGACCGCCTTCTCGAGAGCATTCGCTTCGGGCGGGCCCACCACCGGGTGCTGCATTTCGTGCAACGCCACCCGGGCCTGACGATCGCGGAATTGCTGGACATCCTCCGCATCACGAAGCAGAGCCTCAACCGTGTGCTGAAAGAACTGCTCGACGAGGGCTATGTCGAGGCGCAGCCGGGAGCGAAGGACCGGCGCCAGCGCCAGCTCAGGCTCACCGACCGCGGACATAAACTCGCCATGGAGCTGGCCATTCTTCAGTCGCGCCGTTTCGCGCGCGCCTTGCAGGAATTGCCGGAGGGCGCTCGTGAACAGGCGGAACGCTTTCTGCTCGCCATGATCGATCCGCAGGAGCGCCCGCACGTGGAGACGCTCGTGCGCAGCGGCGTCTTTCCACACCGTTGACGGAGAAGGGGATGACTCTCGCCGGACCAACCGCGAAGGCTGCTCCGCCCGCAGACGACGCCGCACACGTCCTTGTCGTCGACGACGACCGGCGAATCCGGGAACTGCTTTCGCGCTACCTGCGTCAGCAGGGGTATCGCGTGACGACGGCAAGCGACGCTCAGGAAGCGCGCGGGAAGCTAAAGGGCATGGACTTCGACATCCTCGTGCTCGACGTGATGATGCCGGGCGAAAACGGCTTCGACTTCGCGACCTGGCTGCGCAGCGAGTCCGATGCGCCTATCCTGATGCTGACCGCCCGCTCGGACCCCGCGGATCGTGTGCGGGGTCTTGAGGCCGGCGTCGACGACTATCTCGCAAAGCCGTTCGAGCCGAAGGAATTGTCCCTGCGCATCGCGTCGATCCTGCGCCGCGCCCAGCCGAAGCCGGCGCCCCCGCCCACCGTGGAGAGCGTACGCTTCGGCCCCTTTGTTTTCCAGTGCGAGCGGGGCGAATTGTTTCGCGGCGATCAACTTGTGCGCCTCACCGAGCGGGAGCGCGTGATGATGCAATTGCTCGCGCGCACGCCGGGCGAACCCGTGACCCGCGAGTCGCTCGCTGGCGCCGGCTCCCTCGCTTCCAACGAGCGCACCATTGACGTCCAGATCAACCGGCTGCGCCGCAAGATCGAGAGCGACCCCGCCGAGCCGCGCTATTTGCAGACGGCGCGCGGAGCGGGCTACCGTCTCGTCGTCGATCGCTAGGCGCCCGTCATGAGCCTCTCCCTGCCAGGCTATCTCACACGACCACACGCCTGGTGGGTCAAGGCGACGCGCGTCCTCGCAGCATGGATGCCCAAAGGGCTTTACGCGCGCTCGCTGCTGATCGTGATCCTGCCGATGGTTCTGCTGCAATCCGCCATCGCCTATTTCTTCATGGAGCGGCATTGGCAGATGGTCACGCAACGGTTGTCGTCGGCGGTCGTCTCCGACATCGCTGCGCTCGTCGACCTCCTCAATGCGCCGAACGGGGTCGCATCGCTACAGACCCTCACGGGCATCGCAGACAAGCGTTTCAATTTCTCGATCCAGCTTTCGCCGCGCGAGCCGCTGCCGCCGACGCTGCCCAAGCCGTTCTTCTCGCTGCTCGACACCGCGCTATCCCGCGAACTCGCCCAGCAGATCCAGCAGCCGTACTGGCTCGACACGGTGGGCAATTCCAAACTCATCGAGATTCGCGTGCAGACGAACGCGGGCGTCCTGCGCGTCATCACCCGGCGCAACAACGCCTACGCATCGAATTCGCACATCTTCCTCACGTGGATGGTGGCAACCTCGCTCGTTCTGCTCGGCGTCGCGATCGCCTTCCTGCGCAACCAGATCCGGCCGATCCTGCGGTTGGCCGAAGCAGCGGAGGACTTCGGCAAGGGGCGTGACACGGATTTCCGCCCGCACGGCGCGCGCGAGGTCCGGCAGGCGGGCTACGCCTTCATCGAGATGAAGCGCCGCATCGAACGCGCCATCGACCAGCGCACAGCCATGCTCAACGGGGTGAGTCACGACCTGCGCACGATTCTCACGCGATTCAAACTGTCACTTGCCGTCTTGCCTGAGAGCCCCGACACGGAGGCCATGCAGAAGGACGTCGAGGAAATGCAGCGCATGCTGGAAGCGTACCTCGCCTTCGCGCGCGGCGCGAGCGCGGAACAGTCGCAGCCCACCGACATGAACGCATTGCTGCTCGAACTGAAAGCGGACGCGGAGCGGCATGGCCACGCCACGCGCGTCTCCTACGCCGGCGATCCGGTCGCGACGGTGCGCCCCGACGCGTTCAAGCGCTGCCTGACGAATTTGGTCGCAAACGCGCAAAGGTACGGCAAGGACATCGCCATCGAGGCCGTGCGCGAAACGCGCTTCCTCACCGTTCATGTCGACGATGACGGCCCCGGCATTCCCGCAGAACAGCGCGAGGACGTGTTCCGTCCCTTCTTCCGCCTCGATGAATCGCGCAATCAGGACTACGGCGGGACCGGGCTTGGCCTCGCGATCGCGCGCGACATCGCTCGCGCGCACGGCGGCGACATTACGCTCTCCGCATCGCCGATGGGCGGCCTGCGCGCGACGGTGCGCGTGCCCGTCTGACAAGCGCGGGCGGCCCCGAACAATCGTCGACTTGAAGAATTGCCTCACCGGGGCGTCTGTCGCTTCGGGAGATTTCAGTGCCGCTTCTACCAGCCATGTTCTTCGGCGGATGGCAGGAACTCGTCCGCATCGTCGTTGTGGGCGTCCTGGCTTACGTCGCCATCATCCTGTTCCTGCGGGTCGCCGGGAAGCGGGCGCTCGCCAAGCTCAGCGCCTACGACTTCATCGTCACGATTGCGTTGGGCTCAACGCTTGCGACCGCCCTCCTTTCTCCGGGCATGACGCTCGACCGCGCGCTTTTGGCGTTTGCGCTTCTGCTGGGTTTGCAGCGGCTGTTCGCGTTCCTGGCGTTACGCTCGAAGACGTTTGCGAGACTGACAAGCAACGAACCCGCGCTTGTCGCATATGACGGACGCGCGCTCGAAGCAGCGATGCGGGAGCACCACCTGACGCGGCAGGACATAGAAGCCGCGCTGCGTAGCAAGGGACAGGCGAGCGTCGAGCAGGTGGACGCAATCGTTCTCGAAACGGACGGGACGCTCAGCGTCATTTCGAAGCTTGATCGCGAATTTGCTCCGCCGCTTCGCCAGCAGGCGGACGACGCTGGCCGAAAGCGCGGCCACTCAATGCGCACAGGTTAGCCGCGCGCTTCGCCGGGGCGTTTCACGTCCGCAAAGCCGGCGGCCTCCATGAACAGATGCAGCCTGTTCTGAAAGCCCGCGTCGTCGCCTTTGGCGAGCAGGCCCGCATTACGGGCAACGCCGTCGCAAAGCGCGCGCACCCAGGGCTCTTCGCTCTTGCCGAAATCGTTGAGCACGTAGGAGTGGACGAGGTTCTTGTCGCCGGGATGTCCGATGCCAAGCCGTACACGGCGATACTCGTTGCCAAGATGCGCCGTGATGGAGCGCAGGCCGTTGTGGCCAGCATTGCCGCCGCCGGTTTTGACGCGCAGCTTGCCTGGCGGCAGGTCCAGTTCGTCGTGGAAGACGATGATGTCCCTGGGGGATATCTTGTGGAAGCGCGCGGCCTCCGCGACGGCCCGGCCGGATTCGTTCATGTAGGTCTGCGGTTCGAGCAGAATCGCGCGGACGCCGTCGACGGCGCCTTCCGTGGCGACGCCCTGGAAACGCTTGCGCAGCGGCGGGAGATTATGCTCGCGCACGATGGCGTCGATCGCCATGAAGCCAATGTTGTGGCGGTTGCGCGCGTATTTCGCGCCGGGATTGCCGAGACCGACGAAGAGGAGCATGGCGTCGTCCCGTAGCGGACAGGCGGACGGACGATGGCGCGGGCGCCCGGAAGGCGGCGGCCCGGCATGGAGCCGCTCCCCGCCGCGAGAGGCGGGGAGCGAATGTGCGGATTACTTCTTCGCCGGGGCAGCCTTGCCGGCGGGCGCGGCGGCGGCCGCAGCGGCCG
Organism: Beijerinckiaceae bacterium; assembly: GCA_046295155.1. Classification (GTDB taxonomy): domain Bacteria; phylum Pseudomonadota; class Alphaproteobacteria; order Rhizobiales; family Beijerinckiaceae; genus Terripilifer. Next base: position 149,690 of record JBKBNT010000005.1, read on the forward strand.
GCGTTTCCTCGACCTTGGCCGGCGGAGCAATCGTCACGATCGTGAAGTCACGGTCCGCGATGATCGGCTTGCAGCCTTCCGGCAGCGCGATGGCCGAGATGTGGATCGAGTCGTTGATCCCGGCCTTGCTGACGTCGACGGTGATCGCTTCCGGAATGTTGTCGGCGGGAACGCGAAGTTCGATCGCGTGGCGCACGATGTTCAGCGAACCGCCGAGCTTGATGCCGGGCGAGCTTTCGGCGCCCACGACGTGGACCGGCACGTCGACGCGCAGCGTCGAGCCGGGCTTCAGGCGCAGGAAGTCGACATGCAGGGGCGTGTCCTTGACGACATCAAGCTGATAGTCGCGCGGAATGACGCGCTCGACCTTGCCGTCGCCCAGATCGATATCGAAGATCGTCGTGAGGAAGTGGCCGGCGTAGATGAGCTGGTTAAGGGTCTTGTAGTCCAGGCTGATCGGCTGGGCGGCTTCGCCGCCGCCATAAATGACGCCTGGTACGCGGTTCTCACGGCGAACGCTGCGGGCGGCCCCCTTGCCGGTCCCGTTGCGCACCGTGGCCGCGAGCTGCTTGTTCGCTGCCATTTCGGTGGTCCTTTTCAAATAAAAAGCGCGCCTTCGCCTCCAGGGGTGTCGGAGTGGCGCGCGGGGGCCTTATAGCCCCGGCGGCGCGCGTGTTCAAGCGCAAGCCGTAAGCGGTAACGTCTCAGTTTGAAATCTCGCCCGGGCCAGAACTCGCCCCGACCTCGTCTCCCGTGTTATGCTTAACGTAAATCAGGAGCTATTCAGGCATGTCGGAGCGGCGAGAGTTATACCGTAGCCCAAACGGCGATTTGTGGTTTTTAGCTCGTGAGCCGGAAAATGGACGCGCCTTCGTCATGCACCAGCCTGTTACTGGCGGCCGTCTCTCACACATTGAATTAGCAGCCTTTTTGAGCATGGCGGAAGGACCCGCGCAAAAGGCGTTGTTACGCCTGATTGCAACCCTTGTGGAGGTTCCACCCTATGCCAACCGAACCTGAAGGCGAGTAGCGCCCGCTGAAGTAATCGGCCGCCGCAAAGGTGATGCGGATCGTCACCGATTAAGACGACGGAGCACCACGCGTCAGGGAAGCGGCACGGGCGAAGGCGCCCGTCGCCCACCCTTTGGAAGAAGGACTAGAACCGCGACGGCGCGCGAGGCCACAAGCTGCAGCCTGGTCTGTGCGCGAGATCGTCGTTGACGAACGGCCCGGACAGGCGGATGCTTCAGATCCGCCGGAACGCGCGAAAGTCCGCCTGGCGGGGGAGCAACGCTCCCACGGGTCGCAACAAGCGATGGAGGCGCCATGACGCCACCGGACCAGACAGCTTGATCCCGCCATCATCCGGGATCACGACGCGGATGGGGCCCATATGCCAGGCCGAGGCCGCGCCGCCGACAATCTAGATGAACCGCGGATGCGCGAGCGCTGCGGCCGAGCGCCAGCGCCCCCGCCAACCTCCTGGAGCAATCCAGCTTTCTCTCGTTCAGACGAGATCAAAGGGCCCCGCAGCCGCTTGAATGCGCCGGGGCCCGCATCTTTTCCCGTTCAGTCGAACAGGCTCGAGACGCTCTCTTCCTTGAACGTGCGGTTGATGGCCTCGCCCAGCAATGGGGCGACCGAAATGACGCGAATGTTCTTGGCGACGCGCACGGCGGCCGTCGGCTCGATTGTGTCGGTCAGCACGAGTTCCTTGAGCTTGGAAGACGAAATACGCGCCACAGCGCCGCCCGACAGAACGCCGTGCGTGATATAGGCGTAAACTTCCTTGGCGCCCTTTTCCAGCAGAGCTTCAGCCGCATTGCAGAGCGTGCCGCCTGAATCGACGATGTCGTCCACTAGGATGCAGCTTTTGCCCTCGACGTCGCCGATGATGTTCATGACTTCGGATTCGCCGGCCCGCTCGCGGCGCTTGTCGACGATGGAGAGCGGCGCATCGATGCGCTTGGCGAGCGCGCGGGCGCGCACGACGCCGCCGACGTCCGGCGACACGACCATCGTGTTCTTGAGGTCCAGCCGCTGGCGAATGTCGGCGACCATGGCCGGGGCGGCGAACAGGTTGTCGACCGGTATGTCGAAGAAGCCCTGGATCTGGCCGGCGTGGAGATCGACCGTCAGGACGCGGTCGACGCCCGCGCGGGTGATCAGATTGGCCACGAGCTTGGCGGAAATGGGCGTCCGGGGGCCAGGCTTGCGGTCCTGGCGGGCATAGCCGAAATACGGGATGACCGCCGTGATGCGCCGGGCCGACGCGCGCCGCAGCGCGTCCGCCATGATCAGCAGCTCCATCATGTGGTCGTTGGCCGGAAACGACGTCGACTGGATGACGAATGCATCCGCCCCGCGCACGTTTTCCTGAATTTCGACGAAGACTTCCATGTCCGCGAAGCGCCGCACCTGACACTTGGTCAGGGGCATCTTCAGGTAAGCGGCGATGGCTTCCGTGAGCGAGCGATTGGAATTGCCCGCCAGAATTTTGAAACCGCTCATGTCTCGCCCCGTCACGCGTCCCGCGCGCGTCTTTAGCAAGCTTGCGGCGGCGCCACAACAGGCAGTCATGCGCTGTCCGCAAGGCTTTCCTGCGCGCCTGATGGACCGCCTCCGCGCCCCGCGCAAGGATCGCGCCGCAATTCCATCACCCGCCGTTTCTGCGCTACATGAGCCCTATGAGCCGCCCGCCCCGCACAACCGCCCCAGCCGAGGACATCCCCCCCGAGGAGATGGCGGACGGGCTTTCGCCCGGCAGCGGCGAAGGCGAAGCTGACGACGCGCAGTCGCTGCCGGACGTCATCGAGACGGAGGAGGCCCAGCCCGGCTCCGTCGCGCGCGGCGTAGAGGTCATCAGGGCGCATATCAGGCATGCTCCGGCCGGCCCCGGGGTCTACCGCATGATCGCGCAGGACGGCGAGGTGCTCTACGTCGGCAAGGCGCGGTCGATCAGAAAGCGCATTGCATCCTATGCACGGGAGGCAGGCCACTCCAACCGCATCGCACGGATGATCTCGCTGACGGCCTCGATGGTCTTCGTGTCGACGCAGACCGAGACCGAGGCGCTTCTGCTGGAGGCGAACTACATCAAGCAGATGAAGCCGCGCTTCAACGTGCTGCTGCGCGACGACAAGAGTTTCCCCTACATCCTCATCACCGGGGACCACGCCGCGCCGCAGATCACCAAGCATCGCGGCGCGCGCAACCGGAAGGGCGATTACTTCGGCCCGTTCGCAAGCGTGTGGGCGGTCAATCGCACGCTCAATGCGCTGCAACGCGCGTTCCTTCTGCGCTCCTGCACGGATTCGTTCTACGACAACCGCACGCGCCCCTGCCTCCTCTTCCAGATCAAGCGCTGCGCCGGCCCCTGCACCGGAGAGATCGGCCACGAGGACTACGCCGGCCTCGTGAAGCAGGCGCGCGATTTTCTCTCGGGCAAGAGCCGCGCCGTGCGCGAGCGGATGGCGAACGAAATGAACGCCGCCGCCGATGCGCTGGAATTCGAAACCGCCGCGCGCCTTCGCGATCGCATCGCGGCGCTCTCCGCCATTCAGGGCGCGCAGGGCATCAATCCGCGCACGGTCGAAGAGGCGGACGTCTTCGCGCTCGTTGAAGAAGCCGGTCATTTCGCCATCGAGGTCTTCTTCTTCCGCACCTATCAGAACTGGGGCAACCGCACGTATTTCCCCCGCGCCGACCGCTCGCTGCCGGGAAGCGAAGTGCTCGACGCGTTCCTCGCCCAGTTCTACGAGGACAAGCCCGCGCCGCGCTGCATCCTTCTCTCGCATGAGATCGAGAACCTGAACATGCTCGAACAGGCGCTTTCAGCCCGCATGGGCCGCAAGGTCGAAGTCTGCGCGCCCAAGCGCGGGGAGAGACGCGAACTCGTCGAGCATGCCGAAAAGAACGCGCGCGAAACGCTGGCTCGCAAACTCGCCGACGCGTCCGCGCAGGAAAAGCTGCTCGCGTCGCTCGCCGCCGCCTTCGGCATCGATGGAAAACTGCGGCGCGTCGAGATCTACGACAACTCGCACATCATGGGCGCGAACGCGGTTGGCGCGATGGTCGTCGCCGGCGCAAATGGCTTCATGAAAAGCCATTACCGCACCTTCAACATCAAGGATGCGTCGCTCACGCCCGGCGACGACTACGGCATGATGCGCGAAGTGCTGGGGCGCCGTTTCGCGCGGCTGAAAAAGGAGGAAACGGAAGCCCCGGCTCAGGCGGACGCCGACGCTTTCCCGTCGCGGCCCGACCTCATCCTCATCGACGGCGGCAAGGGCCAGTTCGAGGCCGCGCGCCAGACTCTGGCCGAACTTGGCGTGGAAGGCGTCGCCATCGTCGGCATCGCCAAGGGGCCGGACCGCGACGCCGGACGCGAGACGTTCTTCGCGCAAGGCCGCGAACCCTTCAAGCTGCCGCCGCGAGACCCGGCGCTCTATTTCGTGCAACGCCTGCGCGACGAAGCGCACCGCTTCGCCATTGGCACGCATCGGGCGCGCCGCAAGAAGGAGTTCACGAAAAGCCCGCTGGATGAAATCCCGGGCGTTGGGCCGGCGCGCAAGCGGGCGCTGTTGCAGGCGTTCGGCACCGCAAAGGCCATTTCGCGCGCCGCGCTCTCAGATCTCGAAAAGGCGCCGGGCATCAACGCGGCCACCGCCAGGCTGGTCTATGATTATTTCAATGAACGGGGCTGAAATCGCCTTGCCGCTTGCGCCCGGCGGCGCCAAGCGCCATTTCTTGCATCACGCACTGAAGCTCACGCGAACCGGACGACGCCCATGCCCCAGACCCGAGCCCCCATCTTCGACGACCTCGCCCGCCTGATGACTGACGCCGCCGGCGTGGCGCAGGGCGCCCGCCGCGAGGTCGAGACGATCTTCAAGACGCAGGCCGAGCGGATGCTCTCCGGCATGGACGTCGTCCGGCGCGAGGAGTTCGAGGCCGTGCGCGACATGGCGATCCTCGCGCGCGAGGAGAACGAACGGCTCGCGGCGCGCGTCGCCGAGCTTGAAGCGAAGCTCGCGGCGAAAGGCTGAGACCGGGGAAAACGCCTGATCGCCTTCTTGCGTCAAATTGACTCAAGGCGATCGGCTTAAAGCTCAATCTGTGGACGAAGCAGGCGGGCCGGTGGACGCAGACTCGCGAATAAGACAGTCTGCGACCGAGTTTGGTCCGCGGTTCCTAGCCGACTGATTCGAAAAGAGTCTCGGCGCGCAGAGGGGCAGCGGACGCGTCATGTTCCCTATTCCGCGTCCCCTCACCTGCGAGCCTCAGGCCACAGAATGACCTTGCACACAAACGAACCTGGACGCAGCGAACACCCCGTAGACGTCGTCGAACGCATAGCCAGCCTGAAATCGTGGATCTTCGCGCGCGAAGGCGACGACGAGATCTGCATCACCGTCACGGGCGGCTGGACGGACTATCAGATCTCCTTCACCTGGCTCGAGGATGTCGAGGCGCTGCACCTGGCTTGCGCGTTCGACCTCAAGCTCAACGAGCGCCGCCGCAATGAAATTCTGGCCCTTGTCTCACTCATCAACGAGCAGATGTGGGTTGGCCATTTCGGCCTCTGGGAGGATGAAGGCGTCGTGCTCTTCCGCCACACGCTTCTGCTGACCGGCGGCGCCGAGCCGACGATCGACCAGTGCGAGGCTGCCGTACAGGCTGGCGTCGCCGCCTGCGAGCGCTATTTTCAGGCGTTCAATTTTGTTCTTTGGGCCGGCAAGTCGGCGCGGGAGGCTCTCACGACCGCCCTGTTCGAGACCGCGGGGGAAGCATGAACCCGGAGCTGCCGCGCGCGCTGACGCTGATCGGCGCCGGCAGGATGGGCGGGGCGCTCCTGCGTGGCTGGCTCGACCTTGGCGTGGCGCCCGGGGATGTCCTCGTCATCGACCCCGTTCCCGGCGCGGAGCTTCAGGCGCTGTGCGCGGAGAAGGGCGTGGCGCTCAACGCAAAGCCGCCGCACCGGCCCGCCGAGGTGCTGGTGCTCGCGATCAAGCCGCAGATGCTCGACGAGGCGGCTCCCGATCTCGCCCCGCATCTTGCCCCGGACACGCTCGTCCTCTCCATCATGGCGGGCAAGACCATCGGCGACATCGCAGGCCGCCTGCCCGGCGCCGCCGCCATTGTCCGGTCCATGCCCAACACGCCGGCGGCGGTGGGACGCGGCGTTACGGGCGCGGTCGCCAGCCCCGCCGTATCCCCGAAACAACGCGAGTCCGCGCAGGCGCTTCTTTCCGCGGTGGGCTCCGTCGTCTGGCTCGACAGCGAGGACCTGATCGACGCGGTGACGGCCGTCTCCGGCTCTGGCCCGGCGTATGTCTTCCTGCTGGCGGAGGCGTTGACGGAAGCGGGGGAAAAGGCGGGCCTGCCGCCGGACATCGCGGCGAAGCTGGCGCGGGCGACCGTCGAAGGGGCGGGCGAACTGATGTATCGGGAACATGCCTCCACGCCCGCGCAACTGCGCGTCAACGTCACGTCGCCCGGAGGCACCACCGCCGCCGCGCTCGAAGTGCTGATGGGCGACGGCGGCATGACGCCGCTGATGATCCGCGCCGTGGCGGCCGCCAAGCGCCGCGCGGGCGAACTGGCGGGCTGACCGCCGCATCTCCGCGAACTTCAGTCCCCAGGCGCGCCGAAAGCGCGCCCGCGCCTTTACATGACGTCTGCGCGGCCTAGATTGAGCGCATTGCGCAGGAGCAAACCATGTCCGACGCGGCGACATCGACCACCGAAGCGAAACCGTCAGGCGCGCCGAAGACGCGCATCATCGAGGCTCTGATGGAGCTTGCGGCCGAACGGCCGTGGGAAGAAATCGCGATCAGCGACGTTGCGAACCGCGCGCACGTCACGCTGGCCGAGTTCCGGGAGGCGTTCCCGTCCAAGGGCGCGGCTCTGGCCGGCTTCTCACGGATGATCGACACGAAGGTGCTTCAAGGCGTGACCGACGATCTCGCGTCGGAAAGTCCGCGCGATCGCCTTTTCGATGTGCTGATGCGCCGGCTGGACGCGATGGCTCCGTACAAGGAAGGGCTTCGCGCGATTGCGCAATGGGCGCGCCGCGATCCGGTGAGCGCGCTGGCGCTGAACGGCGTCGCCATGAATTCGATGCGCTTCATGATGGAGGCGGCGGGGCTCGACAGCGAAGGCCCGCTCGGCAACGTGAAACTGCAGGGACTGGTGCTCGCGTGGACGCGCGTGCTCGACGTGTGGTTCGACGACGACGATCCCGCGATGGACCGCACGATGGCCGAACTCGACGAGCAACTCGCGCGCGGCGGGCGCATCGTGGCGCGTCTCGAAGACATGTGGCGCATCACCGCGCCATTGCGCACGTTCGGCAGCGCGCTCATGTCGGGACGCCGCAATTTCGATGAGCGCGTCCGCGAACGCTGGCCGGACCGGCGCCGCGACATGGGCGCCGACATCTAGCGAACGCCCAGGCGCACAAAACAAGACGGCGGCCAAAAGGCCGCCGTTTGCTGTTTCAGAAAGGGTGTCCGCGGTCAGTGCGCGTCGGACCAGATCTTCTTCTTCGTGAAATACATCAGGCCCGCGAAGACGAGCAGGAAGATCATCACGTTGAAGCCGGTGCGCTTGCGCTCTTCCATCTTGGGTTCGGCCGCCCAGTAGAGGAAGGCGGAAACGTCGCGCGAATACTGCTCGACCGTCTTGGGCGAACCGTCCGAGTACTCGACCTGACCGTCCGAAAGCGGCTTCGCCATCTTGATGGCGTGACCGGGGAAATACTTGTTCCAGTTCAGGTCGTCGGGATTGGTGTAGCCGGTCAGCAGCGCGTGGATGTAGTCCACGCCATGTTCCTGATACGCAATGCCCGGCAGCGCATCGAGAATGAACATTGGGAAACCGCGGGAATACGAACGAGCCTTCGCGATAACCGAGAAGTCCGGCGGCGCTACGCCGTGAACGGCGGCGGCGGCGTCGGCGTTCGGGAACAGCTTTGGGAACCGGTCGGCCGGCCGGCCGTCGCGCTCGATGGTCTCGCCCTTGTCGTCGAGATCCTTGATCTTGTACTCGGCCGCCAGCGCCTTGACCTGCGACTCGGAGAATTCCGGACCACCCTTATCGGACAGGTTTCTGAAGGCGAGCTTGCTGATCGAATGGCAGGCCGCGCAGACCTCACGGTAGACTTGGAACCCGCGCTGCAGCTGCGCGCGATCGAACGTGCCGAACGGACCGGCGAACGACCACGATTGACGATCCGGCCTCTCGGCCTCCCCTGCAGCGTTCGCGGGGAAGGACATCGCGGCGGCGGCCCCGGCGATCAGGGTTGCGGCGAAGACCGACTTGAAGGTTTTCATCGTTCTCTCTCCAAATCGCTTCATCATTCGGCCGGGTTCATCGCAACGTTCCCGCGCTTGGCGAGAACGGCGTCGGCGATCGTCGCCGGAACGGCCTTCGGCGTCTCGAACATGCCCAGGAGCGGCAGGATGATCAGGAAGAAGCCGAAGTAATAGGCCGTCAGGATGCGCGCCGCCGTGACGTAGCCGCCTTCGGCCGGCATGGCGCCAAGGTAGCCGAGACCGAGGCACACCAGCACGAACACCCAGAAGAAGACCTTGTAGACGGGGCGGAACGCCGCCGACTTCACCTTCGAGGTGTCGAGCCACGGCAGGAAGGCGAGGATGGCGATCGAACCGAACATCGCCACCACGCCGCCGAGCTTCGAGGGGATGGCGCGCAGGATTGCGTAGAACGGCAGGAAGTACCATTCCGGCACGATGTGCGCCGGCGTCACCAGCGGGTTGGCCTCGATGTAGTTGTCGGCGTGGCCGAGATAGTTCGGCACGTAGAACACGAACCAGGAGAAGAAGATCAGGAACAGCACGAGAGCGAAGCTGTCCTTCACCGTTGCGTAAGGCGTGAAGGGCACCGTGTCGCGCTGGACGTTCTTCACCTCGACGCCGGCCGGATTGTTCTGGCCGACCACGTGGAGCGCCCACACGTGCAGGGCGACGACGCCCACCAGCATGAACGGCAGCAGGTAGTGCAGCGAGAAGAAGCGGTTCAGCGTGGGATTGTCGACCGAATAACCGCCCCACAGCCAGGTGGTGATGGCGTCGCCGACAAGCGGGATCGCGGAGAACAGGTTCGTGATGACGGTGGCGCCCCAGAAGCTCATCTGGCCCCACGGAAGCACGTAGCCCATGAAGGCGGTCGCCATCATCATCAGGAAGATGATGACGCCGAGAATCCAGAGCACCTCGCGCGGCGCCTTGTAGGACCCGTAGTAGAGGCCACGGAACATGTGGATGTAGACCGCGATGAAGAACATCGACGCGCCGTTGGCGTGCGCGTACCGGATGAACCAGCCCCAGTTCACGTCGCGCATGATGTGCTCGACCGAGGCGAAGGCGTGATCGACATGCGGGGTGTAGTGCATGGCCAGCACGATGCCGGTCACGATCTGCGCCACGAGCATGAAGCTCAGGATGGCGCCGAACGTCCACATGTAATTGAGGTTGCGCGGCGTCGGATAGGCGACGAACGACCCGTGCATGAGGCCGATGATCGGCAGTCGGCTCTCGAACCAGCGTCCGATTGCGCTCTGGGGTACGTAGGTCGAAGGTCCGCTCATGTGGTTGTCTCTTCAGGCGGGCGATGGGACGGGCGAAGGGCGGGCGAACGCTTGCGCGTCAGCCGATGCGCACCCTCGTGTCGGAGATGAATTCGTACTGCGGCACGGCCAGGTTGGTCGGCGCAGGACCGCGACGGATGCGGCCCGACGTGTCGTAGTGGGAGCCATGGCAGGGGCAGAACCAGCCGTCGTAGTCCCCACGTGAACCGGGCGCGCCGAGCGGCACGCAACCGAGATGGGTGCAGACCCCCACGACGACGAGCCATTCAGGCTTCTTGACGCGCGCCTTGTCCGTCTCCGGATCCGGCAGCGCCGACATCGGCGTGTTGACGGCTTCCTCGATCTCCTTCTTCGTCCGGTGGCGGACGAACACGGGCTTGCCGCGCCATTTCACGGTGAGGATTCCGCCCTCCGGGATCGCCGAGATGTCGACTTCGGTGGAGGCCAGCGCGACAGTGGAGGCGTCGGGGTTCATCTGGCTGATGAACGGCCATGCAAGCGCGCCGGCGCCGACGGCGGCGAACGCGCCCGTGGCGATGTAGAGCATGTCCCTGCGGGTCGGTTCGACGGTCGTTGATTCAGACACTCTGTAATCCCCCATCCTTTGCCCCGATTCGCTCCCGCCCGGATGAGGACGGGAACGGCGCGTCGATGCGCCGCTCGGGCCAAGCTGACTTAAATTCCCTGCCATTGGCCAGCAATGCGACGCATCGCCACCTTTCGGCGGCTGCGCGACAGCCGACACGCGCGTCGATGCCGGCGTGTGGGTGAGCGGGGCGCTATTTCGCACCGTTCTAGGGACTTGTCCATAGCGCCTAAGCAGCTTTCCTGGCGTAAAAGGACGAGCGAACGAGGAGGCCTTTCATTGTCCGCGCCCACCATGCCGAACCTGACGCTCGTCCTCTTTCAGCCTGATATTCCGCAGAATGCGGGCACGATGCTGCGCGCCTGCGCCTGTCTCGGCATTGACGCGGCCATCGTGGAGCCGGCAGGTTTCCTCGTCTCCGACAGGAATTTCCGCCGTTCCGGCATGGATTATCTCGACCGCCTGAGAATCGACCGGCACGCGTCCTGGTCCGCCTTCGAAGACTGGCGGCGCGCGAAGGGGCGCCGTCTTGTCCTTCTGACGACGCGCGCGAGCACGCCCTACACGCGGTTCGCGTTCCGGCCCGGCGACGCGCTGATGGTGGGCCGCGAATCGCTCGGAGCGCCCGACGAGGTGCACGCCGCGGCCGACGCCCGCATCACCATCCCCATGAGGCCGGGGATGCGTTCGCTCAACGTTGCATTCTCCGCCGCCATGGTGATTGGCGAGGCGCTGCGACAGCTCGATGCAACCTCCGGGGCGTCCGGCGACTTGTAGACGAGGGCCGCGCCTTGGCCGGCCGCCCGCGGGAGATCCTCATGAATTATGAACCCGGCCGGATCGTCACCCTGAAATCCGGCGGACCGCCGCTGACGGTCGTTGATTCTCATGCGGACACCGTCCGCTGCATCTGGTTCGCCCATGCCGACGACCGTCTGCAGGAGGCGCTTATTCCCGCCGCCTGCCTCGATTTCCTGTCCGAGGAGGACATGAGGGGCGACTTCAACGAGGAAGGCGATTCAGGCCCGCAGCCCAGCGGGAGGCATGCGCGATAGCTTGCGCTCAAGGCGGCGGACGCGCCCTCCTGCAGCCGCCTTGTCACGCCTTCGACCGGCCGAACGTCCAGATCCGGTGGGCGGCGAAGCTCCACACCAGCACGACGCCGGTCGTAAGCACCTGGGCGAGAAGGTAATAGAGCCCCACGAGGTCGTGCAGCAGGTACATGAAGATCGAAGTCAGGATGAAGCCGACCCCCGCCACGACCGCAAACCGCCAACCCGCCTCCTCATGCGGACGATCGCTCTCGTAGGTGTGGCGCCGGTTCAGCACATAGGAGACGACGCCGCCCACGACATAGCCGGCGAGCGTCGCGGGCACCGGACGCACGCCCCAAAGCTCCACCAGCGCGATGAGGACCCCGTAGTGGGCGACCGCGGCGGCGACGCCCACGATGACGAACATGGAGAACTGGCGGGAAATCGACATGAGGTTGTCCGTAGGTCAGGGCCAGCGCATATCGCCTTTCGCTTCAGAGCGAAACGCCAATCCACCGCCGAGTGGCCGAAGGCGGCGTTCGGGGCTTCCCCTCCCCGTCTTAATCGTCTAAACCGGTCGCGTTCCGGGCCGCCATCCGCGCCCGGTTCCCGCTTCCGAAACGCTCTCCACGCGCGCGGGGCGATTTTCCGAGGACGCGCTCCGGCCGACTGGTCAAAGGCGCGGCCTTTTTTTGTGCGCGCGAATGGTTATTCCGCCCTCCGGGGCCAGCTCGCCGGCGACGCGCGGGCGCATGACGACGGACGACGATGCCGAAACGGACAGACATCCACACGATCATGATCATCGGGGCCGGGCCGATCATTATCGGCCAGGCCTGCGAGTTCGACTATTCCGGCACGCAGGCCTGCAAGGCGCTGCGCGAGGAAGGCTACCGGATCGTACTCGTCAACTCGAACCCGGCGACGATCATGACCGACCCCGATCTCGCGGATCGCACCTACGTGGAGCCGATCGTCCCCGAGATCGTCGCCAAGATCATCGAGAAGGAGCGCGGCGACCGCTCGAAGGGCTTCGCCCTGCTGCCGACCATGGGCGGGCAGACCGCGCTCAATTGCGCGCTTTCGCTGAAGCAGATGGGCGTGCTCGACAAGTTCGATGTCGAGATGATCGGCGCCACCGCGGAAGCCATCGACAAGGCCGAAGACCGCCAGCTCTTCCGCGAGGCGATGAAGAAGATCGGCCTCGATACGCCGCGTTCGCGTCTCGCCAACGCCTCCGACGTCAAGAAGGCCGACAAGGAAGCGTTCGCGAGGAAGCGCGCCGAAATAGAAGCATCCATCACGGATGCGACGGAGCGCCAGCGCGCCCTCGAAGCGCACCAGCGCGACTGGGACGCCAACGAGCCCGAGCGCAAGCGCCGTTACGTGTCGAAGGGCCTCCAGGAAGCGCTCGAAGCCCTCGACGACGTCGGCCTGCCCGCCATCATCCGTCCGTCGTTCACGCTCGGCGGGACGGGCGGCGGCATCGCCTATGACAAGAACGAATACATCGACATCGTGCAGAGCGGCCTCGACGCCTCCCCGACGACCGAAGTCCTCATCGAGGAAAGCGTGCTCGGCTGGAAAGAGTACGAGATGGAGGTCGTGCGCGACCGCGTCGACAATTGCATCATCGTATGCTCGATCGAGAACGTCGATCCGATGGGCGTGCACACCGGAGATTCCATCACGGTCGCCCCCGCGCTGACGCTGACCGACAAGGAATACCAGATCATGCGCGACGCCTCGCTCGCCGTCCTGCGCGAGATCGGCGTCGAGACCGGCGGCTCGAACGTGCAGTTCGCGGTGAATCCGGCGAACGGTCGCATGATCGTCATCGAGATGAACCCGCGCGTGTCGCGCTCGTCGGCGCTGGCGTCGAAGGCGACCGGCTTTCCGATTGCGAAGGTCGCCGCGAAGCTTGCGATCGGCTACACGCTCGACGAAATCGCCAACGACATCACCGGCGGCGCGACGCCGGCGTCGTTCGAGCCGACGATCGACTACATCGTCACGAAGATTCCGCGCTTCGCCTTCGAGAAGTTTCCCGGCGCCGAGCCGATCCTCACCACGGCGATGAAATCCGTGGGCGAGGCGATGGCCATCGGCCGGACCTTCGCGGAATCGCTGCAGAAGGCGCTGCGCTCGCTCGAAACCGGCCTCTCGGGACTGGACGAGATCGAGATCGACGGCATCGGCCAGGGCGACGACATGAACGTGCTGCGCGCCGCGCTCGGCACGCCGACTCCGGACCGTCTGCTCGTCGTGGGCCAGGCCCTTCGACTGGGCATGAGCGTCGAGGACATCTACGCCGCCTGCAAGATCGAGAAATGGTTCATCGAGCGCCTTGCCGAAATCGTCGCGCTCGAGAACAAGCTGAAGGCTTTCGGCCTGCCGCAGGACGCGGACAACTTCCGAATGCTGAAGGCCGCCGGCTTCTCCGACGTGCGCCTCGCCTCGCTTACCGGCAAGACGGAAGCCGACGTGCGCGCGCAGCGTCACGCGCTCAACGTGCGTCCCGTCTACAAGCGCATCGACACTTGTGCGGCGGAGTTCGCCTCGCCCACCGCCTACATGTACTCGACCTACGAGACGCCGTTCGCGGGTGAGCCGCGCTGCGAGGCGCGCCCCTCCGATCGCGAGAAGATCGTCATCCTCGGCGGCGGGCCGAACCGCATCGGCCAGGGCATCGAGTTCGACTATTGCTGCGTGCACGCCTGCTTCGCGCTGAGCGACGCGGGCTACGAAACCATCATGATCAATTGCAACCCGGAGACGGTCTCCACCGACTACGACACGTCGGACCGCCTCTACTTCGAGCCGCTGACGGCCGAGGACGTTCTCGAGATCATGGACAAGGAACGGCAGAATGGCGCGCTGAAGGGCGCCATCGTTCAGTTCGGCGGCCAGACTCCGCTGAAGCTGGCGCACTCGCTGCAGGAAGCCGGCGTGCGGATTCTCGGCACGTCCGTCGACTCGATCGACCTCGCCGAAGACCGGGACCGCTTCAAGCGCCTGCTCGACAAGCTCGGCCTCAAGCAACCGAAGAACGGCATCGCCTATTCGGTGGAGCAGTCGCGCATCGTCGCCGGAGAACTCGGCCTGCCGCTCGTCGTTCGTCCCTCCTACGTGCTCGGCGGACGCGCAATGGCGATCATCCGCGACGAGGGCGCGCTTGACGAATATCTCCTCGGCACCCTGCCGAGCCTGATCCCGTCCGAAGTCAAGGCGCGCTATCCCAACGACAAGACCGGCCAGATCAACACGGTTCTGGGCAAGAATCCGCTTCTGTTCGACCGATATCTGTCGGACGCGGTGGAAGTCGACGTCGATTGCCTTTGCGACGGACAGGACGTTTTCGTCGCCGGCGTCATGGAGCACATCGAGGAAGCGGGAATCCACTCCGGCGACTCGGCCTGCTCGCTGCCGCCGCGCTCCCTTCCCGCAGAGATGATCGCGCGCCTCGAAGAGCAGACGCGCAAGCTCGCGCTGGCCCTCGACGTCGGCGGGCTGATGAACGTGCAGTATGCGCTCAAGGACGGCGAAATCTACGTGCTCGAAGTCAATCCGCGCGCGTCGCGCACGGTGCCCTTCGTCGCCAAGGTGATCGGCAAGCCGATCGCGAAGATCGCCTCGCGCCTCATGGCTGGCGAGAAGTTGTCCGACTTCGCTCTGAAGGCGGAGCCGCTCGGCCACGTCGGCGTGAAGGAGGCGGTGTTCCCGTTCGCGCGATTCCCGGGAGTCGATACGGTGCTCGGTCCCGAAATGCGCTCCACGGGGGAAGTCATCGGGCTCGACCGCTCGTTCGAGGCGGCCTTCGCCAAGAGCCAGCTCGGCGCGGGCGCCAAGGTTCCGACCGGCGGCGCCGTGTTCATGTCCATGCGCGACGACGACAAGGCGCGCATCCTCGAAGCAGCGAAGCTGCTCGTCGGCCAGGGCTTCCGCATCCTCGCGACAGGCGGCACGCAGCGCTACCTTGAGCAGAATGGCGTTCCGGCCCGGCGCATCAACAAGGTGTCCGAAGGCCGTCCGCATGTTGTGGACGCGATCAAGAACGGCGGGGTCCAGCTCGTGTTCAACACGACGGACGGGGCGCAGGCGCTGGCTGATTCCCGCTCTCTGCGCCGCGCCGCCCTGCTGCACAAGGTGCCCTACTATACAACTTTGGCCGGATCGATCGCCGCCGCCCAGGGAATCCGCGCCTATCGCGCGGGGGATCTGGAAGTTTGCGCCCTGCAGGACTATTTCGCAGCCTGAGCGCGGTTCGCGCGCAGGCCGCCCAAGGTGTGGCTTGACGCCGGGACCCGGTCAGGTTTCCCATAGCGTTTGTGACGGCCACGGGGCGGCGAGCGAACCTCGTTCGGATTGAGCCCCTTTAGCCTATCCCCCGGTCCGGCGGGAACGAACGCAATTAGACCGGGGGTCTAGAACCCCCAAAACTCCGTCTGGCCTCCGGGCCGTGATTCGGGAAGGTGGAAATGGAAAAGGTTCCGATGACTGCCGCGGGCTTCGTCGCTCTCGAGCAGGAACTGAAGCATCGTCAACAGGTCGAGCGCCCGCGCATCATTCAGGCGATTGCGGAAGCGCGCTCCCATGGCGATCTTTCCGAGAACGCGGAATATCATTCCGCGAAGGAGAGCCAGTCACTCAATGAAGGCCGCATCGCGGAGCTCGAGGACAAGATCTCCCGCGCCGAAGTGATCGACGTCTCGAAGCTGAGCGGCAACACGA
Organism: Beijerinckiaceae bacterium; assembly: GCA_046295155.1. Taxonomy (GTDB): domain Bacteria; phylum Pseudomonadota; class Alphaproteobacteria; order Rhizobiales; family Beijerinckiaceae; genus Terripilifer. Next base: position 165,654 of record JBKBNT010000005.1, read on the forward strand.
TAAAGTTCGGCGCGACCGTGACGCTCATCGACGAGGACACGGACGAAGAGAAGAAGTACCAGATCGTAGGCGAGACCGAAGCAGACGTGAAGAGCGGCAGGGTGTCAATCACCTCGCCCATAGCGCGCGCGCTCATCGGCAAGAAGGTGGGCGACACCGTGGAGGTGAACACGCCCGGCGGCGGCAAGAGCTACGAGATCCTCGCCATCGCCTACGTCTGAGCGACACGCGGTCGCGGGAGCGGAAGTCGAGATGTCTGGCCTGCTCCCGCCGCACACGCGCATTCTCATCGTCACCCCCGATAAAGCAGGCCACGAAGTGATCTGCCGCGGCGTCGCGCAGGCGCTCGGCGGCGACATCGCATCCATGCAGGTGAGCCCGCGCCGGCTTTACGCGCTCATGGCGCCATGGGGACCCGCCGATCCGCGGACGCCGCTTCCCGATCCCCTGCCCGAGATCGCTCTCGGCTCCGGGCGGACGGCCGCGCCCGTCCTGCGCGCATTGAAGGAGCGCTCCGGCGGCGGGACTTTCATCGCCTTCCTGCACGATCCGCGCGCAAGACGCGCCGCGTTCGACATGATCTGGGCGCCCGAGCACGACAGGCTCGAGGGCGCGAACGTCATGTCGACGCTGTCGTCGCCGCACACTTTGAGCCCGACGCTGATCGCGGCCGCGCGCGCCAATCCGGACCCGCGGATCGCCGGGTTGAAGCAACCTCGGCTGGCCCTTCTGCTCGGCGGCCCAAGTTCGGCCTACAAGTATGAACCGCATGATGTGCAGGAACTCGCGCGCCTCGCGCGCACTGCCGGCGATCAGGGCTACAGCGTGATGGTGACGCCCTCGCGGCGCACGCCAGCGGGCCTCACCCGCGTCGTCGCCGACGCCGTCGCCGATCTGCCGGAGGACCGGCGCTTCGTATGGACAGGGGAAGGCCGCAACCCGTTCCTGCACATGATCGCCAACGCGGACGCGATCGCCGTGACCGCCGACAGCGTCAACATGGTGGGCGAGGCGGCGGCCACTGGCGCGCCCGTGCATCTGTTCACGCCGACCGGCCGCCCTCGCAAAACCAGGATTTTCCTGGACGGCATGATCGCCGGGGGCGCCGTGCGCCCTTGGTCCGGCCGCATCGAGCAGTGGTCGTACGCGCCTGTCGACGCGACCGGGGAGATCGCCGCCGAAATTGCGCGGCGCTATCAGGCTTTTCGTTCAGGCGCCGCCTGAACCCCGGCGCTAAAATGGCTTGCGCCCCAAAGGGCGGCGGTTTCTTCTACGCTTATGTTCCGCGCTCCCGCTGTCGCCACCCTCCTCATGGCTGCCTGCCTCGGCGGCGCGGCGGCGGCGCGCGCGCAAGCTCCAGCGCCTGCGCAGACCGAAGAATCCGTGCAGTCGCTGTTTGACGAGGGGCGGGCCGCAGCGCGCGCGAAGGACTATCAGCGGAGCGCGGAACTGCTCTATCGCGCGCTCGAAGCCTTGCGGCGGCAGGGGCGTGGAGAGACCGTGGACGGCGGCCTCGTCAGCGCCTATCTCGCCAGCGCCCTCGACAAGGCGGACCATCCGCAGACGGACCAGGCGTTCGAACACGCGTTCGCTCTGCTGTCCCGCGCCATCGATCTCGAACCGTTCATCGAAACCGGCGACGCGTGGCTGTCACGGCTCCATCGCCTGGGCCGCGCCGACGAGGGCGCAAAGGTTGCCGAGCAACTTGTCCAGCGCCTGGAGCGTGCGGGAACGATCGACGAAGCGCGCATCGCCGGCATGAATGTCGCCGCCGATTACCTCTCTGCAATCGGCCGGAAGGGCGACGCGGACAAGGTGATGGAGCGGGTCGGCCCGTTGCTCGAGGCTGCGACGCCCCGCGCCGCTCGCATTCGCGGCATCGCCCGCTTCGGAATAGCGCACGACAGTCTGCGCGATGGACGTATCGCCGACTTCACAAAGCAGATCGAAGGCGCCGTTGACGACCTTCGCCGCGCCATGCCGGACTCCTCGAAACATCTCGCAGCGGCATTGAACCTTCGCGGAAAGGTGCTGTTCGGGGAAGGCCTTTATGGCGAGGCGCTTCCGTTGTTCGCGGAGTCAGTCGCCGTAGAACCTGAAAATCTCGACACGTTCATCGAGGCTGCAAGCCTGCAGGCGCGCGTTCTGAGCCGCATGGAGCGCAATGACGAAGCGCTCGCCATCGTGGAAAAACTCGTCGACACGGTCGAGCGGAAGACCGGCGCCGACTCTCGCCTCGCATTCGCCGCGCGCCTTGACCGCGTGGAGATGTTGATGAACGCGGGCCAGCGCGCGCAAAGTCTCGCAGCGCTTGAAAAGGAGCGCGAACGTCTCGGCGGCAAGGCCAAGGCCACCGTCGCCGCACAATACTTCGACCGACTCGCGGCCATCGAAATCGAGGAGGAAGATTACGCGTCGGCGGCTAAGAACGCAGAACGCGCGATCGAAGCCTACCGCACGGCGCTTCCGCATGTGCCCGTCCTGCAGGTCGAACCGATGCGCAAACGCGCGCGCGCATCCGAAGGCCTGCTCGACGAAGCGTACGCCGACCGCGCGTTCCGCGAACTCATCGACCTGTCGGTGCGCATCTATCGCCCCGACCATCCGGAGGTCGCGCGCGACCTCAACGCCTACGCGACATTTCTCCAGATCGCTGGCAGGCTCGATGAAGCCGAAGCGCTTCTGCGACGCGCGCTCGTGGGCCTTGAACGGGCGTATGGAACACAGGGACTGAAATACGCCTATGGTCTTAGCAATCTCGCAAACGTTATCTCCGCGGCGGGCCGCCGGGCGGAGGCGGCGACATTGCTCGAGCAAGCGCTTGCGATCGTCGGCGACGCGCCGGAGCGAGCGGAAGCTCGCGCCACCCTGCGGATGAACTACGCCAACGCGCTGAACTTCCTTGGCCGCGCACAGGATGCGCTGAAGATCGTGCAGCAGATTCATGACGACCTTCCCAGCATCGGCGAGCGGCGAGAGCGGGCGGCCGTGAACGCGGACATGATCGGCGTCCTCGCTCTGGCCCATCTCGGCCGGCTGGAAGAGGCCTGGGGCGAAGGTTTGAAGACGTTGAACCGCATTCCCGTCCGCACGAAGGAGGATGCGCAGAACGCCGTCAGCCTGTTGCTTCAGATGGGAGACGTCGCGCGACGGGCGGGCGACGACAAGAACGCCCTTGCAGCCACGGCGGAGGCCTCCCGGCTGATGACGTCCCGGGGCGTCGAGACAAGTTACCTCTGGCGCGAATGGGCGCAGGTCGCCCTGCCCTCGCTGTGGCGGAGCGGCCAGCCATGAGGGGGCATAAATCGCACATCGTCGCGCTGGCTCTCGCATTGTCGCTTTCATGGACAGACGCGCGCGCGCAGGACGCGTCGCACGCGCAGGGTGAGCCAACGGCCCAGTCGCTTTACAACGACGGGCGCGGCAAGCTCGCCGCAGGCGATTACGACGGCGCTGTCGCCTCCCTTTACGCTGCGCTGGAAAGGCTGCGGGCGGAAGGACGCGGCGGCTCCGCCGACGCGGGGCTCGTGGCCGGCTTTCTCGCTGGCGCACTGGAGAAGCTCGATCATCCCCAGACCGAACAGGCCTGGCTTCTCGCGTTCAACCTGCTTGAACGCGCGGCGGCGCCGGACCGGTTCATCGACGCAGCGTCGGGCCTGCTGAAGCGCATGTCCGGGCCGGAGAAGACCAAGGAGGCCGATGAGGTCATCGATCGCCTGATGCGGCGCGTCGATCTGGACGGCGTGCCCGACGAAGCGCGGCTCGACGCGATGAACGTCGTGACAGCCTATTACCGAAGTAGCGAGCGCAAGGCCGGCGGCGACGCATTGTTGATGGAGCATGGCGTGCGCCTTAGGGGCGAAACGAAAGACGCGCTCGAAGTGCGCGGGCTTGCGAGGTTGCGCCGCGCGACCCAGGCCTTCCGCGACGGCCAGATCAGCGACTTCGACCTCGAAATCGAGGCCGCCGTTGCCGATCTTCGCGCGGCGGGTCCTTCCAGCGCGCGTGAACTTGGCGCCGCGCTTTCGCTCAGGGCGCAGATGCGGATGACGGAAGGCGTTTACAACCTCGCCCTTGCTGACGCGCAGGAAGCTGCAAACATTCTCGATGAAGCAAACGACGCGGCCCGCTACCTCAGCTCGCGCGTCATGCAGATCCGCATTCTTGAACGCGTGGGCCGGGATCGGGAAGCTCTCGCTCTGTCGCGCGAGTTGAGCGCGCGTTACGAAAACGCCGCCAAGCGCGACCCCATTCAAGCGGCCATGCTGCGCCTGCTGATCGTGGAAATGACGGCCGCAAGCGGACAGGTGGCCAAAGCGCGCGAACTTCTCGAAACAGAGCGCCCGCGCCTCGAAGAACTCGAAGACAAGCTCGCTCTTGGGCAATATTATGACCGCCTCGCCGAGTTGAATCTTACGGAGAACGACTTCGCGGGCGCGGCGAAAGCGGCGGAAACGGCGCTTGCAATTTTCCGCGAGGCGCGGCCCGGCGAAAGGCCGCTGCTGCACGAAGTCATGCGCAAGCGGGCGAACGCCTCGGAAGGCCTGCGCGACCACGCCTACGGCGACCGCGCGCATCGCGAACTCATCGAACTGTCGGCCGCGCTGTTTCACACATCACATCCCGAATTCGCGGTCGACCTCGCCACCTACGCCAGTTTTCTCAAAGCCGAGGGGCGAACGCAGGAAGCCTACAAAATGTACATGCGTTCGCTCGCCGCGCTGGAGCGCGCCTATGGCGAGAACGGCTTGAAGGTCGCTTTCGCGCTGAACAATCTCGCCTTGCTCCTTGCGGAGGCCGACGAGCACGACAGGGCGATTCAGGCGCTGGAACGCGCGCTCGCCATCCTGGGCGACGCCGCTGAGCTGGCGAACCGCAGGGTAATCATGCGCGTCAACCTTGCGAACGCGCTCGTCTCGGCCGGCCGGGCCGGAGATGCGATGGCGGAGATCGAACGCGCCCGGCGCGACGCAGCGCAGGCCGATCGCGGCCGCGAGCGCCTCATCGCCTCCACGAACATGGTGGAGATCGTGGCGCTGGATGCGCTCGACCAGACGGCGGAGGCCTACCGGAAGGCGCAGGGCGTCGTCGCAAACTTGCAGACCGGGGAGCGCCAAGACGCCAGCAATCTGCTGGCCATCCATCTCAGGATGGCCCAAATGGCCCAGAAGCTCGGCGATCACCGCAAGGCGCTTCAATCGACAGGCCACGCCATGAACCTGCTCGGCGCCGGACGCATTGAAACGGACGGCAAGTGGCGCGCCACGGCAGAAACGGTCCTGCCCTCGCTTTGGGGGTTCGGGCAGAATTGATCGGCGCAGGCCTGTGGACAGGCCCTGCGCTCCTTGCAGGGAAAGACCTGCATCGCATACATAAATGAACCTGAGACCAGCGTCCCGCGCATGCCGGGACGATGACACTGGAATTATGAGCGAGAGCCCGATGCACGCGAAAATGATAATCATCGGTTCCGGCCCGGCCGGCTACACGACCGCGATCTACGCCGCCCGCGCCATGCTGAACCCGGTTCTCATTTCCGGCTACGAGCCGGGCGGCCAGCTGATGATCACCACGGACGTGGAGAACTACCCCGGTTTCGCCGACGCTATCCAGGGCCCGTGGCTGATGGAGCAGATGCGCAAGCAGGCCGAACACGTCGGCACGAAAATGATCTCGGACTATGTCTCCGGCGTGGACCTTTCAAGGCGGCCCTTTGTCGTCAAGTGCGACAGCGGCGAGACGCACACCTGCGACACGCTGGTGATCGCAACGGGCGCAAAGGCTAAGTGGCTCGGCATCCCCAGCGAAGAAAGGTTCAAGGGCTACGGCGTCTCCGCCTGCGCGACCTGCGATGGTTTCTTCTATCGAGGCAAGGACGTGATCGTCGTCGGCGGCGGCAATTCCGCAGTCGAGGAGGCGCTTTATCTGTCCAACCTTGCGAGGAAGGTCACTGTCGTGCATCGCCGCGACTCCTTCCGCTCGGAGCGCATCCTGCAGGAGCGGCTCTTTGCAAAGCCCAATGTGGAAGTGATCTGGAACCACGTCCTCGACGAGGTGACCGGCGGGGAAAACCCGCCCGGGGTGACCGGCGCACGGTTGAAGAACGTGGAGACCGGCGCAGTGCGCGAGGTCGCGGTCGACGGCGTCTTTATCGCCATCGGCCATGCGCCGGCCTCGGAACTGTTCAAGGGCCAGATCGAGATGAAGCCGAACGGCTACATCAAGACCGCGCCGAACTCGACAGCCACCAATATTCCCGGCGTTTTCGCCGCCGGGGACGTGGCCGACGACGTTTACCGTCAGGCGGTGACCGCCGCCGGCCTCGGCTGCATGGCGGCGCTGGAGGCCGAGCGTTTCCTCGCCGCGCACGAGAACGAAAAGCAGGCGGCGGAGTAAGGTCGCGCGGCCGCACGGCGGATCGATGGAGGGGCGGGTTGGACTGGGACAAGCTGCGCATCTTTCATTCCGCTGCGGAAGCGGGATCGTTCACCCACGCCGGCGAGCAACTGGGCCTCAGCCAGTCCGCGGTAAGCCGTCAGGTAAGCGCGCTCGAAGCCGACCTGCAGGTGCCGCTCTTTCACCGCCACGCGCGCGGACTCATCCTCACCGAACAGGGTGAGGTGCTCTACCGGGCCGTGCGCGACATGGTGCTGAAGCTCGAAGCCACACGCACACGCCTATCCGACAGCCGCGAACGTCCTCACGGCGAGCTTCGCGTGACGACGACGGTCGGCATCGGCGTCAACTGGCTGACGCCGCGCATCGGCGAATTTCTCGAGCTGTATCCTGACATCAAGCTGACCTTGCTTCTGTCGGACGATGAGCTCGATCTGTCCATGCGCGAGGCCGACGTCGCCATCCGCGTGCGCGAACCCGTGCAGCCTGATCTCATTCGCCGCCGGCTCTTCACGATGCATTTCCACGCCTATGCGTCGGCGCTCTATCTCAAGCGGTTCGGCGAACCCAAGACGCTCGACGATCTCGACAACCATCGCATCCTTACCTACGGCGTTTCGGCGCAAAGCTATCTCGGCGCGATCAACTCGTTGCATTTCGCTGGGCGCGATCCAAAGAACCCGCGTCCGTCCGTACTCCGCGTCAACAATATCTCGGCGCTGCGCAGGGCCGTTGAGAACGGCGTCGGAATCGCCATTCTGCCGGACTATCTCGCGCTCGCGGACGCTAGCCTCGTGCGCATCCTGCCGCAGGCCGACATGCCCGAGCTCGAGTGCTATCTCGTGTACGCGGAAGAAGTGAAGAACGTCGCGCGGGTGCGCGTGTTCCGCGACTTCCTTGTCGCCAACGCCCAACGGTGGGACTTCTAGCCTCCCCGATCGTTGGGCCGGGGAGCGATTCAGGAGGTCGCGTGTCTTCAGGTCTTCTCGCGCTGCTGGACGACGTGGTGGCGCTCGCCAAGGTCGCGGCGGCGTCCGTGGACGACGTCGCCGCGCAAGCAACGAAGGCGGGGGCCAAGGCGGCCGGCGTCGTTGTGGACGATGCGGCGGTCACGCCGCGCTACGTCGTCGGCTTCGAGGCGAAGCGCGAACTGGCGATCATCTGGAAAATTGCGCTCGGCTCCGCGAAGAACAAGCTTGTTTTTCTGCTGCCGGCCGCCCTGCTCCTGAACTGGGCTGCGCCCTGGATGGTCACGCCGCTCCTGATGCTGGGCGGCGCCTACCTCTGTTACGAGGGCGCGGAGAAAATCTTCGCCGCGATCGCTCCCCATGGCGCGCACGAACACGAGGAGCATGTCTCGCCGACGGCTACGACGCCCGAGGAACTCGAGGCGCAGAAAGTGGCCGGCGCGATCCGGACCGATTTCATTCTCTCCGCCGAGATCATGGCGATCACGCTGGCCGCGATTCCCCCCGGCGGCGTCGCGATGCAAGCAGCGGTGCTCGCCCTTGTCGCCATTCTGATCACCGTCGGCGTTTACGGTGTTGTCGCGCTGATCGTGAAGGCTGACGACATCGGTCTCGCCCTCGCCACCGGAGAGCGCCCCTTCGCTTCGATCCTCGGGTTGCGCAATGCAGGCGAAGGCCCCGCGAACGGCGCCGACCGGGTGATCGCCCGGATTACCCGTCCACTTGGGCGTGGCCTTGTCATCGGCATGCCCTGGTTCCTGAGCCTGCTGTCGGCCCTCGGCGTCGTCGCAATGGCCTGGGTCGGCGGCGGGATACTCCTGCACGGGCTCCACGAATTCGGATTTCATGCGCCGCAGGAGGCGGTCGATCACCTGTCCGCCCTGGCGAGCGGCCTGATTCCCGGGGCCGGCCCGGCGGCAAGCTGGGCAATAACCGCGATATCATCCGCCCTGTTCGGGCTGCTTGCCGGCGCGGCCATTATCCCGGCCGCCCATGTGGCGGGGCCCTTGCTCGCCCGAATGGCTCGTGCCCTCCGCCCTGTGGAGAGGACCTCCTAATAGTTAGAAATGAGAGACATGTTCAAAACGCATAGCGCATATGCGTTTGCGCCTGTTGCGCCGCGCTTACTGCATTGCAACTATGTTTACGGCTGAGAATTGAGCCGCGCCCCCTCCCTTCCGGCGCTGTTCGAATGGTTCTCCGCCGTTCCCCTCTGGAGACACCCGATGAAAGTCGGGGCGTCGGCCGGGCAGCAATGCCCGGCCTTTTTTTATCCGCTCACGTACAGATATCATCGCTAGCTGGGCAAATCGCAAAGGTTGCGGACTCGCGCGCAATCGGCCGATTGACGAGACCTGCGACGCCGACGCTAATCATTGCGATCGAGAATGACGGGGAGGGAAACATGAATCGCAGGCAAGCACTCGCTTTCGGCGCGTCCGGTTTGCTTTTCGCGGCGATGGACAGGGCGCACGCGCAGCAAAAGCTTGTAGCAGTCAAGGTTGGCGTGCCGAACGCGGCGACTGACGTCGGTTACTTCGTCGCGCACGCAAAGGGATATTTCCGGGAGGAAGGACTCGACGTGTCCTTCATCCCCTTTCCGTCCGCCGCGCGGATGATTACGCCGCTTGCAACGAATGAATTGCAGGTGGGCGCGGGCGGCCCGTCGGCGGGACTCTACAATGCGATCTCGCGCGGGATGGACATCCGCATCGTGTCGGACAAGAGCAAGAACGTCGTCAATCGCGGCAGCCAGAAACTGCTCGTGCGCAAGGCGCTGATCGAATCCGGCCGTGTGAAGGAGTTGCGGGACATCAAGGGACTGAAGTTCGCCAACGGCGCGCCGGGTTCTTCGGCGTCCTCCGTCATCTACAAGGTTTTGCAAAGAGCGGGACTGGACATCGGCGACATCGAGGAAGTCTCGATGAGCTTTCCCCAGCAGGTGCAGGCGCTGGAAAGCGGCGCCATCGACATCGCCATGCCGCCTGATCCGGCGACGACGATTGCGATCACGCGCGGCATCGCCATTCCAATTCTCAACGGCTGGGACGTCTATCCCGTGCATCAGGTTGCGGTGACGCTCTATTCCGGGCAGTTCGCCAAGGAGAACCCGGATGCGGCGCGGCGCTTCATGCGCGCCTTCCTCAAGGGCGTTCGCTACCACAACGACGCGCTTAACGAGAAAGGCGAGTTCAGCGGCGCCCGGGGCGATGAAGTCGTGAAAATCCTGACCGAGTATGGCCCCTACAAGGATCCGAAAGTTTATCGCTCGTTCATCCTCGCCTATTGCGACCCGAACGGCGAACTCGACATGACGAGCCTGAAGGAAGACATCGCCATCTTCCAGAAACTCAAGCTGCTTGAAAAGCCGGTCGATATCGAGAAGGTCGTCGACCGCACCTTCCTCGACTGGGCGCTCAAGGAGTTGGGACCGTACAAGCCGGCGGCGAAATAGGCAGACGGACGCGCCGCTCGCGCGGCTCTGTCACGCCCACAGGCGTTCGTTTTCCTTGCCCTTGTAGAGGTCCGCGACGAACTCGCCGTAGCCGTTGAAAAGCAGCGTTGGCACGCGATCGCGCGTGCCAAGGACTTCTTCCGTCGCCTGGCTCCAGCGCGGATGATCGACCTTCGGGTTCACGTTCGCCCAGAAGCCGTATTCGGCTGGTTGCAACGCCTCCCAGAAACCCTTCGGACGCTCCGCCACGAAACTGATGCGCGTGATCGACTTCACGGCCTTGAATCCGTACTTCCAGGGCATGTGAACGCGCAGCGGCGCGCCATACTGGTTCGCAAGCGGCTTCCCGTAGGCGCCCGTGACCATGAACGCCAGATCGTTGGCGGCCTCCTCTATCGCGCAGCCGTCCACGAAGGGCCACGGATACCAGATCTGCCGCTGTCCGGGCGCGATCTTGGGGTCCATGAATGTTTCCATGCGCACGTATTTCGCGCCTGACAGCGGACGGGCGAAATCGAGCAATTGCTTCATCGGGAAGCCGGTCCACGGGATCGTCATTGACCACGCTTCCACGCAGCGCAGCCGATAAAGCCGCTCCTCGAGCTTGACGGCTTTGATCAGCGTGTCGAAATCGACCTCGCGCGGCTTCTCGACGAGACCGTCGAGCTTGATGGTCCACGGCCTTGTCACCAGTTTCTGCGCCGCCTCCGCGATGAACTTGGTCGAGCCGAACTCATAGAAATTGTTGTAATTCGCCGTCAGCTTCTCCGCCGTCAGCGGGCGGTCGAGCTTGTAGATCTCGTTGCGCGGCGCCGGATAGAGCCCTCCCTGGGCGAAGGCGCCCGCTGGCAGCATGACCCCTGCGCCTATGCCCGCCGCCGCGCCCTTGATGAGCGAGCGCCGGTTGAGGAAAAGGTCCTCCGGCGTCGCGTCGCGCTCTGGAATTTCCCAGCCCTTCCGATGAATGACGTTCATGGCCGCCTCCGTGGGTCGCGCCAGAGAACTAGCGCCGCCCCATTCCTGCGGCAAATCACGATGGGGCGATGGCCGAAGCATTCTGCCCGGTCTACGATGAGCGCATGACAGGCCGATCCTTCACGCCGTTCCTGCGCTCAAGACCACATGCGCTTGCCTCATTCACAAACTGGCGCGCCTTGCAGCACGGACTGGAGGCCGCGCACGACGGAATGCCGAGGCGCACCCTGCTTTGGCACGACATTCGCGAAGTCCGCCTTGCGGTTGAGCGAGACCGCCGCGACCGGCGCAGACGCTGCGACATCATTACGCGCGCCGGGGACTGGTTCACAATTTACGGCCCCGCCCCCGGCCGTCTGCTCGACATGAGCCCGGAGGGCGACTACGCGGCCCTTGTGCGGGAGATCGTCGCCCGCGCCCGAAAGGCCAATCCGCAATGCAGGCTGGTTCATGGGCGCTTCATCGGCCGCATGGTGACGTTCCACGCCATCGTTTTCGCCGCCTTCGTGATCTTCGTCGAGATCATAGGCCGATTTTCGGGGATGAAGTCCGAGGACCCGTCGGGCTTCGCCTGGCTGCAATTCGGTTCGATCGGTGTGCTGGCGCTTTGGTCCACACTCGCCATTCTTGGGAGCACGCCGCGTCCGCTCGATCCCGACGACATCCCCGCCGCGCTTCTCGCGCCCTGACCCGCTTGCCTCGCACGCGGGCTTGTCGGACAACAGGGCGGCAAGGAGCGTGAGAATGACAAAAGCAGTTGTGGGCGTGATTGGCGGTTCGGGCGTTTACGATTTGCCCGGCCTTCAGGACCAGCGTGAGGAACGCATCGACACTCCCTTTGGCGAACCCTCCGATGCTCTGCGCTTCGGACGCGTCGGCGACACTCAGGTCGTCTTTCTCGCACGCCACGGTCGCGGTCATCGCTTCTCGCCGGACGGCATCAATTACCGCGCCAACATCTACGCCATGAAGGCTGTTGGCGTGACGGACCTGGTTTCCGTCTCCGCATGCGGCTCGTTCAAGCCCGAATTCTATCCGGGCCTCTTCGTACTCGTGGACCAGTTCGTGGATCGCACGTTCGGGCGGCAGTCGTCCTTCTTCGGCAACGGCTGCGTCGCGCATGTGTCGATGGCGCATCCTGTTGCGCCACGCCTGCAGGATCGCATCGAAGCGGCCGCGAAGGCTGAGAAGATCGAATGTCATCGCGGCGGAACCTACGTCTGCATGGAAGGGCCGCAATTCTCATCCTATGCGGAATCGATCACCTACAAGAATCTCGACTACGACGTCATCGGGATGACGGCGATGCCCGAAGCCAAACTGGCGCGCGAGGCGGAACTGTCCTACGCAACGATTGCGATGGTGACGGACTACGATTGCTGGCACCCGGAACATGCGGCGGTCGAAGTCGCCTCGATTCTCAAGGTCGTTCATGAGAACTCGGCGAAGGCGGCGCGTCTTCTCGCGCGCCTGCTCGCGGACTTTCCGGCCAAACACGAGCCGTGTCCCGTGGGCTCCGACCGCGCGCTCGACACGGCCCTCGTCACGGCGCCATCGGCGCGCGACCCTGCGCTTCTGCACAGGCTGGGGCCGATCCTCGCGCGCGTGAACGCGGGAGCCTAGAGCCGGTAGCCCATGCCCCAGTGGCCGACGCCGAAGATGGCGCGCAACAGGAAGCCGATGAACATCAGGATGAACATGACGATGATCGCGGCCGGGATAGCCGCCAGCGCCGCCTTCACGAAGAAGAAGACCAGCCGGTCGAACGGCACGTCGAAATCGGTGAGCGTCACACGGGTCTCAGGAACGTCCGCCATATTTTGTGTCCCCTTTTGCTTTCGCCCCCGACGCAGACTAGCGTCAGCCTGTTGAACTAGCGAGCCCGTCCATGAACCTCGACAGCGATCTCAAGCAGGCGATCAGAACGATCCCGGATTATCCGAAGCCTGGCATCCTCTTTCGCGACATCACGACGCTGCTCGGCTCGCCGCGCGCGTTTCGCCGCGCGGTGGACGAGCTTGTGCAGCCGTGGGCCGGAACGAAGATCGACAAGGTTGCCGGCATCGAGGCGCGCGGCTTCATTCTTGGCGGGGCAGTGGCGCATCAGCTCTCCGCGGGCTTCGTGCCCATCCGCAAGAAGGGCAAGCTGCCGCACACGAAAGTTTCCATCGCCTATTCGCTGGAGTACGGCGTCGATGAAATGGAGATGCATTCGGACGCGGTCGCGCCGGGCGAGCGCGTCATTCTCATTGACGATCTGATCGCCACGGGCGGCACCGCGGAAGGCGCAGTGAAGATGTTGAAGTCGATCGGCGCCGACGTGATCGCAGCCTGCTTCGTCATCGATCTTCCCGACCTTGGGGGGGCGAAGAAGATCGAGGCGCTCGGGGTGCCCGTGCGCACGCTCATGGCGTTTGACGGGCATTGATCGCCCTGCGGTGCGCGGTTGCCTCCGTGACGGTCATCCCCGGCGGTTAACGCCCGTCTTCCCGAGACATCCCGGCCTTTCTACTTCTTCTCGCAGGTATTGACGCCCAGGATCGAATAGGCCGGGCAATTTCGCATCAACGCGGTCGCCAGAGGGATGATGCCGACGAGTCCCCACCACGTCTTCGGCCCGACGAAGATGATCGAGAGAAGACCGAGTCCGACGACGATGCGAAGGATGCGGTCGAGGTTTCCGACGTTCTGGGTCATGGCGGGTCTCCGTTATGCAATTGCGACTGACAATTACATTAGAACTATATAATATAAAATCCGCATTGCGTGAAATCAAAAAGCCCCGCTCCGGGGGTGGAGCGGGGCTCACGAATGCGTGACTGGCGCAGATGGATCAGCTCAGGCTGGCCGTGAAGCGCTGAATGCGCTCGCAGGCGTCGGTGAGCTGCTTTGTCGACGCCGCGTAGGAGATGCGGAAGTTCGGCCCCTGCCCGAACGCCGTGCCGTGGACCACCGCGACGCCTTCCTGCTCCAGAAGTTCGTTGATGAAGTCTTCGTCCGTCTCGATGACCTTGCCGCTCTTCGTTTTGCGGCCGAGCGCCTCGGAGCAATCGGGATAGACGTAGAAAGCGCCTTCCGGCATCGGGCACTTGATGTGCTTCGCCTGGTTGAGCATTGAGACGACCAGATCGCGGCGCTCCTGGAATGCCTTCTTGAACACCGGCAGGTGATCCTGCGGACCGTTCAGCGCCTCCACGGAAGCCCACTGCGCGATCGTGCAGGCGCCCGAGGTTTGCTGTCCCTGCAACAGGTCCAGCGCCTTGATGAGCGAATCGGGCGCCGCCGCGTAGCCGATGCGCCAGCCGGTCATGGCGTAGGACTTCGACACGCCGTTCAGCGTCAGCGTGCGGTCCATGAGGTTCGGCTCCACCTGCACCGGCGTGTAGAACTTGAAGTCGCCGTAGGTGAGGTGTTCGTAGATGTCGTCGGTGAGCACCCAGACATGACGATTCTTCGGGCGCATCAAAACATCGGTGATCGCCTTCAGCTCGTCATAGGTGTAGGCGGCGCCTGTCGGATTCGACGGCGAGTTGAGCAGAAGCCACTTGGTCTTCGGCGTGATGGCGCGCTCGAGGTCCTCCGGCTGCAGCTTGAAGCCGCTTTCCAGGCTGGTTTTCACGATCACGGGCGTTCCGTTGGCGATCGTCACCATGTCGGGATAGCTCACCCAATAGGGCGCCGGGATGATGACCTCGTCGCCCGGATCGCAGGTGGCGAGGAACGTGTTGAACAGGATTTGCTTGCCGCCCGTGCCGACGATGGTCTGCGAGGCCTTATAGTCGAGACCATTCTCGCGCTTGAACTTCGCGGCGATGGCTTCGCGCAGCGGCACGATCCCGAGCACCGGCGGATACTTCGTTTCGCCCCGCTGGATCGCCTTGATGGCCGCCTGCTTGATATTGTCGGGCGTGTCGAAGTCCGGTTCGCCGACGGAAAGGGAGATGATGTCGCGTCCGGCGTTTTTCAGGTCGCGCGCCTTCTGCGTCGCCACCATGGTGGCGGAAGGCTTTACGCGGGTGACTGCGCCGGCAAGGAACGACATGACTGGCTCCAGAAAACTGCAGGGTAACGCCGGGCCACGGACCCTTTCCTGCCCGGCAAGCGGCGGAAAATAGGCAGGTCCCGCCGAAACGGCAACAGCGAAAACGCGGGCGTTTCACCGCTTCATTACCGATTGGCAACCTTCATTCACGGAATTGTGCGCGCCGACACGGCGGCGGTAACCATTGCCCGCCACGATCTTTCCGCGCGCGCACATTAATCAGCGGAGGCGGCGCCGCGGGAGATCAGGATGCGTCGAAGCACACAGGAAAACGCAAGCGTTTCAAAGGATTGTCCGCGGGAGGGCTTTGCCCTCGCGCTCGTTGGCGACGAGACGCGCCGGCAGGCCCGGGCCTGCGGGGCGCTGTGCGGCCTCATCCTTGTCGCCCTGCTGGCCTCCGTATTTTCGGGAACCGAGTGACTCGAACGAACGTTAGCGCACCATGAACACGAGACGCACGGCCATGGACGCAAAACGTATCGACCTCGACGCCGCGGAGGGCTTTGCAGCCAAGCCCGTGACGGCCGAACTCGCCCGGCGGCAGCTTCGCATGTCGCTCTGCGTCATGGGCGGCATCGTCGCCGCTGCGCTGGCGGTTTTCGCGACGGCAGAGATTGCTCCAGTCGGCGCGACGGCGGACTACAGGGCGAGCATGACCGTGCAGCAGCCCCGCTTCGTGCAACCGATGACAGCCGTCAACAGCGCGGATGTAACGCCCCCGGGCGGCTGACAGCGGCTCCCTCCCCTAGGGAGCCGTCGGCAGGCTGCTACTCTGGTTCGCATCCACAGGGGGATTCGCTCATGTTCGGACGCCTTTCCTTCGCCGCCGCATTCGCACTGGCTCTCACTGGAGCCGCCCTGGCGCAGAGCTCTGGCGCCAAGCCCGCTCCGCCCGCGCAGACGACGCCAGCCAAGCCGGCGGCCGCTCCGCTTCTCGACATCAACAGCGCCAGCCTCGACGAACTTCAGAAGCTCAAGGGAGTGGGGCCCGTTCGCGCGGAAGCGATCATCAAGGGCCGCCCCTATCGCGGCAAGGACGAGTTGCTGTCCAAGAAGATTGTTCCCGAGAACATTTACAACGACATCAAGGATCAGATCATCGCCCGGCAGAAAAGCTAACGCGCGGACGCCGTCACGCCAGCCTGTCCTTGAAGATGAAGAACGCCCCGGCCGCGATCAGCGCGAAACCGATGAAGTGGTTCATCGTCAGGGACTGCTTGAGATAAAAGGTAGAGAACGCCGCAAAGACGGTGAGCGTGATCACTTCCTGCATCGTCTTGAGTTCGACGACGCTGTACACCGCGCTGCCCCAGCGGTTGGCTGGCACGGCGAGGCAATATTCGAAGAACGCAATTCCCCAGCTCGCGACAATCACGACAAGCAGCGGGCTTTCCTTGAATTTCAAATGCCCGTACCAGGCAAACGTCATGAAGACGTTCGACAGAAGCAAAAGAAGAACTGGCGTGACGGCAGACGACGAGATGCTCACGAGGGACGCTCCCAGCAGCGTGATTCCCCCGTGAACTTAAAGGAAGGTCAGCGAACGGTCATCGCTACGGTTCAACGCTGCGCGTGAACAATCCATCGGCCTTCATGACGGCGTGATAACGCTGCAACGGCTCGAGCGTCTTGTTCATTTCCGCGAGCTTCGGCAGCGCCCTCATCGGGATCACGTAACGCAGCCCCTGCCCGCCCGTGCGCGGGCGGATGACGACGACGGCGGCCGCATCGTCCGGCGCCTTCTCGGGCGCGATGGTCACCGTTCGCTGGCCGACCGAGGCGACAGTCGCGATCGCGATCCCGTCGGCGAAGCACGCGCAGGGCGACTTCGGATTGTCGTAATAGGTAACGCTAAGCTGACGCGGCTGCGCCTTCAGCGTCTGCGCGGCGTCGAGCCCAATCTTGATCCCGACCGGGATGAAGGCGCCGAACCCGCCGTGCACCCGGGCGCCGAGCTTCACCCACTCCTCCGGCGTCTCTGCGACAGCGGAAGTGCCGAAGAAGGTCGCGACAAGGGCGATCGCCAGGCCCCGCCTCGCCTGAAAGGTCATGACAGTCCTCCATGTATGACGAACATCGTTATTTGTCATACACGGACGAGCGCCGGGGGCAAGCTCTTTCAGTGCGCCTCGCTGTCGCCCGCCTGCCCGAAGAACGCGAGCGGCGCGCCCAGGGCCAGAACCCCGATCCCGAACAGCGAGCCGTAACCCGTATAGGCGAGGCTCGAATAAAGCAGGTAGGCGCAGATCGCGACAAATACGCCCGGCAGGATCGGGTACAGCGGGACGGTGAACGGGCGCGCCGCGGCGGGTTCGCGCATCCGGAAGATGAAGAGCGAGATAGCCACGAGCATCAGGAAGAACCAGAACACCGGCGCGGTGTAATCGACCATCGCGGAGAAGCCGTCGCGCGTGAACGATCCGAAGACGACGAGCGCCAGAGCTATGGCGCCTTGCAGGAGGAAGGCGTTCGCCGGATTGTCGCGCACAGCGTCCCAGACACCGAGTTTCCGGATGATCGGCATGTCGCGGCCGAGCGCGTAGTAAACGCGCGCGCCGGTGAAGATCGTCGCGTTGAGCGTGCTCAAAGCGGCGATGCAAACGATGGTCGCGAGCACGAGAGCGCCCGCATCGCCCACGATGACGCGCATGAGATCGGCGCCCACCGCCTTGCTCTGCCGAAGGCCGGCGAAGCCGAACGTGTTCAGATAGGCGAGGTTGACGGCGAGATAGACGCCCGTGACGACCAGCGTGCCAATCAGGACGATGCGGACCATGTCGCGGCGCACGTCCTTCATCTCGCCCGAGAGATAGGCCACCTCGTTCCAGCCGCCATAGGTGAGCAGAACGAACACCATCGCAAGGCCCAGGGCGCCTGCGCCGCTCACCGGCGCCGGCGACGGCGGCGCCGGCGGTCCGGCGAGGCCAGCGATCGCGACCACGACGACCGTCGCGACCGTCGTTGACGCGAAAATCAACTGCGTTCGCCGTCCCGGCTGCGTGCCCATGACGTTGATCGCGGTGAACGCGATCACTGCAAGAGCCGCCCATATGGACGATCCGCGCGCTCCAAGCCCGATGATCTGTTGCGCGTAATCGCCGAAGACGAACGCGACATAGGCGATGGCGCCCGTCTGGATCACCGTTCCGCGCGCCCAGCCGAACAATACCGCAAGCCGCGGCCCATACGCCTTGCGCAGGAAGTGATACTCGCCGCCCGCGTCAGGATGGCTCGACGCCAATTCCGCATAGCAGAGCGCGCCGATCAGCATGGCGAAGCCGCCCGCAAGCCACGCTAGCATGAACATCGTCTCGCTGGCGGTGTTGCTGGCGACTAGCGGCGGCATCCGAAATATGCCGATGCCGATCACGACGCCGACGATGAAGGCGACGCCATCGATAACACTGATCGTCTTCTGCGGAGCCGACCCGCTGGCGGAAGCAGTCATGTGTGATCCTTCAGGAGGTCCGCGAGCGCGGTCTGGCGGGAATTACCGGGTTGAAGATGTGTCAGCCGCGCGCTGCCGTCCAGCCTTGCGCGCCACCGGCGATCGGCGAGATCCGGTCGCCGGCGACGCGTCCCGCGTAGATGCGCGGCTCGCCTCGAATCTGCGTGATGATTCGCACGTTCTCGCCGCTGACGAGCCCCATCACAGGCGCGGTTCCGCCGGAAAACCTGATCTCCCCGCCGGTGATCTTCTGATGGGTCTGCACAAGATTCGCTTCGATTTTGTCATCCCCGTCCGTGATGACCCACTTGCCGCCGACCTTCGCGGGCACGACCCAGAAATAGATCCGGCTGTAGTTGACCCGATCCTGCAGGTCGGCCTCCCAGTCGCCCATATCGAAGGAATGCGACACGATACGCGAGCCAGGCTTCATCTCCTCGAAAATGCGCGGGCGCAATTGCAGATTGACGCTCGGCAAAAGATACATCGTCAGGACGTCAGCTTCCTTGATGGACGTGTCGAATAGGTTCTTCACCTCGAAGCTCACCTTGTCGGCGACCTTTGCGTTCTTCGCATTCGCGTTGGCCTCCTGGATGCGCTGCGGATTGAGATCGACGCCGCGTCCCCGCGACCCGAATTTCGACGCTGCGGTGACCAGCATCCGGCCGTCGCCGCAACCAAGGTCCATGACAAAATCCCTGTCCGACACGCGCGCGATGGCAAGCATCCGATCGACCACGTCCTGGGGCGTCGGCACATAGGGCACGTCGAGCTGCGGCGGCTGGTCGGCCTGTAGCGGAAGCTGGGCCAGCGCGGGCGTCGCGGCAAGCGCGCCCATGCCCGCCAGGAGCGTGCGGCGCGTCACCGAGCTGCCGCGCTCGGAAAACTGATCCATTGAAACCCTGTCGCTCATCCCCGGTCCCTCCGTTCGCGCGCCATCTGCCGGGCGCGTTTCCCGCTGAGACTTAAGGTGACGCGCGGCGGAAGCGCAAGCGCTTGGCGATCAAATGACCGTTGGCCTTGCTCCAGGGGGCGCCTTCCTTCCGGCCGCGACTGGCCCCATATTGCGGCCATGCCGCGCCCTCCCCGAAACGCCAGCACTCCGCCAGCCCGCGCCCCGCGCTCGAAAGCGTCGCGTCCGGACGTGCAACCTCTCGACGAGCATCTCGCAAGCCTGCTCAACCCGAAACTGAACGAGCGGGACCGCGGCGGCTTTGGCGAGGCGCCGCAGGCTGCCTTCGAAACGGATTATTCGTCGCTTGATCCCGCCCTCTCCGCGAAACTCGGGCTCGACAAGCCGACGCGCGTGCGGCCGAAGGCGCAGCCGATCGTCAGCGCCAACGCGACAATGGAATCGCTGAAGGAGCTTCTGGAGCTCGGCGACCCGAACCTTCGCGCGCGAAAGCCGTGGACGCCGCATCGTCCCGCCCGGCCGGAAAAATCCGAAGGCGGCATTCGCTTCGATCTCGTCAGCGAATACGAACCCAAGGGCGACCAGCCGGCCGCCATCGACGAACTCGTGAAGGGCGTGGACGCGCACGAACGCGACCAGGTTCTGCTCGGCGTCACCGGCTCGGGCAAGACGTTCACGATGGCGCAAGTCATAAAAAGGACAAATCGTCCTGCGCTCATACTAGCGCCGAACAAGACGCTCGCCGCGCAGCTTTATGGCGAATTCAAAAGCTTTTTTCCCAACAACGCCGTCGAGTATTTCGTTTCCTACTACGACTATTACCAGCCGGAAGCCTATGTTCCGCGCACCGACACCTACATCGAGAAGGAATCCTCCATCAACGAGCAGATCGACCGGATGCGCCATGCGGCCACCCGCGCGCTGCTCGAACGCGACGACGTGATCATCGTCGCCTCCGTCTCCTGCATCTACGGCATCGGCTCCGTCGAGACCTACACCGCGATGACCTTCTCGCTGAAGCTGGGCGAGAAGATCGACCAGCGCCAGCTCATCGCCGACCTCGTGGCGCTGCAATACAAGCGCTCCGGCGGCGACTTCTCGCGCGGCGTCTTCCGCGTGCGCGGCGACACGATAGAACTCTTCCCCGCCCATTACGAGGACCGCGCCTGGCGCATCGGCTTCTTCGGCGACGAGATCGAGAGCATCGCGGAATTCGATCCGCTGACGGGCAAGAAGACGCAGGACCTCGAATTCGTGAAGGTCTACGCGAATTCGCACTACGTCACGCCGCGCCCCACCCTCATCCAGTCGATCAACGCCATCAAGACGGAGTTGAAGGCCCGCCTCGAGGAGCTTTACGGCCAGGGCCGCCTGCTCGAAGCCCAGCGCCTCGAACAGCGCACCACGTTCGATCTTGAAATGCTGGAGGCCACCGGCTCGTGCGCGGGCATCGAGAACTACTCGCGCTATCTCACCGGCCGCAGGCCGGGCGAGCCGCCGCCGACGCTGTTCGAATACCTGCCCGACAACGCGCTGGTCTTCATCGACGAGAGCCACGTCACCGTGCCGCAGATCGGCGGCATGTACCGCGGCGACTTCCGCCGCAAGGCGACGCTGGCCGAATACGGCTTCCGCCTGCCCTCCTGCATGGACAACCGCCCGCTGCGCTTCGAGGAATGGGAGGCCATGCGGCCGCAGACGGTGCATGTCTCCGCCACGCCGGGCAGCTGGGAGATGGAGCAGACCGGCGGCGTGTTCGTCGAACAGGTCATCCGCCCCACGGGCCTCATCGACCCGCCGGTCGAGGTGCGCCCCGCGCGCAGCCAGGTCGACGATCTCCTCGGCGAAGTGCGCGAGACCGCGCGCAAGGGCTTCCGCTCGCTCGTCACCGTGCTCACCAAGCGCATGGCGGAAGACCTCACCGAATACCTGCACGAGAACGGCGTTCGCGTGCGCTACATGCACTCCGACATCGACACGATCGAGCGCATCGAGATTATCCGCGACCTGCGTCTCGGCGCGTTCGACGTGCTCGTCGGCATCAACCTGCTGCGCGAGGGCCTCGACATTCCCGAGTGCGCCTTCGTCGGCATTCTCGACGCCGACAAGGAAGGCTTCCTGCGCAGCGAAACCTCGCTCATCCAGACCATCGGCCGCGCCGCGCGCAACGTGGACGGCAAGGTCATTCTCTACGCCGACCACGTCACCGGCTCCATGCAGCGCGCGATGGAGGAAACCGCGCGCCGCCGCGAGAAGCAGGAGGCCTACAACCGCGAGCACGGCATCACGCCGGCCACGATCCGCCGCGGCATCCAGGACATTCTCGGCTCGGTGTACGAGCAGGACCACGTCACAGTGGATGCAGGCCTGCGCGAGACGCCCTCGGTCGGGCACAATTTCAAGGCGACGCTGGCCGATCTGGAAAAGCGCATGCGCGAGGCCGCCGCCAACCTCGAGTTCGAGGAAGCCGCCCGCATGCGCGACGAGATCAAGCGCCTGCAGGCGACGGAACTCGTGCTTTCCGACGATCCGCTCGCCCGCCAGCAGGACGTGGAAGACCGCGCCGGCGCGTATAAGGGCGAGAAGAAGTATGGGGGAGCGGCGAATCTGCCCACCGCATCAGCCCGCAAACTTGCAGACTTTTCGGACAAAGCTGATGCGCAAAAGACCGGCGCCGCCAAGGGGCGGGCACTTTCACGTGGCGCGCGAAGCGCGACGGATGAGGGGGACGACGAGGCGCTTCCGGCGCCCTCAAGCAAGGTCCACAAACCCACCGACGAAGACATGGGCCCTCATAACTTTGGGGGCGGGGAGGCGAGGCCCGTGGGGGCGTCAACTTCTCCCAAGAAAGATGCAAGACGCATCGAATTCGACGACCCCGAAGCCGAAAAGCGCCGCACCGCGCGCACCAGCAAGACGGGCCGGCCGAGGGGCAGAACGCGCGGCTGACGCCCTCACCCGCCTCGCTTCGCGAGCCACCCTCTCCCGCGCGCGGGAGAGGGAGCCGCCAACCTTCTTCCATTGAAGCTCAATCGACGTGCGCAAAACCCTTCTCCCGTGAAGCGGGAGAAGGTGTCAGGCGGAGCCTGACGGATGAGGGCGAGGCAAACGCCCGGACATCGCAGCAACTTCGACTCCGTCACCCGCCTCGCATTCGCGAGCCACCCTCTCCCGCGCGCGGGAGAGAACCGCCAACCTTCTTCCATTGAAGCTCAATCGACGTGCGCAGAACCCTTCTCCAGTGAAGCGGGAGAAGGTGTCAGGCGGAGCCTGACGGATGAGGGCGAGGCAAACGCCCGGACATCCCAGCAACTTCGACTCCCTCACCCGTCTCGCTTCGCGAGCCCCCCCTCTCCCGCGCGCGGGAGAGGGAGCCACCAACCTTCTTCCATTGAAGCTCAATCGACGTGCGCAGAACCCTTCTCCCGTGAAGCGGGAGAAGGTGTCAGGCGGAGCCTGACGGATGAGGGCCTTGCATCATGCCTCCATCTGCGAAACCATCCGCAAATGCCCCGCCGCCCGACAGCAAACGTGCTTCCCTTCGCACGCACGCTCCGCCGCAACATGACGAATGCGGAAGCGCAGCTCTGGCGAATGCTGCGCAACCGCCGCCTTGATGAACTGAAATTTCGCCGGCAGGCGCCCGTTGGCCGCTACATCGCAGACTTCCTCTGCGAGGAGCGCAAGCTGATCGTCGAACTCGACGGCGCCCCGCACGATCACGCGATCCAGCAAGCCCACGACGCCGCGCGCGATGAATGGCTGCGCGCGGAAGGATACACCATCCTGCGAATGCCGAATGACGTTGTGACCGGCGGCGGCGACATGGCGCTTGCGCTCATCCGGTCAGCATTGAAGCGGATATAACTCCCTCACCCGTCTCGCTTCGCGAGCCACCCTCTCCCGCGCGCGGGAGAGGGAGCCGCCAAACTTCTTCCATTGAAGCTCAATCGACGTGCGCCAACCCTTCTCCCGTGCACGGGAGAAGGTGGCAGGCGAAGCCTGACGGATGAGGGCATTGCATCGCGCGGGGCGGCGAGGCCGCCGCGCTGCGCCTCAGTTCGCGAAGCGGAAGTGCAGGCAATCGCCGTCCTGCACCACGTAGTCCTTGCCTTCGAGGCGGAACTTGCCGGCCTCGCGCGCGCCGGCCTCGCCGTTGTGGGCGACGTAATCGGCGTAGGCGACCGTTTCGGCGCGGATGAAGCCCTTTTCGAAATCCGTGTGGATGACGCCGGCGGCCTGCGGCGCCTTCGTGCCCTGTTCGATGGTCCAGGCGCGCGCTTCCTTCGGGCCGACGGTGAAATACGTCACCAGATGCAGCAGCGCGTAGCCCGCGCGGATGACGCGGTTGAGGCCCGGCTCCTCTAGGCCCACGGCTTCGAGATAATCCTTCTGCTCGTCTGGCGGCAGGACGGCGATCTCGCTCTCGATCTTGGCGGAGACGACGACCGCGACCGCGCCTTCCTCCTTCGCACGGGCGGCGACCGCGTCGGAGAAGGAATTGCCCTTGTCGGCGCAGGCTTCCTCGACGTTGCAGACGTAGAGAACGGGCTTGGAGGACAGGAGCCCCAGACCCCAGAACGCCTTGCGTTCTTCCGCGCTCACCTCGACGATGCGCGCGGGCTTGCCTTCGCGCAGCACGGCGAGGCAGCGGTTCATCAGGTCGACCTGCTCCTTGGCCTCCTTGTCGCCGCCCTTGGCCTTCTTCTCCAGCGGCGTTATGCGGCGTTCGAGGCTTTCCAGATCGGAGAGCATCAGCTCCGTCTCGATGGTCTCGATGTCGTTGACCGGGTCGATCTTGCCTTCGACGTGGGTGATGTCGCTGTCCTCGAAGCAACGCACGACATGGGCGATGGCGTCGCATTCGCGGATGTTGGCGAGAAACTGGTTGCCCAGCCCTTCGCCCTTCGAGGCGCCGCGCACGAGGCCCGCGATGTCGACGAACGTCAGCCGCGTCGGAATGATCTCCTTCGAGCCGGCGATGGCCGCGAGCTTCTCAAGGCGGGGATCGGGCACCGCCACGTCGCCGACGTTCGGCTCGATGGTGCAGAACGGATAATTGGCCGCCTGCGCCGCCGCCGTCTGCGTGAGCGCGTTGAAGAGGGTCGACTTGCCGACGTTCGGCAGGCCGACGATGCCGCATTTGAAGCCCATCGATTGTCCATCCGGCGCGCGGGGCGCGAAACAATTTGCCGCGCGGCTTCCGCCGGCGGCTTGAAGGGGTGCTATCGGGTCAGGGGCCGCCGCTGTCAAGCGGGCCGGCCACCCCGGGGCGCGCCGGCGACGGCCTTGCCGCCGCCGCCATTGCCGCTAAGCTCGGGCGGGAAAGAAGAACCTCATGTTTCGCCCCGCCGCCGCGCTCGCCTGCGCCCTCATGCTTTCCGCCTGCGTCACCGCCGGCATGGCGCCCATCGTGCCGCCCTCGCCGGCCGCCGGGCCGCCGGTGGACCCGGCCGTCGTCGCCTTCGTTTCGGGCGGCGACTGGCGCGCGGCGAAGGACCCGTCCAGCAACGCGGCCTGCGCCGAGAAGGCACTGCCGATGTTCAGCTTCGTGCGCAACAAGGGCCGCATCCAGGTCGTGCGCGTCGACAACGGCCGGGTGTTCGTCGCCCTGCTTACCGTGTTCATCTCCGTACTGGCGGACCCGAACGAATTCCTCGAAACCGCCCGCAGCGACGGGACCACGCTGACCCTGCAATCGACCAAGGGAACAGGCCGGGATCGTTCGGAATTCTCGCTGCGCTTCGTGCCGACCGGCCCCGATTCCATGGACCTTGTCGGGGCGACGTCCTCCGTCGTTCGCGACGGACTGCGGGAAAACCAGTCGGACGCGCGCGTGACGAAATTCCGCCGCTGCCCGGAGGAGCCCGGCCAGACGGACGCGCAGAAGAAGAAGCGCGCCTGACCCCGCGCGGTTGACATGGCGCCGCGCATGGGGTGACTGGCGCGCTCTCCAGCGTCCACCGGGACTGATTCATGCCGGCCTGCGGCCTCGATTTCGGCACGTCGAACACGACGCTCGGCCTCGTGCGGCCCGGCGCGACGCCTGCGCTTGCGCCCCTCGAAGGCGACGAGGTCACGATGCCGAGCGCGATCTTCTTCGACTGGTCCGCGAACGCGCTGATCGGACGCGCCGCCATATCCGCCTATGTGGACGGCGCGCAGGGCCGGTTGCTGCGCAGCCTGAAGTCGGCGCTGGGCGGCGCCCTCATCGACGAGGCGACGCAGGTCGGGCGGAAGCGCCTGAAGTTCACGCAGGTCATCGCGCGCTACCTCGAATTGCTGAAGACCCGGGCGGAAGAAGCCGCCGGCGAGGCGCTGACACAGGTCGTTCACGGACGGCCGGTTCATTTCGTCGACGGCGACGCTGATGGCGACCGCAGGGCGGAAGACGCGCTGCGCGAGATCGCGCATTCAATCGGCTTCCGGGACGTCTCGTTCCAGTTCGAGCCGATCGCCGCCGCGCTCGATTACGAGCGGCGGGTGAAGCGCGAGGAGATCGCGATGGTCGTCGATATCGGCGGCGGCACGTCGGATTTTTCCATCGTGCGGCTGTCGCCGAAGCGGCGCGGCAAGGCCGACCGGGGGGATGACGTTCTCGCCAACGGGGGGGCGCGCGTGGGCGGCGTCGATTTCGACCGTCGCCTGAGTCTGGCGAGCGTCATGCCGTTGCTTGGCTTTGGCAGTCCGATGAAGCGGCCGGGGCTCGACGCGCCGTCCGGCTATTTCCACGATCTCGCGACATGGGCGAGCATCAACCGCGTCTACAATCAGCACACGATCCGGGAAGTGCGCGACGTGCGCCGGGAATCCGCGCGGCCAGAACTGATCGAGCGATTGCTGCGAGTCATCGAAATGCAGCGCGGGCACACGCTCGCCATCGATGTCGAGCGGGCGAAGATCGCGCTGTCGGACATCGATGCAACGATCATCGATCTCGGCTGGCTTGAGGAGGGCCTGTCGGCGCGTCCGGATCGCGGAACGCTGGTTGCGTCATCCGAGCGTCTCACTGAGCGCATCGTGCAGACAATCCGCGATTGCCTTGCTCAGGCCGCGCTGCGCGCGGATCAGGTGCAGGCGCTGTTTCTGACAGGCGGCACGACGCAGATCCCGCATGTGCGTGAGGCGGTGACGCGCGAAGTGCCGGAAGCGCGCGTGATGGACGGAGACACTTTCGGCTCGGTCGGCCTTGGCCTCACCATCGAGGCGCAGCGCAGATACGGCTAGGACGCCTCATCCCCTCAGACCGGGATGACCAGCAGGGTGTCCACGCGCCGCGAGTCCAGCACGGCGAGACGCTCGGCGAAACGCAACCGGCCGCCGTCTTCCACAATCCTGTCGAACGTGCGCCCCACGGCGAAGAGCATCGTCTCGCCCTCCTGCATCGTGCGCATGACGGAGAAGTTCGACCGCGCGCGGACGACGCCGTTCTCGCGCGAGAGCACGCGCACCGCGCTGAGCACGTGGCAATAGACGTGCGGCTCGTAGATGTTGGCCGTCCGCAGCGCGCTGATGCGGTCGGCCATCATGCCGCGCCCGTCGCAATAGACCATCGCGAGCGGCAGGCCGTTGTCGTAGTTCTCGCGCGTGGTGACGCGATAGATTCCCTTCTCGGTGAAGAGGCCCGGCCATTCCTCCAGCCGGTCGTCGTCAATCGTGTGCGCGTATTCTGCATAGAGATCTTCCACGCGAAGGCGCAGCGCGAGATCGGATTCAATTGCTGTGGTCATCGCGGCCCCCTCAAACGCCCATGCACTCGCGCCAGCCCTTCCAGAAGCCGCGCACGGCGGCCTCGGTGACGCGCGATCCCTTGCTGGCTTCGATGGCGCGCCCGCCCATCGGCATGATCGTCAAGGCGTCGGGATCGGCCTTCGCCGCGCGCTGCACCCAGCCGCCGACGCAACCGTCCTCCATGGAGATGAGCCCCGCGGGGCCGACGAGGTTGTTCACCTTCAGCCGCAGTTCGTGCATCTCCGCGTCGTCGTCCTCGAAGCCGAGGATGGTCCACACGAGTTCCGTGCGGTCCACGCCCTTGGGCTGGATCTGCCGCACGGCGAGCGCATTCAGGATCTGCTGCACGACGAGCGAGGGAAACACGGTCTGGATGGCGTTCGTCACCTGATCGCCGAGTTCGAGCTTGTGCTCCATCATCGTGACGTCGTTCAGCTTGTACTGCTCCTTGAGCGACCGCACCTTCTCCTTCGCCACCTGCTCATCGCCCAGCGACTCGCGTTGCGTGTAGGACAAATGGTGCCAGCCGTCGTCGGATATCTTCACGCCGCCGCCCATGTTGGGGCGCACCACGCCGAACGTGTTGTGGAACACGTGCAGCAGGCTCGCGTGGTAGGAATCCTTGTTGTTCTCGGCGTAGAGCTTCCAGTTGTTCGGCAGAACCTGGCAATGGTAGCCGAGCACTTTCAGCTTCTTCGGGAACACGCGGTCGATGTTCGCGGCCAGCTCCGCGCCGATGTAGTCGCGGAACGGCGGCGTCTTGTCGGAAAACGTCCCGAAGATGAGTCCGTTGTAAATCTCGACGCGCAGCTTCTGCAGGCCGTTGGCCTTCATGTCGAAGTCGTCGGTGAGCCCGCCCTTGCCGCCGACGCCCTTGCGGAAGGCGACGCCGGTCAGGTTCCCGGCAAGGTCGTAGGTCCAGTTGTGATAGACGCAGTTGAACTCGCGGACGTTGCCCTTCGGCTTGTAGCAGACCAGCGCGCCCTTGTGCGCGCAGCGGTTCACCACCGCGTTGATGGCGCCGTCCTGCCCGCGCGCGACGATGATGGGCGCATCGCCCGCAAACGTCGTCTTGTAGTCGCCGGGGTTGGGGATCTCGCATTCGAGCGCGAGGAAGTTCCACACCGGTCCCTGGAAGATGCGCTCCTGCTCCAGCGCATAGATGTCCGGGTCGGTGTAGACGCGGTAGGGCGCGCGCGAGGTGTCCTCGTGCGGCCAGGCGAAATCGACGGCTGCGGCGCTCGACAATTCATCCTCCCGGGAATGCCTGCTCAACGTGGCCGCACTTTAGCCCCGCGGGACTCCGCGATGCAATCTTGCCTATTGCGACCGACGCGCAGGAAGCGAAAGCACAAAAGGAAAAAGCCCGGCCTTTCGACCGGGCTTTCTGCCCCCTCAGCCGCCCCAGGCGATCGCCTCGCTGGCCCCCGGCTGAACCCCTGATTTCGAAAGGTACGATACCGGGTGATGCTTCCGGCGTCTGTAGCGCCAAGGCAACAGGCGCGGGCTTTGTGCGTCATCGCAGAGGGCGCGCTCGTCAGGCGCGCGTCAGCCGGATGTCCACTTCGCGATCAATGAAGCGCCATTCGGGCGTTTCGCGCAGCCGCGCCAGCATGTCGTCGAACGCGGGTTCATCCTCGGGCGCAAATTCGAACCAGGTGAGAAAGTCGAAGGGCTCGCCGAGATCACGGCTGTGATGCAGGCGGCGCGCGACGGCCGGCAGATAGTCCGTGCCGATGCCGATATGCCGTGACTGCTCCTCGAAGATTGCGCGGCGTTCATCCTGCGCCATCGCCCACCACGCAGCCGTCTTGCGGATCGGGATGAGCGCCGCGCGCGTGGCGCGTGGACGCCCCAGACCTTCCTGCGCGGCCCCAAGTTCGTTCAGCTCCGCGCGTTTCGTATAGCGCGTGTTGCTGATGACTCCGCGCAAGAGCCACGCGCGCCCCGGCGGAAGATTTCCGTCTTCGGTGACCGCGAGCCGCCCGGCGGCCGGCAGGCCTTCGCCAGTGACGGGGGTGACGGAGTCCAAGCGCCATTGTCCTGTGGCGCCGGCCGAGAAGGATACGAGCAGGGGCGCGGTCATGCGCAAGACAAAGCAAGCGGCGCGCCATCGTTTCCCGCTAATGGACCGCGGCGTCCGCGAGCCTTGCGACGGCCTGCGCATCGGACGGAAAGTCCGCGGCGATCCACGCGTCCTCGAATCGCTTCAGCGCCGCGCCCATTGCGGGCCCCGGCGAAACGCCGCGCGCGATGAAATCCGCGCCGCTGACCGGCAGTTTCAGATCGGGCGCTTCGAGAAGGAAGGCCAGCGCCGCGCGCCACTTGCTATCCTCCACGGCGGCGGGGCTTTCCGCCTGGGCGAGAACGAGCCCGTCGACGGCAGCCTGCCGTCCGTGGCGGTACAAGGCGGCGCGCAGAGACCTTTCGCCGGGCGGCGTCTCGCGGCCATGCCACGCCACGAGCGCACGCGCGGCGGCGACAAGCCGCGCCTCATGCGCGTTCGACAGACGGAGCCGCGCGCGAAGCCGGCGCGCGTCCTCCTGCACCTGAACGGCGAGCGCAGCGAGCCGAAGCACGGCGTCAGGCGCCATTCCGTTTACGGTTTCGATGGCCTTGACGCGCCGCAACCGGTCGGGGTTGGGAACGCCCGCCAGCGCATCGTCGAGAATGCCTGAATGGGTCATCACCTCGATGGATTCCGCGGCGCGTTTGGCAACGAGCAGTTTCATCAGTTCGGCGTGCACCCGTTCGCGCGAGAGGCCCGCGAGGCCGCCTCGCAGCGCGATGCAGGCGTGCATCGCCCCGGCGTCCATCGCGCCCTCGGCGTAGGCTGCGTGGAAGCGAAAGAAACGCAGAATGCGCAGGTAGTCTTCGCGCACGCGCGTCATCGCGTCGCCGATGAAGCGCACGCGCCGCGCCGCGATGTCGGCCAGCCCGTTGGCGTAGTCATGCACGCGGCCCTGCGCATCAACGGCCAGCTGGTTGATGGTGAAATCGCGCCGAAGCGCGTCGGCTCGGAAGTCGCGGCCGAAACGCACCGTGGCGTGGCGCCCATGCGTCTCGACGTCTTCGCGCAGCGTCGTCGCCTCGAAGGGGACGCCATCGGACACGATCGTGATCGTGCCGTGTTCTATGCCGGTCGGTATCGCGCGCAGGCCAGCTTTCTTCGCCCGCGCGATGATGACGTCCGGCGTGGCAGTCGTCGTGACGTCGACTTCATGCACATGCTCGCCGAGCAGGGAGTTGCGAACGGCGCCGCCGATGACGCGCGCTTCCTCGCCATCGCCGTCGAGCGCGGCGAGTACGCGCTTCAGGCGCGGGTCTTCGAGAAAAGGCGCGCCGGTCAGCCTGCCGTTTTCAATGCGCGCGGGAGCATCCTGCCGGCCGATCACAGGTACAGTCTTTCGTAGAGGTTGCGCAGCATGCCGGCCGTAGCGCCCCAGATGTACCGCTCGCCGAAAGGCATCGCGTAGAAGCGCCGCCCGTCGGCTTCGCGCGTGATGACCTTGTGGTTGTGCGGGTTCATCAAATAATCGAGCGGCGTCTCGAACGCGTCCTCCACTTCCGCCTCGCAGAGCGCGAGCTCGAACGGCGGTCTCACCAGCGCCACCACGGGCACGACGCGATAGCCCGTGCCGGTCTGATACGGATCGAGATAGCCCAGCGGCGTGATGCATGAAGCAGGCAGCGCGATCTCCTCGTGCGCCTCGCGCAGGGCGGCGGCCACGGGATCGCGGTCGTCCGGGTCGATGCGCCCGCCCGGAAAGGCGATCTGCCCGGCATGGGCGCGCAGGTTGGCGCGCCGTTGCGTGAGCAGGATCGTCGCCGCGTCCTCGCGCGCCACGATGGGCACGAGAACCGCGGCGGGCTTGCCGGGCGGAGGCGGCGGATCGGGCCAGGCGTTGAGCTGATGATCGCCCCGCTGCGGAGGAATGGCCTTTGTGAATACGTCAGGCGGCAAGTCGAGCGACAGCCGCGCGCGGGCGCGCCCCGCGAGGTCGTGGGCCGAGAAGATTGCTGTCGCCGGCGCGCTCATCAGATCCCCTCGATCTCATCCGCGGGCGCCACGGGAAAGAACGCGCCGCCCGAGGCGACGCCGAAGAGGCGCTGGCCTTCGATGTCGCGGATTTCTCCGGTTTCGACAAGGTCGAGGAACAGGGGCCGCGTGACCAGCGCCCAGAGATCGCCGCGCACCAGAACGTAGGGCTTGATCCCGCCAGCCGCCGACCGCTCGAACCGGATCGGACGATCCGGTCCCGCCCGGGTCTCGTCGTCGAGGTTGGTGCGAAACACGAGATCGGGGCCGGCCGGTCCCTCCTCCCGGCGCATCTCGACGGCGAGAAAAGGCGCGTCCTCGACCTCCACGGACACCATTTCCACAGGCGTGACGAGAACGTGGCGGTCAGGGTCCCTGCGCAGGATGGAGGCGAAGAGTTTCACCATCGCAGGGCGCCCGATCGGGCTGCCGCGATAGAACCATGTCCCGTCGCGGGCGATCTTCATGCCGATGTCGCCGCAGAATGGCGGGTTCCACAGGTGAACCGGCGGATATTTGCGCGCACTTCCGGGGCCGGCCTGCGCCTGCCGTGCGGCGCTCACGAGATTTTCAAGGGCGCTTTCGCCGCCCGCCCCGCCCGCGCCTTCGCCCGATGCAACATCCGCCATAATTGGCCACCACCACTTTTCCGCAGGCTTCGCGCTCGCGAGGCTTGGCCGGAGGCCCGCCCGTCCCGATAATGTGACGAGGGGGCTGATCGACAAGCGCGCGCCGGACCCTAAAGTGATCCGGTGGCGAGAGCCCGCCCGGCCGTACTGGTCCGGGACTTGAATGTAGCGAGGCGGCCCCGAAACGAAAACGGGGGCGGCCTGGCAAAGGCGACGAGCCGCCCGGGCGGCAATCTGGAGGCTTTATGAGCGCGACGCAGAATCTTCAGCCAACGTCCATGGAGGAGGCCGTCGCCCGCCAGGCTGAACAGGCGCTGGAGAAAGCCGCCGCCGCCCGCGCCGCCGTTGGCGAGATCATCTTCGGCCAGCAGCAGGTCGTCGAGGAGGCGCTCGTGACCCTCATCGCCGGCGGCCACGGCCTGCTGGTCGGCGTGCCCGGGCTTGCCAAGACGAAACTGGTGGACACGCTCGGCGCCGTGCTCGGCCTCGACGCGCGCCGCGTCCAGTTCACGCCGGACCTGATGCCCGCCGACATTCTCGGCTCCGAGATCATGGAAGAGGCGGAGAACGGCCGCCGGGCCTTCCGCTTCGTGCGCGGCCCCATCTTCGCGCAGCTTCTGATGGCCGACGAAATCAACCGCGCGAGCCCGCGCACCCAGTCCGCGTTGCTGCAATCCATGCAGGAATATCATGTGACGGTCGCCGGCGAACGCCACGACCTGCCCCGCCCCTTCCACGTGCTCGCCACGCAGAACCCGCTGGAGCAGGAAGGCACCTATCCGCTCCCGGAGGCGCAGCTCGATCGCTTCCTGATGCAGATCGACGTCAACTATCCCGACCGCGCCGCAGAAAAGCGCATCCTCATCGAGACGACCGGCGAGACGGACGCGCGCCCGAAACAGGCGATGACCGCCGACGACCTCATGGCCGCGCAGCGGCTCGTGCGCCGCCTGCCGGTCGGCGACCGCATCGTCGAATCGATTCTCGACATCGTGCGCGCGGCGCGCCCGGGCGAAGGCGATCCCGAAATCACGAAGTTCATCGCATGGGGGCCGGGTCCGCGCGCCGCTCAGGCGCTGATGCTCGCCTCGCGCGCCCGCGCGCTGGTCGACGGCCGCCTGTCGCCTTCGCTCGACGACATCGCCGCGCTGGCCGCGCCTGTGCTGAAGCACCGCATGGCGCTCACGTTCGCCGCCCGCGCCGAGGGCGAGACGATCGCCGGCGTCATCGCCCGCCTCGTGCGGCGCATCGGATAACATTGCATGGCCGAGGCGCGCCTCCTCGAAGCTGACGAAAGCGCCATCGCCGCGACGCATCGCCAGGGCGCGCTCGAACTTGCGCGCCGCCTGCCGAGCCTCGTCGTCGCGGCGAAGGAAGTGGCGGCGACCGTCATGCATGGCGTGCACGGACGCCGGCGCGCGGGCGTGGGCGAAACCTTCTGGCAATTCCGCCCCTTCGTCTGGGGCGAATCGACGACGAAGATCGACTGGCGCCGCTCCGCGCGCGACGACCGCATCTATGTGCGCGAACGCGAATGGGAGGCGGCGCACACGGTGTGGATCTGGATGGATCGGTCGCCGTCGATGGCCTACGTCTCGACGCTCGCCTTGCAATCGAAAATGGACAGGGCGGTGACGCTCGGCCTTGCCGCCGCCGATCTGCTCGTGCGCGGCGGCGAGCGCGTCGGCGCGCCGGGCCTCACCCGCCCCGTTGCGGCGCGCAACATCGTGGATCGGCTTGCCGAATCGATGATCGAGGAAGCCTCGCGACGCGATCATGTTCCTGCCGAACTGCCGCCGTCCGACGCGCTCGCGCCGCGCACGCAGATCGTCGTGCTCAGCGACATGCTGAATCCGCCCGACCGGATACGCGCGACAATTCATTCCATCGCGAGCCGCGGGGCCATCGGCCACGTGGTGATGATTTCCGATCCCATCGAGGACACTTTCCCCTTCACCGGCCATACCGAGTTTCTCGACGTTGACAGCGACGCGCGCCTTCGCGTCGGCGAGGCCCAGACATTCAAAGCTGATTACGTGCGCCGCCTCGCCGCTCACCGGGACGCGGTTCGCGAAGCCTGCGCGTCGCGCGGGTGGAGCTTCGCGCTGCATCGCACCGACCGGCCGGCGTCCGAGGCGCTGCTTGGTCTGCGGATGCGTCTCGAAGGCCCGCAGGGAGGTACAGCCTGATGCTGGGTCTTCCGCTCGCCTTCTCCGCTCCGCTTGTTCTTGGCGCCCTCGCGGCGCTTCCCGTGCTCTGGTACCTGCTGCGCATCACGCCCCCTCGCCCGAAACAGGTGGCCTTTCCCCCGCTCAAGCTCATTCTCGATCTCGAGCCGAAGGATCAGCAGCCCGCGCGGACGCCATGGTGGCTGCTGGCGCTGCGGCTTCTGCTCGCAGCCCTCATCATCCTCGCGATGGCGGGCCCGATCTGGAATCCCCCGCCGCGCGGACAGGCGGGCTCGGGTCCTCTGGTCGTGGTGCTCGACAACGGCTGGCCCGCCGCGCTCGACTGGGACAAGCGCGTCGCCGCCGCAAATGACGCGATCCTCTCCGCCGCGCGCGACGGCCGCGCAAGCGCCGTGATTGCAACCTCCGAGGGCGCGCGCGACGTGACGCCGGCCGAGCCCGCCCGCCTCGCCGAACGCCTCCGGGCCCTGAAGCCCGTTCCCCATGCGCCCGACCGCAAGGCGGCGCTGGCGCCGGTATCGAAATTCGTCGCGGCCAATCCCGGCGCCGACATCCTGTGGATTTCCGACGGCGTCGATCAGGGCGACGCGCGCGGCTTCGCGGAAGGCCTCATCGCGGCGGCGGGCGAAAAGTCGAGCGTGCGCGTGCTCACCGGCGCGCGCCTGCCGGTTGCGATCACCAGCGTGGAGAACGCGCCCGCCGCGCTCGACGCGCGTCTTGTGCGCGCGGGCGCCAGCGGCGCGGGCGATGGCGTGATGCGCGCCTACGACCTGAAGGGCCTCTCCATCGGCGAGACGCGCTTCTCGTTCGGAAGCGCGAATGAAACCACCGCGCGCCTCGACCTGCCGACGGAACTGCGCAACGAAATCGCCCGTCTCGAAATTGAAAACGAACGCACGGCGGGAGCGGTGTCGCTGCTCGATTCGCGCTGGAAGCGGCGGCGCGTCGCCATCGTTTCAGGCGTGACCGCAGATGTGGCGCAGCCGCTGCTCTCGCCCTCATATTACGTCTCCCGCGCGCTCGCCCCGTTTGCGGAAGTGCGCGAGCCGCGCGCGGGAACCCGCGATCCGATCATCGCCGCGCTCGACGAACAACCGAGCCTGATCGTGCTGACCGACGTCGGCGTGATCTCGGGCCTGGCGCGAGACCGCCTGCATCGCTTCGTGGAAGACGGCGGCGTGCTTCTGCGCTTTGCGGGGACGCGCCTCGCGTCTGGCGCGGCGGACGACCTTACGCCCGTGCGCCTGCGCCGCGGCGGCCGCGTTCTCGGCGGATCGCTGTCATGGGACACGCCGCGCAAGCTGGCGCCGTTCGATCGCTCCTCGCCTTTCGGCGGCATCGACATCAGCGAGGAAGTTTCCGTCACGCGGCAGGTTCTCGCCGAACCCGAAGCGGGCCTCGTCAACAAGACATGGGCCGCGCTCGAAGACGGCACGCCGCTCATCACAGCCGACCGGCGCGGCAAGGGCCTCATCGCGCTTGTCCACGTCACTGCCGACACGACCTGGTCGAACCTGCCGCTCTCCGGCCTGTTCGTGAACGTCCTGCGGCGCATGGTGGCGCTTGCCGGCGAGACCGCGGAAGGCGCGGCGACCGGCACGTCGAACACGCCGGGCGCGGCGGCGCGCGCGGAGACGATTGCGCCCACGCGCACCCTCGACGGTTTCGGCGCGCTCGGCGATCCGCCCGTCACGGCGAAGCCCATCGCCGTTGACTTCGCTGGCCCCGCGAACGCCGATCATCCGCCGGGCTTCTATGGCCCGCCGGATTCGATGGTGGCGATCAACACGCTGGGCGCTGACGCCAAACTTGGCGCCGCGAACTTCGACGGACTGAAACTCGACATGCAGGCCCTGCGCCCCGCCGAACCCATCGATTTGCGGCCTTCGCTGATCGCGCTCGCCTTCCTGCTGTTCCTCGCCGACGCGCTCGCCACCCTGTGGCTGGGCGGGGTCGGGCGTCGAGGCGTCCGCCCGCGCGCTGCAACGGCCTCCGCGCTCCTCGCGTTCGCGGCGCTGGCCTTTGTCGCGCAGAACGCGCCGGTTCTGGCGCAGAGCGCGCAGCCTCCGCCGGCGCAGCAGAACCAGAAGCTGCTCGAGGCGGCGCTGAAGACGCGCCTTGCCTATGTCGTCACCGGCGACGCGCAGATAGATGAAGCCAGCCGCCTCGGCCTCGCGACGCTATCGCGCGCCCTGAGCCAGCGCACGGCGCTGTCGCCCGGCGAACCTGCCGGCATCGACGCGGGCCGCGACGAACTGGCTTTCTTCCCGATCATCTACTGGCCGATCGCGGCGAACCAGCCCCTGCCTCCGCCGGCGACGGCGACACGGATTTCCGAGTTCATGAAGAACGGCGGCACGGTCATCTTCGACACGCGCGACGCGCTCACGCAGCGCCCCGGCGGTCCGCCGACGCCGGAAACAGCCTGGCTGCGGCGCCTGCTCGAAGGCGTCGACGTGCCGGAGCTGGAGCCCATCCCGCGCGATCATGTCGTGACGAAGACATTCTATCTCCTCGACAACATCGTAGGACGCACGACCGTCGGTCAGACATGGATCGAGACGATGCCCGCCGCTACGGAGGATATCTCTCAAAGGCCCGCCCGCGCCGGAGACAGCGTGTCGCCCATCATCATCACCTCAAACGATCTCGCGAGCGCCTGGGCGTCGGACCGCACGGGCCAGCCGCTGTATCCCTTGCAGCCTGGCACGGGCCGGCAGCGCGAAATGGCGATCCGCGGCGGCATCAACATCGTCATGTACGCGCTGACCGGCAACTACAAGGCCGATCAGGTGCATGTGCGCGATCTTCTCGACCGGCTCGGTCTCTAGCGCATGACCAATTTCAACATCGCCCTCTCCCCCCTCCTGCCGTGGCCGGTCCTTCTGGCGCTGCTCATCGGCGCCGTCGCCGTCACCGCGCTTGGCGTGTGGAGCGGCAGGCGCGGCGCCTGGATCAGGGCGCTCGGCATGGCGCTCATCCTTTTCGCGCTCGCCGATCCGTCTCTCGTGCGCGAGGATCGCCAGCCGCTGAAGGACGTCGTCGCGGTCGTCGTGGACCGGAGCGCGAGCAATTCCATCGCCGATCGCACGGCGCAGACGGACGCCGCGCGCGCTCAGGTGCGCCAGCAGCTTGAAGGCATGGACAACGTCGAGGTGCGCGTGGTTGAAGCCGGCGCAAGCGCGGGGCAGGACGACGGCACCCGCCTTTTCTCCGGCCTCGCGTCCGCGCTCGCCGATGTGCCGCCCGAGCGCGTCGGCGGCGCGGTGCTCATCACCGACGGCGTGGTGCACGACATTCCCCAGGGCGCCGAACAGCTGGGTTTCCGGGCGCCGGTTCATGCGCTGATCACGGGCCGCGAAGGCGAACGCGACCGGCGCATCGAACTTGTCGAGGCGCCGCGGTTCGGCCTTGTCGGCCGGGACCAGACCATCGTTGCCCGTATCCACGACACGGGCGATCGCGGCGAGCCCATCGAACTCGTCGTGCGCCGTGACGGACAGGAAGTAAGCCGTGTGCGCGCGCGGGCCGGCGCGCTGACCCGCGTCAACGTGCGCGTCGACCATGGCGGGCCCAACGTCATCGAGCTCGAAGCCGCGACCGTGCCCAACGAACTCACGGCGCTCAACAACAAGGCCGTCGTCACCATTGAAGGCGTGCGCGACAAGCTGAAAGTGCTGCTTGTCTCCGGCGAGCCGCACGCCGGCGAACGGACGTGGCGCAACCTGCTCAAGTCCGACGCCAATGTCGATCTCGTTCACTTCACGATTCTTCGCCCGCCGGAAAAACAGGACGGAACGCCCATCGGCGAACTCTCGCTGATCGCGTTCCCGACCGCCGATCTCTTCGGCCGCAAGATCCGCGAATTCGATCTCATCATCTTTGATCGCTATTCGAACCAGACGGTGCTGCCGCCGATCTATTTCGAAAACATCGTCCGCTACGTTCGCGAAGGCGGCGCGCTGCTGATCGCGGCAGGTCCGGATTACTCGGGGCCGGACGGATTGTTCTATTCGCCGCTCGGCAAGATCGCCCCGGCGCGACCGGACGGGCGCATCATAGAGCGCCCGTTCCGCGCGCAGGTGACGGAGACGGGCGGGCGCCATCCGGTCACCCGCGCGCTGCCCGGATCGCAGCAGACGCCGCCGGCGTGGAGCGAATGGTTCCGTCAGGTGTCGGCGGAGCCGACGCGCGGCGTGTCCGTGATGGCCGGCGTCGAGGAGCGCCCGCTGTTGCTGCTCTCGCGCGAAGGCAAGGGCCGCGTCGCGCTGATGCTCTCCGACCAGATCTGGCTTTGGGCGCGCAATTTTCAGAATGGCGGCCCGCATCTTGAACTGCTTCGGCGCCTGGCGCACTGGCTCATGAAGGAGCCGGAGCTTGAAGAAGAGGCGCTGCGCGCCACCGCGCGCGGGCAGGAAATCACCATCGAGCGGCAGAGCCTGAAGGACGACGGGTTCAAGGTCGTGGCGTCCTTCCCCTCGGGCAGGAAGGAGACTTACGCGCTCGAGAACGTGGAACCCGGCATCGCGCGCGCGAAGGTGAAGGTCGACGAACTCGGCCTGTTCACGATCACCGAAGGCGACCTGACCACGCTCGTGAACGTCGGGGTGGAAAACCCGCGCGAGTTCCGCGAAGTCGTCTCCACGCTCGACGCCCTGCGTCCCATCGCCGAGGCGACGGGCGGCACGGTGCGCCGCATCGCGGCGAGCGGCGACGGTGTGAACATTCCGCGCTTCTCGTCGATGCGAGAAAGCCCCGTTTATGGCGGCGCGGATTACGCGGGCTTCAAGCGCACCGGCGCCAGCGTGGTGACGGGCGTCGGCGTCGCGCCGCTCGCCGTGGGCTTCCTGGGCCTCCTCATCTTGCTGGGCGGCGTGCTCGCCGGCTGGCTCTGGGAAGGACGCCGCCGCCGGGCCTGACTCAGAGAGCCTTCGTCACGCGCCCGCCGACGCCTTCGAAAGCGCCCTCGGCCAGTTCGCAGATCAGCACGCGGGCCGGATCGACCGGGCCGGGCAAGGACAGGCGGCCGAGCGGCACGCGCTTGAAGCCGAGGCGCGCATAATAGGGTTCGTCGCCGACGAGCATGACGAGCTTCTGGCCCGCCGCGCGCGCCGCTTCAAGCGAGCGCGCGGCCAGCGCCTCGCCGATCCCGCGCGAGCGGAAGGCGGGCTCCACGGTGAGCGGCCCGAGCAGCATCATGTCGGTCTCCGCGCCATTCGCCCCGCCACACTTTACCGGCGTCATGATGTTCGAGCCGACGAGCAGCGTGCCGACGTGCGCGACGAACGAGAGCGCGAAATCGGGGCCGACGCCCTCGCGCAGCCGATAGGCCGTGCGCGCGAATCGTCCGGGGCCGAAGGCGCGCTCGTCGAGCTTTTCAATCTGCGGCAGGTCGGAGGGATGCAGCGGACGCAGCCCGAGCGCCGGCAGATCGGGAGCCTGCGTGAAACCAATCGGACCGGCGGCGGTGGTCATGGGCGCCTCTGCAATGCGTTTGCTGCGCTCTCCTATGGCGAATGGTCCCCCGGCGCAATGGCGCCGGCGCCGTTGGGACGCCCCCCTCACCAGTAGTGGCTGCGCGGCGCGCCATGGAACACTTCCGCGATTCGCGCGCGGGTCGCCCCGGTCGTGTCGTCCGGCAGGGCGTCGAGCGCGAAGAATTCCGCCGCCGCGATCTCCCGGTCCGGCGTCCGCGGCCCAAGCACGCGCACGTCGCGCGCGACGAACACGGCGACATGGTCGCGCCGCGACGCCCTCCGGTTGAAGTAGACGCCGTGCAATTCCGGTTCGCCGACGATCTCGACGTTGCCCTCCTCGCGAATTTCGCGGCGAAGCGCCTCCACCAGCGTCTCGCCGGCCTCGACGCCGCCGCCCGGCAACAGCCAGCCCCGCGTGTAGGTTT
This sequence comes from Beijerinckiaceae bacterium, assembly GCA_046295155.1. Lineage (GTDB taxonomy): Bacteria > Pseudomonadota > Alphaproteobacteria > Rhizobiales > Beijerinckiaceae > Terripilifer. The sequence goes on from JBKBNT010000005.1 coordinate 205,341, forward strand.
GCCGCACGAGCAGCAGCCTGCCCTGGCCGTCCAGCACCACACCGCGCGCGCCGAGCGTCATCGGCCGCGCAATGCGGAACCACAGGTGCATCGCCCGCCGCGCGCTCTTCTCAAATCGCATGAAACTTGCTCCGCTCGCTTTATCGCTAGAATCTGCGCGCAATCGCAAGCTGGACCTTGAACATTCGGGGCTGGAAATGAGCCCCGACCCGACTTAGAAGCATTCTAAATTGATCGCGCCAGATTACGCGCGTCCGGAGCCAGACTTGAAAACCTTCGCCGAACTCACCGAGCGCGAAATCCTTGCGGTCGCCATCTCCTCCGAGGAGGAGGACAGCCGCATCTACATGGCCTTCGCCGAAGACCTCGCCGAACGCTACCCCGCGTCCGCGCAGGTGTTCGCCGAAATGGCGGAAGAGGAAACGCGCCACCGGCACCAGTTGCTGGAAATGTACAATCAGCGTTTCGGCCCGAACCTGCCGCCGATTCGCCGGGAGGACGTGAAGGGCTTCCTCAAGCGCCGCCCGGTCTGGCTGTCGAAGAACCTGCCGCTCGAAACGGTCCGCAAGGAAGCGGAGAACATGGAGTTCCAGGCCCAGCGTTTTTACGCAAAGGCCGCGGAACAGACGCGCGACGTCAACATCCGCAAGCTTCTCGCCGATCTCTCCGAAATCGAGCGCACGCATCGCGACACGGCGGGCAAGCTCGAAACAGCGCACCTCACCGAAAGCGCGCGCGACGAGGAAAACCGGACGCGCCATCGCATGTTCGTGCTGCAATACGTGCAGCCGGGCCTCGCCGGCCTTATGGACGGATCGGTGTCGACGCTTGCCCCGCTCTTCGCCGCCGCCTTCGCGACGCAGAACAACTGGCAGACGTTTCTCGTCGGCCTCGCCGCGTCCGTGGGCGCGGGCATCAGCATGGGTTTTGCGGAAGCCCTGTCGGACGACGGTTCGCTCACCGGCCGCGGCAGCCCGTGGATCCGCGGTTTCGTGTCCGGCATCATGACCGCGCTCGGCGGCGTCTTCCACACGTTGCCCTATCTCGTGCCGGACGCCTGGCCCAACGCCTTCTGGATCGCGACGGGCATCGCGGGCTTCGTGGTGGTCATCGAATTGTGGGTCATCGCCTGGATCAGGGCGAAATACATGGACACGCCCTTCCTGCAGGCGGCGTTCCAGATCGTCGTGGGCGGCTTCATTGTGCTGATGTCGGGGATATTGATCGGCGGGGCGTAGTCCGCTTCTCGTTGACGGCCGGCGAAGACCGGCCATCAACGACGAACAACGGGCGCGAACGCCCGCCGTCCCAACCTCAGCCCGGCTTCTTGCCGTTGATCACGTCATAGACGTTGCAGGCGATGCCGGTCGCCTCGTAGCCGTCCTGTCCCGTCGCCTGCGCGATGGCGAACATCTGGTAGGCGAGGCTGACGAAGGGCATCGGCACTTCCATCTCGCGCGCCATGTCGAGGCCGAAGCTGACGTCCTTCGGCATCCATGACTTCCGCGGCTTGTACTTGCGGCTGACGACGATCTCCATGATGCGGCGCGTCGCCACGGAATCCTGCTGCGAGTTCTGCAGGATCGTCTGGAAGGTCGCGTCGTCGAGGCCGCCCTTCTTCAGCCATGAGCCGATTTCGACGAGCGTCATGTGCTGCACGGCGGCGAGCATCGCCATCGCGTTCTTCACCATCTTCGCGTTGCCGAGTTCGCCCACGTAGAGCACCGACTTCGCCATCGGCTTGAAGATGTCCTGGTATTTGTCGAACAGCTCCTTCGAGCCGGAAATCCACAGCGCGAGCTGGCCCGCCGCCGCGACTTCCTCGACGCCGCCCGCCGACGCGTCGACGACCGACCAGCCCTTCTTGGCAAGCTCCTCGCTGGCGGCGACGATCGTCGCCTTGTCGATGCTCGAAAAGTCGATCCAGACCTTCGCCCCCTTCGTCGCCTCGGCGAGGCCGCCCTTGCCGAGCGCGACCGCCGTCACCGCCGCGTTGTAGGGAAGCATCGAGAGCACGATGTCGCAGGATTCCGCGACTTCCTTCGCCGAATTCACGAAGGTGGCGCCGGCCGCCTCGAGCGCCTTGGCCTGCGCGCGGTTGAGGTCCGTCACGACCAGCTTGTAGCCCGCCTTGATCAGGTTGGCGGCCATGCCGCTGCCCATGCCGCCGGTGCCGATGAACCCGAGGGTCTGCATGCGTCTCTCCCTTTTGAATCGTTGAACCTCAGGCGCCCGGCCACGGCCGGCGCGCGTACGCGCTTCATCGGCCCTTGCGGGCCGGCTGGCAAGACGTTCGTGACGGGCGGCGCGCCGGGGCGCCTCCGGGCCTGCGCCCGTTAGCCTACTCGCGCGGATAGACGGCGCGCACGCGCTCCAGCAATTGCGGGCTCATGTTGGAGAAGTCGACGACCAGCTTTTGCATATCCTCGCCCTTCATGGGCCCCATATCCATCTTCATCTTCTTCAGGTCGCCCAAGAACCCCGGGTCGGCCATGGTTGCGTCGAACGCCCGCCGCAGCGCGGTCACGCGGTCGGCGGGCGCGCCGGGAGTCGTGAAATAGGACGTGCCGATTTCGCTGGCGGACATGATGGCGGTGAGCACCTCGCGGGACTGCGGGTCCGGCGCGCTTTCGATCGCCGTCGGCACATTCGGCAGATCGGGGAGCCGCTTCAGACCGAACTGGGCCAGGATGTTGATGCTGCCATCCTGCAGCCACATGGGCTTGGCCGCGCGCACGGCCTCGAAGGCCGTTGAATGGCCTTCGACCTCGCCTCGCTCGACGGCGAGCATCGCCTCGTTCGACCCGCGATAACCCATCACCAGCTTGAACTTCGTGCCCAGCACGTTGTTGAGAACCAGCGGATACACGGAGGCGGTCGAACCGGCGCCCGTGCCGCTGAAAGTCGCCTCGCGCTGCCTGGCCTGCTCCAGCGTCTTCACGGGCGATGTTTTCCAGGTGAACGCGATGTTGACCAGGGGGCCGATCCGGCCGACCCAGTTCAATTCCGCCGTCTTGAACCGCACGCCCGGATTGCCGAGCTTTTCATCGAGCGCCATGGTCGGCGCGCCGAGCGCGATCGCCGTCCCGTCCTTCGGGGCGGCCGCAAACATGTGATTGACGGCGAGGAAGCTGCCCGCTCCCGGCATGTTGCGGGGCACGACATTGGGATTGCCGGGGATGTGCTTTCCGATGTGCTGGGCGAGCATCCGGGAATAGGTGTCGTTGCTGCCGCCAGGCGCGTAGCCGATGATGATCTCGAAATTGCGCCCCTTGTAGAATTCGGCCGGCGATTGCGCCAAGGCGGCTCCGCCGAAAGCCGCCACTCCGGCGAAACCGAGAACAATCGCTCGCATGCTCATTCCGTCCCCTCCAATTCCGGCGTCACAAGGGCGACTGCTTTCTCTGCGCAGAGCGCGCCCATGGGGAAGCTTATCACCGGATTGGCGGGCCGCAATCTTCGCCGGCCTCGCCGCGGCCTTGGCGCCGCCCCACCGCCGCTTGACCTGACCGCGCGAGTCCTTACACCACCCTCGTGACCAGTTTCCTTCTCGCCCACCTGTCCGACGCGCATATCGGCCCTCTCCCGAGGCCCCTTCGCCGCGAACTGATGAACAAGCGATTCACGGGATACGTGAACTGGATACGGCGCGCCCACATCCACGACATGAAGGTGCTCGGCGCCATCGTGCAGGACGCCCGCGCGCAGGCCCCGGACCACATCGCCATGACCGGCGACGTGATGAACATCGGCCTTCCGGCGGAGTTCCCGATCGCCAAGGCCTGGCTGCAGACGCTGGGCGAACCCCATGACGTGAGCTTCACGCCGGGCAATCATGACGCCTACGTGCGCGGCTCGCTGCCGTTCATCACCGAAACCTTCGCGCCATGGTGCTCGAACGACAACGAGAACCACACCGTGTTCCCGTATCTGCGCGTGCGCGGCGAGGTGGCGCTGATCGGGCTGACCTCGGGCATTCCGACCCTGCCGCTGCTCGCATCCGGCCGGCTGGGGCAGACGCAGCGCGACGCGCTGGCCAAACTGCTCGACGACACGGGCCGGCGCGGCCTGATGCGCGTGGTGATGATCCACCACCCGCCCACGCAGGGCGGGGCGAAGTTCGGCCGGGGGCTCACCGACGCGCGCGAGTTCGAACAGCTGATCCTGCGCCACGGGGCGGAACTCGTCATCCATGGGCACAATCACCGGCTGCAGGTGCGCCACATCGAGGGCGCCGGCCGCCGCGTGCCGTGCGTCGGCGTCGCGTCCGCCTCGGCTGTGCCGGGAACGCCCCTGCATCGCGCGGCTTACCATCTCTATCGGTTCGAGAAGTCCGGCAATGGCTGGAAAGTGGACGCGCGCGTGCGGGGCACTGCGCCGGGGGGCGAACATGTCACCGACCTGGGCGCCATCGAGCTGTAACGGGTCAGCGCGCCTGTGCGTAGTGCGAGACCCACCAGTTCTCGCCGAAGCGCCAGGCGAAATAGAGCGCGCCGATCAGCAGGATGAACAGGACGATCGCGCCGAGAAGCTCGATGGTGAAGAGAAGCGCCGCCTCCGCGTTGCGCCGGAAGCGCGACCTGCGAAGCGGCGCGCTCGTCACCACCGCCTGTGGCGCGCGCGCCTCCTTCGCCTGCTGCAAAGGATAGCGGCTCGTCAGATCGGCGGCGAGCGCGGCCTCGCGCTCCACGAGGCGGCGCGCAACGTAGTCCGTCATCGCTTCCACGATGGGATCGGGCCGGTCGCTTTCGGCGACGATCACGCGGCCATGCCTCGTCTCCTGGACGAAGCGATAGGTGCGCTTGTCATGCGCCATTTCGACGAAGGCGATCATGTCGACGAACAGGCGTGGGCGCTCGCCTGGAACGACGCCGCAGTCGAAGAGATCGACGTGGGGCGGAACCTGCGCCAGGATCGGCCTGAATGCGTCATGGAGGAGTTCGAGACGCGCAATTTCGGCGCGGCGAAGCTCGCTCACCACGTCGGATCGCTCCGCCTGGTCGATGCGCGCCTTGCGCACGGCCGTCTTGAGGCTCGGCGGGATCTTGTCGGCGTCGGACTCGTCCACGGGCCTTTCCGTCGCTTGTCGCGTTCGTTAACGCACGGCGAACTATATCGTTTGGCCTTCGTCGCGCCACACGAAGGCGCAAATATGGTGAGCGCTTATGGCTAACGCGGCGGCACGCGGCCTCTGGCGTTTCTGGATCGACCGGGGCGGAACCTTTACCGACGTCGTGGGCTGCGCTCCCGACGGACGCCTGCACGTGTGCAAGCTCCTGTCCGAGAATCCGGCCGCCTATTCCGATGCGGCGGTCGCTGGCGTTCGCGCGCTGCTGAAGCTCGAACCCGCCGCGCCCATTCCACCGGGCCTCGTTCACAGCGTGAAGATGGGCACGACCGTCGCCACCAACGCGCTGCTTGAACGCAAGGGCGCCCGCACGCTGCTCGTCGCAACGCGCGGCTTTCGCGACGCGCTGGAGATCGGCGCCCAGGCGAGGCCCGACATCTTCGCGCGCCGCATCGTCAAGCCCGAACAGCTTTATGCCGGCGTCGTCGAGATCGACGAGCGCATTCGCGCCAACGGCGAGATCGAGCGCGCGCTCGATGAAAACGCCGCGCGCGCGGCGTTGCGGCGGGCGCGCGCCGAGGGCTACGAGACCGCCGCCATCGTCTTCATGCACGCATGGGCGTGGCCCGCGCACGAAAGGCGCGTCGCCGAAATCGCGCGGGAAGAAGGCTTCACGCAGGTGTCGGCGAGCAACGAAACGATCCCGCTCGTGAAGTTCGCGCCACGCGGCGACACCACGGTTGCGGACGCCTATCTGACGCCGATCCTGCGCCGTTACGTGGACCGGGTCGCAGCCGAACTCGGACGCGAGGAAGACGGCGGGCCGCGCCTTCTCTTCATGTCCTCGTCCGGCGGCCTTTCGTCGGCGCGCTTCTTCTTTGGCAAGGACGCGATCCTCTCGGGCCCGGCTGGCGGCGTCGTGGCGATGGCGCGCACGGCGGAAAGCGCGGGCTTTTCGCGCGTGATCGGCTTCGACATGGGCGGCACGTCAACCGATGTGACGCATTACGCGGGCGCCTATGAACGCGCGTTCGACAGCGAGGTCGCGGGCGTGCGCCTTCGCGCGCCGATGATGCGCATTCACACCGTGGCGGCGGGCGGCGGCTCGATCATTTCCTTCGACGGAGCGAGGCTGCGCGTGGGACCCGAATCCGCCGGCGCATCGCCCGGGCCGATGTCCTACCGGCGCGGCGGTCCGCTCACCGTCACCGATGCGAACGTGATGACCGGCAAGATCTTGCCGGCGCATTTTCCCACGATCTTCGGGCCGGACGGCGATCAGCCGCTCGACGCCGCTGGCGTACGCAAGGCGTTCGCCGACCTCGCCGCCCGCATCGGCGACGGACGCCCGCCGGAAGCGGTGGCCGACGGCTGCATCGAGATCGCGGTGGCGGGCATGGCCGAAGCGATCAAGAAGATTTCCGTCGCGCGCGGCTACGACGTGACGCGCTACGCGCTCAACTGTTTCGGCGGCGCAGGCGGCCAGCACGCCTGCCTGGTCGCCGATGCGCTCGGCATGAACACCGTGCTGCTGCATCCGCTCTCGTCCGTGCTGTCGGCCTACGGCATGGGGCTCGCTGATTTGACCGCGATGCGGTCCGCCGCCATAGAACGCGCGCTCGACGATGACGGGCTTGCCGCGCTCGCCGCCACGGTCGATGCGCTGGCGCGGGAGGCGTGCAGCGAACTCGAAGCACAGGGGTTGACGAAGGACGCGATTGCAACGCACGCCCGCGTCCATGTGCGCTACGCAGGCTCCGACACCGCGCTCGAACGCGACCTGCCGTTCACGGGCGCAGACGCCATGCGCGGCGCATTCGAGCGCGAGCATCTCTCCCGCTTCGGTTTTGCCGACCCCTCGAAGGCGCTCGTCATAGAGGCGGCGAGCGTGGAAGCCTTTGGCGGCGGCGAGCGGCGCGACGAACCAGAGTTTGAATTGCGTGGCGGCGAAGCGAGGCCACGGGCGAGCGCGCAATTCTTCTCGGGCGGGAAATGGCGCGACGCGCGCGTCTACATCCGCGAGGATCTTGCGCCGGGAGAAGGGCTTCCCGGCCCGGCGCTGATCATCGAGCCGAACCAGACCATCGTCGTCGAAGAAGGATGGCGGGCGGAAATCACGCGCAAGGATCACGTCCTGCTTGCGCGCGCCGCGCCCCGCGAAAGGCGCGCCTCCATTGGAACGCAGGCCGATCCTGTTCTTCTCGAAGTGTTCAACAACCGCTTCATGTCCATTGCCGAACAGATGGGCGTGACTCTGCAGAACACCGCTTCCTCCGTGAACATAAAGGAGCGCCTCGACTTCTCCTGCGCGATCTTCGACGCGCGCGCGAACCTCGTCGCCAATGCGCCGCACATGCCCGTGCATCTTGGGTCGATGGACCGCTCGGTTGAGACCATCGCGCGCGAGAACGCCGGCGCAATCAGGCCCGGCGACGTCTTCGCGATCAACGCGCCCTACAACGGCGGCACGCACCTGCCCGACATCACGGTTTGCACCCCCGTGTTCGATGGCGCGGGAACGCGCATCCTTTTCTGGATCGCCTCTCGCGGACATCACGCAGATGTCGGCGGCCTCGCGCCGGGCTCCATGTCGCCACGCGCGAAGACGATCGAAGAGGAAGGCGTCTACATCGACAACTTTCGCCTCGTTGCGGACGGCCTGTTCCGCGAGACTGAGACGCTGGCGCTGCTCACGGGCGCCAGATACCCCGCGCGCAATCCCGCGCAGAATGTCGCCGACCTGAAGGCGCAGGTCGCCGCCAACGCGCGCGGCGCGGCGCTGCTGCGGCAGATGATCGACGAATTTACCTGGCCGGTCGTCGAGGCCTACATGGGTCACGTCCAGGACAACGCCGAGGAAAGCGTTCGCCGCGTCATCGCGAAATTGCGCGACTCGTCATTTCGCGTGGACCTCGATCAGGGAACGCAGATCAGCGTTTCGATCAAGGTGGACAGGGAGAAGCGCGAAGCCACGATCGACTTCACGGGAACCTCGCCGCAGCAGAACGACAATTTCAACGCGCCCGAGCCGATCACGCGCGCAGCCTGCCTCTACGTGTTCCGCGTTCTGGTCGACGGCGACATCCCCATGAACGCCGGTTGCCTGCGGCCCCTGAATATCATTGCGCCGCAGGGCTCGATGCTGTCGCCACGCTGGCCGGCCGCCGTCGTCGCCGGCAATGTCGAGACGAGCCAGAACGTCGTCGATTGCCTGTTCGCAGCCCTGGGCGCGCTCGGATCCGCGCAGGGAACGATGAACAACCTGACCTTCGGCAACGCGCGGCATCAGTATTACGAGACGATCTGCTCGGGCGCCCCGGCGGGCGAAGGGTTCGACGGCGCCGCAGCCGTGCATACGCACATGACGAATTCGCGCCTCACCGACCCCGAAGTGCTGGAATTGCGGTTTCCCGTCATGCTGGAGGACTTTCACATCCGCCGAGGCTCCGGCGGCAGGGGCCGCTTCAACGCGGGCGACGGCGTCAGCCGCACGATTCGCTTTCTCGAAGGCATGGAGCTGTCCATCCTTTCGGGGCGCCGGCGTGTGCCCTCTTTCGGATCCGGAGGCGGCGAACCAGGCGCGCTGGGGCGCAACATCGTGCGCCGCGCCAGCGGGCGCGTGGAGGAACTGGCGGGCTGCGCCTTCACGGATGTCGCGCCCGGCGACGCGGTCACGATCGTCACCCCGACGGGCGGCGGCTGGGGAAAGGCATAGCCCACTTCCCCATTCCCTCGCCCCATGCCAAAACATGCGGCACAGGCGTTCGACAAGACGCTAGGGGAGGGAACATGAATCGCATCGTTTCACGCGCGTTCGGCGCCGCCGGCGCCATTGTCATCGCCGCGGGCGCGGCCCTCGCGCAGCAAGCGGAAACGGCCGCTCAATATCCGAGCCGCCAGGTGCGCCTCGTCGTTTCGGCTGCCGCCGGCGGCGGCAACGACCTCATCGCGCGCATCGTCTCGGAGCGTCTTCAGGCCCGGTGGAGCCAGACGGTCGTGGTCGAGAACCGCCCCGGCGCGGGCAACAACATCGCCGCGGAATTCGTCTATCGCGCGGCGCCGGACGGCTACACGCTTCTCGTCTCGCCACCCGCGCCGCTCGTCGTCAACGCAGCGCTGTTCAAGGATCTGCGCTTCGACCCGAAGAAGCTCGAGCCGGTGGCGGTGTCGTCGTCAATTCCGAACATGCTCGTGGTTCGCGGCAACGCGCCCTGGAAGACGGCGCAGGAATTCATTGCCTTCGCGAAGGCCAATCCCGGCAAGCTCTCCTACGCCTCGCAGGGCAACGGAACGACGGGACATCTCACCGGCGCCCTGTTCGAGATGCTGATCGGCGCCAAACACGCGCATGTGCCCTATTCCGGCGCCGCGCCCGCGCTCAACGACCTGGCGGCCAACCATGTGGATTTCATGTTCGCCGACATCGGCACGATCATGCCCCTGGCGCAGGCGGGCAAGGTGAAGATGCTCGCCGCCACGATGAAGGAAACGCCGAAGCAGGCGCCTGGCGTGCCAACGATCGCGGAAGTGGGCATGCCGCTCCTGCTGTCCGACACGTGGACGGCGTTCACGGCGCCGCCGGGCACACCGCTCGGCATTCGCCAGAAATTCGCCGACGCGATCCGCGAGATCATTTTCTCACCCGCCGTCGTCGCGCGGCTGGACCAGCTGGGCGTCGTGCCTCTGGGGCTTGGGCCGAAGGAGATGGCCGAACTCGTCGCATCCGAGTCGAAGCGTTGGACGGAAGTGGTCGAGAAGGCGAACGTACGGTTGCAGCAATAGGAGCGACCTTCCTCGCCCGTCCGGGAGAGGGCTTCGGGACGCTTAATCTCCAATCTCGCCCGGCGGCACGAACACGCCGTCGTCCCGCAGCATCCCGCCGCGGGCGGCGAGCGCGGGCGCGCGTTGCAGTTGCATCGGCGCCGCCACGTCCAGACCCATCCGCCCGCCATAGCGCGAACTGGAACCCACGGGGACGGGCGGCAACGGCGCCGCGCGGACCATCGGCGAGGTCGGCTCGCGCGTCATGGCCACCTGGTTGCGATTGAAACCGTTGCGCCGCGCCATTTCCAGATCCGGCTCCAGCATCGGCGGATCGGGGAGATCGTCGAGCCGTGGACGCGGCGGCAGTTCGCGCAGCGACGGGCGGCAATAGCGGCGCGGTCCCTGCGACGTATTCCCGTGCATCGCGAGATCGACATGAAAATGATTGTAGTGGAAAGCGTTGGACCCGGGGCCCAATACCGTCGTGAAGACATCGCAGGCGCCCATGTGGGCCTCGCGCAGGAAGCCCTTTTCCTGCTCGTCGCCCTTCGTCCATCCCTTCACGATTGAAATCTTGCGCCCGTCGGCCAGCTGAAATCCGCCGATGTCGAGCGCGTTTCCGAACGCATGTTCGGACAGCTTCGCGCCGGCCTGATTGTTCATGGGACGGCAGCCATAGGAGCCCATGGTGTCGATCTGCGTCACGGGCTGCTTGAAGCGCGCCCACGCGGCAGGCTGCACGACTTCGAGCATCCATTTCTCAAGCGCTTCCGTCATCGGACAGTTCAGCGTCGCGGTGGACGAGATGGCGACCGTGCCGTCCTTCAGCGCAGCGACCTTCAAAGGTTGATTGAGGCCGCATATGCCGGGCCCGTCGATAGCGCGTGCGGGCTGCACATAGGCGTTCATGCGAACCGTGCGCCGCGCCATGCACGCCTTGTCCGCCGCCTCCCGCCAAGCCGGACGCTGCGGCCGCTCGAAGAGCCCGCATCCGGGGAGCGTCGCGATCACGCCCGCGACAAGCAGGAAAGGCAGAACTCTACGCGCCATTCGCAACGATTGCGCGCGAATGATTAAGCGGCCCTAAAGGATGAAGGTTAACATTGCAGAAGGCGTCGAATTTTCAGCGCTGTTGCGCGCAAGCGGCGCTTTGCCCCGAAAGCCGCGGACAAAAAAATCCCCGCCTCGCGGCGGGGATTCTGATGACGTATCAGGCTTGAAAATCACGCGCTGGCGCGATCCTCGCGCGGCCCGTTGCGGTCGCGCATGAATCGCTCGAACTCCTCCCGATCCTTGGCGCGGCGCAGGCTCTCGATGTAGTCGGAAAATTCCCGCTCGGCCGACTCCAGCTTGCGGCGCTCCTCTTCGAGGCGGGCAAGCTCGCCCTCGCGCCATTCGTCGAAGGCGCTGTTGCCCGAAGACCGGAAGGTCGCGAACCCCCAGTCGCGGGCGGCGGGCGCCCGATCGGAGCGGCAGCCCCAGCCCCGGGTCATTTCAGGCCAACGCTTCATAACATTCTCCTCGAAAGCGCCGCGAGCGGCGGTGACCATGTCCGTGGTGTACCCCTGCCGGTTGCGCCACAGCTTGACCAGCAGAAGCGTGAGGCCGGCGACCCACCAGACCATGAAGCCGATGACGATCGCGGCGATCTCGATGACGCGCCAGCGCGGCCGCGCTCTTGCGCCGGTTCGCCCGGACGCGCCGCCCGGGGCCGGCTGCGCCGCATTCGACCACGAGTTCGACCAGGCGTTGGAAGACGAATTCATGTCACGGGCTCCTTGATGGGTGGCATGTAAATGTAATTTACATTCACATGCGCTCCGCTTCAAGGGCGCCCGGCGCGGCCTGCGCCAAAATCGATGATGAAGGGGATCAGGACGCCCGGGCGGATGCCCGCAGGTTCTCGCAGATTTGCCAGACCTTGTATGGCTTCGAGATGAACGGAACGTCCCGCAGCATGGCGGGGATTTCGTTCAGAAGGGCGCCGGAGACGAAAACGAACGGCACCCCGCGGCGGCGCAGGTCGGCGGCGACGGGAAATATCTTTCCGTCGGGCATATCGATGTCGAGGAATGCGAAGTCGATCGGCTCAAGGGCGCAACGGCGCGCCTGCGCAAGCGTCGAGGCCGTACAAATCTCGGCGTCTGCGGATTCCCTCAGGATGCATTCGAGGTCCAGGGCCACGAATGGATCATCTTCTACAATCAGAATCCGCACTTCCGCCAACCTCTCGGGCCGCACGCCGCAGCCATGCACTGTCCGGAAATGCGCCATGGAGGGAGAAGTTCCACGAATCGCGGCGGAAACTCTCGAATTTGGCGGATTTGAGTCAGGTTCCGGCGCCCTGGACGAGCGCACGCACGCCCGAATCCAGCAGATTGTAGGCGTCAGATGCGCCTGTTTCGGGGAGATAGCCGCCGAGCATCAGGGTCGCCGCGCCGTGGGACAGCGCCCAGACTTCGAGCGCGAGGCGGGCAGAATCCGCGTCCGGACGGCGGCGCGCGCGCAGCACGGCCCCGGCCGCCTCGCTGAGCAGAGCGAACGACTGCCCGGCCGCGGCCGGCGGGCCGGATGAGCCGGGCGGGCAAGCGGCGTCGATCTCCTGCGCGCGGGTGAACATGCTCCGGTAATAGCCCGGCTCCTGCCGGGCGAAATCCAGATAGGCGCGGCCCATGCGCGCGAAGGCGGTCTCCGGGTCCGGCCGGCCCTTGTCCCAGGCGGCCATAAGGCGTCCGTTGAACAGATCGAAGCCGCGCCGCGCCACCTCGCCCATCAGCGCCTCGCGATCGCTGAAGTGGCGATAGGGCGCTGCGGGCGTCACGCCGACCAGGCGGGCGGCTTCCGTGAGGCTGAAACCCTGCGGTCCGCGCTGTTCAATCAGGTTGCGGGCCGCCTCGATCAGCGCATCCTTCAGACGGCCGTGATGGTAGCCGCGGCGCATGCGCGGATCGTCCTCGCCTCCCCCGTTTGCTGCACCGCCGTTCAAACCCTTGCCCGCAATTTTTTCGTCCCCGTTTTTTCAATCGCTTGCTGCGCGAACGACCACCCCTTCGCAACGCACACTGCCGACTCGCCCTTGGCCGGGGCGGTTTTCAAGGTTACCATTTTCTTACCTCCATTGCGGATCGCGCTCCATCCCGGACGCCGGCCCCTGTCGAGGGAGTGAAACGATGATCGGAAGCCAGGCTCTGGAATTCGCTGGAATCGTCGCGTCCCTCCTGTTCATCGGAGCGATCACCCTGGGCTTGTTCTGACCGCTTGTGATCCAGTCTGCGCACATGCGTAGCAACCACACCGTAGGCGCCACACTTGCGGGCGCCGGTTCCCGACCCGATATTGCTTGAAGTCCGCGCCCGGACGATTTCGCGCGCGGGTCCAGAGGGAGAGATTTTATGACTTCGCAGTACAGGCGCACCACGGCTCGCATCCTTGCCGCCGGCGCAGCGCTGGTCCTTGCGTTCGCCCCCGTGATCGCGGAGGCGCGCGCCGGCAAGGGCTTCAGTTCCGGCAGCCGCGGCGCCCGGACTGAAAGCGCCGTGCCGCGCACCAACACGGCCCCGGCCCCGGCGCAGTCCTTCCAGCGCTCGAACCCGGCGCAGTCGACGCCCGCCCCTGGCGTGAACCGGCCCGGAACGCCCGCTCAGGCGCCTGCGGCCCAGACCGGCGGCATGTTCTCGTCGCCGCTCGCGCGCGGCATCATGGGCGGCCTGCTCGGCGCCGGCATCATGGGCCTTCTCATGGGCTCGGGCCTGTTCAGCGGCCTCGGCAGCCTCGCCGGCGTCTTCGGTTTGCTGTTGCAGCTCGCCCTGATCGGCGGCCTCGTGTGGCTGGCCGTGGCGTGGTGGCGCCGTCGCCAGCAGCCGCCGGCCGCCGCGCCCATGGGCTATCACCGTGCGTCTGGCCCCGAGCCGGTTGCGCCCCAGCAGCCGCAGACCGAGGCTCCCCGTTCGGCGCTTGGCGCGCTCGGCGGACTGGGCGGTGGAATGGGCGCAGGAATGGGCGCCGGCGCGGCGGGCGGGCTTGGCTCGCGGCTAGGCGGCGGCTCCGCCTTCGGCTCCCAGACGCGCCCGCTGAAGCTCGACGGCGCGGACTTCGACCGCTTCGAGAAGATTCTCGAAGAGGTGCAGGGCGCCTATTCGCAGGAGGACATGGGTCATCTGCGCCGCATCTCGACGCCGGAAATGGCTGGCTATTTCGAAGAGGACATCGCCGAGCAGACGGCGAAGGGCCTCATTTCGAAGACCGGCGGCGTGAAGCTCCTGCAGGGCGACCTGGCTGAGGCGTGGAGCGAGGCGAGCGGCGAATACGCCACCGTCGCCATGCGCTACGAACTCTTCGACGCCGTGCTCGAGCGCGAAACCGGCAAGGTGGTCCACGGCGACCTCAAGACGCCGGTGGAGGTCACGGAAGTGTGGACCTTCGTGCGCCCGCACAACTCGGGTCCCGACGGCTGGGTGCTCTCCGCGATCCAGCAGACGGAAGAGGAACCCGCCGCCGAGTAAGGCGCGTACAACTTGAATGCGAAAGGCGGGCTTCGGCCCGCCTTTTTTGTTTTGCCCTTTAGGAGCAACCAGAACTTAGGATTCCGGCCGATCTCAAGCCGGACAACGCATGACGTAGTAAGGGTTGAGGCTCTGTCCCGGCTCCACGATAACAAACCGATCAGGCCCGACGACGCCCATCAAACCTTTGATCGTGCTAACCGCTCCAAGTGCGCCGCGCGTGTTGAAACTGACCTCGACGATGAGACGAGACGCAGCCAGATGGCCCGAGTGTTTCGCAGGATCGAACTTGACTTGCTGCCCGACCACGACCGGCGCCGTCACAGGACCCGGCGACTGTATATGGCTGTCACTTGTCACAGCGATTTTGCCGAGCGGTCCGGCAAAACGAAGCGCGGTATCAGGGCGGCCTGGCGCGATCCCGCATGTATGACGGTCCCTTCTTGGTTCACGTAGTTTCCAGTCATCGCTCGCCAGTCCCCATCGCCCTTGCAAATAAGTGGCAAGGTCGTTTGCGTAGGCTGGACCGGACATCAGCATGGAGGTGATTCCCAAACCGGCAAACCGTAGTGCGGTCCTCATGGCTTCCCTCTTCCTGGCTCATCCTCGAAAGAGCCTAGCTCGCGAGAGCCTTGCAGCGGATGTAAAAGCTCTCCCGCTTCATAGGGCCAAGTTCAGAGTTGACGCGGATATGATTAGGCGAGAGCCGGGTGACTTTAAGTGTGGCGGCGGAGATATTCACGGTGAAACCGAAAAGAGCGGCGTCCGGACCATCCATCTTTTGAAACGTCAACTGCTGAGGAACCGGCTTGCCGCTTCCCGACATCGATATGCGCACGAACCCTTGGTCAGGGAGTGTGCCGAACCAGACTTCGTTCGGGACCATGTCCTTCAAGGCAACGCCCTCAGGTGGGCAGCTCTTGCGATGAAACTGCGGAGCACCCGGCTTCATGATCATTTCTGCAACAGGCTCTCCGGAAGTCGTGGATTGCCCCCAAGGCCCTGTGAGAAATTTGATAAACGCCGCATCCGCGCTGGCCGGCGAAACGCTTACCGCCTGCAGCAACGCAAACGCAAAAAGCGAGATGCTTGTCTGACGAAACATTCGCATTTCCTTCGCTCATGAAATCCTGATCGCTTCATAGGCTAAATTAGTTTGCATCAAACGGGCAACCGTCAAGCTTTTTCAATGGCCCCCAGCATCATCGGTGGCGCGTCGTTCCCGGCCGTCACCGGCCATGACGCGGGGAGAGGCCCGACCTCCCGAGCAAGCCGCCCTCAATGCCCGTTGCCGCGCGTCTGCGCGGCGTGCGCAACGATCGCGTCCGCCTGCTTGCCGGAAATCTCCGCCAGATGATCGAAGGCCGCGGTGAACGAGCCCACCCCGGCAGTCGCGGAGCGCAGTTCGACGATGAGATCGCTCATCTCGCTTTCGGGGATGAGCGCGCGCAGCACGTCCCATCCGTCCCAGCCCTCGCGCGCGTCGAAGCCGAGAATCTGTCCGCGCCGCGCCGACACGATGGCCGACGCTTTCGCCATTGCATCGGTTGGAATGGAAATGTTCACCGACAGGATCGGCTCCAGCAGAACGGGCCGCGCCTTCGACAGGGCTTCATTCATGGCGAGTTTTGCAGCGGAGCGAAACGCCATGTCTGATGAATCGACCGTGTGATAGGAGCCGTCGAGCAGCGTCACCGCCACGTCGACGACGCGAAAACCGAGCGGGCCGCGCGCGAGCGCGTCTTCGCAGCCGGCCTCAACGGAGCCGAAATACTGCTTCGGGACGGCGCCGCCATGCACCGTCTCCGAAAAGCGGAAGCCCTCGCCCCGCGCCAGCGGCGCGACATCGATGACGACGTCGCCGTATTGTCCATGACCGCCCGACTGCTTGCGATGACGCCCGCGCACGTTGACCTTGTCACGGATCGTTTCGCGGTAGGCGACCGCGGGGCGACGCGCTTCAGCCGTCACGCCGAAGCGCGCGGCGAGACGCTCGAGCGCGACGCGCAGATGCATCTCGCCCTGCCCGAACAGTTTCATCTCGCCGCTTTCCTGATCCTGCACGAAAGCAAGAGAGGGGTCCTCGTCGATCAGCTTCGCGATCGCCGCGGTCAGGCGCACCTCGTCCTTGCGATCCTTCGTGGCGACCGCGAACGCATGAACGGGTTCGGGAATGCGCGGCTGCGCGATCGCGATGGCGTCCGCCGCCGCTCCGGCCTTGGCGTCGACGAAACTTTCGCCCGTGGCGACATGTTCAAGCCGGCCGAACGCCGCCGTATCGCCCTCATCCACCCGGGGCATACGCGACACGCCGGAGCCCATCAGCCGCGATACACCCGCGATCCGGTCTTCGCCCTTCTGCGAGACGACGGCCGCTCCGTCGGCGAACGATCCGCGCAGCACGCGCGCGAGCGACAGTTTGCCTCCGTGCGGCGTGTGTATCGTGCGCACGACGCGCGCAAGCGGCGGGCCTTCGGGCTTGACGCCGAGACGTTCGCGCGTGGCCGCGACGCCCGGAGCTTCATGGCGAAGGGCCTTGAGAAGGCGCGTCACGCCATTGCCGCGCTCGGCGGAGCCGATGAGCAGGGGCACGACGAAGCCGTGCCGCAGGTCCTGCGCGAGATCGTCGAAGATCTGGTCGCGCGGCGGCTCGATGTCGCTGAGCAGTTCCTCCATCAGCGCGTCGTCGTAGTCGGCGAGTTGTTCGAGCATGGAGTAGCGCGCTTCCTTCTCGCGCGGCAGTTCGCCGGCGGGAACGTCGATCACCGTCGAAGGCGCGTGTTCGCGGTAGACGAAGGCGCGCTCGAGCGCGAGATCGATGAAGCCCGTCGCGATGCCCTGCTGCCAGATGGGGATCTGACGCAGCAGGAGGGGCGTGCGCGAAGCCGGTTGCAGCATGGCGAGCGTCTCGCGGACGCGCGCGGTCGCCGTGTCGATCTTGTTGAGGAACAGGAAGCGGGGAACCTTCAGCTCTTCAAGCTCGCGCAGGATGATCTGCAAGGCGGGAATCTTGCGCTCGTCCGCCTCGCAGACCACGACCGCCGCGTCGCACAGCGGCAACGTAAAGCGCATGTCATTGAGAAATTCGACGGAGCCCGGACAGTCTATGAAGGTGATGCGATCGCCGAGATATTCCGCGCTGGCGACATTCGCCTCGATGCTCATCGCATGGGCGCGGGCCTCCACCGATGCGTCCCCCACGCTTGTGGAATCGCGCACCGAGCCTTGGCGGGACAGGCCGCCGGTGCGCGCCAGAAGGCTTTCGAGGAGGGTTGTCTTGCCGCTCTGAAATGGTCCGACGAGCGCGATCAGCCGAGGTCCGGCAACGCGCGTTGTTGTCCGCTTCGCCGTATCGACCATCGCCGCCTCCTGACGCTACGAATGTCTGTCGCATTTTGTGACGCGACGCATCTTTGCGCTCGCGCTGTTGCACTCATGGTTTCAGGACTGGCTCCGCTTTGCAAGAGCGGCGAGAGCAGCGCCACGCCGGCAGACTCGCAATCGGCGGCGCCGGGCGTTATCCTGAATGTGGACATCCGGAGTTGAGTAATGGAATCCTCGCGCAAGACGCCGCGCGACATCGCCCGGCGCATGGCGGAGAAATCGCGCGCCATGAAGACGGGCGACGGCGGCACTTGGCGTCGCGAAACCTTCCGCCTGCCACGCGGCGAGGCGCGCGCCAAGGCGCGCGAATGGTTCGATCGCTTCCCCAAGGCGGCCTACATGACCGAAATCGAGTTCTGGCGAGAGCTCGACGGCGACGTGATCGAATTCACGATCAGGCGGCTGCCGAGCGCCGACTGAGCGGCGCCGAACCGGCAGCTTGACAATATCGCTGCCTGTGGACGAGGCTTCCCCAGGGATTGCAACCTGATGGAGCCCTTGATGTCGCTGAAACTTCTCAAGCGCATGCTGTTCGCTACAGTCGCGACAATGGGTATGGCGAGCTCCGCCCCTGCGGTCGACACGATCTACACAGGCGGCGCCATCGTGACGGTTGACGACGCGCGGCCCTCCGCGGAAGCGGTCGCGGTCAAGGACGGGCGCATCGTTGCTGTCGGCTCCAATGCGGATGTCATGAAACTGCGCCAGCCGCAGACCGCAATCGTCGACATCGCCGGGCGCACGATGATCCCCGGCTTCATCGACGCGCACGGCCACATGGCGCAGGTGGGCCTTGCGGCGGTAGCCGCCAATCTTCTGCCGCCCCCGGACGGCGGCGGCGATTCCATCGCGGCGCTCCAGAAGATTCTTCGCGACTGGGCGGCGGGCGCCGTGGCGAAGAAATACGGACTGATACTCGGCAACGGCTATGACGATGCGCAACTGAAGGAGCAGCGCCATCCCACGCGCGACGATCTCGACAAGGTTTCAACCGAACTCCCTGTCGTGATCATCCACCAGTCCGGACATCTCGCGAGCCTCAACAGCAAGGCGCTGGAGATGGCAGGCTTCAACGCCCGGACGCAAGATCCCGCCGGCGGATTTATCCGCAGGCGTGAGGGCTCAAGCGAGCCGAACGGCGTTCTCGAGGAAACAGCCATGATGGCGGTCTTCAGCAACGTCTTCCCGAAGATCAGCTCCGACGAACAACTGGAATTGTTGAAGGCCGGCCAGGAAGCCTACGTCCGCTATGGACAGACCACCGCCCAGGAAGGCCGCGCCGCGCCGTCGCAAATTCCGCTTTACAAGCTCGCCGCGGAGCGCGGCCTCCTCAAGATCGATGTGAACGTCTATCCTGACATCGACATGCTGGTCGGACTGAAGCAGACCGGCCTCATGAAGGCGCCGGATGTGTCGCCGGTTCACAATCGCGGCTTCCGCATCGCCGGCGTAAAACTCAACCTTGATGGCTCTCCGCAGGGCAAGACGGCATGGCTGACGCAGCCCTACTTGAAGCCGCCATACGGGCAGGGCGCAGATTACAAGGGCTACGCGACTCACACGGACGCAGAAGCGTTCGACCGTGTGCGGACTGCGTTTATCAACGGCTGGCAAATACTGGCGCATGTGAACGGGGACGCAGCGATCCAGCAATTTAATGACGCCGTGCGCGCTGCGACCAACGAACTCGGTCCCGCCGACAGGCGCCCTGTAGCCATCCATGCGCAGACCGTCCGCTCCGATCAACTCGACGCCATGAAATCGCTCGGCATTTTCCCTGCGATGTTTCCCATGCACACATTCTACTGGGGCGACTGGCATCGCGATTCCGTTCTGGGCCTCCCCCGTGCAGCTGACATCTCGCCGACGAACTGGGCGCTGCAAAGGGGCATGCTGTTTTCGTCGCATCACGACGCCCCCGTCACCATGCCCAATACGAGCCGCGTGTTTGCGGCGACGGTGAACCGCGTCACGCGCTCGGGCGCCGTGCTCGGCCCCGATCAGCGGGTCGAACCGATCATCGCTTTGAAGTCGATGACGCTGTGGTCCGCCCATCAACACTTCGAGGAGAACCGCAAGGGTTCCATTACGCCCGGCAAGCTCGCGGATTTCGCGATTCTCGACCGCAATCCGCTGACCGCCGACCGTGTGACCCTTTCCGAGATGACCATGCTCAAGACCATCAAGGAAGACAAGGTCGTCTACGACGCAGCGGCGAAGCACGGCGCACGCGATGCGCCGCCTTCGTGCTTCGACGTAGAAAATTGCCAGCGCGCCATGACGCGGGCGCTTGCCTACGCCGGCATCCTTCACACCCATGAATGGCTTGGCGACAAGCCGCATCCCCTCATGCAATTCCGGTGATCTCCGGAGATAGAATTTGAACAGCGACAAGTGGTGACGGAAACGTCAGCCTGGCTCTGCTTTGGCTTTAAGCGTCGATAAACCGTGATGATGCGGGATGCGGCGAGTATTGGCCCGGCGCCGGACGCGCAAACCCGTGCGTTAACCGGCTCGCGCCGCGCCCGTTAAGCGCAAGTCTTGCTGCGTTAACGGCTTGGGCGTAACAAGACCGTTTACGCCGCATTTGCGCCCCTTTCCGCGCCGTTTGGGTCACGAATTCGCTTACCTTTACCGTCTATGAATCCAATCCATCGACGGCGCGCATATTCGCGCCGCCGCACATGACGGTCGCCTTGCCTGGCGGTCCATCTGTTGGAGAGAAAGTTTGATGCGTAACATTCGTCTGGCGGCTCTGGCGCTTCCTTTCCTTGCCGCAGCCTCCGCGCAAGCGGCCGACCTCCCGAACCGTGGCTACGCCCCGCCACCGGCTGCTGCGGCCTACGTGCCTCCGGTCTTCTCGTGGACCGGCTTCTATATTGGCGCAAACGCCGGCTATGGCTGGGGATCGCTCGGCGGGCTCGGCGACGCCACGTTCGGCAAGCCGGACGGCTTCGCCCTCGGAGGCACGGTCGGCTACAATCACCAGATCAACCAGTTCGTCCTCGGCGTCGAGGGCGACATCAACTGGACGAACATGAGTTCGACGGGCCGCACGATTGCGCTCGTCGGCGCGCCGCCCGCCGCCTCGACCGTCGGAAACACGGCTGATGTGAACTGGATGGGCACGCTGCGCGCGCGCGCTGGCTTCGCCGCCGACCGCGCGCTGCTCTACGTCACCGGCGGCTACGCCGGCGCGTCCATGGACCTCAAGTACAACGACGTCACTCTTGGCGTCGGCGGAAAGGATTCCAGCTGGCGCAACGGCTGGGCGCTCGGCGGCGGCATCGAATACGCCTTCACGCGCAACGTTTCCGCGAAGACGGAGTATCTCTACACGTCATTCGGATCGCAGACCGTGTTTGGAGGCACGCCTTACGTCTCCCGCGCCGAGCTCTCGACGTCGCTCGTGCGCGCCGGCGTGAACTATCGCTTCTGATCGCCGGTTTCTGCGATCGGCTGATGCAATCGGGGCCCGGCGCACGCCGGGCCTTTTGCTTTCGCAATCGCCCCGCTTCAGCTATGCTAGCGCGCGCCGGACCGCCGGCCGTTCTGGAAAAGGGAGATTTTCATGGGCCTGTGGAACTTCGCTAAGTCCGTCGGCGCCAAACTGTTCGGCGCGAGTGAGGCCAAGGCGGCGGACGCCGACACGCTGAAGAAGGAAGCCGAGAAGCACGGTCTCGACGTGTCCGGCCTCGAAGTGCAGGTGGAAGGCGACAAGGTCGTCCTCTCCGGCAGGGCGCCGAGCACGGAAGAACTCGAGAAGATCATGCTTGCGGTCGGCAACACCACCGGCGTCGCGCAGGTGGAGAGCAAGGTGGAGGTCGCTGCCGCCGCGCCCGAGTCTCGCACCTACGAAGTCAGGAAGGGCGATACGCTCTGGAAGATATCGGAAGAGATGTACGGCAAGGGCAACGGCGCGAAGTACAACGTGATCTTCGAAGCCAACAAGCCGATGCTGACGCACCCGGACAAGATTTATCCGGGTCAGATTCTGCGCATCCCGCCGCTCTGATCTGATCGGCGCGACAAATTCAAAGGAGCCGGAGGTTCACCGCCTTCGGCCCTTTTCCCTTCTTGTCGGGCTCAACGTCGAAACCAATGCGCTGCCCTTCCGCAAGACCGGGCAAGCCCGCCTGCTCCACAGCGCTGATGTGAACGAAAATGTCCGGGCCGCCGCCGTCGGGTTTGATGAACCCGTAGCCTTTTTCGGCCTTGTAGAATTTGACAGCCCCCTGCTGCATGACTGCACGTCCCGTGTTACGCAATCCTTGCGGATCAACATTCGGGCGTCCTGCTTTTCGTGAAGCCCGCCGCTCTTCGGCCTCACGCCCCCGGTCCACGCGTGGCGGCCGGTCCCCTCGTTGGGCAGGTAGGGAGCGCGTTTCGGCGCTCCGGTCCAAGGCTCCTGCATTATTCCGCGATTTGCAAGCGGCAAGCGCAAGCGGCGCGAAACATCAACCAGCGATGATTTCGATTCGGCAGCCCCCGCCTGGCCCCTGGGCCAGAACCTGCGCGAGCCACGGCAGGAGGACGCGCGCTTCATCGGCCAGCGTGAACGGCGGATTGATCATGGCGAGTCCGTTCGAGACGAGGCGGCCCTCCGGCGCGGGCGCCGCGACCGCCAGCTCCAGCCGCAGAAGCTTTCCGGCGCCTGCTTCGCCAAGCCGGCGATAGAACCGGTCGACGACCCTGGCGTCCTTCACCGGATGCCAGAGCGCGTAAACGCCCGTTGGCCATTTGGCGCAGGCGCTGGCGAACCCGCCCGCGAGCCGGTCGAATTCGTCCGGCGCCTCGAACGGCGGATCGACGAGGACCAGCCCCCGCCGCTCGACAGGCGGCACATAAGCCTTGAGCGCGGTGTAGCCGTCGATCGCCAGCGCCTTCACGCGGTCGTCCCGCCCGAGCGCCCGGCGCAGGGCGCCAACGTCCTGCGGATGAAGTTCGCAAAGGGTCAGCCGATCCTGCGGGCGCAGCATCGCCTGTGCGAGCGCCGGCGAACCGGGATAGGACGCGGGCTTTCCGTCCTCGTCGCACGGCCCCACGGCGGCGAGCCAGGGCGCAAGCAACGCATCTATCGCGGGCGGGCGCTGCGCCTTCAGCACGCGCGCAATCCCGTCGCGCCATTCGCCCGTGCGCGAGGCTTCCTCACCGGAAAGATCGTAGCGTCCGACCCCCGCATGGGTGTCGAGGTAGCGCAGCGGCGTCTCCTTGCGCGCCAGGTAGTCGATCACGCGCGCAAGGATGGCGTGCTTGAAAACATCGGCGAAATTGCCGGCGTGAAATGCGTGGCGATAGTTCATGGCGGGTCAGCGCGTCGGCGCAGTGACCTGCTGCGCGCGGCAACCGGATCGCACCACGTCAGGGCAGGCTTGAAACCCGCGAAGATCCTTGCTCAGACAGACGCGCACCTCCTGCAGCATCCCGCGCACGCAGGTCGCCGCGATCATGCCGGGACGCAGGCCGGGGTTGGCCTCGATGAACTTGCGTTCGATCTCGCGAGGGTTCACGCGACCGCCCTCGGTCGCTTCGTCGAAGGAGTCCGGAATTTTCACGCGCTCGACCGCGCGCTTCACATCCGCGAAATAAGCCGCTGGCGGCAGCCCCGCGCATGTGCCGTGCTTGCGCCACTGGTGACGCGCAAGCCCGTCCTCGGGATAAAGGCCGCGAATCTGCTGGATCACCGAATTCGGCGCGTTGCGGAACGGATGATCGCAGTTCGACGGGAAGCCGCGCTCATATTGCGGCCAAAGGCCGTGGAGCACGAAGCCTTTCGCAGGCCCGTCGCACTGCTCGCGGCCCTTTTCGCGGCCTTCGAGCGCACAAAAGCTCGGCGACCATGAGAGCGCGAGCACGTAGAAATCGAAATTCCCGCCGCGCCCGAATTGACCGGTCGGCTGCGCATGAGCCGCCCCGGCAGCCATCAGGCTCGCGACCGCCGCGGCGGCGGCGACGAGGCGCTTCACGGGCTGGCGGCCATGCAGGAGCGGCCCCACGCGTAGTTCCGGTCGAGGCCGACGATGCACCACTCGACCCCCGGCCCCCAGCCGATGATGCCCTGGTTCTCGCCGATCCAGTAGACGACCTGCCGCACCTTCCCGTCGTTCATCATGGCCGCGGCGCGGCAATAGCGGCGCGGGATGTAGTCGAGGCCGTTCGACCGGTAGCCCGTCTCGCGGATCTTGTCGTAGCTGAGAATTTCGAGGCCGGAACTCCAGTATTCGCGCTCCCGCTGACCGAAATTGCGCGCGATGCGCTGGAGCATCGACGGGTCCTGGCAGGTGGGCAGGTCGCCCGTGAAGGGCTGCTGGCGGCGCTCGGCCGGCGTGACGGGTCGCGCCTGCG
This sequence comes from Beijerinckiaceae bacterium, assembly GCA_046295155.1. GTDB lineage: Bacteria > Pseudomonadota > Alphaproteobacteria > Rhizobiales > Beijerinckiaceae > Terripilifer. The sequence continues at coordinate 229,404 of JBKBNT010000005.1, forward strand.
ACGGGACCGCCGCGGCGGCGAGGCCCAGCGCCGCGCAGGTCGTCAGAATGGCCGCCTTGAGCTTCAACGACATCTCGAAAGTGCTCCCGGAATCGTCGGGAACGATGCGCCGGGGGCGCCGCGCCGGTCAAGACCTTGCCACCGCCGATCCCCCGATGATCGGCGCACGCGCGCCGGGCGTGGCCCGCGCGCCACGCCGCCGGCCGCTCACGCGGCCTTCTTCTGGTAGTCCTTCACATCCGAAAACCGGATCGCCGGGAACTTTTCCTGCTCGTATTTCAGCGCCCACGCGGACTGGGCCATGAAAACAGGCGCCTCGTCGAGGTCCATGGCGATCGAGGACGGATACGCGCGCACGAACTTCTCGAGCTCGCCCTTGTCGTCGGCCGAAATCCAGCGCGCGAGTTCGAACCGGCTCGGCTCGAACGTGACCGGAAGGCCGTATTCGTTCTGAAGCCGCTCCTTCAGAACGTCGAGCTGAAGCGCGCCGACGACGCCCACGATGGCTCCGGAGCCGTCGTTGGGGAAGAACGTCTGCACCACGCCCTCCTCCGCCATCTGCTGCATGGCGTCGCGCAGCTTCTTGGCCTTCATCGCGTCGTTGAGCTTCACCCGCCGCAGGATTTCCGGCGCGAAACTCGGCACGCCGCGAAACACGATGTCCTCGCCCTCGGTGAGCGTGTCGCCGATGCGCAGCGTTCCGTGGTTCGGAATGCCCACGACGTCGCCCGCATAGGCTTCGTCGGCGATGGAGCGCTCCTGCGCGAAGAAGAATTGCGGCGCGCTCAGCGCCATGGGCTTGCCCGTGCGCACCAGCTTCGCCTTCATGCCGCGCGTGAGCTTGCCCGAGCACACGCGCATGAAGGCGATGCGGTCGCGATGGTTGGGGTCCATGTTCGCCTGGATCTTGAACACGAAGCCGGTCATCTTCGGCTCGCGCGCCTCGACCATGCGCGTGGCGCTCTCCTGCGCGCGCGGCGGCGGCGCGAAGGCGGCGAGCGCGTCGATCAGGTCCTGCACGCCGAACGTGCGCAGCGCCGAACCCCAGTAGAGCGGCGTCAGGTGCCCTTCCAGGAAAGCCGCGCGGTCGAAGGGCTTCAGGGCTTCCGCCGCCAGCTCCAGCTCCTCGCCGAACGCCGCGCGCTCGTGCTCCGGCAGCATTTCGATGACCTTGGGATCGGACGGGCCGTTGACCTTGATCAGGCCCTCCTCGCTGTCGATCTTGCGGATCGCGCTCTTGACGATGTCGTAGGTTCCCGCGAACGAACGCCCGCGTCCGATGGGCCATGTCATGGGCGCGACGTCGAGCGCCAGCGTGCTTTCGATTTCGTCGATGAGTTCGAAGGGATCGCGCGTCTCCCGATCGAGCTTGTTGACGAAGGTGACGATGGGAATGTCGCGCAGGCGGCAGACCTCGAACAGCTTGCGCGTGCGCGCCTCGATGCCCTTTGCCGCGTCGATGACCATGACAGCGGAATCGACCGCGGTCAGCGTGCGGTAGGTGTCTTCCGAGAAGTCCTCGTGGCCCGGCGTGTCGAGCAGGTTCAAGACGCAATCGCCGTATTCGAACGTCATCACGGACGTGACGACGGAGATGCCGCGTTCGCGCTCGATGCCCATCCAGTCCGAGCGCGTCTGGCGGCGGTTCGCCTTGGCGCGCACTTCGCCGGCGAGCTGGATCGCGCCGCCGAACAGCAGGAGCTTTTCGGTCAGCGTCGTCTTGCCCGCGTCAGGGTGCGAGATGATGGCGAAGGTTCTCCGCCGGCTGACGGGATCTGGGGCGGCCATAGTGTCCTCTGGGGTAATCTGGCGCGGGTTTGCCCCATCGGGGGCGGGAAGGCAATGCGGGCGATCATCCTCTCCCCGCGAGCACGGGGAGAAGAGACAGCGCCTACTCCGCCGGCGCGCCGACCGCGTGCGCCACGGCCTTCTGCTGCGCGGCGGCCTTTTCCCGGTCGTGCGAATGGTCGCGCGCGAGGAACGTGTACATCACGGGCGTGACGAACAGCGTGAACAGCGTGCCGATCGCCATGCCCGCGGCGATGACGATGCCGATGTCCATGCGGCTGCGCGCCCCGGCGCCATCCGCAATGATGAGCGGAACCATTGCGACCACCATGGCCGCGGTCGTCATCAGGATCGGCCGCAAGCGCACGCCGCAGGCGCGTTCGATGGCGTCGCGCCGCGACAGCCCCTCCTCCTGAAGCTTGTTGGCGAACTCAACCATGAGAATGCCGTGCTTCGAGATGAGGCCGATCAGCGTGACGAGACCCACCTGCGTGTAAATGTTGATCGAGCCTGCGCCCATCATGCCGAGCACGTTGATCGGCAACAGCGCGCCGAAGATCGAGGTCGGCAGAGCGATCAGGATGATGAACGGATCGCGGAAGCTCTCGAACTGCGCGGCCAGGACAAGATAGATCACGATCAGCGCGAAGACGAACGTGATCGCCAGCGTGTTGCCCTCCTGCACGAACTGGCGCGACTCGCCCTGAAAGTCAAAAGAATAGCCCGGCGGGAAGGTCGCCGCCTGCTGGCGCAGGAAGTCGACCGCCTCGCCCATCGTGCGGCCGGGAAACGGCGCGCCCGAAAGCGTCGCCGAACTCAGCTGCTGGAAGTTCGTCAGCGCATTCGGCTGCACGCTCTGGGTCACGGTCGCTACCGTCGATAGCGGCACGAGATCGCCCGCCGCCGTCCGCACATGATAGCGCGTGAGCCAGTCCGACGTTTCACGGAACTCGCGCGGCGTCTGAGGAACGACCTGATAGCTGCGGCCGTAAAGATTGAAGCGGTTGACGTAATTGCCGCCGAGCAGGGTCGCCAGCGAAGACCCGATATCCTGCATCGAGATGCCGAGACGGTTCGCCTTGTCCGAGTCGATCCTGAACTCGTACTGCGGCGTGTCGAACTTCAGGTCGGTGTCCGTGAAGATGAAAAGCCCGCTCGCCTGCGCGGCTTTCTGGACGTTGTCCAGGACCTGCGCAAGCTGCTGATAGTCACCGGTCGTGCGAATGACGAATTGCACGGGCGGGCCGCCCGCCGAGCCCGGCAGCGCCGGCGGCGCGAAGGCGAACGCGGCGCCGCCCGTCACCTCCGGGAAACGGCCCTGCAATTGCTGCTGCACCTGTTTTGTCGAGCGTTGCCGTTGGTCCCACGGCTTCATGATGACGCCGACGAAAGCCTGACGCACACCGCCCGATCCGTTGATGGCGAAGATGTGCTCCTTTTCCGGAATCTGGTCGATGATCTTGCCGACCGCGGCTGTCGTGCGCTCGAGATAGTCGAGATTCGCGTATTGCGGCGTCTTCACGATGGAGAGCAGGAAGCCCTGGTCTTCCTCCGGCGCAAGTTCGCGCGGCGTGGACGTATAGAGAACCGCCGTCAGCGCGAGCACGCCCGCGAGAATGACGATGGTGAGCGCGCGGAAGTTGAGCGTCTTGTGCAGCCGCCGCTCGTAGCGCACGCGAAGCCGGTCGAAGAGCCGGTCAAGGAAGCGCGCGAACCGGCCCTGCCCTTCCGCCGTGTGCGGCTTCAGCAACTTCGAGCACATCATGGGCGACAGCGTCAGCGCGATGACGCCCGACACCACGACAGCGCCGGCGAGGGTGAACGCGAACTCCTGGAACAGCGCGCCCGTGAGCCCGGTGACGAAGCCGATCGGCGCGTAGACCGCGGCGAGCGTGATCGTCATGGCCACGACGGGGCCTGCGATTTCGCGCGCGCCGCGCAGCGACGCCTCGAAAGGCGTCATGCCCTCCTCGATGTGCCGGTAGATGTTCTCGACAACGACGATCGCGTCGTCGACGACGAGGCCGATGGCGAGCACAAGCGCGAGCAGCGTCAGGAGGTTGATGGAGTAGCCGAGCGCCATCAGCATGATCATCACGCCAATGAGCGACAGCGGAATCGTCACCACGGGAATGAGCGTCGAGCGCAGATTGCCAAGGAACAGGAAGATGACGACGACGACGATGATCGCCGCTTCGCCGAGCGTCTTGGCGACTTCCCAGATCGAGGCGCGGATGAAAACCGTCGAATCGTAGGCGATGCTCGACTCCATGCCCGGCGGCAATTGCGCGACGATCTCGGGCATCGCCTTGCGCACGTTGTCGATGACAGTCAGCGGATTCGCGGTCGGCGTTCCGTAGACGCCGATGAAGACTGCCTTCAGTCCGTCGAACACGGAGGACGAATCCACCGCCTGGGGCCCCAGCTCGACGTCGGCGATCGCGCCAAGGCGGATCAGCGAATCGCCGCGCGTCGCGACGACGAGGTTGGAGAAGGCCTCCGGCGTGTCGAGCGAGGTGCGCGCGTTGATGCTCGTCTGGACGAACTGGCCCTTCACCTGGCCGGCTGCCGACGTGAAATTGTTCGCGGTGAGCGCGTTGCGCACATCGGCGGGAGTGACGCCGCGGGCGGCCATCCGGTCCGGATCGAGCCAGATGCGCATGGCGAACGTCTGCCCGCCGAGGATCTGCGCTTCGCCGACGCCCTCCAGGGTCTGCAGCCGGGGCTGCACGACGCGCGTAAGGTAATCGGTGATCTGCGACGCCGACAGCACTTTGGAGCTGAACGACAGGTACATGAGCGCGAAGCCCTGTCCTGTCTTTTTCACGACGACGGGATCGTTCGCCTCGCGCGGCAATTGCTGGCGAACCTGGTTGACCTTCGACAGCACGTCCGTCACCGCGCGATCCGCATCCGCGTTGAGACGCAGGTTCAGCGTGATCGTCGAGACATTCTGCTGCGAGGTGGACACGAGCGTGTCGATGCCTTCGGTGCTCGCCACGGCCTGCTCGAGCGGCGTCGTGATGAAGCCCTTGATCAGATCGGCGTTGGCGCCCGGATAGGCGGTCGTGATCGTGATCGTCGTCTGCTGGATTTCCGGATACTGCCGGACCGGCAGGTTGAACGCGGCCTGCAGGCCGACGAGCAGGATGAGCAGGCTCACCACCGTCGCCAGAACAGGCCGTCGGATGAAGAGGTCGGTAAACGCGCCCATGTCCTACTCCCGCGGCAGGACGTCCGGCGCGCCGGCGAGCGCCCCCGTTCCGATCTTCACGCGTGCGCCGGGCTGCAGACGGATCTGCCCTTCGGTGACCACGCGCTCGCCAGGCTTCAGCCCTTCGGCGATTGCGACGCTTTCGCCGCGCGTGTCGCCCGTGCGAACGAATCGGCGCTCGGCTTTCAACGCCTCGGGACCGCCGTTCTCGTCCGGCGCGACAACGTAGACGGAATCGCCGTAGAGTGAGAAGCTGACCGCCGTGCGCGGCACGGCGACGACGGTGCGGGCAGCGCCGACGAGCACGCCCACGTTGCCGAACATCCCGGGTCGCAGCTTCTGCTCGCGATTGGCGATCGCGCCGCGCACGAGCACGTTGCGCGTTTCCGCGCTCACACGCGCGTCGATGGACTGGATCGCTCCCTTGAACACTTCGCCCGGATAGGCGTCGACCTCAACCTCAACGGTCTGCCCGACCTTTAGATCGCCCAGACGCTGCTCGGGCATCGGAAAGTCGATGAACATGGGATCAAGTTGCTGCAAGGTCACGAGCGCATTTCCCGGCGAGACGTACTGGCCGACGTCAACACGGCGCAGGCCCAATCGCCCGCTGAACGGCGCGACGATCTTCTTCTGCGCGATGAGCGCGCGCGTCCGGTCGACCTGAGCCTGCGCCTGGTCGCGCGCGGCGAGCGCTGCGTCGAGGTTGGCCTTGGTCGTCGCGGCGGAGCCGACAAGGGCGCGCTGGCGCTCGAGAGCCAGCTCCGCGTTGCGCAGAGTCGCTTCGTTGGCCTTGAGGTCCGCCTGCTCGACCTTGTCGTCGAGCTGGACGAGCGCATCGCCCTGCTTCACGTCCTGTCCGGACTCGAAGTGAATCTCGACGATGACGCCCCCTGCCTGCGGGGCCACGTCGACCCCCTGGGCCGCGCGGAACGTGCCGATCGCGGGCGCGCGCGGAAGCCATTCCTCCTGCTTCGCTTCGCCGACGGCGACCGTCGACACAGGCTGCGGCGCCGACGCGATGAAGCCGCGGATCATCTCCGGCTTGTAGACGAAATGAAACCACGCCAGCCCGGCGGTGAGCCCGGCCAGAATCATAAGAACCACGGTAAGTACAAATGCGCGTTTCATTCCATGCACCAGCTGTCGCGGATCGTTAGATCCGATAGGGAGCACGCCTTCGATTGACCTGGAGCGGGCCGCGGGAGCGCTTCTGCCGAACGCCCTTCGAACTGGCGTCGAGCCGCCCAGCGTGGCGGGGGCCCGATTTCCTCGCGAGGCTATCTAGCACGCATTCGCAAAAAAGCGAACGTTTGTTCGTTATCAAAAAGCGTAGTGCGTTTCCGGATTACAAACTCGTAACTTGCCCCCCGCACGGGCGCGGGCGCACAAATGCCGAGGTCGCGGTTGACCCGAACGGACAGCGTCAGATGCTCAAGGCCTGGTTTCTTCGCCTGCACAGGTGGATCGCTCTCACCTTCGCCGCCCCCCTGCTCGTGATCCTCGCGACCGGGCTCATCCTGTCGTTCCAGCCGCTTCTCCATAGCGCGAACGTGCAGCGGGGAACCGTCACGCTCGAAAAGCTCGAAGGGTGGATGGACCAGCACGATCCGCAGAACAAGGCGCGCTCGCTGCGCATCGACTGGTTCCAGAACACCGTGTCCATCGGCAACGAGGCGGACGTTCATGTCCTCACAGGCGCCGAAGTGGACGAGGATCACTGGTTCGCAGAACTCATGCGCGCCTCCCGCGGCGTCCATGAGCGGCTGATCTTCGACCTCGGCTGGCTGGTCACCGCCTCGACGGTCGCGATGGTCGTCATCATGCTGATCGGGACTCTGCTCGGCCTGCCGCGCCTGACCAACACGATATCGGGCTGGCACAAGGCCATGGCCTGGTTCCTCCTTCCGCTTCTGCTGCTATCACCGGTCACCGCGCTGTTCATGGCCGCCGGAATCACCTTTTCGGCGCCTTCAACCGAGCGGACGCAGCCTCTGCCGCTGCGCGAAGCGGTGCGCGTCGTCGCGGCAAGCCACGACCCCTCGACCATCGAATGGATTCGCCAGCGCGGCCCCCGCCAGATGGTGCGCATCAGCGACGGATCGAGCCAGACCACCTATGTGGTGAGCCGCGACGGCCTGAAGCCGGCCGGAAGCAACTGGCCGCGCGCCTTCCATGAGGGGACGTTCTGGGGTGTCTGGGGCGGGGTGATGAACGTGATCCTGTCCTTCGCGTTCCTCGGCCTGCTCGGCACCGGCTTCGTCATTTGGCTGCGGCGCAGGCTGCGTCCGCGCCGCCGGGTGCGTGGCCCCGCCATTTCGGCGCAGGGCGCCGCATTGCAAGGCGCCTCGCCCAGAACCTGATCGCCCACATTTTGGGCAGGCGCCACCTATGGCGCAGTTTTGGTCCGTGAAGCTCTGGTATAGGCTTTGCACCCGGACGGATCAGGCGGGGCGGTGAGAATATCGCCCCCTCCTCGGGTGATTGATGATCGAGCAGAGCGAGCAGAGATTCTGGGACGAAATGACCGGCGGGGCGGGCGGCGTCCGCGCCGTCTACTCGCGAATTGACCAGTGGCTGCGCGAAACACCGCCCGACATTCTTGCGGCCCGGCGAAGCCAGGCCGAACTGCTTTTTCGCCGCATCGGCATCACCTTCGCGGTTTATGGCTCGGCTGACGCCTCCGAGCGCCTGATTCCCTTCGACATCATTCCCCGCGTCATCGCGCAGAAAGAATGGAATCTTCTGGAGGAGGGGCTGATCCAGCGCGTGAAGGCGATCAACGCCTTTCTGACGGACATCTACGGCCCGCGCGAAATCCTGCGCGCGGGCGTCATCCCTTCCGACCTCGTCTTCCGCAACCCGGCCTTCAGGCCGGAAATGGCGGGCCGCCGGGCGCCCCACGACGTGTGGGTGCAGATCGCAGGCATCGACGTGGTGCGCACAGGCGAGAACGAATTCTACGTTCTGGAGGACAACGCGCGCACGCCTTCGGGCGTCTCCTACATGCTGGAAAATCGCGACGTGATGATGCGGCTGCTGCCGGACCTCTTCGCCGCCCACCGCATCGCGCCGGTCGAGAACTACACGGACCTGCTTCTCAACTGCCTGCGTTCCGTCGCGCCGCCCACCGCCGTGCGCGAGCCCTGTGTCGCGCTGCTGACGCCCGGTCAGTTCAATTCGGCCTATTACGAACACTCCTTCCTCGCAGACCGCCTCGGCGTGGAGCTCGTCGAAGGCTCCGATCTTTTCGTGCGCGACGACATTCTCTACATGCGCACGACCCAGGGGCCGAAGCGGATCGACGTCCTCTATCGGCGCATCGACGACGATTTCCTGGATCCGCTTGTCTTCCGACCCGATTCCGTTCTCGGCGTGCCGGGCATTCTCAACGCCTGCAACGCAGGCAACCTCACCCTGTCGAACGCGGTGGGCACGGGCGTGGCCGACGACAAGGCCATGTACACCTACATGCCCGAGATCGTCCGCTTCTATCTTGGGCAGGACGCGATCCTGAAGAACGTGCCCACGTGGCGCTGCCGCGAGGAGGATGCGCTGAAATACGTGCAGGAGCGCCTGCACGAACTCGTCGTCAAGGAAGTGAACGGCTCCGGCGGCTATGGCATGCTCGTTGGCCCGCACGCCACGAAAGAAGAACGCGAGCGGTTCCGCGAAAAGCTTCTCGCCGACCCCGCGAACTACATTGCGCAGCCCACCCTGTCGCTCTCCACCTGCCCCGCCTTCGTCGAGGAAGGCGTCGCCCCGCGTCACGTGGACCTTCGCCCCTTCGTGCTGACCGGAGCCAACGGCTCACGCGTCGTGCCCGGAGGCCTCACCCGCGTCGCGATGCGCAAGGGCTCGCTCGTCGTGAATTCGAGCCAGGGCGGCGGCACCAAGGACACATGGATCATCGAAGATGCGTGACGCTTTCGCGCCGCCCGCGCGCGCACTTCAGAAAAGCCGGAGCGCCTGATGCTGTCGCGCACAGCGGACAATCTCTACTGGCTCGCGCGCTACGTCGAGCGCGCCGAGTTCACCGCGCGCATCATCGACATCACGTCGCGCCTTGCCGCGCTGCCGAAGGCCTATGGCGGCACCGGCACGGAATGGGAAAGCGCCCTGCTGGCGGTCGGCGCCCTCGAATCCTTCAAGGAAAAGCACGAGACCGCCGACGAACAGACGGTGCTGCGTTTCCTGGTCTTCGATCCTGACAGTCCCGCGTCGATCCGCCATTGCATCGAACGGGCCCGCACGAACGCGCGCGCCGTGCGCACCGCGCTCACCTCGGACATGTGGCAGGCGATCAACTCCGGCTGGATCGAGATGCGCAACATCGAGCGCGCCGTCGCGCCCTGCGAGCGCATGAGCCGCGACCGCATCGATCCCGCGCTCGACGCCGTGAAAACGATGTCGCGCGATTTCGATGGCCTTGCCTACCGTTCGATGCTGCGCAACGACGCCTACTGGTTCAACCGGCTCGGCCTCTACATGGAGCGTTCCGACAACACCGCGCGCATCCTCGACGTGAAGTATCACGTCCTGCTGCCGGAAACGGAATCCGTCGGCGGCTCCCTCGATTACTTTCAGTGGACATCCATCCTGCGCGCCGTTTCCGCCCTGACCGCGTATCACTGGGTCTATCGCGAAAGCGTCAAGCCGTGGCTCGTCGCCGACCTTCTGATCCTGCGCAAGGAGATGCCGCGCTCGCTTGTCTCATGCTACGATAACCTCTCGCGCTTCCTTGACGACATAGCGCGGGCCTACGGCGCGCAGGGTCCGGCGCAGCGCCACGCGCGCTCGATGCTTCTGCGGCTGGAGAACGCCTCCATCGAAGACCTCTTCCGCTCGGGCCTTCATGAATTCGTCACCGAGTTCATCAAGGACAACAACCGCCTCGGCGCGCTGCTCGCCGAGCAATACATGCTGAACTGAGAGCGCGAGCGATGCGCATTCACATTCGCCATGAGATCGCGCAGGTCTTCGAGCCGCCGGCGCCCTTTATGAATGCGGTCCTCCGGCTGACTCCGCGCAGCCACGAGAGCCAGCATGTCGCGCGCTGGCGCGTGGAAATCGATGGCGACAGCCGCATTCGCGCATTCGACGACGGGTTCGGCAATTGCATGCACACGCTCAGCATGGCAGGCCGGACGGAAAGCCTGCGGATCCTCGCCGAAGGCGTGGTCGACACATTCGATGCGGCGGGAATCGTGCGCGCGACCGTCGAGCGATTTCCCCCGGAGCTCTTCTTGCGTGAGACCTCTCTCACACAGCCCTGCGAACGCCTGCGCGCGATTGCCGCCGGCGCGGAGGGGGCCAACCGCATCGAACGGCTGCACGCGCTCCTGCTGCGTATCGGGGTAGATGACGATGCAGGCGGGCCCGCGCAAGCGCAGATGCAGACGCAGGCGCAGAAGCCGGCTGAAGGGGACGCCGCCGGAAATCGGGCGTCCGGGAAGGCGAAGACGCTCGCTCATGATTTCATCGTCTGCGCGCGGCTGATCGGCGCGCCGGCGCGTTTCGTCAGCGGTTACTACCTCGACTTGAAGGCGGACTCGGGCGGCGCGCACTTCTGGGCGGAAGCGCATGTCGATGGCGTCGGCTGGATCGGATTTGATCCGGCCAACGCGATTTGCCCGCACGAAAGCCATGTGCGTATGGCGATTGGGCTCGACGCGCTGGATGCGGCTTGCGTGCGCGCAGCGCCCGCGCCGCTATCCGTCACCGAAATAGTGGACGTGCGCCGCGAGAGTTGAGAAGCCCGGCCGTCGAGGCTATAGCGTCCTCAAGCGAAGCGGGAACTGGCGTCATGACGTATTGCTGCGGAATTCTGGTGCGCGAAGGCCTGGTGATGATCGCCGATACGCGCACCAACGCCGGACTCGACAATATTTCGACGTTCCGCAAGCTGCATTTGTTCCGCGCCGCAGGAGAGCGCGTGATGATGATCGCCACGGCGGGCAACCTCTCGATTTCGCAGAACGTGATCAATTATGTCACTGAAGGGCTCGAGAATCCCGAAACCGGCGAAATCGAGCGCCTGATGCAGGCGCCGAGCATGTTCGCGGCAGCCGAACTGATCGGCCGCGCCGTGCGCAAGGTGCGCGACGTGCAGGGCGAGGCGCTCGAGAAGGCGAAGATCAGTTTCGACGTGACCATGCTGTTCGGCGGCCAGGTCAAGGGCGGTCGGTTGCGCCTTTTCATGATCTACTCCGCCGGCAATTTCATCGAGGCGACCCGCGACACGCCCTATTTGCAGATTGGCGAGCACAAGTACGGCAAGCCGGTTCTCGACCGCGCTGTGGAGTTCGACACGCGCGTCGACGACGCCTTGAAGCTTGCGCTCATCTCGATGGATTCGACCATGCGGTCGAACCTTGGGGTAGGCCTCCCCATCGACATAGCCGTTCTGCCGCGCGACACGATGGAGCTTGAAGTCGATCACCGCATCGACAACGTCGATCCCTACTTCCACGACCTCCGCGACCGCTGGTCCGTCGCGTTGCGGGCCGCGCACATCGCCATTCCGCGCCCGCCGTATCTCAAGCACCTGCCGAAGACCGCCGGATAGGACGCGCTGACGCTCAGGCTTTCAGCGCCGCGCTCCCGCTCGCAACTTCGCGGCGCGCCATTATATTCGCGCCCGGACAATGAATGCGTGCGCGGATGCGATGACCTATTGCTGCGGGATTCTTGTGAAGGGCGGGCTCGCCGTTGTAGCCGACACGCGCACGAACGCGGGCCTCGACAACATCTCGACCTTCCGCAAGCTGCATCGCTTTGAACTGCCCGGCCAGCGCGTGATGCTCATCGCAAGCTCGGGCAATCTCTCGCTCACCCAATATGTTCTCAACGATGTGACGCGCGGAATGGAGAACGAGCGCACGAAGGAGAACCAGCGCCTGATCAACGCGCCTTCCATGTACGCCGCCGCCAAACTCATCGGCCGCGCCGTGCGCAAGGCGCGCGAGGAGCATGGCGAGGCGTTTCGCGACGCGCGGCTCGACTTCGACCTGCAGATGCTGTTCGGCGGCCAAATCGAAAGCGGCGAACTTCGCCTGTTCATGATCTATCCGTCCGGCAATTTCATCGAAGCCACGCAGGACACGCCTTACCTTCAGATCGGCGAGCATAAATATGGCAAGCCCGTGCTCGACCGCGCCGCGCGCTTCCATATGGACGTGCGCGACGCATTGAAGCTCGCGCTCGTCTCGATGGACTCGACGATGCGCTCCAACCTCAGCGTTGGCTTTCCCATCGACGTCGCCATGGTCGCGCGCGACGAATTGCGGCTGGAGATCGATCACCGCATCGAAAGCGACGAGCCATGGTTCCGCGGCGTCAGGGACACCTGGTCGCGCCGCCTGCGCGAGGCGCACGCCGCCCTTCCCGATCCGCCCTATGGCCGCGGGCCCGAGCCCGGTTTCGACGATGTGGCGCAGGAGCCCGGCGTTCTGGCGGCGTTGCGGCGCCATCACGAATAGCCGTTTGCCACGCTCTCTCTTGCCGCTTCTTCGCCTTTCGGCTAACGTTCGCGCCATCGCCAGGGGCGCCGCCGGAGAATTCCGGCGGCTGAGACGGACCCTTAGAACCTGAACTGGTTAGGACCAGCGGAGGGAGGGCGCGACGGCGGGGCTGATCCGCCTTCACGAAACCTCCTCGACGACCGCAACGAACAAGGCGCCCGCGCGCCCACGAGGAGGCAACGATGAACGTACAGCCCAAGCCCGGCACACTCGTTCCAGAGACCGTGACGACCGGCCCGCTGCCCGGCTCCCGCAAGGTCTATGCGGCGCCGAAGAGCCATCCGGACATCAAGGTGCCATTCCGCGAAATAAAGCTCACGGACCCGAACGAGCCGGCGCTGCGCGTTTACGACGCCTCCGGCCCCTACACCGAAACGGACGCGCGCATCGACCTCTCCAAGGGGCTTCCGCGCATCCGCGACCCGTGGATCGCGAAGCGCGGGGTCGAAGTCTATGAGGGCCGCCGCATCCAGGCCGTGGACAACGGCAACGTGCCAGCCGACGAGGCCGTGCCGCCCTGCCCCGCCAATGTGCAGCCGCGCCGCGCCCGCGACGGACAGATGATCACGCAATACGAGTTCGCGAAGGCCGGCATCATCACCGAAGAGATGATCTATGTCGCGCATCGTGAAAACCTCGCGCGAGAAGAAGCAGTGGAGCGCGCGAAGGAGACGATCGCCGACGGCGAGAGCTTCGGCGCTTCGATCCCCGAATTCGTGACGCCGGAGTTCGTGCGTTCGGAGATCGCGCGCGGCCGGGCGATCATTCCCGCCAACATCAATCACGCGGAACTTGAGCCGATGGCGATCGGCCGCAACTTCCTTGTGAAGATCAACTCGAACATCGGCAATTCGGCCGTGACGTCGTCCGTCGCGGAAGAGGTCGAGAAGATGGTGTGGTCGATCCGCTGGGGCGCGGACACCGTGATGGACCTCTCCACCGGCCGCAACATTCACAACATCCGCGACTGGATCATCCGCAACTCGCCCGTGCCGATCGGCACGGTGCCGATCTATCAGGCGCTGGAGAAGGTCGGCGGCGACCCCCTGAAGCTCGATTGGGAAGTCTTCAAGGACACGCTCATCGAACAGGCCGAACAGGGCGTCGATTATTTCACGATCCACGCCGGCGTGCGCCTCAAGTACGTGCCGCTGACGGCCAAGCGCGTCACGGGCATCGTGTCGCGCGGCGGCTCCATCATGGCGCGCTGGTGCCTCGCGGGCCATCGCGAAAGCTTCCTCTACGAGCGGTTCGACGAAATCTGCGACATCATGCGCAAGTATGACGTGTCGTTCTCGCTCGGCGACGGCCTGCGCCCGGGCTCGGGCGCCGACGCAAATGACGCGGCGCAGTTCGGCGAACTTGAAACGCTCGGCGAACTCACGAAAGTGGCGTGGGACAAGGGCTGCCAGGTGATGATCGAAGGCCCCGGCCACGTCGCGATGCACAAGATCAAGGTGAACATGGAGAAGCAGCTTCGCGAATGCGGCGAGGCGCCCTTCTACACGCTCGGGCCGCTGGTGACGGACATCGCGCCGGGCTACGACCACATCACTTCGGGCATCGGCGCGGCGATGATCGGCTGGTTCGGCACGGCGATGCTCTGCTACGTCACGCCCAAGGAGCACCTCGGCCTGCCCGACCGCGACGACGTGAAGACAGGCGTCATCACCTATCGCATCGCGGCGCACGCGGCCGACCTTGCGAAGGGCCACCCGGCCGCGCACATCCGCGACGATGCGATGAGCAAGGCCCGCTTCGAGTTCCGGTGGGAAGACCAGTTCAACATCGGTCTGGATCCTGACACGGCGCGCGAGTTCCATGACGAAACGCTGCCCAAGGACGCGCACAAGACAGCGCATTTCTGCTCCATGTGCGGCCCGAAGTTCTGCTCGATGAAGATCACGCAGGATCTGCGCGTCGAGGCGCAGGCGCTCATGGACAACGAGAAGACCGCGCTCGAAGGCATGGCCGCCAAGAGCAAGGAATTCCTTGAAAAGGGCGGCCAGCTCTATCTGAAGAGCTGACAATGCTTCTCCCTTCTCCCGTCATTGACGGGGAGAAGGCGTCCTCCGCGTGGCGGAGGTCGGTTGAGGGCGGCGCCAACGCCCGATCTGTAAGCGACCGATACGCCCTCACCCAACCGCCTTCGGCGCCCACCCTCTCCCGCGAACGGGAGAGGGAACAGAAGAGTCTTGCCTTCGACCAATGGGGAACCGCTCATGACTTCTCCCACCCGCCGCAATCTCATCGCCGCGTCCGCCGCCGGCGTCATCGCCGCGCCCGCCGTAGCTCGCGCGCAATCGCAGACGATCACATGGCGCATGGTGACCTCCTGGGCGAAAAGCCTGCCCGGCCCCGGCGTCTCCGCCGACCGCCTCGCCCAGCGCATCACGGCGATGAGCGGCGGGCGGCTGCGCGTCGATGTGTTTCCCGCCGGGCATATCGTGCCCGCGTTCGGCGTTCTCGACGCGGTTTCGACTGGGGCTGCGGAAATGGCGCATACGGCTTCCTTCTTCTGGGACGGGCAATTGCCAGGCGCGGCCTTCTTCACCACGGCCCCGTTCGGCATGGGCGCATTGCAGCACCAGACATGGATCGAGCATCGCGGCGGCCAGCAATTGTGGGACGAACTCTACAAGCCGCGTGGCGTGCGCGGCCTGCTCGCGGGCAACACGGGGCCGTCGATGGGCGGCTGGTTCCGCAAGCCGGTTGAAAGCCTCGCCGACATCAAGGGCCTGCGCATCCGCGTGCAGGGCATGGGCGGCGAAGTCTACGCCGCGCTGGGCGCGACGCCGCAATCCATTCCGCCAGCCGACATCTATCCCGCGCTCGAACGGGGCACGATCGACGCGGTGGAAATTCTCGCGCCCGTCAACGACCTCCCGCTCGGCCTGCATCGCATCGCGCCGTTTTACTACATGCCGGGCTTCAACAAGCCGAACGGCGCGGGCGAAGCGCTGATCTCGCTGGAGGCGTTCGGCAAACTGTCGCCCGACCTGCAGCGCATCGTCGAAAACGCCTGCCAGGCCGAGCACTCTGCTGCGCTCGCCGAGGCCGAACACCAGAATGGCGGCGCGCTTGTCGAACTCGTCAAGGCGGGCGCGAAGCTCACCGCCTTCCCGCCGGACGTGATGAAAGCCGCGCGTGAGAAATCGAACGAGGTCATCGACCGCAAGGCGAAGGCTTCGCCCGTCGCCGCGAAGATCGTCGCCTCATGGCGCGACGCGCTGAACGCCGGCGGCCCCTGGGCGCGCGTCGGCGCCTATATGGAGCACGCGCTGCGCGGGGCGTGATAGCCAGAAATTGCAAGCCTCGGCGGGCGTTCCGCGCTAAAAGAGCCGAAACGACGTTTACGCGTAGGGACTTGCGTAAGCCTCATGCCGCACGCTGAACATTATCTTCTCGCTGGCGTGATGGGTTTTCCCATCATGCATTCGCGCTCGCCCGCCATTCACAATCACTGGCTGGCGGAATATGGCCTGCTCGGCCATTACGCCCCGCTGGCGGTGAAGCCCGAAGGACTCGAAAAGGCGCTGCGCGCGCTGCATCCGCTGGGCTTTTCAGGGGTCAACCTGACGATCCCGCTTAAAGAACTGGCGATGCCGATCATGGACGAGATCGATCCCGTCGCGCGCGCCATCGGTGCGGTGAATTGCGTCGTCGTGGCGAAGGACGGTCGCCTGCGCGGCTTCAATTACGACGCCTTCGGCTACGTGGAATCCCTGCGCGAGACCGCGCCGGGCTGGCGCGCCGATTCCGGCCCCGCCGTGGTTCTGGGCGCCGGCGGCGCGGCGCGGGCCATCCTCACCGGCCTCATCGGCGAGGGCGCAAGGGAAATACGGCTCGTCAACCGCACGCTGGAACGCGCACAAAGGCTCGCGGCGGAATTCGGCCCGCGCATTCACCCGGTGGAATGGGACGAGCGCGAGGCGGCGCTGGCGGGCGCGGCGCTCCTCGTCAACACGACCAGCATGGGCATGACCGGACAACCGCCGCTGGAAATCGCGCTCGACGAACTGCCCCAGACGGCCCTCGTCAGCGATATCGTCTACGTTCCTCTTGAAACCGACCTGCTGGCGCAGGCCCGCCGGCGCGGTCTGCGGGCCGTGGACGGCCTCGGAATGCTGCTGCACCAGGCCCGGCCCGCCTTCCGCGACTGGTTCGGCCCCATGCCGCCGGTGACGGCGGAGCTTCGGCGCAAGATCGAAGCGTCGCTTTGAGCGAATTGCCCCCCGCCTTGCCTCCCCCGCCCCAATCCGGTAGAGCGTTCGCGCAATGACCCCGGCCGGCGCCGACAGGATTGCCGCCGGGTTTTTTATGTGGAGGCCGCTCGAACCGGGGGGTTCGCGGCCAGTCGAAGAGCGAAGCGAATATGGCGAACGTGGTGGTCGTCGGCGCCCAGTGGGGCGATGAGGGCAAGGGCAAGATCGTTGACTGGCTGTCCATCGAGGCGGACGTCGTCGTGCGCTTCCAGGGCGGCCACAACGCGGGCCATACTCTCGTCATCGACGGCGTCACCTACAAGCTGTCGCTGCTGCCGTCGGGAATCGTGCGGCCGGGCAAGCTGTCGGTCATCGGCAACGGCGTCGTCGTCGATCCGCACCATCTCGTGAAGGAAATCGCCGCCCTGCGCGAGAAAGGGGTCGAGGTTTCCCGCGACAACCTGCGCATCGCTGAAAACGCGCCGCTGATTCTCTCGATCCATCGCGAACTCGACGCGCTGCGCGAGAACAGCGCATCCGCCGGCACGAAGATCGGCACCACGATGCGCGGCATCGGCCCCGCGTATGAAGACAAGGTGGGCCGCCGCGCGATCCGCGTGATGGATCTCGCGGACGTCTCCACGCTCGACGGGAAGATCGCGCGCCTCCTCGCGCATCACAACGCCCTGCGCCGCGGCTTCAACCTGCCCGAGATCGATCCGAAATCGATCCGCGAGGAGCTCGCCGCCGTCGCGGACGACGTGCTGCAGTACATGGATCGCACGTGGTCGCTGCTCGAAGACCTGCGCCGCGGCGGCAAGCGCATCCTGTTCGAGGGCGCCCAGGGCGCGCTCCTCGACATCGATCATGGCACCTATCCTTATGTGACGTCCTCGAACACGGTCGCGGCGAATGCGCCGACGGGCTCCGGCCTCGGCCCGAAGGCGGCGCAATACGTGCTTGGCATCGCCAAGGCCTATACGACCCGCGTGGGCGGCGGGCCGTTCCCCAGCGAATTGACGGACAGCGTTGGCCAGTTGCTTGGCGAACGCGGACACGAGTTCGGCACGGTAACGGGACGCGCGCGCCGCTGCGGCTGGTTCGACGCCGTGCTCGTGCGCCAGACGGTGAAGACCTCCGGCATCGACGGAATCGCCTTCACGAAGCTCGACGTGCTCGACGGTTTCGACGAGATCAAGGTTTGCACGGCGTACAGGCTGGACGGGGAGGTGATCGACTACCTGCCCGCGAGCCAGGCGGCCCAGGCCCGCGTCGAGCCGATCTATGAATCCATCGAAGGCTGGAAGGGCACCACGCAGGGCGCCCGCTCCTGGGCTGACCTTCCGGCGGCTGCGGTCAAATACGTGCGTCGCGTCGAGGAGTTGATCGAGGCGCCGGTGGCGCTTCTGTCGACCAGCCCCGAGCGCGCCGACACGATCCTCGTACACAATCCCTTCCGCGACTGACGGAGCTTGAGCGCTTTAAGGTTGACGGGCGGCCTCCGGAAATGGTGAGAACGCCGCATGGCTGATTACTATCCGCTTCTGGCGCGCGCGGTCGCCGCTCTGCCGAATTCGACACGAGAAACACGCACCGCCATTTATGAGCGCGCGCGCAAGGCTCTTCTCGGCCAATTGCAATCGCTCAACCCGCCCGTCTCGGCAGAACATCTCGCCGCCGAGAGCAAGGCGCTGGACGATGCGATCTCGCGCCTCGAGGCCGAACTCGCGCGGGAGCCGACAGGCGCTCCAGCCCCACCGCCAGCCGCGGCTGCGCCGCCGAAGCCGGCGCAGCCCGCTCCTCCGCCGCCTTCGGCCAAGCCCCCTCCGCCGCCAGCCAGACCCGCGCCGCCCGTGTCCGGCGGAGCCGCGCCTGCCCCGGAGCGGCCGCCTTCCGCTGCCCCCGCCCTGAATGTTCCCGAAAGACGCGCCGAGCCTCCGCCCCCCGACGCGCGCGACATTCACCTTCGAGCCCCGCAACGCCCGGCGGACGTCCCGGATTTCGATGCTCCCCTGCGCGGCAGGGCCGCCGACGAGCGCGAAACGCCGCCCCCGGTCGCCGCGCGCCCGCCGGGTGGAGCAAATCGCGCCGACGCGGCCCGGCCCGTCGCGCCGACCCGGCCGGAAACCGGGCGCGTCGTCTCACGTCAGGTGCTGATCTGGATTCCGCTGATCCTCCTGATCGGCGGCGGCATCGGGTTCGCGGCGTGGCGTTTGCGCGTGCCGCAGGAGGAATTCACAAGGCCCCGCGCCAGCGCGGTCGAGACCCGCCAGCCGGAAGGATCCGCCAAGATCAACGATCGCGCCGGGGGATCGCCGGGGGGCGCCGACAGCAGCCAGACGGCGCCGGTCCAGCAGGCCCAGCAGCGCCCGCAGCAGCCGGCGCCAAGGCCCGCCCAGCCCTCGCAGCCCGCGCAACAGACGACTGCGCAGCCCGCGCCACAGCAGGCCGCCCCTGCCGCCGAGCAGACTGCGCCGGTCGCCCAGCGCGCGGCCATCCTTGTCCAGGCCGCGGTCAACGATCCGCAGAACGTCGAAACGCATGTCGGCGCCGTGGTATGGCGCCTCGAGGAAAGCAAGCGCCCCGGAGCCAACGGGTCCCCGGCTCTGCGCGCGGACGTCGACATCGCGGCAGTCGGCCTGCGCCTCGTGTTCCTGATCGAAAAGAATAACGATCCCACGCTGCGCGCCTCGCACATGCTGACCTTCCGCTTCCTGCCGCAGGAGACGTCCACCCTCCCGGGAATTGCGGAAATGGGCTCGCCGCAGATGCGCAACGAGACGGCCCCCGCCGTCGAACCGCTGGCGGGCGCTCAGGCCAAGATCACCGACAACATCTACATCGTGGCGCTGAACGCAGACCCGGCGTTCACCGCCCGCAACCTCGACACGCTGCGTTCGCGCGGCTGGTTCGACTTCCCGATCCGTCTGATGGACGGGCGGATCGCGAAGATCACCATCGAGAAAGGCGCTCCGGGCGAGCGCCTGCTCAACCAGGCGATCGAGCAGTGGCAGCGCTGAGCCCGCTGGTCTTGGCGAGAATGCAGAAAAGCCGCCCGGGAGGGCGGCTTTTCACGTATTCGGGGTGCGATGCGTCAGTGCGCCGGCAGCGCCGCCGCGGCGCCGGGCCCCGCCTCGATCCTCGCGAGGCCCGATTTCACGGCCGCCTGCACCTTCTCGAAAGCGCGCACCTCGATCTGGCGCACGCGTTCGCGCGAAATGCCGAACTCGCTCGACAACTCCTCCAGCGTCACCGGATCGTCTGACAGGCGGCGCGCCTCGAAGATGCGGCGCTCGCGATCGTTCAGGACGCCGAGCGCCTGCTTCAGGGCGGTCAGCCGGTTGCTGGTTTCCTCCTGCTCGACGAGCACGGCTTCCTGATTCGTGCTGTCATCCACGAGCCAGTCTTGCCACTCGCCCTCGCCCTCCTGGCGAATGGGCGCATTGAGCGAGGAATCCCCGCCCAGGCGGCGATTCATCTCGATCACTTCCTGCTCGCTGACGCCGAGGCGCGTCGCGATGATCTTGACCTGCTCGGGGCGCAAATCCCCCTCCTCCAGCGCCGAGATCTGGCTCTTGGCCTTGCGGAGGTTGAAGAACAGCTTCTTCTGGTTGGCGGTCGTGCCCATCTTCACAAGCGACCACGAGCGCAGGATGTACTCCTGGATCGACGCGCGGATCCACCACATGGCGTACGTCGCCAGGCGGAACCCCTTGTCGGGCTCGAACCGCTTCACGGCCTGCATCAGGCCGACGTTGCCTTCGGAAATGACTTCGCCGATCGGCAGGCCGTAACCGCGATAGCCCATTGATATCTTGGCCACGAGGCGGAGATGCGACGTGATCAGCTTCTGCGCTGCGTCACGATCGCCATGCTCACGCCAACGCTTGGCCAGCATGTACTCCTCTTCCGGCTGCAGCATGGGAAATCGCCGGATTTCTGCGAGATAACGGGACAGTCCGTTTTCGGCGGACAGCACCGGAAGCGCAGCGCTCATTCTTCCTCCTTAAGTCCCCTGTGTGGGCAACCCTCGATGCGGCCGCAAACGCCGACCGCGCACGCAGGGATATAGGGGCTGGCAACCGTGGCCGAAAGAGGGCGCCCCAAGCTTTCCTCCAGGACCCGGTCGGCGCGTGGCCGGCCATCGTCATGAGGGAACACCCTCGGCCCGCCCGCGTTCCGTCCGCACTCGAACCATGGGAGAGCAAAATGACGCAAGAACGCGGCGGGCAGCGCGACCCGGGCAAGCGCCCGAACATGGAAGGCAACCAGGGCGAGGGAAATCGCGGGGCGGCCAAGGCGTATAATGAGGACACCAAGGAGTTCGCGCAGGGCGGAAAGGTTCGCGAGCAGGCAGAAAAGGCCAGACGCGAGCTCGAGGGGCCGGACGGGGACGAACTGCGCCGCGCCGAGGAGGAAGGAAAGCGCCGCGCGAAGGACGAAGACCCGGCGCTTCGCAAGCCCTGATTACAGCATCAGAAAGCAAAAACGCCGGGGCGGCCGCGCTTGCGCCCCGGCAAGACATTTTTTGCCGCCGATTCGCAGAAACAACTTTCTTAACCAGACTCAGCGGATAAATTGATGGAACGGCGCGTGCCCGTCACAGCGCCGCAATACGCTCAAAAGCTGGTCTCCGAGACATCGCCCGCGCCAATCGCGGGCGCAACCGCAGGATTAAGCGTGATCCGGACGACGCGCCGCACGTTTCTCTGCTCCCTGGCCCTGGCGGGCCTGGGCGGCGCGTCGCGCGCCTCGACGGCAGGCGGCATCCGGTTCGGAGTCACCATTGCCGACAACGTTGCTTTCGCGCCCGCCTTTGCGGCGCAGGAACTCGGGTTTTTCGAGGAAGCCCGCCTGAAGGTGACGTTCGTCCCGCTGCGCGGCGCCGCCGTCGCCGAAGAAGCCCTCGCCGCGGCCCACGTCGACGTCATCGACCA
The DNA here is from genome assembly GCA_046295155.1 of Beijerinckiaceae bacterium. Taxonomy (GTDB): domain Bacteria; phylum Pseudomonadota; class Alphaproteobacteria; order Rhizobiales; family Beijerinckiaceae; genus Terripilifer. Next base: position 251,071 of record JBKBNT010000005.1, read on the forward strand.
TGTCGTCGCCTACACCGGCCGCGCCATAGCTGCGGGAAGCGACCTGCGCATCGTTGCGACCGCCAGCAACGGCTTCCTCGGTTGGAGCCTCATCGTGCGCGCGGACAGCGCGGCGGCAAGCGTCCGCGATCTGGTCGGCAAGAGGATTGGAGTCGGCCCGCGTCTCAGCGTCGGCGACATGGCGGCCCAGCGCCTCTCGGATCAGGTGAGCGGCCGGTTCGACCTGATTCATAACGGCCCGGGCGCACTCGTGCCTGCGTTGCGCGCGGGCGAAATCGACGCGATGCTGTTTTCGGCCTCCGTCGCGCAGCGCGAAGTGGCTGCGGGCAATGCACGCACCCTGCTCGACCTCACCGATCCGGCCGACCGCACGGCGATCTACGGATATGCGGCGTCCGCCGAGGCGCGCGAAAAGCGCGGAGAGGATTTGCGGAGATTTCTCGCCGCCACCCTGCGCGCCACGGCGTATATGAAGAAGGAGCGCGACTGGTCGCTGCGTTTCCTCAAGACCTACGTTCGCGTGCCCGACGACGCATTCGCGGCCATCCTTCAGGACCGCATCATCGCGAACCTTTCTTCCAATGGCGAAACCAGAGTCGACGACGTGGAACGCGCCGTCGCGCTGGCTGCGCGCGCGTGGGATGCGCCGACGCTTGCCGACATGCCGGCGGAACGAATCTTCAGCAATGAATTCCTGCCGGACGACGGAGCGTAGAACGGTCGGCTATTTTCGTTTTCGCGCGCCCGCCGCCGGATCGAATCCATAGTCGAACGTGAGTTCCTCGCCCTTGGCTATGTCGCGCAGCGCGCGAAACCATACGCCGCCGCGATGCAGGAGCGCCTCGAGGTTCGGCGACTTCGAGTGGTTGATGTAGATCGACTCGTTGCCGCCGATCACGCCGTCAATGTAATGCGTCTCGGCGTCGAACAGCGCGCTGTATCCGATGGAAAGATAGAAGCGGTCCCGCCGCCTCCCCTCGCGCCGGTCGATCTTCTCGCCGGCGTATTTCATGACCCATGAATCCTCGGGGATTTTCTGGCCAGCGAACAGACCGCGCCCGTGAATGCGGGAGGGCGCGACAACGACCTTGATCTTTTGCTTCATGACCCCGCCGCTGCTAACGCCTGCGGCGTCCGGGCGCAAGCTGCCACAGCAGGCTTCTACCGGCTCGACACCTTCGACCACGAGACCGACCGGCACAAGAGGCCGCCCAGCACGCAGCCGCTCGTGGTCATCGAAGTATCGGAATAAGTGATCTTGCTTGAAAACCGAAGATTGCGTTGCGGGTCGAACGCCGAGCCTTCCATGAGGCCCGGCTTCACCGGCTTGACGTTGAGAACGAGGCGGTCGCCCACGTTTTCATCGCCCGGCTTGGCGATCCAGACGTTGACTGCGCAGAGCGCGTCGCCGCACTTCTGAAGGCGCACCTTGGCCTGGCCGTCTCCGCGCAGCCAGATGCCCGACGTAATGTCCGAGGACGCGGCGGCGCTGCCGGCAAGAACGGTGGCGAACCCCGAAACAGCGGTTGCAACGAAGCGAAGCTTCATGGCCCTTCTCATCAGCAAGGAATAGGATGCGCCGTGTACGGCGGCGCGCCATGACCGGATCACGGATGGCGCATACATGACGTTCGGCGGCGCAGTCGGCAATTCGTGGGATTACGCCCCGAGAGTCCCGAAAAAGGGGCGGCCGCAGCCGCCCCTCCGGTTAGTTCCGGCGCCAGTGTCAGGCCTCGAAAATATAGACGATCCGCCTCGTGCCCGGGTCGACGATCAGGATCTGGTCGCCCACCCGCACAGCGTTGTAGCCGCGGAACGCCGGCACGACTGTAAGGATCGGGTCGGGAATCGGCGCGAAGGTGACGGTGGAAGGCAACACAGCTCCCACCGCTATGCCGATGTTGATCTGGTCCCGGCTGACGGTGCGAATGTTCGCCTGCCGGAAATGCGTGCGAAGCTCGGTGCGCTGCCGGTCGTTGATCTGCACCTGGGGCAACTGGCCGGTCGTGAGGTTGTCCCGCGCGCCGCCGCGCGTCTCTGCCTGTCCGCCCGTCGCGCCCGAACCGCTCGCTCCCGGCTTCGATTGCGAAGTGGTCGTGGCCGAGCCGCTCGTTCCGGTGCGCTCCTGCGCGCGATCGGCGCCTGGCGTTGCGCGCGGAACATCGTTGCTGTTGTTCTTCAGCCCCGGCGCCGGTCCGGTGGCGTTCGGATTTGCATTCGGCGAAGGCGACGCAGCGGACGAACTGGAACCTGAAGAACCTTGCGCGAAGGCTGCGCCGGATAGCGCCAGAGCGGCAACGGCCGCGCCGCTGATCAGAGTTTTCCTGAGCATGAATGATCCTCTCGTTAAAACCCGTGTCGCGGGTTGTCTGGCAACTGCCGGCGCAGGCGGCTGTTCCGCCCTGCGGCCCAGGGGCGCAACCGGTGAAAAGTGCGGAACCGCGAGGCCGTTTGCGAGAGCGTGACGGCGCTGCTAGCGTGCGCGGCGCGCCGAAAAAGATGCGCCCGGGAGGAATCGTTTCATGAAAGCAGGACTTCTGACTCGCAGCCTTGCGCTTGCCGCTCTGACGATTGCGCCGGCCCTGTGGGGCCAAGCCCATGCGCAAGCGCCCGCGTGGCCGCAGCGCAACGTGCAGTTCGTGTTGCCGTTCGGCGCGGGAAGCGCGACCGACATCGCCGCGCGGCTGCTGGCCGAACGGCTGCAGGCGAAATGGGGCAGGCCTGTTGTCATCGAGAACCGCCCCGGCGGCGACGGCCTCATCGCGATCCGCTCGTTCCTATCCGCAAACGACGATCATGTTCTGCTCTATGCGTCGAGCGCCTCCTTCATCGCCCATCCCTACACTTTGCAGCAGCAAGTCCCTTACGACCTGAACAAGGATTTCAGTCCGATCGCGCGCGTGGCCGACACGCTGCTTTCCATTGCCGCGCCAAGCGCGATGAACGTTTCGAATCTCAAGGAATGGGTGGCCGCCGCCCGCGCCAATCCGGGCAAGTTCAACGTCGCCGGAGCGCCCGGCCTTCCGGAGCTTGCAATGACGGCGTTCCTGCGCGTCAACAAGCTCGATGCGGCGCGCGTACCCTACAAGGACATCGTCCAGGCGGGCAGCGATCTCGCCGAGTCGCGCCTGCAACTCATGGTGACGTCCTACGCCATCGCGCTTCCGCACATTCAGAGCGGACGAGCGAAAATTCTGGCCGTCGGCTCCAGCGAACGCTCGCCCATTCTTCCGGACACGCCCACGGCCGCCGAGGCGGGCTTTGCCATCCTGACCACGGAGACGACCTCCGGCCTTTATGGCCCGGCCGGCATGCCGCTCGACTTGCGCAAGCGCATCGCCGCAGACGTGATGGAGGCGACGCGAGATCCTGTCGTCCAGCAACGGCTGCTCGCCACGGGACAGGGGCCGAACCCGCAGGGGCCGGAAGAACTCGCGCAGGCGCTCAAGCGCCAGGAGGCGGCGGCCGCCGCCGTGGCGAAGGAGCTTGGAATCAAGCCCAACCTCTAACCGCCGTCCGGTGTGAAACTTTTAACGCTGTTCCTGAATTGAATGCGTGGCGCGACCGTGGCCGCTTTTTCGCCAAAGATGGCCGCGTAAGATCGCGCCGCGTGTAACGGGGCCTTGCGCATCGCGCGCGCTCCTGGAGGAAGAGACGTGAAAAAGATTTACGCCATCGGCTTCGCCGCCGTCGCCGCCCTGCCGCTGGCCGGCTGCTACACACCTGAAGAACGCGCCGTGGGCGGGGCTTTGCTCGGCGGCGCGACGGGCGCCGCGATTGGCGCTGCCGCGACAGGGCGCGGCAGCGGCGCAGCGGCAGGCGCGGCCATCGGCGCGGCCAGCGGCGCGATCATCGGCGCGTCCACGACGCCGGTCTACCGCGATCCGTACTACTATCCCGCGCCCCCGCCGCCGCCCCGCGTCTACGCCGCGCCGCAGGTTTACGCCGCGCCGGCGCCGCGCTGCTGGATCGAGCGCCAGCCCGTGCTCGATTCATGGGGCCGCGTCGTCGCCTATCAGCGCGTTCGCGTCTGCGGCTGAAACGAATCGGGAAGGAAACCGGCAGGCGCGCCCATGCGGCGCGCCTTTTTAGCGCCCTGATCCGCGCCACCCGGCCCGCGCGTAAACGCCCCTATGGCGACAGCGCGCTGCAAGAACCTGATCCTGATCCTCGGCGACCAACTCGCCCCCGACATTTCGAGCCTGCGCGCCGGCGACCCGGCGCGGGACGTCGTGCTGATCGCGGAAGTGATGGACGAGACGAAATACGTCCGTCACCACGTCAAGAAGATCGCATTTCTTTTCTCCGCCATGCGCCATTTCGCGCACGAGCTCGAAGGACTCGGCTGGCGCGTCGACTACCGGAAGATCGATGACGCCGGGAACGCGGGCAGCCTCGCCGGAGAAGTTGCGCGGGCCGCCGCGTGGCATCGCCCCGAGCGCGTCATCCTCACGCATCCGGGTGAATGGCGCGTGCTCGATGCGATGCTGACCGCGCGCGAGGAGCTGCCCGCGCCGCTCGACATCCTGCCCGACGATCGTTTCGTCGCGTCCATCGCAGAATTTGCGGCCTGGGCGAAGGGCCGCAAGCAATTCCGCATGGAGTACTTCTATCGCGAGATGCGCCGCAAGACCGGCCTCCTGATGAATGGCGGCGAACCCGCCGGCGGCGCATGGAACTTCGACAAGGAAAACAGGAAGCCGCCTAAGGCGAACCTCGTTGCGCCAGAACCGCTGCGCGTGAAGCCGGACCCGATTACGCGCGAAGTGCTCGCGCTCGTACGCGAACGTTTCGCCGATCACTTCGGCGATCTCGAACCATTCTGGTTCGCGGTCACCCGCAAGGACGCAGAACGCGCCCTCGACAGGTTCATCGCGCAGGCGTTGCCGCGCTTTGGCGACTATCAGGACGCGATGGTTGCCGGACAGCCGTTCCTGTTTCACTCGGTGATCGCGCAATATATGAATTGCGGCCTGCTCGATCCGCTCGCGGTCTGCCGGAAAGTCGAGGCGGCGTGGCTCGCAGGCGATGCGCCGCTCAATGCAGCGGAGGGCTACATTCGCCAGATCATAGGGTGGCGGGAATACGTGCGCGGCATCTACTGGCTAAAGATGCCGGAATACGCGCAGGAGAATTATTTCTCCGCCAATCGCGGCCTTCCGTCGTTCTACTGGAGCGGCGAGACGCGCATGAACTGCATGCGCGAAGCCATCGGCCAGACGAAGCGCGAAGCCTATGCGCATCACATCCAGCGCCTCATGGTGACGGGCGTGTTCGCCTTGCTCGCCGGCGTATCGCCGCAACAACTTCACGAATGGTATCTGAGCGTTTACGCGGACGCTTACGAATGGGTCGAGCTTCCGAACACGATCGGCATGAGCCAGTTCGCCGACGGCGGCCTTCTTGCGTCGAAGCCGTACGCAGCGTCAGGCGCTTATATCGCGCGCATGTCCGACTACTGCAAAAGCTGCAGCTATGACGTGAAAGCGCGCGCGGGCGAAGGCGCCTGCCCGTTCAATGCGCTCTACTGGGATTTCCTGGCCAGGCATCGCGACAGACTTTCTCGCAATCCGCGCCTCGCCCAGATCTATCGCGTGTACGATGCGTTTGAATCGAGCGAGAAGAAGGTTATAGAGGCGAGCGCGTCGCGCATCCTCGGATCGCTTGATGCGTTGTAACATAACAATCAGGCGCGAAGGCTCATGGGCACAGATCACGATCACGCGCACAAGCCTACTGCGCAAATCTGTTCCCACCTTGACTCTGATGGCCATTCACACGGCCACACTCATGAGCATGGACATGGCCACCAGCCTGGTCATTCCCATGCCCGGGATGCGGACGAAAAGCGCCTCCTGATCGCTCTTGCGCTCACCGGCGGGTTCATGATCGCCGAAGTGGTCGGCGGCCTCCTGTCCGGTTCGCTCGCGCTCATCGCCGACGCCGGACACATGGCCACCGACGCAGCGGCGCTGGCGCTCGCATGGATTTCGGCGCGCATGGCGCGCAAGCCGGCCACCGTGCTGCGCTCTTACGGGCATCATCGCGCCCAGGTGCTCGCCGCATTCATGAACGGCGCGGCGCTGATCGGCCTTTCGCTGTGGATCGTGGTCGAGGCTGTGCGGCGTTTCCTCGACCCGGTCGAAGTGCTCGGCGGCCCGATGCTCGTCATCGCCTTGGTTGGCCTCGCTGTGAACGTCGCCGCCTTCTTCGCCCTGCAGGGCGGCAACCGTGAAAACCTCAACATGCGCGGCGCGTTGCTGCATGTGATCGGGGACATGCTGGGCTCGGCCGCCGCCATCGTCGCGGCCCTCGTTATCCTGGTGACCGGCTGGGCGCCCATCGATCCGCTGCTGTCGATCGTCGTCAGTCTGCTCATCGTGCGCAGCGCGTGGGGCCTCGCCCGGAGTTCGTGGGATGTGCTGATGGAAGGCGCGCCCAGGGGCTTCGACATGAACGAGCTGGTGCAACGCCTGATGGCCGCCGCGCCGGGCGTCTTGGATATCCACCACGTCCACGTGTGGGCTCTCACGCCGGAGAAGCCGCTCATCACGCTTCATGCGCGGCTTCGCGACGGCGTCAGCGACGAGGAGACGCTGCGCAACTTGCATGGCGAACTGGCCAGTCGCTTCGGCCTCACTCACGCAACGATTCAGCTCGAACGTGGCCCTTGCCCGGAGAATGGCGCATCCCGCGCGCCTTGACGCCGCGCTACGGCGACGGTGAGGCTTGCCACCGTGCGCCCACGCTGTAGAATTTGCACGCTTGCTCTCGGATCAGGCTGCAGACGCACGGAAAGCAGGATGACCAGCAAAGCCTCCATGAACGCGCTTCTCGTCGCAGCGGGCGTCGCTGCGGCGTCCGCCATCTGGGCGGCCGCGATCTTCCTGCCTGCGCCGTCCGACGGGAAGCCCATGGCGATCGCGGAGCTGCGGCCGGCCCTGGCGCCCGCAGCCCCCGGCATGGCGGCTGAACCGTTTGCGCCAATTGCGCAGGAGCAGGCGCCGCCTGCCCCGGACGCTGCGGCGCAGGAAGCCCCTGTGACGCCGCCGGCGCTCGCCAGCGCGAGCCCGGCCGCATTCGGATCGCTCCCGTCCTTCATGAGTTCGGCCACGCCGCCCCTGCGCGCGTCGCTGCTCGACAACGTCGCGCCTCTCGCCCTGGCGTCCACTTCGATCCAGTCCATCGGCGCCACCTTCGCGAACCCGCCGTCGCTTCCCGGCCTGCCCGACTTCGGCGGCGCGGCCCAGCTTGACGGGCCTGCGGACACGGGGCTCGACGAACCGGTCGTACAGGCTGCCCTCCCTGACCCTCGCGCGCCCGCGCCGACAGGCAGGATCATCGTGATTGACGCCTCCGAGGGCACCAAGCTCGACCCGCTTCGCCAGAAGAACTGGGACCTGAACGCGGTTCAGGTAATCCCCTCCTCCGTCATGGCCCCGCCCAAGCGCTGACGCGGCGCGCCTTCCCCGGAAACCGTGCATGAAACTTTCTTTCCACGGCGCGTGCCGCTCCGTCACTGGCTCCTGCTTTCTCGTCGAAACCGGACAGGCGCGCGTGCTCGTCGATTGCGGCATGGTGCAGGGATCGAAAACGGAGAAGGAGCTGAACTACCGCCCCTTCCCGTTCGATCCGCTCCGCCTCGACGCGGTGATCCTCACGCACGCACACATCGATCACAGCGGGCTTTTGCCGAAGCTGACGAAGCTCGGCTTCGATCGCCCGATCTACGCGACGCGCGCAACGGCCGACCTGTGTTCGATCATGCTGCCGGATTCGGCGCGCATACAGGAAAGCGAAGTCGCGCAGTTGAACGCGCGCAACGCGCGGCGCGGCGCGCAGAAGGACGTCGAGCCGATCTATACGAGCGAGGATGCGCAGGCGTGCCTGACGCAATTCCGGCCCGTCGCCTTCCAGGCGTGGAAGACCGTCGTGGAGGGTGTGCGCGTCCGATTCTGGAACGCAGGTCACCTCCTCGGCTCGGCCTCGGTCGAGATGGAAGTGGATGGCGCGGATGGCCCGACGCGCCTGCTCTTTTCCGGCGACATCGGCCCTGACGGCAAGCTGCTGCAGCACGATCCGGATGCGCCCGCCGGCGTCCATCACGTCGTCTGTGAGTCGACCTATGGCGATACTGAGCGTCCCGCAGTCAGCGACCGCGTGCGCCGCGCCATGCTGCTTGCCGAAGTCAAGGCCGCCGCCGCGAAGGCCGGGGCGCTCCTCATCCCCTCCTTCGCCGTGGAGCGAACTCAGGAATTGATAACGGACCTCGTGTCGCTCATCACGGCGGGCGATCTTCCGGCTTTTCCGATTTTCATCGACTCGCCGCTCGCCGACAAGGCGACGGAGGTTTTCGCGGCTCACGCGAACGAACTGGAAAACGGCGCGGAACTGACTCGCGCCCTGAATTTCCATTCTGTGCGCTTCACGGAGACAGTAGAGCAAAGCAAGGCGATTGGACGCTTCCGCGGATTCCACGTCGTCATTTCAGCCAGCGGCATGTGCGAGGCGGGGCGCATCCGCCATCACCTCAAGCAATGGCTCTGGCGGCCGGAAGCGACCGTGCTCATGGTGGGCTTTCAGGCGCAGGGCACGCTGGGACGCATTTTGCTCGATGGCGCACGGCGCGTGCGCATCATGGGCGAGGAGATCGACGTGCGCGCGAGCATCCGCCGCCTCGACATTTATTCCGGTCACGCAGACGGGCCTGCCCTGTCGCGATGGATAAGCGAGCGAGCGCCCATCGCCGGCAATCTGTTTCTCGTTCACGGCGAGGAGCGCGCGATGGAAGGCCTCAGGGCGCGCGTGTCGGGCGTCGTGGCCAATGACAGGATCATCGCGCCCGCGCTCGACGAAACGTGGGAAATCGAGCGGGACAGCGCGCGTCGCATCGCCGGCGGGACGCCGCGTCTTCCGCCAGAGAAGCTCGGACACATCGACTGGCACAACGACCTGTCGAATCTCATTCTCGACATCAATGACGCGATTCGCGCAGAACCGGACGAGCGCAATCGCGCGCGGCTTATCCGCAAGCTTCGCCGCGCGCTCGAAGCCGAGAACGGCTGATCCCGCACTTCTTTCAGGCCGCGACGCGATGCTGCGAGGGCGCTTGCGCGTGCGCCAATGCGGCGCGGGCTTCGCACAAGGCCTGATAGAGTTCGCGAAGGCCAACGGCCTCAGCTGCGGCGAGCGCAAGCGCGGTGTCGTGATCGATGACGAAGTCGCCGTTCTCGATGGCGCAATAATCGGCCTCGCCGCGCCGCAATGCGACGGCCTGGGCGATGCGTTCGACGGCGGCTTCGTAAAGCTTTTCCGGTGCTTTCATGAGGGCCTCTCCCTGTCGCCACAATGCGTAGGGATCGGCGCTGGCGAAAATATGGTCGCCCCTTGATGAGATCGCGGCAATGGCGCGGGCTTCAGCGCGACCTTATCTCGAAACGGCACGCATCGTCTCCCGATGCGCAGCACGCAATTTCCCGCGCCACGGCGTTGGGGTGGACGAGCGCCTGGAACAGCCGGGTGAATACCGCCTCATGCCACACGCAACCGCCCCGGCGCGCAAGCGGATTTGCCGCGATGGAAAACCGCACGGCGGGACCGGGCTCGCACACGAACCGTCCGGACCCTGCGAACGTCCATGCGTGATGGCTGATCGCCTTGAGAAGCAGTCGCGATGCGAGGCGCGCCGGCAAGGCACGCAGGATGGCTTGCGCCGCGCGCGGAATGCGATGGGCGAGGATATAGTCGCCCGTGCGCAAACCGGCCTCCACTGCATATTCGCGCGCCTCCTGCGGCGTGGCGAGCGTTTGAAGCGCGCGGTGCAGCGCGGCGACGTCCGTCTCGCTCACCATGGACGCCGGCGGATCTCGCAACCAGTCGAGATGCCCTGCGGCGAGATAGATGCGCTGCGCAAGCCCCAGCGCATCATGGGCAAGAAGCGTCTCGCCAAGCTGGATGACGGCGTTCGGCCCGATACGGGCGCCGTCAGTGTGGGGCGTGGACACGCTCATCGGCTTCGCTCATTTGCTGCGCGCCGCCGCCGCAGGCGAGCGCCGTTTCGCGCTCTTCCGCGAGTTGCGCCTTGACGGCAGCCTTGCGCTCGCGCGCTTTCAGCTTGCGCTCGTGCATCGCGTCCCAGTCGTCCATCTGCGCGGGCGCGATCTGACGGGTCTCGTCGAAATGGAAGTCCACCGCCTTCTTCGATTGCGGCCCCCAGTACCCAACCTTGCCGAGATCGTAGAACGTGCGCTGAACGCCGGCGCGCAGGAACGCCTTGAGACAACCCAGAAGATAACGCCGGCGGAAACCGGTGCCACGCCACGGGTAATGAAACAGCGCCTTCTTCATGTAGAAGCGCCTGTAATTGTTCATCACGCGATCGAGAAGCTCCGCGCGGTCCATCGCCTCCGGTTTCATGATCGGGGTGACGAAGTTGTATTTCGAGAAGTCGAACACCTCGACCTTGTCGCGCAACTCCTGGAAAAGCGGCGTGAACGGCCAGGGCGTGTACATCGACCAGTTGGCGAGGTCTGGCTGCCAGTCCCAGGCCATGCGATAGGTTTCTTCGAGCGTCTCCGCCGTTTCGTTGTCGAGCCCGACGATGAACTGCGCTTCGGTGAAGATGTCCGCTTCGCGCAGAAGGCGAATCGCCTCCTTGTTCTGCGCGACCTTCGTCTCCTTGTTGAAGCGGTCGAGCTTCAATTGCGCGGCGGCTTCGGTGCCAAGGCTCACGTGCACCAGGCCCGCCTTGCGCCACAGCTTCAGCTCGTCGCGGTCCCGATAGATGTCGGTGACGCGCGTGTTGATGCCCCATTTCACCTTGTCCGGGAGGCCGCGCGCGATCAGCTCCTCGCAGAATTCGGTGAATTTCTTCTTGTTGATCGTCGGCTCCTCGTCCGCAAGGATGAAGAAGCCCACGCCATGGTCGTTCACAAGACGTTCGATTTCATCGACGACCTTCTTCGGATCGCGAATGCGATAATCGCGCCAGAACTTCCATTGTGAACAGAACGAGCAGGTGAAGGGACATCCGCGCGCCATGTTCGGGATCGCAACGCGAACGCCAAGCGGCACGTAGATGTACTTTTCCCATTGCAGCAGCGACCAGTCCGGGTTGATCGCCTCGAGGTCCTTGACGGTCGGCGCGGCTTCCGTCGCCACGATCTCGGCGCCCTCGCGAAAGGCCAGGCCCTTGATCGCGCGCGCGTCGGCCGGCCATCGTTTCTCGGCGATCGCGCGCACAAGATTGACGAAGATTTCCTCACCCTCGCCGCGCACGATCACGTCGACCCACGGCGCTTCGCTCAAGACCTGCTTGAACATGAAGGTCGCATGCACGCCGCCGAGCACGCGCACCGCATCCGGAATGGCCTCCTGCGCAATCTGGAGAACGCGCTCCGCCTTGTAGATCGACGGCGTGATCGCCGTCACTCCGACAACGTCGGGCTTGAGGTCGATCATGCGCTGGCGCAGCGCCTCGTCCTCGATGTGGTCCGTCATCGCATCGACGAAGGTGACTCGATCAAAGCCCGCGCCCTTCAGGGCTCCCGCGATGTAGGCAGCCCACGCAGGCGGCCAATTGCCCGCGATCTCCGCGCCGCCGGAATGGTAGTTCGGGTGAATGAGAAGGATGTGCATCGAGCGTTCCTCAAGCCGGCGTCAAGTAAAGCTCTCACATCAGGTGTCAGTTCATCTTGACATAGATCAACCGCGGACGGCCGCTATTTGAGAAGAATTCTCGGATATTGCCTATGTGCCTGCGTTTGCTTGCAGCGTCGCCCTTAGTGGTGCAGCTTTACTCATGTGCTGATTGGCTGGGAGATGGCTGACATGACCGATGCAGGCTCTGGAACCACACCGGCGCAGGGGCCGGACATGGCCGATTTCCGCTCGAAATACGCTTGGTTCATCGCGCTTGGCGTGGTTCTCCTGCTGCTCGGCGCCTACGCGCTCTTCAACCTCTTCGCCGCGACCATCGCCTCGGTTTTCTTCATCGGCGTGCTGATGATCATCGGCGGCGTCGCGCGCGTCGTGCACGCCTTCCAGGTCGAAAAGAAAACCTCTCTCGCGTTCTGGCTGATCAGTGGGGTTCTTTACGCTGTCGCCGGCGCCATGGTGCTCGCCAATCCCGTGCTCGGCGCGGCGGTCTTCACGCTTCTTCTGGCGGCCTCGCTCATCGCTTCGGGCGTCATCATGATCATCGCGAGCTTCTCGTCCCGGGCTGCGGAGGGCCGCTGGTGGATTCTCCTGTCGGGAATCGTGACCGCCATCGCGGGCCTCATCCTCGCGTCGGGCTGGCCGCTCAGCGGCGTCTGGGCGCTCGGCATGATCCTGGCGATCGACCTCACGTTCCAGGGTTGGGCGCTCATCGCCTTCGGCCTCGCACTGAAGGCGGCGAAGTAAGGCTCAGCGCGACGCGAGTTCAAGGCAGCGGCCGGCGGCTTCCGCCGCCGCGCGCGCGTTGAACAGGGTGAGCTTGCCTTCCTGTATTAGCTTTTCGGTTTGCGCGGTCACAATCTGTCGCGCAGTCGCCGGCGTCGGCTTGCTGGCCAGCGTACCGCGATAGATCTGCTGCGATTCGGGAGAAAGCGAAGCGGCGCAGGCGTCGGCCGCGGCCCGATCCGCATGGGCGACGCCGGGCGCGAGAACGAGCAGTGAGAGCCAAAGGGCACGCTTGATCATCGCTCTCTCCGCCCGTGAGGGGAATGAATGGCGGCAAACTATATCAGGTCGCGATCGCGGCGCGAGTCGCCCGTCGCAGGAGAGGCGAAGACGCTGCCTTCGCTACTTCACCGTCACGCGCCCCTCCGGCCGCGCGCGAATCTCCCCAAGGCGGCGCGCATGAACCATCACGTCGTTGGCGATGAGCTGAGCGTCCTCGACGCGCGTGCGCAAGGTTTCGCTGGTGAACTCGGCGAAACCATCTCCGCCGCGCAGAAAGAAGTCGGAAGCGGCGACGGTGTAATAGGCCCTGTCGTCGAGGGGCTTGCCGTCGACGGCGATGGATGCGATCCGTTCGCCAGGCTTTCGGGCCGTGTCGATGACGACCTTCGCGCCTGAAAGTTGCAGGAATTGTCCTGATGGCCGCGGCGTCTCCGCATAGGCATGTTCAAGCGTCGCGCGAACCTGTGCGCCGGTGAGGCGGAAGACCAGCGTCTTGTTGCCGAAGGGGAGCTCCGTGAGAACCTGACGGCGCGTGAGGCGCGTTCCCGCCTCGTAGCGCGCGCCGCCTCGAATTCCGCCGCCATTCATGATCGCAAGGTCCGCATTCGTGACGGCGCGGATCGCGTCCGTGATGAGATTGCCCCAGCCGGCTTCGCCCCCGCGCACGACGGCGCTGCGGCTGTCGAGCGGCTCGGCGAGCGTGGCGAGCTCCACGTCGAGCTCCTTGCTCAGCATGGCCTCGTAGTGCCTCACGCGCTCGGCGATCTCCGCGTCTGGATGCACCTCCGCCGTATCGATGACCCGCACGCGCGGCGTCCACACGAGGCGCTCGCCTGGTTTCGGCTTGTCCCCGAGAAGAAGATCCAGCGCGAAGACGAACGTGCCGTCCTCTCCGCCTTCGATGAGCACCGAACGGCGATTGTAGATGTAACGGAAGTCATGATCGTCGCCGCTCAGCAGCACATCGACGAGGCCAAGGTCATGAATGCGGTTGTCGATGACCCGATTGGCGTGGACGACCGCGACGATCATGTCGGCGCCCTGGGCGCGCAGCTCCTTCGCGCGCCGCTCGAGCGTTTCCTGCACCGGCTCGATGCGAAGATCGCCCGGATTAGACTTCTCGTGCGAGTCTTCGGCGGTCAGGCCGACCACGCCGATTCTGACGCCGCCCTGCTCGATGATCGTGTCATCGCGGTGGTCCGGCAGCATGCTGCCGTCAGCGGCGCGAAGATTGGCCGCGAAGATCGGGAACTTCGCTTCGGACATGCGCTTGAGATAGGCCTGCTTGCCGAAGTCGTATTCATGATTGCCGGGCACGAACACATCGAAGCGCATGCGGTTCATGATGTCGACGACATGCTCGCCGGAATCGAACGAGCACATCAGGCAGGGAGAAAGCGCGTCGCCCGCATGAACGGCGAAAACGGTTCCGCCTCGCGCGCGTTCCTGATTGATCGCGCCGGCGATGCGCGCATAGCCGCCCCGGCCGTTCACCGCATCCATCTTGTAGACGTCGCTGACGAGAACGAAGGTGATGACGTTTTCCCGGCGCTGCTGTTTCTCCTGCGCCCCTGCGGAAAAGGCGCTCGAAAGACCGAAGACGACGAAGATCGTGAGAAGTAGACGTGCGGCGAAGCTGCGCATTATGAATCGCTCGTTGATGGAATCGGAGCGACCGTAATGCAAGCGCCCCGTGAACGAAAGTCCGGCGGCAGCCTCACGCGTGGAGTCGTGTGTGAGCTGCGAAGCGGCAAGCGCCGGTGAAATGGAGAAGCGGGCGCGCGGTTTAGCCGTGAAGGCCCGGCGCCTCGTGGCCCGTGCGGGCGACATACTCCGTATATCCGCCGCCATACTGATGCACGCCGTCGGGCGTCAGCTCCAGCACCCGGTTGGAGAGCGCGGCGAGGAAGCGGCGATCGTGCGACACGAACAGCATTGAGCCTTCGTATTGGGCGAGCGCCTCGATCAGCATCTCCTTGGTCGCCATGTCGAGATGGTTGGTCGGTTCGTCGAGCACGAGAAAATTCGGCGGGTCATAAAGCATTTTCGCCATGACCAGGCGCGCCTTTTCGCCGCCCGACAATACGCGGCACTTCTTCTCCACGTCATCGCCGGAAAAGCCGAAGCAACCGGCAAGCGTGCGCAGTGAGCCCTGCCCGGCCTGCGGGAACGAGGCCTCGAGAGATTCGAAGATCGTCTCGTCGCCAGCGAGAAGATCCATTGCGTGCTGCGCGAAATAGCCCATCTTCACACTGCCGCCGACGTTGACAGAACCGGCGTCCGGCTCGGTCGCGCCCGCGACGAGCTTGAGCAGCGTCGACTTGCCGGCGCCGTTGACGCCCATCACGCACCAGCGCTCGCGGCGGCGGATGGCGAAGTCGAACGACTCGTAGATCGTTCTCGAACCGTAGCGCTTAGCAACGCCCTTCAGCGCCACGACGTCCTCGCCCGAACGCGGCGCGGAGGGGAATTCGAACATCACGCTCTGGCGCCGGCGCGGCGGCTCCACGCGCTCGATCTTCTCCAGTTTCTTTACACGGCTCTGCACCTGCGCGGCGTGCGAGGCACGCGCCTTGAAACGTTCGATGAACTTGATCTCCTTGGCGAGCATCGCCTGCTGGCGCTCGAACTGCGCCTGCTGCTGCTTCTCGTTGAGCGCGCGCTGCTGCTCATAAAATTCGTAGTCGCCCGAATAGGTCGTCAGCGTTCCACCGTCGATTTCGATGATCTTGCTAACGATGCGGTTCATGAACTCGCGGTCGTGCGAGGTCATCAGGAGCGCGCCCTCGTAGCCTTTCAGGAATTGCTCCAGCCATATGAGGCTCTCGATATCGAGATGGTTGCTCGGCTCGTCGAGCAGCATCGCGTCGGGGTTCATGAGCAGGATACGCGCCAGGGCGACGCGCATCTTCCAGCCGCCCGACAGCGCGCCGACGTCGCCGTCCATCATTTCGGGCGTGAAGCTCAGACCGGCGAGCACTTCGCGCGCGCGCCCGTCGAGCGCGTAGCCGTCAAGCTCCTCGAACCGCGCCTGCACCTCGCCATAGCGCGCGATGATGTCGTCCATCTCGTCCGCGCGCCCGGGATCCGCCATGGCGGCCTCGAGCTCCTTCAGCTCCGCGGCGACCTCGCTGACGGGCCCGGCGCCGTCCATCACCTCTGCGACAGCGCTGCGGCCGGACATTTCGCCGACGTCCTGGCTGAAATAGCCGATCGTCACGCCGCGATCGACGGCGACCTGTCCTTCGTCGGGCGATTCCTGCCCGGTGATCATGCGGAAAAGCGTTGTCTTGCCCGCGCCGTTTGGACCGACGAGGCCCACCTTCTCGCCCCTCTGAAGCGTCGCGGCGGCCTCGATGAACAGGATCTGGTGACCGTTCTGCTTGCTGATGTTCTCGAGGCGGATCATGTGCGGGGCAGGCCTAATGAAATCGCCGCGCCCGGAGGGGCGCGGCGGCGATATATCGTCGGCTACTGGCTACAGCCCGGGCGCAGTCCGCGCAAGCACCTTCGGCGCCGCACGCCCGCGCAGGGCGCCCTGTCGCCCCGCTCGCGGCTGGGCGCGGCTATTCCTTCGGCCAAACGGGCGCGGCGCCGTAAGTCGTGGCGATCATCGCGCCGAGCAACAGCGGCGGAACCGCCTCCCTGGCGAGGTCGGCGATGCGCGCCTTGAGCTTTTCGACCGCCTCAGGCTGATCTCCGGCGAGATTTGTCGCCTCCGAAGGATCGCGCCCGAGATCGTGCAGTTCGACGCTGCCCGGTAGGATGGGAACCCACAAGAGCTTCATGTCGCCTTGCCGCACTGCGGCGCGATACGGCTCGAGGTTGTAGACGATCTCGGTGCGCGGCGACGGGACGGCGCCTGTCAAGAAGGCCGACATGTCCATGCCGTCGAGCGGCTTGTTCTTCGTGGGCCTGGCGCCGGCGGCGGCTGCGAAGGTCGGATAAAGATCGACGACGTGCATAAGGCCGTCAGCCTTGCCTGGCGCCACGCGGCCTGGCCATTTGACGACGGCGGCGACGCGCGTGCCGCCTTCTCGCAACGTGCCCTTGCCTGCACGGAACGGACCGTTGTCGGGCGGGAGTTCGCCTTTCACTTCCGCCTCGCCGGCGAACATGTTGTCGCGCGTGCCGCCGTTGTCCGTGTGATAGACGATCAGGGAATTCTGCAGCATGCCGCGCTTTTCGAGCGCCGCGATCACGCGTCCGATCTCGTGGTCCATGGCGCTGATCTGCGCCGCATAGGCGCGCCGCGAGGGGTCTGCGATCCTCGAATATTTGTCGAGCCATTCCTTGGGCGCCTGATAGGGCGTGTGCGGCGCGGTGAACGCCAGATAGAGGTAAAGCGGCGTTTTGGGATCATGCTTCGAGATGAGCCGGACGGCCTCGTTGCCGAACAGCGTCGTGTCGTAGCCTTTTTCATCGAGGCGCTTGTTGTCGCGATACCAGTCCACGATCCCGTGAGACTTGTGCGTGAAGTGATCGATCTCCCCGATCAGCGGTCCGTAGGAGGAATCGAAACCGCGCTGGCGTGGCCAGAATTCCGTCCTCGCGTGACCAAGGTGCCACTTGCCGACCATCGCGGTGCGGTAGCCTGCCTCCTTCAGCATTTGGGGCATCAGGAATTCATCCGTCGCAAGGCCGTACTTGCCGCTGCTTGGAATGACGCCGGTCTGCAGGCCGTAACGAAACGGATAGCGCCCCGTCATGATCGCCGCGCGCGTCGGCGTGCACATCGGCAGCGCGTAGAAATTCGTCAGCGTCAGGCCGCCGGCAGCGAGCTTGTCGATATTGGGCGTGGAGATGTCGGAGCCGTTGAAGCCAACGTCCTTCCAGCCCTGATCGTCCGTGAGGATGTGGATGATGTGCGGACGCGACGGGGTCTGCGCGACCGCGCCCGCCTGGCCAAACATCAGGACCGAACCGGCGGCAAGCGCCAGCGCGCCGGCGGCGCGCAGCATCGCGCGGCGGCCGGCCAATACGGAAAGCGACAAGGCTGATAGCGCCATTTATTCCATTCCCCTCACTCGGAATTGCTGCTCCGGGCGCTCCTTTGCGGTCGCGCCGCGGATGCCGGAATCATGCGGGCGGCGGCTGGCCGACGCCTGATTGAATTGGACACAACCCGCTTCTCCTCAGATGCTTGCACATCGGCGGGCGCCCCCTTGCGCCACTCTCCGGGACTGGCCCCGGTCCACCGCTGGAACGCGTGATTGAACGCTGCGATGTCTGCGTAGCCGAGCGCAAGCGCGAGATCGGTCACGCTCATGCGGGTGCACTCCAGCAACTGCCTCGCCATCTGGAAACGCGCTTCGTTGAGCAGCGCCCGGAAGGAGGTTTCCTCGCGCTGCAAGCGGCGGCTGAGCGCTTTGGGATGCAAGCCCAGCGCCTCCGCGACAGTCGCGGACGTCGGAACGCTTTCAGCCAGAATCGCCCGTCTGATCGTCTGCATGACGCGGTCGGACAACGATCCCCCGTCAGCGGCCCAATAGGCCCGGACGCTGGCCTCGATGTCCGCGCGCTTCGCCGGATTGGCGCCGGGAACCGGCAGCTTCAGCACACGCGCTGGGATCACGAGCGCCGCATGCTCGCTGTCGAACCGCACCGGCGCCTTGAAGGCTTCATGATAGGCGAGCGCGCTGGATGGCCGCTTGCGCGGCAGAAGAACTTCCGCCGGCCCTTCACCGCACAAGCACTTGAGAAAGCGAAACCCGGCGGCAATGGCGAAATCGTGCGCATGTTCGACGCCGGGCATGTCCTTCTGATGGACCGCGTAGCCCCACAGCACGTGATCGCCGTGGTTGATGAGGTAGACGTGCGAGCCGCGTCCGAACCGTTCGTAGTTCTGCACGAGCGCGCGCATCGCCTCGCCGACGCTGGGCGAATGCGCCATGTACCGGCCCACGAGGCCTAGAGTCTGGAGGTTCGCTTCGCTACCCGTCAGTATGCCGATGTGCTGGCATCCCGTCGCCGCGACGGCGGCGCGGAACAGCCGTCCCATCGCCACGTAGCTGATGCTGCCCTCCTGCCGCGCGACGTCGGCGGGCGACAGACCGGCCGCGACAAACACCGCCGCCGGCTCTGCGCCGAGACCCGCGAGAATATCGGGCAGGCGCGTGAGCACGCCGACCCGGCGGTAACCCGGATCGATCCGCGGCGAGGCGGGGGGCGCCTGCTCCGTCGCTGCAAGATTGCTCAAGACCCTTCCTCCGCCCGGCTCCGCCAGCGCCGTCGCAAACTAAAGCTTACACCTTGGCCCGTATTGCGGGAACACGCGGGATGACAAGAATTGCGGCGCCCTTGCTAATCAGTCGGGCCGCATGTCTAATCCAAGGCAACGACACCCCGGGAGGAAACATGGGCCGCGACGCCGCCGCGGGCGCTGTAGGCGCCATCATTCGATCGGCATGGGCGACTTGCGCGATGATGGCGCTCGTCCCGGCGACGAGCGCGCGCGCCGACGACGTCGCCGATTTCTACAAGGGAAAGCGGCTGACGATGTACATCGGCTCGTCGGCGGGCGACGGCACGGATCTCTACGGTCGCCTTGTGGCCCGGCACATGAGCCGCCGCCTGCCTGGCAATCCCGCTGTCGTCGCCACCAATGCGCCGGGCGCCAACGGACTTGTCGCCGCCAACCAGCTCTACAATCTCGCGCCGCGCGACGGGACGGCGCTGGCGACGTTCAGCCGCTACGCGGCCTTCGAGGCGCTTTGGAAGAATCCGTCCGCGCGCTTCGATCCGGATCGCTACAACTGGATCGGCAACGTCAATGTCGACGTGAGCGTCTGCCTCGTCTGGCACACGGCCGGCGTGAAGACGCTCGACGACTTCATGAAGCGCGATCTCAAGATCGGCGTGACGAACGAAAGCCATGTGAACATCCTGAACAACCTGTTCGGCGCCAATCTGCGGGCGATCAAGGGCTATCCGGGCGGCAACGAGGTCAATATCGCGCTTGAGCGCGGCGAGGTCGACGGCCGCTGCAACATTTCGTGGTCCGCCATCATGGCGGCGCGGCCGAACTGGGTGCGCGACAAGCAGGTCGATATCCTGTTGCAGTTCTCGCATCGCAAGCTCGCCGATCTGCCTGACGTGCCCCTGATCACGCAGCTCATCAGGAACGAACAGCAAAAACAGATCATCAACCTCGTCCTGACGAGCCAGATGATGGCCCGCCTCGTCGTCGCGCCGCCCGACGTGCCCGAAGATCGCATCCGTGCGCTGCGCCGCGCCTTCGACGAGTCAGTGACGGACCCCGATTTTCTGTCCGAGGCGCAGCGGCTCGGCGCTCCCGTCGATCCGGTCAGCGGCGAGGAAGTGCAGCAGGTGGTGTCCGCAATGATGCGCACGCCGCCGGAAGTCGTGAAGCAATTCCAGACCGTCG
This sequence comes from Beijerinckiaceae bacterium, assembly GCA_046295155.1. GTDB lineage: Bacteria > Pseudomonadota > Alphaproteobacteria > Rhizobiales > Beijerinckiaceae > Terripilifer. The sequence goes on from JBKBNT010000005.1 coordinate 271,121, forward strand.
TCGGCGGGCGTTTGTGAATCTCGAGGGGTAGCGCGATGCTGCAATCGGTTTGGCTTGAAGTCGATGGCAGTCCGATGGAAATGCTCGTGGCGCTTCCGGAGGGAAGCGGGCGCCGGCCGGGCATCCTGCTGTCCCATTACCAGCATGGTCTCGGGCCGTTTACGCGACGCAACGCCGAACGGCTCGCATCCGAAGGCTATGTCGTCGTAGCTCCCGACCATTATCATCACACCCCTGATGAAACGGATCTCAAGAAGCGCAAACTCGGACTGATCGACACGCGGCTGATCGCCGACATGCACGCCGCCGCCGCCTATCTGCGTGCACACCTGCGCACAATCCCTGAGCGCACCGCGATCATGGGTCATTGCATGGGCGGGCGGCAGGCTTTGCTCGGCGCCGCGACCGTTCCCGGTTTCCGCTGCGCCATCGATTGCTATGGCGGAGGCGTCATGCGCGCGCAGGGTCCGGGCCCGACCGTGTTTGAACGATTGTCAGCGATCAAATGCCCCGTCGCCGGCTTCTTCGGCGTGCATGATTCGAACCCGCCGCCGGAAGACGTGCGCAAGGTGGAGGCGGAGTTGAAACGTCTTGGCGTCGAGACCGATTTCCACATCTACGAGGATACGGGCCACGCATTCATGGACCCCGACCAGAAGCGCTACGTGGAAGCCTCCGCGAAGGACGCCTGGACGCGCATTCTCGCGTTTCTCGAACGGCATCTTGCCGAACAGCCTGTCGCGGCGACCTGACCAACAACTTGCCCGCGCGCTTGCGCCGCTCCACGCCCGCGTCTAGTGTTTCGGCAAGCGCCGCAAACAAAGCGCGTGCGAGGAAACACGGGAGGCGGCTCCATGCCAAGAACGCACGCTGGTCTCTTGCGCTGGCGCATTGGCCTTGTGGCGATTTGCGCGGCGCATTGCGGCCTCATGTCCGCAGCAGCCGCGCAGACGGCCGGCGACTTCTACCAGGGAAAGACGATCACGCTCGTCGTCTCGACCAGTCCCGGCGGCGATTACGACACGCGCGCGCGGCTCGTCGCACGGCACATGACGCGCCACATTCCCGGCGCGCCGAAGTTCGTCGTGCAGAACATGCCCGGCGGCGGCGGACTTCGCGGCGCGAACTGGCTATACAACGTCGCCGCGCAGGACGGCACGGCGCTCGCCGCCCTTCAGCAGCAGATTCCCCTGTCGCAATTGTTCCGAAAATCGGGCGTCGAATTCGACATGACGAAGCTGCATGTCATTGGCAACACCTCGGCCTCGCCGATCGTCGTCATGGCCTGGAGCACATCCCCCATCAAGAGATTCGATGATGCGTTCAACCACGAGTTCGTCGTCGGCGGCACCGGCGGCGGCTCCGCTTCGGTGCAAATTCCACTGATGCTGAACGCGGTGCTCCACACACGGTTCAAGGTCGTGCCGGGTTATCCCGGCGGCTCCGAGATCTATCTCGCGATGGAGCGCGGCGAAATCGCGGGGCGCGTGACCCAGAGTTGGGCGGGCTGGAAATCGCAGAAGCCCGACTGGATCGCAGCGGGCAAGATCACGCCGCTGGCGCAGGGCGGACGCAAGCGCCATCCCGAACTTCCCAACACGCCCTTGCTGGCGGACTATGCCCGCAGCCTGGACGACCGGAAGCTGATCGAACTCATGCTCTCGTCGGACGAGGTCGCGCGCCCGATCTTCGCGGCGCAGGGAACGCCCGCGGATCGCGTCGCCGTGCTGCGCGGCGCCTTCATGGCGACGGCGCTTGATCCGGACTTCGTCGACGACTCCAGAAAACTGAAGCTCGATATCGAGCCGATGAGCGGCGAGGAAGCGCAGGCCATCATCGCCGAAATGATGTCCGCGCCGCCATCGGTGATCGAGCGCGCCAGGAAATATGCAGGCGACGGCTGAGAGACCGCGCGGGAAGCCAAAGGGATCAGCATACATGCCGATTGTCATCACCGACGACGACGCACGGCGCCTCCTGTCCATCGACGAGGCGATTGAGGCGATGCGCGTGGCGTTCACCGACCTTTCCAACGGGCGCGCAGTGAACCCGCCCCGCTTGCGCTACGCGTCCGATACGCCCGATCCTGTCCGGCGTTACTTCGCCAATATCCATGCCGGCGCCGTGCAGACCTACGGCGCCGCGTGCGTGCGCGCCGGCTCGCATTTCACGACGGTTGACGGACGCGACACGCAGCGGCGCACGTTCGACAATCCAGATCCGGTGAACTGGACGATCATCATCCTCTACAGTCTCGAGAACGGCGAACCGCTCGCCTTCATGCACGAGACGCACCTGAGCGGCTTTCGCGTCGGTGCGACGACGGGCCTCGCCGTGCAGCAATGCGCGCGCGAGGACGCGGAAGTGCTCGGCCTCTTCGGCACGGGCAACCAGGCGTTTCCCAATTGTCGCGCGATCTGCGCCGTGCGCCCCATCAAGAAGGTCAAGGTGTACAGCCCCAACGCGGCCCATCGCGAAGCCTTCAAGCAGCGCATGGCGAGCGAACCCGTGGAGGTCGTCACAGTCGACGATCCCCGCGAGGTCGTACGCGGCTCGCACATCGTCTGTTGCGCGACAAACTCGAAAGTGCCTGTGTTGAAAGGCGAATGGCTTGAGCCGGGACAGATGGTGATCACCATCTGCAATTCCGACGTGGTCGACTCACGCCATGAAGTGGACGAGGCGACGTTCGCGCGCGCCTCCGACATCATAATCAACGACTGGGACAGCGTCGCCGCCAACAAGCAGATAGAACTGCTGGGACCTATCGACAAGGGGCTTGTCGACCGCTCCCGCGTTTACGAGCTCGGCGACATCACCGCCGGCAAGGCGAGCGTGAAGCAGAAGCCGGATTCGATTCTCTACTATAAAAACAACACGGGGCTGGCGATCCAGTTCGTCGCCTGCGGCGCGATCCTGCATCGCAAGCTGCTTGCCGAAGGAACCAACCGCGTCATTCCCGCGGAATGGCTGGCGAGCGGCAAGTACTCGATTCCGGCTGGCTAGCCGCAACACCGCGTCTGTCCGGGTGACTGGCGCCGAAGCGCGGCGCATGGCGGCGGAAACGCCCCTGCGCGCTTCTCCATGACCATGCGGACGGCGCTATGCGCGAGCGACGGCTTCCAGGCTGCTCAGACGCTGGCGCCGCCTGCGACGCTGAGGATCTGGCCTGTTACGAACGAGGCGTCGTCAGACGCCATGAAGGCAATGGCGGACGCCTGCTCCTCGGCGCGTCCGCGCCGGTGCATGTGCATCTGATGATGCACGAACTCCCGCATCTCCCTGGCCCACTGATCCTCCTGCGGGGAAGACGGCGAGGCGTTGCGGGGCGTCGCGCGGTCGGGAATGTCGGTTCCACCCGGCGCAACGCAATTGATGCGAACGCCGGTTTCCGCGAGCTCGATGGCGAGCGACGTGGTGAGGCTCATCACGCCGCCCTTCGAAGTCGCATATGGAATGCGATAGATGCCGCGAACGGAATTCGAGCCGACATTGACGATGGAGCCCGACTTTCGCGAAATCATATGCGGAATGATCGCGCGACAGCACCAGATCGTCGGCCACAGGGACCGATCGAGTTCGGCCTTGATCTCGTCCTCGGTGTATTCGACGAACGGCTTGATCCAGATTGTGCCGCCCACGTTGTTGACGAGCACGTCGATGTGTCCAGCCCTGGAGATGATCTCCTCGATCACGCCCGACGCGCCGGCCCACGTCGTGAGGTCCGCGACGGCGACCTCTACATCGAGACCCTGTGCGCGGAGCGCCTCGCAGGTCGAACGGGCCGCCTCGGCCGCGCGATCGACGATGAACACCTTGCCGCCCTCGTGCGCCATGCGCTCGACCGTCGCCCGGCCTATACCCTGCGCGCCGCCGGTCACGACGCAGATCTTGTCCCGAAATCGCTCAAGCTTCACGCGACGCTCCACATGTTCGTTCAGCCGCGCGCTTGTACGACCCGACATGCGCCCTGCGCAACCCGATTGTCCTCGCAGGCCCGTTGGCGGCCTTCGGAGCGCCGTGCCTGATTGATCGCCAGGGATACGCTTGCGGATCGCGGCCCCCGTTCCGATTGACGGTTCGAAAGTTCGAAGCTTACTATAAATCAACCGCGCGGGCTTACCGCGCAAGAAACGTTTGGGAGGGGCCAGGATGAAGCACGGCTTCACAGGCGGGGCGATGCTGTTCTGCGCGAGCTTGATCCCGGCTCCCGCGTCCGCCGATCCCGTCGAGGACTTTTACAGAGGGAAGGTTGCAACCATCCTGATCGGCGTGAGCGCCGGCGGAGAGTACGATCTTCATGCCAGGTTGATCGCCCGCCACCTTGGCAAGCAAATTCCAGGTTCCCCGACCTTTATCGCGCAGAACATGACGGGGGCCGGCGGCATCATCATGGCGAATTACCTTTTCAACGTCGCGCCACAGGACGGAACGCACTTTGGCGTGATCCAGAACGGCTTTCCCGGCATGCAGGCGGTCGGCAAGCGAAAGGTCCAGTTCCAGTCCGATCGCTTTCACTGGATCGGTGCGATCGCGCCGACGGTCGAAACAATGGCGTTGTGGAAGACGGCAGGCGCCGCCAACGTCAAGGAGGCGCAGCGCGTCGAAATTCCAATCGGCTCCGTCGGGAACGCTAATATAACTTACGGCTTTCCGATGATGATGAACGCCTTTGCGGGTACGAAATTCCGCATGGTGATCGGCTATCGCGGCGGCAACGACATCAACCTTGCGATGGAGCGCGGCGAAGTCGGCGGACGCAACAATACCTGGTCGAGCTGGAAGTCGACCCGCGCCGACTGGCTCAAGAACAAGGACATCCACATCATCGCCTACGGCGGTCCGAAGCCCGCGGACATCGGCGATGTTCCCAGTATCGAGAGCCTCGCGACGTCCGACGAAGACCGCCTCGTCATGCGGCTTGTGCTCGCGGGCGCGCATCTTGGCCGTCCGCTTGTCGCCCCGCCCGGCGTGCCCGGCGAGCGCGTCGCGGCGGTGCGCCGCGCGTTCCTCGACATGACGCGCGATCCGGAGTTCCTCAAGGAAGCGCAGTCGATGCGCATCGAGGTCAATCCCGTGCGCGGTGAGGACATGGAGAAGTTGGTCCGCGAAGTCCTCGGCTTTCCGGAGAAGGTCAAGCAGCGCGCGGGCGAATTCGTCGAGTGAACTCGCCGGCGCGCGTTTGCGCGAATGTCACTTGCGCCAAATGGCCGGATCGGCCTGAACGGCGCCCTTTACGATCATCACCTTTGTCACGTCTCCGCGTATGCCGAAATCGTTATCGTTGATCAGCATCAGCGATCCGTCGCCGAGAACGGCGAGTCCCTCGATTTTCTCCGGCGCGTCCTTCGCATCCCGGAAAGTGTCGAAACGCAGGGTTTTGGCGAGTGCTTTGACTCCTGGCGCGTCCTGAAGCTGCTCAAGCGACGGGCTCGTCGCTGCATCGTCCCAAGCGCCGCCAAGGATGTTCGTCGCCCCGGCAAGATCGACTTCGAAAAGCTTCGTCGTCTTCTCGGTGCGCTCGAGCACGATCAGCCTGTCCGTTCCCAGAGCCAGAATTTCCGAAATGCGCGGATCGCTCTGACGCGAACTCGGATCGAAACCAAAGGACTTCGGATCTTCCAGTTGGTAGACATACTCGCCGACAAGCTTGCCCGTTGACCGCTCCATCTTGAACAGCCGCGTATTGCGCGCTGACTGGAAAGCCTTGGCGTCCGGGTTCGCAAGCGGATTTTGCATCATGAAGTACAGATGCGTTTCGTCGGGCGAGATCGCGATGCTCTCGAAACCGCGGTTGCCCTGACGCTTCGAGAGGATTGCCGGAAGATTGGCGACGATTTCAGCTTCGGCGCCCGCATAATCCTGGGCGGCGTCCGCCGGAACGTATCGCTTCAGGATGCGGCCGTCGCGCGAGACATGCGCGATCGACGGACCCATTTCCTCGGCGATCCAGAAGCTTCCGTCGGACACTCGGACGATTGCTTCAACGTCGACGTTGTCGGGATCGTCAGGAAGATCGCGGCCTTCGAGGTCCACGCCCGAATCCTTTGTCGCCTTGGTCTGCGGATTGAGCAGCCCGGTGATTGTTGCGCCGCTCTTCGCCTTGCGCAAAGGAATCGTTTCGAGGAGCTTGAAGGAGCCCACCGCGGGATCCAGCGAGATCTGATAGATAGATGGCGCATAGTCGGGCGTGGGATAGATGCGTCCGTTCCTGCGCTTGGCGCATTCGGCCGCCGGCGCGTCTCCGACCAGCGGCTTGCCCTCGGCGCATGTCATATTGGGTCCGCGATCGCCGACCGACCAGAACGTATTGGCCGGATCGTCCTTGTGCCGGAAGGCTCCGGAACCAACGCCGAGGGTGTAAACGCCCTTTCGGCCGTTAGGCAATTCGACAGTCTTCCACGCAAGCGCCGGATCGTTGGAGGTGAGCGTCTTGACTTCGATCGTCTGCGCGTGCGCAACGGACGTAAGCGCGCCGACAGCGGCGAGCGCGGCAAGCAACCTGGACATGATGAATCTCCTGTAGCCCGATCGAGCTACGACAGTTCAGCGACATTCGAATGACAATCCGTCCATGCGCACGCATGGACGGCTGGGCGCTTCGCTAATCAGGCGCCGATGACGCCGCCATCTTCGCGCGTGATGACGACCGTCGCCGAGCGTGGGACCCTGCCCGCACCGTCAGGCCAGTTGCTGGCGAATTTTCCGGCCGCAAAATCTTCCGCGCTTGTGTTTGCGCCCGGGTGCTGCACGTTGATGAACATCGTGCGCGCGTCGGGCGTCTCCACCACTCCCGTGATTTCCTGACCTACAGGGCCGACAAGAAAGCGGCGGACTTCCCCCGTAACAGGATCCGCGGCGAGCATCTGGTTGCTGCCAAACGCTTGCAACCTGCCTCGATACATTGCGCTTTCGCCCATGTCTGTCTGAATCCAGAGGCGTCCGGCGCCGTCGAACCAGAGGCCATCCGGGCATGCGTGCGCGCCCGCCGCGTCGAGAGGCTTTCCGTCAGCGCCGCGGCTGTCGCCCTCATCGCCCGCGAGAAGGAAGATGCTCCAGCGGAAGCGTGTTGCGGCGTGGTCGCCGCCCTCTTCGTTCCAGCGGATGATATGGCCGAAGGCGTTCGCCGCGCGCGGGTTGGCGGCGTTTCGATCCTTGTCGCTGCGCCGGGAATTGTTTGTCAATGTAAAGTAGACCGCGCCGCTTTTTGGCTCGATTGCGCCCCATTCGGGACGATCCATTTTGGTCGCGCCAACGCGATCAGCGGCCAGCCGCGTATTGACAAGAACGTCAGCTTGGCTCCTGAAGCCGTTCGCGGCGGTCAGCGGCCCTTCGCCGTGCACAAGCGGCAGCCACTCGCCGCTCCCGTCGTCATTGAACCGGGCCACGTAGAGCACGCCCTCGTCGAGCAGCGCGCCGCTTGCCGTCGCTGCGTTGTAGGGCTTGGCGGAGACGAACTTGTAGATGTACTCGAACAGGGCGTCGTCGCCCGAGTAGCAGACGACCGGACGGCCCTCGACAGCGGGGGCGAACACCACGCCTTCATGGGCGAAGCGTCCGAGCGCGGTCCGCTTCACCGGAAGCGCGGACGGATTGAACGGATCGATCTCCACCATCCAGCCGAAGCCGTTGGGCTCGTTGCGATAATCCTGGGAAGCGTCGGCGCCGCCGGGTGTCGCGTCGAACCGCCGGAATTCATCAGCTGCGCCCGCGGCAAGCTCCCACCCATAACGCGACCGCCCGGAACGCACTCCATAACGAGCTTGCTCGCGCGGCAAGGCCGGCTTTCCGTCGGCCTGCGCGCCATTGCGGAAATAGGACGCCCAGTTTTCTTCGGCCGTCATGTAGGTGTTCCAGGGCGTGACGCCATGCGCGCAATTGTTCAGCGTGCCGCGTACGCGCGTGCCGTCAGGGCTGTACTTTGTCTTGACCAGGTTATCGCCGCGCACCGGCCCGGCGATCTCCATCGGCGTTTGGCCAGTGATGCGGCGCGCCCGTGAATCCTCGCGGATTTCCCAGCGCCCGTCAGCGCCCCGCGCGATGCGCAAGATCGAGACGCCATGCGCATTGATTTCCTTCAGGACATGCTCAGGATCGCGCACGCCGTTCTCGACAATGACATCGTCGGACTTGAGCGGTTTGCCCGCGTAGGACGCATGCAGGAAGCGCGGCTCGACGTATTCGTGGTTGACGACAAGCAAACCGTCCGTCGAACTGCCGCCCGTCGGAAAGAAATGCATCCCGTCATGATGCATCCCGAGTTGCTTTTCCTGGTCCCGGGCGGAAGCAGCGGGCGAAAACGCGGGCGCGGAGCCGGATACAGGCTCGCCCCAGGCTGCAATGACTTGCGTCCGATAACCCTTGGGAACGCTGACGCCGTCCTGGACGGAAGGCGCGACCGGCTCGAAACCGAGCAGTTTCGAGGTTTCCCGCGCCTCCGAGGCCGCGGCGCCATCGGCCCGCGCGGACGCTGTGAAAGCCGCCGTCAGCGCGAACGCGCCCGCGCCGGCCAGCAGCCCGCGACGGGAGAGAAACGAGTCCGCCACATCGGCGAATGTCCGGTTCACCGAGGTGTTGCACATCGGTTCATCGCCTGCTTCCAGCTCAATGCGGATATCATGATCGAGCATTTTCATCTCCGGCTCACGTCTCGCGACTTGCGATAGCGGGCTTGTGCAAAAGACTCATGACAGCACCGGTGGAAGCGGGCCAAAGCAGGCGGGATGATCGCCGGCTTGCCATCTCAGACGCAGCGTCGCTGCAGGGCGACGCAGGTGATGTCGTCGGCCTGCGGGGCGTCGGCCGCAAAAGCGTCGGCCGCGGCGACGATGCGCTGTACGCAAGTCTGCGCGGTGTCGCGGTCATCGAGACGCGCGGCATTCGCGAGCCGGTCCTCTCCGAATTCTTCGCCAGCTCCGTTGATCGCTTCCGTGACGCCATCGCTGTAGATGACGAGCATGTCGCCCGCTGCAAGATCGGCGTGCGCCACCGCTGCGACGCGATCGTCGAGCATGGCGAGCGGCAGTCCTGTCGCAGGCAGCTGGCGAATTTTCGCGCCCGACAGAAGCAGCGGCGCATTATGTCCGCAATTGCAGTATTCGAGCCGGCCCGTGCGAAGATCGAGGACGCCAATGAAGAGGGTCGCGAAGAGCGAAGCCGCGTTGTCCCGGCACAGTATGGCGTTCGCGCGCATCATGGCGCGTTGGAGTTGCGGCTCTTCGCGAACGGTCGTGCGCAACACGGTGACGGCGATTGCAGCAAAGAGACTGGCTGGAAGGCCTTTGCCGCATACATCCCCGACCGACACCACCAGCCGATCCCGATCGAGCAGAAAGAAGTCGTAGAAGTCTCCTCCAACCTCCCGCGCGGGACGAATCGTGGCATGCAGGTCCACCAGATCGGCAGCGGACCCTATCGCGGAATGGTTTGGCAGAAGCGATCGCTGAATGGCGGCGGCGCTCGCCATTTCCTCCTCCTGGCGTCGCTTGGAGACGATCTGAGTGGCGAAGCGGCGAAAGGCGCCGGTAAATGTCGCCGTCTGCGGCGGGGGATTGGCGAGATCGTCGAGGATGCGCGCATCGAATTCGCTGCGTTCCAGCGCGTCAAGCGCGTGGGCGTAGAGGCTGATCGTGCGGTTGAAGCCTTCAAGCTGTCGTCCAAGCTCCGCCACGATGGACAAAAGAAGCTCCGGCTCCGCGCGCCCCAGCGCAATCAGGTCTTCACGTCCGATGCGATAGACGACCACATCTGTGAGCGCGCGAATGGTCGCCGTGCGCGGCAGGCCGGCGAGCGCGCCAACTTCTCCGACAAGGCGCGGCGCAGTAAGGGTCGCGAGACGAACGGAGCCGTAGGCCGTTTCCGAGAGCACCTCCGCGTCGCCGCTCGCGACGAAAAAGGCCGCCTTGCCGCGACGCCCTTGTATTATGATGGGCTCGCCCGGTTGCAGCCGTTTCATGGCCGCCCTTGCAAGCGTCTGCCGGAAACCGTCGCTTTCGAAAACGGCGTGCGCCACCGTCACGCTATCGGGAGCGGGCGCCGGGTTATCGCTGGCCGCGCTCATACGCGCGCCGCGGCCGTCGCGGCGGGCGGGTCTAGTTCGATGGTGACTTGCAGACGGTTACCGTTCGGCCCGCGCGTGTACTTGAGAGCGCTCGCAAACTGATGAATCAACTGAACGCCCAGACCGCCCGGCTCAATCGTGGCAATGTCGCCGCTGACCCTTCGCGGTTCGGCCTGCGTCACGTCAAACGGCGCGCCGTCATCTTCGATCGTGAGTTCGAGCCTCTCCGGCGAAACGTTCAGGGCAACCTCTATGTTAGGCCCCGGATTACCGCCGTGCCGCACAATATTGGTCAGAATCTCCTCGGCGCAAACCTGAAGGGCGAACACTGCATCCCCTGGCAACTCGTTGCGTGCGGCAAGTTCATCCAGCCATTGCGCGGTCGCGACAACCTCGCTCATGACGCCCACGAAGGTCCTGCGTTCGGCGGCTGCCATGATCGCTCCTTCCACCTCAGCTGAAGTGGCGGTCCGCGGCTTCCCTGCTGGCGACGATCGGAATGATGGAGTCGAGGCCTGCCGTGCGCAACGCCTTTTCGACATTCGCTTGCGGGTTCAGGATCACGACGCCGCCACCCTTGCTCGCAACAGCCTTGGCGGTCATCACCAGCGTGCGCATCCCGAGAGAGGCGAGAAACTCAACGCCGGAAAAATCGAGAATGACTTTCCCGCGTGAGGCCGCCACCGCATTGAAGCTTGGCTCCGCAGCGCCGACGCCGGCAATGTCCATACGTCCTGCAACGATGACGATCAAAACGCCATCCGCGCCGTTAACAATTTCAACTTTCATCAGATTTCTCGCGAACGGCCAAGGTTGCAGATGAATGACGGTTATAACTGTCATGTTACACATTCATGACAGACGACGCCGCGCGCCAAATATGGCGACGCGCAGAGACGGGCGATGCCGGGAGAGAATGCGCCGCCGCGGGACGAACGGGCAGGCGGAGGTCTGGCGCTCCCTAGGGGACTCGAACCCCTGTTTTCGCCGTGAGAGGGCGACGTCCTAGACCGCTAGACGAAGGGAGCGGAACGCCGGTGTGCGGCGAGGCCGCCTCTATAGCCCTGTCGGGCCGTTTCGCGCAAGCTGTTACCGGCGGGCGAGGAGCAATTTCGCTGAAACGCTTCGCGGGCGCCCGGGACGCCAAAGAGCCGCGGCGCCGCGGGAATTTCAGGCCATGGAACTGGCGCGGCCGGCCGTCTTCTGCAACCGCTGAATTCGATCGGCGGGCGTTGCGTCGCTGTCGCCCGCCTGACGCTCCAGCGCCTTGGTGAGCCGCAGGACCTCCGCGCCCAGATCGGAGATCGCCTGCCGCAGGATGTCGTCGTCGCCCGCCCGAAGCGCCTCGCCCGCCACAGCGTGGCGCGCGGCCGCGAGCTCGTCGCGAAGGCTCCGGGCTTCGCGGCGCGCCGCGTCGAGCGCCCCCTCCAGCGCGTCGCGCTCGGCGCGCGCCGCCTGCAGGCGTTCGGCGTTCCGGCGCGCCTCCTCGCGCTGCGCCTCCTGCGCGGCGTCAGATTGCGCGCGCAGGGTCACCTCCGTGGCCTTGCCGGCCTCGATGGCGCGGGTCTGGTCGGCGATTTCATTGGACATGCGCGCGCGCGCGCGTTGCGCCTCGCGCAGGTCCTGTTCGCGCTCGGCAAGCCGTGCGTTGAGGTCCTCGACCTCTTTCTGAAGCGCCTCGCGACGCTGGTTTGCGGCCGCAAGCGCGGATCGCGTGAAATCGCGCTCCTTTGCGAAAAGCTCCGCGGCGGAGGCCTTCTCCGCAAGCTGCAATTGCGCCTGCGCGAGATCGCGGCGAAGATCGTCGCGCTCCGCGCGCAGGGCTTCGACTTGGGTCCCGAGACCGGCGAGTTCCGCGCGGCGCGTTTCCGCGAGATCCGAAGCGGCGAGCAGGCCGCGTTGCAGCGCGGCGCTGTCCTCCATCCGCCGCTGCGACAGCGCCGTGGAATCCAGCACTTCCTTTTCAAGCGCGCTCCATACGCCTTCGGCATGCGCAGCGCGATGCTCGGCCTCGGCGAGCGAGGCCGACAGCGCGCTCACGCGCGCGCCAAGCGACTCCACCTCCCCTTGAAGGGCCGCAATCCGCGCACCGCGGCGGCTCAGTTCGGAGAGGTCCTTCGCGCGCGTTTCGACAAGCGCCTCGTTGGCTTGCTCGATACGGCGGCGTTCGATCGCGAATTCGGCGCGCAACTGGTCGCGCTCGGCAGCGACCTCGGCCATGGAGACCGGCAACCGCTGCTCCAGCCGGCGCTGCGACAATCGTATGGCGCGGCGCCAGATCGCCGGCAGGAACATGAGCGTCAGGAGCCCCGCGAACAGGAACCCGAGCGCAAATATCATCAGCTGTTCGATCACGCGCGCAGCAAAGGTCCAAGGCGCTTTCTGGCGAAGCGCGGGCGCATTCGCGGGAGAAAACGCGTCACAGGGGGAACCAGGCGCCCTTCAGGGCCAATGGCCCCGCGGGGGACGTCTGGCACAGCGCCCGACCATGCCACGGGGGCGGCCGGAAGGCAAAAGCGTGCGCGCCGGCGCGCAGGCCGCTCAACGCGGCCGCGCCTCCGTCAGAAGGGATTCCAGGTCGATTGCGGGGTGAATTTCAGATAGCCGAGGTTCACGCCAAGGCGCGCGCCGACGCCTGCGCGGATGGGCACAAGCACCACCTCGTCTGCAACGAGCGCGGTGAATCCGAAGCCGCCGACCAGATAGGCGGAACCGTCAATGCCGCCATAGCGCCTGAAGATCGCGTTCGTGGCGGGCAGGTTGTAAACCAGCATCATCGTGCGCGCGCCGTCAGCGCCCGCATCGAAGCCGAGCGAGGGCCCCTGCCAGTAGACCCGCAAGTCCCCTGCGTTGCGCGTGTACATTGTGCCTTCGCCGAAACGGGCGCCGGCCACAAAGGCGCCGGCGGCCTCCTGGCCGAGAATGTAGGCGTTCGGCTGGCCCCAACGCTTCGTGGCCTCCTCGACGACGGACGCCAGTCCCTGCGAGATCGAGCCGAAGAATTGATGCCCGCTCTGGACGAGTTCGTTTGTCGAGAACCGTTGCGGCCTGGCCGCCTGGGCGAACGCGGCCGGAGAAGCGCCCGCGGCGGCCGCGGCGGCCGCAAGCATCGTCATTACGTCCCTGCGCGAATGCGAGCCCATGTCCTTCACTCCCATATGCCCCGTTTGACGAGAAACTCGACCCGCCGTCAGGCGAAACAGGGGACGAAAGATGGCCGGGCCGTGGCGAGAGAGCCGATGGCCCGAAAACGCGCCAAGAATGACGCGCCAGGGTTAACGGAGCGTTTCGCCGAGGGACACGGGCGAGGCAAAAAGCTCGACCGCACAATGCTATGGACCAGAGATGCGCCCTCAGGGCGCAACCGCGCCCCACGCGACGAAGCCGCCGTTGCGAAAACTGTCGGCCGATTTGCCGTAGCGCAGGTCGCCGCCGCTCTCGTCGAACGTCGACCCGCCCGCCGCGCGCAGCACCGCGTCGCCGGCCGCCGTGTCCCACTCCATGGTCGGGCTGAGCCGTGGATAAACGTCCGCTTCGCCTTCTGCGAGGAGGCAGAACTTCAGCGAGGATCCCATGTCGCGCCGCGCGGCGACTGGCAGGCGGGCCAGAAACTCCTCGACCCGGGGGCTCGAATGGGAGCGGCTGACCAGCGCCACGAGGCCGGCGCCGGGACGCGTCCGCGCGTGGATCTCGCTCATCGTGGCGAAGAGGGGCGCAGGCGCGCCCGGGCTGCATGCGGCCTTCGCGGCGCGGCATTTCCCGCCCATGCGCGAGCCCGCCCAGATCGCGCGCATCGCGGGCGCGTAGACAACCCCCGCGATCGGGGATCCCTCGCAGACCAGCGCGATATTCACGGTGAAATCCGCTTTGCCCGCGATGAATTCCTTGGTTCCGTCGAGCGGGTCCACGAGGAAGAAGAGGTCGCCGCACGCGGGCATGAATCCTGCGGCCGCGGCTTCTTCCGCAACGACTGGAATCTCCGGGAAGCGGGCGCTCAAGCCTGCGAGAATGATTCTTTCCGCCGCCTCGTCGCAGATGGTCACCGGCGATGCGTCAGCCTTGGTCCGCGTTTCGAAGCCCAATTGCATCAATCGCGCGATTTCCGCGCCGCCCGCAACGCAAAGATCGATCATCGCCTGCACGACGCCGGCCCCGGCAAGGCGTTCGACGGCGGCGGCCGCCTCCTTCCGCGCTTCGTTCATGTCAGAGGTCACTGGATCGCCCGCTGCCGATTCCACGCGCGCCTTCTAATGCATCGCGCGGCGTCTGGCCAACGGCGCGCTGCAAGGTTATGACCGAATCTGCTTCGCGCGGAAAGCGATTCGCGCCGCGCTCCGCGCCGGGCGGGCTGCGTATGGGCCCGGGCCCGATTTCTGACGCTTGCGCCAGTCGCGCCACCTTCGGACGGAACCATGCCGGCAATCAGCCTCGATCCCCTCGATCTCGCAGCTCTTCTCTGCTCGCGCGTCTGCCATGACGTGATCAGCCCCGTGGGGGCCATTGTGAATGGACTGGAAGTGCTCGAGGAGGAGAAGGACGCAGAGATGCGCGCCATCGCCACGGACCTCATCAAGAAGAGCGCGCGGACGGCCTCCGCGAAATTGCAGTTCTGCCGGCTCGCGTTCGGTTCGGCGGGCTCGGCGGGCGCCTTCATCGACACTGGCGACGCCGAACAGGTCGCACGCAACCTCCTGTCGGATGATCGCACCAGGCTCGAATGGAATGCGCCGCGCGCGCTGATGCCGAAGAACAAGGTGAAGCTCATCCTCAACATGTGCCTTATCGCCGCGGCGGCGATCCCGCGCGGCGGTCTGTTGAAAGTGGACGTCGCGGGCGAAGGCGACAACGCCTCCCTCTCGGTTTCGGCGAGCGGCCCCAACATGCGGCTGGCGAGCGGCGTGCCGCTCCTGCTTCAGGGCGAACCCGAAAGCGGAACCGTCGACGCTCACGGCATCCAGGCGTTCTACACTGGTCTCGTCGCCCGCGCCTCGGGCCTCGACGTCAGTGCGGAAGCGACGCCCGAAATGGTCAGCGTCCGCGCGGTCCCGGCGGCAGCCGCCGCCCCGATGGCGGAAGCCAGCTGAAGCCAAACCATACTTTAACGCTCCTCGCCCATGATGCGCGCCAGCATTGGAGGCGAGAGATGAAGCATGTGCTTGTCGTGGACGACTCGCCGGTGGTCCGAAAGGTCGTCCGCCGGATAGTCGAAGGGCTGGATCTGCGCATCAGCGAGGCTGAAAACTGCACCGACGCGATCACATTGTGCCAGCAGAACATGCCGGACGCCGTGATCGTTGACGGGTCGATCGCCGGCGTGAAGCCGTTCGATTTCGTCCGCCAGCTTCGCGCCGCGCCGGGCGGCGCGAAGCCCCGCATCATCTATTGTTCGACCGAAAACGACGTGGTCCACGTTGCAGGCGCCATGCGCAGCGGCGCCAACATGTTCATGATGAAGCCGTTCACGCGCGCGGAACTGGCGAGCCGTCTGCAGGATCTCGCCGCCTGAGCGGTTTGCGCGCGCAAACCGCCGACGCCGACGCGCAGATGGAAAAAACCCGCGCAAGGCGGGGTTTTGCTGGAAGCTTTGCCTGCTCGATCAGGCCGTGATGCGCTCGTCGGAGTCGTTGGGCTCTCGCAGGACGTAGCCCCGCCCCCATACGGTCTCGATGTAGTTGCGGCCCTGGCTCGCATTGGCGAGCTTCTTGCGCAGCTTGCAGATGAAGACGTCGATGATCTTGAGTTCCGGCTCGTCCATACCGCCATAGAGATGATTGAGGAACATCTCCTTGGTGAGCGTCGTCCCCTTGCGCAGGGAGAGAAGCTCGAGCATCTGGTATTCCTTGCCCGTCAGATGCACGCGGTTCCCGCTGACTTCGACCGTCTTCTGGTCGAGATTCACAACGAGATCGCCCGTCATGATGACCGATTGGGCGTGGCCCTTTGAACGGCGCACGATGGCATGGATTCGGGCGACCAGTTCGTCCTTGTGAAACGGCTTGGTGAGGTAGTCGTCCGCGCCGAAGCCGAGCCCTTTCACCTTGTCCTCGATGCCGGCCAGGCCGGAGAGGATGAGAATCGGAGTCTTCACCTTCGCGACGCGCAAAGTCCGCAGAACCTCGTAACCGGACATGTCCGGGAGGTTCAGGTCGAGAAGGATGATGTCGTAATCATAGAGCTTCCCCAGGTCGATGCCTTCTTCGCCCAGGTCAGTCGTATAAACATTGAAATTTTCGGACTTCAGCATCAGTTCGATGCTTTGAGCGGTGGCGCTGTCGTCCTCGATCAATAATACGCGCATGTCAGGTCCCCACCCTTGCCCCGTGATAAAAACCGTCGGCCATGCATGCGCCCGATCACGTAGAGCCCGACGATCCGACAGAAGAATCAGCGTCGTCGCCTTCGTGAAGTTAACGCATGTTGGTTAACAAACAGTGATTCCCGCTGGCAAGCGCCATTTTTGGAGAAGCGGTCCGTGGGCTCCCGCTGTCGCCGCCGGCAAGCCCGTTGAGGCTTTGAGATCAGGCGTTCGCGCGAACTTCGTTTTCCGCACCGGCCCGGCTGACCGACCTCCGGAAGAGGGGACGGGCCGCGCCTGGCCGACGACCGCATTGTTAATCCTTCAGGTTAACGAGGGGTTAGCGGACGGTCTTCACGTCAACCGCGCGCTAAGTTTCAGCGGAAATTAGCAAGCTCTGTCCGCGAGTAACCAAAGAGCAACTTTGGACCGGCATGATGTGCGTGTCTCGCGGGTAACAGCGGCGGCGACGCCGCGAATCATTTGAGTTGGAGTGTCGCGTAATGAAGTCGCGGGATAGCCTCGTCCGCCTGAAAAGGTTCCAAGCCGAAGAAAAGCGCCGCCGGGTCGTTCAGATCGAAGCCATGGTGGCGGAGTTCTCGCGCATGTCCGGTGAGCTCGACCGGGAGATCGCCGCCGAGGAGCAGCGGTCCGGCATCTCGGACCCAACCCATTTCGCCTACCCGACCTATGCGCGCTCGGCGCGCGCTCGCCGGGACAACCTCCAGCAGTCCGCCGCAGAACTGCGGCAGCAGCTCGACGAAGCCCGCGCGGCTCACGAGGAGGCGTTGGAGGAAGTCGCGCGCGCCCAGAGCCTTGAGGGCCGCGAGAAGGGCGTGAGCGCAGAACCGGCGCGCGAACTCGCTCGCTCCGCCGCAGGCTGAACGCCGGCGCGTCGCCTTTTTGCGACGCTTGCCACGATAGCCCCTTGAATCGTTGACCCCCGTCGTGCACGGATGGTCCCCGCTGGAATGGCCGCCAGCGGGGGCTGGGCCGTGTCACAATTGTCCAAGCCGGGAAACCGGCGCCGCGCGGGAGGGGCGCGGCGGGCGGCATGCGAGGGGAACGTGAAGCGTCTCAAGAATTTGTTTTGGCCCGCCGTCGGCCTTTTCGCCGTCGTGTGGGCGGTGCGGCTGCTTTATTTCAAGCTGCAGGCCGAGGTCGCGACCGATCCGGCGATCAAGAAGCTCCTCGAGGACGGCGGCGTCTGGTCCGACCTGAAGGTCATCGCCTCGGTCATCGGCGATCGTCTGGCTGGCATTCCGCCAAGCGGTTACCTCCTGGCGTTGTTGTCGACGCTCGTCGCCTACTGGGCGCTTGCCTGGTATGACCGCATCGCGCTCATCCACCTCAACCGGCAGCGCGGCATTTCCTGGCTCTATATCGCCACCTGCTCATTCGTGACCTACGCGCTGAGCCACAATATCGGCGTGTCTGTCCTCTCGGGCGGCATGGTGCGCCTGCGCGCCTACACCGCGAAGGGCCTGTCCACCGCCGAGGTCGCGGTGCTGGTCGCGCTGTGCTCGTTCACCTTCGCCTACGGCACGATCATGCTGATCGGGTTCGTCCTGCTGATCGAGCCGGAAATTCTCACGCCCATGGTCGACGCCTTCGGCTGGCGCGAAATCGGGCGCGGCGCGGCGATGGGCGTAGGCGCCACGCTGCTCGCCCTGTGCGCCCTCTATGTGCTTGGATCCTGGCGCCACTTTCCGCCCTTGAAGATTGGCGGCTTCGAACTGGTTTATCCGCGAATGCCGATTGTGGCGCGCCAGCTGGTCGCCGCTCCCATGGAGCTCATCGGCGCCGCAGGCATCATCTATTTCGCGCTTCCGCCCGACTCGAATGTCACCTTCCTCGTGGTGGCGGGCGCGTTCCTGCTGTCGTTTTCCGCCGGCCTGCTCTCGCAGGTTCCCGGCGGCGTCGGCGTCATGGAGGCGGTTTTTCTGGCGATCCTTCCCGACGTGGCGCCCACGGCCGTCGTGGCGGCGCTGCTCGTCTGGCGGCTGTTCTACCTGATCATGCCGCTCGTGATCTCCCTGCCGATCGTATTGCTGTTCGAACGCTCGCAACTGGGCAAGGCCACGAAGGACCTGGAACTCCCCCCGGAGCTGCGCGGGCATTGACGCATTCCCCCGCCCCCAAAAAAAGCCGGCCGCGAGGGCCGGCTTTCCCGTGGGCGTACGGGGGAGATTACTGACGATACTGCTGAATGCGCGTGGTGCGAAGGCCGGCAAGGCCGTGCTGGTCGATGGAAATCTGCCAGCTCAGGAACTCATCGACAGTCAGCGTGTAGCGATTGCACGCTTCTTCCAGGGACAGGAGGCCGCCGCGCACGGCGGCGACAACCTCGGCCTTCCGCCGGATCACCCAACGCTTGGTGTTGGCGGGGGGAAGGTCCGCTATGGTCAGCGGGCTCCCATCCGGTCCGATGACGTATTTCGCCCGCGATCGATAGGGCTCGGTCATGTGATCCACTCAACTCCGATGCGACCAAACTCGGCAGACAACGTAGCCGTCCGGATTTAAAAAACGCCTAAGCGTCCTGCGGCGAAAAATGTCGAAAATCCTTGCAGATAGCTCCATTTGTTACCGTGGGGTTAGCAATGCGGGCGCGGACGCGCCATTTCGGGGCGCCTGTGCACGGCCTGTTAACCATGACGCAAAGCCGCGGCCGCCCCTCGCCTCAAATCCGCCATGCCCGCGTCGGAGGTTGCAATTTCGCCGCTTCGTGCTTTTCTTCACGCCGCCGCCGCCCGATAACCGCGGAGGCGCCTCCGCTTGAGCCCCAGGGTTTCCTTTCGTGCCGACCGACGCACTCCATATCGGCCCCGCTCCGAAGATTGGCGGCGCTGGCCTGAACAGCCTCGGCTTCGCCCGCGCGCCTGCGGACACGCGCGTCGTCGTCGCCATGTCGGGCGGCGTGGACTCTTCCGTCGTCGCCACGATGCTTGCCCGCGAGGGCTATGACGTCGTCGGCGTCACGCTTCAGCTTTACGATCACGGCGAGGCTGTGAAGCGGAAGGGCGCCTGTTGCGCGGGGCAGGACATCCTGGACGCGCGGCGCGTCGCCGAGCGCGTGGGCTTCCCCCATTACGTGCTCGACTACGAGACGCGCTTTCGTGAAAAGGTGATCGACCCGTTCGCGCGCTCCTATGCGGCGGGCGAGACGCCGATCCCCTGCGTCGCCTGCAATCAGCACATCAAGTTCGCGGATCTCTTCGAGACCGCCCGCGACCTGGGCGCCGACGCGCTCGCGACCGGCCACTATATCTCCTCCGCACCGCTGCCCGGCGGCGGACGCGGCCTCTTCCGCGCCGCCGACGCCGATCGCGACCAGAGCTATTTTCTCTTCGCCACGACGAAGGAGCAGCTCGACCTGCTGCGTTTCCCGCTGGGCGACCTGCCGAAGGCGCAGGTGCGCGAGATCGCGCGCGAATGCGGCCTCGCCATCGCCGACAAGCCGGACAGCCAGGACATCTGCTTCGTCCCGCAAGGCAAGTACACCGAAGTCATCGAAAAGCTGCGCCCGGATGCGGCGGAGCCGGGCGAGATCGTCCATGTGGACGGGCGCGTGCTTGGCCGGCATTCCGGCATTATGCGCTACACGATCGGCCAGCGTCGCGGACTGGGCCTGAGCGATTCGGCGGCGACCGGCGGGGAGCCGCTTTACGTGGTGCGTCTGGAGGCGTCGGCGCGGCGCGTGATCGTCGGTCCGAGGGCGGCGCTCGCGACGCGCCTCGTGCGCCTGCGGGACGTCAACTGGATCGGCGACGGCGCGCTGTCGGACCTGCCGGCCTCCGGCCTGGAGGTCAGCGTGCGCCTGCGCTCGACGCGACCGCCGGCCCCGGCGATTCTGTTCGCGACTCCCGGCGGCGCGGTGGTCGAACTGATGAACGGCGAGGACGGCGTCTCGCCGGGACAGGCCTGCGTCTTTTATGAGAACTCCGGCCCGCGCGCGCGCGTGCTGGGCGGCGGCTTCATTCGCGCGACTGAACCGGCGAGAGGGGCCGCGTAGGCGCGCGACAACACGGGGGACGTGCGTGAGCAATCAGGGGGGAAGCGGGCAGAATCTGGCGGCGATCACAAACGAGAACGTCGAAGCCGCCTATGCCCGCTGGGCGCCAATCTACGACAAGGTGTTCCGGCTTGTGATGAAGCCCGGCCGCGTCGCGGCGGCGGAAGCCGTCAACCGGCTCGGCGGCCGCGTGCTGGACGTGGGCGTCGGCACGGGCCTCGAATTGCCGATGTTCTCGACAGCGGTGAAGATCACCGGCATCGACCTCTCCGAGCCCATGCTCGACATCGCACGCAGGCGCGTGGCGGAAATGAAGCTCTCGAACGTCGAGGACCTTCGCGTCATGGACGCCATGAACCTCGAATTCGCGGACGACAGTTTCGATGGCGCGGTTGCGCCCTACGTCATCACCACGGTGCCCGATCCGGTGCGGACCATGGACGAAATGGCCCGCGTCGTGCGGCCCGGCGGCGAGATCATCATCGTCAACCACATCGGCGCCGAGAGCGGGCCAATCGCGCTGGTCGAAGGCTTCATGGAGAAACGCGCCGAAAAGCTCGGCTGGCGTCCGCAGTTTCCCTGGGAGATCATCGGAGACTGGATCAAGTCCCGCCCCGGCCTGGAACTCGTCGAGCGGCGCCGCCTCGCCCCGCTCGGCCTGTTCACGCTGGCGCGAATCCGCAAGGTTGCGGGCGAACCCACGGCCTGACGCCCTGGCGGCGGGTTCATGTGCGCAGGAGCCCGATTAGTTCCGGCCTTTGCTTGACACGCCGCGATCCGCCCCCCTATATCCCGCACGTCTCGCGCGAAGAGCGCGTGCGGGGCGGAGTAGCTCAGCCGGCTAGAGCAGAGGAATCATAATCCTTGTGTCGGGGGTTCGAGTCCCTCCTCCGCTACCATCTTTCCCGGTGGGCGTTGACAAAGAAAGGCCCGGCGATTTGCCGGGCCTTCTGTTTGCCGGATATGCGAAGCATCCGGACGGTCTCATGCATCGCGCGCCGGGTCACACTTTCATCACCGGCGGAATGACCCACGATCCATCGATGATCGACGGGCTGTTCTCTTCGGGCCAGTAGAGACGCAGCATGAGGTGGAACTTGCCCTTCGGCGCGGGCAGCCAGTTGGCTTCCTTGCCCGGTCCGGGGCTGTCGTTCTGGATATAAACGACGAGGGAGCCGTCCGGCTCGTACGTGGGGTTCGTGCGCACGCTCATCGAGTAGCGGTTGATCGGATTCGCGACGAAGAACATCGCTTCGTCATACATGGTGAGCGACCAGAACCCCTTCACCGGCGGGGTCTGCCCCTTCGGGAAGCGCAGCACATACTTGTTGGCGCCGCTGTAGCTCTCGAGAACGTTCGGCTTCAGCGACGTAGGATAGACCGCGTCCTGCGGCCGGTTCGCTCCGAGGCCGATGTAGGTGATAAGCGCACGCTGCAGGTAGTCCGTGCCATAGAGGCCGGCCTTGGTCGTATAGCTCCAGCCGTTTATGCGCTTCATGTCGCCGTCGCGCGTCAGAAAGTGCGCGAGGATGCGCCCCTGCGCGATCGTCGGCACACGCTTGTCCCAACGCCTGTCGAGATATTGCGGATCGAAGTCCTTGCCTGCTTCAAGACCAATGCGCTTGAATCGCTCCATCGCGGGCGCGTCGGCGGCGGATGGAGGATTGCGCTTCATGAGTTCGGCGAGGAGCTTGAAGTAGTCGACGGTCGGCATGGCGTTGACCTGCTCGCGCACGGCCGTCTTCATGTCGATTGAAGGATCGACCTTTCCCGCCGGCGGCGTGTAGGGCTTGCCCCATGTGCTGAGCGGCTGCAGCTTGAATTGATCCTGCAACGCATGGACTTCCTTGTAGTCTTCCGGCGTGCCCGTGCAGTAGATGCGGCCGAGCAGCCAGACGATGTCGGTCGACGACTTCAGTTGCGACATGCCGGCGGGCACTGCGCCGGACCAGTTGGGGCCGCTGATGAGAAAGGTCTGCGCGCCGGTTCCGGTGGTGCGGGCGCCCGGAACCTGGAACACGTCCGTCCAGCCGCTGAGGAACGGAAGAAGGAAATAGCGGCCCTTGAAGTCAGGAATGCTGAGCACATACGGCTCGGCGCCCACGTCGAAGAACGAGGTCGTGTAGAGTGTGTCCGCGTTTGGAGCCGTCACGTCGCGGAAGGTTGCGTTCGGATATTCGCGCAGCTTGATGATGTGACCCATCGGACCGCGCGTTCCAACGGGTGCGGCGACGTTGGTGATGACCCGGCGCGTCATTTCCATGGTCACGAGCGGATAGCCGAAAATGTAGGCGTCAGTTGCGATCGGGAACTCCTCGACATCGCTGGACAGATCACTGAAGGGGCTATCGAACGCGCTGGCGAGGGAAGGAAGGCCGAGACCCGCCGACAGGGCCAGCCCGGAAACCAAGAGATCTCTCCTATTCATGCCCATGCCCTCGGCTTTGCTAACTTGAGTTGCATGAAGGCTAGTTAAAAGTCCTTAGTGTGACAATGATCGCACGCCTCCACACTTATTTTGTCCGGTAAAGTCAAACCATTTGCGACTTGTTGAGCCGCGCGCTCATTGCAGGAGAGCCGCGGCGCCCATAAGCTGAACAGCGGTGCATCCGCTGTAAATTTGAGGGCGTGATCAATGATCAGCAGGCGTAATCTTCTTCTCTCAGCCGGAGCCGGCGCCCTTTCCGTTCCCTACACGGACAATGCCTCGTTCGCTCAGGGACGACCCGGTTTCTTCAAGGCAAAGGACATCGCGACGCTCGGATATATTTACGGCCTGCCCATCGTGATGGACTACGGCGTGATGTACGAGTTCGTCGTCCATACGAAGTCGAGCCAGTTCAAGGCGCCGTTCAACGCGCTCTACAACGACTCGCAGACCTTCACCTACAAGGACACGGCGGTCGTCACGCCGAACGCCGACACGCCCTACTCAATGCTCTGGTTAGACCTGCGCGCCGAACCGATGGTTATTTCCGTGCCGGCTGTGGAGGCGAAGCGCTACTACTCCGTGCAGCTGTGCGACGGCAACACGTTCAACTACGGCTACATCGGCAGCCGCGCGACGGGCAACGGCGCGGGCGACTACATGGTCGTTGGCCCGCACTGGAGCGGCCCGAGGCCGCCCGGCATCCAGAAGGTCTTCCGAGCCACGACGCAGTTCGGCCTCACGATTTTCCGCACGCAATTGTTCAATCCCGCCGACATCGAGAACGTCAAGAAGATACAGGCTGGCTACAAGACGCAGCCGCTGTCCTCCTATCTCAAGCAGCCCGCGCCGCCGAAGCCGGCGGACGTGCAGTTTCCGCTCTTCACGAAGGAGCTCGCGAAGACAAACTTCTTCGAGTTCCTCGATTTCAAGCTGCAGTTCGCGCCTGCCCTGCCGGAAGAGGCCTGGATCCGCGAACAGCTTGCGCGCATCGGCGTAGGTCCAGGCAAGACGTTCAACTTCCGTGATCTGCCGCTCGAGGAAAAGGCCGAAATCCTGCTCGGCCTCGAAGAGGGCAAAAAGCAGGTGGACGCAGCGGAAGCGAAGTTCGGCGAGTCCATCAATGGCTGGCGCGTCGGCTCGCCGTGCGGCGACGCCAACTTCTACCACGGCGACTGGATGCTGCGGGCCGTCGCCGCGCAGTTGGGCATCTATGGAAATGACGCTGAGGAGGCCATGTATCCCGTCACGCGCACGGACAAGGACGGGCAGCCGCTCGACACGGGGAAGAACAATTACACGATCACGTTTGCAAAGGGCGAGTTGCCGCCGGTGAACGCCTTCTGGTCGATCACAATGTACGATGGCAAGTCGCAATTGCTGATCCGGAATCCGATCGACCGGTACCTGCTCAATTCGCCGATGCTGCCGAACATGAAGACGAATCCGGACGGATCGCTCACGCTCTACATCCAGAACAAGTCGCCAGGCGCGGACAAGGAGAGCAACTGGCTGCCGGCGCCGGACGGGCCGGCCTACATCGTCATGCGGCTCTATTGGCCGAAGACGACGCCGCCCTCCATCCTCCCGGCGGGCAAAGGAACGTGGAATCCGCCTGGCTTCGTGCGCGCCTGAGCTGCGAGCCTGCCCGCAGGCGCAAACGCCCCCGGCAGGGCCGGAGGCGTTGATGCGCGGAGCCGTGCGAATGGGCTTCAGCCCTTCGCGAGGAAGTCCGAGAAGAAGTGGATGGCGAAGATCATCGCCACCGGCAGGGCCACCAGCAACCAGACCACGTAGGGCCGGTCGCTGCCGCGCTGCCGTGCATCGCGCTGGCCGCCTGATACGGCGGGCAGCGACGCGCGAAGGCGTCGGGTATTGATGGTCATGGCTCACCTCCGGAAAGACCTGCCGCTTTCGGCGGTCGCGGGGGGAGCCGATCAGGAGATCAAGCGTCCACGCGGGCCAAAAGCGGCAAGGTCAATCGACTGTCACTGTCGCTTGGCATGGGGTTGATGGTTCCTGTGAATCGCCCGCCCGCAAGACGGGCGCGCGTCAACACAAATGCTGCGAAAAAGGTTCCTGTCAAGACGCGCGTGCGATGCAGCGCGCCGAAATTCAGGCTGCGGCGAGTTCCGGGCCGCCTTCGCGGCGCCGCGCCGCCCGGTACAGGGCGGCGAACAGCGCAATGCCGGCAAAAGCGCACGCGGCCTGCAGCATCCGGTCCGGATAAATCACCGCCGCCGCGAGCCCCGCGAAACACAGCCGGACAATGGCCGGGATCGGCGCCCTCCGCACGAAGCCGTGCAGGGAGGTGGTCAGGAAGAAGACCAGCGTCAGGCCGATGAGCGTGTCGCCGGCGACGGCGTCCCACCCGCCCTGCTGCAGCATCCCCCGGTTGAACAGGAAGAAGAACGGCAGCGCGAAGCCGCCGATGGCGAGCTTTACCGCATAGGGACCGAGCCGGAACGGATTGGCGCCTGCGATCGAGGCGGCGGCGAAATTCGCCACGGCCACAGGCGGCGTGATCGCCGACAGGCAGGCGTAGAACAGCAGGAACATGTGCACCGGCATCGTCGGGAGCCCGAACTTGCCCGTAAGCACGGGCGCAAGCAGGGCCACGCCCATGATGTAGACGCCCGTCGTCGGCATCCCCATGCCGAGCAGGATGAGGATGACGCCGGACAGCATCAGCGAGGGCACGAGATAGCCGCCGGACAACTGGAACAGAAGCAGCGTGAACTTGCCCGAAAGGCCAGTGAGTTCGATGCAGCCGATCACCATGCCGGCCGCGGCGACCGCAGCCGCCAGGGGCACGGAGGACATGCAGGTCTCCATGCAGCCCTCCACGAAGCGCGAGGGTCCGATGCGGTTCCCGCGGGTGGAAAACCAGCTCGCCGCAACCACCGACAGCGCCGACCCGCCCGCCACATAGGCGGCCGAATAGCCGCTCGTGAGCAGCCACATCATCACGCCAAGGGGGATGAGGCTCGGCCAGTTGCGCTGAAGCGCGATCCGCAGGCCCACGATCTGGCTCTCCTCCAGCCGCGGCAGGCCGAGCCGCACCGCCTCGAAATGGACGAGCAGGAAAACGCCGAAATAATATCCAAGCGCAGGCAGAAGCGCGTGGATGCAGATCTGCAGATAGGGGACGCCGGTAAAGTCGGCCATGATGAACGCGACCGCGCCCATCACCGGCGGCAACATCGACCCGCCGGTTGAGGCCGCGGCCTCGATGGCGCCAGCGCGCTCTGCCGGTATGCCGATCTTCTTCATGATCGGAATGCTCACCGGCCCTGTGGTCGCGACGTCCGCGACGGGACTGCCGGAAATGGAGCCGTAGAGGCCGCTCGATAACACGCAGGCCTTGGCCGGACCGCCAACCATGCGCCCGGTGAGCGCCGCGCCGAGGTCGAAGAACAATTGCCCGCCGCCGCTCAGCACATAGAAATTGCCGAACAACACGAACAGGAAAGCGTAGCTCGCCGCGACGTAAAGCGGGGAGCCGAAAATGCCGTCGGTCGTGATGACCTGCATTTCCAGAAAATACCCATAGCTCACCTGGGGGTGCCGGAAGCTGCCCGTGAGCAGGTGTCCCCACGCAACATAGGCGAGCAACAGGAACAGGATGCCCGTAAGGCCGATGCCGACCGTGCGTCGGCAGATTTCGATCGTCAGCAGGACGAGCGTGGTGCCCGCGACATAATCGCCTGTCTCAAGCTCGGAAAACCCGGCCATCCAGTTGCCGATCCGCGCCTCGCTCAGCGCGAACCAGATGGCCGCCGCGCTGCCGGCGATCCCGAGCGCCCAGTCGACCGGAGTCACGGCGTCCACCCGCGCATGCAGCGTGGTCGTGACGAAGCAGATCGGCAGCAACAGGGCGAGGAAGACGGAAACCTGAAAGTGCTGTGTCGCGTAGGCGAACAGCGCATACCACGCAATGACCAGCGTCGCCGCGACGGAAAGCGCGCCGACCAGAAGTTTCGAGAAGCCTTGCGGCTTGACGCGCTGCGTCTCGCCGATCAGCTCCATCGCATGAACCATCGTCGCCCGGGCGCGCAGGCGCGCGCTCGGGGTGTCCTCGTGGATCATCGCCCAAGCCTACTTGATCAGACCGGCTTCGCGGTAGTACCGCTCGGCGCCCTTGTGGGTCGTCAGCGACGTCATGTTCTTCGCCGCCTCGGCCGGAGAGAACTTGGCCAGTGTCGGATGAATGGAGCGCATCCGCGCCTCGTTCTGCATGAGCGCCTTCGTGAACTTGTAGACGGTCTCTTCCGAGACGTGATCGCCAGCGACGATCGCGTTCCAGATCGAGATCGTCGTCTCGTCCTTCGTAATGAAAGGATAGACGCCCTTCGGAATGGTCGCGAGCTTGAGGCCCCATTTCCTGGCCTCCTTCTCGAGTTTCGCGGGGTCGGCTGAAATCCATTGCAGCGGACGGCCACGCGACACTTCCGTCACTTCGGCGGTAGGCACGAAGCCGCCGTTAATGAAGACGTCCACCTTGCCGTCACGCAGCGCGTCGAAGCCAGTGGCCGAGTTGCCGCGGATCATGCTCTTGCCGTTGTCGGTCGCCTGCGCCTCGTTGATGCCGAAAGCGTTGAAGAATAGCTGGTACATCGTGATGGTCGACTGCAGGTTGGCCGCCAGATTCACCGTGATGCGCATGGGCGGCTTCTTCGCGGCGATGTCGTCGAAGGATGCGACGCCATTGCGATCGGCCCAGTCCTTCGTCATCAGGTTGTGAACGATCAATCCCTCGTGCAGCATCATGACGAAGTGGAACTTGCCCTTGTACGGCTCCTTGAACGGAGGCCTGCCTTCATTGGCGTAGAGGATTTCGACCGGCGATGCGTTGAACGCGAAGTCGGAGCGCCCCGTCGACAGGTTGAGAATGCCGCCTGCGGGCGAACCCGGCTTGTAGGTGGCGTCCGTGCCCGGATAGGCCTCGCGCACGATGCCGTTGATCGCTTCGGTCACGACCTTGAAATAGCCGGTCGCGGTCGCGCCGTCGACCGAATAGCTGATCGGCTTCTTGTCGTTGAAGTCCGCCAACGCGGCGGCGCCCGCAAGCGCGGCGCCTGCGGCGGCGGCGCCCAGTCTGATGATCGCCTTGAACATTTTTTCCTCCCCGATTATGCGAGCCGCGCGCGGCGGACTGCCGTCTTGATCTGGAAATCTGATCGAAAGCGCCGCCAAGTCAATCCGGCGCTGCAAGGTTAATGTTCGCGCACGACAACCGTGCGGCGCATCAGCCGGCGCTCCGAAGCGTCGAAATCGGAACGCGCGTGCAGCGTGCTTCGATTGTCCCACAGGACTAGGTCGCCGGGTTTCCATACGTGCCGGTAGATAAATCGGTCCTGCTCCTGATGATCGAACAGGCGCGCGAGAAGCGACTCGCTCTGGTCCCGGTCCATGCCCACGATGTGATGCGTCATGAGGCGGTTGAAATAGAGCGCCTTGCGGCCTGTGGCCGGGTGCACCTTCACCATCGGATGAACCCACGAGGGCACGCCCTCCTTCGGCTCGGAGCCGCGCACCGTCGCAGCGTTCTCGTAGTCATAGACGTTGAGCGCCGTGCGCCCTTCGATGATCTGCTTCAGTTCGTCGGGCAGCGCATCGTACGCCGCGAACATGTTTGCGAAGATGGTGTCGCCACCCTTCGAGGGCACTTCCATCGCGTAGAGCATCGTGCCGACGCTCGGATTTTCGATGTAGCACTGGTCGGAATGGAAAAACATTTCGCCATCCGGCAGCGCGCCGATCAGCTTGCCGTTCTCCCGAATGTTGGAGATGTACATCACGCCCGGCAGGCTGGAGCGGCCATTATGCGTGTGCAGTACCTTGCCCAGCTCGCCGAGCCGTTGCGCGAACTTCACCTGCGCCGCTTCGTCGAGCGTTTGACCGCGCAGGAGGATGACGCAGTTGCGATGCCAGGCGTGCCGAATGGCTTCGACGGTCGAATCGGAAAGGTCTTCGCGCAGGTCAACGCCCAGGATTTCGACGCCGATCGACTCCGCCAACTTCCTCGTCGCGAGAGCGCCCGCTGGCGACGCTTCCGTCACTTTGTCCTGCTGCGAGGCGTGCATGGAAACCTCCCGATTTTTCTTCGGGCGGTAGGAAACCCGAGCGAACCGGGTGCGTCAAGGCGTGCGAAAACCCGGACGCACGAAGCGCCCGGGTTTCAGATCCCCAGCGGATCAGTTCGTCGCAAAGCAGTAGAGCAAACCGTTTCCGCCGGTGCGGTTCAGGAGTGGCCGGCTGCATCCGGCGGACGGATGAGCGGCGTTCCATGACGCGCCGTCGCTGGGCGTGCCCGATCTGTCGACATGGCCGACCATGGCGGAGCCCTCGTTGTTTTTTGTCCAGTTTCCACAAGTGAGGTCCTTGCCCGGCGGCGGCGCGGTGCCGTCCATCAGGCTTCCCGTCAGGATGTCGTGGTAATTCACGATCATCGTCCGGTTTGGCACCCTCTTGCCTTGCTCGGAAACCGCAGTGTCACTGGTGATCGAATTCCGGTTCGCGTCGTGGAGCGCCTCGACGCTGGACGCAATTTGCAACCCGAGGGCATTCACCCAGGGCCCCTTGCCGATGCGATCCCGCGCGTTGATCGCCGGCTTGCCATCCATCGCCTGCTGGCTGAGATAAGCTCGCCATGTCTTGCCGCCAGCTCCCACGGTGGCGGCAAGGTCCTGGCAATGCTTGTCCGCGCCCTCCAGACCGCCGAAATTGGCCCCGTCAGGACCCGGAGAACCGGACACGAAGAACGTCATGTTCGGTGATTGGAAGGGCGCCTGCTGCGCATGCGCGCCGCCGGCAAGCGCCGCGATGCCCAACGCGGCCGTTCCAGCAAGAATGAATTCCCGGGCTTTCATGGGCTCTCCTCCCCGTTTGGCTTCAGCATAACGGAAGCCGCTACAAATTATCTGGGAAAAGAGTGCAGGCGCGGCGAACGAGAGACAAGCACGGTGGCCCGGGATTCGGCGCAGAACGCGTCACAAGTTCGCGAGAGGGTCCCTGCCCTACTTGGATTGTTATTAAGTTACGTCGCGCGCCGCCGCGCCATCGCGCGCCATCAGGGCTTCAAGTCCGCGCCGCGCAAGCGGCTCGAGGCCTTCGCCGCCCGCACGCAGATGCGCGTAGATATCCCGGCGCATCGCCGGGTTCCAGAAACTCCTGATGTGATCCGCGACGCCCGCGACCGCCGCCTCGTCTGCCTGCGTGCGGAAGAAGTTTGCAATCTGGTTCGCCATGTAGACGAGCTTTTCCGCGTTCATGACGCCGCCTCCACGCGCACGTTCTCGCCGCCGCTGTAGACGAGCGCGCGCCCGTTGCGCGCCAGCGCGACAAGCGTGACGCCGTGCATCCGCGCACGCTCGACGGCGAGCGCGGTGGGCGCAGAGATCGCTACGACCGCGCGCGCGCCGAACGCGGCGACCTTCTCCAGCATTTCGAACGAGCAGCGGCTTGTGATGACAAAATAGCCGGAACCCGGATCGACGCTGTTCTTGAGCAGATGTCCGATCAGCTTGTCGAGCGCATTATGCCGGCCTACATCCTCGCGGATTGCGATAACGTCGCCGGATGGCGTGCACCATGCCGCCGCATGAACCGCGCCTGTCGCTTCGTTGAGTTTCTGCCCCGCGACAATTCCATTGAGTGAATGCGCGATCGAGACGTTCGTCAGGACGAAAGGCGCCGCCGTGATCGCGCGCGCGCAGGGCATCGCCTTCAGATCGTCGATGCCGCACACGCCGCAACCGGTGCGCCCCGCGATATTGCGCGAGCGCGCAAGATGCCGCTGCATCTTGTCGGATGCGAGCGACACGATCAGCCGAAGCCCGCGCTGCTCCTCGTCTTCCTCGACCGATACGGAGCGTATGTCCTCGACGCTGTCGATGATGCCTTCCGTGAAGGAAAAGCCCACGGCGAAATCCTCGAGGTCGCTCGGCGTGCACATCATGACGGCGAAGGGAATCGGCGCGTAGACGACGTTGATCGGCGTTTCCGACGGCGCCTCGCGCATCATCGCCTCACGCAGTCCGTCAGCGAGGCTGATGCGTTCGACCTCGATGGGCACGGACGGGCGCGGACTATTCGGCGGCATCGGACCTCCGCTCGATCATGCGCAGGAGATCCGCTCCGGCGCGATCGGCCTCCTGCCAGTCAGACCACCGATTGGTGCGCTGCACCTGCACCGCCGTCACCTTGTACTCCGGACAGTTCGTCGCCCAGTCGGAAAAATCGGTCGTGATGACGTTGGCGCCGGATTTCGCATGATGGAACGTCGTGTAAACGACGCCCGGCTGCATGCGCTCCGAAATGCGAGCATGAAGCGCGACCTCGCCCGACCGGCTCTGGATCGCGACAAGATCACCGTCGCGGATGCCCCGGCTCTCGGCGTCGAATGGATGAATTTCGAGCACGTCCTCGTCGTGCCAGACGTTGTTCATCGTGCGCTGTGTTTGCACGCCCACGTTATACTGGGAGAGTATCCGGCCCGTCGTGAGAATGAGGGGGAATCGCTGCGTCGTGCGCTCGTCGGTCGGCACGAACTCTGTGATCATGAACTTGCCCTTGCCGCGCACGAAGCGGTCGACATGCATGATCGGAGTGCCCTGCGGCGCCATGTCGTTGCAGGGCCATTGGACGGAGCCCAGTTCGTCCAGCTTCTCGTAGCTGACTCCTGCGAATGTCGGCGTCAGCGCGGCGATCTCGTCCATGATCTGCGAGGGATGCGTATAGCCGAAATGGCAACCGAGCGCGTTCGCGAAGCCGAGCGTCGCCTCCCAGTCCGCGAGGCCCGCCTGCGGCGCCATAGCCCTGCGCACACGGCTGATGCGCCGCTCGGCGTTGGTGAACGTGCCGTCCTTTTCGAGGAACGAAGAGCCGGGAAAGAACACATGCGCGTACTTCGCGGTCTCGTTGAGGAAGAGATCCTGCACGATCACGCATTCCATGTTGCGCAATCCGAGCGTCACGTGCTGCGTATTCGGATCCGATTGCGCGATGTCCTCGCCCTGGATGTAGAGGCCCTTGAAGCGGCCCTCGACGGCCTCGTCGAGCATATTCGGAATGCGAAGCCCGGGCTCCGGCGAGAGCGAAACGCCCCACATGCTCTCGAACATGTCGCGCGTCGCATCGTCCGCCACGTGGCGATAACCGGAGAACTCGTGCGGGAACGAGCCCATGTCGCACGCTCCCTGGACGTTGTTCTGCCCGCGCAGAGGATTCACGCCGACGCCGTCGCGCCCGAGGTTGCCGGTGGCCATCGCAAGGTTCGCCATGCCCATGACCATGGTCGAGCCCTGCGAGTGCTCCGTCACGCCCAGTCCGTAGTAGATCGCGGAGTTTCCGCCCCTCGCGTAGAGACGCGCGGCGGCGCGAATTTCGCACGCCGGAACGCCGGAAATCTTCTCCACCGCCTCCGGCGCATTTTCCGGGCGTGCGACGAAGCGCGCCCACGCCTCGAAATCGGCGAGATCGCAGCGCTCGCGCACGAACGCCTCATCGACGAGCCCCTCCGTCACCACCACATGCGCGAGCGCGTTGATGATGGCGACGTTGGTTCCGGGCTTGAGCGCGAGATGATGATCGGCGGCGACATGCGCGGAGCGCACGAGGTCGATGCGGCGCGGATCGATGACGATCAGCTTCGCGCCCTGCCGCAACCGCTTTTTCATGCGTGACGCAAAGACAGGATGTGCATCCGTCGGGTTCGCGCCGATCACCATGATGACATCGGCTTTCGCGACCGACCTGAAATCCTGCGTGCCCGCCGACGTGCCAAACGTGGTCTTGAGGCCATAACCGGTCGGCGAATGGCAGACGCGCGCGCAGGTGTCGACGTTATTGTTGCCGAATCCGGCGCGCACCAGCTTCTGCACGAGGAAAGTTTCCTCGTTCGTGCAGCGCGACGACGTGATCGCGCCAACAGCGTCGCGCCCGTACGTCTGCTGTATGCGGCGAAACTCCGAAGCGGCATGGGCGAAAGCCTCCTCCCACGTCACCTCCCGCCAGGGGTCGGTAATCTTCGCGCGGATCATCGGCTTCGTGATGCGGTCCTTGTGCGTGGCGTAGCCCCAGGCGAAACGGCCCTTGACGCAGGAATGGCCCTCGTTCGCCTTGCCCGCCTTCGACGGGACCATGCGCACGACCTTGTCGCCCTGCATCTCCGCGCGGAAGCCGCAGCCGACGCCGCAATAGGCGCAGGTGGTCTCCACCACGCGGGAGGGCGCGCCCATCTCGATCACGCTTTTCTCATTAAGCGTGGCGGTGGGGCAAGCCTGGACGCATGCGCCGCAGGAAACGCATTCTGAATTGAGAAAGTCTGGCCCGCCGGTGGCGACGAAGGAACCGAGCCCGCGCCCGTCGATCGTCAACGCGAACGTGCCCTGAACCTCTTCGCAGGCGCGCACGCAACGCGAACACACGATGCATTTCGACGAATCGAATGCAAAATAAGGATTGCTTTCGTCCGTCGCGACGGTGCGATGACGCTCGCCCGCGTAGCCATAGCGCACGTCCCGCAGCGCCACAGCGCCCGCCATGTCCTGCAACTCGCAATCGCCGTTTGCCGAACAGGTCAGGCAATCGAGCGGATGATCGGAGATGTAAAGCTCCATCACGCCGCGCCGCAGATCAGCAAGGCGCTGCGTCTGCGTGCGCACGACCATGCCTTCTTCCACCGGGGTGGTGCAGGAGGCCGGCGTCCCGCGCCGCCCTTCGATCTCGACAAGGCACAACCGGCAGGAGCCGAAGGCCTCGAGCATGTCCGTGGCGCAGAGTTTGGGTATTTGCGTCCCGAGCGTCGCCGCGGCCGCCATGACGGACGTGCCCGCGGGAACGCGCGTTTCTGTTCCGTCGATTGTGAGCGTGACCGTTGATCCGCAGTTGCGCCGCGGCGTCCCGAAATCCTTTTCGCGCGAGAGCGACATGATCGTTCTCCTATTCCGCGGCGGCGCGCTTTTGCGCGCGGGCGAAATCTTCAGGGAAATGTTTCATCGCGCTCCCGACCGGCAAGGGCGTGAGGCCGCCGAGCGCGCAGAGCGATGCGTCGGTCATGACCGTCAGCAGGTCGTTGACGAGCGCCGCGTTCTTCCCGGGCTCGACGCCCGCAACGATCTTGTCGATCGTCTCAGCGCCGCGCGTCGAGCCAATGCGGCATGGCGTGCACTTGCCGCAGCTTTCCGCCGCGCAGAACTCAAAGGCGAAGCGCGCCTGCCGGGCCATGTCCACGGTGTCGTCGAACACGACGATTCCGCCGTGCCCGAGCAGTCCGCCGGCCTGCGCCATCGCTTCGTAGTCGAGCGGCGTGTCGAGCAGATGTTCGGGAAAGTAGGCGCCCAGCGGACCGCCCACCTGCACCGCGCGCAAGGGCCTCCCGCTCGCAGCGCCGCCGCCAATGTCGAAGACGATCTCGCGCAGCGTCACGCCGAACGGCAATTCATAAAGCCCGCCGCGCTTCACGTTTCCGGCAAGCTGCACGGGCATCGTGCCGCGCGAACGGCCCGCTCCGAGTTCGCCATAAGCCTTTCCGCCCGCGCTCAGAATGGCTGGCGCGGCGGCGATGGTGAGCACGTTGTGAACCAGCGTCGGCTTGCCGAAAAGGCCGCTGTGGGCGGGCAACGGCGGCTTGGCGCGCACCTGACCGCGCTTGCCTTCGATGCTTTCGAGCAGCGCGGTTTCCTCGCCGCACACGTAGGCGCCAGCGCCAACGCGCACGTCCACATCGAACTGCGGCCCGAGCAGCTTCTCGCGGCGCGCGACGCGCACAGCCTCGTTCATGACGCGGATCGCGTGGGGATATTCCGAGCGGATGTAGATCACGCCGCGATCCGCGCCGACGGCGAGCGCGGCGATCGCCATGCCCTCGATGATCAGGAAGGGATCGCCCTCCATCAGCATGCGATCGGCGAACGTGCCGCTGTCGCCCTCGTCGGCGTTGATGACGATGTATTTGCGCGCACCTGGGGCCTCAAGCACCGTGCGCCACTTGATGGCGGCGGGGAAACCGGCGCCGCCGCGTCCGCGCAGGCCGGACGCCGTGATCTCGTCGATGATTGCATCGGGGTTCATGGCGCGCGCGCGTTCGAGGCCCTTCAGTCCGCCAGTCGCAACGTACTCAACAAAAGACAGCGGATCGTTGACGCCGACGCGCGCAAACGTGAGCCGCTTCTGCGCGCGCAGGTAAAGGATGTCGTCGGCAGTTCCCAGCGACAGCGCATGTTCTCCGCCTTCAATGAAGCCCGCATCGAAAAGGCTTGCGACATCGCCTGCGCGCACGGGGCCATAGGCGACGCGTCCGCGAAGGGTCGCGACTTCGATCATCGGCTCGAGCCAGAGGAGCCCGCGCGAACCCGTGCGCACGATCTCTACCGGGACGCCACGCTTGACGCCCTCGTCACGCACGGCATTGGCGACGGCGTCCGCACCCACCGATTTCGCCGCTGCGTCGGCCGGAATGTACACGCGCGCGTTCATCGCCGCGCCTCCGCAACGAGCGCATCGGCGCGCGCTTCGTCGATCATACCGATCAGTTCGTCGCCCAACAGCGCCGCTGGGCCCAGCGCGCAATTGCCGAGGCAATAGACTGTCTCCAGCGCCACGCGCCCGTCGGGAGTCGAGGCGCCGGCCTTCAGGCCGTGCGCCGCCTCGAAATGCGCGGCGACGCGCGCGCAGCCGCGCGCCTGGCACGCTTCCGCCCGGCACAGTTTGATAACGGCGCGCGGCCCCGGCTCGGTGCGGAAGTCGTGGTAGAAGCTCACCACGCCGCGCACCTCGGCCTGCGAAATATTGAGAGCGTCGGCGATCAACGGCTGCGCGCCGGGCGGGACGTAGCCAAACGCTTCTTGCACGGCGTGCAGGATCGGCAGCAGCGGCGCGGCGCCTTTCGCATCCTCGCCGTAGAAGGCGTGCGCGCGCGCGATCTCGGCGGCGACGATCCGCTCGGCCTCCGCTGCGTCGAACCCTTGTGAGCTCATAATCCCTTCCGCCCTTTAATTTGTTCAATTCTGTCATGGCGGCGCAGCAAAATCGAGGCGCAAGCCGCGCCTCAGCCGCCGCCGGCGCCTCCGAAAACAAGGCTTTTCACGGTCACGGGAACCATGCCGGACGGCATCCGGATGCGGCCGATGTCCACATAGTCGAAGTCCCGCAGCGTGATGCCGTCGAGCACGAGAATCTCGTTCGGCAGCTTCAACTCCTGCTTGAGGACGGCGCCGAGCGTCAGCGCAGCGTCGCCTTCGAGCATGACGTAAAGATTGGTCCCGGCGGCGATGCGGTCCACAAGCCCCTCGCGCAGGCCTTCGGCGAGCGCCCGCACCCGCGCGTAGTCCGGCGCGCCGCGCCAGCGGAACGCGAAAGCGGCCTCGCGAGCCGGATCGCCATCGTCGAACAGCGTGCGATGCCGCCGGATCGCCTCTGCGATGGCGCTGGCGTCCAGTTCGCCCGCGAAATCATAAGGCGGCATGAGCACGGGCAAATTGCGGCGCGGGAGCAATTTCGCATGGCTGCTGATGCAAGAGGTCGCGCCGCTCATTTGCACGCTGAACTGCGAGGCGCCCAGCGCGGTGGCGCGAATGCATTCCCCGGGCGGAAGCAGGCGGAACGGGACGGCCCCATCGTCGAACGCGCGGCGGATCGCGCGGCCAAGCCGCCAGCCGAGGTCGCCGAAATCGCGCTTTTCGCGCAGATAGACATATTCCGCGACGCCGCCGGAAAACATCACGCCATCAAGCGCGCCAAGCGCTCCGAGCGGCTCGGTGATGAACGCGCCGGCCACGTCATCCGGCAACG
The DNA here is from genome assembly GCA_046295155.1 of Beijerinckiaceae bacterium. Taxonomy (GTDB): domain Bacteria; phylum Pseudomonadota; class Alphaproteobacteria; order Rhizobiales; family Beijerinckiaceae; genus Terripilifer. Next base: position 307,713 of record JBKBNT010000005.1, read on the forward strand.
GGCGCTCGCCGAGCGCAGCGATGACCATGCCGGCCATCGCTTCGGCCACCTGCTGCATCTCTTGCTTGTTGGCGATGGCGCCGCCCTGCCAGTTGACGCCGAGCCGCCGGGCGTGTTCCGCGCCGTCCCCCTCCAGCCGCACGATGCGGTTATCGAGATCGAACGCAACGAGACGCCCGCCAACACGCAACGCAGCGGTCTGCGATATGCGGCCACAATCCACGAGCGCGAATTTCGCCGTCGCGCCGCCGATGTCGATATTGAGGATGCGGCTCATCTCCCGCCTCGAGATTTCCACCGCGCCGGAGCCGTAGGCGGCCAGCACGGCTTCGAGATGATCGCCTGCGGCTGCGGCGACGAGTTCGCCGCCCTCCTCCGCCAGCGCCTCCATGATCGCGGCGGCGTTGTCGCGGCGCGCGGCGGCGCCGGTCATAATGACGACGCCGGTCTCCACCTCGTCGGGCGTGATGCCGGCCATGACGTAGGCGCGGTCCACGATGGCGCGCAGGCGCACGCCGTTGATCGTCTGGCCGTCGTCGTTGAACGGCGTCATCGACACCGGCGAGACGAACAAGGTCTCGCGGGATTTCGCCTGCCGCCGCATGGCGAGCGGTTCGCCCGGGCCGCGCATCAAAAGCCTGGAGAAGACGACCTGCGTGCCGGAGGAGCCGATGTCCACGCCGATGCTGACAAGCGGCACTTCCGTATTTTCGCGCGGGTCGAGCACGAGATTGTCGTCCGCGTCGTGGACGTGGTCGGCCTCCTCGCCCGGCGCATGGGCGTGCGCGGAGAACGCGCCGAAGGCGTGGTCGGCCAGGGTGTGCCCGGATTTCTTCGGCGGATCGGAAACCATGCCGACTAGATAGGAAATCCCGGCCCGCAAAGCAAAACGCCCCCGCTGGCGCGGGGGCGTTCGCAATTCTCCGGAGCCGGGCGGCTTACTTGCCCTTGCGCTCGCCGCGAAGGTATTCGCGCACGATGTCGGCGGTCAGCACCACCTTCGGATCGTATTCGGGGCAATCCTCGATCTGGTTGAGGTTGTTCAGGCCCATCTGGCGGAAGATGCGCGCCGTCGACGAGATCAGGCGCACCGGCCGCTCGGGATCCGCGTTGAAGTGCTGGTGAATCGTGTTCGGCGGGATGTAGATGTAGTCGCCCGCTTCCCATTCCAGCCGCTTGATCTCTTCCTGCGGCTTCCACTCGAACGTGTCGGTGATCTCCACGTCGCAATCCTGATGCAGGTCATAGCCCTTGCCTTCGAGCACGTAGACGCACTCTTCGGCCAGATGGCTGTGCTTGCCCGAGCGCGAGCCCGGCGGGATGATCTGCATGTAGGCGTCGACCGTCTCGATGCGCGTGCCCATCGCCTCGTTCATCAGGTGCTTGAGAAGCCCCTGACGGGACATTTCCCACGGCATGTCGGCCGGCTTGACGATCTTCTTGCGGCGGGCGTTGCGCGAGGGCGCGTCCTGCGCCTCGTCGAGCAGCCTCTGGTAGAGCCGCTCGTTGTTCCTGCCCTCGAGCCAGGCTCCAACTTCACCCCAAGCCATCAATAGCCTCCCTTCGGATGGTTGTAGTCTTCCTCGATCTCGCGCGCCGTGAAGCCCTCGGCCTCCGGCGTCACCTCGACCGGGCGCTCCTTCACCGTCTTCTGGAAGAGCATGTTGAGGAAGAGGTACATCGGCTTCGTCTTTATGACGAGCGCGCGCGCCGGCTTGTCGGTCGACGCATTGAAGTGCTGGTGCACGCAATTGTTGTGCACGATGGCGATGTCGCCGGCTTCCCAGTCGTAGCGGATGCCGTCGTGGATCTCGTAGCCCTTGCCGTCGAGGATGTAGAAGGCGGCCTCGTTGACGTGGCCGTGCTTCTGCGACGAGGCGCCGGGGGCGTACTCCTCCAGATGCATGTGGAAAGTCTGCGTGATGCCGTCCTTCGGCTCGACGTAATGGCGGCTGAAGCAGAGCGGCCCGTCGATGAAGGCGGTCTCCTTCGCCTTGCGGACGCGCGGAACGGCGCGCAGGCGATCGAGCTCCTGCTTGACGTTATACTCGCCCTGGATGCCGCGCACGAACACGCGGTCCTTCTTGTTGTGGTACATGGTGGCGCGCTTCTCATCGAGCGCTGCCGAGTTATGTCCAACCTCGGCCGCCGCAGCGCCGCCTTTCTGGACTCTCGGATCGACGTTCATGAAGTCCTCCGCAAAGGGTTCGAGCCGCCGCTTCTGAGGGCGGCGCAGCCTGCGGCCTTGATACACGCTCACCCCGGCACTGTCACCCCTGCGTGGCCGCAGCTGAGGCCCCGGCGCCCCGAGGAAAAAACGCTTGGCCGGAGAGGGCCGGTGGGGCTATGTGAGCCCCATCCAGGACAGGCCAAGGCCGGGCGGCCGGCCCCCGCAGGAGGAAACCCGTGCGCTACATCGATTGTTTCAACCACTTTTTCCCCAAGGCCCTATGGGACAAGATGCTGGCGACGCCCGGCGCGGCGGCCGACATCGGCTCGCGCATGCGCGGCATCCCCTGCATCTACGACCTCGACGAGCGCAAGCGCGTGGTCGACATGTTCCGCACCAAGCACAACTACTCGCAGGTGATCTCGCTCGGCATGCCGCCGCTCGAGGCGCTCGGCACGCCCGAACAGGTCGATGAATTCGCCAAGCTCGCCAACGACGGCATGGCCGAACTCGTCGCCAAGAACCCGGATTACTTCTGCGGCTTCCTCGCCTCGCTGCCGATGAACTCGAACAACCGCGAGAAGGAATACGAGCGCGCCATCTCGATCGGCGCCAACGGCGTGCAGATCCACACCAACATCAACGGCATTCCGCTCGACGACGAGCAGTTCCGGCCGATCTTCCAGATTTCTGAGAAGGCCGGCAACCCGGTGTTCCTGCACCCCTCGCGCGGCGCGTTCGACCTGCCCGACTACAAGACCGAGAAGAAGTCAAAGTACGAGATCTGGTGGACGTTCGGCTGGCCCTACGAGACCTCGGCCGCGATGGCACGCCTCGTGTTCGGCGGCGTCATGGACCAGTTCCCGAACCTCAAGGTTCTGGCCCACCACCTTGGCGCGATGGTTCCGTTTTTCGAAGGCCGCGTCGGCCCCGGCTGGGATCAGCTCGGCAACCGCACGACGGACGAGGATTACAAGACGCTCCTGAAGAACATGAAGAAGCGCCCGCTCGACTACTTCAAGGACTTCTACGCCGACAGCGCCGTTTTCGGCTCCAAGCCCGCGACCGAGTGCGGCCTCGCCTTCTACGGCGCGGATCGCGTCCTGTTCGCCTCGGACTGCCCGTTCGATCCGGAAAAGGGCCCCGGCTACATCCGCGACACCATCGCCATTCTCGAGTCGCTCGAGATGAGCCAGGAAGACCGCGAGAAGATCTGCTACAAGAACGCGCAGTCTCTACTCAAGATCAAGTAAGCCGCTCGCTGTCCGAATGACATAAAGACGCCCGGCGGAAACGCCGGGCGTTTTGTTTTGGCCTTGCCTTGATCGTGAGCGCTTCCCTCTCCCGCGCGGCGGGAGAAGGTGGCCCGTCACTTCCCCCGCAACGCCTCCAGCAGACGCTGCATGTCGGCCGGCAATTCGCTCTCGAACTCCAGTTCCGCGCCAGTCGCGGGATGCTCGAAACCAAGCCGCGCCGCGTGCAGCGCCTGACGGCCGAGCGCCTCCAGCGCGGCGCGCGCATCGTCTTTGAGGCGGACGCCCTTGGTGCGGAAGCCCGTCGCATAAACAGGATCGCCCATCACCGGATGGCCGATGTGCGCCATATGAACGCGGATCTGATGCGTGCGGCCCGTCTCCAGCTGGCAGGCGATCAGCGCCGCGACCGGTTCGCCGTCCTTGCCCGGAAATGTCTCCTCGACCTGCCAGTGGGTGACCGCGTCGCGGCCGCGCTCGCCGTGGACGATGGCCTGCCGGTCGCGATGCGTTCCGTGGCGTCCGATGGGCGCATCCACCGTGCCGCGCATGCGCGACGGGACGCCCCAGACGAGCGCGCGATATTCGCGGACGAGCGGCAGCGTGCGTCCGTGATCGGCGAACAGCGCCGCCAGGCCCTGGTGGGCTGCATCGGTTTTCGCAACGACGAGCAGGCCGGACGTATCCTTGTCGAGACGATGCACGATGCCGGGCCGCTTCACGCCGCCGACGCCTGACAGCGAGGCGCCGCAATGGGCGATGAGCGCGTTGACGAGCGTGCCGCTCTCGTGTCCGGCCGCCGGATGCACGACCAGCCCGGCAGGCTTGTCGATGACGATGAGATGCTCGTCCTCGTAGGGAACGACGAGCGGAATATCCTCGCCCACGGGTTCGGCGGGCGCGGCTTCGGGCACCTCAATGCCGACCAACTGCCCTGGCCGCAGCTTGCGGCCCGGATCGACCGCGGGCTTGCCGTCGAGCGTCACTTTGCCCTCGTCGATCAAAGCGCGGATGCGCGTGCGCGACAGGGCTTCCGCCGCCGCGTCCGCCTGAAGCGCGAGAAACCGGTCGAGGCGCGACCCGCCCTCCTCGTCGCTCACCGTGTAGGAGCGAAGCCCGGATTCCGGGGTGGCCAGCCGCGCGGGCGGGCGCAGGCTCGCCGCGGCAAGCTCCTGCGCCTCCGCCTCGATCTCTTCTTCCGTCCAGCCTCGCTGGTGTCTGTCTTTCGCGCGTCTGTTCATGCCGGTGCCTATAACATCTTGCGCGAATGTTTGCGCCTGTCTCGCCGCCGCACGTGTTATAGGCGCGGGAATGAGCGCATGGGCCCGGCAGACACAGAAGACAGCCGCCGTCATCGGCGGGGGACCGGCTGGCCTGATGGCCGCCGATACGCTGGCGCAAGCCGGCGTGAAGGTCATAGTCTACGACCGGATGCCCTCGCTCGCGCGCAAATTCCTGCTGGCCGGACGCGGCGGCCTCAACATTACCCACTCCGAACCGTTCGAGCGTTTCGTGGAGCGTTACGGCGCCGCGAAGGATGCTTTGCGCCCCATGCTGGAGGCCTTTCCGCCGCAGGCGCTGGTGGAATGGTGCCACGCGCTTGGCGAGGAAACATTTGTCGGCACCAGCGGGCGCGTGTTCCCGAAGAGCTTCAAGGCCTCTCCACTCTTGCGCAGGTGGCTGCGCCGTCTCGAATCGCAGGGCGTTGAAGTGCGGCTGCGTCACGCTTTTGTAGGCTTCGACGAAAACAACAGACCGGTTTTCGAGACCCCGGACGGCAAGCGCGCCAGCGTAGACGCCGATGCAACGGTTCTAGCGCTTGGCGGCGCGTCCTGGCCGCGCCTCGGCGCCGATGGATCATGGGTGGAAAGCCTTCGCGCGAAGGGCGTGACCATCGCGCCGCTGCGGCCGGCGAACTGCGGTTTCGATGTCGCATGGTCGCCGTTTCTGCGCGAGAAATTCGCCGGCGCTCCGCTCAAGAACGTGGCGCTCACCTTCGGGCGCACGCGCATCCGCGGCGAGGCGATGATCGCGGAGACCGGACTTGAAGGGGGCGGCGTCTATACGCTGTCGGCCCTCCTGCGCGACGCCATCGAGGCGGAGGGGTTCGCAACGCTCTGGTTCGATCTGCGTCCCGACATGACGCATCGCGAACTGGCGCTGCGTCTGCTGGAGGCGAAGCCCGGCCAGTCGGCGGCCAATGTCCTTCGCAAGGCGGCGGGCCTTTCTCCTGCCGCCGCCGCGCTGCTCCGCGAACCCGGTCCCCTTCCCCAGACGCCGGACGACCTCGCCAAGCGCATCAAGGGCGTACCTGTCCATCTCACAGGGGTTCGCCCCATCGCCAGGGCCATTTCCTCGGCCGGCGGGATTTCCTTCGCTGACCTGGATGCGAACCTCATGTTGAAGCGCCTTCCGGGCGTCTTCGCCGCCGGCGAAATGCTGGACTGGGAAGCCCCCACGGGCGGCTATTTACTTCAGGCGTGCATGGCCACGGGCCGCGCCGCAGGACAGGGAGTGGTTTCCCACCTCAAGACGTTTCCTGAATAGCGGGACTGCGCTATATCACTCCTGATCGCAAGCGGGAGGATCAGCCGTGAACTCGCCCGAGCGCATGCTCGCCATTCTGGACCTGTTCGACGGCCGCACGATGGAATGGTCCGGAGACGCCATGGCGGCGCACCTGGGCTATAGCCGATCCACGCTCTACCGTTATCTGAAGGCGCTCGTCGAGGCTGGCCTGCTCACCTCCCTGCCCGGTTTCGGCTATACGCTGGGACCGCGCGTTGCGGAACTCGACTACCTGATGCGCAGCCGCGACCCTCTGATCGTCGCGGGAAAGCCCATGATGGCGGAGCTGGCGGCGGAATTTCCCGGCGTGGCGCTGCTCTGCCGGCGCTATCGCGACACCGTTTTGTGCGTCCATCAGGAGCAGAACGCTCCAGGCTTCGTCTCAAACTACGAACGCGGGCTCGCCCGTCCGCTTCTGCGCGGCGCGGCCTCGCGCGTCATTCTCGCCAACCTGTCCCGCTCGATCATCAAGTCGACGCTCGAATCCCGCGTGGCCGAACTTGAAACCGCAGGTCTCGGCAAGGACATCGACGCCGCCCGCCTGATCCTGCGCCAGATCCGCCATCGAGGCTGGGATTGCACGATGGGAAATGTGACGCCGGGCGTCACCGGGGTCGCGGCGCCCGTCTTCGATCAGAACGGCGTCGTGCTCGGAAGCCTCAGCGTCACCATCGGCCAGCCCAAGTTGCCGCCCGAACGGCAGGCGCAGATCGCCAATCGCGTCGTTTTCTGCGCCCGAATCCTGACCCGCGCGACGGTGCGCCGGGAAGAAGAGCCGGTCTGAACCTTCTGAAATCTCGGGGAGTTGAGTCCGCAGGCGCCGCCCTGCGGCGGCTCGCGCGCGTCGGAATGCGATTGACTGCGCGCTTTTGCTCCATATCAAATCCCGAATTACGGGATTTATATATGAGCTATCTGAGCCGGGCAGTCCGAAAGGCGGGCCGTCCGCCCCAAACGGAGGAAATGCAGCATGGATACGGACGTCCTCATCGTCGGCGCCGGCCCCGTCGGGCTGACGCTCGCTTTCGATCTCGGCCGGCGCGGGATCAGGACGACCATCATTGAGACGAAGGCCGAGCCGGCCTTCCTGCCGAAGATGGAGCGTTGCAACGCGCGCACGATGGAGATTTTCCGCCGCCTCGGCATCGTCGACGACGTTCGCAAGGCGGGACTGCGCGAAGACGTGCCGATGGACGTGTTCGTCGTGCTGTCGCTCGACCGACCGCCGCTGCTGCGGCTGCCCTATCCGTCCGTCAGGGAAGCGAAGCTCGACGCCCGCGCCACCAATGACGGCACGGCGCCCTGCGAGCCCTATCAGCTCATCTCGCAGTATTCGCTTGAACCCCTGCTGGCGAAGTTCTGCGCCACGCAGAAGACCGTCACGATGCGTTGGTCCACCGAATTCCTTTCGCTCGAACAGGACGCCGAGGGCGTCGATGTGAAGGTGCGCTCCGGCGGCAAGGATTCAAACATCCGCGCGCGCTACGTCGTCGGCTGCGACGGCGGCGTGAGCCCCGTCCGGCACGCCATTGGCATCAAGCTGCGTGGCGAAGCAGGACTTCTCGGCCTGCGGCAGGCGCTTTATCGCTGCGACGAGTTGTTCGACAAGATTCCCATCGGCAATGGGCCGACGCGCGGGCGCCACTATCATGTCGCCGACGACAAGGCGACCTTCCTCATCATGCAGGACTCGACGAAGCACTGGACGCTGCACGCGACCGTCGACACCGACGAGGAGATGAAGCGCCAGTTCGAGAAGACCGTCGGCATCCCCGTGAAGTACGAAATGCTGTCGTGCAACCCGTGGCGGCAGAATCTTCTCGTCGCAGACAAGTACCAGAAGGACCGCGTCTTTCTTGCAGGCGACGCCGTACATCTCGTCATTCCGACCGGCGGCCTCGGCATGAACTCCGGCTGCGGCGACGCGATCGATCTCGCCTGGAAGCTCGAAGCCGTCATCAGGGGCTGGGGCGGACCGAAGCTTCTGCCCTCGTATGAATTCGAGCGCCGTCAGATCGGCGACCGCAATGTCGGCGCCTCGCGCTACGCCTCGCAAGGGCGCCGAAAGTGGCGTTCGATGTGGAAGCCCAACATCGACGAGGATACGCCGGAAGGCCAGCAGACGCGCGAAGTCCTCACGATGATCGCCGACATCGAGCAGCGCAAGACGAACGAGATGATCGGCGCCGAACTCGGCTACCGCTATGTCGACTCGCCCGTCATTATGGATATCCCGGGCGGACCGGAGCATCTGTTCCGCGAATACATCCCGAACACCTGGCCGGGCTCGCGCCTGCCCAACGTGTGGCTCGGCGACGGATCGCCTATCCAGGACCGGATCCCGGAAGGCTTCACGATCCTGCGGCTGGGCAACACCAAGGCGGACTCGTCGGGTCTTGCGAAAGCTTTCGCCGCGCGCGGCGCGCCGATCGCGACGATCGAAGTGCCGGACCGTGTCGCCCGCGAGGTCTATGGCTTCGACCTGATCCTGTTGCGGCCCGACCTGCACATCGTCTGGCGCGGCAATACGCCGCCCGAAGACCCGGGCGAAGTCGCCGCCATCGCGACTGGCCATGGCGACCGGTAAACTGCGCATTCGTAGTTGCATCCGGCGATAGCGTCTCCCTCCCCTCAAGGGAGGGAACAAGATCGGGGTCACCGGCGCGAGCCTGAGGACCCCAGCCCCCTTTGCTCGCGCAAACCGCTCTCATCCGAGGGAAGGAAAAGCCGCGTCCGCCCAATTCGCCATGGCGGACGGCCCGCCATTTCGCCCCCTTCCCCGCAGGGCGAAACGTGCTAGACAACGCCCATCAATGCACGGGAGGACGCGCATGACCGAACTCGAACAACTCAAGGAAGACCTTGTCACCGCGAACAAGGTGCTCGCCTATCACCACGTGGTGGATTCCTTTGGCCACGTTTCGATCCGCCACCCGGAGAACCCCAACCATTTCCTGATGTCGCGCGCCCGCGCCCCGAACTGCGTCGAACTCATCGACATCACCGAATTCACGCACACGGGCGAAATCGTCGGCCACAACCCCGGCAAGCCCTATTCGGAACGCTTCATTCATGGCGCGATCTATGAAGCGCGCCCGGACGTGATGGCCGTGGTCCACAATCACAGCCCGAACGTCGTGCCGTTCACCGTGCAGGGCAAGAAGAAATTCCGTCCCATCATGCATATGTGCGCGCCCATCGGCACCGATATCCCGACCTGGGACATCGCGCACAAGTTCGGCGAGACGAACCTGCTCGTCACGTCGATGGAGATGGGCCGTGATCTGGCCGGCACGCTCGGCAACCGCACCGTTTCGCTGATGCGCGGCCATGGCTCGGTCGTCGTCGGCAAGTCCCTTCGCGACGTGGTGTTCACCTCCATCTACATGGAGATCAACGCGGACATGCTGATCAAGGCGTATCAGCTGGGCGAGGGCGACATTACGCCGCTGAGCGACGGGGAAGTCGCCGCCAACACCAAGGGGCGCGCCGGCTTCACCTACGAGCGCGGCTGGGAAAACTGGTGCCGCCTCGTGGACCGTCCCTATTTCCCGGCGAGCTGGGACATGGGTCCGGGCTTCTCCAAGACCGATCCCACGGGCTGACCGGCTGCAACATTCGGAACGCGGGGCGTCCCCCCCGCGTTCGCACTTCCTGTGGACCATTTCACAGGGAGAATTGGATGAACAGGATTTACATGGCGGCCATCGGCGCGTTCGGCGCCGCCCTCGCTTTTCCGCTCGCGGCCAATGCGGCTCCGCTCGGGGCGGCCGGCGCGGCGACTGGCGGCGTAGACGCCCCCCACTCCAACGTCATAGCGGCGCAGTATGCGCAACGCAGTGGGCGCAGCTTCCATCGCGCCCCGCGTTCCAGCGCAAGGGCGCCGGTCGTCAGAGGAGGACGCGTCGTGACGCGCGGCGGCTATGGCTACTGGGGCGGCCATCGCGGCTATCGCTACGCACGGCCCGGCTACCGCTATTACAACGGCTGGTGGTTCCCTGCCGCGGCGTTCGGCGCAATTCTGGGCGGCGCGATCGCGAGCCAGGCGGCGCCCGTCTATGCGGCGCCGGGGCCGGTCGGCCTGAGCCCCGAGCACTACGCCTGGTGCGAGCAGCGTTACATCTCGTATCGCGCATCCGACAACTCGTTCCAGCCCTACCAGGGTCCCCGTCAGGCGTGCGTCTCGCCGTACTCCTGAGCGGCGCAACACCCACTCTGTGGAAAGGGAGCCGGCAGGCTCCCTTTTTGCGTTGGCCATGGCGCGCGGCTCAGGGCGCTGGCGCGGTCTGCGCTTTTATGTTATAGTATTACATAATGGCCGGACACCCTATGACCCTATCCACGCACGCCCACGATCACGCGCATCCCCATGCCCATGGGAGACAAGCCGCCGACGGCCATCAGCACGGGCTTGACCAGGCGCACAGCGACGGGAGTGCGCAGCGCCACGATCATGCGCACGCCCAGCGACGCGCCGACCCAGGCGTCTCGCTTTTGCGCATGTCCGCCCTGCAACGTGTCGTGATTGCGCTCGGCTTCGTCGCGGCGATCTGGCTCGGCGTGTTCTGGGCCTGGTCCTGAGCGGGAATGAAGCCATGCCCGCCGCGTTGCGTTTCAGAAATCTCACCCTCGGCTACGACCGCCACCCCGCCGTGCATCATCTCGACGGCGAGATCGCGCAGGGCGCGCTTCTCGCGGTTTGCGGACCTAATGGCGGCGGCAAGTCGACGCTGCTCAAGGGCGTCATGGGGGCGTTGCCGCCGATCGGCGGCGCCGTCGAGCGTGTCGCCTGTCCCGCGAACCGCATCGCCTATCTGCCCCAGGCGCACGAAATTGACCGCACGTTCCCCGTCAACGTGTTCGATATGGTGTCGATGGGCAATTTCCGCGCGACCGGCTGGTTTGGCGGATTGAGCAGGGCGGATCGCGAGAGAACGTTCGAGTCCATCGCCGCCGTTGGCCTTACAGGATTCGAGGACCGCCACATCGGGACGCTGTCGGGCGGACAGATGCAGCGCGTGCTCTTTGCGCGGCTTCTGCTCCAGGATGCGCCGGTCATCCTCCTCGACGAACCGTTCAACGCCATCGACCAGCGCACGACCAACGAATTGCTCGAACTCGTGAAACGCTGGAGCGACGAGAAGCGAACAGTGATCGCCGTGCTGCATGACCTCGATATCGTGCGGCGCACATTCCCGCAAACGTTGTTGCTCGCGCGCGAAACCATCGCCTGGGGCGACACGGCCGAAGTGCTGAGGCCGGAGAATCTTCTGTCGGCGCGGCGCATGGTCGAAGCTTTCGACCGTGAGGCCCACGAATGCGAACGGGCGGCGTGATGTTCTACGAGACTTTCGTAACGCCCTTCGCCGAATTCGAGTTCATGCGCCGCGCGCTCGTCGGCGCGTCCGCGCTGGCCATTGCAGGCGCGCCGCTCGGTGTTTTTCTCATGCTGCGCCGGATGAGCCTCACCGGCGATGCGATGGCCCATGCGATCCTGCCCGGCGCGGCGCTTGGCTATCTCGTCGCGGGTCTTTCGCTGCCCGCCATGACCATCGGCGGGCTCGCCGCCGGTCTGCTCGTTGCGCTGCTCGCCGGCGCCGTCGCACGCGTCACCGCCCTGCGTGAAGACGCTTCGCTCGCGGGCTTTTATCTTATCTCCCTAGCGCTCGGCGTCACCATCGTGTCGCTGCGCGGCTCGAGCGTCGATCTGTTGCACGTCCTGTTCGGCAACGTGCTCGCGCTCGAGGACAACGGGCTTGCCCTCATCGCCTCCGTCGCCAGCCTTACACTGATCGCGCTGGCGATCTTCTACCGCGCGCTCGCGCTCGAAACGCTCGACCCGAGTTTCGTCGCCTCGGTGAGCCGTGCCGGCGGCTTCGCGCAGGCTCTGTTCATGGGCCTGATCGTGCTCAACCTCGTCGCGGGATTCCACGCCCTCGGCACCTTGCTTGCCGTCGGCCTGATGATCCTGCCCGCCGCTTCCGCGCGGCTATGGACGGCCGACATCACCCGCATGACGATCATCGCCATCGTCGTCGGCCTCGCGTCCAGCTGGGCCGGCCTGCTCATCAGCTTCAGCGAGAACCTTCCGCCAGGCCCTGTGATCATTCTCGCGGCTGGCCTGTTCCACATGATCTCGATGCTGTTCGGCCGCGCGGGCGGCTGGCTGCGCCGCATTCCACGCCGAATTCATCTCGAAGCCTGAACGGCAGGATCGCAAGGAGCGCCGAACCATGCTGACACGACGTTACTTTATAACATACAGCCCCGCCGCCGCATTGAGCCTTGCTGCGCCCGCCTTAGCGCAGGATGCGAGGATTCCGGTCGTCGCCACCTTCTCGATTCTGGGCGACTTCGTGCGCGAGGTCGGCGGCGACCGCATCGACCTCAGCGTGCTTGTGGGGCCCGGCTCCGACGCCCACGTCTATGCGCCGGCGCCGGGCGACGCCAGGAAGCTGGCCGCTGCGCAACTCATTGTTCAGAACGGAATGGGCTTCGAGGGCTGGATCGGACGATTGATCAAGGCCTCCAACACGAAAGCGCGCGTTATTGTCGCCACCCGCGGGATCAAGCCGATCAGGGCTCCCCATGGCCACGGTCACGACCACGGCCACAACCACGGCGACGAAAACGATCCGCACGCCTGGCAGAACGTCGCCAACGCCAAGATCTATGTGGCCAACATCCGTGACGGCCTCATCGCCGTGGATCCCGCCGGCAAGGCGGCATACACAGCCAACGCGGCGGCCTACACCGCGAAGCTTGACGAACTGGAAAAGGAAGTGCGCGCGGCGATTGCAAAAATCCCGGCCGCCAACCGCAAGGTCATCACCAACCACGATGCGTTCGGCTACATGGCGGCCTATGGACTGCGCTTCATCGCGCCGCAAGGCATATCCACGGACGCCGCGCCGACCGCGCAGGCCGTGGCGCGCATCATCCGCCAGATCCGGCAGGAAAAAATCCCGGCGGTTTTCGTCGAGAACGTGGCCGATACGCGACTTGCCGAGCGTATCGCCAAGGAAAGCGGCGCCAAGCTCGGCGGCGCGCTCTACTCCGACCAGCTTTCGCCCCCCGGCGGGCCTGCGGGGACTTACATCGACATGGTTCGTCACAATATAAGGGAGTTGACGGCCGCGCTCGGCGGATGACCTCTGCGAGCCGGCTGCGGGACGGGGCGCGCCGAGGGGATTGACCCCTGCGCGTCCGCCCGCCTGGTTCGCAACAGAGGTAGCGTATGTCCGACAAGATTCCCGTCACCGTGCTCACAGGTTATCTGGGCGCGGGCAAGACGACACTGCTCAACCGCATCCTGTCCGAAGACCACGGCCACAGGTTCGCCGTGATCGTGAACGAGTTCGGCGAAATCGGGATCGACAATGATCTCGTTGTCGGCGCCGACGAAGAAGTCTTCGAGATGAACAACGGCTGCATCTGCTGCACAGTGCGCGGCGATCTCATCCGCATCATCGAAGGGCTGATGAAGCGCAGGGGCAAGTTCGACGCGATCATCGTCGAGACAACCGGCCTCGCGGACCCGGCCCCCGTCGCGCAGACCTTCTTCGTCGACCAGGAAGTTCAGGATCAGGCGCGCCTGGACGCGGTCGTGACGGTCGCCGACGCCAAGTGGCTCTCCGCGCGCCTCAAGGATGCTCCCGAGGCCAAGAACCAGATCGCCTTCGCCGACGTCATCATCCTCAACAAGCAGGACCTTGTGACGCCGGAGGAGCTGCGAGAGGTCGAGGCGCGCATTCGCGCCATCAACCCCTATGCGACGCTGCACAAGACCACCAAGTGCCAGGTGCCGCTCGACGCCGTGCTCGGCAAGAATGCGTTCGATCTCGACCGGATCCTCGAAATAGAACCGGCCTTTCTTGAAGCCGACGATCACGATCACGATCACGACCATCACGGGCATGATCATCACCATCACGATCACGGCCTGAAGCACTACCACGACGAGGAGATGCAGTCGGTCGCGATCCGCATCGACGGCGAGGTCGATCCAAACCGCTTCATGCCGTGGATCAATCTCATCGCCCAGCGCGAAGGGCCGAAGATCCTGCGCTCCAAGGGTATTCTCGCTTTCAAGGACGAGCCGAAGCGATTCGTCTTCCAGGGCGTGCACATGATCCTTGACGGCGATCTCCAGCGCGAATGGCGCGAGGGGGAAAAGCGCGAGTGCAAGGTCGTTTTCATCGGCCGGGAACTCGACGAGGAGGCCCTGCGTTCGGGCTTTCTCGCTTGCGCCGTCAACGCGCCGCAGCAGTAAGCGCGCGCCATGACGGACGAGTATGACGACTCGCTGACGCCGTTCGTGAAGCCTCTCCCGGCCGGCGCTGAAGCCGTGGCCGCGGCGTTTCCTGATGAACGGCCCATGCTCGCGCTCGGAGACGGCGCAATCCTCTTCGCGGATACCGGCGAGCGCGTTCAGGCCTTCGACGATGCGGCGATTCTCGTCGCACGCGGCGACGCCAAGCGCATCGTCGCCGGCGGCGACGATGGCAAGGTGATCGAGGTGGCGCCGGACGGACAGGCCACCATCCTCGGCGACGAACAGGGCAAGTGGATCGACGCGCTTGCGCTGCGCGAGGACGGCGCGACCGCGTGGAGCGCGGGCAAGCAAGTGCGCGCGCGCGACCACAAGGGCGCCGTGCGAAGCTGGAGCGCGCCTTCGAGCGTGCGCGGCCTTGCGTTCATGCCGAAGGGCTATCGCGTCGCCGCCTCGCACTACAATGGCGTGAGCCTGTGGTTTCCAAATCTCGACGCGACGCCCGACGTTTTGAAATGGCAGGGCTCGCATCTGGACCTCGCCATCTCGCCGGACGGCAATTTCTGCATCACGTCGATGCAGGAAAACGCCCTGCATGGCTGGCGCATTGCCGACAAGAAGGACATGCGCATGACGGGTTATCCCGCCAAGACGCGCTCGTTCTCCTTCTCCCATGACGGGCAATGGATGGCGACGTCGGGCGCCGACGCGTGCGTCGTGTGGCCCTTCCAGTCGAAGGACGGCCCGATGGGCAAGCCGCCGAAAGAATGCGGCGTGCGCCCGGCGCGCGTCTCTCAGGTCGCGTTCCATCCGCGCGCGCTTGTGCTCGCGGCCGGCTACGAGGACGGTTGGATTTTGATGATCCGCCTCGACGACGGCGCGGAACTGCTCGTGCGCAAGGGCCTTGCCGAAGGCGAGACGCCGCCGCGCGACAGGCCCGTCGTCTCCGCGCTGTCATGGGATCGTGACGGCCGCCGCCTTCTGTACGGATTGCAGAACGGCGAGGCCGGTTTGCTGACGCTGCCGCCCGTTCCGCCGCGCAGATAACAATCAGGTCGCGCGCGCCCAGAAGGGCGGCGCGATCTTGCCGCGGCGCGCAGCCATGATCAGCATGATAACGCCCAGAGTGTTCCACAGGACGAAGGCGATGATCGACGCCTCCATCCCGAAGCCGCCGCCCGTGAGAAGGTCCGGCCCCTCGATGACGGACCGTATCCACCCCTTCGATGGCTCGTTGCCTGAATTGATGCCGGAGAAGACGCCGGATTGCGTGAAGTTCCACGCGGCGTGCAAGCCGATGCCGAGCCAAAGCCGCCCCGTCAGCATGTAGCAAGCGGCCAAAGCCGGGCCGGTCTCGATCGCGATGAACATGACGCCTTTGAGCGTGGCGCCCTCGTTGTTCAGATGGACGAGCCCGAAGGTCAGTGACGAAACGATCACGCCGACCCAGCTACCGAAGACCTCCTGCGTGATGCGGAACAGCACGCCGCGAAAAATCAGTTCCTCGAAGAAGCCTGAACTGGCCGCAAACCACAGCACGCCAAACAGGATGGCGGGATCGTTGAAACCGTCGATGCGGTAGTAGCCGAGCGCCATCAGGACCACGACGCAGGCCGTGTAGAGGCCGGCGCCAAGCAACATGCCGGCGCCGAGTTCGCGGGCCATGCCCGGCAGGGACACTTCGTTGGGAGCCCGGAGTTCGACTGCCTGCGCGAAGACGATATACGCGGCTAGCGTGAACGCGATCATCCACGCGACCACGACGAGATTCATGAACGCGCCATGGGCGAACGCCGCGCGGAACAGATGACCGGAGAGATAGAGATAGAAAATCAGCGCCAGGAGCGCCGCGAGACGCAGGACGGGCGTGCGCAAAAGACGCAGGAAGACACTCGGCTCAGAAGTGGTTTGCGCATCCATGACGTCGCCCCAGACCAGCGCTGTTCCCCGCTGGCCTGAGCGAAGCACGGCGACGGTCGCGCTTCAAGCCGGGGGGGCCGCGGGAGAGGCGCGCCTTAGTCAACCATGCCGAGCGCGGTGAGGTAAAGATCGAGGATCTCTTCCTCCTCGCGGCGCTTCTCGCGGTCCATGCGGCGCATGGAGACGATCTTGCGAATGATCTTCGCGTCGAAACCGTTGCCCTTCGCCTCGGCGTAGACATCCTTGATGTCGTCGGCGATGGCGCGCTTCTCCTCCTCTAGCTTCTCGATGCGCTCGATGAAGGCGCGCAGATGGCTGGCGTTGACGGCAGCGGAGTCCATGGGCGTCGATCCGGTGTGAAGGCGCGGGCCCTGCCCGCTTCCGGTTCAGGCTTGCGCCAGCGCGGGCGGCGGATCAAGGAAACCGCCGCCGCTGTCCCCACTATTCAGCGGGCGCGAAAATTTCTCTTTCGGGAAGACTCAGCCGTGCTTGCCCTGACCGGCTGGCGACTGGGCGAACTTCGCCATCTGCTCGGGCGTGGCCTCAGTCTGGTTCTTCGCCTTCCATTCGTCGTAGGGCATTCCATACACGTAGGTGCGAAGGTCCTCCTTGCCGATGCCGAGGCCACGCTCGTCGGACGCGTCCTTCAGCCAGTTCGACAGGCAGTTGCGGCAGAAACCAGCGAGATTCATCATGTCGATGTTCTGCACGTTCGGCCGCTCGCGCAGATGGTTCAGCAGGCGGCGGAAGGCGGCGGCCTCGAGCTCCGTGCGCGTCTTGTCGTCGATGTTCATCTGGTCCTCCTGAGCTTCGGCTTTGCCCCCCGCGCGCCTGCGCGGCTCGGGTGATGCCGGATGATATGGAGATCGGGGTGGCCGAGAACAGGGGCGAGCGCATCGCCAACGGCGCCGGCCCACCGCGCTGCGCCATCGTCCGTCCCGATCAGATCCTGCCGAAGCTCGACGATGACGTGGGCAAGCCCCCGCGCCGTGCCGAGATCGTAGAGCGTGTCGCCGACGAGCGCGCCGTCATAAGGCTCGTTATCGCCCACGGGCGAGGTGAGCGACGCCTCGAATCGCTCCATGAGCGCCTGCGCCAGCCGCGGGTCGGCGTCCCACAGAAGCCCGACTTCCCAGGGCCGCGCGACGCCTTTCCAGGCCGGCGTAAACGAATGGATTGAAAGGATCGCAGGCGGATGGCCCGAGGCGGTCATCTCGTCGATGAGCCTGCCCGCCCCTTCGCGATAAGGCCGCCAGTAAAGCTCCCGGCGCCGCGCGATCTCCGCAGCGTCCGCAGCGACATTGCCCGGCACGATCGCGCCATCCGACAGCTTCATCACAAGCGTCGGGTCGTCCGCGCCGCGGTTGGGGTCGATGAGCAGCCGGGAGAATCGCGTGAGTACAGCCGGCGCCCGAAAGCGTGCGGCCAGCGCCCGCGTCACGGCCGCCGCGCCGATGTCCCAGGCGATGTGACGCTGAAACTGTTCCGGGCCGAGCCCGAGCGAGCCGTATTCGGGCGGCAGCGCGTTCGAGGCGTGGTCGCATAGCAGGAGCAGCCCGCCATCGACCGCTCCGGGAATGATCTCCACGGGCTCGAAGGCGGGCCGAATATTCGAATGTGCGTCTGAGCCGGTTCTCACGGGGGCGCAAATTAACGAACCCGTCCCACAATGTCATGGTGGCGCCAGTTTCCGGCGTCAGGAAAAGGACATGACAGACCAGATCCGCCCCGCCGCCCGCGTTGACACCCGCGCCCTGCGCTCCGATCAATCCCCGCTCCGCTGCGGCGGACGCTGATTCGCAGGACATGACGGACGCGACGATGCCCGACCGAACGATCCGGACCGCCATTTTCGCCATGGCCATGGCCGGCTGCCTGTGGCCGGCCAGCGCTTGGGCCGATTTCCGCCTGTGCAACAATGCATCGACCCGCGTGAGCGTCGCCATCGCCTACACGGACGGGCGGGGCTGGGTTTCGGAAGGCTGGTGGAATCTCAAGGCCGGGGCCTGCGAGGTGCTTTTGCGCGGCCCTCTCGCGGCGCAGTTCTACTATGTCTACGCCATGGATGAGCGCGGCGGCGAGTGGAAGGGCAAGACCTTCATGTGCACGCGGGATCGTGAATTCCGCATTGAGGGGCGAGAAAACTGCCTGGTGCGAGGGTATGAGCGCACCGGCTTCTTCGAGGTGGACACCGGACGCGATTCGAAGAACTGGACCGTTCAGCTCACCGACGCGAACCAGCCGCAGGCAACGCAGTAAACAGGCGTCGGACCGGAACGCCGGAGGACGGCTTTCGGAACGTACGGCGCCCAGACAAATGATCGAGGCAGGATGAGACGCCACCGGAAAGTGAAAATTCTCGCGACCCTGGGACCGGCTTCGGAGACCCCGGAGATCATCGAGCGCCTTTATCTGGCCGGCGCCGACGTGTTCCGCATCAACATGAGTCACTCGACGCATGAGGGAATGCGCCAGCGCGTGCAGATGATCCGCGACATCGAGCGCAAGCATCATCGCGCGATCGGCGTTCTCGTCGACCTGCAGGGGCCGAAACTGCGCGTCGGCGAATTCTCCGGCGGCGGCGCCGACCTGAAGAAGGGCGCGCGCTTCACGCTCGACAGCGACAAGGCGCCCGGGGACGCCACGCGCGTGCGCCTGCCGCATCCGGAAATCCTGCGCGCGCTGGAGCCCGGCCATGTCGTGCTCATCGACGACGGAAAAATTCGCCTGCATGTCGTCGAGGCGCACAAGGATCGCGCCGTCGCGGAAGTCGACGTGCCGGGCCGCATCATGAACCGCAAGGGCGTGAGCCTGCCAGACACGATCATCCCCGTCTCGGCCATGACCGAAAAGGATCGCTCGGACCTCGAAGCTGCGCTCGATGTCGGCATCGACTGGATTGCGGTCTCCTTCGTGCAGAGGCCGGACGACATCGCAGAAGTGCGCAAGATCGTGCGGGGTCGCGCCGGCGTGCTTGCGAAGATCGAGAAGCCGCAGGCGATCACGCGGCTCGACGAGATCATCGAGATTTCCGACGCGCTCATGGTGGCGCGCGGCGACCTCGGCGTCGAAATGCCGGTCGAGAAAGTCCCGGGAATGCAGAAGCGCATCACCCGGCTCGCGCGCCGTTTCGGCAAGCCCGTGGTTGTCGCGACGCAGATGTTGGAATCGATGATTTCATCGCCCGTGCCCACGCGCGCCGAAGTCTCCGACGTCGCCACCGCCGTGTATGAGGGCGCGGACGCCATCATGCTGTCTGCTGAGAGCGCGTCCGGTCAGTTCCCCATCGAGGCGGTCGCCACGATGGACCGCATCGCAATCGAGACGGAGACGGACGTCAACTACCGGGCCATCATCGCCTCGCAACGCAGCGAGCCCGAATCGACAGGCGCCGACGCGATTGCGGAAGCCGCCCGTCATGTCGCCGAAACGCTCGACCTGAAGGCGATCTGCGCCTGGACCTCGTCAGGCTCGACGGCGCTGCGCATCGCGCGCGAACGTCCCCGCCCACCCATTCTTGCCCTGACGCCGAAGCGCGACACCGCGCGCAGGCTCACCCTCGTGTGGGGCGTGCAGCCTATGGTGACGAACGACGCGAGTGACATCGAGGACATGGCCAAACGCGCGGGCAAGTTCTCGAACCGCGTGACATTCTCGAAGGAAGGCGATCGCATCGTGGTCATCGCGGGCCTGCCGTTCGGCACGCCCGGCGCGACGAACATGCTGCGCATCGCGTTCACGGGAAGTGAGAAATAGCTTCAGCCTCCCGGCAAAAGCGCCACGTTCCCGGCGGGCGTCGCGCGCCCCCGGATCAAGCGTTCTGAAAATCGGCTGCGGCTGGGCCACGGATCGCCTTCGGCGTCAGGGCAGAATTCGTCAGATATCCCGCCCGTCCACGTCCGGCGCGAGCTTGTCGATCATCTGCTTCACTTCGCTCTGGTGCGGGCGGATGGCGATGGCGCGGCGGAACACTTCAAGCGCGCGCTTCTCGTAGCCGAGGCTGTGAAGGACGGAGCCTAGCCCCGCCAGCGCATTGAAATGGCGCGGCTCGCGCGCCAGCGCCTGACCGAGATCCTCCACCGCGCCGTCCTTGTCTCCGTCCATGAAGCGCGCCGTCGCCCGCTGGGTCCACGCCTCGGCCCAGTCCGGCTCTATGACGACGAGCTTGTCGAGCACCTCGACGGCCGCCTTGTTTTCCTTGCGGTGCAAGGCTCTCACGGCGCGGTTCATCAGCAGGTCCGCCGTGTCCGAGCCCGAGCGCTGGAACACGCGCTCGATCGCGCCCGCGATGCCGTCCGCCTCCTCCTCGTCCCGGGCGGCGGCGAGACGGCCGAACAACTCATCGAGGACCGGCTTGCGGACGTTTTCGTCCGGCGCCTGCTCGGCAGGCTTCTGCGCCTGCGAGCCTGAAGCCGGAGCCCGCCCCTGCGCCCGCTCGAATGCGGGGCCGCCTGGCGCGGGATGTTGCTGCGCGACAGCCGGCGCCACGGCCCCTGCGAGGAGGAGCGCGAGAAAGCCGGATCGGGTTGAGGCGATGGGCATGAGGCAAATCTAGGACGGGCTCCAGCGCCCGTCAAAGCCCCGTCCGATCACAAGGTCGCAAAACGAAAACCCCGGCCGAACGGCCGGGGTCCGTGTCCGCCTCATTGGCGGGAAATCAGCCCTGACGCGCCTTGTAGCGCTTCTGGGTCTTGTTGATGATGTAGACGCGGCCGCGGCGGCGCACGAGCTGGTTGTCGCGATGGCGTGCGCGAAGCGACTTCAAAGAGTTGCGGACTTTCATCTCTCGTCCCCGAAGGTTGGAAAATGGGCATCGGGGCTAGTCGCGCCCGAACGTGGCGGTCGTATGCCCCATTTCCCGCCTGAGATCAATGGGCGAGCGACGTTTTCCGCCAGCATTGACACGCACGGGCCGGAGGACCAGCTTGCCGCGGTTTTCCCGGAGACCGCCATGCCCGCAAGCCCCCTCGCCGCCCTGATCGTGAAAGCGCGGCGCGCCCGCGCGTCGCTTCCCCTGGACCCCGCCCTGACGCCTCCCAGCCTCCACGCGGCTCTCGCCGTTCAGGCCGAAGTCGCCTCCGAACTCGGCGAGACGGCCGCCGGCTGGAAGGTCGGCTTCACGCCCGAGGGGGCCGCGTGGGCCGCGCCCATCTTCGCCGGCGATATGCGCGCGGGCGAATACAGGCTCGCAGCGGGTGAAACAGTCAAGGTCGAAGGGGAGCTGGGCGTGCGCTTCTCCCGCGACCTTCTCGTGCGGCCGGGCCAACCCTACACCCGTGAGGAAGTGCTCGACGCCATCGGCGAAGTCTTCGCCGGAATCGAACTCGTGGCGAGCCGCTTCGCCGACAGCGCCAACACTGCGTTTCTCGCCCGCATCGGCGACAGCTTCTCGAATCTCGCCTACATGATCGGCGGCGGGACGAAGGACTTCCGCGCGCTGGATCTTTCCAAACTGCCCTGCCGCATCGCGTTCGACGGCGCGACGAAGCACGAGGCGGTGGGCGGCCACGCCAACGCCGACCCGCTCATTCCCCTTGTCGCCTGGGCGAGCGAGCAGATCGATTACCTCGGCGGCATGAGGGCGGGGCAGTTCCTGACGACGGGAACGCTGAACACGCCGATTCCCGCCAGCCAGCCAACGAGCATCCATCTGACGATCGGCGGCGTCGGCGAGGCGAAACTGGCGCTCGTGCGCTGAAACGACAAAGGCGGCCCGCAGGCCGCCTTTTCCAGTCCAGTGTTGCTCGCCCTTACAGATCCTTTGGCGGCGAATAGGCGAGCTGCTTGGCGGTGCCTTCCTTCGGCGGGAACTCGGCCACCTTCTGGAACAGCATGTGCATGAACAGGAAGAGAGGCTTCGCCTTCATCACCAGCGTGATGCACTCGTCGTCCTCGTCGTCCGAGAAATGCTGGTGGACGCAGGCGTTCTCGACGATCAGCGCGTCCCCGGCTTCCCAGTCGAGACGCTTGCCGTCGTGCACGTCGTGCCCCTTGCCCTTCAACACGAAGAACACCGCGCTGTTCATGTGGCCGTGCTTCTGACCGTAGCCGCCCGGCGAGAACACCTCCACGTGCGTCTCGATGGACTGCGCCACCTTCACCGCCTGCGGGTTGATGATCTTCTTGCCGTAGTGGCCGGGCCCGCCCTTCCACTTGTGGTCCTTGGTCGAATAGACGCGCGGCTGCGTGAAAAGCTCGCGCACCAGTTCGCCGTAGGTCCCCTCAAGCGCGCGAACGAAAACGCGCTTGCGCGTCCAGCGCTCCCAGACGACCTCTTCCTTGCCGTCGTTGACGCTGTTGTGACCCGCGCCTGGGCTGTTGATAGCGGCCTCCATGACCTTTGCACTCCTTGTGCGGCGCGCAGCGAGGGCGCGCCCGGAACGGTGCGCGCCAGCGCGCGCTTGCCGCCTGTATGACAGGCCGTGCGAGCGCGATCAATGTTCTATTGCTGAAACCCTGGTGGGCGCGACAGGGATCGAACCTGTGACCCCTACCATGTCAATGGGAGCGCCGCATCTCACGAGGCGGCATCGTACTGATTCATGATGATCTGGCTGACACCTATACAGGAGTTTTTTCCTGCATGGACCTGCGCAGATGCACCAACCGGGTCGTGAAAAGCGAGCGCGCTACTGCTTTTCGTCGCGTCTGAAACGGAAAACCCAGCGCCAATACTGACGCTGGGCAAGTTGTTTCGCTCTCCCTTTGGGAGTTTAGTAGCGGGCTACGACAGGCGCAGCAACTGGACCGCCGAACTTATAGCTCAAGCCAATACGAACTGTATGGAAGTTCGCGTCAACTTTGTTTCGCGTGAAAGACTCCGCAATACGATTGCCATTGCTATAAGCCGCATTGGAGATGAAGAAGTCGCTGGAGGCGGTCACATCTCCCAAGTCCACGTACAGATACGTGAAGTTGACGATGAAGTTGGGAGTAAACGCGTAGTCAAAGCCCGCACCCAGCGTCCAGCCAACCTTGGTGTCGCTGTTGGAGTATTTGGCGGAAATGGGACCCGTTACGCAAGGCTGTCCATTATTCGGTGTCACGTTGCAGAAGTGCCCGTTCGGACCCTGCCCTAAACTGCCGTCCTGAAGTGTTGAGCCGTATGCCTTGACGCCGCCGTAAGCAACGCCGCCTGTAAGGAACGGCATGAATGAACCAGCGTCATAACCGAGCCTGATGCGGGTAGTGCCAAACCATTCAACTTTACCCTGACCAGTGGCATAGGAGTCGAAGAACTCCTGACCGCCTGTCACGTCCGTATAGACAGCGACATTTTGTGTCTTCAGTGATTGATCGCCAAAGCTGATGTCGGTCACGAGACCGAAGACGAACTGACCTGCTTGCCAGTTATACCCAAGATGAGCGCCACCGAAGAACCCATCGCCGCCTTTGTAAGACCGAGACGCAAATCCGTAGGCTTCATCGTTGGGATTGTCGTTAGTGGTGTTCTTGTCGTTGAAAGCGTCAACGCTGAGATTTCCCTTGAACTTCGTCGCATACCCGCCATGGACACCGACGTAAAAGCCCGTCCAGACTGGCGCAACAACGAAGACAGGGGCGGGCGCAGGGGCAGCAGTGCGCACGGGAAGATCCGCAGCCAGCACGCTCAAGGGGGACGCGCAAAGCGCGAGGGATGCAACGAGTCTTTTCATAATCTCCACTTTCGTTAGGAAACTCAGTTTGCTAACCATAACTAGATTTCATTGCCGCGCTACGCAATGAACGCGGAGGTTTGCGAAAACAACGGAGATGTTGCCTTTGCGCCACAGCACTTTTTCCCGCTGCCTACCGCGGGAAAAAGTTGCGAAGGGACCGTCCATCACGAAAGTCGCGTCGACATTTCAGCCGGTAGCCTGCTTTGGCTCAGCCTTGGAAACGGCGCCCAGATCAATGAAATGAACGCAACGCCCTTCGCCTCAAATGGCTAGATTGTATTCACGGCGTCTCGGACAGACCGGAATATAAGGTCATGCTTCGACGCAATGACGACATCGCCCTTGCAGCGCCTTGAATTGCGCCCCGCCTTCTGCTCGTTTGGAGAAACTCGGAATCGCCGCTGACCGGTTCCTCGACGCAAGAGCGAACTACTCTCCCACTGAGCTTCCCAAGCTGGTGAGCAACCGCGCAGGCGGCGATCTGTAGTTCGTGCTCTTCTAGAGACAGTCAATTGCTCGAAGTCTCTGCCGTTCGGCGCGAGCAAGGCAATGGATGCGTCCTAAAGGACGTCTTGCGCTATTAATTTTGAAAGAGTGGTGGGCGCGACAGGGATCGAACCTGTGACCCCTACCATGTCAAGGTAGTGCTCTCCCGCTGAGCTACGCGCCCGGTCCAGCGACCGAAGTATGTCGGCGGGCTTAGCCGCCGGCGGAATGCGGCGTCTATATCGAAAGCCCCGCCCCCGCGCAAGGCGCACTCGGCGCGTCACGCGGCATTTTCGCGCCGCCCGGCAGGAACCGGCGCCAGGCGGCTTGTCGTACGAGGCCGCGCCATTGCGGGGAGAAAGCATAAACGCACGCTACGGGAATCCGCCGGGCGCGATGCGAGGTCGACCAGAGGCCGGCGACATCAAGCCGCCTGCGGCGGATGCGCCGCAGGCGATCTGCGCCGTGGAGTTAGTTCGGCCGCACCTCGACAGAGCAGCCGTTGCCCTTCGCGAGCGTCACGGTCGTCCCGCTGCTTGAACCGAGGGTGGATCCGCTGCTCGCTGTCGAGCCGGTCGTCAGACCGGAGCTTGAGCCCGAAGAGGCTGTCGACGACGAACCGGAAACGCTTGGCGACGACGAGGCGCCGGCGCTGGAACCGGGCGTGGCGCTCGAACCCGTCCCCGCCGCGCTGCCGGTGGAGGCGGACGATCCGCTGGAAAGACTTGAAGTGGTGCTGGCGCCCGAAGGTTTCTCCGCCGTGATCGTCAGCGTCATGCCCGGCTGGACGGTGAACGTCCGGGAGTCGCCCGATGCGCTCGCGCTGCTTGATGCGCTCGATCCAGCGGGCGAGCTGGACGAAGCCGTCGATCCGCCCGAAGTCGAGGAACCGGAGCCGGAAATTCCTGAAGCGCCGCCAGACGCAGAGCTGCCGGCGAGACTGCCGCTCGCGCCCCCAGACGCCGAGCCGCCGCCCAGTGCGCCGCTTGCGCCCATCGCGCCGGAGAGCACAATCTTGCACGGCGCGCTGCCTGACGCGCTCATCGAGCTGGAGCCGCCTGCAGGCGAACTGCTTGTCTGAGCGTAGGCGCCGAAAGCCGCCATGGATGTGGTGAGCGCTGCGACCGCAACCGATGTCCACAATTTCGTCATACTGATCTCCCGTGTCACACGGATGGCGCGATGCCACCGCTCGGTTTCAACGGGAGGCGGGGACTGGCGTTCCCCGCGATGGGCGCGAAGCGCGGTGAAAATGCGCGCACGCTGTACGATCCACCGCGCAAGCTTGCGCTGCAAACGAAAGCGCAAGCTGCCGCGCAGCAGGCCAATGACGCCGCGCGACGTTTTCGTGGAACCGGCGATCACCCACGCTGTTGCGGATGGGTTCGCGCCACGCATCCAGCTGGATGCGAACGTCACGAAAAGGAGGCGCCCATGCGCACAGCAGCCATCACAGCACTCGGAGTCTTCCTCGCGGCAGGTTCGGCATGGGCCCAGTCGTCGAACGATTACCGCGACCGCTACGATGATCGTGGCGACAGGTACGGCAGCCAGAACTACGGCGCGGATCGATACTCGCGCAGCAATGCAAACGATGACGACGACGATCGCCACGGCGGGTGGAGCGGCAATCATCACCGCAAGTGGGACAAGGGCCATCGCCACGGCGGGAAATATCACGCGCGTGGCGCGAGCTTCTACATGAAGCAAGGCGACAAGGAATTCCGCATCCGTTGCGGCGCCAGCGATTCAACGCGCGAATGCGTCGGCGCTGCCATGACGATGTTCCGCCAGGTGCAACAATCGGCGTCGGGAGCGTCCTCCTCGCCCATGCACTCCACCACCACCGGCTCATCGACGATGACCTCGCCGTCCGCCTCAGGCGCGGCAGGCTCATCTGCGGCCTCGCCGGGCGCTTCGGATTCGCCGAGCGGCCGCTAGGCGAAGCCGATGAGCGCATGGGCGGCGCGACCGCGCCCCGGTGTCGCCGCCCTTCAGTACGTCGCCTTGACGCCCGCAGAAACGCGCGTCGTGCACAGCGATATGCCTGCCGAGCCCTTGCCGAAGTTGGCGTAAGCTCCGGTCTCCACGTCCCACGCCTCGTTGAACTAGACCTTTATGCCCCGGGCCTGCGCCAGATCAATGCGCCGTCGCTCGCGCCCTCGCATCCTGCAAACGGGAAGGAACGCGCAAATTCTCGCAAGGGGGAAGTTCATGAACGTCCACGCCGGCATCCACGACGCCACGAGCGCGCGGCGCGACGAACTCGCCGAACGCGGCAAGTTCCATCCCGACGCATACACAGGCCAGTCGCCCATCAAGGTGAACGGCTCGGGCACTTCCTCTACGAGGTGACTGACGTGGAACGCACCGTGCGCTTCTGGAAAGAGGTGATGGGCTTCATGGAAGCCGATCGCAACAAGCATGGCATGGTCTTCCTGCGCTGCGGCGCGGACCATCACGCCATCGGCCTGAAGCCCATGAAGGAAGGCAAGACGCCGGCCCGCGACATGAAGGGCAGTTTGCAGATGGAGCATCTGGCCTTCGAGGTCGACAACGTCGACGTCCTCAAGAAGGCGAAGGCCTATCTCAGGCAGAACGGCATCCCGATCGTCTTTGAAGGACGCAAGGGCGCGGGCTGCAATATCGCGATCAACTTCCTCGATCCCGATGGCTACGAGTTCGAGATCTATTGCGAGATGGATCAGATCGGCCCCGATGGCCGGCTGCGGCCTGCATCCATGTTCAAGCCGCGCAATCCGCTCGAGGACGCGATCTCCGATCCGGTCGAAAAGACCTGGTGAGACCAGGCGGCGCGGTTACGCCGCCAGGAGCCTCTGCACTTCGCTGACGAGGTCCTTCAGGTGGAAGGGCTTCGACAGCACCTTTGCTTCTTTAGGCGCATGATTGTCCGGGTTGAGCGCAACCGCGGCGAAGCCAGTGATGAACATGACCTTGATATCGGGATCGAGTTCGGTCGCGCGACGCGCGAGTTCGATTCCGTCCATCTCGGGCATCACGATGTCTGTGAGCAACAGCTCGAAGGGCTCTTCGCGCAGGCGATTGTAGGCGGACAGGCCGTTGTCGAACGACGCCACCTCGTAGCCGGCGTTCTGCAGAGCCTTCACAAGGAAACGGCGCATGTCGTTGTCGTCTTCCGCGAGCAGAATTCGCATCGACGCCTCGTCGGTCTCGGTCATGGATTCCTCTTGAAATCGTATCGTTTCATAAAGCATCCGTTTGCTTAACGAGTGGTGAAAGGCTCCCGCGCAGCCAGACGCCGGCATCGCTCTCCACAGGCGGGAGTGGCGATCGCGCCCACTCGACACGCGAGGGCGGGCGCGCCATACAGGTTTCCGAGGAGTCCCGATGGCCGACGCCCCCCGCACAACGCCGCTCTCCGGCGCGCTGACCGGCGCGCCAGGCCGCGCCCCTGTCGAACCCGAACTCGATCCGCCGCTGGAGATCGTCGAACCGGAGACGCCGCTTTCGGCCATGGTCGTGTCGTCGCCGCATTCCGGCAACGTCTATCCTGCGCGGTTCCTTGCCTCCTCGCGTCTTTCGCCGCTTGCGTTGCGCCGCTCGGAAGACGCCCACGTGGACGCGCTTTTCGCCGGGTGCGCCCGCCTCGGCGCCCCGATGCTCAAGGCCCTGTTTCCACGCGCCTATCTCGACGTAAACCGCGAGCCGTACGAACTCGACCCGCGCATGTTCGAAGGCCGGCTGCCCTCCTACGTCAACGCGCGCTCGATTCGCGTTGCGGGCGGACTGGGCACCATCGCGCGGGTGGTCGGCGAGGCGCAGGAAATCTATGCGGCGAAGCTTCCGGTGGACGAGGCGCTTCGGCGGATCGAGGGGCTCTACCGGCCCTACCATCGCGCGCTGCGCGACCTCGTAACCCGCGCCCGCGCGGTTCATGGCGCCGCCCTGCTGGTCGACTGCCATTCCATGCCCTCGACCACCGGCCCGGATGGAACGGCCACCGCCGACGACCTGCGCCGGCCGGACGTTGTCATCGGCGACCGTTACGGCACGAGCTGCGATTCGCGGTACGTGGACTGCGTCGAGGCCGCCCTGCGCCGCCGGGGATACAGGGTCCAGCGCAACAAGCCTTACGCGGGCGGCTATATCACGGAGTATTTCGGCTCCATCTCGCGCTCGTGCGATGCGCTGCAGATCGAGCTCAACCGCAGCCTCTACATGGACGAGCGCACGCTGGAGCGCCGGCCGCGCTTCGAAGCCGTGGCGAGGGACATGACAGACGTTCTGGGCGAGTTGGGCCAACTGCTGCGGGCCGGTCCGGCGCGCCGCGACGGCAGCGCCGCCGCAGAATAAGCGAGACGTCCCCCAAAAAAGAAAGGAGGCCGCCTGCGGTGCAAGCGGCCCCAAGTCTAGGGAGGAAACGCCCAAGGAGGGCAATGCGGCCGAAGCCGCACGGACAGTATATGTCTGGACGCCCTCAAAAGTTCAAGTTGAACAAAGGAATCAGAGCCATTCCGCGCAATATCGCGGTGAGACTGTCTCTCAAATGCGACACTTCACGTAACGGCAGGGCCGGATTCACTCGGGAATATAAACTCTTGAGCCTTGAGGCGGCGGTGCGAGGCGGCCCAAAAAGAAAGGAGGCCGCCTGCGGTGCAAGCGGCCCCAAGTCAAGGGAGGAAACGCCCAAGGAGGGCACGGCGACAACAACGTTGTCGCACTGCAATAATATGCGTGTGCGCCGCACAAAACGCAAGCGCTTTTTTATGTTGCGGCGCAACGTCGCGGAAATCTGAGCAACCAACTGATTTTTCTACGCATCCCTCGTCCGGCCGTCCGGCGCGCGGAGATAGACGAGCATCACAACCGCGAGCTGGACGGCCAGAAACGCGAACACCAGGCGGTAGGCTTCGGCCGGATAGACGCGGGCGCCGTCCACGACGCCGTAGGGGAAGAGGCCGATCAGCGCCCCGGTGAGGATTTGCTGGACGAACACGCCGCCGATCGAGGCTATGTTCATCAGCGACAGCCCGCGCCCGATGAGCCGCCCCGGAAACAGGGATTTGCCGTGCGCGGTGAGAAGCGGCGAGAAACCGAATACGAAACCGAATGCGGCCGCCCAGTAGAGCACCGCGGCGCGCGGCAAAGGGGCGGCCGTAGGCAGAGCCAGCACGGTTATGCAGCAGACTGAACCAATGATCACCGGGACCTTGTAACTGGAGAACAGCCGGTCGGCGGAACCCCAGGCGAAAAGCCCCGCGATCTGCGCCAGGACGACGACGAGCAGCACCTGACCCCGCTCCTCGACGCCCATGCCGTAGACGTCCGCGAGCCACGGCCCGCTCCACAGACCGAGAATTGCCGCGAAGGCCGGGTAGCTCGCGAGTTGGAGCAGGAAAATGCGCGCGAAGCCGGGCGTGCGCCCGGCCTGAGCAACCCCGCGGAGCAGGTCCGCCGCGCTTTCGCGCCGCTCCGCCCGCTGCGCCTTCGCCTCGGCGCCTTCCCGAACGAGAAAAAAGACGAGCGCGGTGGCGAGGCAGGCGAGAACAGCGACCCCGCCGAACGCTCCCCTCCAGCCGATGGTCGCCGCGGCTATGGCGAGCGGCGCCGTCGCCGCCAGGCTGCCGATGTTGCCGCCCGCGACGTGCACGCCGACGATGCTGGAGAACCGCTCCGGCCGGAACCGCGTCGCGTAGATCGCCAGCGGCGCCATCAGGAAGCTGGAACAGCCAAGCCCGATGATGAGCCGCGCAGCCACAAGATCGGCGTAGCTGCGCGCGAGAGCGAAATAGATCGAGCCCGCGATCACCACCGCCGCCGTGGAGAGAATCACCGTTCGCGGGCCGAAGCGGTCGATCGCCATGCCGAGCGGTATCTGAACAAGAGCGAAAGACAGGAAGAAGATCGACGCAAGCAGGCTGAGCGCCCGTGCGTCAAGGTCGAACTCGCGCGCGAGATCGGGCCCGATCACCCCGATGGAGTTCCGGAAAAACTGGCTGATCATGTAGATTGTAGCCAGTACACCGACGAGGAGAACGGCGTCGGACCAGCCGGCGCGCGGAGGGAGGCGGCGCCCGTCCCTCGCTTCGTTGATCGGGCTCATGTATGTGTTCGCCGCTGCGTGTCCGCGGTTTATCGTTGATGGCGCGCGCGGCGCGTGAGGGCACAATAACGGAAAGCGGATGGAATGAAACCGGTCGACTTCTCTGCCTTCGTCGAAGACCTGGCCCGCGTTTCGGGCGAAGCGATCTTGCCGTTCTTCCGCTCGTCCATCCATGCGGCCGACAAGTCGGCGGGCGGCGTTTTCGACCCGGTGACCGAAGCCGACCGTGCGGCGGAAACCGCGATGCGCCGCCTCATCATGCGCGATTTTCCCAGCCACGGAATCGTGGGCGAGGAATTCGGCGCGCACGCGCCCGACGCCGAATACGTTTGGGTGCTCGACCCAATCGACGGCACGAAAAGCTTCATCTCGGGCTTCCCCACGTGGGGCACGCTGATCGGCCTCACCCACAAGGGGGCGCCCTGCTATGGCATGATGCACCAGCCGTTCACGCGCGAAGCCTTCATCGGCGACGGCGCTGCGGCGACCTGGCGCGGACCCGGCCGCAATGGCGAGAAGTCGGAACGCAAGCTGATGACGCGCAAATGCGCGTCGGTGTCGGAAGCCACGCTCCTCACCACCCATCCGTCGCTTCTGGCTCCGGGCACGCTGGAGCCGTTCCGCCGCGTCGAGGAAAAGGTTCGCCTCTCGCGTTACGGCGGCGACTGTTACATGTATTGCATGCTGGCCTCCGGCCATGTCGATCTCGTCATTGAAAGCGGCCTGAACGCGTACGACATCGTCGCGCTTATCCCCATCATCGAGGGCGCAGGCGGCGTCATCACCTCGTGGGACGGCGGCGCCGCCGCCAACGGGGGCGCGATCATCGCGGCCGGCGACAGACGCGTGCACGAAGAAGCAATGAACATGCTCGCTGGCGGTTGAATTCGAGCCGAGCCTTACTCTGGCTGGCGTCAAAGCGCCGGGATAAACAGAACAAAAGGAGGAACGCCATGCCATTCCTGCGCAACGCCTGGTATGTGGCCGCTCTGTCGGGCGAAGTGGCGGACAAACCGTTCGAACGCACGCTGCTGGGCGAACCGGTTGTCCTTTTCCGTGGATCAGGCGGGCGCGTGGTTGCGCTGCAGGATCGTTGTCCGCACCGCTTCGTTCCGCTCTCGCGCGGCCGGATCTGCGGCGACGAGATCGAATGCGGCTACCACGGCCTGCGCTTCGACGCCGAAGGCGCATGCGTCGCCAACCCGCATGGCGACAAGGCGATACCGCGCAACGCGAGGGTCCGGTCATGGCCCGCCGTTGAACGCGACGGTTTCATCTGGCTGTGGATGGGTGAGGCGGCGCGCGCCGCCGGTACGCAACCGCCCGCCTATCCGTTCCTCGACGCGCCCGGCGCGTATTCCGCCGTCTACGGTTCCTTGCACGTCGACGCGAACTATCTTCTCGTTCTCGACAATCTCCTTGACCTGTCGCACGTCGAGTTCCTGCATCCGCTTCTGTCGCAGGCGGAAGGCGTCGACGCGCATCGCACGGAATTCTTCGTTGAGGGCGATCACGTCATCGCCAATCGCTGGAAGCCGAACAGTCTCGTCCACGGGCTGGCGAAGCTCCTGTGGACGTCTCCAGCACCGCGCGGGGACGCGCGCGCCAACATGCGCTGGACCGCGCCGGCCATTCTGCACTTCGACCTCGGCGCCACGGAGGTCGGCGGACGGCCGGAGGACGGCGTATGCATTCCCAACGCTCACATCATGACGCCCGAAACAGAACTGACGACCCATTATTTCTGGGCCGTCGCGCGCAACCGGCGCATTGACGACCGGGAATTCGACGAACGCATGTTTGCAACCGTCAACCGCATCTTTTCCACGGAGGACGTGCCGATGATCGAGGCGCAGCAGCGCGCAATGGGGCCGACCGCCGACCTCCTCTCGCAGAAGCCGGTCATGCTCGAGCCCGATGTTCCCGCCATGCGCGCGCGGCGCATTCTCGCGCAGAAGATACAGGAAGAACAGGAAGCGGCGCACCGCCTGCGCAGCGCATGACGCAGGCGACTCCGGAAAGCTGGCGGCCGTCCGATCCGCTTCTCGCCCGCATCCTGGACTTTGCGCTCGCGAAGAGCGCGCGGCCCCTGAGCGACGCGGAAGCGAGCGCCACGACGATGCGCGTCATGGATTCGCTCGCCTGCGCCATCGCCGCGAAGGGCTCCGATGAATTTGAGAGGCTCTGCGCCCTGCCCGGCGCGCTCGATTCGCAGGGGCCCTGCACCCTCATCGGCGGCGGACGCGCCAGCCTCGAAGGCGCAGCGTTCCTCAACGCCTGCCTTGTCCGCCAGCTCGACTGGAACGACACCTATGTCGGCAAGAACGGGGGCCATCCGTCGGACTTCTTCGCCGGCGCGCTTGCAGCGGCGGAGTTTTCAGGCCGAAGCGGCCATGATGCTCTGCGCGCCATCGCCATTGGCAATCACCTGATGCTCGACCTTTGCGACGCGGCGAACGCCATTGCGCGCGGGTGGGACCCATCGGTGTTCGTCGCATTCGGCGCATCGCTGTCGATGGCGCTTGCGTTCGGCATGATGCCCGCGCAGATCGCGCAAGGGTTGACGCTGACCGCGCTCAACGCGCCGATGCTGATGGGGCGCCTCGGCAAGGCGTCCACGTGGAAGGGCGTCGCCTCGGCGGTGTCCGTGCGTCACGCCATGTTCGACGTTCTGCTCGCCCGCGCCGGGCGCACGGGCCCCGACCCCGTGTTCGAAGGCGAATTCGGTTTCGCGCCGCGCATCTCCGGCCCGCTCGACCTCGAACTCGACGCCGCCCGCGACCGCTGCAACGATTCGAGCATCAAGTTCTATCCGGCGATCTATCATGCCCAGGGGCCTATCGAGCTTGCGCTCGCGCTGCACGCGGACATTGCCGAGGCGTTTGGCGGCGGAGCGGCGATCGAAAGCGTGGAGGCCGACCTTTATGAATTCGGCTTACGCTACGTCGCCGATACGCCCGAGAAGTGGGAGCCGCTCAACCACGAGACCGCCGATCATTCGCTGCCGTTCATGATCGCCCACGCGCTGACGCGCGGATCCTTCGGGCCGCATTGCCTGCATGAAACACTGTGGGACGAAAGCGTTCGCGCGCTTGCCAGGCGCGTGACCGTGAAGGCCGACGAAGCGTTCAGCAAGGCCTTCCCGGCCTCGCCGTCCTCGCGCATCACAGTGCGCGCGGGCGGTCGCATGTTCAAGCGGGAAACCCCTGCGCCGCTCGGCCACGCGCTGCGCCCGCTGTCGCTGGCGGATGTGCGCCGCAAGTTCGTCAGCGCGGCGATGCGTGCGATGAGCGAAGAGCGCGCAAACGCATGGGCGAACCGCATTGAACGATTTGTTGACGCGCCGCGCGTCGGGCCGTTGCTCGATCCGGCGAGCTAACCGGCCGTCTGGCCCATCGCGCCCAGCTTCGCGGTCTCGCCGGGAATGAAGGCGTCGAAAGCCGCCCAGAACTGCGCGCGCACCGCGTCGTTCTCCTGGAGGATTTCATGGCGCGCATGTTCGATCACTATGACGCGCCCGGCCTTCAGCCGCAGGCCGAAACGCTCGATGGCAGGCGTCGAGACGATGCGGTCCGCGCCCGCCGCGATGATGAGCACGGGCGGCAGCGTGCGGACCGGATAATCAGGGTCAGCAAAATCGTCGATCTGGCGGAAGGCCGCGTGAACCCAGCCAACGGTCGGATCGCCGATCGCAAGTTGCGGGGCCGCCTCAACGATCGCGGCGTTGCGCCTGTATCGGCGCTCGTCGGACGTCAGCTTGTTGCCCTTGAAAGGCTTTGACATGATCGACTTTGCGCGGCCGCCGGGAATGAACGCGCCGCCCATCCCGAGCACATTGAGAAAATCGGCGAGCAGGCGCGCGCCCTGCGGAAAACGCAGGTCCTTGATATCGACGAGCGGCGCGAGAAGCACCAGCCGCGCGAAGGGCGAGGCGCCGCGACGCGCCTGCTGCAGCATGATGGTGGCGCCGGTCGAATGGGCAAGGCCGAAATAGGGAGCCGGACAAAACGGCTGCACGGCCTGCGCGAACACAGCTTCAAGATCGCGCTCGAAGAGAACGAAGTCATCCACGTGGCCCTTGCGCGGATTGTCGACAGCACGGACGGAAAGCCCCTGCCCGCGCCAGTCGAACGTGACGACGGCGAAGCCGCGCGCGAGCAACTCGCCCACGGTTTCGAAATATTTCTCGATGAACTCCGCGCGGCCCTGCGCCAGCACCACCGTTCCGCGCGCCTGCCCGTCGGGATGCCAGCGCGCAACGCGCAGCACGACGCGGTCGCTTGCGCGGACGCTGGAGCAGACGCCGCCAGGCGGCGCGGGATTATCGGGTGTGACGATCAGTTCCATGCTGGCGTCCGGCGACTCGCACCTGCGTTTATGGAGCGCCGGCGCCGCAAAGGAAAGCCGTCGCGTCAGCGTCCCCGGATCATCGCCAGCGCCGCCCGGCCGACGAATCCGAAGGGATTGTGAAGCTGCTCCATCATCTCGAAGTGATTCGCTCCGGCCACTGCGAAATACGTGACATCCTTTCCCGCCTTGCGCAGGGCGTCCGCAAAGTCGCGGCCCTGCCGCTGGAACTCGGGCGATTCGCAGGTTCCGTGCGTCACGATGAGGGGGCAATGGATGCGGTCCATGCGGCGCATGGCGGAGAGCATCTCCACCGTCTCGTCGGTGAAGCGTACGTAGGTCGAGCGTTTGGAGCGCCGCACCGGTTCAAGCTCGTACATCCCGGACATCAGGATGACGCCGCTGATGACCGTCTGCGGCAGGCCGTAATCGGCCCAGTCCGTTGTGACGACACAGCTCGAAAGATGCGAGCCCGACGAATGGCCGCATACGAAAATCCGCCCGTCGCCCCCAAGCTCGCGCGCCTTCTTCGCGATGAAGGCGGCGCCGCGGCGAACCTGCTCGACCATGGTTTCAAGCCGCCCGCCCGCGTCGTCGATATTCGTGAAGTCGAGAATGGCGACATGCGCCGGCGCCGACATGAACGTGTCCGCAAGATGCGCGAAATTTTCCGCCTTCCCGTTCCGCCAGGCGCCGCCATGGATGAATATCACGATGGGGGCGCCCGCTTCGCCGCACGAATAGAAATCGAACGCCTCGATCTCCGTCTCGCCGTAGGTGTGGCGCGAGGCCTTGAGCCGAGCCTTGGCCTCCGCCGCCGCCGCTGCGCGGCGCTCGGCGATCAGCGACTGGTTCGGAGCCCACACGGCCTGATCATAGGCGGCGTCGAGCGCCGCCTGATCCATGTCGAGCCAGACCAG
The DNA here is from genome assembly GCA_046295155.1 of Beijerinckiaceae bacterium. Lineage (GTDB taxonomy): Bacteria > Pseudomonadota > Alphaproteobacteria > Rhizobiales > Beijerinckiaceae > Terripilifer. The sequence goes on from JBKBNT010000005.1 coordinate 343,392, forward strand.
CGGACCTTTGGCGGTCGGAGCGTCGGCGAGCGTCATTTCAATCTCCCGGATCATTTCTCCGCCGAATGTGACAGGCTTTCGAAGCGCAGGGCAAGCGCCCTGGAACGATGCGGGTTTCATGCGCCCCGGCCGGGCGAGAAGGCGCCTGCGAATGCGGCGGCCATCACCGCGCTGGCCGCGAGGATGCTTCCACTTGCGACGTATACGATACACGCCAGCGGCGAGGCGGAGGCGAGCCACGCCGCCGTCCGCTCCAGACGGCGCAAGGACCTCCCCGGGCGGCCACGCCGCATCCGCGTTTCTTCAGAGGATCTGATCGTCACGATGCCGCACCTGGCCGAAGCATTCAAAGAGGGGAGCAGCCTGGCATGATTTAACATAAGATAAAATGATTATTTTTTACTCTACAAAAAATGTATGTATTTAATCCGTCGCCGGCCCCTCTTGCGCCTCGGAAACGCCCTCCCCACCTCTATCCTCGCGCGGGCCGCTTCAGGACGCGCAGCTTTCGGCGCCCCATTGGGGGTCGTGAAGCTCCAGGACGCCGAAGGTTCTTTCCATGTCGCTTCTTAGGAGGATATGTCATGCGTCACTTCGATCTTTCGCCCCTCTACCGGTCCACGGTCGGGTTTGATCGTCTGTTCAACATGCTCGACCAGATGACCGGACCGGACGCCGGCGGCGCGAGCTACCCGCCCTACAACATCGAGCGCAAGGGCGAGAACGATTACCGCATCACCGTGGCCGTCGCGGGATTTGCGGAAAACGACCTTACGATCGAGACGCGCGAGAACACGCTTCTCATCCGCGGCTCGAAGGAGGCCCGCCAGGTGAACGACGGCTCGCGTCCGGAAGTGCTTTACCAGGGCATCGCGGCCCGCGCGTTCGAGCGCCGCTTCCAGTTGGCCGATCATGTGCATGTACGCGGCGCCGCGCTCGAGAACGGGCTTTTGCACGTCGACCTCGTCCGCGAGATTCCGGAAGCCGCCAAGCCGCGCCGTATCGCCATCAACGGCGGCCTGAAGCAGGTCGAAGGTCAGGCGGTTGGCAGCGAGCCGAAGGCCGCCTGATCGTCGACCCGTTATAATCGCTCAGATGAGCGGAAGGGCGGCCCCTCGGCCGCCCTTTCTTTTTCACTGCTCGCTTTCGTTGGCCGGCGAGGCGGCCGGCGCAGGCGCGCCAGGCCCCGGATAGACGACTCGCGGCGACTTGCGCTGCGGCTCCGCGCCGCTCGAAATCACAGGCGCTTGAGCGACGCCCTTGCGTTCGCCGGTCTTCTCTTCGTCGGCCTTTGCCGACGGCCTGCGAAGAATGGATGCGTTGGACCGGTCGGCTGACTCCTTCCCGCCAGGCTTCGGCGCAGCATTTTGTGCGGGCGCAGGCAAAGGCGCCGCGTTGGCCGCCTGCCCCTTCGGGGGCTCCGTCTTCACGGCCCCCTTTGGCGCCGCAGGCTTGGATGCGGACTCCGCCTTGTCGGGCGCCGTGCGGGCGGCCTCTTGCCTTGGCTTCGCCTTTTGCGGGGCCTTCGTCGCTGGCTTGAGTGGTTCGCCCTTCTTCTTTTCAGCAGCCCTGGGAGCGGCTCTCGGCGCGGCCGCACCAAGGCCTGGGGCCGTTTCGAAATCGCTGCGCGGCGCTTCTGCGCCATCGGGGAACTGCCGTGCAAAACGTTCGCGCGCCATTCGCTCGCGCCCCTCGACGGCAGGTGGCGGAACAGGCCCGCTTTCGCCGTAACCGCGCCATTCGCCGCGCGGCGGCGCGGGGAGATCCGTCGCATAAGGAGAAGGAGCGACGGCATAGCGGTCGCGCGGGCGTCCAATATCGGCCGGCGGACGCGGTCCGCTGGCGGCGAGCCGCTCCACCAGTTCGCCGCTCGACGCGTCGACGACGATACGCAGCGCGCGGCCCCGCATGTCCTCGACCGGCATGATGTAGGAATGGCCGGTGAACCGGATCGGGCCGATGACCTCGAAGCCACGCCGCTCTACGATACGGCGCACCGCGTGGCGCGACAAAGGCGCTGGCGCAGCATAACGCTGCGACTCGCGGTAGACGTATACCGGAGCTTCTTCATAGACGCGCGGCCCCGGCCATGTGCGCATTTCGATCCAGACCTGCGCCTGCGCGGACTGCGCGAGCGTGAGACCTGCTGCGGACACCGCAGCGAGCGCGGCGATACGCGCGCTGCTCTTCATCTTCTTCATTGGCGCCCTCCTGCGGAAGCGAACTCTCTCATGCGCCCCCCAACGCATGGGACCGCAATAAGGAGCCGGAATGCGGCGAGCGTTGGACGAAATTAACCCTTTATGGAGCGCGCGCAGATCGCAACGAAGCGCGTGACGTCGGCCTGCTTGGTGGCGAACGAACAGACAAGCCGAACGAAAACTTCGCCGTCGCGCGGACGCTGGGCGTGCGCCAATGCGCGCGCCGGCCATTCGTAATAACGCGCGCCCGCCTCCTTCAGGGCCTGGTCCGCGGCGCGAGGAATGATGGCGAAGACTTCGTTCACGTCGCGCGGCCAAACGATGCGCGCGCCCGCCGCGCGCAGCCCCGCTTCAAGCTGCGCCGCGCAGGCATTGGCGTGGCGCGCCAGATGCAGCCAGTGATCGCCGCCGAGCCACGCGTTCATCTGCGCCGCGAGGAACCTCCCCTTCGACAGCGTGTGCCCTGCGCGCTTGCGGCGATAGACGAAGTCGTGCGCGCGGGCTGGATCGAAGAACACGACCGCCTCGCAGGCGAAAGTTCCGTTCTTCGATGCGCCCAGCGAGAGGACGTCGACGCCCGCCCGCCACGTCATCTGCGCCGGCGTGCAGCCGAGCGATGCGATGGCGTTCGCAAAGCGCGCGCCGTCCATGTGAACGGCAAGGTCCGCGTCATGCGCGCGCGCGGCCAGCGCAGCGATCTCGTCGATGCCGTAGAGCGTGCCGCTTTCCGTCGCCTGAGAGATCGTCAGCGCGGCAGGCTGCACCTGCTTCACGAGCCCGCGCGGATACGCGTCGCGCGCGGCTTCAAACGATTGCGGATCGATCTTTCCGTCCGCTCCGCCAAGCGCGACAAGCTTCGCGCCAGCGGAAAAAAACTCCGGCGCGCCGCATTCGTCGTCCATCACATGCGCGTCCTGGTGGCAGAAGATAGCGCCCCAGGGCGGCGTCACGCTCGCCAGCGCCAGCGCGTTGCTGGCCGTGCCAGTGGCCAGCAGAAAGACTGCGCATTCGCGCTCGAACAGGCCGGAGATCCGCGCCTCCGCCTCCTTCGTCGCCGCATCCGCGCCATAGGCAGGCGCGAACCCCCTGTTGGCCTCCACCAGCGCCGCCATGACCTTATCCGACGCGCCGCTCGCATTGTCGCTGGCGAAATCCATGCCCGTCTCCATTGCCGATCCATTGTGCCGATGGCGCACAGCGGCGGCAACAGGAGCAGCGCCGCATTCTTTTCGCTCGACGCGGCGCAGCGTCGGCGCCATCTGGATGCATTGCTCCGGGGAGCCGCCTTGCCCGATCTGCTCCGCACACCACTCGCGCGCGCCGGGTCCTCGCCGTGGCTCCTGCTGCTGCTCACGACCCAGTTCTGGGGCGGCAACGTGCCGGCCGCCCGTCTCGCCGTCGGCGAAGTCTCGCCCATGGTCATCGTCGCGGGCCGGTGGGCGATCGCCTGCGCGTTGCTCTACTTCCTGCTGCCGAGGAACGTGCGCGCGGACTGGCCGATCCTCCTGCCGCACTGGCGCTGGATTGCCTTCATGGGCGCGACGCTTACCTTGTCGAACGCGCTCATCTTTCTCGCCGCCGTGCACACCAGCGGGCTCAATCTCGCGATCCTGCAGGGCGTGACGCCGGTGCTCGTCATCCTCGGCGCATGGATCGCATGGCGCACCCCGATCGGGATCGTGCGCTGGACAGGTCTCGCCGTCTCGCTTTCTGGAGTGATTCTCGTCGCGACGCAGGGCCATCCGCTCGCTCTCGCGGGAACGGCATTCAACATAGGCGACATCCTGCAGTTCGCCTCGTCGTCCATCTATGCCGTCTACGCGCTGGCGCTGCGCAACAAGCCGCGCGGATCGGCGTGGGCGCTGTTTGCGCTCATCAGCGTCGTGTCCTTCGCGACGTCGCTTCCGCTCCTTGCGATTGAATACGCCTCGGGCGCGACGATCTGGCCGACAGCGCAGGGTTTTCTCGTTCTGCTCTACATCGCGATCTTCACATCCCTTCTGGGGCAGATTTTCTTCATGCGCGCGGTAGAGCTCGTCGGCCCCGGCCGCGCGGCGAACTTCCACAACCTCACGCCGGTGTTCGGCGCGATACTGTCGGTTCTCATCCTCGGCGAACGACTGAACTTCTACCACGCCGCTGCGCTCGCCCTCGTGCTCGGCGGCGTCTGGCTCTGCGAGAAATGGGGGCGGCGTTGAAATGAAAACGCCCGGGCGCGGCCCGGGCGTTCCATTGCCGGCGCCCATGCGGGCGCGCGGCGCTACTCGTCAAGGAGGGCTTCAGAACTTGAGGTTCTTGGCCTGCTTCACGCCGGGAATCTGCTGAATCTTCTCGATCACGGACGGAGCGACCTCGCCGTCGATCTGCACCAGCGCGATCGCCGAACCGCCAGGAGCATCGCGGCCAAGCGCGAAGGTGGCGATGTTCACGCCGGCCTCGCCGAGGAGACCCGCGAAGCGGCCGATAAAGCCCGGCTTGTCCTCGTTCGTCACATAGATCATGGAAGGCGCGAACTCAGCGTCAACGCTGATGCCCTTGATGTTGACGATGCGCGTCTTGCCGTCGCTGAACACGGTTCCCGAAACCGACCTCGTCTGGCGCTCCGTCTCGACCGTGACCGTCACAAGCGATTCGTAATCGCCTTCCGCCGCGCGCGTCACCTCGTCGATGATCATGCCGCGCTCCTTCGCCACCACCGGCGCCGAGACGACGTTGACATCCGAAAGCATGGGACGCAGGAAGCCCGCGATCGCAGCGGAAGTCAGCGCCTTCGTCTTCAGCTCCGCGACGCCGCCTTCGTAGGTGATCGTCAGCTTCTTCACGCCCGATTCGGTGAGCTGGCCCGCGAAGGACCCGAGCTTCTCGGCGAGCGCGACGAAGGGCTTCAGCTTCGGAGCCTCTTCCGCCGTGATCGAGGGGAAGTTGATGGCGTTGGTGATCGCGCCGCGCATCAGGTAGTCGGACATCTGCTCGGCGACCTGCAGCGCGACGTTCTCCTGCGCCTCCGTCGTCGAGGCGCCCAGATGCGGCGTGCAGACGACATTCGGCAGGCCGAACAGCGGATTCGCGGTCGCGGGCTCCTCCGAGAACACGTCGAAGGCGCCGCCCGCGACGTGGCCCGACAGGAGCGCGTCACGCATGGCGTTCTCGTCGACGAGCTCGCCGCGGGCGCAATTGATGATGCGCACGCCCTTCTTCGTCTTGGCGATGTTTTCGGCCGACATGATGCCGCGCGTCTGCGGCGTCAGCGGCGTGTGCAGCGTGATGAAGTCGGCGCGGCGGAGCAGGTCGTCGAGATCGACCTTCTCCACGCCGAGGTTCTGCGCGCGCTCTGGCGACAGGAACGGATCGTAGGCGATGACGCGCATGCGCAGGCCGACCGCGCGTTCGGCGACGATGGAGCCGATGTTGCCGCACCCGATGATGCCGAGCGTCTTGGCCGTGATTTCAACGCCCATGAAGCGATTCTTTTCCCACTTGCCGGCCTGGGTGGAGGCGTCCGCCTGTGGAATTTCGCGCGCAATGGCGAACATCATGGCGATGGCGTGTTCCGCGGTCGTGATCGAATTGCCGAACGGCGTGTTCATCACGATGATCCCGCGCGCCGTGGCAGCGGGAATGTCGACGTTGTCGACGCCGATGCCCGCGCGGCCGATCACCTTCAGGTTCGTCGCATTCTCGAGCAGCTTGGCGGTGACCTTCGTGTTCGAGCGGATCGCAAGACCGTCGAACTGGCCGATGAGCTCGGCGATCTTCTCCTTGTCCTTGCCGAGGTTCGGCTGGAACTCCACCTCGACGCCGCGACCCTTGAAGATCTGAACGGCTGCGGGTGACAGGGCGTCGGAAATCAGTACGCGAGGCGCCATGGCGTTTGTCCTTCGCTGGAATAGGGAAAAGGCGCGGCAGTTATCCGCATGAGGAAACGGCGCGCCTGCAGCGCGCCGCGAATGTCAGTGTCAGGCGAGTTCGGCCTTGGCCTTCGCGAAGGCCCAGTCGAGCCATTCGGTCAGCACGGCGACGTCGGACGATTCCACCGTCGCGCCGCACCAGATGCGCAGGCCCGGAGGCGCGTCCCGATAGCCGTCGATGTCATAGCCCGCGCCCGCGCCCTCAACGGCGGCGACGATGGCCTTAACGAATGCCGCCTGCTTGTCTTCAGGCAGCGCGGTGATCGCCGGATCGACAACCTTCAGGCACACACTCGTGTTGGAGCGGATGTCCGCGCTCCTGGCGAGGAAATCGACCCACGGCGTCCTGGCGACCCAGTCGGCGATCGTCTTCGTGTTGGCGTCGGCGCGCGCGATAAGCCCTTCGAGGCCGCCGGCCTTCTGCGACCATTCGAGCGCGTCGATGTAATCCTCGACGCACAGCATCGATGGCGTATTGATCGTGTCGCCCACGAAAATGCCTTCGATCAGCTTGCCGCCGTTGGTCATCCGGAAGATTTTCGGCAGCGGCCACGGCGGGGTGTAGCTCGTCAGGCGCTCCACGGCGCGCGGGCTGAGAATGATCATGCCGTGCGCGGCTTCGCCGCCGAGCACCTTCTGCCAGGAGAAGGTGACGACATCGAGCTTGGAATAGTCGAGGCGCTGCGCGAAGCACGCGGAAGTCGCGTCGCAGATCGTCAGGCCCTTTCGGCCGGCGGGAATCCAGTCGGCGTTCGGCACGCGCACGCCGGACGTGGTGCCGTTCCACGTGAACACGACGTCGTTGTCGAAATTGACCTGCGAGAGATCGGGAAGTTCGCCGTAGCCCGCCTTGAGGACGCGCGCATCCTTGAGCTTCAGCTGCTTGGCGACGTCCGTCACCCAGCCTTCGCCGAAGCTTTCCCAGGCGAGCATGTCGACGCCGCGCGCGCCGAGCAGCGACCACATGGCCATTTCGACGGCGCCGGTGTCGGACGCGGGCACGATGCCGATGCGGTAGTCGGCGGGAACGCCGAGAACTTCGCGGGTCAGGTCGATCGCGCGCTTGAGTTTCGCCTTGCCGACCTTCGCGCGATGCGAACGGCCGAGCGGCGCGCCTTTCAGGTTGTCGAGGGAATATCCGGGGCGCTTGGCGCAGGGGCCGGACGAAAAGTTCGGGTTCGCCGGCTTCTTCGCCGGAGCATTCGCGGTCGTCATGTCAGTCCATCCTTTCAGATGGGCGCCTCCCGTTGGGGGGAGGTGTCCCGCGGATGGCGTTACGCTTTGACCGCGCCCGCGTCAAGATGCGCGAAAACGAGGCGCCTCAGTCCGGCGAATAGCGAAGCCCCACGCGAAATTCCTGGATTTCGCCGTCCTTCTTCGGCGAGTTCGCGGCGAACGTCCCCATGTTCACGTAGCGATATCCGAAGTCGACCTTCGTGTTGCTGGAGACCGAATAGGCGACGCCCGCCATGAGCGCCCATGTGAAATTCGTGTACGTCTTCTTCGTGCTGGCCGCGCGGTTCTGCGGGCCGAACGTGAAGCCCGCGGGCGCCGTCGTGGCGGCGCCGGTCCCCGTCACCCAGGTCGGCGGAAAGCCTGACGGATATTCGATGTCGGGGTTGTAGACGGCGCCGTTGTTGCCGGCGAACCAATTGTACATACCGCTCGCTTGACCAAGCGTAATGCCTGCGCCGGCGCCGACGTAAGGCGTCACGCCCGCCCACGAGCCCAGATCAAGATAGGCGTTCGCCAGAAGCGACGTGCGCCTGAATTCGGCGCGTTGCGCGCTGAAGCAATCCCCTGTCACCGCGCTGACGCCGATGGGCGTGCCGGCGGCGTTGGAGACGCCAACGACATCGGTCACGCAAGTGAAGTTCGCGGAACGCGCGTTGGCGCGCATGGTGTTGCGGTAATCGAGCGTCAGATCCGTGCGCAAGTAGGAATTGAACTGATAACCGGCGCCTATCGTGGCGAGCCAGCCATTGCTCGTCGTGAACGCGGCGGAAAGCGCCGCGTCGGCGGCGAGCGCTGGCGGCGTCTCCCGCGTCCAGCCGGCGTCGCCGCGCAGATACCAGCCGTTACCCAGCGTGACGCTCTCTTCCGGCGCGAGGGAGTATTCGGGTGGCGGCGCATATCCCATGTCTGCGCCCAGCGCAGGCGCACAGAAGACGACGCTCGTCAGCGCGATTGCGAATGAATTTCTCATCAACATGACGTTTGTCCCGAATACGTTCGCGGCAAAATGCGTGCGCCGTGCGAACATGAGCTTGACATTAACGCGTTAACGCCCGGCTAACCGCGTTCCTCTTTTGCGCTTGACGCGCAGCGCCTGGCTGCGCGGCGCCGAAAAAGCGCGAACCGGAAGCCCGCGCTTCGCCGGTCCCACAGTGAGGATCAGTACTTGCGCACGAGGGGGGCGGACGCCATCAGCGGCGTGTCTGCGAACTGCCAGCGCATGCCGAGCCGCAGGTCCTGCGACGCGACCTTGAAGGACTGACGTTCGAAATAGCAGCCGCCATTGCCGTTGGCGCAGGCGATCGCGCCCGTATTGGCCGCGCCGCGATCCAGATAGCGGTAGCTCATCTCCAGCGAGAGGTTTTGCGTGACCGCGTAGGACAACCCGGCCATCACAGCCCATGCGAAGTCCCAGTTCGACGAACCGCCGCCGTAGCCGAAGCCCGTGCCCGTCGTCACGTTGTGATCGGTGATGTTCTTCACGACATTGTATGCGCCGCCGACGCCAACGCCGATGAAAGGCGTCACGCCGGCCCAGGTTCCCAGATCGACGTAGCCGTTGAGCAGGAAGACGCCGCCGTGAAACGTCGCCTTGTACTGGTCGTAGCATTCGATGCAGCCTGGCGCCGCGCCTGTGTATGTATTGAGCGCGGTATACGCCGACGAAGAGCGATATTCGCCTGTGGCGTCGACGCGGAACCAGTTGTTGAATCGATAGCCCAGACCGAAGCCGACCAGAGCGGAATCGCCCAGGTTCGAGGTCACCTCGGCGAAGCCGGGAATGGCCGGGGCGTTTGCGGCGAACGTCGAACGGTGGTCCGGCGATCCGGAGATTCCAACGCCAACGTCGCCTCGCAGATACCAGCCGGAAAATTCAGCCGGAACATAGGCAGGCTGGGGAACGGGGGGAGGCAGCATGTCGGCCGCGCGAGCGCCCGTCGTCGCGGCAATTGCGGAGACGCCGATGAAAAGAAGGGCTTTCAACTTGCCCATGTCGATTAATCCTTCATTAATCCGGGCCTGCCCGGTCGAGTTCAAGACAATGCAAACTTGGACTCAACTGTTGAAGGAAGTCTTAACCTTAACAGCGAGAAAAACCCTCGACGAAGGACGGGCGCGGGAACAGGCTGCGGTTCGCACCCGGAGGAGCTTTCGACGATGTCGCTGAAATTAAGAATCGGACTTGATCGCTACGACCGGCACCTGCCCTTCTTCGACGGGACGGCGAAGATACCCGGCGGCCTCGACGTCCAGGTCGACCAGATCGGTCAAAGTTCGACCTTGCGCGATGGGCGCGACCGTCATGCGCGCATGGTCGAGGGCGTCTACGACGTCGCGGAATTTTCCATGTCGAGCTATCTGATCGCGCGCGCGCAAGGCCTGCCTATCATCGGAATTCCCGTGTTTCCGCGCCGGCTCTTCAGCGCCGGCCAGATGTGGGTTCATCCCGATTCCAACCTGTGGAAGCCCGCCGATCTCATTGGCAAGAAAGTCGCGCTCAGCACGTTTCAGACGACGCTTTCGCTGCTCGCCAAAGGCGATCTCAAGTTTCACTACGGCGTGCCTTGGGAAGAAATCCACTGGCTCACCACCACGCCGGAAGTCATCGACGTTCCTATGAAACCGGGCGTGAAGGTAGATTTCATCGGCAACCGTCAACGTCTCGGCGAGGCGCTGGAGAAGGGCGAGATCGACGCCTTCTTCCTGCCCCATCCGCCGAAGTCCGTGTCGCTTGGCAAGACGCGCGCGCGCCGCCTCTTCAAGGACACGCGCGCCGAGGAGCTCGAATACTTCAGGAGAGTCGGAGTTTATCCGATCATGCACGTCATCGTCGTCCGGGAGGAAATCGCAGCGAGCAATCCGTGGCTCCCGATGGCGCTGTATGCGATGTTCGAAGACGCGCGCGACCTTGCGCGCGAATATTATGAAGATCCGAATTACTCGATGCTGGCGTGGGGCCGTCTGGACTTCGAAGAGGAGATGAAACTGTTCGGCCGCGACCCCTGGGAGAATGGGTTTGCGCGCAACCGCGAGAATGTTGCTCGCTTCATTCGCTATTCGCACGATCAGGGCCTGATCCCGGCGCCATATGGCCCCGAGACGCTGTTTCATCCTGCGACCCTGGAGACCTGAGCCTCACTCGGCGGCGGCGCGGCCAGCCATGCTGATCGCTTCGCAGATCGTGTCGACCACGTCTTCCAGAAGCGCGGGATCGTCGCCTTCTCCCATCACGCGGATGACAGGTTCGGTTCCTGACGGACGGATGAGCAACCGCCCGCCTTCGCCGAGCCTGCGCTCGCCTTCGGTAATCACGCGCTGGACCGCTTCCGAATTGGCCGCCGCGCGCGAGGTCGTGCGTACGTTCTTCAAAAGCTGCGGCACCGGATCGAAGCGGTGACAGACCTGGCTCACGGGCTTGTCGAGACGGCGCACGACGGCGAGCACCTGCAACGCGGATATGAGGCCGTCGCCCGTCGTCGTGTAGTCGGAAAGAATGATGTGGCCCGACTGTTCGCCGCCGAGATTGAATCCGTGCTCGCGCATGTGTTCCAGCACGTACCGGTCGCCGACGTTGGTGCGGGCGAGCGTGAGGCCGATGGAATCCAGATATCGCTCAAGTCCCAGGTTGGACATGACGGTGGCGACGATGCCCGCCTTGCTGAGTCGCCCGTCGTCCTTCCAGCTTTGCGCGATCACGGCCATCACCTGGTCGCCGTTCACCGGATGGCCGAGTTCGTCGACGAGAAGCACGCGGTCCGCGTCGCCGTCGAGCGCGATGCCCACGTCCGCGCGCACTTCCTTCACCTTGCGGATGAGCGCCTGCGGATCGGTCGAGCCGACCTCGCGGTTGATGTTGAAGCCGTCCGGCTCGACTCCGATCGGGATGACCTCCGCGCCAAGTTCCCACAACGCCTCGGGCGCAACCTTGTAGCCGGCGCCGTTGGCGCAGTCGACGACGACGCGAAGCCCGTCGAGCGACAGCGAACGCGGCAGCGTGAGTTTGGCGAATTCGATATAGCGGGCGCGCACGTCGTCCACGCGCCGCGCCCGGCCAAGTTCAGCCGACTTCGCAAGCTGTGGGCGCAGGTCGCTGTCGAGCAGCGTTTCGATCTGCTGCTCGACTTCGTCGGAAAGCTTGTAGCCGTCCGGCCCGAAAATCTTGATGCCGTTGTCTTCGTAGGCGTTGTGCGAGGCGGAGATCATCACGCCCATGTCCGCGCGCATGGAGCGAGTCAGCATGGCGACGGCCGGCGTCGGCACGGGACCGAGCAGCAGCGGGTCTATGCCAACCGACGTGAAGCCCGCGACGAGCGCGTTCTCGATCATGTAGCCCGAAAGGCGCGTATCCTTCCCGATGACCACGCGATGGCGATACTCGCCGCGTCTGAAGACGAGTCCCGCCGCCTGGCCGACCTTGAGCGCCAGCTCAGGCGTGATGACGCCGTTGGCGCGCCCGCGGATGCCGTCCGTTCCGAAATAATGTCCCATGCCGCCGATCCAATTGCGTCGGGAGCCGAAGCCCCGCCTGCCTCAAGCCCCCGCCTGACCCAAGGCCGCCTGACCCAAGGCCGCCTGACCGAAGGGCCGCTCAATCCACAGGCGCGCGCGCCCGCCTTCCACCGCCGGAGCGAACGCCTTATGTTCGCGCCCCGGATTGGCCGATTTTCGCCGCTTCCGCAAGAAAGCTCAACAAAGGCGAAGTTTCAGCCTTAACGTCCGCCTCCGGAGGGACCGATGACCATCACGATCTACCACAACCCGAACTGCGGCACCTCGCGCAAAGTTCTGGCCCGGCTTCAGGACCTCGGCCATGCGCCCAGGATCGTGGAATACCTGAAGACCCCGCCGTCCCGCGACGAGATGAAGGAGCTTCTCGCGGGCCTTGGCATGAAGCCCCGCGAGATTCTCCGCCGCAAGGGCGCCCCGTTTGATGAGCTCGGACTGGAGGACCCCGCCCGCACCGAGGAGGAGATCCTGGACGCGCTCGGCGCCCATCCGATCCTCATGGAGCGACCGGTCGTCGTCACGCCAAGGGGCGCGCGCGTCTGCCGGCCGGCCGAGAAACTCGACGAAATCCTCCCCGCCTGACGTCGGCGGCAAACAAGAACACCGGAAACGCTCATGCTGGGTGGAATACTGGCGCTGCTGTCGGCGGCGTCCTTCGCCCTCAACAACGCCGCCGCCCGGCGCGGCGTCCTGTCGGGAAGCGTGCTGCAGGCCATGGCGATCTCGGTGCCATTCGGCGTGCCGTTCTTCTTCCTCGGCGTGCTTGCCTTCGGATCCCTCGACGAACTCGCGTCGTTCAGCGGCCGCGAGATCGCATGGCTGGCGGCTGCCGGGATTCTTCACTTCGTGCTCGGCCGCTACGCCAATTATCGCGGGGCGAAGGCCATCGGCGCAGTGCTGATGGGGCCCATCCAGGACCTGAACATCCTCGTCTCGCTGATCCTGGCGGTGATTTTCCTCGGCGAAAAGATCACGCCGCTCATGGCCATCGGCATCGCGCTCGTCGTGTTCGGGCCGACGCTGGTGTTCGAAGGAAAGGCGAAGCGGGAGGCCCGTCCCAAGCGCGCTTCGGCTTTCAAGCCGGCCTATGCGGAAGGGTTCTTCTTCGCCGCGCTCTCCGGACTCGCCTATGGCGCGAGCCCGATCCTGGTCCGCATCGGCCTCGAGAGCGCGCACGGGGTCGGCACGGGCGTTGCTGCGGGGCTGATATCCTACATCGCGGCGACGCTGGTGGTCGGGTCGTTCATGCTCGTCCCCGGCGGTTTCCGTCATGTGCGGGCCATGGGAAGGCAGGAGGCCTTGTGGTTCACGCTTGCGGGGCTCTTCGTCGGCATCGCCCAGATGACGCGCTACATGGCGCTGGCGGTGGCGCCGGTCGCCGTGGTCGCCCCGATCATGCGGCTCTCCAGCATTTTCCGCATTTACTTCAGCTGGCTCCTCAACCGCCAGCACGAGCACTTCTCCTCGAGCGTCATACTCGCAACCGTGGTCTCGCTGGCCGGCGCGGTGATCCTGGGCCTGAGCGCGGACAACGTCGCGGCCTGGCTGGGCCTCTCGCCCGAGGCGGCGTCGTTTCTTGGCCGCAAGTGGCCCTGACGTCCGGCCATTGGCGCCGAACTTCAATTTCGCGGCGCCCGGGCGTATAAGGCAGCCGATTTTCCGGCGCGGCGGCCAGGGGCGCGCGCCACTCAAGTCTGAAAACGGGGACCGGCATGGCAGGGCATAGTCAGTTCAAGAACATCATGCACAAGAAGGGGAAGCAGGATGCGATACGCTCCAAGATCTTCTCCAAGCTCGCGCGCGAAATCACGGTCGCGGCGAAGATGGGCATGCCCGACCCGAACATGAATCCCCGATTGCGCCTCGCCGTGCAGGCCGCGCGCGCCGAGAACATGCCCAAGGACAACATCGAGCGCGCCATCAAGAAGGCCTCGGGGGGCGACAGCGAGAACTACGATGAGGTGCGTTACGAGGGTTATGCGCCAGGCGGCGTCGCCGTCATTGTCGAAGCCCTGACCGACAACCGGAACCGCACGGCTGGCGAAGTGCGCTCCTACTTCACCAAGTCCGGCGGCTCGCTGGCCGAAACAGGCGCCGTGTCGTTCATGTTCGACAAGGTCGGCGAGATCGAGTTCGACGCGAAGGTCGCGAGCGAAGATGCGATGATGGAGGCCGCGATCGACGCGGGCGCCGACGATGTCGCGTCCAGCGCGGACGGCCACACCATCACGACGACCATGGAAGCTTTCGCGGAGGTCGCCAAGGCGCTGGAAGCGAAATTCGGGGAGCCGCGCAAGTCAAAGCTTGTATGGCGCCCGCAGAACACGATCAGCGTCGACGATGAAACCGGCGAAAAGATCGTTCGCCTCATCAGCTCGCTCGAAGACAACGACGACGTCCAGAACGTCTTCGCGAACTTCGAAATTTCCGAAGCCCTGATGGCGAAGCTCGGCGGCTGATCAGCGCCGCCTTCGACGCAAGCGACTCACTCGGCGGCTGACGCCGGGTGGGCGACGGTCTCGACCGCCTCGTCCTCCAACGGCGCCGCGCGCGGAAGCTCGATGAGGAAGGCCGCGCCAGTCTCGGAAGCTTCGAGCGACAGAACGCCCCCCATCTGCCGCGCCATCGCGAAGCTGAGCGAAAGGCCGAGGCCCGTGCCGCCTTTCTTGGTCGTGAAGAACGGCTCGAAGATGCGCGTGTGATGATCCGCGGGGACGCCGGGACCGTTATCCGCCACGCGGATCAGCACCCGGTCGGCGTCGGTGCGCCATTCGATCGCGATCCACGCCCGCTCGCCGGAAATCCGCTCCTGCCCACGGATCGCATCGCGGGCGTTGAGGACGAGGTTGAGCAGGATTTGCTCCAGAAGGTGCGGATCGCCACGCGAGAAGGCCGGTTTTTCCGGCCTTGAAACGCGCAGCGATATGCCCCGATCCTGCAGTTGCCGGCGCAGAAGAAGCTCGATGGCCTCGACGCATTCGGCGACGTCGTAGATCGCGCCCCCGGCCTGATCGTACTGTTTCGCGAAGGTCTTGATCTGCCCGAGGATGCGGCCCGCCCGCGTCGCCGCGCTCTTGATCGTCGCGATGCACTCCTTCTGGAGATCGAGGGAGCCCGGATCGCGCTCCATGCGCCGCGACGTGAAATTGATGATTGTCAACGGCTGCGCGACTTCATGGGCGATGCCGACTGAAATCTCGCCGAGCGCGGTCAGGCGCGCCTTCTGGCTCAGCATGCGCTCCATGTGCTCTGCCTCGGTGCGGTCGAAGCCAACGGCTACAAGGCAATCCGGCCCAACCCATTCCGCGCTGGCGACCGACCAGCAGATCGTGCGCATCGACCCGTCGCGCAGCCGCACCCAATGCGTGGTCGTCGGCGAGAAGAAGTCGATGCTCGCAGCGTCCGTCTGTTCCAGCTCGCACAGAAAACCCGCAAGCGGAGTCGCAAGGCTTTCCATGAGTTCGCGCGCCGGGCGGTTGGCGAACCTTACCGAGGCGGTCTTGTCGAATACGACGACGAAAACGCCTGCGCTGTTGAACGCGGACTGGATCAGTTCGGCGGTGCGCAACCGCTCGGCCTCCGCGAACTGCTCGACCTGACGGCGCTCCTCGGCAAGGACGAACTTGCGAATCAGGTAGCCGATGCCGATCAGGGCGGCGCCGAGCAACGCCATCCAGAGGCCGCTGAGCAGCAGCCATTGCGTGCGTTCCCTGTCGAAGTAGTCGTAGTCCATTCCCACGACCACCATGAGCGGAAGCCGCCTCAGCTTCTGGAACGCGTACAGGCGCTGCACGCCATCCACGGGGCTATGCAGCGTCATCCTGCCGCCTTGCTGGGCCTGCAACGCATCCCCGAACACCGTGAGATCGAAGCGGCCCTCGTCGGCTGTCACGCGCGCGTTCGACCGGGCGAGGATCGCGCCATCATTGCGAATGAGCGTGGCGACGCCCTTGTCGTGTATGGACAGGCTCCTGAGGAATGTGGCGATGCGCGTCGGATCGAACGAGACGATGACGATGCCGCGCCATTCGCCGTCGTCGGTAAAAATTTTCCTGCTGATGCTGATCGCGAATACGCCGGAGCGCGGCCCCGTGCGCGGCTGGCTCACGTACAACGTCGGCGCGTCGGGGCGAAGCAGCGCCCGCACATGCGGACGATCGGTGAGATCGACATTCGACGTTCGCAGGCTGGACGCGACCGATACGCCTTTCGTGTCGGCGACCGTGACGAAGAACGCGAACTCCTCGCGCTGTCCGAGCGCGATCAGCGTGCGTTCGAGCTTTGGCTGGTCGTCCGGGCTCTCGATATAGGCGTTTCGCGCCGTCTCCATGATCCAGTTGACGTTGCCGAAGATGCGATCAACGTGCTCGCGAAACAATTGCGCGGAGTGGACGAGTTCCTCATGCCTCGCCTCGCGGTTCTGCGTCATGTTCTTGACGACGACGGTGACGGTCAGCGCAAGCGCGAACACATAGACCGCGCTCGCGAACATGACGTAATATTTGAGGACGCGGCGATAGGGACGCTCGTTCACGCCGGCCACCTCGCGCGTCTCAGATTCCGCTGAGTTCTGCGGCAAGTCTCAGGCGCAGAAGCTCGGCGAGTGAATTGACCTGAAGCTTTTCCATGATCCTTGCGCGGTGCGTGTCGACCGTCCGGAAGCTCATCCCGAGACGGACCGCGATTTCCTTGCTCGTCAGGCCTTCTGCGATGAGATCGACAATCTCGATTTGCCGCGGCGTAAGCCGGCTCAAGGCGTTTTCGGCGTCACGCGCGTCCTGCGTCACGCGCACGGGGCGGCGCGAGGCCAGCGCGTCGCTGACGATTTCGTCGAGCCGCTCAGGCGTAAACGGCTTCTCGATGAAGTCGAAAGCCCCGTCCTTGATCGCTTTAACAGCCATGGGGATATCGCCGTGCCCCGTCATGATCACGACTGGGGTCGCTGGCCGCTGCCCCATGATCAACCTGAGCAATTGGAGACCGTCCATCCCGGGCAGCCGCACGTCTGCGATGACGCAATCGACAGAGCCTATCCAGTCGAGATCCGCGATCAGTTCTTCGGCGGAGGCGAAGCCCTTCACCCTGTAGCCGGCGCCAAGAAAGAAATCCTTCATCAGACCGAGGATTTCTGGCTCGTCCTCCACGATGACGAGTCGCTTGACGTCGGCATCTGAAACAAGCGCCATGTTCCCTGCCGGTGCGTTGTTGCTTGCGCCGCACGATGCGCGGCGAGACGCCGCTGTCTCAATAGTTCAGACAGCATTATGCACGTTTAGCATTATTGCGCCAAAGGACAATCTTTAGTAGAAATACGTACTGAACTCCGGCGCTATCTCTCGCACAGGACGGCGGCCATGGCTTGGTACGTAGGCTTTGTGGCGAGACGGAATGGTCGTGTGACGGTCACGCTTCCCGACATCCGTGACGTGTGCGTTGAAGCTTCCACCGTCGAGCTTGCCGTGAAGGCTGCGAGCGAGGCGCTGGCGTGGCGGCTGGACTCGCTACGAGCGAAGGGCGTCCCGGCTCCGGAGCCGACGCCCATCGGGCGCCTGCAAAAACCCGGCGGCGTGTCGAGTTTTGCGCTTGTCGAGGCGCCGGAAGCCCATGTCGCTACGGCGCACTCGGTTCCCCTTGCCCGCGATCGCGAATACGCAGCACCACATCGCCATGGCGATTCTGCACTTCAACCCGCCAGCCGTGCTCCAGGCGCAGATTCTGAAGCGCCAGCGCATCAAGCAGCTTCCGCCGGGCGCGCTCAAGATTGATGCTGGGCTCCTCATCGAGAATGAGGATGTGGTGGTCGCCCGAGTAGAGATTTAGGAAGAAGTAGGCGCGTTCCGCCTGCGGGTTATCCGGCGTGATCGTCGAGCGTCCGATGCGCCTCGCCGTCGAGGCCGATCCCGTAGTTAGCTCGAACGTCCGCGTTTCAGCCTGGAAGGGACGCCCGCCCTTCTTGCCGGCCGCGCTCGCCAGAGCTCGATTGCGCGAGAATGAACGCTTCTCACTGGGAACGCTCTTGCCGCCCAGGCTGGCGATCGACCGGCGCTTCTCCGGCGCGACAGACGCCAGACCCTTCCGGCTTTCCGGCTTCTCGATGTCGTCCGACATGACGCCCCGCGGATTCCCATCGGTCACGGGCGCAGCAGCGTCGGCGCCGGCTGTCGGCGCCATGTTTCCTGCCCGTGCGATGATTTATGCCCCCGCCATGAGAGGCGGGAGAAAGGTTCATCGGAGAACATTCATAGCAATTGCGGGCTTACCAAGATGGTTACGTATGCAACTTTAGCTTAATTTCACAAAGCATAGACTTAACTATAAATTGGAACGGGGCGCCTTGCGCATAACCATGGCTGAAGGGCGCTGGATGCGCCGGACGGCCGCATTCCATCCAGGTGATCGATAAAAATCCGGGCGCCGGCGCACGCGAGCCTCCTCGATGGCCCGCAAGAGCATCCGGCTTCACCGCCTCTCAAAGCGCCGCCGCCGCCTCCTGGTCCGGCGGCGCGGCCTCCGCCCTGGCGCGGTCGCGCATGCGCAGCACGAGGTCGCCCTGGCGATTCCTGACCTCGACGCGCCAACCGGGCTCCAGATGCAGATTCTGGGCGGCCAGCGCATCCAGCATCTTCTGCTGGGCGCGCTCCAGATTGAAGCTGGGGGAATCGTCCATGATGATGACGTGCTTGTCGCCCGAGTAAAGATTGAGGAAGAAGCAATTGCGCTCCGCCTGCTTCTTCTGCGACACGCTCGTCGAACCGCCGATCCGTCCCGCCATCGACGCAAGTTCCGGGTAGATCGCGAACGTCCGCGATTCCGGCCGGATCGTGCGCCCGCCTTTCTTGCCCGCTGCGCTCGCCACCGCGCGATTGCGCGCGAAGGTCCGCTTTTCCTTCGGAACGCTCTTGCCGCCCATGCTGGCGATCAACCGGCGCTTCTCGGGAGAAAGAGCCGCAAGACCCTTCCGGCTTTTCGGCTTCTCGACGTCGTCCGACATGATCCCTCGCGAATCCCGCGCGCTTTCCACGCGGGACACAGGATCAAGCAAATACAGTGCTTTTGAAGCCCCCTTCGAACGGGTAAGCATAACTACGGATGGCAAAAAAGCGTGGCTTTGCAAGGTTATGCGCGCCGAAAATCACTCCGCTACGGGACTATTCGCCCTGTTTGCCGCGCCACCAGCTCTTGTAAGCCATGTAGGAAAGAATCAGCACCGCGACGACGATGAGGTCCGCCTCCGTGCTGCGCGGCGCCCAGCCCTGCGCGCGGGCGACAGGCCAGGCGACAATCCCCAGAAACATGACAATGCCGAGGACGAACAACGGATGGATCATGGCGTCGGTCTCGTGGTGACGGTCATCGGATAAAGCGGTCGAAAACGGGCAGGCTGAGGATCGCCGAAAGCGCGATGAGCAGATAGGCTGCGATCCGGTAATTGGCGTCGGTCGATGATTTGAACACGCGCGCGCCGAGCGCAAGCCCCAGCGAGTACAGCGGCCAGGCGACGAGGGCGTAGACGACGACGTCCCATGTGAACAGGCCCTTGTAGAACAGCACGATGTCCACGATCGTCGCCGACATCGCGTAGTACACCATGATGTTGGCGCGGATGACGGCCGCCTCCGCAGTGCTGGAGAGCCAGTAGCCGATCACGATCGGCCCCGCCATGCCGGTCGAGCCGCTGGCGACGCCCGCCGTCAGCCCGAGGCCGAAGGACACCGGCGGCTTCGGCTCGCCCCTGTAGCGCCAGCCGGTGCCGAGCGCCGCGAGCATGACGCCGACCACGACGGCGAACACCCAGCGCAGGAGAATCGGGTCCGAATTGGCGAGAATCCACACGCCAAGCGGCACCGTGATCGTCGAACCGGCGAGCATCGGCAGTATTTCGCGCAGCCGGCACTTCCGGATGTACGTGTAGCCGTAAGGCGTTGCGCTCACGAGATCGAACATGAAGAAGACGGCTACCGCCTTGGCGGGGCCAAGCATCGAGGCGGTCAGCGGAATGAAGATCAGCGCGCCGCCGAAACCGGAAAAGCCGCGCACGATGCCGGAGATGAAAACGACGGCCGCGACGAACCACGTGGCGGGCTGCAAAAGGAGCGCCCAGGCGTCTGCAAAGAGCGAGCCGAGGCTTTGGACATTCAGCAAGAAAGGCTCCGGGAATCGGGGCGAGCGCGGGCGGGTTGGTCTGGCGCCGGATTGTCCGGAAACGGCTCCGATGCTCTAGACTGACTATATGCCGCAGACGCCGATTCGCATCATCGGGATTGACCCGGGTCTCCGCAACACAGGCTGGGGGATCGTCGAGGCGGCGGGGTCGCGCCTCGCCTTCGTCGCCTGCGGGGTCGTGCGCTCCGACGCCGCGCTGGCGCTCGGCGACCGGCTGCGGCAGCTGCACGACGGCCTGTCGCAAGTGATCCACGTCCACACGCCCGTGGAGGCGGCGGTCGAGGAGACGTTCGTCAACCGCGACCCGCAATCCGCGCTCAAGCTCGGGCAGGCGCGCGGCGTCGCGCTGGTTGTTCCCGCGCTCGCCGGACTCCCGGTCGCCGAATACGCCGCCAATCTCGTCAAGAAGACGGTCGTGGGCTCGGGCCACGCCGAGAAACAGCAGATCGCTGCGATGATTCGCATCCTGTTGCCGCGCGCGGAGGCGAAATCCGCCGACGCGGCGGACGCGCTGGCTGTCGCCATCTGCCACGCGCAGCATCGTGGCGCGCGGGAGTTGAAAGCGGCGCTTGCGCGGAGCCGTTAGCAATCAGCTCAGCAACGGCCCCCACGAAGGATCCGAAGCAAAGGCCGGCGTCGGGATGACGAATTCCCCCCGGCCCGTCACGTCGGTCATGTAGATCTTGGCGCCGGTCTGCCCGCCGGGTTCACGGAAGAACATCAGGAACAAGCCGTTCGGCGCCCAGGTCGGGCCTTCGTTGTGGAAGCCTTCGGTGATGATGCGCTCGCCCGAACCGTCGGGCCGCATGACGCCAATGCCGAAGGAACCGCCACGCTGGCGGGTGAAGGCGATGAAGTCGCCCTTGGGCGACCACACCGGCGTCGAATAGCGCGCCCCCTGCCCGAAGGAGATGCGCCGCGCGCCGCCCCCGCTGGCGCTCATTATGTAGATCTGCTGTCCACCGCCGCGGTCGCTTTCGAACACGATCTGCGATCCGTCCGGAGAATAGGATGGCGAGGTGTCGATGCCGGCCGTATCTGTGAGGCGCGTCGTCGTGCGTGAACGAAGATCCATCGTGTAGAGATTGGTCGAACTGCCCTGCGACAGCGACATGATGATGCGCTGCCCATCCGGCGAGAATCGCGGGCTGAACGTCATGCCTGGGAAATTGCCGACGACTTCGCGCTGGCGCGTATCTATGTTGAGCAGGAAGACGCGCGGATCGCCCGCGCCGAAGGCCATGTAGGTCACTTCCTGCGAAGACGGCGAGAAGCGCGGCGTGACGACAAGCTCGTCGCCCGTGCTCAGATAGCGCACATTGGCGCCGTCCTGGTCCATCAAAGCAAGGCGCTTGCGGCGCTTTTCGCGCGGGCCGGATTCGTCGATGAAGGCGACGCGCGTGTCGAAACAGCCCTTCTCGCCCGTGATGCGCGAGAAGATCGCGTCGGAAATGATGTGCGCCACCCGCCGTGAGTTCTGCGGATCCGTGACGAACTGCTGGCCAGCGACCTGCTGGCCGGTCGCCACGTCCCACAGACGGAATTCCGTGCGCAGGCGCCCGTCGCCGCCGCGCCCCGTCCTGCCGACGACCACATATTGCGCATTGATCGAGCGCCATGCGTCGAGGTTCGGCGGCGCGTCGGGATTGGGATTGCGGTCGACGAAGGAACGCTGGTCGATGGGCGCGAGATAGACCGAGCGGCGGAAGTTGTCGGTGATCACCGCGGTGAGCGCAGGCCCCTGCTGCGCGTCGCCCGCGAAATTCGTTACGGCGATGTTGACGGGGCGGAAGGAGCCGCCGCGAATGTCGAGTTCGCGCGGCTGCGCCAGCGCGGCGACGCCCGGCAGATTCGAGCTGACGACGGGGGCGGCCGCAAGGCCGGCAAGCGATCCTGCGATCGAGAGGCCGGCGCTGCGGCGGGTAAGGAGCAATGTCATGGCGCGGTCTTTCGGAAGGGGGACTGGAGACGCATCGCGTTCATGCGCGGCTATCCAGCCATTTCGTCAGGATCGAACCGCAGGATGCGGTCTTTCCACTCGTTGTAATAGGGAAGAAAACGCTCCGGGATGCGCAGCGGGTTACACTGTTTCACCGCGCGCATGGCGCTGTCGGCCAGCGCGCGCAGGTTGGGATCGGACGGCTGATTGCGCAGGCGCGGCTCCGCGCGCAGTCCCCCGGTCTGCGTGAAGGAGACCTCGATCTGCGGGATGTAGCGCGCGGCCGGGCCGAGCGAGATGTAATTCCAGCAGCGTTTGTATTGTTCGATCATGTAACCGTCGAGCTGGCCCCACATCGAAGGCGACATGCGCTGGCCGGTCGCGTTCGGATTGCCGATCGAGGCCGTCTGGTTTGCCGTGCGGCCCGTAGAGGCTCGCTGGCCGGGTTCTTCCCTCGACAACAGCTTCGCGATGGAGTTCGGATCGAACCGGCGCTGCTCCGTGTGTTCCTGGCCGGACGGCGGCTTTGGCTTCTTGGCGGCATCTTCCTTCTTCTGCTTTTCGAGCAGGGCGGCGATCTGCGCCCGGTCGAGCGCCGGCTTCGGAGGCGTCTTGGGCGGCTCCGGTTTCGGCGACTCGACCTTCGGCAGGTCGCGCGGGCGCGGAGGCGGCTTCGGCGGGTCGATCGCTTCCGCGGCCTGCGGCTTCGGCGGTTCGGGCTTGGGCGGCGGCTCGGCCTTCGGCGGCTCCGGCGGACGCGGAGGCGGCTTGGGAACAGGCGGGGCGGGTTCGGGAGGGGCTGCCGCCTGCGGCGGTTCGGGCGGCGCGGGATCGGGCTCGCGCTGGGGCGGCGGCGGCGCGGCGATGTCGACCTTCGCCTCCTTGACCACGGGCGTGGGCTTCGTCTCCTCGACCTCGGCGACGCGATCCACGACGGGCTTCGGCGTTTCCGCCACCGGCGCGTTGCGAACGCCCTTCACTACTTCGTTGAACTGCGACTCCGTGATCATGTCGACGGGAATCGCCTCCTCCGCATCGTTGAATTTCCGCGACTCCGAAAACGAGACGAGCGCCGCCAGCAGCAGCGCGCCATGCAGCGCCGCCGAAACATAAAGGCCCGGCTCTGTGGGGCGAAACTTCACGCCGGTCTCACTTCTCCTGCTCTGTGACGAGCGCGACCTTCTTGTATCCGGCGCTCGTGATGAGCGACATGACTTCAGCCACGCGTCCGTAATTGACTGCCCGCGCGCCGCGAACATAGATGCGCTCGTCGGCGCCCGCCTTCGCCGCTTCCTGCAGGCGCCCGACGAGATCCTCCACGCGCACCGGCTGATCCATCAGGTAGACCTCGCCCTTTTCGTCGATGGCGACGGAAATCGGCTTCTGGTCGATGTTGAGCGCCGCGGCCTTCGTCTGCGGCAGGTCGATCGGCACGCCCGTCGCCAGCAGCGGCGCCGCGACCATGAAGATGATGAGCAACACCAGCATGACGTCGATGAACGGCGTCATGTTGATCTCGGCCATCGCGCCGTAACGCGGCACGCCGCGCCTGCGGCGGCCGCTCTTGCGCCCGGGGGCTCCGACAGATGCGCCCATATCCGTTTCCTACTTACGCCGCGCGGTCGCGTTCGCCCGCGACATGCTGGTCCATGTGACGGGACAGGATGGAGGAGAATTCGTCGGCGAAAGATTCCATTCGCGCCTGCGAGCGCGCGACGCGCCCCTGCAGCGCGTTGTAGAACACGAGCGCGGGAATGGCCGCGAACAGGCCGATGGCGGTGGCGAACAGCGCCTCGGCGATGCCGGGCGCGACGACCGCGAGCGAGGTGTTCTTGGAGACTGCGATCGACTGGAACGCCGTCATGATGCCCCACACCGTGCCGAACAGACCGACGAAGGGCGCGGCCGATGCGATCGAGGCGAGAACGAGAAGCTGAGATTCGAGGCGTTCCGACTCGCGCGCGATGGAGACGTCCAGCACTTTCTCGATGCGCGCCTGAAGGCCCAGAAACGCGGACGACGCCGCCGAAAAGGAACGCTTCCACTCGCGCATTCCGGCGACGAACACCGCCGCCATGCCGCTCGTCGGGCGCGTCGACAGCGTGTCATACAATTCCTCGAGCGAATTGCCGGACCAGAACGTTTCCTCGAAACGGTCCATGCCCTTCTCGAAACGCGCGTAGAGCAGATACTTGTTGATGATGATCGCCCATGACCAGAGCGAGGCGGCGATCAGCCCCAGCATCACCGTTTTGACGACCAGGTGGGCGGCCCAGAACATGCCCCAGAATGTGAGATCGTGCGGGATGCCCGCGTCGGCAGGGGTCATTCGCTATGCGTCCTTCGGTTCTCTGGCATGCCTGCTCAATGGGCGCAGAATCCGCCGAAACTTGGGCCTCCCCGCAGGGGCGCCCGGGCGGAGTCCCGCCGTTCGAGTTAAGCCCCGGTCAGGGTTAATGAAGGGTTTAGAAGGGACGGTCCCCGCCAGATTCAGCCCGTCACGCTTCCAGTTTCTCCCGCACCCAGGCCGGGAGGCGCGCCGGGCGCCCGTCCGAGACGCAGGCTACGCGGACGCGGGCCGTCACCAGAACCTCATCCTCGCGCAGGATGCGCTGAAGCAGGTTTATCGACGCTCCCCGCACCCCTTCCGGCGACGTTTCGATGTCGAGCAGGTCATCCATCCGGGCGGGCCTGAGAAAGTCGATCTCCATGCGCCGCACGGCGAAGCCGAAGGGCGGACCCAGCGCGCCCGAAAAAATCGCCGCCTGGTGAACGCCGCGGTCACGCAGAAGCTCGGTGCGCCCGCGCTCCAGAAAACGCAGGTAGGACGCATGATAGACGACGCCTGAAAAGTCCGTGTCCTCGTAATACACGCGGATGGAGAGATGATGGGGCTTCGCGGACATGGCCCCTACCCCTCCCCGTCATCCGCAAAGAGGCCAAACTGCGAGCCCTGCCGCGACGGCTCGGCGAGCCCGAGATGTTTGAACGCATTGCTCGTCAGCAGGCGCCCGCGCGGCGTGCGCTGCAGGAAGCCGATCTGCAACAGATACGGTTCGATGATGTCCTCGATGGCGTCGCGGGGCTCGGACAGCGCGGCGGCGAGCGTCTCCACGCCGACCGGCCCGCCGCCGAAGTTTTCCGCGATCATCGAGAGATAGCGCCGGTCCATCTGGTCAAGGCCGATGGGATCGACATCGAGCAGCGTCAGCGCGCGGTCCGCCACGACGCGCGTGACGCTCGGCTCACGGTCGACGATCGCGAAGTCGCGCACGCGGCGCAGCAAGCGGCCGGCGATGCGCGGCGTGCCGCGCGCGCGACGCGCGATCTCGTTGGCGCCGTCGGGCGACATCGGCAGGCCGAGCACGCGCGCGCCGCGGCTGACGATGCTTTCAAGTTCTTCCACCGTGTAGAAGTTGAGCCGGATGGGAATGCCGAATCGGTCGCGCAGCGGCGTCGTGAGAAGACCGGCGCGGGTCGTCGCGCCGACGAGCGTGAACTTCGCGAGGTCGATCTTCACCGAGCGCGCGGCGGGCCCCTCGCCGATGATGAGATCGAGCTGGAAGTCCTCCATCGCCGGATAAAGGATTTCCTCAACCGCCGGGTTGAGCCGGTGGATTTCGTCGATGAAAAGCACGTCGCGCTCTTCGAGATTGGTGAGCTGCGCCGCGAGGTCGCCCGCCTTTGCGATCACCGGGCCCGACGTCGAGCGGAAGTTGACGCCCATTTCGCGCGCCACGATCTGCGCGAGAGTGGTCTTGCCCAGACCCGGCGGGCCGACGAACAGGACGTGATCCAGCGCGTCGCCGCGCGCCTTCGCCGCCTCGATGAACACGCGCAGGTTCTTGCGCGCGGCCTCCTGTCCCGTGAAGTCCTCAAGCGAGAGCGGCCGGATCGACGCATCGACGTCGTCTTCGCGCTTTTCGCCGGAGACGAGACGTTGGGGAGGCAGGGTCATCGCGTGCGAACTTTCATGGGCGCCGCATCGGCATAGACCATTGCGCCGCGGCCCGCCACAGCGTCCCTCACGCCCTTTCTCCCGCCGTCACGAAGCTGCGCGCCAGAAGCCAGCACGCCATCGTCGGCACGAAACAGGTGAGCAGGTAGAGCGGCCACAACGGCGGCTCCCCGGGCGCGTGAGACGTAAGATCGCCGCCTCCGATATAGACGCCAATCCCGGCGCCGAGGCCAATCAGGCCCGCAAGCGCCCATTGCACCCGTCCAACGAAGGTCTGCCAGGCCGCGAACACAAGTCCCGTGAGCGCCGCGGGCGCCGCGCCGATGAACCATGAGAAAAACACGCCGTAGAGCGACAGGAAGCCGAAAACCATGGCGGCGCTGCCTGGCTCGGAGGCCGAGCGCGCCAGCCACACCGACAGCAGGCCAGAGAAGGTGAGCGCCCCGACCGGCGGTCCGACGACAAGGAAGATCAGCACGACAAGGATGAAATTCCACATCTTCGCGCCGAAGCCGTAGGCGCGCGCGGGACGCTCGAGCGGCGCGCTCATGACGCGAGCTCCTTGAGACCCTGCCGGATGAGCGCGCTCGTCTGGGCATTCTCGCCGAGCGCCTTGACGCTCGCGGCGACGGCGGCCGCCGCCTGCGGTCTCCCGTAGCCGAGATTGACGAGCGCGGAGATCGCATCGCGCACGGGGGCCGGCGCGGACTTGTCCTCGTCCTCGCCGGCGAGCCTGACGACGAGCGGATCGACATGACCGAAGGCCGGCGCCTTGTCCTTGAGTTCCGCGACGATGCGAGCGGCGAGCTTCGGGCCGACGCCCTGCGCCCGGCCGATCGAGGCCTTGTCCTGCGAGGCGATGGCCGCGCCCAGTTCGTTTGGGCCGAGCACGCCCAGAATGGCGAGCGCGACTTTCGAGCCGACGCCCTGCACGGTTTGCAACAGGCGGAACCAGTCGCGCTCGGCGTCGGACGTGAATCCGAATAGCCGGATCGCGTCCTCGCGCACCTGCGTCTCGATGGAGAGCGCCGCCGCCTCGCCCGGCCGCGGCAGTTTCTGCAGCGTGCGGGCGGAGCATTGCACCACATAGCCGACGCCGTTCACGTCGAGGATCACGAAATCCTCGCCGTAGGAGTCGATGAGGCCCTTGAGCTTGCCGATCATCCGCCCGTCCGAATCGCTTCCACGCCACCTTATCGCAAGGCGCTCACGCTGGCGCGGGCTGCGGGCCGCGCTGGCGCGAGATGAGGAAGGCGCAGATCGCAAGGTTCACGAGGTTCCACGCCAGCCCGTTGACGAACGCGAGCCGGTAGGAGCCCGTCATGTCGAAGATGAAGCCCGAAATCCAGCCGCCCAGCGCCATGCCGCCCAGCGTCGCCATCACGACAACGCCGAGCGTGCCGCCGGCTTTCGCCGCCGGGAAGAACTCGCGCACGATGACCGCGTACATCGGCACGATGCCGCCCTGGAACAGGCCGAACAGAGCGGAGATCACGTAAAGCGAGGCGAGCCCGTCGAAGAACACATAGAGAAACAGCGCGACGCCCTGGAGGAACGAGCCGATCGTCAGCGCGCGCAGGCCCCCGATGCGGTCGGCGACAAGACCCGACACGAGGCGGCTGATGACGCCCATGCCCAGCATCAGCGCCAGCATTTCCGCGCCGCGCGCGGGCCCGTAGCCCAGGTCGGCGCAATAGGCGACGATGTGGACCTGCGGCATCGCCATCGCCACGCAGCAGGACACCCCCGCAACGACGAGCAGCATGAGGAGCGCGTTCTGCGGCACGTCGAGCGCGCCATGGCGCGATACCGGCGGCGACGCGGCGCCCGCGTCCGCCGGCAGGCGCCTGCGCAGCAGAAAGGCCAGCGGCGCCAGCGTCATCAGGCAGAGCGCGCCCATCGCCACGTGCGCGGGCCGCCATCCCTGCGTGGCGATGATGTGCTGTATGACAGGCGGCCAGATCGCGCCCGCAAGGTAATTGCCGGATGAAGCGATGGCGACCGCTATGCCGCGCCGCTTGACGAACCAGTGCGAAAGGTCGGCCATCAGCGGCGCGAAGCTCGCCGACGCGCCGAAGCCGACGAGCGCCTGCGCCAGCGCATAGATTGCAAGCGTGGTCGCATTGGCCGCCGCGAAATATCCGGCGGTGAGCGCGGCCGCGCCGATAAGCAACGGAACGAGGATGCCGAAACGATCCGCCAGCCGTCCGTTCAACACCCCGCCGAAGGCGAAGCCCACCATGGTCAGCGTGTAAGGGAGCGAGGCTTCGGCGCGCGCCACGCCGAAGCCCGCCTGCACGGCGGGCAACGCAACGACGAACGACCACATGCCGATGGAGCCGATCGTGCCGATCAGCACCGCGATCCCGAGCCTGCGCCATGCGGAGGACGAATCGCGAAGGTCAGTCGCGAATGAAGTCATCTTGCCTTCTACCGCGCCGATGCGCCGCTCGGAACTATCCGCCCCACATCATCTGGATGGCGGCTCCGTCCTGCTTCACGGCCTTGAAGCCTTCGCGCTCGAAGAAGCGCAGCGCGCGCCCGTTCGCGCTGTCGAATTCCACGATCAGTCCGGATGGGCTCAGGCGCTTGGCTTCGTCCAGAAGCATTTTCGCCGCGCCGGACCCGCGCGCGCTCGACGCGACGACGATCTGATGCAGGCGCCTGGATTCAGGTTCGAAGGTTACGAAGCCAGCGACGCCGCCGGTGCGGGCGTTCACCGCGCAAATCGTGGTTGAGCCGGCTTCGTGCAGGTTCTCGATATGCTCGAACAGCCAGTCGTGCCGGTCCTGAAACGCGAGCGGCGGCAGATGCGGCCCCCAATGCGGCGCCCAAAGGTCGGCCACGTCCCAGTGGTCCGGCCGCAGGAAGTAGTGAAGATGCACGTCGTGCGACATGAGGGGCTGTATCATCAGCGTTCGGTGAGTTTGAGTTCGATGCGACGGTTGCGGCGCAGCGCTTCCTCGCTGTCGCCGCTGTCGATAGGCTGGAATTCGCCGAAGCCCGCAGCGAGCAGGCGCTCGGGCGAAACCCCGCGCGAGACGAGATATTGAACGACGGAGATCGCGCGCGCGGCGGAAAGATCCCAGTTCGAGCGATAAATTCCGACGCCCTGCAACGGGCGCTTGTCGGTGTGCCCATCCACGCGCAGCACCCACGGAATTTCGGGCGGAATGATGCGTTCGAGATCGCTGACCGCCGAGGCGAGCTTGTCGAGTTCCGCGCGGCCCGCGTTGTTGAGGTCGGCGCGGCCGGTATCGAAGAGAACCTCCGACTCGAAGACGAAACGGTCGCCCACCACGCGCACGCCCGGCCTTGCGCCGAGTATGTCGCGCAGGCGTCCGAAGAAATCGGAACGATAGCGGGCGAGTTCCTGCACCTTCTGGGCAAGCGCGACGTTGAGGCGCGAACCGAGGTCGGCGATTCGCGCCATGCTCTCCTTGTCGCGCTTTTCGGAGGATTCGAGCGCCTCCTCGAGCGCCGCGAGTTGCCGCCGCAAGGCCGCGATCTGCTGGTTGAGGATATCGACCTGCGCCAGCGCGCGCGCGGAAAGCTGTTTCTCTGCGTCGAGCGCCTGGCGCGCCGCCGCGACCGCGCCGCCCGCCGCGTTCGCGCTGGACTCGTTGGCGTCCACGAGTCCCTGGAGCCGGTCGCGCTCCTGCCGCGTCGCCTCAAGCGTCGACATCAGGCTCGCAAGGGAGGATTGCGTTTCCCCGCGCCCCGCCCGCTCCAGCGCGAGCAGCGAAGTCAATTCCTCGATCTGGCGGTTGAGGCGCGCAAGCGCCGTGTCCCGGCCTGACACCTCGCGGGCGAGGAAATACTGGCCAAGCACGAAGACCGAAAGAAGGAAGATGATCGTGAGAAGCAGCGTCGAGAGCGCGTCGACGAAGCCGGGCCAGTAGTCGAACCCGCCGGGCCGCCGCCGTGTGCGCGCAAGGGCCATCAGCGCCGCTCGCTTTCGGAGCCGAGACGCTCGAGCAGCTTGCGCATTTCGCGTTGCTGCTCGGCCTGCGCCTCAACCCAGTCGCGGATCATCTGCTGCTCGCTGCGCATGTGCTTCACGAGGCCCTGAATGCCTTCCGCGAGATTGGCCATCGCGGTCGTGGAGGCGCGCGATGCGCCCGGGTCGCCCTCGCCCATCTTCGCCAGCGCGGCCGCAAGTTCCGGCGGCAGGCCGGCATTCGACGCGGCTTCGAACAGCGGATCGGTGGCGTTGGCCGACAGCGAATCCTCCAGCTCCGTGTAGAAACGATTCTGCGCCTGCCCCGCCTGCAAGTCGAGAAAGCCGAGAACAAGCGAGCCGGCAAGACCGAAGAGCGAGGACGTGAAAGAGATGGCCATGCCCGCCAGCGGCGCCGAGAGCCCGGCTTTCAATTCGTCGAACATCAGCGTCGCGTCCGAGCCGCCCTGCATCGAACCGACGACGCGACCGATGGCGCCGAGCGTTTCGAGCAGGCCCCAGAACGTGCCGAGCAGGCCCAGGAAGACCAGAAGGCCCGTGAGGTAGCGCGAAATCTCGCGCGCCTCGTCGAGGCGCGATCCGACGGAATCAAGGATCGCCCGCAGCATCAGGGTCGAGATCGGCCGGCCGCCGCGTTCGCCGATCATGCGCGCCATGGGCGCGAGCAGCACGGGCTGGCGGCCCGAGTCGGGCTCGCCGCGATGCAGGGCGTTCACCCAGCGCGCTTCGGAAAACAGACGAAACACCTGCCGCAGCGCGAGCACGATGCCGATGAACATCACGCCGATGATGAGCGCGTTCAGGCCGGGATTGGCCATGAACGCCGTCGTGATCTGGCGGTGGAGAATCAGCGCGACGAAACCGATCAGCGCCAGGAAGACGAGCATCCGCACGAGATAGATACGCGGCGTCGAAATCCTGTGCGACTCCCGGTCCGTTGCCATCTGACGTTCCTGATCCTCGCTTGGCCGCGCGGCGCGCGGATTTAAATTATGCGCGCGCCCGCATCATGCCGCACGGAGCAGTTGAAGCAAATGCCGGTGCATGGCTTCGTTGCCAACGCAGATGGAGCCCGTGCCGAAAATCGCGTCGCCGCCGTCTGCGTCGCTGACGAAGCCGCCCGCTTCCCGCACCAGCAGAACGCCGGCCGCCATGTCCCACGGATGCAGCCCACGCTCCCAGAAGGCGTCGAACCGCCCCGCCGCCACCAGCGCGATGTCGAGCGCGGCCGCGCCGAGACGGCGCACGTTGCCGGCGCGCGCCATGACGGCGGAAAGCTCGGCCTTGAAACGAGGATGCAGGGCCGCGCGGCCAAGCGGCGGCACGCCGCAGCCGATCAGTCCGTCGGCGATCTCCCGCCGCGCGGACACGCGAAGCCGCCGGTTGTTGAGCCAGGCGCCCTGCCCCTTCTCGGCCACGTACATCTCGTCCGTGATGGGATTGTACGTAAGACCGGCAACGATCTGGCCTTCGCGCTCGAGCGCGACGTTGATGGCGAAAATCGGCAATCCGTGAAGGAAGTTCGTCGTGCCGTCGAGAGGATCGATGATCCAGCGGTGCGACTTGTCGGAGCCCTCGACCGCGCCCTGCTCCTCCATGAGGAAGCCGTAACCGGGACGCGCCTTCGACAATTCCTCGAACAGCGTCTTTTCGGCCCGGCGGTCGGCGGCGGATACGAAATCCGCCGGCCCCTTCACCGACACCTGCAGGTTCTCGACTTCGCCGAAGTCGCGCTTGAGGCCGCGGCCGGCCTTGATGGCGGCGGCGGTCATGACATTCATCAGTGCGGAACGGATCATCTTCGTCTTTCAGTAAGTTCAGCCCGATGTGCCCGCCGCCGGCGCCGCCCGTCAAGGCCAAAGCATCGAACCGAAAACGACGAAGCGGATTTCGGGGCGTTTCGACGCGTCAATTGCCGATATATCGCTGCACCGCTTCCTCCACGGCGAGGCGCTCTGGCGGGGAGAGGGTGGCGAGGCGGCTTTCGAGCCACTCGTCCTTCACGCCGTTGGCGCGGGCGAGAATATGCCACTTCATCGCCTCGACCCTGTTGGCCTTGACGCCGCGCCCGGCCGCGTAGAGCCGCGCGAGACGATTCTGGGCGACCGGCGAATTCGCCTGGGCGGCCCGCCCGAAGTACATCGCCGCGCCCGATTCGCTCTTCTCGACGCCGTCGCCATTGAACAGGGCGACCGCGAACTCGACCATCGCCGCGATATGGCGCTCCTCGGCGGCGCGCTTCAGCCATTTCACCGACTCCGCCCGGTCGCGCGGCACGCCTGTTCCCTCCCGGTAGAGCACGGCGAGGCCATAGGCGGCGTCCACGTCGCCGAGTTCGGCCGCCTTCCGGAACAGCAGGGCGGCGCGGGGAAAATCCTGAATCTCGGCGTCGATGGCGAGGACGCCGAGGTTGTAGATGGCGCCTGCGTGGTTCCGGGCGGCGGCTTTCTCCAGCCAGTCCTGCGCGATTTTCCGGTCCTTTGGCGCGCCCGACCCATTCAGGTGGGCGATGCCGAGCGCGAACTCCGCCTGCCTGTCGCCGCGCGCGGCTGCAAGCCGGTACCAGCGCACCGCCTCGGCGGGGTCGCGGCGAACGGAAAGCCCGTCCTTGTAGAGTTCGCCCAGCAGCGTCATCGCTGCCGCATCGTCCGGGTTCTCCCTGACACGCTTCAGCGCCTCCTGGAGCGCGGTCAGGAACATGCCGCGCTGGAAGGCGCCGAACGCGAGATCCGGCGGCGGGCCCTGATTGTCCGGTTCGGCGGGGCGCGCGTCTTCCGCCGCCGCCCCGGAGGCCGCCGGCCTCGGAGGCTCCGCGGGGGACTCCTGCGCAAAGGCGGAGACCGCGGCGACCGTCGCCGCGAGGGAGGTTGCGAACGCGAGCGCCGCGAGCCTGCGCCTCATGCGCCGCCGCGCTCCACCGTGGCGAGGATTGCGGCGGCCTGCGCCGCCGCTGCGGCCGGCCCCCGCGGATCGGCCCAGACCGCCTCGCCCAGCGCCACGAAGTCGGCCCCAGCCAGCGCGACGCGCTCGACGTCGGCCAGCGACGGCGCGAACCCGACGCAGGGCACGTTGAAAATGCCCGACCACCAGCCGACCCGCTCCACGATGAAGTCGGCCTCGGGCGTCCAGCCGTCAGGCGCCGGGTCGCCGAAGCAGACGTAGTCGATGTCAAGTTCACCGGCGCTCATGGCGTCGTGGCGGGTGCGCAATCCACCCGCGCCGACGATGCGCTGCGGCTTCATGCTGGAAATGGAGTCCTCCAGCGAGGAAAGAAGCGCCTCCCCCTGCCCGAACACATGCACCCCGTCGGCGTTCGCCCGGGCCGCGATGCGCGGATCGGCGAACAGGGCCGCGGCGCCGCGCTCCTGCGCGATGGGGGCGAGCTGGCTCGCCACGCGCGCGCTCTCGGATTCGCCCATGGCGGCGAGCCGCAGATAGATGCAGGCGACGTTCGCCGCCCGGACGGCGTCACGCAGCGCCGGCGCGAACGCTTCGGCCCGCGTGATGACGGGCGTGATCAGATAAAGGGACGGCGAATCGTCGGCCATGAGATGTTCCCGGGACGCTCCTGCCTAAATCGAAAAGGATTCAGGCGAAAGAGCGGCCCGCGCACGGCGCCGGCGGGAAGCCCCGATCGCCTATTCGGCTGCGTCGCAACCGGCCTGCCCCGCGCCGAACAGACTCATGAAGACAGCCCGGCTCTCCTGCAGCTTGGCGAAATGGATGTAGGCGATCTGGTCGAGACGCCTCACGCCCTCCGCGGTCAGCTCAAGCAGGGCGCGCCGGCGGTCACGCGGATCGCGAACCCGGCGGATAAGCCCCGCATCCTCGAGACGGTTCGCCAGTTCGGCCGCGGTGTTCGGCTTGATGATCAGTTCGTCCGCCAGGTCGCCGACGCTGAAGCCTGACCTGCCGGCGCGGGCGCGGATGGCCAGCAGCGCCTGATAACGGCGCGGCCCGAGCCCGACGGTCGCCAGCATCTCGTCGTTGAAAGCGGTCACCTGCCGCAGCGCATTCCGGAAATGGGCAAGCGCGGCGTATTCGGATTCCGATAACGGGCGAGCGCAGGGCGGCGCAGCCTCCTCCGCTCCACGGGGGGATCGTTGCAATGACATGGCGGCAGGGCGCGAAGCCCCTCCTGAAAAGAATTTTCCGGCGGACCGGCAATACGAAACTCATGATAGGCGATCGACGGAAACTGACAAGCTGAAGTTCATGGGCTCGCCGGCCTCCAGCAACCGGCGGTTAAAGCCGTGATTCGAGGCGGGCCGCCCCCTTGGCCCTGTTTCAGGTTCTTCCGGATTGCCTCGCCTGTGAACAAAGCCGCCAGCCGCCTCTGCGAATTGCAGGGGCGGAACGCAGTCGCGGGCGCTCCTGACTCGCCCTGCGCAAACGTGCGTCCACCTTTTCAGCATCTTACAGGTTGAACTCTACCATAGAACGGCGTTCTCAACTGCCATGCTTGGCCATTGCGCTCAAGCACTTACGTGGCAAGTTTGCCACATTGCCAAGTAATTGATAGTCAAGCACAAGTTTGGCCGCTTAACATGGCAATGAAGCCCACGTATCTTGCCGGAAGGATCGGATGGGAGTGGACGCTTTCACCGGTCTCGGGCTTCGCAAGGGGCATTAAAACAGGGCCGGAAAATCCGGTTCGAAAATTCCCATCCGCTGGAGGGTTTATTATGGGGCTTACTAAAGGGATCCTACTGGGCACCGGGGCCGCGCTGGTCTCCGTAGCTGCTGCCCAGGCGGCCGATCTGCCGACCAAGAAGGCGGCGCCGGTCGAATACGTGCGCATCTGCGATGCGTACGGCACCGGCTTCTTCTACATTCCGGGCACGGACACCTGCATTCGCATCGGCGGCCGCGTCCGCGCGGACTATTCGTGGGTGGCCAGGGATGAAATCTACAGCGGCCTCGGCGCGCAGAACGTCCAGGCGACGATCACCCGCGTGGCGAACACGCAGGGCGGCTCGTTCGTCGTGCCGTCGACAGCCACGACAATTTTTAACACCGCTTCGAGTCCGACCGCTGGCCCTGGCATCATCACCAGCGCCTCTGGCCCGGTTTACCTCGGCGGCGCGACGGGGGCCTCGGTCAACGTCGGCACGGCGACCTACAACACCGGCACCACCAACAACGGTCCCGTCTACAACAACGCTGCCGCCCTCATCGGCCCCGGCGTTGCGAACCAGAGCACCGTCTACGCTCCCGGCTCGGTCGTCGGCGTCAACACGCCTTACCACCTGTTCACGCCCGGCGCCGCCGGCAACGCCCGTCCGGTCGTGTTCCTGCCGAAGGCCGCCCAGAACCTCACGGGCTGGGAAGCGCGCGCCCGCATCAGCTTCGACACCCGCACCCAGACGGCGTGGGGCGTCGTGCAGGCGGTCGGCCAGCTCCGCATGGCCCGCACCACGGGCGTGCTCTCGTCCGACGGCACCTCGGCGCTGTCCAGCGCCGCTGGCGTGACGCTCGAGGCGGCCTATGTCCGCTTCGCCGGCTTCACCTTCGGCGCCGCGCGCGACAACTTCGCCAACATGCCGAGCGTCATGTACATGGCGGCCGGTCACTGGGCCTCGTTCGCCAACGGTTCGCAGCAGCTTGCCTACACCTACTCGTTCGGCGGCGGCTTCTCCGGCACCATCGCCATCCAGAACTACGTGGATACGGCGGCGGCGGCGGCGCAGGTAGGCAATCAGGTCTTCGCGATCGGCGGGCCGATCACGACGAACTGTCTCTCGACGACGACGAACCCGGTTCTCCCGACGAACGCGGTGACAAACAACTGCGCCACGCTCCCGGGCAACCTGTTCAACTCCGCAGTTGGCTCGGCGCGTTATGTGCAGGGGGCGCCGCAGCTGAACGGCCGCATCGACTGGCAGCAGAGCTGGGGCGCGATCGGCATTGCGGCCGCGTGGGCGCGTCCGGATTTCGTAGCCTACACCTCAGCACTTGCGCCGCAGGCTGCGGGCGTGGCCGTCTCGAACGGCGCTTACACGTCCTACAAGGACGATCCGAACGTGTGGGCCGTCGGCGGCACGCTGCAGATCAACCTGCCGCAGCTCGCCCGGGGCAGCCGCCTCGACCTGACCGCGGCCTACGCCGACGGCATGACCGAGTACACGACGAACTGGAACTCGTTCAAGTCGTCGGATTCGCGCCGCAACGCCGGCGGGTTCGTCCTGCTGCCGACCAGCGTCGTGCTCGGCCCCAACGGCGCCGAGACGGTCAAGTCGTGGAGCGTCGGCGGCCTGTTCCAGCACTACTGGACGCCGCAGTGGCGCACGTCTCTGGCGGCCTCCTACGGCCAGATCCAGGGCACGACCACCTCGAAGTCCTGCCTGTGGAACGGTTCGAGCTGCTTCGGCGACGCGAGCGTGCAGTACTACGCCGCCCAGCTGGCCTGGCTGCCGCTTCGCGACTTCGAAATCGGCATCGAGCTCGCCTACGCCCGCGTCTCGCAGGACGTGCGCGGCCTCACCGGCAACTTCGGATACGGCGTCACGGGCTTCAACCCGGTCTATGCGTCGGACTCCGTGGTCAAGCGCACGGACGACGGCATCTCCGGCCGTCTGCGCGTCGAGCGCAACTTCTGATCTGCTCGAAGCAAGACAACAAGCACACAGCGGGCGGCCTCTTGGCCGCCCGTTTCATTTGACATAAAGCTCAGGCATGAAGAACGCAGACAAGCTGATTGCCCGCGCGATCCAGTGCGCCAAATCCGGCGATCTGGCGCGTGCCGAAAAGATCGCGCGGTCCATTCTCGAGGACGATCCCACGAACTTCGACGCGCTGCATATCTACGGGAACGCGCGGCTTGAGCGCGACGATCTTCGCACCGCGACCTCACTCCTCATCGATGTGGTGAAGCTGGATCCCGGCTTTCCCCCGGCGCAGATGAACCTCGCGAATTGCCTAGCCGGCTCGGGGAACCACGCTGACGCCCTGGCCCATTTCGACGCAGCCATCCGCCTTCGGCCAAACTACGCCGAGGCGATCTACAATCGCGCGCTTTCGCTCAAGGCGCTGGGGCGTTCGGACGAAGCCGTCAAATCCCTGCGGGCGGCGGCGTCCTCGGCGCTCGGCGAACCGCGCATCCACACGCTTCTCGCCGACCTTCTGGTTGAAGACGAGCAGCTCGACGAGGCCCGCGCTGCGCTTGAAAAAGGCGTCGCGGAACTTCCGAAATCGGCCGAACTGCTGATATGCCTTGGTTGCGCCCTGCTGCGCCTGAAGGACGACGCCGGCGCTTCGGAGTGCTTCGCGAAAGCCCGAAAGCTCGGCCCCTTCGATGCATTCGCGCACCGGCGCCGGGCCGAAGCCCTGCGCGCCGTCGATCGCCTTGACGAGGCGGTGGAGGAATATACACGGGCGATCGACCGCGAGCCCGGCGACGCGAAACTGTACCGCGCGCGCGCCGAAGCGTTTGCGCTGCTTGGGGACGAGGCCAAGGAGGCGCTCGACAAGGAGGCGTCCTTCGCCGTCTACATGCGCAACGCGAACGTCCGCTTTTCAAGCGGCAATCTGCATTCGGCCGTTGAGGATCTGAACGCCGCCCTCGCATTGCGGCCGGACGACCCAAACGCGCTGAATACGCGCGCGACGGTCTATAACGAGATGGCGAATTACCCGGCCGCATTGACCGATTATGAGGCTGTGCGGCTTCAGCAGGAGGCCGATCCCGGCAGGCTCGGGCTGATCTGCCACCTCAAGTGCCGCACCGCGAACTGGTCCGGCCTCGCGGAGATGGTGCAGGAGGTTAGCCGGCTCGGGCTGGAGGGAGCGCAACTCTCCCCGTTCCACATCATACCTCTGACGGACGACCCGGCGCTTCATCATCGGGTGGCGCGCACATTGGTCAGCAACGCATCCGGCATGTTCAAGCCGCGTCCCTTCGCCCCGGCGGCGCCTCAACGTCGAATCCGCATCGGCTATTTCTCGGAGGACTTTTACACCCATCCGGTTTTGCAGCTCATCCGCGGCGTTTATGCGAACCACGACCGAGAGCGGTTCCACGTCTCGGCGTTCTCCATGACGAAAAACAAGGACGCCAATTATCATCAGGTCAAGACCTTGTTCGACGCCTTTCATAATGTCGAGACGGCGTCTGACGCAGAAATCACGGCGCTGGCCCGGAAGGAAAAGGTGGATATCGCGATCGACCTGACTGCCTTCACGAACGCGGCCCGCTTCGGAATCTTTGCGGCGCGGGCCGCCCCGGTGCAGGTGAATTTCCTCGGCTACCCGGGCACGATGGGCGCCGACTTCATGGACTACATCATCGCAGACCCGATCATCATTCCGGAGGAGCTGCGCGAACACTATTCCGAAAAAATCGCGTACATGCCGTGCTATCAGCCCAACGACCGGCAGCGGCCCGAGCACAGGCCCAACGAGCGCCGGAGCGACCACAAGCTGCCCGAAGAAGCGTTCGTGTTCTGCTGCTTCAACGACACCTACAAGATCCTGCCCGACCGCTTCGAGCTGTGGATGCGAATCCTCGGACAGGTGGAAGGTTCCGTTCTCTGGCTCCTCGCGCGCGACGCGCACACCGAGGGAAATTTTGCAAAGGAGGCGGCGGCGCGCGGCATTGATCCGGGCCGCATCATCTTCGCGCCCCGGATGGCGCACGAACTCCATATCAGCCGCCACCAGCTGGTGGATGTCTTCCTCGACACGGGACCCTACAATGCGCACACGACAAGCTCGGACGCATTGTGGGCGGGCGTTCCCGTGCTGACGCGCGCCGGCCGCAGCTTCGCCTCGCGCGTCGCGGCGAGCCTCGTGACGCGCGCGGGCGCGCCGGAGCTCGTGACGAACTCGGACGATGAGTACGTGGCGCTCGGCGTGCGTCTGGCGCAGGATGCCGCCCTGCTCGAAAGCATGAAGAAGAAGGTGCGCGCGGCGCGCCACGAATCGCCGCTGTTCGACGTTGTGCGCTTCACCCGTGATCTTGAGGCGCTTTATGAAGAAATGATGCGCAGGCGAGTTGAAGGATTGGCCCCGGATCACATCGGACCGTTCGGCGATTAGGGGCGAGCAACTAGCAGGTTCGCGAAAGAAACTGGCAGTCCAACGGGGGCATAAATGAAGGTCGCGGTGGTAACTCCGTATTACAAGGAGCCACTCAAGCAACTGCGCCAGTGCATCACTTCTGTTCGCGAGCAAACGTACCCATGCACGCATATCCTGGTGGCGGACGGGCATCCGAACAGCGGCATCAAGATAACGCGTGAAATGCAACAGGTGATACTGCCCCGATCCAACGGCGACGTGGGCAACACGCCACGTGGAATCGGCGGCCTTCTCGCCGACTCATGGGGATTTGATGCCGTCGCTTTTCTCGACGCCGACAACTGGCTGGAGCCGAACCACATCGAGCTGATGATCCGGGCGCACCGGAAGACGGCCCGCCCCCTCGTCGCCTGCAAGCGGAGGTTTGTAACGCTTGAAGGCGCCCCGATGGAGTATACTGAATATCCCGAAAGCCAGAGTATGCATGTCGACACGAACTGCTGGCTGATCACCCGCCCCGCGTTCTCGTTCTTCTCGGCGTGGTTCATGCCCAAGGAACTCGCATTGTTCGGAGACCGGGTCTTCCTGCAGAAGGTGGTCAGTTGCGGAAACCCGGTGTGCTACACGGATTACAGAACGGTCGCCTATCGCACCGCTTTCGCTATTCATTACCTTGAGGCTGGCCTCACCCCGCCGCCCGGCTGCAAGGCGGTCTTCGACTACTCAATCGCCCGTGAATACCTGTCGAACCCGGCCAATCATCCTGAATTGATGAACAGGTTGGGGTTCATTCCAGCGGTGTGAGGCGGACAGGGTCAATTGGCCCCCCAGCCTTCGGCAGACGAAAACGCGATCCGGAATTTGCAGCAGTGGACGCCTCAGGCGTATCGATCCGCGTTTTGAGTCGTGACGGCGACCCGGCGCCGCCGCTCCCCGCACGCCCGACCCGCACGCCTGACCCGGAAATCCGCCTCCGCCACCCACTTGGCGGAACACGCTATCGCAATCTGTACAATCGTTATTGCTCTGATCTGCATAACCATCTGAAACAAATTGGATTTCTATTGTATAGTATATGAATGAACTATTGTCATGTTTTACTTAGCTTGAAGCATATTCTACTCAATTATATATTGCTTTTATGTAACACATGGCCTTCAAACTCCTTTTTATACTCTGTTTTACTTTGCCATCCGGAACGACCCTCGCGTATCAAGACTGAGGTCGCCCGCGCTTTGGGTCGCGGGTCCGACGAACACCGAATAGGGCGGGCAATCGCCTGCCTGTACCGGAGGGTAAAAATGGGGCTCATTAAGAACACACTGTTGGGGACAGGGGCGGCGATCGTCTCCGTCGCGGCCGCCCAGGCGGCCGATCTGCCGGCCAAGAAGGCGGCGCCGGTCGACTATGTGCGCATCTGCGATGCGTACGGCGCCGGCTTCTTCTACATTCCGGGCACGGACACCTGCATTCGCATCGGTGGCCGCGTCCGCGCGGACTACTCGATCGTCCGCCGCGACGACATCTATCGGGGCCTCGGCACTCAGAACGTCCAGGCGACGATCACCCGCGTGGCGAATACGCAGGGCGGTTCGTTCGTCGTGCCGTCGACAGCCACGAACGTTTTTAACACCGCTTCAAGTCCGACCGCTGGCCCTGGCATCATCACCAGCGCCTCCGGCCCGGTTTACCTCGGCGGCGCGACGGGGGGCTCCGTCAACGTCGGCACGGCAACCTACAACACCGGCACCACAAACAACGGTCCCGTCTACAACAACGCCGCCGCCCTCATCGGCCCCGGCGCTGCGAACCAGAGCACCGTCTACGCGCCCGGCTCGGTCGTCGGCGTCAACACGCCCTACCACCTGTTCACGCCTGGAGTGGCAGGCAACGCCCGTCCGGTCGTGTTCCTGCCGAAGGCCGCCCAGAACCTCACGGGCTGGGAAGCGCGCGCCCGCATCAGCTTCGACACCCGCACGCAGACCGCGTGGGGCGTCGTGCAGGCGGTCGGCCAGCTCCGCATGGCCCGCACCACGGGCGTGCTCTCGTCCGACGGCACCTCGGCGCTGTCCAGCGCCGCTGGCGTGACGCTCGAGGCGGCCTATATCCGCTTCGCCGGCTTCACCTTCGGCGCGGCGCGCGACAACTTCGCCAACATGCCGAGCGTCATGTACATGGCGGCCGGTCACTGGGCCTCGTTCGCGAACGGCGCCAAGCAGATCGCCTACACGCACTCCTTCGGCGGCGGCTTCTCCGGCACCATCGCCATCCAGGATCCAGTGGATACACAGGCGGCGGCGGCGGTTGTCGGCAGCCAGGTCTACGCGATCGGCGGACCGGTCACGTCCGATTGCCTCACGACCAACCTTGCGGTGGCCAACAACTGCGGCACGCTGCCAGGC
Source organism: Beijerinckiaceae bacterium (assembly GCA_046295155.1). Lineage (GTDB taxonomy): Bacteria > Pseudomonadota > Alphaproteobacteria > Rhizobiales > Beijerinckiaceae > Terripilifer. The sequence goes on from JBKBNT010000005.1 coordinate 384,684, forward strand.
AACCTGTTCAGCCAGGGCGTGAACATCGGCGCGCCGCGCTATGTTCAGACCACGCCGCAGCTGAACGGCCGCCTCGATTGGCAGCAGGGTTGGGGCGCCATCGGCCTGGCGGCCGCCTGGGGACGTCCGGAGTTCGTGAATATCGCGACCACCGGCGTGACCGCCTACAAGGACGATCCGAACGTGTGGGCCGTCGGCGGCACGGTGCGTATCAACCTGCCGATGCTCGCCTCCGGCAGCCGCCTCGACCTGACCGCGGCTTATGCTGACGGCATGACCGAGTACACGACGAACTGGAACTCGTTCAAGTCGTCGGATGCGCGCCGCAACGCCGGCGGGTTCGTCCTGCTGCCGACAAGCGTCGTGCTCGGCCCCAACGGCGCCGAGACGGTCAAGTCGTGGAGCATCGGCGGTCTGTTCCAGCACTACTGGACGCCGCAGTGGCGCACGTCTCTGGCGGCCTCCTACGGCCAGATCCAGGGCACGCCCACCTCGAAGTCCTGCCTGTGGAACGGTTCGAGCTGCTTCGGCGACGCGAACGTGCAGTACTACGCCGCCCAGCTGGCCTGGCTGCCGACGCGCGACTTCGAAATCGGCATCGAGCTCGCCTACGCCCGCGTCTCGCAGGACGTGCGCGGCTTCACCGGCAACTTCGGCTACGGCGTCACGGGCTTCAACCCGGTCTATGCGTCGGACTCCGTGGTCAAGCGTAACGATGACGGCTTCAGCGGCCGCCTGCGCGTCGAGCGCAACTTCTGATCAGCAGCCGCCCGGCGCGCCGGGCGGAAGCCAAACCCTGGGGCGGTCTTCGGACCGCCCCTTTTCTTTTGCCGGCGCACGCGACGCCGTCCGGAAACAAGAAGGCCGGGGACTGGCCCCGGCCTTTGGAGAATTTCGCGGTCCGTGAAGGCCTACGCGGCCTTCACCTTCAGCTCGCCCGAAGCATAGCGCTTCGCCATGGCCGAGACCGGCAGCACCTTGATCTTGTGCGCCTGCCCGGCGGTGTTGAACTGCTGGAGACGATCGCTGCAGATCTTCGTCATCGCGTCCATGGCGGGCTTGAGGTATTTGCGCGGATCGAACTCGCCTGGATGTTCGGCGAGCACCTTGCGGATCTGGCCGGTGATCGCCATGCGATTATCGGTGTCGATGTTGATCTTGCGCACGCCGTTCTTGATGCCGCGCTGGATCTCTTCCACAGGCACGCCCCACGTCTGGGGCATCTTGCCGCCGTACTGGTTGATGATGTCCTGCAGATCCTGCGGCACCGACGACGAGCCATGCATGACGAGATGCATGTTCGGCATGCGGCGGTGTATCTCTTCGATCACGTTCATCGCGAGAACGGCCCCGTCGGGCTTGCGCGAGAACTTGTAAGCGCCGTGCGACGTGCCCATCGCGATGGCGAGCGCGTCGACCTGCGTTTCGTTGACGAACTTCACCGCTTCGTCGGGGTCGGTCAGCAACTGGTCATGCGAGAGCTTGCCCTCGGCGCCGTGCCCGTCTTCCTTCTCGCCCATGCCGGTTTCAAGCGAGCCGAGAACGCCGAGTTCGCCTTCAACCGAGATGCCGCCGAGATGCGCCATCTCGACCACTGTCTTCGTGACGCCGACGTTATAGGTCCAGTCGGCGGGCGTCTTTGCGTCGGCCTTCAGCGAACCGTCCATCATCACCGACGTGAAGCCCGCCTGGATCGCGGTCATGCAGGTCGAAGGCTCGTTGCCGTGATCCAGATGCACGCACACGGGAATGTGCGGATACATTTCGACGACCGCGTCCATCATGTGCTTCAGCATGATGTCGTTGGCGTACTGGCGCGCGCCGCGCGACGCCTGGATGATGACCGGCGCGTCGAGCTTGTCGGCGGCCGTCATGATCGCGAGCGCCTGCTCCATGTTGTTGATGTTGAATGCGGGCACGCCGTAATCGTTTTCAGCGGCGTGGTCGAGAAGCTGTCTCAGCGTGATGCGCGGCATCGTTCTCTCTCCGTGGGCGATGGGCGGATGTTGTGCCATCCGCCGCTTTCGTTTTCGTTTAAATTCTCAAGCTTCAGGCGCGGATCGCCTCCACGCCCGGCAGCGCCTTGCCCTCCATCCATTCGAGGAAGGCGCCGCCCGCCGTCGATATATAGGTGAAATGCTCCGAAACGCCCGCCTGGTTGAGTGCGGAGACCGTGTCGCCGCCGCCCGCCACCGAGAGCAGCTTGCCGGCGTCGGTGAGATCCGCGGCAACCCTGGCGACGGCGTTCGTGCCGGCATCGAAGGGCTGAATTTCGAAGGCGCCGAACGGGCCGTTCCAGACGAGGGTTTTTGCGGCCGTGAGCACCCGCTCCACCTCGACGACCGATCGCGGCCCGATGTCGAGGATCATCTCGTCTTCGGCCACGTGATCGACATCGCCGACCCGCGCTGGCGCATGGGCCTTGAACTCCTTGGCCAACGCAGCGTCGACCGGCAGAACCATCTCGCATTTCGCAGCCTTCGCCGCATCGAGAATGCGCCGCGCGGTGTCGAGGAGGTCCTTCTCGCACAACGATTTTCCAACATGCTTGCCCTGCGCGGCGAGGAACGTGTTCGCCATGCCGCCGCCGATGATGAGGAAATCCACCTTCTTCACGAGGTTTTCGAGGAGATCGAGTTTGGTCGACACCTTCGCGCCGCCGACGATGGCCGCCACCGGGCGCTTCGGATTCTCGAGCGCGTTGGAGATCGCCTCCACTTCCGCCTGCATCGTGCGCCCGGCGTAAGCCGGCATGTGACGGGCGAGCCCTTCGGTCGAAGCGTGCGCGCGATGGGCGGCGGAGAACGCGTCGTTCACATAGACGTCGCCGAGCTTCGCGAGTTCGCCGACGAAGGCGGGATCGTTCTTCTCCTCGCCCTTGTGGAAGCGCGTGTTCTCCAGAAGCACGATGTCGCCGGGCTTCAGCGCATTCACCGCTTCGGTGGCGGCGTCGCCGATGCAATCGGATGCGAAGGCGACCGGGCGCTTCAGATGCTGCGAGAGAACGGGCGCGATGGGCGCGAGCGAATTTTCTCTATCCGGCCCGTTCTTGGGACGGCCGAAATGCGCAAGGAGAATGACCTTGCCGCCCTTGTCGGCGATTTCACGAATGGTGGGAAGAATGCGGTCGATGCGCGTTGCGTCTGTAACGCGGCCATTCTCCATCGGCACGTTGAGATCGACGCGCAGCAATACGCGCTTGTCCTTCACATCGGCCTGATCGAGCGTGCGAAATGCGGACATTGGAAATGCAGCCTCCTTGCGGATGCAAAAAGGGCGCGGCCGAAGCCGCGCCCATCGAAATCAGATCTGCTTCGCCATTGCGACGGCGGTGTCCGCCATGCGGTTCGAGAAGCCCCATTCATTATCGTACCACGACAGGATGCGCACGAAATTGCCGTCGATCACCTTGGTCTGGTCGAGGTGGAAAACGGACGAACGGCTGTCGTGGTTGAAGTCGATCGAGACGTTCGACTCGTTGGTGACGCCGAGGATGCCCTTCAGCTCCTGGCTGGCGGCGCGCTTGATCGCCTCGTTGATCTCGTCCTTGCTCGTCTTCTTCTTCGACGTGAACTTGAGATCGACCACGGAAACGTTCGGCGTCGGCACGCGGATCGCGGACCCGTCGAGCTTGCCGTTGAGTTCCGGCAGAACGAGGCCGACCGCCTTGGCTGCGCCCGTCGACGTCGGGATCATCGACAGCGCCGCGGCGCGGGCGCGATAGAGATCCTTGTGCATCGTGTCGAGCGTGGGCTGGTCGCCCGTGTAGGAATGGATCGTCGTCATGAAGCCGTGCTCGATGCCGACGGTGTCGTTGAGGACCTTGGCGACGGGCGACAGGCAGTTCGTCGTGCAAGACGCGTTGGAAACGACGAGGTGATCCTTCGTCAGCTTGTCGTGATTCACGCCATAGACGACGGTGAGGTCCGCGTCGTCGCAGGGCGCGGAGACGAGCACGCGCTTGGCGCCCGCGTCCAGATGCGCCTTCGCCTTGTCCTTCGACGTGAAGATGCCCGTGCATTCGAGGGCGATGTCGACCTTCAGTTCGCGATGCGGCAGTTCGGCCGGATTACGGATGGCGGTGACCTTGATAGGGCCGCGGCCCACGTCGATGGTGTCGCCGGAAACCTTCACCTCGCCCGGGAAGCGGCCATGCACGGAATCGTAGCGCAGAAGATGGGCGTTTGTCTCGACGGGTCCGAGGTCGTTGATGGCCACGACCTCGATGTCCGTGCGCCCTGACTCCACGATGGCGCGCAGCACGTTGCGGCCGATGCGCCCGAACCCGTTGATAGCGACTCGAACTGCCATTCTTCTGTCCTCCTTCTTGAGCGTTTTCGAGCGAATGTTCACCGGCTCGCGTGAAGAAAACGCATGAAAGCTCTCTTGTCCGCTGCGGCGGCGAGCCGCCGATCACTTCTTGAGTCGATCCGCCACCGCCTCGGCCACGGCCTTGGCTGTAATCCCGAAATGTTCAAAAAGTTGCTTATACGGCGCGCTGGCGCCGAAAGATTCCATTCCGATGAAAATTCCGTCAGCGCCGATGATCGAATCCCATCCCATTCGCACCGCCGCCTCCACGGCGACCTTGACCGGGGCGTCGCCGATCACCGCCCGGCGCTCATTCTCGGGCCGCGTGAAGAACAGGTCCATGCAGGGAACCGACACGACCCGCGCCGCGATCCCCTGATCGGCCAGAATCTTTTGCGCCTCCAGCGCGATATGCACCTCGGACCCCGATGCGAAGATGGACGCCTGCGCCGGACCGTTCGCGGGCGACAGCTCGTAGGCGCCGCCCGCGCTCAGATTGTCCTCGACCATCGTCTTGCGCACGGCGGGCAGGTTCTGGCGCGTAAGGGCGAGGACGGAGGGCGTGCGCCGCGCCTCCAGCGCCGCAACCCAGCACTCCAGCGTCTCCGTCGGATCGGCGGGGCGGAAGACGTTCAGGTTGGGAATGGCCCGCAGGCTCGCCAGATGCTCGACCGGTTGGTGCGTAGGGCCATCCTCGCCCAGTCCGATCGAATCGTGCGTCAGGACTTCGATGTGCCGCACGCCCATAAGGGCCGCCAGGCGCAGCGACGGGCGCATGTAGTCGGCGAAGACCAGGAAAGTTGCGCCCGAGGGGATGAAGCCGCCATGCAGGCCCATGCCATTGAGCGCCGCGGCCATGCCGTGCTCTCGGATGCCCCAGTGGATGAAGCGGCCGGCGAAATTGCCGGGCGAGATCGCCGGCGTCGCCGCGACCTTCGTGTTGTTTGAGCCCGTGAGGTCCGCCGAGCCGGTGACGAGCTCGGGCACATAGGGGGCGATGGCCGCAAGGACCATTTCGGAAGCCTTGCGGGTGGCGACCTCGACCGGCTTTTCCGCCATTTCCTCCTTGAAATGCTGGGAAACGGACTTGAGATGCAGCGGCAGCAGGCCGTCGAGCCGGCGCTCGAACTCCAGCTTCTTGCCCGCGTCCATCGCGGCGACCTTCGCCTTCCAGGTTTCGCGCGCCGCGGCGCCCCGCCGCCCCGCCGCCCGCCACGCCTCCAGAACGTCCTGGGGCACGACGAAGGGTTCATGCGGCCAGTTCAGCGCCTTGCGCGCTCCTTCGATTTCCTCCGCTCCGAGTGGTTCGCCGTGGCTCTTCGAAGTGCCCGCGCGCTTGGGCGCGCCATAGCCGATGGTGGTCTGGCAGGCGATGAGCGTCGGCTTGTCCGACTTCTGCGCGGCCTCCACGGCGGCGAGGATGGCGGCGGGATCGTGGCCGTTCACGCGGGTTGCGGCCCAGCCCGCCGCCTCGAAACGCTTCAACTGGTCGACGGAGTCGGAGACCGACAGCGGCCCGTCGATGGAAATGCCGTTGTCGTCCCACAGGACGATCAGGCGATTCAACTTCAGGTGGCCTGCAATCGCGATCGATTCCTGGCTGACTCCCTCCATGAGGTCGCCATCGGAGGCGAGCACATAGGTGCGATGGTCAACGACGTCGCCGAACTCGGCGTTCAGCATGCGCTCGGCGAGCGCCATGCCGACCGCGGTGGCGAGCCCCTGCCCCAGCGGACCCGTCGTCGTCTCGACGCCGCAGGTGACGAAGTTTTCCGGATGGCCGGGGGTGAGCGAATGGAGCTGCCGGAAATTGCGGATCTGGTCCATGGTCATCGACGGCTCGCCCGTCAGATGCAGCAGGGCGTAGAGCAGCATCGAGCCGTGCCCGGCCGACAGGACGAAGCGGTCCCTGTCCGGCCAGCGCATGTCGCTGGCGTCGTACTTCAGCACCTTGGCGAACAGGACCGTCGCAATATCGGCTGCGCCCATGGGAAGGCCTGGATGGCCGGACTTGGCTTTTTCGACGGCGTCCATGGCGAGCGCGCGGATCGCGTTGGCCATGGATTCATGCGAGACGGTCATGAGCATATTCCGCTATGGCCTGAGGCGCGCGAGCCGCCGAAAGGCCGGACGTGGCAGGGATCGGGGACCTGATAACACCTCGACCCCGCACGCGAAAGCCGCGGAAATGGGAATCCGCGCGCGTTTGGAAGCTTGGCGTCAAACTTCTGTGGGCAAGGCGGCGCGTCGGCGTTGACCAGGCCCGAAACCCGAAGGCTAATGCGAAATAATGAGATTCCGATGACGTCGCCCAACCCACTCGACGCAGCGCTGAAACGACTCGCCGACGCGCTGGAGAGCCTGGAGGCCGCGGATGAACGCCGGGCCGCCTCGGAGCGCGTGCGCTCCGACCTCGAGGAAGAGCTTGGGGTGATGCAGGACGATCGCTCTCGCCTCGCTGCCGAGCTTGACGGAGCCCTTGCCAGCAATCGCGCGCTCACGCTCGCGAACGCCGACGTCGCGCACAGGCTTGAACGGGCCGAAGCCATGCTGCGCGAGCTTGTGGCCTCCATCGACCCGGCGGACCTCGACGACGCGCCCTCGCAAAGCCCGGGAGCGCCCTGATGGCCCACGTCAACGTCACGATCGCCGGACGCGCATTCCGCATGGCCTGCGGCGAGGGCGAGGAGGAGCGGCTCGAGGCGCTCGCGCGCCAGGTGGACGCCAAGATCGCCGAGATGCGGACCGCGTTCGGCGAGATCGGCGACCAGCGCCTGACCGTGATGGCTGCGATCACATTCGCCGACGACCTCTCCGAAATGCAGAAGAGGGCCGACGAACTGAAAGGTGAAATCGCCGCCCTTCGCGACGAGCAGGAGAAGATCGGCGCGCGCTTCGACGCGCAGAGCCTCGAACTCGCACGGGCCGTCGAGGCCGCCGCCGAACGCATCGAAGACATCACCCACAAGATGAACGCCGATGAGCGGCGCGCGCGCGCCGGCGATGCCCAGGACGACGCCGTGACGGCGGGCTGAACGCGGCTTCGCCGCGGCGCACGCCGGGAGCGAGAGTGTCGGCGGCTTGCGGGCGCGCGCCGGTGCGCGTGCGCCTGGCGCCGCGGCTGAAGCCCGCATGAGAAATCTTGGAGCCAAACGAAAGAAGGCGGGCCGCGAAGCCCGCCTTCGGCTTGTGCAAGGCGTGAAGCCGATCAGACCGCCGGGCCGATGGAGCGCGGCTGCTGAATGACGCCGGTGAGCTTTTCCTTCGGGATCGCGAGGATCGCCGGCTCGTCGAAGATGTCGCCCATTTCGGAAGGGACCCCGGTCTTGGCGATCTCCTCCAGCCAGCGGCGATGGATGCGCGGATCCTGATCCTCGAACTCGATCTGACGGCCGCCATTCTGAATAGACGTCGAGCCGCCGCCTTCGGCGCTCTTCTTGCGCAGCGAGATGAAGGGATAGCGGCGGCTGCCGAGGCTGCACGCGAGATAACGCGCGGGACGCGCGCATGTATTGAAGTGCTGGTGGAACATCCAGAACGGCGGCACATACATGATGCCGTGACGCCACGGGATTTCCTTGAAGTCTGAATCCCCTTCGTACCACAGCAGCGAATAGCCCTCGCCGTCGACGGCGTGGACGTGCGTGCCGGCTGCGTGGCGATGCGCCTTCTTGTAGCGCCCCGTGGGAATCTGCGAGCAATGCGAATGCATCGTCGAATCCGCGAGCACGAAGGACACGTTCAGCGAGCCCTTGCCGCGCTCATTGAGTTCGTAGAGCTTGAAGCTCGTGACGTCGGGGACGAAGTTCGTCTCCCAGATGTTGAGCTGCGCGACGCCGGTGCCGCGCGACAGCGTCAGCAATTCGCCTTCGCCGCGGAACAGGTTCTCGGAACCGAAACGTTCCGGGAACTTGCCGGGATTGTTGAAGACGAAATCCAGGCTGTGGAACAGGTTCATGACGATCGGCGCGTCGTTCGTCACGGAAAGGCGCACCGAGTCGCGCCCCGACCCGTTGAAGATCTGGTATTCCGCATTGAGCGGGATCGCGAACAGCGAATGCATGCCGAACTCGAACAATTGCTCCTCGCCGTTCGGCATCCAGATTTTTGCCGTGCCGACGCCCTTCAGCACGTAGACGAACGCTTCGTAGAGATGCTTGACCGGGCGGGTGCGCTTGCCGGGCTCGATCTCGAGAACGTAATTCGCCATGAAGTCGCCACGCCCGTGGCAGTGCGCGAAACAGCCCTTCGCGTCGTAGCGGTCCCAGCGGCCCGTCTCGATGCCGAGAAGATCGAGGCCGAAGTCCTGATGGATCGGGATGCCCTCGCCATTCGCCCAATCGAGGTAGGGATCAACCACAAACCGGCCTTTGGCGTCTTCAGCGGCAATCGGGCTCGTCGACATCGTCTCTCTCGCTTTCGTCTGAGTGCTACAAAACAGGAAGGCGCGGTCGGGCCGCGCCTTCGGGATTCAGCGCCGCCTTACAGATCCTTTGGCGGCGAATAGGCGAGCTGCTTGGCGGTGCCTTCCTTCGGCGGGAACTCGGCCACCTTCTGGAACAGCATGTGCATGAACAGGAAGAGAGGCTTCGCCTTCATGACCAGCGTGATGCACTCGTCGTCCTCGTCGTCCGAGAAATGCTGGTGGACGCAGGCGTTCTCGACGATCAGCGCGTCCCCGGCTTCCCAGTCGAGCCGCTTGCCGTCGTGCACGTCGTGCCCCTTGCCCTTCAGCACAAAGAACACCGCGCTGTTCATGTGGCCGTGCTTCTGACCGTAGCCGCCCGGCGAGAACACCTCCACATGCGTCTCGATGGACTGCGCCACCTTCACCGCCTGCGGGTTGATGATCTTCTTGCCGTAGTGGCCGGGCCCGCCCTTCCACTTGTGGTCCTTGGTCGAATAGACGCGCGGCTGCGTGAAAAGCTCGCGCACCAGTTCGCCGTAGGTCCCCTCAAGCGCGCGAACGAAAACGCGCTTGCGCGTCCAGCGCTCCCAGACGACCTCTTCCTTGCCGTCGTTGACGCTGTTGTGACCCGCGCCTGGGCTGGCGACGCCTGCGGACAATCCGCTCATTGCAAGCTCCTTACTTCTTCGGCTTTTCGAGCGACTGCTTGAGAAGCGCGATGGTTTCCGGCGACTGCTTGAGGGCCGCGTTGATCAGCTTTGCGATGTCGTCGCCGATCAGCGGCTCGACGGGACGCTCCAGCTTTTCGGCGCGCGCCTGAAGGTCCTTGTCGTCCATCGCCAGCCTGTAGGCGTCGCGCAGAGCGTTGAGCCGGTCGGCCGGTATGGCCGGCGGACCCGCCGTGAGGCGCGCGATTTCGCCGGTGCTCTCGATGAGCGCGACGAGATCCTTGCCCTTCTGATCGGTGATGAGCGAGGCGAGCTGCGGCACGTCCTTGTCGCGGCCGCCGATCTGCGCGATGTAGCGGCCGAAGCCGTTCTTGACGAACTGGTCGTAGGACGAACGCGACGCGATCGAGCCGACGATTTCGCCGCGGCGCATGGCGAGCTGATCGTCCGTGCCGTTGTAGCCGGTCTGGATCTTGATTGGCAGCTTCAGCACGTTCGTCAGCATGACGGTTTCGACGTAGGACGCCGAGCCGATGCCGGCGGTGGCGAAGTTGACCGGCTCCTTGAGCGCCACGAACTCCTGCCATGTCTTGACCGGGGACTGCGAGGCGAGAACGACAACGCGCGCGTCCGTCGCCGCCTTGCCGACCCAAGACATTTTCGACAGGTCGAACTTGACCCCATCGGCGTTGATGAGCTGGTTGTAGATCAGGCCCGTATTGAACGAGCCGATGGTCAGGCCGTCGGGCTTCGAGGCGTAGATCGCATTCGTGCCGACGAGATGGCCCGCGCCCGGCATGTTGCGCACGACGAAGGTCGATCCCGGCAGGTTCTTCTGCATGAACTCGGCCACGAGGCGGCCGTAGGTGTCGTAGCCGCCGCCCGGCGCCGTCGCGACGATGTATGTGACGGTCTTGCCTTTGTAGAAGGCCGCGCCTTCCTGCGCGAAGGCCGGCGCCGAAAGCGCGGCGAGCGCCGCGCCGGCGACGGAAAGAGCAAGAGATTTTTTCATCGGTTCATTTCCCTTTGCTGAAACCTTCCACCAGAAGATTGATCACTTCCGGCGACTGATTGAGAGCTTCCGAAACCGCCTTCGCGACGGCTTCGCCATAAAGCGGCTCGACCGGCTTTTCGAGCTTGACCGCGCGCGCCTGGAGGTCCTTGTCTTCCATGGACTGCTGGTAGGCCTCGCGCAACGCGGCAAGCTGCGGCGCGGGGATTGCCGGCGGGCCGGCCGTGAGCCGCGCGATGTCGCCCTGCGCCGTGATGAGACGTACGAGACGCTCGGCCTCCACGTTGCCCTTCACGAGTTCAGCCATCTGCGGCACGTCTTTTTCCGTGCCGCCGAACTGTCCGATGAAGCGGCCGTAGCCATTGCCGACGAACTGCTCGAAGGACGAGCGCGAGCCGATCGAGCCCACGATTTCGCCGCGGCGCATCGCAAGCTGGTCGTCCGTGCCGTTGTAGCCGGAGAGCATCTTCACCGGCAGCTTCATGATGGAGGATAGCGCGAGGGTTTCGACGAAGTTCGCGCCGCCGGGCCCGGACGTCGCGAAATTCTGCTGGTCCTTCGTCTTGGTCAGATCCGCCCAGCTCTTGATGGGCGATTGCGAGGCGATGATGATCGCGCGCGGGTCGGTCGCCGCCTTGCCGATCCACGACATCTTCGTCAGATCGAACTTCACGCCCGAATGCTTGGCGAGCTGCGTGTAGATGAGCCCTGTGTTGAACGTGCCGATGGTCAGGCCGTCAGGCTTGGAGGCGTAGAGCGCGTTCGTTCCGACGAGGTGTCCGGCGCCGGGCATGTTGCGCACGACGAAGGTCGAGCCCGGCAGATATTTCTGCATGTATTCGGCGACGAGACGACCATAGGTGTCGTAGCCCCCGCCGGGGGCGGTCGCGACAATGTAGGTCACCGTCTTGCCGTTGAAGAAGGCCTTGTCAGCCTGTCCCTGCGCGTGAGCCGTCCCGCCTGCCGCGACCAGCGCCGCGACCAGGGCTCCCTTTGCTACGTGTCTCATCACCGTTCCCTCCATTTCGCCCCGCGGTTTCCTCCGCGGCGGCGCAACACCCTTTGTAGAACAAAGAGCGTCATCCAAGGAAGTCCAGCAAGCGTTCGGTCAGCAGGCCCTGGTGGAGCTGGAATTTCAGCCCGTAGGCGAACATCGCAAGCAGGAGCGTGGAGCCGACGCCCGCATAAAGGGCCGCCTTGAGCCAGGAGCAACCCGCCTCCCAGCGCAGGAACAGCAGGATGAACAGCGGGATGCTGATCGTGTAGCCGAACAGGATGATTCCCGCGATCAGGACGAGGACATAGGCCCACACCAGCCATTCACGGGATTCGCGCACGCCCGTGGGATTTTCGGACACGGTGACCTCGGGCGCCATGTGTGCGGCCTCGAAGGTCATGTGGCGGCCGGTCATCTGCGACATGCGCTCTTCCGCGATCTCGAATTCGTTGCGGCGGTCCTTCGGCTCTGGCGCCTCCTTCGCCGCGCGGGCGTCGAGAACCAGCTGCAGAAGGCAAAGCAGGATCGCGGGGATGCCAACCACGAAGGGCATGAAACGGGCGCCCGCCGGATAGGTGCTCGCGACGCCGACCATCACGACGAAGATCGCAAGCATCGCGATCGTCATCGGGTTCTTCGCAACGGTCTTCATGATCCCGCTCCCGCCGGCACGCCGGACTTGCCCTTGACGTTCGTGTAGACCGCATAGGCGATCGTCGCGAGGATGAGGCCGATCAGCAGCAGCGACAGCGGCCTCCAGAAGAAGCCGACGCCCCACAGCCCCAGCGCCTTGTGCAGCGATTCCTCGGCGATCTTGCCGAGCACGAGGCCGATGACGAACGGCGCGCGCGGCCAGTCGTACTTGAGCAGGCCCCAGCCGATGACGCTGATCGCCAGGAGGATGATCAGGTTCTCCCACTGGCCTTCGCTCGAATACACGCCGACCATGACAAGCGTCAGGATGAAGGGCACGAGCATCGCGACGTTCACGAAAGTAAGCATCGCCACCCAGCGGGTGATGAACAGGAGGAACGTGATCGCGATGAGGTTTCCGACGACGAGCGCCCAGATCAGCGTCCAAACGAGACCGAGGTTCTGCGTCATCATCGCCGGTCCGGGCTGGATGCCGAGGATGAGGAACGCGCCCATCATCACCGCCATGCCCGACGAGCCCGGGATGCCGAAGAACAGCGTGGGAAGCAGCGAACCGCCTTCCTTCGCGTTGCTCGCCGTTTCAGGCGCGATGACGCCTTCCACCGCGCCATGGCCGAAACGCTCCGGCGTCTTCGACGATTGGACGGCGTGCCCGTAGCACAGCCACGCCGCCGCTGATCCGCCAAGCCCGGGCACCATGCCGATCACCGCGCCGATGACCGAAGTGCGCAGCGCGAGCCACCAATGCCGCGGCACTTCGAGCACGCCCTGGAAGAGCTGCCTGTAGGAGACGTTGACGACGCCCGACCCCTGCATGGCGATAGTTCCGCCGCGCGTGGCGAGCGCAATCATCTCGGGAACGGCGAAGACCGCGAGAACGGCAGTGACCGTCGAGATGCCATCCCACAGGAAGAGATAATCGCCCGAAAAGCGCGCGGTGCCCGTCTGCGGATCCATGCCCACCGTCGCGAGCATCATGCCGAACAGGCCGACGATGATGCCCTTGAAGATCTGGCCCTTGCCGGCGAGGAAGGCGATGAAGGTGATGCCGAGAACCGCAAGCAGGAAGAACTCGGCCGGACTGAACGCCAGAACCACCGGTTCGAGGATCGGGATCATGATGGCGAACACGACCGCGCCGACGATGCCGCCGAAGCCGGACGCGGTGATGCTGGCGCCAAGCGCGCGGCCCGCTTCGCCCTTCTTCGCCATCGGATAGCCGTCGATGGTGGTGGCGGCGTCGTCGCCGTCCCCGGGCACGCCGAACATGATCGACGAGATCTGTCCGCTGGTGCCGTTCACCGCGTGCATCGTGAGCAGGAAGACGGCGCCGGCCGTCATGTCCATGCCGAACACGAACGGGATCGCCAGCGCGATCGACAAGCGCCCGCCGATGCCGGGGGTTGCGCCCACGATGAGGCCGATCATCACGGCGATGAGCATCAGACCCATCGTCTGCGGGTTTGTGAGTAGCCCTGCCAAGGAGCCGAACATGACTTCGATCATGAGCCGGCGCGTCCCCCGTTGGTTGTTTTGTGCGATTGTCGCTTAGTGAGTCCCGCCGCTCAAGTAAATCAAATCATGCTAATGGATGATTAGAAATTTTTTGACCATTTCTCCGGGATGGGTTAGCAAGCCGGCGCTCGAACGAAGGCAGGCGGGATGCGATGCGGCTGGAGGACCTCGATTTCGGCAAGTTGCGCGCCTTCCAGATCGTTGCGGATCAAGGAAGCCTGCGAGCCGCCGCCCTCAAGCTTCGACTGACCCCGTCGGCCATATCCGCAAAGCTCGCCCGCCTCGAGGAGATCGTCGGCGTCCGGCTGTTCGATCGTGGGCCGAAATCCCTGACTCTCACGCCAGCGGGGCAGCGCCTGCGCGCTGAGATCGCGCCCATTCTCGACATGACCGAGCAGGCGATGGGCCGGGTCGCGTCCGACTCGGACGAGGCCGGCAGCGTGTCTATCGCGGTGGGCGGGGATTACGTCTGGTACTTCGTCCCGCGTCTCAACCAGTTCTGGACGCGCTTTCCCAACGTGCAGGTCAACATGCGCGTCTACCGCTCCTCACAGGCGCTGGCCGCCCTCGAGCGCGGCGACATTGATTTCTGCATGGGCTTTTACAGCCGGATACCGCCCGGCCTGCGCGCGACGGAGGTGGAGCGAACGCCGTTCTCGCTGATCTATCAGGGTGAGGGCGCAGCCCGTCCGCGCATCGGCGACATCGTGCGCGACCGCCTGATCGTCGCCCCGCGCGGCTCGGCGACGCGCCGCCTCGTGAAGGAGGCGAACGGCGTTTTTCCCGAAGGCAAGCGCACGCTCGTTGAATGTCCCACATGCCAGTCGGCGATCGAACTCGTCCATCGCGACGCCGGCCCCGCGCTCGTCCACACGATCTGCGTCGAAGGGCGATTGCCGCAGGGCCTGCAACGGCTCGACCTCGGTGAGGACTTCGCCTCGATCCCGTTTTTGGTCCTTTACCGCCCGTCGGTCATGGACCGCGCGCCAACGCGTTTCATTCTAGAACAGTTCGCTGGCTGAACCCCGGCCTTTATTTCCGGCGCCTCCGCATCTATGTGATGCGCCGCCGCGCCGCATCCGCGAACGCGGCCGAAGGACCGAAGGCGCAACGAGACGCGCCAGCAAGGGGAAATGCATGAATACGAGGGTACTCAAGGCCGGCGCCGCAACCGCCTTCATGGCTGCGGGCTGTTTCGCCGCCTTCGCGCAGGCGCCTGCCGAGTTTTACAAGGGCAAGACCGTCAACGTCATCGTCGGCTTCTCGCCGGGCGGCGGCTATGACCAGTACGCGCGCGTGCTCGCGCGCCACATGGGCCACCACATTCCAGGCAATCCTGTTCTCGTGGTGCAGAACGCGCCGGGCGCCGGCAGCCTCACCGCGGTGCGCCGTATCGACGGCAACCTGCCGAAGGACGGCACAGCCATCGTCACGTTCAATCCCGCCCTAATCACCGAATCGGTCACGGAACCCGCGAAGACGAACTTCAAGTTCACGGACGTGGCCTTCATCGGCTCCGTCACGCGCGACTTCCGCGTCTGCTTCATGTGGCACGCCACCGGGGTCAAGACCTGGGATGAAGCGATGAACCGCAAGGAAATCATCGTCGGCTCGACCGCACGCGGCACCGGCGCCTACGTCAACCAGGCGATCCTGCGCAACGTGTTCGGCATGAAGATCCGCCAGATCATGGGCTATCCCGGCAGCGCGGAACAGCGCCTGGGCATCGAGCGCGGCGAGCTGGAAGGCGATTGCGGCTCCTGGAGCAGCATTCCCGAGGAGTGGGTGCGCGACAAGAAGATCAACACGTTCGTGTCGTTCTCGCCGCTCAAGACGCCCGACATGCCGCAGGACGTTCCGTTCGTCGGCGATCTTGCGAAGACGCCGGAACAGAAGGCGGTGCTGGAAATCCTCACCGCCGCGGGCGAACTCGGGCGTCCCTACATCGTGTCGAACAGCGTGCCGGCGGATCGCATCGCCACGCTGCGCGCGGCGTTCGACGCGACGATGAAGGACAAGGAATTCCTCGCGGAGTCCGCCAAGCAAAGTCTGCCCGTCTATCCGATCGGCGGCGTCGAGGCGATGGACATCGTCAAGCGGATATACGGCTACCCGCAGGACCTGCTCGCCAAGGCGGCGAAGGCGGCGGAGTGACAGGCGCTTCGCGAAGCTGAAACGGAAACGGGGGCAGGAACACCTGCCCCCGCATGGTTGTGAAGGGACAGATCAGAACGCGTTGCCCGGATCGTCCTCCGGCTGCGCCTCGCCCGTGTAGAGCTTCGGGTTCATGCGCGACTGCATGCCCTGCGCCGCCAGAGTCGCCTCGAACTCCTTGCGCAGATACGGATCCTCCTCATTGTAGGGAATCGCGTCGCCGCCCTTCTTGATGTCGATCGCGCCACGGTCGGTGAGCGCCTCGCCCGGCACGCCAGGCTTGCGCGAGCGCGAGTTGTTGGGGCCGAACCAGGCCGTGAGACGCAGCGGCTCCTTGCTGGCGCCGAAGTGCTGGTGGAACCAGTCGCCCGCCATCGGCGCGGCGGACACCATGCCGCCGAACTCGTAGTCCTGACGCTTCACCTTGTCGCCATTGCCGATCGACCAGGGCTGCATGCCGATGGTCTCCGGCCACGTGTAGGTGTAGCCCTTGCCGCGCAGGCAGATCAGAACCGCCGCCGACGCGTGCTTGTGCGCCTTCGAGTAGCGGCCCGTCTCGTGCTGGCCGACCCACTGGTAGAAGCGGTTGCCGGCCATGTGCGGCTCGACGCGGCGATAGCCCGGCGAACGGCGGTTATCGAGCGGCAGTTCGCAGTTGATGACGTCTGGAATGAAGTTCGTCTTGCGCATGGCGAGGCCACGCACCGGATCGGGCGCAAGATCGTCCCTGTCCTTGAAGTAATCCGCAGCGCCCGAATAACGGTCTGTGAAGTTGTACGGGCAATTGAAGATGAAATGCGGGTTGTCCAGCAGGTTCATCACGTTCGGCGCCGACGTGCCGCACAGGATGATGGCAGGAGAATTGGTCGCGTTGACGAAGCGATGGTTTGCATTGAGCGGGATCGGGAACATGGAGCCGCGCTGCCATTCGAACGTCTGCTTGTTCGGCTGGCCATCGTTCCACACTTCCGTTGAGCCGCGGCCTTCGACCACGAGGCACATCTTTTCGTACAGGTGCTTCTCGACGTTGAGCGCGCCGCCGGCGGGAACTTCCACCACATACATGCCCCAAAGGCCCTCGGTGCCGTAGAGCTGGATGTAGGTGCCCTTGCCGCCCAGACGGGCCCACGGCTTCATCGGCAGTTCGAGAACCGTCTTGCAGCCGATGTCGCGATAGATCGGAATGCCTTCGGCTTCCATGAAGGCGTCGTACGGCATCGCGGGCCGGCCGAACTTGCCGAATCCCGCCTTCTGCCCCGCCTTGGGTTCGTGCCAGTGACTTGCGACTTCGTCATGCGGCATGGCTTCCTCCTGAAGTTTCTTGCCTTTGGAATGATGGTCTTGATGCCTGCCGCGCGCGACGAGGTCAATGGCCGGTAAGCGTAATTCGGGAGGCGCGCTCGCCGGGCGCGCCGGTGCGCCGCGTCAGGCCGCCTTGCGGACCATGCTGTTGAGGTGTTCGATCACCTCGTCGACGTGCATCACGTCGGCGTACTTGTGGTGCAGATCGAACAGGTTGACCTTGTGGCTCAGCATCGAGCGGTCGTAGGTGCACTCCTCGACGAGCACGTTGTGGAAGCCGTTGGAATAGGCGTCGACTGTCGAGGCGCGCACGCAGCCCGACGTGGACTCGCCGCAGATGATAAGGCTTTCGACCTTCAAGCGGCGCAAGTGCGCCACCAGCGGCGTGCCGAAGAACGCCGAGGCGCGCTCCTTGTAGATGACGAGATCGCCGGGCTCAGGCTTGAACGCCTCGTAGATGTGATATTCGGACTCGTCCTCCGCTTTCAGGCGGCGGTTGGTCGAGTGAACGCCGGAGGTGTCGGCGTGGCGCGTTGAATAGATGATGGGGATGCCCGCCCGGCGGGCGGCGGCGAACAATTGCTTCGTCGGCTCGATCGCCTTCCACGCATTTTCGCCGCAGGAGCCCGAAAACTCCCGGTTGACCTCGATCACCGGCCGGTTTCCGCCCTTGTACGCCTTGTTGTAGAGGTCGATCGCCAGGATCGCCGGACGCGGGCCTACAAAGGTCTCGCGCTTGTAAGCGCCGTAGATTTCCAGGATCTCGTCGTTGACGATGTCCTTCCAGCAATGGTCCTCGAAATCGCGCTTCATGGCCGTCTCCCGTTGTGATCTGGCAATGATAAAGAGCCCATCGCATTGCAGCAAGCGCATGGCTGAACGAGCTCGCCAGCCCCCGGCGGACTTGAGGGAACATGGCGTAGCCATTAGGGTGGCGCCTCAAACAGGAGGAAACTTCATGGCGGGCGCGGCGATCGTCTCCGAGGATCTGGCGAAGAAATTTTCGACCGAGAAGGACAGCCCCTACGAAAAGTGGGTGCGCGACCAGGGTCTCGACATCATCAGCGCGTTCTATGTGAAGAACCTCCGGCACGTCGAGCTCAAGCCCTGGCCCCGCCGCGGCGGCCGGGGCGTGTTCATCAATCACGAAGCCTCCCGCACCTCGAACGACTGCTACGTCTGCGAGATTCCGGAGGGCGGCAAGCTCGCCCCGCAGCGCCAGCTTTACGACGAGATGATCCTCGTTCTCGAAGGCCGCGGCTCGACGACGGTCTGGAACGACGCGGGCCAGAAGATCACGTTCGAGTGGAAGGCGGGCGCCATGTTCGCCGTGCCGATCAACACCTGGCACCAGCATTTCAACGGCTCGGGGCGCGAACCTGCCCGCTTCGTCGGCGTAACCTTCGCGCCGCAGGTCATCAACATGTTCGGGGAAACCGATTTCGTGTTCAACACGAAGCACGATTTCAAGAACCGGTTCTCGGGAGAGCCGGACTATTTCGCCGCCAAGGACGAGAAGGACGGCTTCCTCCTGCGCACGAACTTCGTGCCCGATGCAGTGAACCTGCCGCTGATCACGGCGAAGGAGCGCGGCGCGGGCGGCGGCCACATCCGCTTCAACATGGCGCGCGGCGCGATGCCGAGCCATATCTCGCAATTCCCGATCGGAACCTACAAGAAGGGCCACCGGCACGGGCCCGGAGCGCACGTCATCGTGCTCTCGGGCGAGGGCTATTCGCTGATGTGGCCCGAGGGCGACGAGCCGAAACGCTACGACTGGCAGGTGGGCACGCTGATCGTGCCGCCGAACCAGTGGTTCCACCAGCACTTCAACACGGGCGCCACGCCCGCCCGGTACCTCGCTTTCAAGCCCGGCAACTCGCCGCGCAATGCCCAGGGCGTGCCGCTGTCGTGGATCAGCCGGCGCGTGGGCGGCAACCAGATCGACTACGCGGACGAATCGAAGCTCGTGCGCGACCTCTTCAAGGCCGAGATCGCCAAGAATGGCGTCGAGTCCAAGATGGAACCAGTTTACGAGGCGGAACTTCCGACCCTTCCGCCGAAGCCCGCCGTCGCAGCGGAGTAGGCTTCGGACGCTCCCGCGAACAGAAACGGCGCCTCCCGGGGCGCCGTTTCCTTTTCCAGTTAATCGCTTTCCTACTTCTTCGCGCCCGGCGCGAGCTTTACGTTGTTGGGCTTCTTGAGAGCTTCCGAGAGGCGCGCGACCACTTCCTTGGGACTGGAATAGACCTCCTGCATCAGCTTGGTCATTTCCTCGCCCGTCATCGGATCGATCTCCATGTCGGCCTTCTCGGCCTCGGCGATCAGCGCCTTGTCCTCCATCGCCTTGTCGAAGGCGCGGCGAAGAATTTCGACGCGGTCGGCAGGCACGCCGTCGGCGACGAACTGCGGCCGCCCCATTTCGAAAGCTGCGAACTGAAGGCGCAGAAGCGCCTTTGTTTCCGCGTCCGGAGCGAGATCCGTCACCAGCGGAACGTTCTGAAGCTCCTTATGTGGCCTGAGCGCCATCTGGTAGAGGATGACGTACTCGCCGGTGTCGAGCCATTCCTTCTTTTTCGGCTTCAGGCTGGTCCATGAGAACGTGCCGCGGCCATCGACCTCGCCACGCTCCATGGCAAGATTGACGTCGCTGCCGCCGGGATAGCCGGCGATCACGGAGTAGCGGAAGCCGAGCAGGTTGCGCAGAAGGTAGGGAACCGTGACGCTTTCCGTTCCCACGCCCGTGCCGCCGACCACCACTTCCTTTTCGCGGAGATCCCGCCAGGTCTTCACGCCGGTGCGCTTGTGCACGAGTGCAACAGAGGTGTCGCTGTTCGTGCTGCCGATCCATTGAAGTTTCAGCGGATCGAACTTCGCATGGCTGTCGCTGCCCAGAAGCGGCTCGAACGGCACGCCGCGTTGCGGAACGGCAATGTGAAGTCCGTCCTTCGGAGCGACGCCCGCGACGAAATTCGTCATCACCAGACCGCCGCCGCCCGGCATGTTGCGCACGATGACCTGCGGGGCGCCCGGAATATACTTGTTGATGTAGCGCGCGACGAGGCGCGCATTCTGGTCGTAGCCGCCTCCGGCGGACAGGCCGACGTAATAGGTGAGCGTCTTGTCGGCGAAGAATTTCGAGGCGTCCTGAGCCAGCGCCGGGCCGCAGAACAGCGCCGCCGTCGCGGCGCACGGCATAAACCATCCAAAGCGTTTCATTCTGAACTCCCCTCTCGGATATTATGTCGCGCGGCTTTTCCTGCCGCGCGTTCGAGCGCGAAACTAACCCGAACGCGCCAAACGGGCAACGCGGGCCCTGCTGCGCCTATCGTCCGAAGAACGCCCGGGCGGCGCGGACTTCGTCCGCATAATCACGGAACCCCTCCGCCAGAGAGTATTTCGGCGCCCAGCCAAGCTGGGCGGCGGCGCGGCCGATGTCCATGGCGTGCGCCTTCGACTTGGGCGGATCTCCAGGCTCGACTTCGATATTCGCCACCTTGCCGACGCCGCCGAGCGCGTCGAGCACCTGATCGAACGTGCTGACGTAACCGTTGCCGATGTTGAAAATGTAGTCCTTCGGCATCGCGATCGTGGTCGCGATCTCGACAGCACGACCCGTGTCGCGCGAATAGATGTACTCGTTCGCCATGGTCTCCGACGACTGGACGCGCGCTGCGGCGCCGTCGATCGCGGCCTCGACGAGCGCCTGCATCTTCATGCCGCCGGACGAACCCGCGAAGAAGTGGCCGAAGCCGTAGACGTTGGCGGGACGAAGGATGAGAAGCTCGAACTTGTACTGATCGGCGTAGGCCTCCATCACCATCTCGATGGCGGCCTTGTAGTTGCCATAGCCGCGATTGGCGCCGCGCGGAAAGTCTTCGGGCACATTGGCCGTCGTCTTCCGGCGCGTGTCGTAAACGCCCATTGTCGAAATGTGAACGAGCCGTTTGACGCCCGCCAGGCGCACGGCCTCCGCCACGTTGCGCGAGCCGACGAGATTGATCTCGAACCCGTTGAACAGCGACTGCTGCACACGGGATCCGATCAGCCCCGCCGTATGCACCACCGCATCCGCCTTGCTGTCGCGAAACGCCTCGACCAGCCCCGGCAGGTCGCGGATGTCCTTGCGAACGAGCTTCCAGCCCTTCTCGCCGAGCTTGAAGCGCAGGTAATCCGCACGCGGCTCGGGATCGATGAAAGTGACCGTGCAGCCCTTCGCGATGGCTTCCCGCGCATAGGCCGTGGCGACGAGCCCGGCTCCGGTGACGACGACGTTCATACCTGCCCCCTTCAAGAGATTCATGCGCCGCCGCGGGCGGCCTTCATCCGTGCGCTTTCGTCCGCGCGTGCGATCCTCGCTGCGCCGGACGCGTAGACCTTCGTGTCGCCGTACGCGGCGCGACGGCCACGGAAGATCGGCGACGCCGTCGACCCGAGCTCGATCGCCAGCACCCGCGCCTTGTGTGCGCCTGCGACGTTCTGATGGAAGCTCATGCCGCCCTGCCCCATTACGACACCGCGTTTCCAGGGCGTGCGTGACATCGTCCCGTCCGGCGCGTCGAAGGAGAGCGAGAACCCGTCGCCTTCGATGCAGAGCAGATGGCGGCCCTGCATCTGGCGATGCGCGAGATCGCTTTCGTGCGGCCGAAGCTCGGTGAGCTGCGCGCCAATGCTTCCGTCCGCCAGCGTGATGTTGGCGTGCGCAGCTTCGTTTGAAGCGTGAACCGCCTCGACCGAAGGGTCGGCCACCCAGCGTTCTGCGCGCGCGCGATCCTGCCGCGCCGCGAACTTCGCGGGATTGTCGAACAGGAAAGCCTCGTTGCGATAGAGCCCCATGAGGTAGCGGAAGTCGTTGAACGACGCGAGCCGCACGGCCGACTGTCCCGGCGCGCGATGAATGCAGGTCGCGTTGATCGGAACGCTGAACAGGGCGCCTGGCGCCCATGCGAGGCGCCGGATTTCACCATCCGACAGGATCACCTCCGTCTCGCCGCGGCCATCGACGACGTAGATCATTTCTTCGAACGTGTGCCGCAATGGCTTCATCGCGCCGCCTGCGGGGATGTCGAAGACGAAAACGGTCAGGAAATCGCAGCGGCCTTCGACATGGCAGATCGCGCCATCGACGCCGAAACGCGCCCAGGGCGCGGTTTCGACTGTAGCGAGATCGACTGCCGGCGCCGTCACGACCGGAACGCCTTCTCCGGCGACCCAGTTCAGATAGGGATCGACGAGATACTTCTCCGCCGCGCGCGGATGCATTTCGCTGGCTTGCTCGTTCATGCCGCGCCCTTTCCGGTGAAAGGAGTCTCGTCGATGAACTTGCCCATGCGCGATTCGACGCCGTTCTTCGCGATTTCCTTAAGCCACATTGCGTGAATGCGCGGGTCCTGATCCTCGTATTCGACCTGCGCCCCGCCTTCCTTCACGTTCTTGTCGACGCCGACTTCCCAGATATCCCGCTTCATCTTGAGCAACGGATAGCGGACGGTGCCGATCTGAAGCGCAAGATAGCGCGAGGGATGATCGGCGACATTGAAATGCTGATGAAACATCGAGTCCGGCGGGCAATAGACGCAGCCGTGCTCCCAGTCGATGCGCGTGAAGTCGGGATCGTCCTCATGCCAGAGGAGCGAATAACCCTTGCCCGTCACCGCGAAGACGCACACGCCGTCGAAATGGCGATGGCCCTTCTTGTACGTGCCCACCGGCATTTCGGAAGAATGCGCGCCGATGGTGTTTTCCGTCAGCATGAAGCGCAGGTTGGAGCCGCCGGCGCCGCGCGCGCTCCATTGCCGCAACTCGAAGGCCGAGAGATCGGCGACGAAATTTGTCTCCCACTGGTGCCGTCCCGGCGCAATGGAGATGAATTCCCCCTCGCCGACAAAATAGTCCGACCTGCCGATGCGCTCGGGAAACGGCACTCCGCAGTTGAACACGAGGTCTTCGTCGCGGAAGCGGTTCATCACGAAGACCATGTTGTTGGCCGACGCGAAGCGCGCGGGCTCGACGCCGGAGCCGTTGAAATGCTGATGCGTCGCGTTCAGCGGAATCGAGAACAGGCTCTTCGGCCCCCACTCGAAAGAATGCCTGCGTCCGTCCTCGAGAACGACGGTTGTCGAGCCGTGACCGGAGATGACGTAGATCACTTCCTCGCAGATATGCCGGATCGGCGCGGACTTTCCGCCCGGCGGCAATTCGAAGGCGAAGATCGAGATGTAATCGTCGCGGCCCTTAAGATGGCAGAACGCGCCGTTCATGCCATAGCGCGCCCACGGCGCCACCGGGACCTTGCGAATGTCGATGCCGAAATCCTCGATGATCGGCACGCCCTGTTCGTGCGCCCAGGCGAGATAGGCGTCAGGCAATTCGCCCGCTGTCATTGTGCTGTCCTTGTCCAGTTCTCGATAAATCAACCGCCGCCCTGCAGCTTGCGCAATTCTTCCTTGAGATCGTTGGGCGCGGCGGCGAGCAGGTCGAGCATCTCCAGCGCCTCTTCGGCGCCGACAGGGCTCACGTCGAGACCGAGCTTGGCGGCTTCCGCGAGAAACTCCTTGTCGCGCGTCGTTTCATTGAAGGCGTTCTGCAGGGCCTTCGCGCGGTCCGCCGGCAGGCCCGGAGGCGCTGCGTAGGGGCGCGACAGCACGTAGGGAATTTCGGCGAGTTCGATGAGCTGCCTGGCGCGTCCCTCCCTGGCGAGTTCGCGGGCGGTCGGCACGTCAGGATAGTCGGGATGGCGCGTCTTGCGGGCGAACTGCACGAGCGCCTTCACGGGGCCGCCCGGCTTTAGCCACTCGGGCTTGTTGGAAGATACGGCGGAAAGGCCGACGAAGCGGCCGTCGAGTTCGCCGCGCTCGATGGCGATGAACAGGGCGCCGCTGTCGGGATAACCGGCGATCATCTTGAGGTTCAGGCCCAGGGTGTCCCGAATGAGATGGGCGACATCGTTGCCTGTCGCGCCTTCAGCGGTTCCACCCAGCACGATCGGATCCTTCGTCTTGTCGAGCGCGGCCTCGATGGTGTTCGTCTTGGCGTCCTTGCGCACGAAAAGCATGTAGGCGTCGTCCTGCGTGCTCGAGGGCGACCCTAGCCATGTGTACTTGCGCGCGTCGAACTGCACGTTCTTGTTGCCGCCGAGCACGCCCATCAGCGGCATGTTGCGCGCGAACGTGCCGAACATCGTGCCGTCCTTGGGCGCGTTGACATAGAGATGATTGGCCGCTCGCAGGCTGCCTGCGCCCGGCATGTTCTGTACGACCATGCTGGGGTTGCCCGGCAAATGCTTGCCGAAATGGCGCGAGATGACGCGCGCGTAGACGTCATATCCGCCGCCGGTGCCGTAACCGACCAGAATGGTGACATTCTTTCCCTTGTAGAAATCAGCGACCGGATCGGTCTGGGCGACAGCGGCTCCGCTCACGAGCAGTGCGGCGGCGGCGATCAGATGGCGCATCGGGCGGCTCCTCTCGATATGATTTTAATTGGACGCAGACTTGGCTCTATCCGCCAGCCGGCGTCAAGTGACACGGGCGGCCCACAGGCCGCCCGCCGCGATGACGCTGCGCGTGCGATCAGTTGCCGCGCGCCTGCTTGCTGAAGCTCGGATCCATGTACTTGGCGCCGTCTCCCGGGGTCCCGCGCAGGCGCAGGACGTTGGCGACGCCCTTCTGGTTCACGTCCGAATTGCGGATGAGCCCGCCGGGACCCGTGAGCCGCTTGTACATCATCTCGAGGTCGGCCTCGGAAAGCCCCTTGCTGCGCTTTCTCAGCATGTCGATCGCCGCCGCCTTGTCGGTGAAGACGAGTTCATGCGCCTGCTGGATCGTCTTCATGAAGGCGACCACGAGCTTTGGGTTTTCCTTGGCGTAGGAGCGCCGCGCGGCGTAGACGCTGCCCTGATACTCGCCGAGCGCGGCGGCGGCGTCGCCAAGGATGTTGAAGCCTTCCTTCTCGAGCTGCATGTCCTGCGGCGAGGACACCACCGCCACATGGGCCTTGCCGCTCTTCAGCGAATCCACGCGGGCGCCCGTGCCGCCGACCGAGATGATCGTGTAATCCTTGTCGCGGACGAGGCCCTTGCCTTCGAGGATTTCGTACAGAACCGTCGCATAGCCCGACTTGGGGGAGTCGACGGAAGCGACCTTGCCGCGGATGTCGTTCCACGTCTTCACTTCCGGACGCGAGACGATGCTGTTCAGGCCGGAATGAACGCCGCCGATGGCGACGAGATCGTAGTTGGCGTACTGCGCGCTGCCCTGCCCTTCGGTATGCGCGACGATGTTGTCGAAGGCCGTGGTGGCGAACTGGTACTTGCCCGCCATCAGGTCCGCCATCTGCTCCTTGGAGCCGCGCGTCTGGTCGAGCTTCACTTTCAGGCCGTTCTTTTCGAACATGCCCTTCTCCAGCGCGAGCCAGACCGGCAAATTCGTCGCGCCGCCAAAACTGATCATGCTGACTTCGGTCTGCGCCCGGACAGGGCTGACCGCGATGGCGACAAGGGCCGCTGCAGCGAGGAGTCCTCTCATGTTCGTTTCCCGTTCCCTTGAATGAGGGCCGCGCCGGCCGCGGCGCGTCGCCCGCCGGCTCGTGAGCGGCCGGCGTGCAAGAATAGACCGGGAAGTGGCGTCTTGAGAAGACGTTCGGAATGCGCTTCAGCGCCGTCCGAACGTCTCGTCGAAGGAATAGCCCGCCCCGCGCACGGTCCGCAGCGGATCAGCCTCGTCCCCCTGCACCAGGGCCTTGCGCAGCCTGCCCACATGCACGTCGACGGTGCGTTCGTCGATCTCCGCCGCGGAGCCCCATACGGCGTCGAGCAGCTGAGCGCGCGAATGGACCCTCCCGGGTTTCTGCATCAGGTGTTCGAGCAGGCGGAATTCGGTCGGCCCGAGATGCACCTCGCGGTCGCCCCGCATGACGCGATGCGTCTCGCGATCCAGCTCGACGTCGCCGTAGGCGAGCCTCGTCGAGATGCGCTCCGGCTTGGCCCGGCGCAGAAGCGCCCGCACGCGCGCCATCAGTTCCGGCGTCGAGAATGGCTTCACAACGTAGTCGTCGGCGCCGATGGCGAGCCCCCGCACACGCTCCTGCTCGTCGCCGCGCGCCGTGAGCATGATGACGGGCAGCGTGCGGGTGGCTTCGCGCGCGCGCAGGCGCCGGCATACTTCAAGCCCCGAAACGCCGGGCAGCATCCAGTCGAGCACGACCAGGTCGAGACTGCCCTCCGCGATGCGAACCTCGGCCTCATCGCCCCGCGTGACGCACTCCACGTGGTAGCCTTCCGCCTCCAGATTGTACTTGAGAAGCAGGGCAAGCGCGTCCTCGTCCTCGACCACGAGAATGCGCGGCGCGGTCAGGTCCGGCCTCGTCCTGCGGTTCTGTGCGGAAGACGGCGCCTGGCTCATCGCGATCGCGCTCATTCGCCCTTGGGACGGTTCATCGGCAGCGACGCGCCGGACACCATGAAGTGCACGTTCTCGGCGATATTCGTCGCATGGTCGCCGACGCGCTCCAGGTTCTTGGCGCAGAACAGAAGATGCGTGCAGAACGAGATGTTGCGCGGGTCCTCCATCATGAACGTGAGAAGATCGCGGAAGATCGAATCGTCCAGCGCGTCGAGTTCCGCATCGCGCGACCATACCGCTTTCGCCCGTTCGACGTCGCGCTGCGCATACGCGTCGAGCACGTCCTTGAGCTGCGTCGCCGCCACTTCCGCCATGTGCTTGAGGCCAACGACGGCGCGCATCACCCGCGGATTGTCCGCAACCTTGATCGCGCGCTTGGCGATGTTCTTTGCGAGATCGCCGGTGCGTTCGAGATCGCCCGCGATATGGATCGAAGCCATCAACTCGCGGAGATCGCCTGCAACCGGCTGACGGCGAATGATCGTGCGCACGATCTGATCCTCGATTTCGCGCTGAAGCGTGTCAAGTCGAGGATCGCTGTTCACCACGCGCTTGGCGAGTTCGATATCGAGCTTGGAGAGCGCGTCCATGGCGTCGACGAGCATTCGTTCAGCGATGCCGCCCATTTCAGCGATATTCGCGCCAATGAGATCCAACTCTTCGTCATATGCCTTGACGGTATGGTCAGTCATTTCTTTGTTCCTCGCGCGCTCAACCGTAGCGGCCCGTTATGTACGCCTCTGTCCGCGGATGTTTCGGGCTGGAGAACATCTGGGTCGTATCGTTAAATTCGATCAGGTCGCCCAAATACATGAACGCGGTGCGGTGCGAGACGCGCGCGGCCTGCTGCATGTTGTGCGTGACGATTATGACCGTGACATCCCTGCAAAGTTCGCTCACCAGCTCTTCGATTCGCGCTGTGGCGATCGGATCCAGGGCGGAGGTCGGCTCGTCGAGCAACAAGATCTCCGGATTCGGAGCAAGCGCGCGGGCTATGCACAGACGCTGCTGCTGACCACCCGACAGATCAAAAGCGGATCGATGCAAGCGATCCTTGACCTCATCCCAGATCGCGGCGCGTTTCAAGGCGCTTTCGACGATCTCGTCCAAATCAGCTTTCCTGTTGACCCCGCGAACGCGCAGTCCCGCCGCGACGTTCTCGTAAATCGTCTTGGGAAAAGGATTCGGCTTCTGGAACACCATTCCTATGCGCAAGCGAACCAGGACGGGATCGGCGGTGCTGGAAATGATGTTGTCGCCCCCGGGAAACACATTGATTTCGCCTTCGTATCGGCTGCCGGGGTAAAGATCGTGCATGCGATTGAAACAGCGCAGCAATGTCGACTTGCCACAGCCGGACGGCCCGATCATCGCGGTAATTCGATTTTCAAGAATTGGAAGATTGATGTTCTTGAGCGCCTGGAAACCGTCGCCATAGAAGAAGTTCAAATTCTTGACCGCCGCACGCAGGGGCTCTGTTTCCTGAGGCACGGGGAGTGGAGGAACGTCGAGAATCTTGTTTGAAGCTCCGGCCGTTCCGATGCTTTCCGGTATCTGCAACATGCGGCTAGTCCTTTAGTTTTTGCAACCGAACGACCCTACCCGTCCGACTTGGCCAATGCGACGCCAGTTCAGACCGTAAGAAGCGTTGGCGCGGTCAGTTTCGGTACTGCTTGCGCAGCTTGTATCGAATGTAGATCGCCAGACCATTCAGCGACAGCGTAAGCGCCATAAGCACAACGCCGGTGGCCGCGGCGTTGACGTGAAAGGCGGCCTGCGGCCTGGAAACCCAGTTGAACATCTGAATGGGAAGAACCGTGAACTGCTCGAACAGCCAGTCGAAATTCAGGAACGGAAATTCCGTGGAGACGGGCGACGGCGGCAGGAACGCGATGAAAGTGAGAGCGCCGATCGTAATGATTGGGGCAGTCTCGCCGATAGCGCGCGAGAGTCCTACGATGGCGCCAGTCAGGATTCCCGGCCTCGCAGCAGGGATGATGTAGTTCCACATCACTTGCCATTTGTCGGCCCCCAAACCGTAGGCGCCTTCCTTCATGACGGCCGGGATTGAACGAACAGCCTCCCGGGTCGAAACGATCACAATCGGAAGGATCAGCAGGCCCAGCGTAAGTCCGGCGACGAGAATCGTCTTTCCAAGATTCAGGCCGTAAACAAACAAGCCAAGCGCCAACAGGCCATAGATGATCGAGGGAACGCCGGCGAGATTGGAAACGTTGATCTCGATGATCGTCGAAAGCCATCCCTTTTTCGCGTACTCTTCAAGATACAGGCCTGCGGCGACGCCTACTGGAATTGCGAAGGCGGCGGTGCTTATCATCACAAGGATTGTGCCAACCCAAGCCGAGAGAATTCCCGCGTCGGCGGGACGGCGCGATGGAAAGCTTGTCAGAAAGTCCAAGTTGATCCTGGCTAAGCCGGTGACAAGCAGGTCTCCGAGGAGAGCAAGAAGCAGCCCCATGGAGACCACGAGAACGACCATGCCGGCGGACGCCACCAGAAGGTCCCGGCGCTTTGCGATACGAACGGCCTCAAGGGTTCCTGCATCAAGCGCACCCGCGGCGCTGGGTTCGGCGCCTCGACCGGAAGCGGGGATGTCGGATTTCGTAGCCATGGCCATTAGTAGGCCTCCCGGAAGCGCTTACGCAGGTAGTAACCGGCGACGTTGAAAGACAAGGTGATCAGGAACAGAACAAGACCGGTGGCGAAGATCGTCGAGTAAACCAAGGTTCCGTGAGGCAGGTCGCCAAGGCTCATCTGGACGATGTAAGCGGTGATCGTAGCAGCGCCTTCGCGCGGGTCGAGCGTAAGGTTTGGGTTCTGCCCTGCGGCAATCGCAAGAACCATGGTTTCTCCGACCGCGCGCGACATGCCGAGGATGTAGGCGGCGGTGATGCCGGAGAAGGCGGCCGGAACGACGACGCGGAATGCGACTTGCCACCTGGACATGCCAAGCGCGTATCCGCCCTCCCGCAGCCCGTTCGGCACAGCGCGCATAGCGTCCTCGCTCACGCTCACCACGTAGGGAAGGATCATGATCCCGAGTATGATTGAAGGCACAAGCAAATTGATGCCGGCCAGTCCGGGAATGAAGTTTTGCAGGAACGGGGTCATCACCAGCAATGCGAAATAGCCGTAGACGACCGTCGGGACCGCCTCGAGCATTTCAAGGGCCGGCTTGATGGTCTCGCGGACGGAGTTCGGCGCATATTCGCTAAGGTAGACCGCCAGCAAAGTGCCGCATGGCACGGCGATGAACATCGCAAGTCCGGCGACCTGCAATGTCGCCGCCAGCAGCGGCAAGATGCCGAATTTGGCGTTCGTGAATACAGGCGTCCACTCGGTGCCGGTAAGAAATTCTATAATGGATACCTTGGCGAAGAACTGCCAGGACTCGCTAAGAAGGACGTAAACGATCCCGGTTGTAACGAAAACAGACAAGGCGGCGCACAGAAACAGGAATAACCTGACGGCGTGGTTCACGAGCCGCCGCCGCTTCAGGAAGCCAGCCGCTTCGAGCTGTGTGGCGGTGGGAACTAAGGTACTCGCCATGCTTATTATCCATTCAAGGTAGGCGGCTTACGCGAGAGCCGGGGCGGCTGCGTGACGCCCGCCCCGGCTCAGTCTTTGCGTTTCCAACCTTACTTCAGAAGGTCTTCGATCTTGACGCCGATCTTCGACGCGCCACCGAAGAACGAGCCCGTCCTGCGAGCCTCGACCTTCGCCTGGCCAAGCTCGAAAGCCTGGGGGGGAAGCGGAACGTAGCCGACTTCCCGGACCAGCGTGGTGCCGTTTTCCTTCGTCATCATGAATTTCGCGTAAGCCATCACTTCCGGACGATCAAGGGACGCCTTCTTCACATACATGAAGAGCGGACGGGCAAGCGGCTGATACGATGCGTCCGCGGCCGCCTCGACCGAAGGGCTCACGCACTTGCCGTCGGGCTGCCTGATGGCGACCGATTTGATCTTGTTTTTGTTTTCGACATAGTAAGCGAGGCCGAGGAAACCGATGGCGTTGATGTCGCCCGCCACGCCGTTGATGGTGACGTTGTCGTCTTCCGTCGCGGTGAAGTCGCCGCGGCTGGAGTGTTCCTTCCCGTTGATCGCCAGCGTGAAGTAATCATACGTGCCCGAATCGGTGCCGGCGCCGAACAGACGCAGCGGACGGTTTGGGAACGAGGGGTTGACCTGGTTCCAGTTGGTGATCTTGCCCTGGGCCGCCGGCTCCCACATCGTCTTCAGTTCGGCGACGCTCAAGCAGGCAGCCCAGGTGTTGTTGGGATGAACGACGTTGGCGAGCGCGTCCATGGCGACCGGCAGCTCGATGAACTCGACCTTGTTCGTCTCGCAGAGCTTCATCTCGGAAGCGCTGATCGGGCGCGACGCGCCGGTGATGTCGGTTTCCCCGCGGCAGAACTTGGCGAACCCGCCGCCGGTGCCAGACAGGCCGACGACGACGCGGGTGCCCGTCTTCTTCTGGAATTCTTCGGCATAGGCCTCGGAAATCGGAAACACCGTGCTCGAACCGTCCACGGCGACAGCGCCCTTGGGGATCGGGCCGGTGTGCCCCTTACCCGGGCTGGCGGCCATAGCCGCGCCAGAAGCCACCAGGGCAGCCACCGAGACTGCGAAGAAAAGTGAATTCTTCATCGTTGCACTCCATTGTCAGAAATCCTGGAGCGTCCGGGACGCCCACGGGTTCGCTAGCAGCCCTATATGACAGTCATGTGATATTGCAGGGCTCGAAGACAGGGCTGGCGCCGCCGCCCGATGGACCCTAGATTGCATGGGCGGTGCTGCGGGGTTCGTGAGGATTACTATCCCCGGGGCCTTATCGATCCTAACGGGAGCTGTCCCCGCCCTTGTCCGTGGACTTGGGCATACGGCGCCCACCTACGTTGTAGGTTTCCCGGGATCGATATCCCACGGCTCAGGCGGCTCCGCGCTTCGCTTTCTTCTTTCGGCGCGGTTTCGCCGGGGCCGGGATTGTGCTAGCCGCCCGCCATGACCGCAGCCGACGCCGCCACCGAAAAAGCCCGCATCCGCCGCTCGGCCCTCGAACGCCGGGCAAGCGTCGACGAGCCGACCCGCGAGGCGTTCGCAGAACGCATCGCCCTTGAGGGGACGGCGATCGCCCGCCGCGCGCTGGTGCGCTCCGTGGCGGCCTTCTGGCCCATCGGCACGGAGCCCGACACGCTGATGCTGCTGGCCGCTCTCGACTATCATGATTTCGTCGCCGCCCTGCCCTGTACGGGGGCGCTGGGCCAGCCGCTCACCTTCCGCCGCTGGCGCGAAGGCGACCCGCTGGTCGAAGGCCCCATGCGCATTCCGGAACCCTCGCCGCGGCTGCCGCTGGTCGAACCCGAACTTTTGTTCGTGCCTGCGGCCGCGTTCGACCGGCGCGGCTTCCGCGCGGGTTACGGCGGCGGCTTCTACGACATCACGCTCGCAGCCCTCCGGTCGCGCCGGCTGATCCCGACCGTGGGCGTCGCCTACGCCTGCCAGGAAGTGGACCGCATACCGGAGGAGGATCACGATCAGCCGCTCGACTTCATCCTCACGGAGAACGAGTTGATCGATTGCTCCCTGGCCTGGGGCGACGCCCGATGACGCGGCGCGGCGAACGTCACGCGAGGCTTGCCTGATGCGTATCCTTTTCATCGGCGATGTCGTGGGCCGCGCGGGACGCGCAGCGATCGCGGGATATCTGCCGGACCTGCGCAGCCGCTGGTCGCTCGATTTCGTCGTGGTCAACGGCGAGAACGCCGCGGGGGGCTTCGGCATCACCGAGTCGATCTGCGACGAGTTCCTCGCAGCGGGGGCCGATTGCGTCACGCTCGGCAATCACGCATGGGACCAGCGCGAGGCGCTCGTCTTCATCGAGCGCCAGCCGAGGCTGATCCGTCCCGCCAATTATCCGCCGGGCACTCCCGGGCGCGGCGCCAACCTCTTCGAGGCGCACAACGGCGCACGCGTTTTGGTGATGAATCTCATGGGCCGCGTCTTCATGGACCCGCTCGACGATCCCTTCGCCGCCGCGGAACGCGAACTCGGCGCCTGTCCGCTTGGGCTGGCCTGCGACGCCGCCATCATCGACATGCACGCCGAGACGTCGAGCGAGAAATGCGCAATGGGCCATTTCGCCGATGGCCGCGCCTCGCTCGTCGTCGGCACGCATACGCACATCCCCACTGCCGACGCGCAGATCCTGCCCGCAGGCACCGCTTTCCAGACAGACGCCGGCATGACGGGCGACTATGATTCGGTCATCGGCATGAACAAGGCCGAACCGCTGAACCGCTTCACGCGCCGCATTTCGTCAGGGCGTTTCGAGCCGGCCGACGGACCGGCGACGCTCTGCGGCGTCGCCGTCGAAACCGGGGCGGACGGACTGGCGACAATGATCGCGCCGGTGCGCATCGGCGGCCGTCTCAAGCCCGCTCTGCCGCAGGAGTGGGAGTAGGCGGGCCGCTTGCCCAGGCAGGCGGCGCGCCGTACCAGTGTTTCCTGAAAAGGGTTCGGGGAGGACCATGGCCGGCGCGCACAACGATTTCGATGCCTTCATCCATCCGTTTCTGGGGACCGACATCGCTCACACCCTGCGCGAACGCGCGGGCCAGCATGGCGAACGCGCCTTCCTGATCTGGGCGCCGTTCGACGGCGCCGCCGAAACCTGGACATGGACGCGCTTCGAGGACGAGGCGGCGCGCCTCGCCGGCGGCCTCCTGCATCGCGGGGTGGGCGCCGGAGACCGCGTCTTCATCCAGCTTGAAAATTGCCCCGAGACGCTCGTCGCGCGCTTCGCCTGCGCATGGATCGGGGCGATCGCGGTGCTCGCCAATCCCGCACTCACGGCGCCGGAGACGCGTGACCTCGTCGAGGCGTCGGGCGCTCGCGCCGCCATCACGCAGCCGCGCCTGCGCGACGCGCTCGCCTCGTGTCCGGGGATCGAATGGATCGCGGTGACGGCGACAGACGCGGGAGCGGCGCCCGCAACTCCTGTCGCGCGCGAGGAAGCGTTCGCGGCCCTGATGGGCGAGCGCGCCCCTGCCCGCGCTCCCGATCCGCTTGCCCCCGCCATGATCCTGTTCACGACCGGCACGACATCGCGGGCCAAGGGCGTCCTGTGGACGCACGCCAACGTGCTGTGGGGCGCGCGCATGGCCGCGATGCAGCAATGCGTGCGCGGCGACGACATCTATCACGTCTTCCTGCCGCTCTTTCACGTCGTCGGCTTCTCATGGTCGTTCCTCGGCGCGTTCTTCGCAGGCGCGAGCGTGCTTCTTCAGCCGCGTTTCTCCGGCTCGCGCTTCTGGGACGCGGCGATCGCACATCGCGCGACGTTGTCCTCGCAGGTGAAGTTCACCAGCAACGTCCTGTCGCAGAACCTGCCGCCGCGGCATTTCTTCCGCCAGTGGACCACGGCCAACCATACGCCGGCCTATGCCCAGCGGTTCGGCGTCCGCGAGGTCAGCGCGTGGGGCATGACGGAGATGGTCGCCCAGGGCATGGTCGGCGATCCGTGGTCGGCGCAACCCGCTCGCTCGGTGGGGCGCCCGTCGCTCGCCTATCGCATCCACATCGAGGACGACGCCGGCAGGCCTGTCGCGCCGGGCGAAACCGGGCATCTCTTTGTCACAGGCGTGCGCGGACTTTCGATCTTTCGCGAATACGATGGCGCGGCCCAGGCCACCTCGGACGCCTTCGACGACCGCGGCCGGTTCATCACCGGCGATCGCGTCACCCTTCTGCAAGACGGCTGGATCGAATTCGCCGACCGCACGAAGGACGTCATCAAGGTCGGCGGAGAAGGCGTGTCGGGCGGCGAGATCGAGGGCTGCATTGCGCAGGTCGCGGGCGTGCGCGAGGTCGCCGTCGTCGGCAAGCCCGACGACACATGGGGCGAGGCGATCGTCGCCTTCGTCATTGCCGGCGCCGGCGCCGACGCGGACAGTCTGCGCGAAACCATCGCAGCGCATTGCGCGGCCTCGCTCGCGAAGTTCAAGCGGCCTGCTGAGATCCGGATGGTCGAAGACTTTCCGCGCATTGGCTTCGGGAAGATCGCCAAGGTGAAACTGCGCGATATGCTGAAGAGCGAAAAGGCGTGACGAAATGATGAAGCCGGCCATCGACTTCTATTTCGACATCTTCTCGCCCTTCGCCTACATCGCCTCGACGCAGATCGACGCGCTCGCCGCCCGCCACGGGCGCCGCGTCGAATGGCGCCCCGTGCTCGTCGGAATCACCGTGATGAAGGTGATGGGGATGAAGCCGCTCCCCGAATATCCATTGAAGGGACCGTATCTCGCGCGCGACGCCCTGCGCCTTGCAAAGATCTGGGGCGCGCCATTCAAGCCGCACGGACTGAAAGGCCACAACTCGCTCAACGCGATGCGCGCGTTCGCCTGGCTGAAGGAAAGCGACCCCGAGAGCGCCAAACGCTTCGCGCAGGCGATGTTTCGCCGCCTGTGGGTCGATGGGCTGAATATCACGCCCGCCGAAGCATGCGCTGAGGAAGCCATCGCCCTTGGTCTCGATGGCGGCGCGCTCATGGCGGCCATAGCAACGCCCGAAGTCAAAGCCTTGCTGCAGGGCCAGGTGGAACACGCGATTGCGCAGGGCGTGTTCGGCGTCCCCTTTGTGATCGCCGACGGCGAGCCGTTCTTCGGCTGCGATCACTTCTGGATGCTGGAGCAATGGCTGCGCGACGGGGCCTGGGTGAGCCCCGCACGCTAGCCTTTCGCTACTCGACCTTTGCGCCCGACGCCTTGACGACCGGCGCCCATTTCGCGACTTCCGCCTTGATGAAGGCTGCGAACTCGTCCGGCGTGCTCGACAGCGGATCGAGCCCGATGTTGGCGAGCTTCTCCCGGACGTCAGGACGCGCGAGCATCGCCTTGATCGTCGCGTTGTAGCGATCGACGATCTCCTTCGGCGTACCCGCGGGCGCAACCACGCCGAACCAGCCGCGCACGTCGAAATCGGGCCAGCCTTGTTCAGCCATGGGAACGACATTCGGCAACGAGCGCGAGCGTTCCTTCGACGTGACGCCGAGCGGACGCAGCGTTCCCGCCTGGATATGCGAAATCACGTCGGGAATGGAAACGAACATCAGCTGTATCTGTCCGGAGAGAAGGTCCGGCACGGCGGCGGCCGCGCCCCGATAGGGCACGTGCTGCATCTTCACGCCCGCCTGCATTTTCACCATCTCGCCGGCGAGGTGCTGTGTGGTGCCGGTTCCCGCCGAGCCGAAGGAAATCTTGTCCGGGTTTGCGCGCGCGAAGGCGACGAGCTCCGGCACCGTCTTCGCCGGGATCGACGGATGCACGACGACGACGTTCTTCAGTTCGGCGGCAAGGATGATCGGCGCGAAATCCTTCACGGGATCGAAGCGCATCCGCTCGCCATACAGCGTCGGGTTGACGCCATGGGTCGACACCGTGACCATCCCGATGGTGTAGCCGTCGGGAGCGGAGCGCGCGGTCGCCTCCGCGCCGATGTTGCCGCCAGCGCCGACGCGATTTTCGACGATCACCTGCTGGCCCCATTGCTTGCCAATGTCGTCGGCGATCATGCGCGCGAGAATATCGAGCGAGCCGCCGGCGGTCGTCAGCGTGATGAGGCGTATTGGCTTGTTGGGAAAGTTGGCTGCCGCCTGCTGGGCGAGAGCCGCGCCAGCGGCGCAAGTCAGAAACAAGAGCGACGCAAGCGCGCGCCGGATTGCCGGTCCCATTCGTTCCCCCTCCTGTGCGTTTCGCCCCTCAATGAGACGCAAAGCGCGCTATTTGGCAAGGACCCTGATATGAATGCGTCGTCGGCGCACCGGCCGCACGGTGCGCGCCCGACAAAAAAGCCCCGCTTTCGCGGGGCTTTCCTGTTCAATTGCGCTGGCTTCAGGCCGATGGCTGCGGCTCCATCCCCGCATCGGGTTCGGGGCGGGGACGCGGCTTCGACGTCGTCGGCACCGCCGTCGAACGGGGCGTCGGCGGTTCGTCGGTGACGTCACGGGTCGGGCGCTTGCCGTTGATGAGATCCTTGATCTCGTCGCCGGTGAGCGTCTCATATTCGAGCAGAGCCTCGGCGAGCATCACGAAGGAGTCGTGCTTTTCCGTGAGGATGCGGCGGGCGGTCTGGTAGCCCTCGTCGACAAGGCGGCGAACCTCCGCGTCGATCTTCTGCGCGGTGGCTTCCGACACGTTTTGCTGACGGCCGACCGACATGCCGAGGAACACTTCTTCCTGGTTCTCGCCATAGGCGACGAGGCCCAGTTCGTCGGAATACCCAAGCCGCGTCACCATCGCGCGGGCCATTTTGGTGGCCTGCTCGATGTCGCCCGAGGCGCCCGAGGTGATGTTCTCCTTGCCGAAGGTCAGCTCCTCCGCCACGCGACCGCCCATGGCGACAGCAAGCTGCGAGGTGAACTCCTTATACTTCATCGAATAGCGGTCGCCCTCCGGCAGGAATTTCACCATGCCGAGCGCGCGCCCGCGCGGGATGATCGTCGCCTTGTGGACGGGGATGCCCGCAGGGACGAACATGCCGACGATGGCGTGGCCCGCCTCGTGATAGGCCGTGAGCTTCTTCTCCTCCTCGGACATGGCCATGGACTTGCGCTCGGCGCCCATCATGACCTTGTCCTTGGCGTCTTCGAACTCCTGATGCGTCACGATGCGCTTGTTGCGGCGCGCGGCGAGCAGGGCCGCCTCGTTGACGAGGTTCATGAGGTCGGCGCCCGAGAAGCCGGGCGTGCCACGCGCGATGACCTTGAGGTCGACGTCCGGCGCAAGCGGCACCTTGCGAACGTGGACCTTCAAGATCTTTTCGCGGCCCGAGACGTCCGGATTGGGCACGACGATCTGCCGGTCGAAACGGCCAGGACGCAACAGCGCGGGGTCGAGCACGTCAGGCCGGTTCGTGGCGGCGATGATGATGATTCCTTCGTTCGGCTCGAAGCCGTCCATCTCGACCAGCAACTGGTTGAGGGTCTGCTCGCGCTCGTCGTTGCCGCCGCCGAGGCCCGCGCCGCGATGGCGGCCGACCGCGTCGATTTCATCGATGAAGATGATGCAGGGCGCGTTCTTCTTCGCCTGCTCGAACATGTCGCGCACGCGGCTCGCGCCAACGCCGACGAACATTTCCACGAAGTCGGAACCGGAGATCGTGAAGAACGGCACGTTTGCCTCGCCCGCGACCGCGCGCGCCGTCAACGTCTTGCCGGTGCCCGGCGGGCCGACCAGCAGCACACCGCGCGGTATTCGTCCGCCGAGCCGCTGGAACTTCTGCGGATCGCGCAGGAATTCGACAATTTCCTGAAGGTCTTCCTTCGCCTCGTCGATGCCTGCGACATCCTCGAACGTGACGCGCCCGTGCGCCTCCGTCAGGAGCTTCGCCTTCGACTTGCCGAAGCCCATGGCTTTCCCGCCGGCCCCCTGCATCTGGCGCGACAGGAATATCCAGACCGCGAGGAAGGCGATCAGGGGCAGGCCGTTGACCAGAAGCGTCGTCAGCCAGTTGCCGCCGTCCTGCGGCGGACGCGCGGCGATGGACACGCCCTTGTTGTACAGCTTCGACACGAGCGTCGGATCGTTCGGCGCATAGGTCGAGAAGGCGCGGTTGTCGGTGAAGTGGCCGGTGATGTCCGGCCCCGAGATCGTGACTTCGCGCACCCGCCCCGCGTCGACTTCGGTCAGGAGCTGGCTGAACGTGATCTGCTGGGAGGGCTCCCGCTGCGACGGGTTCTGGAACAGCATGACCAGAGCCACGACGAGGAGGAAGATGATCACCCAGAGGGCGAAATTCCGCACATTCGGATTCATTTGGTTCCTGCCAAACATCCTGCCCGAGCGGCGCCGGGAAGATCACCGGTCGCTGCAGGGCGGATTACCTTCACCAATCTAGGCGCGCTGCCCCCCGTTGCCAAGGGAAGCGCCCGTGCGGCAATTGACTCCCGAGCCCTGCCCGGCTGATTTTTCGCCGTTTGCGTGAACGGATTGCAGCGCCATGGCGCAAGCCTGCCCGCGCCGCCGGGGCGGCTCGGGAGAAAAGGTGAGAAGTCCCCGGCGGTCGAGGCCGATGCGGGCGCCGCCCAAAGTCAGTCCCAGGGCCTCTCCCGCCGAACGGGCGCGGGCAAGCCGGTCCCACGCCGCCTCGACGCGAGAAAGCCGGACGGTTTCGCTTCCGCCCGCGGCGCACGCGCGCGCGGCGAGGCGCCGCAAGGCGACTTCCTCCGGCAGGGCGCGGAGCATGTCCATGGACAGGGAGCCGTCCGGGAGGTCCGGGTGCGTCGTCAGCGACGCCTGCACCGCGAAATCGAGCGCCGCCTCGGCGCGGGCGGCCCGGCGAGCGAGCCGGGCCCATTCCTGTGGCCCCAGCCCTTCTGTCTCCAGAAGGCGGGCGAGACGCCGCGCGCGCGTGCGCCCGAACCGCGGATTCTCGTTCGAGGGGTCGTTGACGAACGGAACGCCCTGCGACTCGCAATGGAGGACGAGACCGGCCTTTCGGACGCCAAGCAGCGGCCGAAAAAGTGTTAGCCCGCCACGCTCGGACAGCGAAGTCATTCCCGCGAGCCCGGGCACCGCGCTGCCGCGCAAGAGCCGCATCAGGATCGTCTCAGCCTGATCGTCCGCATGATGGGCGGTGAGGATGAAGTTCGCCCCGACGCAGCGAGCCTGCGCAACCAGAAGCCCGTAGCGTGCGTCCCGCGCGCGCTCCTGCAGTCGCGTTAGCGGCTTTTCGCCCGTCCAGTCCAGGATGGCGTGGGGAACGCCGCGCGCGGATGCGAACCGCGCAACCATCTGCGCCTCGCCGCGGGACCCCTCCCTCAGCCCATGATCCACGGTGGCGGCAAAAACCGCCGGGCGAGCCGCAGCCTCGTTGCGCCATCGGGCGGCAAGATCGAGCAGCGCCATCGAGTCGGGACCGCCGGAGGCGGCGACCAGCACGCCGGATGCGACAGCCGCCGGCGCAAGAAGCTCCGTCGAGAAGAGCGCCGGATGGTCGCGCGTCAGCACGAAGCCCGCTTGATGTCGCGTTCGGCGGCCGCGCGGATCGTCTGCGGCGCGGACGGATACTTGCGCGGCACTTCGGCCCATGCGGCGCAGGCCTGCTCCTTCGCGCCAAGCCGCTCAAGCGATTGCCCGAGCCGATGCAGGCTTTGCGGCGCCTGGGCGGATTTCGAGAAGTCCGTCGTGACTTTCAGGAACTGCTCGGCGGCTTCGCGATTGCGGCCGCGGCGGGCATAGGCGTCCCCCAGATTGAAGGTCGCCTCGGCGGCGAGCCGGCTCGACGGATAGCGCTGCAGGAATTCCTTGTAGCCGGTTTCGGCGCGCTCCAGTTCGCCCGCGCGCAACGCCTGATTGGCGGCGTCGAGCATCTCGCGCGGGCCGGGCGGCGGCAATGTGCTCGCCGGCGCCGGATCGGCTGGCATCGCAGCCTGCGTGCGCGGCGGCGGGGGCCGCTGCGGCTCCGGCAGGGAGGGCAGAGGCGCCGCCTGCGGATAACCGGCCGACGGATAGGCCTGCGGCGCGCTCGCGACCGGACGGCCCTGCGGACGGCGCGGATTGAGCAGGTCGAGCGGCGCCGACGGATCGGCCTCGTACGGCCCATCGTCGATGACCGGGTCGCCCAGCGGACCCGCAAGGCCCGCCTGCCGGTCCATTGTGCCGAGCACGCGGGGCGCGCCCGGAGCGCCAGGGTTCTGCGTGGGATCGAAGGCGTCGCCACGGCCGCGGCCCGCTCCCCCAGCGCTGGGCAGGGGCATTGGCGCGCCAGCGTTGACAGGCGGCTCGTACACGTCGCTGCGGCGCTGCGGCGGGGGCGCGCCGCGCTGAAACGGCTGGTCCGCGGAGCCGGCCCCGGCCTCCTGCAGGCGGCGCATCTGATCCTCGAGCCGGCGGTTCTGGAATTGCGCTTCCTCAAGCTGCCCCGTGAGGGAGCGAATCTGGTTCTCGAGCCGTTCGATGCGCAGCATCAGCGCAGCGGGATCGTTCACGCCGCCCTGATAGGGATCGCCCTGGACGGGGGCGGAGGGACGGTTGAACAATTGCGCGTTCGCGCCCCCGGCCGAAACCACGAGGACGCCCGCCAGAAGAGCCGTGGCGACGGATGCTTTCAAAATCGACATGGAAGGACTGGCCCGATGGCGCTTCCGCCGCAGACCGGCGCGGCGGAAGCCTCCCGTTAGCATAGCCCCGCCTTTGGCCAAAGTGAGGCGGGCCTTGCCGGTTTACCGGCCGGGATCA
Organism: Beijerinckiaceae bacterium; assembly: GCA_046295155.1. Classification (GTDB taxonomy): domain Bacteria; phylum Pseudomonadota; class Alphaproteobacteria; order Rhizobiales; family Beijerinckiaceae; genus Terripilifer. Next base: position 425,366 of record JBKBNT010000005.1, read on the forward strand.
GCGCTGTCCGCCGAGCACCGTGACCGCGCGGCGATTCTGCGACCAGCAGGAAATGTTGTCGCAGACCGCGACGGGACGCTCCTTGCCGTAGCTGATGGTGCGCATCCGCGACGCCGGCACACCGCGTGCGGCCAGATAGTTCTTCGTCACTTCCGCGCGCTTGGCGCCGAGCGCGAAATTGTATTCGCGCGTGCCGCGTTCGTCCGCGTGACCCTCGACCGTGATTGTGTAGCGGGGATACTGCGCGAGCCAGCGCGCCTGCTTGTCGAGAGTTGCCTGCGCCTGCGGCGTGAGATCGGTCGAATCCGTTTCGAAGAACACGCGGTCGCCGACATTGACGACGAAATCCTGCTGGCTGCCAGGCACGGCCGCGCCCGCCCCGCCGGCGCCAAGACCGCCCGCCGCATTCGGGTCGGGCGTCTTCGAGCAGGCGGCGATCGCCAGGGCCGCGGTAAGGGCTGCCGCAATACGGATCGCCCGGGCGCTCGCGCGGGCACTGGTGAACGACCTCATTCGAAACTCCTCAGAACTCTTTGGCACGCCGACGCATCGACGGACGCTGATGAAATGCCTAACGCGGCGTTGGTTAAACGAAGGTTCCGTCAACCTTGATGGGACGTTGATTGGCAGCGTTGCATTTGAGCAAATGCGAAGCGTGGTTAATCGTCGGTTGATGGCGCGATTGCGGCGCGCAGGCGGCGCAAAGCGCGCCCCGCCCGCATTCCAATTGGCTGTTGCGCCTATGCAACTACCAGCGCGCAGCGTAAGCTGCCGCCCAGTACGGGAGGGCGTCTATGACCATCGCGGTTCTGTTCAACCCACACGGCGACCAGGCGGAATTCGAGGCTCTTTCGCCTTCGTTTCCACAACTCCAATTGCGCTGCGCAAACGATGGGCCGGAGCTGGCGGCCATGCTTCCCGGCGCCGAGATCCTTATCACCACGAATCGGGTCTACACGCCCGACAACGCGGCCGTTATTCGCGAGAGCGGCGGCTCGCTGAAATGGATCGCCTTCCTCACGTCAGGGATCGACAAGGCGCGGGCGAGCGGATTGCCCGCTGGCTGCGTCGTCACCAACGTCGCGGGCTTGCGCGCATTCGCGGTGGCCGAACAGGCGTTTGCGCTGATGCTCGGCCTCGTGCGCCGCGTGCGCGACACGGAAGCGGCGCGCGCGAAGGCTTTCTGGACGCGCGACGTGACAACGCCGCTGCTCGACAACATCACCGGCAAGCACATGGTCATCGTCGGCGCCGGCGCCATCGGACAGGATATCGCGCGCAAGGCGAAAGCTTTCGACATGCGCGTGACCGGCGTCAGCCGCGCGACAAATCCGCTGGCGAACTTCGACGCGCTGCGGCCCCGCTCCGAACTCGTCGACGCAGCGCGCGAAGCCGACATCCTGATGGTCGCCGCGCTCTACGACGACACGACGCACCACATCATTTCGCGCGAAGTGATCGAGGCGCTCGGACCGAAGGCGCTCGTCATCAATATCGCGCGCGGACTTCTCGTCGATGAGAAGGCGCTTGTCGAGGCGCTGGTTGCGGGACGCATCGGCGGCGCCGGACTCGACGTGATGGAGGAAGAACCCCTGCCGGCGCCGAGTCCCCTGTGGACGCTCGACAACGTGCTGATCACGCCGCACATCGGCGGGGCGGGCGGCAAGGGAACCGGCGCCACGCACGGCAGCATGTTCGCCGACAACCTGAGACTCTGGCTCGCCGGAAAGCCGCTGGAGAAGGTTGTCATCCAGAAGACGTGATCGCCTTCCCGCCTCGCCGGAGACGGAGCGCGATCGTGTTTTATCGATGTGGAAACGATATGCGCGAGCCCTTCTCCCCTTGCGGGAGGAGGCGGCCTCCGCGCAGCGGAGTCCGGATGAGGGGTCGCCGCATCCTTGCTCCCGCGCGCTATACCGCCAGCGCCTGCGCGCCCGTTTCGAACTGCAGGCGCGCGAGGCGCGCATAGAGTCCATCCCGCGCGACGAGCGCAGCGTGCGCGCCCTCTTCGACGATGCGGCCGTCATCGATCACGAGGATGCGGTCGGCCTTCAGCACGGTCGCGAGACGATGCGCGATGACGAGCGTCGTGCGGGTCCCCATCACGTTTTCAAGCGCCGTCTGGACGAGGCTTTCGTTCTCCGCGTCGAGCGCCGACGTTGCTTCGTCGAGCAGCAGGATCGGCGCGTCCTTCAGAATTGCGCGCGCAATCGCAAGCCGCTGCCGCTGGCCGCCCGACAGCGTGACGCCGCGTTCGCCGACTCGCGTTTCGTAGCCGTGGGGAAGCGCGAGAATGAACTCGTCCGCCGCTGCGCGCCGGGCCGCCGCGACGATCTCGTCACGCGTCGCGCCTTCGCGCCCGTAGGCGATATTCTCATAGATCGAGGCGCCGAAGATCACGGGCTCCTGCGGCACGAGCGCCATGCGCGCACGCAAGTCGCTCAGGCTTGCGCGCGACACGTCCACGCCGTCGACGAGCACCTGGCCCTGCTGCGGATCGTAGCAACGAAGCAGCAATTGAAGGACGGTCGACTTGCCTGCGCCCGACGGGCCGACCAGCGCCACCGTCTCGCCGGGGCGCACGGAAAAATCGAGTCCGTCGAGCGCCGGCTGGTCCGGCCGCGACGGATAGGCGAAGCGCACGGAACGGAACGCGATCTCGCCGCGCGCGGGAACAGGCATGGGCTCCGGATTCGCGGGCTCCTTCACATCCGGCCTGGTTTCGATGAGCTCGGCGATGCGCGCGGCGGCGCCTGCGGCCGCCGACACTTCGCTCCACACTTCCGATAATTGACCGAGGGAGCTTGCGCCGAACACGGCGTAAAGCACGAATTGCGAAAGTGTGCCGCCCGACATGCGGCCGGAGAGCACATCCTGCGCGCCAAGCCACAGCACGCCGATGACGCTCGCGAACGCAAGGAAGATGGCCACGACCGTGAGGAGCGCACGCGCGCCCGTGGCGCTGCGCGCAGCCTCGTAAGCGTTCTCGACCGCCCCGCCAAAGCGGCTCACCGTCGCGGGCTGCGCATTGAACGCCTGCATCGTGCGAACAGCGCCGAGGTTTTCGGCCGCGAAGGCTGAGGCTTCCGCCAGCGTGTCCTGCGCGCGCTTCGAGCGTTCGCGCACGGACCGCCCCGACGCCACCAGCGGCAGGACGATGACGGGTATTGCGATCAGAACGAGGCCCGAAAGCTTCGGGCTCGTGTAGACCATCATGGCGATGGCGCCGACGAACATGAAGAGGTTGCGCAGCAGAACGGACGCCGACGCGCCGAAGGCCGACTTCATCTGCGTCGTGTCCGCCGTCAGCCGCGAGACAAGTTCGCCGGTGCGCGACCTGTCGTAGAAGTTCGCGTCGAGATTGACGAGATGGGCGAAGACGTCACGGCGCAGGTCGGCGACGACGCGCTCGCCGATCGTCATGACGAGGTAGTAGCGGAAGCCCGACGCCAGGGCGAGGACGCCCACGACCAGCATCATGGCGCCGAAATAGCGGTCGATCGCCCCGACGTTGTCGGACGAGAAGCCGTTGTCGATCATGCCCCGCACGGCGATGGGCACGGTCAAGGTCGCGGCGGAGGCCACGGTCAGCGCGAGAAGGGCCGCGCCCACCCGTCCCCGGTGGCGAAGGGCGTAGGGCGCGAGCGGCAAAAGCGCCCGCAGCGATGTCCGCGGCGAGGCCCTCCTGGAGGCCGGCTCCCCCGCCTGTCCGTTCTTTTCGTTCATTCCCGCTCTTTACGATGTTTGCGCCGCGGACGGAATGGCCCAGCCCCGACGCCTGAAACTTGTCTCGCCGCCCGGCCTCATGTATAGGACCGCCCAATCCCCGAAGGGACCAGATTTCCGACGCGGCCCTGCGCCGCGTCTTCGCATTGCGAGGGCAGGCCATGAAAGCCGACATCCATCCCGACTACCACATGATCAAGGTCGTCATGACCGACGGCACCGAGTATATGACCCGCTCGACGTACGGCGAGCCGGGCGCGACGCTCAACCTCGACATCGATCCCAAGACTCACCCGGCCTGGACCGGCGGCGCCCAGCAGCTCATGGACCGCGGCGGACGCCTGTCCCGCTTCAACGCCCGCTTCGGCGCGATTGGCGTGAAGAAGTAAGTCACGAACGAGACAAGTCTTCTCCCCTGGAATGCGAAACCCCGGCCGAAAGGCCGGGGTTTTCGTTTGAGCGCCCATGCGGCGGCAGGGCCTACTCGAATGCGCCGGGAAACGCGGCGCGCAGGCGCTCGTACTGCGCCTGAATCGTGAGGTCGCCAGCGGGCTGCGGCGCCGGGAGCGACGAGGGCGCCGGCTCCTGCCCGCTGTAGATCAGCTGATCGAGATGGATGATCCGGTCCTGAAGCCTCAGCGAATGGAGCGCCAGTTCGCGCAGCTCCGCCGGCAGCCGCTCGAACGATTCGCGGCCCGTGGCGAGGTCCTGGCGGGACAGGCGCACCTTGTGCTTTTCCTTCGAGGCCTGCGCCAGCGTCATCTCCCCCTCGTTGACGGCGCGCTGCAGCAAAAGCCAGGAGGCGAGCTGCATCAGGCGCGTCGTCAGGCGCATGCTTTCGGATGAATAGGCCAGTGCGTCGGCGCGCGAAAGCGTCTTGGACGCCTGGCGTCCCGGACCGTCGAGATAGGCAGCCGTCTCCTCGACAAGCGTCATGCCTTCCTTGAACAGCGCCCGGAAAGCGTCTGAGGAGGCTAGCTTCTGGCCGAAGGAGACCGTATTGGCCTTGTCCTCGAACTTGCTGTTCATTGTGCCCGATCCATCCCGCCATTGCGGCTTGTTCTGAACTGGACGGATTTTAGCGGAACTTCGGGGCCGCGCCTTCTTTAAGCAATTTTAACCTTAATCGGCGCGGACCTGATCGCGCGATCGCTGCGGCGCATGCAATAAAAAAGAGCCGCAGGGGGTGCGGCTCTGGAAGTGGAAACAGGGGTGCAGTCAGACAGGTGGACAGGAAGGCCACCCGCGTCCGGAAGCCGGAACTATCCCCATTAATCACCCGGAATCCTTAATTCCGCGTAAACGCCGCCCAAGCAGGGCGCGGATCGTCTCACGATTTGAAGAAGGCGGCTGCGGCGGCGCGCGAGGCTTCCTTGGAGGCGCGCGCTGACTCGAGCCGTTCGATCTCAGCCTGCAGCAGGCCGATGCGCTCGGTGAGCTCGTCCGCGGAGAGCGTGTCGAGGTTCTCGCCGATCTCGTGGGCGATCTTCTTCTTCGGCGGCGCGCCGAACACGTCGTCGTCCGTTTTCGCCATGAGCCTGTCTCCGCGCGTCGATAAAATGAACTCTTGCGAATCTAGGCTCGCGCCGCCCGCCTGTCATCCGAAGGCTCGGCGGCGACATTGCCGGCCTTGCTTGCGGCGTCTCGCGCAGGGCGCGATAAGTTCAGCCATGAAAACCACGAAGGAGACGACATGGCCGCGCCGCAAACGATGACCTGCATCGCGATCAAGGAATACGGCGGGCCGGAGATGCTCAAGCCCGAGACGCGGACCGTCCCGCAGCCCAAGGCTGGCGAAATCCTCGTGAAGGTGCATGCGGCGGGCGTCAACCGGCCGGATGTCTCGCAGCGCCTCGGCAAGTATCCGCCGCCGCCCGGCGCGTCCGATCTTCCAGGTCTCGAGATCGCCGGCGAGGTCGCTGTCGCCGGTGACGGCGTCACGCGCTGGAACGTCGGCGACAGGGTCTGCGCGCTGGCGCATGGCGGCGGCTACGCGGAATATTGCATCGTCCACGAAAGCCACGCCCTGCCGGTTCCGGACGGCTTTTCGATGGTTGAGGCCGCCGCGATCCCGGAGACCTTCTTCACGGTGTGGGTGAACGCCTTCATGACCGGCAGGCTGTCGGCGGGCGAAACCGCGCTCGTGCACGGGGGCTCGTCCGGCATCGGCACGACGGCGATCATGCTTGCGAAGGCGATCGGCGCGAAGATCATCGTGACGGCCGGCAGCGACGACAAGTGCGCGGCCTGCGAGAAGCTCGGCGCAGACCTCGCGATCAACTATCGCGCGAAGGACTTCGTTGCGGAAGTGAAGGCGTTCACCGGAGGTCAGGGCGTCGACGTCGTGCTCGACATGATCGGCGGGCCTTATGTCCAGCGCAACATGGAATGCGCCGGCATGGACGCGCGCCTCGTGCAGATCGCCTATCAGCAGGGCTACAAGATCGCGGACTTCGACATGCGGCCGATCTCGTCGAAGCGCCTCGTGCTGACAGGCTCGACGCTGCGCCCGCGTACGGTCGAGCAGAAGGCGGCGATTGCGGACTCGCTGCGCGAGCGCGTCTGGCCGCTTCTGAACGCGGGCAAGATCAGGCCGATCATCGATTCAACTTACCCGCTCGCTGAAGCGTCAAAGGCGCACGCCCGCATGGAGACCAGCGCGCATGTCGGGAAGATCGTGCTGACGGTGGCGTGACCGAAATTCTTCTCCCCGTTCAACGGGGAGAAGAGAGACTTCACACTGCCCCGCTCACCTCCAGCAGTCCGCGCTTCTTCAACAGCGCGTCCGCGTTCGGCAGGCGCCCGCGGAACGCGATGTAGGCGTCGTCCGGCTCCCGGCGTCCGCCCGCCGCGTAGATGTAGTCGCGCAGGCGCTGCGCCACATCCTTGTTGAAGATGTCCCCCGTCTCCGCGAAGGCTTCGAAGGCGTCGGCGTCGAGCACTTCCGACCAAAGGTACGAGTAATATCCCGCCGCATATCCCTCACCCGAGAACACGTGGCTGAAGTGCGGCGTTCCATGACGCATGGCGATTTCCGCCGGCATGTCGATCGCCTTCAGGCGATCCGCCGTGAACGCGCGCGCATCCGCCTTCGCGGGATGCTTCAGCGCGTGGAAATCGAGATCGACGTAGGCCGATGAACAATACTCGACCGTGGCGAAGCCCTGGTTGAACGTGCGCATCGCCAGAATGCGCTGGAGCAGATCTTCCGGCATCGCCTCGCCCGTGCGCGCATGGCGCGCGAACGCGCGCAGCACCTGCGGCTGCGTGAGCCAGTGCTCGTAGAGCTGCGACGGCAATTCGACGAAATCGGACGACACCGCCGTGCCGGAAATGCGGGAATAGGTGACGTCCGACAACATGCCGTGCAATGCGTGGCCGAATTCGTGGAACAGCGTGCGCGCCTCGTCGATGGAAAGCAGCGCCGGCTCGCCCGCGCCGGGCTTCGCCACATTGAGCACATTGACGATGATCGGGCGCACGTCGCCGTCGAGCTTTTCCTGCACGCGGAATCCGCTCATCCAGGCGCCGCTGCGCTTCGACGAACGCGCGAAATCATCCGTCAGGAAAAGCGCGATGTGTTTGCCGGACGCGTCCTTCACCTCGAAGGCGCGCACATCCGGATGATAGAGCGAAAGGCCATGAACCTCCCCGAACGTCAGGCCGAACAGCTTGCCGGCGACGTCGAACGCGGCCTGCCTCACATCGTCGAGGCGGAAGTAGTTTTTTGCTTCCGCGTCGTCGACCGCGAATTTCCTTTCACGCAGGCGCTCGGCGTAGAAGCGCCAGTCGTGCGCGGCGATTTTGAAATTCGCGCCTTCGGCGTCGGCGATCTCCTGCATCTCGGCAAGCTCGCGCAGCGCGCGCGCCCTGCCCTTCCCCCACACGTCATCGAGAAGCTTGCGCACGTTCTCGGGCGTCTTCGCCATCGTGTTGTCGAGCTTGAAATGCGCGTAGGTTTCATAGCCCAGAAGATGCGCGCGCTCGGCGCGCAAGGCGACAATCTCCTCGATGATCGCGTGATTGTCGGTCGAGCCCCCGCGTGCGCCCCGCGCCACAAAAGCGTTGAACAAAATCTCTCGCAAATCCCGCCGCGTCGAGTTTTCGAGAAACGGCTCCACATGCGAGCGCGAAAGCGTGATGGCGTAGGCGCAGGACAGTCCGCGCTCCTTCGCCGTGCGCGCGGCGGACGCTTTCAGGGCGTTGGGCAAACCGCCCACGTCGCCCTCGCCGAGTTCCAGAACGAAGTCGGCCTCGTCCTTGAGCACGTTCTGACCAAACTGGGTGGAGAGCGCCGCAAGGCGCTGCACGATCTGCGCCATGCGCGCCTTCTGCGCCGGGTCGAGCCGCGCGCCCGCCCGCACGAAATCCTTGTGAACGAGTTCGAGCACGCGCTTCTGCTCGCCGTTGAGAACTTCGCCGCCGTTGACGATGGCGTCCACCCGCCTGAAAAGATCCGCGTTCATGTAGATGGCTGCGCGATGAGCGGCGAGCTTTGGCGAGATGTCGCGCTCGATCGCCTGCAGCGCGTCGTTGGTGTCGGCCCCGGCGAGGTTCCAGAACACGCGGCTCACCTTGCGCAGCAATTCGCCCGCGCGCTCCATCGCCTCGATCGTATTGGCGAAAGTCGCCGGCGCCGGATTGGAGGCGATCGACTCGATCTCCGTCACATGCTCCTTCAGGCCCGCCTCGAACGCGGGCGCATAATGCCCGGTACTGATCCGCTCGAAAGGCGGCAGGTCGAACGGCGTCTTCCAGTCCTCGAAAAAGGGATTGGCGGTCATGCGGTCCTCACGTTCACGCGATGGGCGCCGCCACTGGCGGAGGCCGCATCCGTCTATATAGTCGCCCCAATATAGGGTCCCGTCCGGACCGCCGCACGTCAGGAGCGCCGCATATGATCGAATTGCATTACTGGCCGACCTCGAACGGACAGAAAGTCGCTATTTTCCTGGAGGAGACCGGCCTCCCCTATGAGGCGTATCCGGTCAATATTGGCAAGGGCGACCAGTTCAAGCCCGATTTCGTGAAACTGTCGCCCAATTCCAAGATCCCGGCGATCCTCGACCGCGCGCCCGCCGACGGAGGCGCCCCGGTCAGCGTGTTCGAATCCGCCGCCATCCTGCTCTATCTCGGCGAAAAAACCGGCAAGTTCCTGTCGAAGGACCTGCGCGAGCGTGTACGGACGACGGAATGGCTGTTCTGGCAGATGGGCGGCCTCGGCCCCAACGCGGGCCAGGCCAATCACTTCGGCCGCGCCGCGCCGGAGAAGATCCCTTACGCGATCGAGCGTTTCGTGAAAGAGACGAACCGCCTCTACGGCGTGCTCGACGGCCAGCTGGCCAAGAACGAGTTCCTCGTCGGGGATTATTCTATCGCCGACATGTGCTGCTATCCGTGGGTGGTTAATCACGAATGGCATCAGGTCCGCCTCGACGAGTTTCCTAACGTGAGGCGCTGGTTCGAGACGATCAGGGCGCGCCCCGCGGTCCAGGTCGCCTACGAAAAGGGCGCGAAGATCAGGGCCGCGGGCGCCTGAAGCGCCCCTGGGGAGGACATCGCGATGAACGCAGGCTTCACCCGGCGCGGCGCGCTGGCGTTCGCCATGCTGGCCGTTTCAGGCGCCCAGGCGCTGGCGCAACAGGGCCAGCCGATCCGCATCATTTATCCGTTCGCGGCGGGCAGCGCCGGCGACGCGCTGATCCGGATGCTCGCCGAGGAATTGCGCAAGGAAACGAACGAAACGGTCATCGTCGACAATCGGGTCGGCGCGGACGGGCGCATCGGCGTGCGCGCCGTCGTCAGCGCGGAACCCGACGGGCGCACACTGCTGTTCACGCCCTTTGGCCCCATCGTCACGCATCCGAGCGTCTATCCGAACCTGCCCTACAATCCGCTGCGCGACCTCGCGCCGGTTTCGCAGGTCGCCGAACTCGAATTCGCGATTTCGACGGGGCCGATGACGGACGCGAAAACGCTCAAGGATGCGGTTGCATGGCTCGCGGCCAATCGCGACAAGGCCGCCTTCGGGTCTCCCGGAGCAGGCACGATCCCGCATTTCTCCGGCATCCTCTTCGCGAACGCCGCAAAGGTCGAGATGCGCCATGCGCCCTACCGCGGCATCGCGCCCGCGCTGAATGATCTCGCGGCGGGGCAGATTCCGCTGGCCTCCACGCCGACCGCCGACGTCGTAGCCCTGCACAACGCAGGCAGGATCCGCGCGCTCGCGATCACCGGCGCGCAGCGGTCGCCCTACCTGCCGGATGTCCCAACTTACAAGGAGCTTGGCTACGATATCGAGGCTGTCGGCTGGTATGCGCTCTACGCGCCCGCGAAGACGCCGAAGACGGTCATCGACCGTTACAGCGCCGTCTTCGCCCGCGCTGTGCGGAGCGAGGCGGGCAAGGCGATGGCCGCCAAGCTTTCGCTGACGCCCACCGGCACGACGCCCGAACAACTGGCGGAAACCCAGAAGCTGGACTTCGTCCGCTGGGCCGGGCCCATCAAGGCCTCCGGCTTCAAGCCGACGGACTGAACGGGCCGGCCGCGCAGAAACATTGCGCCGGGGATCGCCCCGGCATATATGTTTGCCATTCCCGTCATGGATGGTGTGTTTTGAGGCTTCGCCTCGGCCGGGCCGGAGCCCGATCCCCCATGCCTTGACGGGCGCGACGTTTCAAAGACCGGCGCGCCGCGCCGAAGGAGCAGGACCATGAGCAACGCCCCGCTGATGCCCAAGGCGACCGCCGTCTGGCTGGTGGAGAACACTTCGCTCTCGTTCGACCAGATCGCCGAATTCTGCAAATTGCATCCGCTCGAGGTCAAGGGCATCGCCGACGGCGAGGTGGCGGCCGGCATCAAGGGCCATGACCCGATCACCTCGAACCAGCTCACCCGCGACGAAATCGCCAGGGGCGAAAAGAATCCCTCCTATCGGCTCCAGCTGGCCAAGAGCAAGGTGAGCCTGCCGGAGATCAAGAAACCGCGCGGGCCGCGCTATACGCCCCTTTCGCGTCGCCAGGACCGGCCCAACGCGATTCTCTGGCTGGTGCGCAACCACCCGGAGTTGAAGGACGCGCAGATCATGCGCCTCGTGGGCACGACGAAAGCGACCCTGCAGGCTGTCCGCGACCGCACTCACTGGAATTCGGCGGCGCTCGCCCCGATGGATCCGGTGACGCTCGGCCTGTGCTCGCAGATGGACCTCGACTTCGAAGTCTCCCGCGCCAACAAGGACCGGCCGCAGCAGCCCGATCAGGGCGCGACCCTCATGCCGGCGGAGATCACCACGGGGCCGCGCTCCTTCGAGACCGAGAGCGCCGAGGCGCCGAGCGCCGACAACGTCTTCGCCAAGACCGCCCCCGCGCCGCGCGAAGAGGAAGAAGACGAGATCGACGTGAACTCCGTCTTCGCGAAACTCAAGAGCCTCAAGCAGCCGGAGTAATCCGGCGCTCCGGCGGAACACGCTGGGCGTCGACAGCCGCCCGGCGCCGCCATATGTCCTGATTCCGGGAGCACGCCAGCGCACTCTTGCGCGGCGCGGCGGGGGAGGGGAAGGATGAACGGCAAGCCCGATGGCGATCGCCCCTGGCTCGCGCATTATCCGCCGGGCGTGCCGGCCGACATCAATCCAGCCGAACTCCCGACCATCGCGGACCTGTTCGAGCAAAGCGTCGCGCGCTTTTCCGACCGGGTGGCGTTCGAGACCTTTGGCAAGCGCATCACCTACCGCCAGTTCGAGGGACACGTCCGCGACCTCGCCTCGGCGCTTCAGCGCATGGGGCTGAACAAGGGCGACCGCGTCGCGGTGATGATGCCCAATCTCGTGTCCTGCCCGGTCGTGATCTTCGCGCTGCTCATCAGCGGCTATACGGTCGTCAACGTCAATCCGCTCTACACACCGCGCGAACTCGCCCGCCAGCTCAACGATTCCGGCGCGCGCATGATCTTCATCGCCGACGTTTGCGGGCACACGCTCGACAAGGCGCTCGAAGATTGCGTGAAGCTCGAGCGCGCGGTTCTCGTGCGCATGGGCGATCTGCTCGGCGCCAAGGGCCTGGTCGTGAATTTCGTCGCGCGCCACGTCAAGAAAGTCGTCAAGCCTTACCATTTGCCGATCACGCACAGCTTCAAGAGCTTCATCGAATGGGGCGCCCGCGCGCCGATGAAGAAGATGGACGTTGGCCCGGAAGATATCGCCTTCCTGCAATACACCGGCGGCACGACGGGCGTTTCGAAAGGCGCTGCGCTCACCCACCGCAATATTTGCGCGAATGTGCTTCAGGCCGAAGCATGGCTCAATCCCTCGCTTGATCGCGATGCGGACAACGTGATGTACACGGCGCTTCCGCTCTATCACATCCTCGCGCTGACAGCCTGTTGCCTGTTCATGTTCCGGATTGGCGCGACGCAGGTGCTGATACCAAATCCGCGCGACCTGCCTGCTCTCATCCAGCAAATGAAAGAGCGCCCGCCGACGATGCTCATCCTCGTCAACACCCTCTATGGCGCGCTCGCGCGTCACAAGGATATCGCGCAGGCGGACCTGAGCCGGCTTTCCTTGTGCATCTCGGGGGGCATGGCGACGCAGGCCGCCGTCGCGAAGAGATGGAAGGAGCTGACTGGAAAGCCGATCATTGAAGGCTACGGCCTTTCAGAGACCTCGCCGCTCGTTTCCGTGAACCGCCTCGACATCGAGGAGTTCACCGGCACGATAGGCTATCCGGTTCCATCGACGCACGTGCGTATCGTGGATGCGAACGGCGCGCCGGTCGCGATCGGCGAAGAAGGCGAACTGTGCGTCAAGGGTCCGCAGGTCATGTCGGGCTATTTCGCGCAACCGGAGGAAACCGCGCGCGCGCTGACGCCGGACGGCTGGTTCCGAACGGGCGACGTCGCGGTGATGAACCCTGACGGATCGCTGAAGATCGTAGACCGCCTCAAGGACATGATCGTCGTCTCCGGCCAGAAGGTTTTCCCCAATGAGGTCGAGGACGTTCTGGTCAGCCATCCGAAGGTTCTCGAGGCGGCAGTCGTCGGCGAACCGGACGAACGGTCAGGCGAGAGCGTCTGCGCCTTCGTCACGCTGAAGGATTCCTCGCTCACCGCCGACGAACTGCGCGCCTTCGCCCGCGAACAGCTCGCCGCCTTCAAGGCGCCCCGCCGCATCGAATTCCGCGACGAGCTGCCGAAATCGAATGTCGGCAAAATCCTGCGCCGCGCCTTGCGCCCCGGGCATGACCAGCCGGACGGGAGCGCCGCCGGATAAGGGCGCAGCCTGCGACTCTTTTCCTGAAGCAGGCGCGCCGCTCGTCTGATACAAGGCGGCGCGCCATTCTACCGCCAGAAGAACGGGACTGCACATAATGACCGTGCGCGACGAGACAGCCGCCAAACCAAAGCAGCGCGCACGCAAGATCGCCCTGCGCCTTCTGATCGCCTGCCTGCTATTGGGGATGCCGTTCGTCCGGTCCGGCTATCCCAGCGACGAAATGCACGAGACGATCAAGTGGATGGGGAGATTGCTGATCCTCGCCGGCATCTTCGGGCGCGCCTGGTGCACGATGCACATCGGCGGACAGAAGTTCACCGAGCTCGTCACTTACGGTCCGTTTTCGATCAGCCGCAATCCGCTCTACGTTTTCTCACTGATAGCCACGTTCGGCGCGGGCCTCCAGACCGCGAGCGTCCTGTTCGCCATCGTCGCCACGCTGGGCGTGTGGATCGTCATCGATGCGACGGTGCGCAAGGAGGAGACGGCGCTGGGCGCGCGCTTCGGAGAATCCTATGCGGCGTATTGCGCAAGGACGCCGCGCTACCTGCCGCGCTTCTCCTCCTGGCGCGGGGAAAACGTCGTCTCCGTCAACATGCAGCTCTTCTACAAGACGATCCTGGACGGCTTCCTGTTCTTCCTGGTCGTGCCCGTCGCCGAACTGTTCGACTGGCTGCAGAAACTGGGCTATGTCCCCGTGCTTCTCAAGCTTCCGTTCTGAGCCGCTTTCACGCGTCTTCGACGGCGACCTTGCTCGCGTAGAACGCGACGTAGCCGGCAATCTCCAGCATCGCGGGCAAAGGCGTCTCGTACGACCATGCGATATCAGGAACGATGACGTCCGAGCGCAGGGAGAAGTAGCTCGCCTCGCCCTTGTAGGGACACCAGCTCGACGTCGGCGAGCGCACGAGCGAAGCGACGATCACATCCTCGCGTGGGAAATAGACGACATCAGGATGGCGCTCCTCGCGCATCACGAGCGCACGCGCCGAGTGCGCCACGACGCGGCCCTCGCACAGCGCGCGCAACGGGCGGCCCGCTTCGCGAATCTCGATGGGGTGATCGGGGCCCGGCGACTTGACGGGCCTGCCCATGCGATCAGCCGCGGCCGACGCGCGACTGGCCTTCGCGGGCGAACTGGTTCGATGGATTGACCACGAGCGCGCGGCTGTAGGATTCCGCCGCCTTCGCCCGGTTCCCCTGGCGTTCGTACGCGAGGCCAAGCCCGGCCCAGGCGTCGGAGTTCTGGTTGTTCACGTTGAGAGCGGCGTTGAAGTCCTCGATGGCGGCGTCGTAGCGCCCGAGGACGACGAGGCTCTGGCCCCGCGCCTGATAGGGCGCCGCCACGAACGGATCGCGGTCGATCGCGTTCTCGAAATCGCTCACCGCCCGGGCATGGTCGCCGTTTCGCTGATAGATCAGTCCGCGCGCATGGAAGGACTGCGCATTCTCGGGATTGAGCCGGATCGCCTGATCGAGATCCGCCATGGCGGCTGGCAGGTTGTTCTGCGAGCGCAGCAGGTTCGCGCGCGCGATATAGGCGGGCGCGTGGTTGGGGTTCATCTCGATTGCGCGATTGAAGTCCTGCATCGCCTGGTCGTTGCGCCCGAGAGCGCGGAAAGCGAGCCCGCGGTTGACATAGGCGGTGTAATAGGACGGATCAACCTTTACCGCTGCGGAGAAGTCTGTGACCGCCTCCTGATAGCGCCCGCACTTCGCATACGCCGCGCCGCGCGTATTGTAGCCTTGCGGGTCGTTGGGGTTGCGCTGGATGACTTCCGAGAGCGACTGGATGTTGGCCTGGATCGCGGAGCAATCGTCGCTCTTCTCGACGATGGCCGAGGTGCGGCCGGCCGCCGCCGTCATCGAGCCGTAGCTGTCGCATCCCGCCAGCGCCAGCGCGCCCGCGATGCAGACCATGGCTCCGGCGCGGAAGCTTGCGCGGGGGCGGGAGACATCGCGCGGGAAAATGAAAAAGGCCATCCGGATCACATCCTGCCGAAGCTCGTTCAAGGCGCCGCCCCAGACCCGCGGCGGCGAGGCGCGTGGCGCGGCTTCATTCGCCTGCAAAAGGCCGCTTCAATGCGGCGATAGTTCGACGCCGGGGCCATAACGGCCCGATCAGCGCGGCCGGTTGCAAACGCGTTACGGCGCCCGAGGCTCTGCGCCCGGACGCCGTCCTAACCCATCACGTCGTCGTTAAAGACGCGTAAATTCCGCTCAGCGAGCGCCGGGCGCCGGACGCGCCTTGACCGGCAGAAGGCCTTCGCGCTGCATCTTCTTGCGGGCAAGCTTGCGGGCGCGGCGGACGGCTTCCGCCTTCTCGCGGGCCCGCTTCTCGGACGGCTTCTCGTAATGGCCGCGCAGCTTCATTTCGCGGAAGATGCCTTCGCGCTGCATCTTCTTCTTGAGAGCCTTCAGGGCCTGGTCGACGTTGTTGTCGCGAACGAGAACTTGCACGCGTGGATCCTGTCTCTTGGGGCTATCCCGGGCTTGCCCGGAAACGTCAGCCGATTCTGGGAAATGGCTGGACGCGGCGCATTCGGAGCGCCGTGTCCGTTGGAGGGCGCGAATACCAGAAACCGCCCCCCCTGTCCAGCGCGCCTAGCGCCCGACGATGCGGGTGACGTGGCCCATTTTCCGGCCGGGCCGCGCCTCGTGCTTGCCATACAGGTGGAGCGAGGCGCCGCTCTCGCCGAGGATGTCGCGCCAGCGGTTGGCGTCTTCCCCGATGAGGTTGCGCATCTCGATCTCGCCGTGCCGGCGGGACGCGCCGAGGGGCCAGCCGCAGATCGCCCGCACATGCTGTTCGAACTGGGAGGTGACCGCCCCGTCGATGGTCCAGTGTCCCGAATTGTGCACCCGCGGCGCGATCTCGTTCACGACGAGGGTCTCACGGTCGACGCCGGGCTCGGTCTCCTCGACCACGAACATTTCGACGCAGATCACGCCCACATAGCCGAGCGCATCCATGATCTTCTGCGTCATGGCCACGGCCGAGGCCGCCGTCGCGTGGGCGATTCGCGCCGGCACGCGCGTCAGGCTGAGAATGTGATTCTCGTGCTCGTTCTCGCAGACGTCGAACGCGGCGAACGACCCGTCCCGCCCGCGCGCCGCCACCACCGACACCTCGCGGGCGAACGGCACCACGCCCTCGAGAATCGCCGGCTGCGACCCGATGCTGCGAAAGATGGCGGCGAGATCGGCCCCCTCGCGCACCATAGCCTGCCCCTTGCCGTCGTAGCCGAAGCGGCGGGTCTTCAGGATCGACGGACGGCCAAGCTGCGCGACCGCCCGCGCGAGCGCGCCTGCATCGTCCACCGCAAGGAATGGCGCGGTCGCGACGCCGATGCCGTTGAGAAACTGTTTTTCAACGAGCCGGTCCTGCGTTGCGGCGAGCGCCTGCGGAGGCGGCAGCACGGGCCGGTGGGCAGCCAGAACGGCGGCGGTCTGGGCCGGCACGTTCTCAAACTCGTAGGTGACGACCGAAACCGATTCGGCGAAGGCTGCGAGCGCGGCCTCGTCCTCGTAGGAGGCGAGCGTGCGCCCGGCGGCGACATCGAAGGCGGGGCCCGGATCGGGCGAATAGATGTGGGACTTGAGCCCAAGCCGCGCGGCCGCCATCGCCAGCATCCGGCCGAGCTGGCCGGACCCCAGAATTCCAATGGTCGCGCCCGGCGCGATGGGGGGATTCGACGGCGCAGGGTTCATTTGCCGGACCCGTCCGCCTCGTCGGCCGGAACGGCGGCCACGGCCTCGGTCTGGCGCATGCGCCAGGCGTCGAGCCGCGCGGCGAGCGCCGGGTCCGACAGCGCGAGCACGGCGGCCGCCATCAGCGCCGCGTTGACCGCCCCCGCCCGGCCGATCGCGAGCGTGCCGACGGGGACGCCTGCCGGCATCTGAACGATAGAGAGCAGGGAATCCATTCCCTTGAGCGCATGGGATTCCACGGGCACGCCGAACACCGGCAGCGGCGTCATGGAGGCGACCATGCCCGGCAGGTGCGCCGCCCCGCCCGCCCCCGCGATGACGACCTTCACGCCACGCTCGCGCGCGCCCTTGGCGAAAGAGACCAGCCGGTCCGGCGTCCGGTGAGCCGAAACGATTTGCGCCTCGTGCGCCACGCCGAGCGCCGCCAGCGTTTCCGCGGCGTGCTTCATTGTGGCCCAGTCGGACTGGCTGCCCATGACGATGGCGACGGGTTTTCCAGCTTCGGCCAAGGCGGACTCTAATCGAAGAACGAACTGGGGAAGTGTGGCGGAATAGACGAACCGGCCCCCGACCGCAAGCGAAAGCGGGAAAGCAGGCGGAACCGTCAGGCGATGATGTCGGGCGTCACCATGTCCTCGAGGCGCGTGATCTTGTCGCGAAGGACCAGCTTGCGCTTCTTGAGCCGCTGGATCTGAAGCTGATCCGTCGCGCCGACATCCTGAAGGGCGGCGATGGCGGCGTCGAGGTCGCGGTGCTCTTGCCGGAGCGCCTCGATTTCAGCCATGACCTCGGCAACTTCCGCCTCGCTCATATCACCGGCCATCACGTTCGCCTGCAATCGATCTGCGCAATGTGGCGCTCCTGCGTCGCGAATATGGCTTCGCATCCCTTCTTGCACAAGCGCAAGCGTTCCCCGGACCGGGGAATCGAATGTATCAAATGGTCGCAAATTTTGTTCACGACTCGGGCGCACAATCTCCTTCGCGCGCGATCGATCCTGTGTCATGATCGATCGTCCATCAGCGCCAAAAGGAGTTGTAGGATGTCATTGCAGAACCACCTCGCCGAACTGGAACGCCGTCATCAGGCGCTGGAACGCGAGATCGCAGAGTGCAGACTTCATCCTTCCACCGACGCCGCGAGGATCGCAGAGCTGAAAAAGAAAAAGCTCACGATCAAGGACGAGATCGCGAAACTCCGAAATCCGCAATCGCACACCGTTCACTGACAGGGACACGCTTCCCAGTCGCAATTGCAAGCGGCAGTGAAACAGGAAAGCGCCGGGCGCTTGAGGAAGGGCGGGCGCCCTTGCTCAATGTCCCGGCGCGTCAATGACGCTTCGTCTTCGGGGCGGTAGTTTCGCCGTGCGCCAATGCAGCGACGAGGTCGTCGAGCGCGGAATGCGGCGGAGCGTGAATGGCCGCCGCAAGCGCCTCGATCAGACGCGCCTGCTCTGCGGCGACATGCGCTGAAATCGCCATCCGGTCCCCGGAGGTTTCGCTGAGCGACTGGAGTTCGTGCGCGGCTTCGTCCAGCGCCGCGCGCGCGCGCAGGAGGTTTGACGCAGCGCGCTCAAGCGGCAGGCTCGGGCGGCGCGGCCTCATTGCTTTCCGCCTTGCCGATGATGTGTGATTCGTGCGCGACCCATGCGCGAATCTAGAGCATCCGCTCGAAAACCGGTAACCGCTTCGCGGAAAAAAATCCCGCGCTCTGCGAGGGCGCCTTCAGAAAACGTGCAGCTCACGCGCTCCGTCCCACAGGAGCTTCAGGCCTACCGCGAACGTGAGACCGTAAACAATCCGGTAGAACGAATCCGCCGAGACGCGCCGCACCAGCCACACGCCGCCGGAAATCGACAGGATCGCCAATGGCATCAGCGCCGCGGAGGTGAGCAGGTTCTCGGCCGTCATCTGCCCCAGATGCACGTAGGCGGGAAACTTGATGTAGTTCAGAACCGCGAAGAAGATCGTCGACGTGCCGGCATAGACGCGCGGCGAATGCCGCCGCGGCATCATATAGACCTGAAAGGGCGGACCGCCCGCGTTGGCGACGAAACTTGTGAAGCCCGTCGCCGCGCCCCAGACGCTCGCGGGGCCAAGCGCCGCTTCCTTCGGTTGCAGCGCGGCGGCGCCCCGTCTCGTCACCTGATAGATGACGAAGACGGCCGCGATCAGCCCGACAATGATGATGATGACGCCGTTCGGCACGTCGCGGACGAAGAAATAACCTGCGGCGAGGCCGGCGAGGCCCGCGGGAAAAAGGTACTTGAGGTCGCGGCCGGAGAAATCCCTGCGGAACGCCCACACGCCCACCACGTCCTGAATCATCAGGATGGGCAGCATGATGGAGGCCGCCTGGATCGGCGGGACCGCCAACGCCATCAGCGGCACGGAGAGGAGGCCAACGCCGGAGAACC
Source organism: Beijerinckiaceae bacterium (assembly GCA_046295155.1). Taxonomy (GTDB): domain Bacteria; phylum Pseudomonadota; class Alphaproteobacteria; order Rhizobiales; family Beijerinckiaceae; genus Terripilifer. The sequence continues at coordinate 444,490 of JBKBNT010000005.1, forward strand.
CGCCCTTGCCGATGCCGACCAGGATGACCGCTGGTATCGCGAAGAGATAGAAAACGGGGTCCGTGATCATTGCGGCCCGAGGAGGCGGGACGGGAGCGGATGCGGCGGATGCGTGGCGGGGGTCATGGCCTTGCGAGGAATACGCAGGAAGAAGCGGGTCTCCCTTCCTCTTAATCCGAAAAGATGATGCGCGCGAGATTGCGTTGCCGCCCTTAAGGCAGGACATTCCCGGCGGACCGGACGGCGCCAGCCGGCCGGACGCGATCTGCCGAGGGAGGTCACGATGGCGAGCCGCTACAACGAAGCCTATGGCGCATGGCGAAACGACCCGGAGGCGTTCTGGGCGGAAGCCGCGCGTGAAATCGACTGGATCAAGCCGCCGCAGCAGATCTTCGATCCGAATTCGGGCGTCTACGGCCGCTGGTTTCCCGGCGCGACCTGCAACACCTGCCATAACGCGCTGGACCGTCACGCCGACGGCGGGCGGGGCGCTCAGGCCGCGCTGATCTACGACAGCCCCGTTACCGGCGCGAAGCGCACGTACTCTTATGGCGAGCTGCGCGACGAGGTCGCGATCCTCGCCGCTGTCCTGCAGGATCATGGCGTTGGCAAGGGCGACCGGGTCATCGTCTACATGCCGATGATTCCCGAAGCGGTGATGGCGATGCTCGCCTGCGCGCGCATCGGCGCCATTCACTCGGTCGTCTTCGGCGGTTTCGCCGCGAAGGAGCTTGCGACGCGCATCGACGACGCAAAGCCGAAACTCGTGCTCACCGCGTCATGCGGCATCGAGCCGGGCCGCATCGTGAAATACAAGCCGCTGCTCGATCAGGCCATCGAACTGTCGCAGTCGAAGCCGCAATCGGTGATCCTGCTGCAACGCCCGCAGGAAGAGGCGCAGATGATCGCGGGCCGCGACCATGACTGGGCGTCGGCTGTGGCGGGCGCGAAGGCTGCGGGCAAGAAAGCGGCTTGCGTCGAACTCGCCGCGACCGATCCGCTCTACATCCTCTACACGTCCGGTACGACAGGCGTTCCGAAGGGCGTCGTGCGCGACAACAGCGGCCACATGGTCGCGCTGAAATGGTCGATGAAGAACATGTACGGCATCGAGCCGGGAGAAGTGTTCTGGGCCGCGTCGGACGTCGGCTGGGTCGTCGGCCACAGCTACATCGTCTATGCGCCGCTGCTGCACGGCGCGACCACGATCTGCTACGAGGGCAAGCCCGTCGGCACGCCGGACGCCGGAGCCTTCTGGCGCATGATCGAAGAACACAGGATCGCCGCGCTGTTCACGGCGCCGACGGCCTTTCGCGCCATCAAGAAGGAAGACCCTGACGCGAAACTCCTCGCGCATTATTCCACGAAAACGCTGCGCACGCTGTTTCTCGCTGGCGAGCGCGCCGACCCGGACACGGTGGCGTGGGCCGAGAAAATTCTTGGCGTTCCCGTGGTCGATCACTGGTGGCAGACGGAAACCGGCTGGTGCATCGTCGGCAATCCGGTGGGCCTTGGCCTGCTGCCTGTGAAGCACGGTTCGCCAACCGTGCCGATGCCGGGCTACGACGTCCAGATCGTCGACGAAGCCGCCAAGCCTGTCGAGGACGGCAAGATGGGCTCCATCGTCGTGAAATTGCCGCTGCCGCCGGGATGCTTGCCCACTCTCTGGCAGAACGACGACCGCATGAAGGAGAGCTATCTCTCCGAGTTTCCGGGCTTCTACAAGACCGCGGACGCGGGTTACCGGGACGCCGACGGCTATCTTTACATCATGGGCCGCACCGACGACATCATCAACGTCGCCGGCCACAGGCTCTCGACGGGCGGCATGGAGGAAGTGCTCGCCTCCCATCCCAACGTCGCCGAATGCGCGGTGATCGGCGTCAAGGATTCATTGAAGGGCGAAGCGCCGCTCGGCTTCGTCGTGCTCAAGGCGGGCGTCGATCGCGACCCCGCATCCATCGAGAAGGAAATCGTTGCGCTGGTGCGCGACAAGATCGGCCCCGTCGCAGCGTTCAAGACGGCGGTCGTGGTGGACCGTCTGCCGAAAACCCGCTCGGGCAAGATTCTGCGCGGCACGATGAAGAAGATCGCCGATCATGACGAATGGTCGACGCCGGCCACCATCGACGATCCGGCGATCCTCACCGAGATCGGCGAGGCGTTGCAGAAGAAGGGGGTTTGAACCCCTCACTTCCCCCTCATCACGTCGTTGACCCACTCCACCAGCCGCTTCTGCGCGCGCGGATCGTCCAGCGGCTGGTGCCCGCCCCCCGGAACACGGAAGAATTCCTTTGGTTCGTTCGCGGCGGCGAACAGCTTCTCGCCGAAGCGGATAGGCACCACGCGATCGGCCTCGCCATGCATGATGAAGAGGGGAGCGCGCACGGTCTTCACGCGTTCGTCGGACAGAAACTGGTCGCGCATGAGCAAGCCCACCGGCACGAACCAGTAGATCGAACGCGCAACGTCCGCGGTCGAAGAGTACGGCGCTTCAAGGGCGAGGCCGCGCACCTGATGCTTCGTCGCAAGCGCAATAGCGACGCCGGTGCCAAGCGACTCGCCAAACAGAAAGATGCGTTCCGGGGAAATCCCGAGTTCGCGCGCCTTCGCATAGGCCGCCTCGCCGTCGGCGATCAGACCGTCCTCGGTTGGCGCGCCTGTCGAGCCGCCATAGCCGCGATAGCTGACCGCGAGAAATCCCCACCCCTGACGCGCGAAACCCATCAGGCGCGTATTGCGCGCGGCGAGATTGGCCGCGTTGCCGTGCAGGTAGATGAACAGCGGCTGGCCCTCGCGCGGCGGGTGATGCCAGGCGACGAGCGTTTCTCCGTCCACGGTCTTCAGCGTCATGCGCTCGACGCCGGGCATCGTCGCGCGCGTCGCCTCCATGTCGGCGGCGTTCGGCCGATAGAGCAGCGAGCGTTGCATGAAGTACAGGGCCGCGACGAGGGCGACATAGGCGCCCACGGCGATCATGAGGAAGGATTTCAGGAACCCCACGCGCCCGCCCCGCGCAGGCTCAGTGCGCAAGCCCCTTGACGATGTTTTCGACCATCTTCTTGGCGTCGGCGAACAACATCATCGTATTGTCGCGGAAGAACAGTTCGTTTTCGACGCCGGCGTAGCCGGACCCCATGCCGCGCTTGATGAACAGGACGGTCTTCGCCTTGTCGACGTCGAGGATCGGCATTCCGTAGATGGGCGACTTCGGGTCGGTCTTGGCGGACGGGTTGGTCACGTCGTTGGCGCCGATCACGAAGGCGACGTCGGCCTGGGCGAACTCGGAGTTGATGTCCTCCAGTTCGAAGACCTCGTCATAGGGCACGCTGGCTTCCGCGAGCAGAACGTTCATGTGGCCGGGCATGCGGCCCGCGACGGGATGGATCGCGTACTTGACCTCGACGCCCTCCTTCTTGAGGAGGTCGGCCATTTCGCGCAGCGCATGCTGCGCCTGCGCCACAGCCATGCCGTAGCCGGGCACGATGATGACCTTCGAGGCGTTCTTCATGATGTAGGCCGCATCGTCCGCCGAACCCTGCTTCACAGGCCGCGTTTCGACGGCGCCGGCCGCGCCTGCGTCCGTCTCGCCGCCGAACCCGCCGAGGATGACGGAGATGAACGATCGGTTCATGCCCTTGCACATGATGTAGGACAGGATCGCGCCCGAGGAGCCGACCAGCGCGCCCGTGATGATGAGCGCCATGTTGCCGAGCGTGAAGCCGATGCCCGCCGCGGCCCACCCCGAATAGGAATTGAGCATCGACACCACGACCGGCATGTCGGCGCCGCCGATCGGAATGATGAGCAGCACGCCAAGCGCGAACGACACGATGACGATGAGCCAGAACAGCACATGGCTGCCCGACTGCAGGAAGCCGAGGATCAGCAACGCGAGCCAGATGGCGAGCGCAATGTTGATGATGTGCCTCTGCGGCAGCATGATCGGCTTGCCCGACATGCGCCCGTCGAGTTTCAGGAAGGCGATGATGGAGCCCGTGAACGTGATTGCGCCGATGGCTGCGCCGAGCGACATTTCGAACAGGCTGACGCTGTTGATATTGCCAGGCGCGCCGATGCCGAAGGCCTGCGGCGCGTTGAGCGCGCCCGCCGCCACGAGCACGGCGGCGAGGCCGACCAGCGCATGGAAGAACGCCACGAGCTGCGGCATTTCCGTCATCTGCACCGTGCGCGCGCGCCAGGCCCCGATCCCGCCGCCAATGGCGATGCCGCAGATCACGTAGAGCCAGCTGCCGAAACCGGCGGGCGGCGCGTAGAGCAACGTCGTCAGCACGGCGATGGCCATGCCGATCATGCCGAAGAGATTGCCCTGGCGCGACGTCGCGGGCGATGAGAGCCCGCGCAGCGACAGGATGAACAGGACGCCGGCGACGAGATAGAGAAGAGCTGCGAGATTGGCGCTCATGTGGCCTCAGCCCTTCTTCTTGTACATCGCGAGCATCCGCTCGGTGACGAGGAAGCCGCCGAAGATGTTCACGCAGGCGAGCACCAGCGCAATGAAGCCGAAGACGCCGGCCCAGAAAGGTCCATTGTCGGTCGCGCCCGCGCTCGACACGCCGACCGATAGCAGCGCGCCGACCACGATGACGGAGGAGATCGCGTTGGTCACCGACATGAGCGGCGTGTGCAGCGCCGGCGTCACCGCCCAGACGACGTAATAGCCGACGAAGATCGCCATCACGAACATGGCGAACTGGAAGATGAACGGGTCGATTCCCGCAGCCGCGCTCGACGCGGCGCCGATGGTTTCGAGAACGGCGGGCGCCGCCCCGGCCGCGATCTCGGTGATTGCCTGCGACGCTTCATTCAACATGGGCGCGCCCTCCGCGGGTCAGATGAAGAGTGCCGGCCGCGGCCTCGCGGCTCACGGCTTCGGCTGGAAGTTCGGATGCACGACGCCGCCGTCGCGCGTGAGCAGCGTCGCGCGCACGAGTTCGTCGTCCCAGTTGATGGCGAGCTCCTTCGTCTCCTTGTTCACGAGAGTCTCGAGGAAGGAGAAGAGGTTCTTGGCGTAGAGGGCCGATGCGGTCGCCGCGAGACGGCCCGGCACGTTGAGGTGTCCGACGATCTTCACGCCGTTGTCGGTGACGAAGACCTCGCCCGGCTTCGACAGCTCGCAGTTTCCGCCGCGCTCGACTGCGAGATCGACGATCACGGAGCCCGGCCGCATCGAGGCGACCATCGCCGCCGAAATCAGCTTCGGCGCGGGGCGGCCCGGAATGAGCGCCGTCGTGATGACGATGTCCTGCTTGGCGATATGGCTTGCGGTCAGCTCGGCCTGTTTCGCCTGGTATTCCTTCGACATTTCCTTGGCGTAGCCGCCCGCGGTCTGCGCCTGCCTGAACTCCTCGTCCTCGACGGCGAGGAACTTCGCGCCAAGCGATTCCACCTGCTCCTTGGTGGCCGGGCGCACGTCCGTCGCCGTGACGACGGCGCCGAGGCGGCGCGCGGTGGCGATGGCCTGAAGGCCCGCGACGCCGACGCCCATGATGAAAACCTTCGCCGCAGGCACCGTGCCGGCCGCCGTCATCATCATCGGCAGCGCGCGGCCATATTCCGCCGCGCCGTCGATCACCGCGCGATACCCGGCGAGGTTGGCCTGCGAGGAGAGCACGTCCATGACCTGTGCGCGCGTGATGCGCGGCATGAATTCCATCGCGAAGGCGCTGACGCCCGTCTTCGCGAGATCGCCGAGCGCCTCTTCGGCGCCATAGGGGTCCGCGATGCAGATGAGCGCCGCGCCGGGCTTCACCCCGGCCAGCGCAATCGCGTCCGGCCGGCGAACGCTGAGAATGACGTCGGCGCCGGCGATGGTCTCGGCCGGAGTCGCCACCGTGACGGCGCCAGCCGCCTCATAGTCGGCGTCTGTGACGCCTGACGCGAGGCCTGCGCCTTTCTGGACCACGACCTCGGCCCCCATGCCCTTGTAGCGTTTCACCGTCTCGGGCGTGGCGGCGACACGCGGCTCCTGACCCTGCGTCTCGGCTGGCACGGCAATGCGCATGAACAACTCCGGTCGGGAGAGCGAATCCGTCAGCGGTCTCGGGGGGGACGCGGGCCCTCCCAGCCCCGCGATCTGGGAGCGGGAGACGTCAGAGCAGAGTGATGGCCATTAAAACCAGGATCGCCACCGTGCCGATGGTGGTCCACTTGGCCAGTGTCAGGAACATCTTGTAGGTCTTTTCGTGCTCGGCGTAGTCCATCGCCGGGTGCCCGGCGGCGCTGTGAGTCCCGTGGTCGGCCATCTCGCCCTCTGGTTCAGGAAAAATCCGGTCTCGACGATTAGCGCAATCGCGGCAGGGTCGCAATCGGGCGCAAGAGTCGCAGCAGGGCCTCTTAAGGCCTCATGTGGGCTCGACAGCGCCTGAGAGCCCCGCCCGCTCCAGGGCCGCGCGCTGCCCCGCGGCCATTTCCTCGACGTCGAAGTCGCCCAGCGCCTCGTTGAACAGACGGCAGAAGTTGAGCCGCGCGTCGAGATGCAGGAAGGCCCCGCCGAGCCCGATCGCCGCCCGGTCCATGAACACGAACTCGCGCGGGATCGTGACCGGCCCCTTTTCCTTCAGCCCCTTGTGGACGCGGAACGCCTGCTCGCGTCCGTACTGGCCGGGCGAGACGCCTTCCGCGATGGCGCGCTCGCGATCATCCAGCAGCGGCCCGTAAATGAAGCGCGCCCAGATATTGAGGATCTCGACCAGTTCGGGCTTGAGGTTGCGGAAGCCCCAGATCTCGTAGGCCCTCGCCACAAGATCGCTGTCGCCGTCGCGCAGCCCGCGATAAAGGTCGATAACGCCCTTCACGAATTTCGGCGGGAAGATGCGAATGCAACCGTAGTCGAGAAGGTTGATGCCCGCGGGCTTGCCGTCGGCGCCGCGAAAGACCGTGTAGTTTCCAAGATGCGGATCGCCATGGATGATGCCGAGCCGCACGAACGGGTGCCACCACGCGCGGAACATGGCGCGGGCGATCGTGTTGCGCTCTTCCTGGGAAGCGCCCACGAAAGACAGCAGCGGTTCGCCGTCAAGCCAGTCGAGCGTCAGCAGCCTGCCTGTCGAAAGCTCGGGGCGAACGCGCGGGACGCGCACGTCGCCCTCCCCCAGGATGTCGCGATAAAGCGCGACGTTCTTCGCCTCCCGCGTGTAATCCAGCTCCTCGCGCACCCGCGCGCCGATTTCTTTCGCCATCTCGCGGGTGTCGACCGCGCCGTCGAACCGGCGGCGCAGCGCGAACAGCACGTCGAGTTGCTTGAGATCGGCTTCCACCACCGAGCGCATGTCGGGATATTGCAGCTTGCAGGCGAGCGGCGCGCCGTCGGGCGCGGTGGCCCTGTGCACCTGGCCGAGCGACGCCGCGTGCGCCGGGTGAAGATCGAAGGAATCGAACTTCGCGCGCCAGTCCGGGCCAAGCTCCGCCTGCATGCGGCGTTTCACGAAGGCCGCGCCCATCGGCGGCGCGTTGGCCTGCAGTTGCTGAAGTTTCTCGGCCCATTCCGGCGGCAGCGCCTCGGGGATCGTCGCCATGAACTGGGCGACCTTCATCAGCGGCCCCTTGAGCGAGCCCAGCGCCATGGTGAGAGCCGCCGCATTGGCCGCGTCGCCCATAGAGCGGCCTGTGAGCCGCGCGCCAGCCATCTGCGCGGCGACGCCGCCGACGCGCGCACCGACCCGCGCATAGCGCGCCGCCCGCGCGGTGAACCTGTTATCTTCCCGGTCAGCCATCATGCGCCTCTGCCAAGCGACAGAGATAGGCGTTTGCAGGCAAAGTTAAAGCCGCACCCTTGCGGCTTATCGGCCCGCCAGCCTGTTGTGCAGCCGCCGCTCCCAGTCGAGCGCCTGTTGCAGGATCGAGCGCAGGTCGTCGTGCTTCGGCGTCCAGCCCAGCTCCGAGCGGATGCGTCCGTTGGCTGCAACGATTGCCCCCACGTCCCCCGGACGGCGGCCCGAAATCTTCACCGGGAAGTCGACGCCCGAAATCTCCTTCACGAGCCTGACGACCTCGAGCACCGAATAGCCGCGCTGGTAGCCGACGTTGCAAGTGAGGCTTTCGCCGCCGCCGCGCAGATGGCGCAGCGCGTCGAGATGCGCGCGCGCGAGGTCCGTGACCTGGATGAAGTCGCGCACGCCCGAGCCATCCGGCGTCGGATAATCGGTCCCGAAGATTTCCATGCCGGGGCGGAAGCCGAGCGCCGATTGCACCGCGACCTTGATGAGATGGGTGGCGTTCGGTGTCGATTGCCCGACGCGGCCCTGCGGGTCGGCGCCGGCGACGTTGAAATAGCGCAGCGCCACATGGCTCATCGGATGCGCGCGCGAGACGTCCTCCAACATCCATTCCACCATCAGCTTCGAGCGGCCGTAAGGGGACATCGGCCGCAGCGGCTCGTCCTCTGTCACGGGCGAGCGCGCCGGGTCGCCATAGACCGCCGCGGTGGAGGAGAAGATGAAATGCTTTACGCCGTTCGCCACTGCGCAGGCGATGAGCGAACGCGCCATTGCCGTGTTGTTGAGATAGTAGCCGAGCGGATCTGACACCGACTCGGGCACGACGATCTTCGCGGCGAAATGGATGATCTCGGTGATGCCGTGCTCGCGCAGCACCCTCGACACCAGCGCCTCGTCGCCAAAGTCGCCGACGACGAGCGGGACGCCCTGCGGCACGGCCCAGGCGAAGCCGGTCGAGAGATTGTCGAGAACCACCGCCTTCTCGCCGGCGTCCAGCAGTTCCAGCACCATATGGCTGCCGATATAGCCGGCCCCGCCGGTCACAAGCACGGTCATTGATCCGCTTCCCCAACGTGAGAACGTCACCCGATCTTAAGGATCGATCCCTATACGGAACTTAAGCGCGAGTGATGAAGTTTCGGTTGACCCGCGGCGTGGGAGCATGATCCCTACGCCTCGCTGGCGCGCGCTGACGCAGGGATGATTGTTCATGGCGAAACGTATCAGAAAAGCAGTGTTTCCGGTGGCCGGTCTTGGCACGCGCGTCCTCCCGGCGACGAAATCCATCCCCAAGGAAATGCTGACGGTGGTCGACCGGCCGGTCCTGCAGCATTGCGTCGACGAGGCGCGCGAGGCGGGCATCGAACATTTCGTCTTCGTCACGGGCCGCAACAAGGCCGTGATCGAGGATCATTTCGACATGGCCTACGAACTCGAGGACACGCTGCAGAAGCGTGGCAAGAAAAAGGAATACGACGCGCTGATGGCCGATCTTCCGGCGGCCGGCGCGACAAGCTTCACGCGCCAGCAGGCGCCGCTCGGCCTCGGCCACGCAGTGTGGTGCGCGCGCGACATCATCGGCGACGAGCCGTTCGCCGTGCTTCTGCCCGACATGATCACCCTGCCCGGCGCGCGCGGCGGCCGCTGCATCGCGCAGTGCATCGAGGCCTACGAGAAGCATCAGGGCAACATCATCGCCGTCGAGGAAGTGCCGCCGCAGGACACGCACATGTACGGCGTCGTCTCGATGGGCGAGGACTTCGGCCACACGTTCGAAATATCCGGCATGGTCGAGAAGCCGCCGCAGGGCACGGCGCCCTCCAACTACATCATCTCCGGCCGTTACATCCTCGAACCGCGAATCTTTACGATTCTCGAGAACATCGAGAAGGGGGCCGGCGGCGAAATCCAGCTGACCGACGGCATGAAGAAACTGTCCGAGGCCAGCAAGTTCTTCGGCGTGCGCTTCGACGGCAAGACGTACGACACAGGGTCGAAGGTCGGCTTCCTCGCCGCCAACGTGGCGTTCGCCATGGCGCGCGACGACATTCGGCCGGGCTTCCTCGCCGAACTCAAGAAGATCGTCGGCGTCTGAACGCTACTTCGGTTTCCGGCCCGCCGCTTTCCGGGGCGCCGGCTTGCGCCCCGGCTTGAGCGGTGTTTCGTCGGCTTCGGCGGCTGCGAGACGGCGATCGGGAAAGACCGCCTCCTCGCCCTGGTCGGTGAGGGTGGGAAACTCGCCGAGGTTCCGAACCGCCTCGATAGGCTCGACGGGTTCGCCGGCCGGCGAATGCTCGTACGCTTCCGTCGGGTTGGGTTTCAGGGTATCCTTGTAGCTCTCCTCGATGGCGACGAGTTCGCACGCCTTGTCCCAGTGATCGTCGGCGCGCCCGTCGGGTCTTCCTTCCTCCAGCCAGAGCCGGTAGGCGCGTTCGCGCACGCGCTCCTCGTGATTGCGTTCGTCGCGTCCGTCCTGCCCGCCATCGATTGCAGCCATGTTCGTTCCCTCATGCCGATGCGGAACGAATGCCGAATCCCGAGCGCCAGTTCCCGGCCTATGGCGTCAAACGAAGGCCAAGCAAAAAGACGTGTGCATCGAAGCCTGCGCCGGGCTGCGTCGAGTCCAGTTTCTCGTAGGCGTAGCTGCCGCGCATCCGAAGATAACGGGTGAACGCGTATTCGCCGCGCAACGCGCCAACCCATGCGCGCTCGGCGATCGGCGCGCCGTCATAGCGCGTGTCCGTGTAGGTGAGGCCGGCGCCCACAGTGAAGTTGCGGAACAATGCGTGAGAGACATCCGCGCCCGCGACCCGGCTGATCGAACCCGAGGCGCCTGCGACCGTCGTTTCGTTGAACTGGGTCGCTGCGCGCAGCGTCACCGTCGTCAGCGGCGTGGCGGACCACGCCAGTTTGCCGTCGAACGTGGGTCCGGCCAGAACCGGCAGGCTTTTGTCGTTATAGACGCGCTGCGCGTAGCCCGCGCTTGCTTCCCCCGTCAGGGTTCGGGTGAGTTCGAACGTTGAGCCCGCGCGCGTCAGAAAGCCCGACGAATCCCGGTCGAAGCCTGACGCGTCGATCGCCTCGTCGCGCCGGCGCACGTCTGCGCCGGCTTCCAGGAACGGCTTCACGCCCGGCGTATATTCGTAGGCGATGCGTCCGCGAACGCCGTACGAGTTGTAATTGTCCTGCGACAGGCGCGAAACGCCGCCTCCGGCGAGTTCGGCGTCGCCATAGACGCGCCGGTCCGCCAGAAACGAGACGCTTGCCTCTGTCCGTCCGAATCGCTGCGTGAGCCCCGTCGTGGCGCCGAAGCTTGCGACAAGCGGCTGGTTGGTCGTTGCGCCCGGCACGTCGGGCGAACCGGGCCGTTGCGTCGTCAACGCGCCGCGCAGTTCGAAATTCGCAAAGGAGTCTCGGAAGACGTCGAGACGCAGGTTCGCCTTGGCCGCGGCGTCCGGCCGATCTGCGTCCGGCGTCCTTGTGAAGCCCAGATAGGACGCGGTCGCTTCCGCCGTGAACTGGTGGCGCGACCATTCCGAGGCAGCAGTGAACCCAAGTCCGCCACGCAGCACGGGCGAGCCTTCCTTGGCCGCCGTGCGGCGCGGATTGGCGTCGTAGCCGGCCTCCACGTCGATGGAGGGCTTGACGATCATGCCTCCGGAACGAAGCCCGAGCTGCGCGTAGGAATCGTCCTCGACCTTCGCCGGACGCCTTGTCGGCCCAGCCGCAGTCATCGCGAAATTTGGCGCGGGGACGGGCTCGACGCCTGGCGCAGGCGCCGTCCGTGGCGTGCGAACGCTGGCTGGAGCGGTGCGATAGGCTTCCATCGCCGGGAGCTTCCTGCCCGCGATAGCCCTGCGGCCGGAATACCGGGCGCGCTGATCGCGTTTCGGACGCGGCTTCGCATAGTTGGGCGCGAGCGCGGCGCTGTCGTAGACCGGCTCCGGCGCCCCGGAGCCGCGCAGCAAAAACGCGCCCGCCCCCGCCGGCTGCTGCGCGAACGCTGTGGGCGCGAAGACCACGGCCATCGAAACCAATAAGGGAAATGCCGCCGCGCGCGCGCCGGCGCCTGAAAACGAAAACAAGGAAAAGCCTCGTCGCCAGCGAGAAAAATCGCTGGTGAACGATTTATCACCAAACCTGGTTAACGGGAGATTAAGTCAAGCTCAGGCCTGTTCGACGACGAGGAAGGTCGCCTCTTCCACGCGCGTCACCCTCACCTTTGCGCCGGCCGGAAGATCGGGCCCGCGCAGGCGCCATTGGGTGTCGTTGACGATGAGACGCCCTTCGCCGCCCCTGATGGGCAGCGAGAGAACGTAGGTGCGGCCCACCATTGCTTCGGCGCGCCGGTTCAGGAACGGCTGGTCGCTTTCCTTGACTGCCGAGCCATAGAACTTCCGGCCCGCGAGCACGGCTGCGACGGCAAGCGCGCCGAACAGCAGCAGCGACCATGCGAGACCGATATCGGCGACCGACAGGACGAGGCCCGTCGCGATAGCCGCGACGCCGAACCAGAGAAGGAACATGCCGGGCGCAAACGCCTCGGCTGCGCAAAGCAGCACGCCGCCGACAAGCCAATACCAGAAGGTCTCCACGTCGCTCTCCTCTTAGCCCTGGCGCGTTGGCGGAACGCTCGCCGGACGGCGCGCGCTGTCAGGTTGCGAGAAGGCCCCTCGCGCAACCTCCGCGATGCCCGCGAGCGTGCCGGCGAGGCCGCCCATTTCCATCGGCATGATCAGCGTCTTCTGGTTGGGCGAGTTCGCGAGCGTATCGATGGCCTTCACGTATTTTTCCGCGATGAAGTAATTGACCGCAGCCGTGTCGCCATTCGCGATGGCCTCGCTGAGCATCCGCGTCGCGTTCGATTCGGCTTCCGCAAGGCGTTCGCGCGCCTCGGCGTCGCGGAACGCCGCTTCCTTGCGGCCCTCGGCGTCGAGCACGAGCGCCTGCTTCTTGCCTTCCGCGCGCAGGATTTCGGCGGCGCGCGCGCCTTCCGCTTCGAGGATCGACGCGCGTTTCTCGCGCTCGGCCTTCATCTGACGCGCCATGGAGTCGACGAGATCGCGCGGCGGAACGATGTCCTTGATCTCGACGCGATTGGTCTTGATGCCCCATGGCTGCGCGGCGCTGTCGATCACTGCAAGCAGGTTCGAGTTGATGGCGTCGCGATGCGACAGCAGCATGTCGAGATCCATCGAGCCCATCACCGTGCGGATGTTCGTCATCGTGAGGTTGAGGAGCGCGTTCTCCAGCTCCGACACTTCGTAGGATGCGCGCGCCGCGTCGAGCACCTGGAAGAACAGCACGCCGTCGACGGAAACCGTGGCGTTGTCCTTCGTGATGACCTCCTGCGTCGGCACGTCGAGCAATTGCTCCATCATGTTCATCTTGCGGCCGATGCGGTCGATCCACGGCATGATGACGCCGAGGCCCGGATAGAGCGTCTTGTGGTACTTGCCGAAGCGTTCGACCGTGTACGCGAAGCCCTGCGGGACCTGCCGCACGCCCATGAGCAGCGTGACAAGGACGAAGATGACAATGGCGGTGGCGAAAATGCTGAAGCCGGTGGCGTCCATGGTTGCAGCTCTCTCTTTCGCGGCGGTTCGACGGTTTGCCGCGCAAACTGTGTCACGGCTGCGCCTGCGCCGCCAGCATACAAGCTACGCTCGTGGTAAATGAATCTGAAACAAGTTCGCCATAATCTGACGGCATGTACGAGTTTGGCCGCGTCCGCGCGGCCTGTATCGCCGGAGTTTCGAGCATGGCGGCCATGCGGAGGAAGATGCGGGTGACGCACCCCGAGCGTCCAATTGGCTGGGTGAGATCCGGCCTCACCATGGGCCAGGCCTTTCGGGCGGTGCTCGTGGCGGCCGGCGTGGCGTTCGTGACGGCGGCGGTGATGCACGCCAAGCCGGCCCGCGCCCAACCCGCCAGCGCGCAGAAGGCGACCAGCGTGAGCAAGGACGAGGCTGCTTTCCGCAAGTTCATCGAAAGTCTCTGGCCGGAGGCGCGCGCGCGCGGCGTTTCCCGGACAACCTTCGACGAAGCCCTCGGCAAGGTGACGATCGATCCCTCGATCGGCAAGACGCAGGCCAGACAGGCCGAATTCGTGCGCCCGATATGGGATTATGTGAACGGCGCCGTGACCCCGCAGCGCGTGGAGCGCGGCCGCGCCATGGCGCGCGAGTACGGCCAGACCCTCAGCGAGATCTCCCGCCGCTATGGGGCTGACCCCTACGTTGTCCTCGCGATCTGGGGCGTGGAGACCAGCTACGGGTCGTTCACCGGCAACAAGAATGTTTTCCGCTCGCTTGCGACGCTGGTCTACAAGGGAATCCGCCCCGAGTTCTTCCGCAATGAACTCATGATGGCGCTCATCATCCTGCAGGAAGGCCATGTTCACGCCTCGCAGATGACGGGATCCTGGGCGGGCGCCATGGGCCATACCCAGTTCATGCCATCAAGCTTCATGAAATGGGCGGCCGATTACAACGGCGACCGCCACAAGGACATCTGGAACAACATTCCCGATGCGCTCGCATCGACCGCCAACTACCTTGCCCAGCACGGCTGGAAACCGGGCCTCCCCTGGGGCTACGAGGTCCTCTTGCCCGAACGCTTCGACGTGTCGCCGCATGATCCCCAGTCAATGCGCGGGTTCGCCGAGTGGGCGCGCATGGGCGTGCGCCGCGCCGACGGCGGCGCGCTTCCCTCCGGCGGCGAGGCCGGTCTCTGGCTGCCCGCAGGCGCGCGGGGCCCGGCGTTCCTGGTGACGGCGAATTTCCGCGTCATCCGCAGCTACAACATGTCCCAGGCCTACATGCTCGCGGTGGCGCTGCTGAGCACGCGGATCGCGGGAGGGGGACCGCTCGCGGGCTCGTGGCCGAAGGGCGAGAAGCCCCTCTCGACGGCGCAGGCCAAGGAAATCCAGCGCAATCTGCAGCGGCTCGGCTTCAACGTGGGCGAGATCGACGGGCGGATCGGCGAGCAGGTGCAAGGCGCGATCCGCGCCTATCAGCGCAAGCACGGCATGGTGGCGGACGGTTACGCGACCCACGCGCTCCTGGAACGGATGCGCGCGACGCGTTGAAGCTCTATAATGAAAGGATGCGCCGGATCCTTCGCCCGTCACGCCGCCTCATCCTGATCTGCGCCGCCCTGTTCGCGGCGCTTGCGGGATTGCTTTCAGTCCCGGACGCCGCGCAGGCCCAGACCTACGAAGACGAGTCGAGTCCGGCGGTGTTCTGGCGCCTGGAGCGGCAGCGTCAGGAAGCGCGCCGCAAGCCCCCGGTCGTCATCCAGAGGCCCACGCGCATGACGCGCGGCGTTGCGCCGCGCAGGGGATTCACGCGTGAAGTGCCTGCCGACTCGGCGGCGGCCGCCGCCGCTGCGGCTGCAAACACAGCCGCCGATGCGTCCGCGACCGCAGCCGGCGACGGCACGCAGACTCCCGCGCTGAACGCTGCCGTCCAACCCGTCGCGCCAGCCGGACCGCCGTTCGTCATCGGCGTTTTCGGCGACAACGTCGGCCAGATGCTCGCGCAGGGCGTAAACGAAGCCTATGCGGCCCGCAACGTGACGGTGGTGCGAAGGGCGCGCGAGAACACGGGTCTCGTCCGCGACGATTATTACGACTGGCCCAGGGCCGTGCAGGACTTCCTCGCCTCCGACCAGAAGATCGACCTCGCCGTCATGATGATCGGCAGCAACGACCGTCAGGCGATCCGCGAAGGCGGGCAGTCGCACGACGTGCTCTCGGACAAATGGAAGGAGATCTACCGCGCCCGTGCGCTGGCGATAGCCGAAGCCTTCCAGAAGAAGGGCGTGCCGCTCATCTGGGTCGGCATGACAGTGATGAAGAACGAGCGCCTTTCCGCCGATCTCGCGCAGTTCAACGAGATCTATCGCGAGGCGGCGCAAAAGGCCGGAGCGGTGTTTGTCGACGTCTGGGAGCCTTTCGTCGACGAACGGAATCGCTTCACGCTGTCCGGACCGGACATCAACGGGCACGTGACCCGAATCCGCACCGGCGACGGCGTTCACTTCACGCGCGCCGGGGCCCGCAAGCTCGCGCACTTCATCGAAGGTGACGTGAAGCGCCATCTGGATCAGCGCTCGCCTGCGGCGCCCGCAATCGCAGACGTCGCCACGCCCGCCCCGCAGGGCGCGGACGTCGACGCGGCCGCGCCCGCCGGCGCGACGGGGCCCGGAGGCATTCCGCTTCCCGTCCCGGCTCCCGCTGTCGCGCCAACTCCCGCGCGGCCCGTTGCGGGGCCTGTCATGCCGCTGACCGCAAGCGCCGTGTCGCCGGGCGGCGAACTTGCGACGCGCCCTGCGGCTCCGCGCGGCGCCGGAAGCATGGTGGACGGCGTTCCGCCCGACAGCCGCGCCGGACGCGCCGACGACTTCCGCTGGCCGCGCCAGTAAGGCGGCCGTCGAGACCGCCGCCGCTGCCCGCGCGCGGAACCATTCGCGGTCGCGTGCCGTTCAGGCCCTGTCACAAAAAAGCCCCTGGTCGCGAGGCCCGCGGGCTTCCTTGCAGGGGCTTTCAAATGAACGCGACCCGCACTCTCCTTGCGTCCTTCGCACTCCTCACCGCATCGTCGCTCAGCGCGTCCGCGCAATCGTGGTTTCCCTTCGCCCAGCAGGACCCGCGCGACACGCGCATCCGGACGGCGTCGCTCGGTTCCCCCGACTACTTCCAGGACGCATACGCAGCGCCGCAGCGCGAACACCGCACCGCGACCCGTGCGCTCGTGGCCGACCCGACGCGCCAGGGCGCCGGAACGATCACCATCGATACGCGCAGCCGCGTGCTCTACTACTCGCTTGGGAACGGGCAGGCGATCCGCTACGGCGTTGGCGTCGGACGCGACGGGTTCCGCTGGAGCGGTCGCGCGCAGGTCGGGCGCAAGGCTGCGTGGCCGAGCTGGACGCCGCCGGCTGCGATGCTCAAGCGCCGTCCCGACCTTCCGCGCTTCATGGAAGGCGGCATCGACAATCCGCTCGGCGCTCGCGCGCTCTATCTCTATCAGGGCAAGAAGGACACGCTGTTTCGTATTCATGGCACGAACGAGCCATGGACAATCGGGCAGGCGGTTTCGTCCGGCTGCATCCGAATGCTCAACGACGACGTGACCGACCTCTTCCAGCGCGTGCGCGTCGGCGCGCGCGTGGTCGTGCTCTAAAGCATGGGCGCAGGGTTCGGCGTGACGTTCATCGCGTCACGTCGTCGATCCATGTGAGGTAGGGCGCGTGGCCCGCCTCGATGGGGATGCGCACGATCTGCGGCGTGTCGTAGGGATGCGCGGCGCGGATCGTCTCGCGCAGCGCGTCCCAGTCGGCGGTCTTGATCTTCATCTGGAGAAGCAATTCGAGATCCTGGCGGCGCTCGCCCTGCCAGATGTAATGGCTCGTGACGGGAAAAACCTGAACACAGGCGGCGAGTTTCTCGTCGAGCACGCGCGCGATGATCGCATCGGCGGCCTGCTGCGAATCGACGGTCGTTGTCGCGATGGAATAGGCGCTCATCGCATCGGCTCCGTTGATGAGGCCGGCGTCAGATCCAGCCCTTGAGTTCGTTGGCGACGACGGCCTCGATCACAGCCATGCCCTCCTCGCTGTCGTTGAGGCAATCCAGCCGCGCGAACTGCTCGCCGCCATGCTCGAGGAAGATGTCGCGGTTCTCGACCCCGATCTCCTCGATCGTCTCCAGGCAGTCGGCGGCGAAGCCAGGCGTCGTCACGGCGATGCGCTTTACGCCCTTTTCGGCGAGGGCCTTCATCATCTCGTCGGTGTAAGGCTTGATCCATTCCGCCGGCCCGAACCGCGACTGGAACGTCATGATGACGCGATCCGCGCTCCACCCCAGCGCCTCGCGCAAGAGTCGCGTCGTCTTCGCGCAATGGCAGTGATACGGATCGCCCTTGTCGAAGTAATCCTGCGGAATGCCGTGGAAGGACGCGACCAGCACTTCGGGCTCGAAATCGAGCGCCGCAAGCTGCCGGCGCGTCGAGCGCGCAAGCGCATCGATATAAGCTGGCTCGTCATGCCACGGCGGCGCGATGCGCACGGCGGGCTGCCAACGCATCTCCTTGAGCGCGTCGAACGCCTTGTCCGCGACGGTGGCTGTCGTGGCGGCGGCGTATTGGGGATAGAGCGGCACGATCAGCACCCGCTCGCACCCCAGCTTCTGGAGGGCTTCGAGCCGCGAGGCGATGGAGGGATTGCCGTAGCGCATCGCCCAGTCGACCATGACCGGACGCTTCGAGGCGCCAAGCCCGCCGCCCGCGACCCATTGCGCGAGCTTGTCCGACTGCGAGCGCGTGATCGTGCGCAGCGGGCCCTCGTCAAGCTCCCTGTTCCAGATCGTCTCGTAGTCCTTGCCCTTGCGGCCCGGGCGCGTGCTGAGAATGATGAAGTTCAGCAGCGGCCACCAGATGAGGCGCGGCGTCTCGATGACGCGGCGGTCGGAGAGAAACTCCTTCAGGTAGCGGCGCATGGACCAGTAGTCGGTTCCGTCGGGCGTGCCGAGGTTGACGACGAGGACGCCAACCTTGCCGAAAGCGACGGGCGGATGCCCGGCGGGACGCGCGCCCTCCGCCGGCCTGTCGATCGCTGCGTGCTCGTTCATCCGCCTGACCCCTGTTCCCGGCTTTTTAGTGCGAACGGCGCCTCCTGCAAACCATCAAGTCTGCGCTATCTGGTCCCGCAGGGCTTGCCGCAATCGGCGTTTCGGGAAAAATGCGGTCGGCGGAAGGGGCGAGCGTGACAGGAATGGTTCAGCAGACATTGGGGCGGGTCGTCGAGGCCAAGCCCGAGGAGGTGAAGGCTCTTCTGTGGTCCTTTGCCTACTTCTTCTTTCTGCTGGCCTCCTATTTCATTCTCCGTCCGCTGCGCGACGAGATGGGCGCCGCCGCCGGACGCGACTTCCTGCAATGGCTTTTCACGGCGACGTTCGTCGTCATGCTCATCGCCTCGCCGATCTACGCGGCCGCGGTCGCGCGACTGCCTCGCAGGCGCTTCATTCCGCTCGTCTATCACTTCTTCATCGCAAACATCGCGATCTTCTGGGTCCTGCTGCAATCCGACGCCTGGCGGGTCGAGACGGCGCGCGTCTTCTTTGTTTGGGTGAGCGTCTTCAACCTGTTCGCCGTGTCGGTGTTCTGGTCGTTCATGGCCGATCTCTACCGCACCGAGCAGAGCAAGCGCCTGTTCGGCTTCATCGCGGCGGGCGGCACCGCGGGCACGATGCTCGGCTCCACGATCACCGTTTCGCTGGCGGGGGCGCTCGGCCCCGTAAATCTACTGGTGGTCGCGGCCGTTCTTCTCGAACTCGCCGTGCTTTGCGCGATCAGGCTGGAGCGGGCCGCCCCGCAACGGGCGGGCGAGCCGCGCACGGGGGACGCGCAGCCGCAAGGCGCGATGGGCGGCGGCATGTTCGACGGGTTCATGCTGATCGTGCGCTCGCCCTATCTGGCCGGCATCGCCGCCTGGGTCGCGCTTCTCTCCCTGGCGGGCACCTTCCTCTACTTCATGCAGATCGACGTGGTGCGGGCCGCGTCGCCCGATCCCGCGACGCGCACGCGCATCTTCGCGGGCATGGATCTGGCGGCCAACGTTCTGACGCTCGGCCTGCAGTTTCTGGCGACCGGCCGGATCGTCAAGCGCATCGGCGCGGGGCCGGCCGCAGCCATATTGCCTCTTGTATTCGCAGTTGGATTCGGCGTGCTGGCGGTGGCTCCGGCGCTCGCGGTCATCGTCGTATTCCAGGTGTTGCAGCGTGTGGGCAATTTCGCGTTCTCGAACCCGGCGCGCGAAATCTTCTTCACTTCTGTCGCGGTGGACGAGAAGTACAAGGCGAAGAACCTCATCGACACGGCGGTCTTCCGCGGCGGCGACGTCGTGTTCGGCTGGCTGTTCACCGGCCTGCGCTCGCTCGGGCTGGGGCTCACGGGTGTTGCGGGCGTCGCGATCCCGCTGATGATCGCGTGGGCGGCCATCGCGCTCGCGCTCGGCAAGGCGCAGGAGCGCCGGCAAACGCAGACCTGAAATTCCATTCACGCAACGGAGCATGGACATGACGCACGACTACACGCATCTCAGCCGCCGTCAGGCCCTCGCGCTCGCCGGCGCGGTTGGCGCCAGCGCATTCGCGCCGGGCTTTCCCGCCTTCGCGCAGACGCAGCTTCTCGCCCGCAGGATTCCATCGACCGGCGAAATGCTGCCGTCCGTCGGCATCGGCACCGCCATCATCTTCGACTTCACGGACGACAAGCAGAAGTTCGACATGCGCGCGGATGTCCTGAAGACGCTCGTCGCCGGCGGCGGCAAGCTCGTGGACACCGCGCCCTCCTACGGCCAGGCGGAAGCGCGCCTTGGCGACCTGTTTGCGGCGACGGGCCTGCGCGACAGGATTTTCCTTGCCACGAAGGTGCGCGTGAACGACCGCGAAGCAACCATCGCGGAGATGAAAAGTTCGCTCGCCAAACTGCGGACCAGCAACGTGCAGCTGATGCAATTGCACAATCCCCGCGACCCCAACCAGGACCTCGCGCTGCTGCGCGAGTGGAAGCAGCAGGGAATCTGCAAGTACATCGGCATCTCGTCATCGTTCGAGCGCGACTACGCGGCGGTCGAGGCGATCATCAAGCGCGAGAAGCCGGACTTCTTCCAGATCGATTATTCCATGGTCGACCGGAACGCCGACGAACGCCTGATCCCCGCCGCACAGGATGCGGGCTGCGCCGTTCTCACGAACCTGCCGTTCGGCCGCGGGCGCTTCTTCAAGGCGACGGCGGGAAAGCCGCTGCCGGAGATCGCCAGGGAGATCGACGCCACAAGCTGGGCGCAGTTCGGGCTGAAGTGGCTGCTCGGCAATCCCACGGTCACCGCGGTGATCCCGGGCACCGACCGGCCAGAATACATGACGGACAACCTGAAGGCGGGCATGGGCCGGCTGCCTGATCAGGCGATGCGCAAGCGCATGGTCGAAATTTTCGAAAGCCTGTGAGTTGAGGCCGGCATGATCTCGCGCCGCAGCTTTGTCACGTCAATCTCGACGGTCGCTGCGGCCGGCGCGCTTGCACATGCTGACGGGTTCGCGACTCGCATGGCGGCGCTCGAACGCCGCCACGGCGGGCGCCTCGGCGCGGCGCTGATCGACACCGGCTCGAACGACGAACAGGCGCATCGCGGCGACGAGCGCTTCGCCATGTGCAGCACGCACAAGCTTCTCTCCGCTGCGTTCGCTCTGTGGCGCGCCGAGCGCGGCGAGGAAAACCTCTCGCGCGTTGTCAGATATTCGAAGAGCGATCTCGTCACGTATTCGCCGGTGACGGAGAAGCACGTCGACAAGGGCATGAGCGTCGGCGACCTCTGCGCCGCAGCGATGACGCTCAGCGACAACACGGCGGCAAATCTGCTGTTTGCAAGTTTCGGCGGGCCCGCCGGGTTGACGAAATTTGTGCGCGCGCTTGGCGACCACGTTACGCGCTCCGACCGCATCGAACTTGCGCTGAACGAAGCGGCGCCGGGCGATCCACGCGATACGTCAACGCCATTGGCGTTTGCGCGCACGATGCGCAAGTTGCTGTTGCAGGACGAGCTGAACGCGACGTCGCAACAGCGCTTGGCGCAATGGCTTATCGACAACAAGACGGGCGACGAACGCTTGCGCGCCGGCGTACCCAAAGACTGGCGCGTCGGCGACAAGACCGGCACAGGCAAACACAACACGACGAACGATGTCGCGATCCTCTGGCCGCCAGACCGCGCGCCGCTTATCGTTACCGTGTTTTACGCGGAAGCGGACGCGCCGCTGGCAAAGCGCAACGCGGTCATCGCGGACGTGGGGCGCACCGTTGCCCTTCAGGATTGATTTGCCTTCTCCCCGCACGCGGGGAGAAGAGAGCGTCGGCCCTCACTTCCACAAATTGTGGAAGTGATGCACCGGGCCATGTCCCGCGCCGGACCCGACGGACAACGCGCCGCTCGCGGCGAGCGCCCCGGTGAGGTAGTCCTTGGAGGCGGCGACGGCCTCCTTCAGCGCGAAGCCGCGCGCCAGATGCGCGGCGATCGCCGCCGACAGCGTGCATCCGGTGCCGTGGGTGTTGCGCGTGGCGATGCGCCGCGTAGTGAACGTCGAAACGCTCTCCCCTTCGAACAGCGCGTCCGGCGCATCGGCGCCTGACAGGTGGCCGCCCTTCACGAGGACAGCGCGCGCGCCAAGACGGTGCAGCGCGCGGGCGAGTTCTTCCAGCCCCGCCGCGTCGCTCGGTTCGGCGGCGGAGTCCGCAAGCCGCATTGCCTCGGGCGCGTTCGGCGTGATGACCGTCGCAAGCGGAATGAGATGCCGCTTCATCGCGTCGACCACATCGGGCGCGCCGAGGGAATCGCCGCTCGTTGCGACAAGCACGGGGTCGAGCACGATGTTGCGGGCGCCATGGGCGCGCAGCCGGGCCGCAACAGCTTCCACGATCTCGCCGGACGCGAGCATCCCGATTTTCACTGCGTCGACGCGCACGTCGGCGAAGATCGCGTCGATCTGCGCGGCGACGAACGGCGCCGGCGGCGTATGCACGCCGCTCACGCCGACCGTGTTCTGCGCGGTAAGGGCGGTCAGCGCCGCCATGCCATAGCAGCGCAGCGCGGAAAACGTCTTGAGGTCAGCCTGAACGCCAGCGCCGCCCGAGGGATCGGAGCCCGCGATGGACAGAACGTTTGGAATCATCGTCTCGCGTCCTCGATGCGAAGTTTGCGGCGCCGTCCCAGCGGCCACAGAAGAAGGCGCAGCCCGCCGTAGCCTGCGAGGAAACCGGCGCCGCCAAGCGCAGCGCCCTCCAGGGTGACGGGCACGCCGGGTTCGAAATGCGCCCACGCGCGTTGCGCCGTAGGCGCGTCAAGATCGCTCGCCATGACCGCGATGCGCCGGAACGGCCCGGAGGTCTGGAAGATTGCGAGTTGACGCTGCAGCCGCGCGAGGCGCGCGCTGTCCTCGCGCAGGCGATTGCCGCGATCGCTGACAAACCTGTCCGCATTGGCTGAGAGGCGCGCGATGCCCTGCTCGCGAGTCATGCCGTGACGCGCGGCGTCGGCGTCGAACTCGGCCATGACGCGCGCCAGTTCGTCGATCGCGCCGCCTAGGCGTTGCCGGTATTGTTGTGCGTATTCGGGAAGCTGCGAGGCGGCGAGGCCGCCTGCGACCCCCGACGCCAGCGCCAGCGTTCGAAACAACATCACATGCTCCGCGATTGGCGTCCGAAGATGATCGAATTCATCTCACGACACAAACGCGCGGGACAGCGCGCGGATCACCGCCGCGGACGAAGTTCGCTCACGACGAGGTCGCCCTGCGGCGCGCCGAACATCAGTTCGCGCGCTTCGCTGCGGGCGGCCGGGCGCAGCGGCGCAATCGTCGAACCCAGCATGCTTGCGGGCGCTATCGCCTCCATGCTTGCGGGCTCGGTCATGGCGAGGAAGTTGGAACGGTCGAGGCGCGCCGGGGTCAGGGAAGACGCCGCGCGGCTGCGGGCGGCGCGAAGCCCGATGGGTTGCGCCGCCATCGGGGCCGTGCGCGCCTGCTTGATCATGCGCACGGGCTCCTGGTGCGGCGCGTAGGCGAGAACGCCGGCTGCGACCGGCTGCGTCCCCTCCGTGATGACGGACGGAAGGCCAGGCGTGCCCGCGACCTTGCCGGTGTGCGTCCCTCCGAACAGGCCCGCAACCTGGGCGCCGCCCCTGCCCTCGCGGGCCGGCGGCAGCGGCGCGCTGGCCGGAACGATCGAGGCGACCGGGAAATCTGACGGACGGGCGGGCGGCAGCGGGGCGGAGATCGTGGCGGCGGGACTGAGCGAGGCGACGACCGTTTCGGCGGGACGGCGCGGCGGCATCGGAACATTGGCGGCGACGGCGGCGCGCGCGGACTCGGATTGCGCGGCGGGCGCGGGCCCGATGAAAGTTTCGCCGCGCGGGCGATTCGCCTCCGCGCGGGCGAGGGCGGGTGAGCGTTGCTCCTGCTGCGGCGCATAGGCCGTCACCTGGGCCGGCGCGGGAGCCGAGGCGACCTGCGTCGGCGCCGGCGCGCGGCGGGCGGGCGCTGGCGCAGGCGTGTCATCAGGCTCTTCCCAGCCGAACAGCGTCGCGAAAAAGCCCTTCGATTTCACTTGCGCCAGCGTGGGCGCGTAGGAGCCGTTGCGCGCGGCGAGCGCGATGCGCGCCTCCTCGTAGCCCGGCAGGGTGCGCCCGTCGGTGGCGATGTGGACGGTCTTGCCGTCCGGGAAGATGCGGGCAAGCTGGTCGTAACGCATGCGCGGCCACGCGCGGACATTGCCGACGTCCAGATGCACGAACCCCGATGACGGGTAAAAACCGACGCCGCCGCGCTGCATGCGGATGGCGGTCTCACGCAAGCGGTCGGTGCCTACGTCCGGAACGTGAATGTCCATCGCCATTCCGCGGGTGTGCAGCGAGTATTCGGCCACGCCGCGCGAGCGCCGGCGCAGCATCGCGTTCGTCTCCGGCGAACGGTAGGCGGAGTTGATGCGGATCGGCGAAGTCGAACCCGAGCCGCGATGGGCCTCCCAGACCACGTCGAACAACCGGGGATCCATCTTGATGACGGCGTCATTCCGCCAGTCGCGCAGGAAATGATTGAGCTTGTCGAGGGTTGCGGGATCGTACGACCCGTTCACGCGGAACGTGGCGGTGATCGTTTCGCCTGTGTGCGCGTGATGAAGATAGAGTGTGCGGGTGTCGCCATTGGCGACGGCGGTCTGGGTGGAGGTGGGGCTGAGGACCGCGATCAGCAGGGCGGCGGAAACAGGAATGACGCTGGCGCGGCTCAGGGCGGCTGGCGCTATTGGACAAAGGCGCGATTTTCGCAACTCTACTCACCTTTCCAGGGCGCCGCGTCGCGGTCCCGTTGGGGTCCGGCGGCCGTACTCACCCGCCGTTAACCTGAGCGAACTGTTGCCGAGAAGCGTTAAGAGGCCGTAACCGCGGCCAAAAATCGCTTCGCACACCCGACTGGACGCAACACGCAGGGCGACACAAAGACCCGCAATCGTGGCGGCTTTGTGTCAAAAACACAGCCTTTTACACGGCCTTGACCTGGGGCATGTCCAGCCGCGTCAAAGGCCGAGCGCGGCCTGGAGCTTGCGCGACTGGCCGTAGAGGTCGTCGCGCAACTGCAGCTTCCCGTCGTCGTCCACGAAGGCTGTGAAATACATGAGATGCACGGGGACGCCCGCGTTGAACCTGATCGTGCGCTCGCCCTTCCCGATCAGGGTGCGCAGCCGCGGCTCGCTCCAGCCGGTCTCCGCGATCAGCGCCTCCGCGAAGCGGAAGGGCTGGTCGACGCGCACGCACCCATGGCTGAAGGCGCGCCGCGCGGCGTTGAAGAGCCCCCGGCTCGGCGTGTCGTGCATGTAAACCGAATGTTCGTTGGGGAACATGAACTTGATGAAGCCGAGCGCGTTGCGCTCGCCCGGCGGCTGACGAACGAAAATGTTGTTTCCGCGCCGGACCACCTCATAGCCGTTGCGCGCATAATAATTCGGGTCCTGCGCGAGTTGCTTGCGGATGATGGACTGCGGCACGTGCCATGACGGATTGACGACCATGAACTCCATGACGTCGGAGAAGACCGGCGTCGGGGTCTCCGGCTTGCCCACGATCACCTTCATCGCGTGAACGACCTTGCCGTCGCGAATGAGCTGCGCCCGGAAGTCGGGAATGTTCACATCGATGCGCGTTGCGCCCATTTCGCGCGGAGCCCAGCGCCATTTCTCCATGCTTGCCAGGATTTCACGCTCCAGCCGCGAGGGATCGCCGCCGGAAAGCAGCGCGATCGTGCGCGCCGTCAGCGCGCCGTTCGCGGGCAGCCCATGCGCGCGCTGGAAGTCGGCGACCGCGCTCGCCACGCGCGTATCATAGACGAGTTCGGCGTCCGGCTGATCCGCGGCGGCGTTGATGCCGAAGCGCGCGCGCACCAGCGGCACGCGCGGATCGCGCATCCCCACCTTCAGCACAGGACCCGGCGCTATGCGCTGGCCGGCGACGGCCGGACGTTCGCGGCGCAACTCGAACAGCTTCTCGCGCAAGTCGCGATACGCCTGGTGCGGCGGATTGTAATCGGCGAGGGCTTCGCCCGCGTCGTCGGCGGCGGCGAGCCTGGCCAGCACATCCTGCGGCGCGGCCACATCGGGCTTCGCGGTGATCAGCCCGATAGACCGGGGGTCGACGCGCACGCCGCTCGCCTGTCGCGCATAGCCGACGGCCGCCTGCGAAAGCGCAAGGTCCGCCCGCGCCATCGCCTCCGGACTGGCCGCGTCGAGGGTCGGCGGCAAGTATTGACCGAGGTCCAGGCCGTCCTCCCGGGCGCGCTCGATCCGGTCGACGGCGCCGCGCGCCGCGGGCGCGAATTTTTCCCCCTTTATCCACAGGGGCGTGAAGTCCCGGCCGGCGTAGAAGTCGGCGATAGCCTCGCGTTCGCGCCGCAATGCGGCGGCGGGCGTCTGCCCCGGCGCCGCGCGAGCGATGGGAGCGGCCATCATGCGCTCGACGGCGTCGCGCAACGCCGCCTGGATGGGGCTTGGCGTCGGCGGGACCTCCGCCTCCGCCGCCTTCGGGGCCGTTTCCGGCGCGATTGCGGGAGCCGTGTCGGCGCTTTGAGACGGAACGGCCGCCTCAGGCGCCGCAGACGCGGGAGCGGGCGTGACTGGCGAGGCGGTCTCGACCGGCGCCGGAACCGGCTCTGCCGCCGGGGCGGCCTGCTCGACGGCGGGCGCAGGCGCTTCGATGGCCGGCGGCGGCTCGCTCTCGCGCGCGATGGCCGCGGGAGCGGGCGCGGCGGACGCCGGTTCGGCGGCGGCGGCGGGCACGCGTTCATCCGCCGCGGGCGCGCCCGCCTCCACCGGCGCCGGGTCGGAATGCGCAGGCTCCGCGACCACGGATTCAGCGGGGGGCGGCTCGGCGGGCGCCTTCGCGGATTCCACGACCAGGTCGGGTTCAGCGGTGGCGGGCCCGGCGGGCGGGGAAATTTCCGCCGACGCTCCGGCGTCAGCTTCCGCCGGCGCGGCCTCGACGGCTGCGGCGGCCCCGGCCCGAATGGCGGCGCGCTCCGGCGCCTCTTCGGAGAGGGCAGGCGCGGCAAGCAGGGCGGCAAGGAAGGCCAGCGAAATTCGCGCGAATCTAGGATCGTATCTCATGGCCTGCGAGCTTCCCGTATTCCCGCCTTTGCGCAAGTGCGCTCTCGCACGATCGCGGCCTGACGCGCGTTCTTTGGTGCGAGACAACAATCAAACGCGATCGAGTTCAAGCGTCTTCGTGACGCCTTGACGTCAGGCGACCGCCTCGCGGCCGTCGACTTCATCGCTCAGGCCGTAATCTTTCATCTTTCGATATAGCGTCGAGCGCCCGATCCCGAGCCGGCGCGCCGCTTCCGACATCTGGCCGCGATAGTGTGCGAGCGTGAAGCGTATGGTTTCCGCTTCGAGGCTTTCGAGGCGCCGCACGTTTCCATTCTCGTCGAGAAGCTTGATCACATTCGGATCGCGCATCTCCACGCGAACGATTTCGCGCGGCGGATGCGCGATAGTCGGAGCCATCTGCGCGGGCGCGCTCGGCACACGCACGTCGAAGCCGCTGGTTTGCGCGGCGATCTGGGGAAATTCCGCGACCGTCAGTTCGTCCCCTTCAGCAAGGACGACAGCGCGAAACACGGCGTTCTCGAGCTGGCGAACGTTGCCGGGCCAATCGTAGGCGCACAATAGCGCAATCGCTTCGGCGCCGATGCCGCGCACGCGACGGCCTTCTTCCGCCGCGAAGCGCGCGGCGAACCGGCGGGCGAGTTCGGGAATGTCCTCGCGGCGCGCGCGCAGGGGCGGCACACTGACGGGAAAGACGTTGAGGCGATAGTAAAGGTCTTCGCGGAACTCGCCGCGCTTCACCTTCTCGATCAGATTCTGGTTCGTCGCGGATATGATGCGGATATCGACTTTCACCGGACGGCGCGCGCCGACCGGGTCGATCTCGCCTTCCTGAATCGCACGCAGAAGTTTAACCTGCGTTTCGAGCGGCAGCTCGCCCACTTCGTCCAGAAACAGCGTGCCGCCGTTAGCGTCGAGGAATTTGCCCGCGTGACGCTCCACCGCCCCGGTGAAAGCGCCCTTCTCGTGTCCGAACAGAATAGACTCGACGAGGTTTTGCGGAAGCGCGCCGCAATTGACCGTGACGAACGGACGCCCGCGCCGGTCGGACGCCGCCTGGATCGCGCGGGCGACGACTTCCTTGCCGACCCCGGACTCGCCCTCGATGAGAACGGGGATCGAGGATTTCGCTGCGCGCTCGCCAAGCCGCACGGCGCGCTGCATCTCGGGAGAACCGGTCGCGAGATCCTGCAGGGAGAGCACGCCCGACGCGCGGCGCGTGGCGCGGCGCAACTCCTCTTCCAGCGCGCCCGTCTTGAGCGCGTTCTTGACCGACACC
Source organism: Beijerinckiaceae bacterium (assembly GCA_046295155.1). Classification (GTDB taxonomy): domain Bacteria; phylum Pseudomonadota; class Alphaproteobacteria; order Rhizobiales; family Beijerinckiaceae; genus Terripilifer. Next base: position 472,716 of record JBKBNT010000005.1, read on the forward strand.
ATCAGGCGCTCGGCGCCCACGGGTTTCACGACGAAGTCGACCGCTCCGGCGCGCATCGCCGACACCACGACTTCGATCGAGCCGTGCGCCGTCTGCACGATCACCGGCGTGTTGAGGCCGCGCTTGCGCAATTTCGACAGGACGCCCATCCCGTCGAGATCGGGCATGACGAGATCGAGGATCAGGAGGGCCACGGGAGGCCGGGAGGCGTCTTCGAGACGCGCGACAGCGGCCTCGCCGCCCTCGGCGGTTTCGGCCCCGTAGCCGAAGCGGCGCACCATGGTTTCGAGGAGTCGCCGCTGGACCGGATCGTCGTCGGCGATCAAAACAATTGAATTCATTCGTATCCCAGGCCGCCGCCGAACGGACGGCGCGCACCGGTCAATCTGGCGACGCTAGGTAAACGGCCGGTTAAGTCCAGCGCCCTGCGGCGCTTCTTCGTCGGGAGCGCCGCCCGCGCCGCCGACCATCGCTTCAAGCAGACGCACAAGCGCCGCGCGATCCGCCGGAGAAAGACGCGCCAGCGTCGCTTCTTCCGCACCGCGCGCCCGCTCCGGCAGGGTGGCGGCAATCGATTCGCCCTCCTGCGTGAGGCTGACGCGCTTGCGGCGCGGATCTTCCCGGTCCTTGGCGCGGGTGACCACGCCGCGCTTGAGAAGCCGCGAGACGAGCCCATGCACATTCGGCGCATCCATGCCGATCGCGTCCCCGAGTTCGCGCTGGGACAGCGGCCCGCGCGCATGAAGCTCCCAGACGGCCGCGGCCTGGCGGGGGGTGAGATCAAGGTCCGCGAAGCCGCGTGCCGAGTTTTCGAGCGCGATCTGATAGGCCCGGCGCAAGAGATGGCCGACGCGGGCGGTCGGGCCGCGGACTCCGCCGGCCTGCTGCGCTTGCCGGGGCGTCGACAGGCGCGGGTCCGTGGCCGATGTGTCAGGGGCCGCTCTCTTGCTGTCCATGCCTCATAAGAACAGGAAAGGGCGGCCCGGAGCAAACCGGGCGCCCCGGGGCGCCCGCCGGAGTGTCTCGGGCTACTCGGCCGCGAAGGCGACCGCCTGTTCGTAATTGGTGGGCGCGATCTTGTCCGCGGGGAAAATATCGCGCTCCTCGACCCATTCCTTCGTCATTTCGTACATCTCGCGCGTGTACGGCTCGAAGACGATGCGCTCGCCAGGCCCGAACCGGCGCACGTCGACGAGCTTCGCGTGCCGCTCGGGCAACTCGTTCAGGTAATAGTGCGTGTAGGCCTGGTGCATGCGGTCGACTTCGGCCTGCGCCTTGCGAAGGCCGTTGAAGTACTTCCGCACGTCGCCAAGATCGACGCCGGGCGGGATCATCGCTGCGATCATGAACGTGCAGTCGAGGATCTTCCGAAAGCCCAACTGCTCCATGATGTAGTACTGCATCCCGAACACTGTCGCGGCAGGCGCGATGCCGTTGAGCAGCTGATCGACGCGATCGGACGGCCCGCCGCCGAACTTCAGCTTCACGTCCTCGCGCGGCATGAATTGCTCAAGCGCCTGGATCGTCGTGTAATGGCTGCCGGACTGGTAGCCGACATGGACATCGACGCCCGCCAGGTCTTCCGGCTTCCGGATGGTCGAGGATTCCGGCACGAAGACGCCGCAAGGGGAGACTGTGTAGGCCTCGCCCCACAAGCGGCCGTGGGCGGCCGAGGCCGCCATGTTCACGGTCCAGTGGCAGGCGCAGGAGATCGAGGCTTCGCGCCCTTCCTCGTAAGTCTGGTAAGCGCCCTGCAGATTGTCAGAAACGATGTTCGCGCCCGGCGTGAATTTTTCAGGCGCCGACTTGGTGAGCAGGCCGTGCTGGGTCAACTCGTAGTCGAGCCCCTCCTGCGTGAAATAGCCCTTCTCGTGGGCGATCCATTCCTGAAGGCGCCCATGCGTATTCACGACGAATTTCGCCATTCGAACCTCCCCTCGACGGCGCGGCCATTGCTGTTCCCGGCCGTCACATGCATATGATTATCATGATAACTATATCCTGCCTACCGGGTTCCGCGCCTCCCGCGCGCCTTGCCAAATCGGCGTCCACCGCGTTATCGCCAGACTGTTCCCGATCTCTGGCAGGCGGACGATTCCCTCATGACCTTAACGGCGCCTTCGACCCCCTCGGTCTTTTCCCAGGCGGAAGCCGCGGCCAAGCCGGCAACGGATCTCGGCTCCCTGCCGGAGTGGAACCTTGCCGATCTCTATCCAGGGATGAATTCGCCGGCGTATGCGCAGGACGTCGCCCGCGCCGAGAAGGAGTGCCGCGCGTTCGCGGAGAAATGGCGCGGCAAACTCGCCGACATCGCGGCGGCGCCCGGCGCCAGCGAAAAGCTCGACGAGGCGGTGCGCGCCTATGAGAGCATCGAGGATCTGCTCGGCCGCATCATCTCCTACGCGGGACTGATTTACGCTGGCGACACAACCGATCCGCACCGCGCCAAGTTCATGGGCGACGCACAGGAGCGCGTGACGAACGCTTCCTCGGACCTGCTGTTCTTCACGCTCGAACTCAATCGCATCGATGACGCCGTTCTCGACAAGGCGATGAGCGAAGGACCGCTCGCGCATTACCGGCCGTGGCTCGAGGACATCCGCCGCGAGAAGCCCTACCAGCTCGACGACAAGCTGGAGCAACTGTTCCACGAGAAGTCCGTCTCCGGCCGCAGCGCATGGAATCGCCTGTTCGACGAGACGATCGCGGCGATGCGCTTCAACGTGAATGGCCGCGAACTGACGCTGGAGCCAACTCTCAACCTGATGCAGGACCCCACCGAGGACGTGCGCAAGGCCGCCGCCGAAGCGCTTGGCGCGACGCTTGGAAAGCACCTGCGCACGTTCTCGCTGATCACCAACACGCTCGCCAAGGACAAGGAAATTTCCGACCGCTGGCGCGGCTTCGAGGACGTGGCTGACTCGCGCCACCTGTCCAACCGCGTCGAACGCGAAGTCGTCGACGCCCTTGTCGAGGCGGTTCGCGCCGCTTATCCGCGCCTGTCGCATCGTTATTACAGGCTCAAGGCCAAATGGTTCGGACGTGACGTTCTCGACTACTGGAATCGCAACGCGCCGCTGCCGAACGCGCCGACGCGCGTCTACCAGTGGGGCGAGGCGCGCGAACTCGTGCTCTCCGCTTTCGGGGCGTTTTCGCCGAAGCTCGCCGACACGGCGAAGCGGTTCTTCGACGATGGCTGGATCGACGCGCCTGTGCGGCCCGGCAAGGCGCCCGGCGCCTTCGCGCATCCGACCGTCCCGTCCGCGCACCCGTATGTGCTCGTGAACTACCAGGGCAAGACGCGCGACGTGATGACCCTGGCGCACGAACTCGGACACGGCGTGCATCAGGTGCTTGCGGCCCACAACGGCGCACTGATGGCGCCCACGCCACTGACGCTTGCCGAAACCGCGTCGGTCTTCGGCGAAATGCTGACGTTCCGTTCGCTGCTTTCAAACACGAGCGATCCTGCCCAGCGCCGCACGATGCTGGCGGCGAAAGTCGAGGACATGCTCAACACGGTGGTGCGGCAGATCGCCTTCTATTCGTTCGAGCGCAAGCTGCACACGACGCGCCGCGACGGCGAACTCACCGCGGAGCAGATCTCAGAACTCTGGATGAGCGTGCAGGCCGAAAGCCTCGGTCCCGCCATCCGCTTCGGGCCAGGCTATGAAACCTATTGGGCCTACATCCCGCACTTCGTGCATTCGCCTTTCTATGTTTACGCCTACGCCTTTGGCGACTGCCTCGTGAACTCGCTTTACGGCGTCTACCAGAACGCGGCGGCGGGCTTCCAGGACAAGTATTTCGCGCTGCTCTCAGCGGGCGGCTCGAAGCACTATACCGAATTGCTCAAGCCGTTCGGCCTCGACGCGCGCGACCCCGGCTTCTGGCAGATTGGCCTCGGCATGATCGAAGGGATGATCGCCGAACTCGAGCAGATGGACCCCGGCCCCGCCTGATCGGCGCAAAGCGGCGGCGTTCGCATCTGTCACCGCGTCGTCATACATATCCACCATACTGGATATATGGATACGAATGACGCCATCGGCGCCCTCACCGCCCTTGCTCAGGAAACCCGGCTGGAAACTTTCCGGCTGCTCATGCGCCATGAACCCGGCGGCGTGGCCGCCGGCGAACTCGCCCGGCTGATCGAAATCCCGCAAAACACGATGTCAGCGCATCTGGCCGTTCTAGCGCGCGCCGGTCTCGTGCGCGGCGAGCGCCGCAGCCGTTCGATCATCTACCGCGCGGAAATGGGGCGCCTCCGCGAACTCGTGACCTTCCTTCTCAAGGACTGCTGTGGCGGCAGATCGGAAATCTGCGCGCCGCTGATCGCCGACCTGACTTCCTGCTGTCCGCCCGGAGCCCCTTGATGAGCGACGCAATCTACAATGTTCTCTTTCTCTGCACAGGCAACACTGCCCGATCGGTGATGGCTGAAGGCATTCTGCGCAAGGACGGCGCAGGCAAGTTCCGCTCTTTCTCTGCCGGCAGCCAGCCCAAGGGCGTTGTAAATCCGTTCGCTCTGAAGACGCTGCAAATGTTTGACTACCCGGCTGACGGCTTCCGCTCGAAGAGCTGGGAGGAGTTTTCAGGCTCGGGCGCGCCCTCGATGGATTTCATCTTCACCGTCTGCGACAGCGCCGCAGGCGAATCGTGCCCGCTCTGGCCGGGCCAGCCGATGTCGGCGCATTGGGGCATACCGGACCCCGCCGCAGTGGAAGGAACAGACATCGAGAAACAGGCTGCGTTCACCGAAGCGTTCCGCAGTTTGCGCAATCGCATCGGCGCCTTCGTGAACCTTCCAATCAGAAGCATCGACAGACTGTCGCTCGGCGCAAAGCTGCGCGACATTGGCCGGATGGACGCCGGGGCCGGCAAGGCGGGGAGCCAGTAAATTGTCTACATTTGAACGCTATCTGACTGTCTGGGTCTTTCTTTGCATCGTCGCGGGGATCGCGCTCGGCCATGCAATGCCGGGCTTCTTCAAGCTGGTGAGCGGAGCCGAGATCGCGAAAGTGAACCTGCCTGTCGCCGTTCTGATCTGGCTGATGATTATTCCCATGCTGATGAAGATCGACTTCGCCGCCATGCGCCGCGTTGGCGAACATTGGCGCGGCATCAGCATCACGCTCGTCGCGAATTGGCTGGTGAAGCCCTTTTCCATGGCGTTGCTCGGCTGGTTCTTCATCGGCTGGCTGTTTCGACCGCTGCTGCCGCAGGACCAGATCAACAGCTATATCGCGGGCCTTATCTTGCTCGGAGCCGCGCCGTGCACGGCGATGGTGTTCGTGTGGTCAAACCTCTCGCGCGGAGACCCGCCGTTCACGCTCAGCCAGGTGGCGCTTAACGACACCGTGATGGTGTTCGCCTTCGCGCCCATTGTGGCGCTGCTGCTCGGCGTCTCCGCCATCATCGTGCCATGGGATACGCTGCTGCTCTCGGTCGCGCTGTTCATTGTGGCGCCGGTCATCGTGGCGCAGGCATTGCGCGCATGGCTTGGCGGCGGCGCGAGGCTGGAGGCCTTCGGCGCCGCCGTGCAGCCTTTGTCGATCGCCGCGTTGCTTGCAACCGTGGTTCTGTTGTTCGCGTTTCAGGGAGGACAAATTCTCGACCAGCCGATCATCATCGCGCTGCTTGCCGTGCCGATCTTCATCCAGACCCTGTTCATCTTCGGCTTCACCTATGTGCTCAACCGGCTGACGGGCGAGGCGCATTGCATCGCAGGCCCGTCCGCGCTCATTGGCGCATCGAACTTCTTCGAACTTGCGGTGGCGGTCGCCATCAGCCTGTTCGGAATCAACTCCGGCGCGGCTCTGGCCACAGTCGTCGGCGTGCTGATCGAAGTTCCGGTGATGTTGGCGCTGGTCATGGTCGTCAACCGCAGCAAGGGCTGGTACGAAAACGGCGGAGCCGTGAAGCGGCGCGCGGGCGCCGATCAGAATATCAGGCGCAAACCGGAGACAGTGCGATGAATGTCGTAATCCACCACAACCCCGAATGCGGCACGTCGCGCAACACGCTCGCGATCCTTGAAGCGGCGGGCTATGAACCAACGGTGGTCGAGTATCTGAAGACCGGATGGACGAAGCCGCAACTGCTCGGACTCTTCGCCGCGGCTGGTCTCACCCCGCGCGAGGCGCTGCGCGTCAGCAAATCGCCTGCCGAAGAAATGGGGCTGACAAAGCCCGATGTGGACGACGAAACGCTGCTGTCAGCGATGGTCGAACATCCGATCCTCGTGAACCGGCCCATCGTCTGCACGCCGAAGGGCGTGCGGCTGTGCCGCCCAAGCGAAACCGTGCTGGATCTGCTTGACCGCCTGCCGCCCGATCCCTTCAACAAGGAGGACGGATCGCCGCTGATCGACGCCGAGGGCCGCCGCGTTGGATGAGACCGCCGGGACGCCAAACATCGACGAAGCCTGTTTCAAGACAGCCGAAACGGAAAAGCTGTTCCCGCTCGCAAGATCGGCGCACCCGCCGCGCATCCTGTTGCTGCACGGCTCTGTGCGCAAACGATCCTTCAGCCGGCTTCTGAACGAGGAGGCCGCGCGTATCCTGCGGCGCCTCGGCGCCGAGACGCGCGCGTTCGACCCTTCAGGCTTGCCATTGCCTGACGATGCGGACGCAGATCATCCGAAAGTGCGCGAACTGCGCGATCTCGTCACATGGTGCGAGGGCATGGTCTGGTGCTCGCCCGAACGTCACGGCGCAATGACCGGCATCATGAAGGCGCAGATCGACTGGATTCCGCTTGCGCTCGGCGCCGTGCGGCCGACGCAGGGGAAGACGCTTGCCGTCATGCAGGTCAGCGGTGGGTCGCAGTCCTTCAACGCCGTCAACCAGCTTCGCGTGCTCGGCCGATGGATGCGGCTTGTCACGATCCCGAATCAGTCGTCAGTCGCGAGGGCCTTTCTCGAGTTCGACGAGAACGACCGCATGAAGCCCTCGTCCTATTATGATCGTGTCGTCGATGTCATGGAGGAATTGATAAAGTTCACGCTCCTGACGCGCGATTGCGCCGGATACCTCGTGGATCGCTATTCCGAACGCAAGGAAAGCGCGGCGGAACTGTCGAAGCGCGTCAATCAGCGCTCCATCTGATGGCAAAGAAAAGGCCGGTCGCGGGACCGACCTGTCTTGATCCGAAGCCGCAGGTTAACGCGGCAGAAGCGTCCTGCCCATCAGGTGCTCGTCCACCGAACGGGCGCACTGGCGCCCCTCGCGGATCGCCCACACGACAAGCGACTGGCCACGGCGCATGTCGCCGCAGGCGAAGACCTTCGCCATCGACGACTTGTACTGGAGCGTGTCGGCGGCGACGTTGCCGCGCTGATCGAGCTTCACGCCGAGCGAGTTGACCATGCCTTCGTGGATGGGCGAAACGAAGCCCATCGCAAGCAGGACCAGATCGGCCTTCAGGTCGAACTCCGTGCCGGAGATCGGCTGAAACTTCGAATCGACGCGGACGCAGCGCAACTTCTGCACATGGCCGGAGCCGACGAACTCGACGGTGTTGACCGCGAACTCGCGTTCGGCGCCTTCCTGGTGCGACGACGATGTGCGCAGCTTGAGCGGCCATTCCGGCCACGTGAGAAGCTTGTTTTCCTTCTCGGGCGGCTTCGGCATGATTTCGAGCTGCGTCACGGACAGCGCGCCCTGACGCACCGAAGTGCCGATGCAGTCGGACCCCGTATCGCCGCCGCCGATGACGACGACGTGCTTGCCGCCCGCAAGAATCGGCTCGTTCGTCGCAACCGGCTCGCCTGACACGCGGCGGTTCTGCTGGGGAAGGAAATCCATCGCGAAATGGATGCCCGGCAGATCGCGCCCCGGGATCGGCAGGTCGCGCGGCTTCTCGGCGCCGCCGGCGAGAACGATGGCGTCGTACTCAGCCGTCAGCTTCTCGACCGGGATCGAAACGCCCACATGCGCATTGTAGTGGAAGGTCACGCCTTCCGCCGTCATCTGCTCGACGCGGCGGTCGATGAGGTGCTTCTCCATCTTGAAGTCGGGAATGCCGTAACGCAGCAGGCCGCCGGCCTTCGCGTGCTTCTCGAACACATGGACGTCATGGCCAGCGCGCGCGAGCTGCTGCGCGCAGGCGAGCCCCGCCGGGCCCGATCCCACGACTGCGACCTTCCTGCCGGTCTTTTCCTTCGGAACGTCCGGCTTGATCCAGCCTTCCTTCCAGGCGCGGTCGACGATCGCGCACTCGATCGTCTTGATGGTGACCGGCGTGTCCTCAAGGTTCAGCGTACAGGACGCTTCGCACGGCGCGGGGCAAACGCGGCCCGTGAACTCGGGGAAATTGTTTGTCGAATGGAGGTTGCGCGAAGCCTCCGCCCAGTCGCCGCGATAGACAAGGTCGTTCCAGTCCGGGATCTGGTTGTTCACCGGGCAGCCGTTGTGACAGTACGGAATGCCGCAATTCATGCAGCGCGCCGCCTGGTCCTTCGTCGCCGCCTCGGAAAGCGGAATGACGAATTCCTTGTAATGCCGGATGCGATCGGAGGCAGGCGCGTACTTGCGGTCCTGCCGGTCGATTTCGAGGAAGCCGGTCACCTTGCCCATCGATCACTCCCCCGCCACGGCAGCGGACTGCTGCTGCATCATTTCATTCAGCGCGCGCCGGTACTCGACCGGCATCACCTTGCGGAACTTGGCCTTGCACGCATCCCAGTTGTCGAGGATTTCCTGCGCCCTGCTCGATCCGGTGTAACGCAGGTGGTTCGAGATGAGCTGATGCAGACGCTCCGCGTCGAAACGCGTCATGTCGCTCATCACATCCACGCGGCCGTGGATCTGCAGGTCGCCGCCCTGATGATTGATCCGCTGGTTCAGCTCTTCCTCTTCCGTGACGGATTCGAGTTCGACCATCGCGAGGTTGCAGCGCGTCTCGAACGAATTGTCCTCGTCGAACACATAGGCGATGCCACCCGACATGCCGGCCGCGAAGTTGCGCCCGGTCTGGCCGAGCACGACGACGACGCCACCCGTCATGTATTCGCAGCCGTGATCGCCGGTGCCTTCGACGACCGCGATCGCGCCCGAATTGCGCACGGCGAAGCGTTCGCCTGCGACGCCGCGGAAATAGCACTCGCCCGAAATCGCGCCGTACAGCACGGTGTTGCCGACGATGATCGATTCATGCGGCGTGATTTTGGCGGCCTCCACGGGCGGCCGGATGACGATTCGCCCGCCCGAAAGGCCCTTGCCGACATAGTCGTTGGCCTGGCCGTCGAGTTCGAGCGTCACGCCGCGCGCCAGCCATGCGCCGAAGCTCTGGCCGGCGGTGCCCTTGAGCGAAATGCGTATGGTGTCGTCCGGCAGGCCGTCATGCCCGTGGCGCTTCGCGATTTCGCCCGACAGCATGGCGCCGGTGGCGCGGTCGACGTTGTTGATGACGCCTGAAATCTCAACCGGCGTCTTCTTCTCGATGGCCTCGCGCGCCTGCTCGATCAGCTTCTGGTCCATGACCTTTTCGAGGCCGTGGTCCTGCGTCTGGGTGTGATGGATGTCGACGTCGGGACCCACTTCCGGCTTGTGGAACAGCGCGGAGAAATCCAGTCCCTTCGCCTTCCAGTGGCTGACGGCATCGGTCTTGTCGAGCATCTGCATCTGTCCGACCATTTCGTCGAACGTGCGGTAACCGAGCTTCGCCATCCACTCGCGCACTTCCTCGGCCACGAAGAAGAAGAAGTTGATGACGTGCTCCGGCTGGCCGACGAAACGCTTGCGCAGGACGGGGTCCTGCGTCGCCACGCCCACCGGGCAGGTGTTGAGGTGGCACTTGCGCATCATGATGCAGCCCGCCGCGATCAAGGGCGCGGTCGCGAAGCCGAACTCGTCCGCGCCAAGCAGGGCGCCGACGACGACGTCCCGGCCTGTGCGCAGGCCGCCGTCGACCTGCACGGCGATCCGCGAGCGCAGCCGGTTATACACGAGCGTCTGGTGCGTTTCGGCGAGGCCGATTTCCCATGGGCTGCCGGCGTGCTTGATCGAGGTGAGCGGCGAGGCGCCCGTGCCGCCCTCGAAGCCCGAGATCGTCACATGGTCCGCGCGGCCCTTCGAGACGCCCGCGGCGACGGTGCCAACTCCGATTTCGGAGACGAGCTTCACCGAGACGGCCGCCTGCGGATTGACGTTCTTCAGGTCGAAGATGAGCTGCGCCAGATCTTCGATCGAATAGATGTCGTGATGCGGCGGCGGCGAAATCAGGCCGACGCCTGGCGTCGAATGGCGCACCTTGGCGATCACCGCATCGACCTTGTGGCCGGGCAGCTGGCCGCCTTCGCCGGGCTTCGCGCCCTGCGCCATCTTGATCTGGATCATGTCGGAGTTGACGAGATATTCGGTCGTCACGCCGAACCGGCCGGAGGCGACCTGCTTGATCGCGGAGCGCTTGGAGTCGCCGTTCGGCAGCGGCTTGAAGCGATCGGCCTCCTCGCCGCCCTCGCCCGTGTTGGACTTGCCGCCGATGCGGTTCATCGCAATCGCAAGCGTCGTATGCGCCTCGCGCGAGATCGAGCCAAACGACATCGCGCCCGTCGCGAAACGGCGCACGATCGACGCAGCCGATTCGACTTCCTCCAGCGGCACGGGCTGGCGTCCGTCCTCCTCCGCCGTGCGAATGCGGAACAGGCCGCGCAGCGTCAGATAACGCTCGTCCTGCTCGTTGAGGAGCTTCGCGTATTCGCGATACTTTTCCTGCGCGTTGCCGCGCACCGCATGCTGAAGGAGCGACACCGAATGCGGCGACCAGGAATGCGCCTCGCCGCGAATGCGGTAGGCGTATTCGCCGCCGACGGCCAGCGCGGTGCGATAGACAGGCGAGTCGCCGAACGCGTCGGCGTGGCGCTGCGCCGTCTCCAGCGCGACCTCGGCAAGACCGACGCCGCCCACGCGCGTATGCGTGCCGGTGAAATAGCGGTCCACGAAGGTCTTCGACAGACCAACGGCGTCGAAGATCTGCGCGCCGCAGTAGGACTGGTAGGTGGAGATGCCCATCTTGGACATCACCTTCAGCAGGCCCTTGTCGATCGACTTGATGAATCGCTTGCAGGCTTCGTAGCCGTCGACCTCCTCCGGGAACTCCTTGGCCATCCCGGCGAGCGTATCGAACACAAGCCACGGGTTGACCGCTTCCGCGCCGTAGCCGGCAAGGCAGGCGAAGTGCTGCACTTCGCGCGCCTCGCCCGTCTCCACGACGAGACCCACGGACGTGCGCAGTCCCTTGCGGATCAGGTGGTGATGCACCGCCGCCGTCGCGAGCAGCGCGGGAATGGCGATGCGGTCGGGCCCGACAAGACGGTCCGACAGGATGATGATGTTGTAGCCGCCGCGCACCGCGTCTTCCGCGCGCTGGCAGAGCCGGTCGACCATCGCCTCCATCGCCTCCGCGCCGCGTTCGGTCGCATAGGTGATGTCGAGCGTCTTCGTGTCGAAGGAATCCTCGAAAGAGCCGATGATGCGGATCTTCTCGAGGTCGCCGTTCGTGAGGATCGGCTGTCGCACCTCGAGGCGCTTGCGCTTGGCGTTGCCCTCGAGGTCGAAGATGTTCGGACGCGGTCCGATGAACGACACGAGGCTCATGACGAGTTGCTCGCGGATCGGGTCGATCGGCGGGTTCGTGACCTGCGCGAAGTTCTGCTTGAAATAGGTGTAGAGCAGCTTCGACTGGCTGGAGAGCGCCGAGATCGGCGTGTCCGTGCCCATCGAGCCGACGGCTTCCTCGCCGGTGATGGCCATCGGCGCGAGCAGCATCGACAGGTCTTCCTGCGTGTAGCCGAAGGCCTGCTGGCGATCGAGCAGCGAGACGTCGGTGCGGGCCGCGCGGGGCTCCACGGGCTTGAGGTCTTCAAGCACGATCTGCGTGCGCTCGAGCCACTTCTGGTATGGATGCGAGGTCGAGAGCGTGCGCTTCATCTCGTCGTCGGAGACGATGCGCCCCTGCTCCAGATCGACGAGCAGCATCTTGCCCGGCTGCAGGCGCCACTTCTTGACGATCTTCTCTTCCGGGATCGGCAGAACGCCCATTTCCGACGCCATGACGACCAGATCGTCATCTGTGACGAGATAGCGCGCGGGACGAAGGCCGTTGCGGTCGAGCGTCGCGCCGATCTGGCGCCCGTCGGTGAACGCCATCGCGGCGGGGCCGTCCCATGGCTCCATCAGCGCGGCGTGGTATTCGTAGAAGGCGCGGCGCTCTTCATCCATCAGCGGGTTGCCCGCCCACGCTTCCGGAATGAGCATCATCATCGCGTGGGCGAGCGAATAGCCGCCCTGCACCAGAAATTCGAGCGCGTTGTCGAAGCACGCCGTGTCCGACTGGCCTTCGTAGGAAATCGGCCAGAGCTTCGAGATGTTGTTGCCGAACAGCTTCGATTCGACGGAGGCCTGGCGCGCCGCCATCCAGTTCACGTTGCCGCGCAGCGTGTTGATCTCGCCGTTATGCGCCACCATGCGGTAGGGATGCGCAAGGCGCCAGGACGGGAATGTGTTCGTCGCGAACCTTTGGTGAACCAGCGCCAGCGCGCTTTCGAAGCGCGGATCGCCGAGATCCTTGTAATAGGAGCCAAGCTGCGAAACGAGCACCATGCCCTTGTAGACGATGGTCCGGCACGACATCGACACGGGATAGTATTCAGCCGTTTCGCGGCGGCCCATTGCATGGATCGCGTTCGAAGCCGCCTTTCGAGCGACGTAGAGACGGCGCTCGAAGTCGTCCTCGTCGGTGACGCCGGGCCCGCGGCCGAAGAAGGCCTGGCGCATGACGGGCTCGACCGCCTTCACGGCCTCGCCGAGATCGGAAGAATCGACCGGCGTGTCGCGCCAGCCGAGGAGAGTGAGTCCCTCCTCTTCAGCGACCCGCGCGATGATCGCCTCGATCTCGGCCCGCGCCGCTTCATCCCGCGGCATGAAGAACTGGCCGACGCCGTATTCGCCCGCCGCCGGCAGCTTGATGCCGAGCGCCGCGCATTCTTCCGCGAAGAACGCATGCGGCATCTGCACGAGAATGCCGCACCCGTCGCCGAGCTTGGGGTCCGCGCCAACCGCGCCGCGGTGATCGAGATTGAGCAGGATCTGAAGGCCCTGCTGCACGATCTCGTGGCTCTTGCGGTTCTTGACGTTGGCGACAAAGCCGACGCCGCAGGAATCACGTTCGAGCGCGGGGTCGAAAAGGCCGCGGGCTTCAGGCAGGGACGGGTCGTAGACGCCAGTCATAGAAAATGCTCCGGAAAACTGTCAGGCGTTGCGTTGGATGCGGCGTGTTTCAGGCGTTGACGGACGCAAGCGCGCCCGAGCTCCGTTTTCGGAGCCGGCGTTTGCATTTGCCGCCGTTTCGCCACCCATACGCGTACATCGCCCGCTCCAGATCGGTATGCGATCGATTTTGCTCGCGGTTCGCCCGCGTTAGCTGCTCGGTCGGCCTGACGAAGCAAGCCGCGCGCCGATTGACCGGATAAAAACCATCCGTGCCCGGCGGCGCCCCCGTATCATCCAGCTCTGGCCCAAAATGGTCAGCAAGGCTGTCCTATCCCGGGCGCGCGAACATGACAGATTTAGGGCGCCCGCACAAGCGGCGAAAGCGCCTTTTCAGGTCATTCCGGAAGCGTCGCATTCTGGGCGCATTGATGCTGCGCTATGAGGCGGCATTCGGGAGACGTCCATGAGCATATATCGCCTGCGTTCCGGGCTTTGCGCCGCCCCGGCGCTCGCCGCCCTTCTGGCCTCCGCCACGGCGCTGTCCGCGCCGCTTGAGGCGGAATCGCGCATCGCAAGCGTGGTCGTCTACCCGGATTCGGCCCAGGTCGCCCGCGTGGCCGAGGTCGAGCTGCCCGGAGGCGCAACGTCTCTTGTCCTGCGCGGCCTCCCGCTGAACCTGGATCCGGCTTCGCTGCGGGTCGAGGCCGAAGGCTCCGCAGCACTGTCCATCGGCTCGGCGCAGACGCGCGTCGCGCCTACCAGCGTCAAGCCCCTGCCCGACTCCGCCGCGCGCCGCCTGCGCGACCTGAAGGCCAGGGCGGACGCCATCCGCACGCGCATCGGCGCGCTCGAGGGACGCAGGGGCATGATCCAGAAGTTCGCTGACGCGGGGCCCGACAAGCTGGGCGCCTTCGGCGGCGGACTCTACATCGCCAAGTGGGCGGAGGCGTTTGACGCGGTTGGCCGCGAACTGGCGAAGGTTGGCGAGGACATCCGCCTCGCGAACGGCGAACTGGCGGAGACGCAGGAGGAAATCCGGGCGCTTGAAGCGTCGAACCGTGGTCCGGCCGGGGCGCAGCCCGCCCGCGACGTCATTGTAGACCTGGAGGCTTCCGCCGCCGGCGCGGCGCGCATCAGGATCACCTATCAGGTCGGCGGCGCCTTCTGGCGTCCCGCTTATGACGTGCGGCTGTCGACCGACAAGGCTGCGAAGGCGCAGATGGAGCTGGTGCGCCGCGCGCTCGTTCGCCAGCGCACGGGCGAGGACTGGAGCGGCGCCGAAATCGCTGTCTCGACCGCCCGCCCCGGGCGTGGAACGAAAGCGCCGGAGGTTTTCACGGAGCGGCTGGCGTTCGTCGATCTGGAGGCGGCCGCCCGCGAACGCGCCAGGGCGAACGCGCAGCGGGACGCCGCCTCTCGGCAGGCGATGGCGCCCGCCATGCGGCCAGCGCCGGCGCCGGCGCCCATGGTCGCGGCGGTCGAACAGGAAGCGTCTCTCGACGCCGGCGACTACGAAGCCATGTTCCGCATACCCGGACGCATCGACGTGCCGGGCGACGGCAGCGAACGCTCGCTGCGGATCGGATCGCGGCAGATCGCGGCGGACCTCGCCGTGCGCGCCGCGCCTGCGCTCGACCAGACCGCCTATCTTGAAGCTGCTTTCGTGAACGCCGACGAGGCGCCGCTGCTGCCGGGAGAGATTGCAATCCAGCGCAACGGCGTGTTCGTCGGGCGCGGTCACATGGAAATGGTCGCGCCGGGGGCGAACACGCGCATCGGCCTGGGCGCCGACGAGCGCGTGAAGATCGAGCGCAAGCCCGTCAGCCGCAAGGAGAACGAGCCGTCGTGGTTCGGCTCCAGCAAGCAGGAGACGCGCGAGTACCGCACGACCGTGCAGAACCTGCACCCGTTCCCGATCCGGGCCGTCATCGTCGATCGCATCCCCATTTCCGAGAACAGCGCCATCACCATCGAGCAATTGCCCGCGACGACGGCGCCCAACGACAAGACGGTCGAAGGCCGCCGCGGCGTGCTTGGCTGGACGTTCGACATAGCGCCCGCCGCAACCCGCGAAATCCGGCTCGCCTATCGCATGCGCTGGCCGGCCGATCGCGACGTGACCTTCGAGACCCTGCCCGACAGCGGCGAAGGCGCCATCCCGCCGCCGCGCCCGATGCGGTGACCGCCAGCGCGGCGCGGCCCTCAATCGAACGGATAGACGCCCGGCTGCGGTTCATACGCGTCTTCAAGCCCACGCATTCCAGAGCGCAGCATCGCCTCCCAGGATTCGCGCGTCGTCGCGCCGATGTGCGGCGAGGCGAAGAAGGTCGGAACCTCGATCAGGGGATTGCCGTTCGCCGGCTCCACCGCGAACACGTCGAAAGCAGCGCCCGCGATATGCCCGCTTTCGAGGCGCTCCTTCAGAGCGAGTTCGTCGACCATGCCGCCTCGCGCGACGTTCACCAGAACGGCGCCTGTCTTCATCCGGTCGAGCACGTCGCCCGTGTAGAGATTGCGCGTGGTCGCGTTGAGCGAAAGATGGATCGTCAGCACGTCGGAGCGCGCCCACAATTCGTCGGCGTCCACCTTTTCGACGCCGTATTGTTTGTAGAATTCCGAATAATCAACGCGATCGCAGGCGAGGATGCGCACCCCATAGGGCTGCAGCAGCTTGACGACTTCCTTGCCGATGTGCCCGCAGCCGTGAACGCCCACGGTGCGCCCGCGCAGGTCGGCTCCGAAGCCGACGGGCCCCTTCCATTCGCCCCGCCGCAGGATCGACGAGAGGAAATGCAGCCGGCGCACGCACATCACCATGTAGCAGACGGCAAGCTCGGAGACGGAAACCTTGTTGACGCCGGCCGCCCACCACATCCGCTTGCCGTGTTTCTTCAGGATCGCCGGATCGATGTGATCGACCCCTGCCGAACACAGGGACACGATCCTGAGGTCCGGGAGCGCGCCGCAGACACGATCCGTGAAACGGTCAAGGCCGATGATTGCGGCGTCGTAGCCCTGCAGATAGTCAATCAGTTCATCTTCGGTGAGCCGCCGCCTGTCCGCGGGAAATTTCACCTCGCCGTAGCGCGCGCGAAGCTCGTCCTTCAGCTCGGGAAAAAAGTCGAAATAAGGCGACGTGACCGCGACCCGCATGTTTGCCCCCCTGGCCGGCGCCCGGCGTCCGGCGCCGCTCTCTTTACGACAGAGCCGGTTCGCGCGATAGCTTGGACGAAATTTCCAGGAGCCCGCCCATGAAGACCCGCGCCGCCGTCGCCTTCGCCGCCAAAAAGCCGCTCGAAATCGTCGAGGTCGACCTCGAAGGACCGAAAGCGGGCGAGGTCCTCATCGAGGTGAAGGCGACCGGCATCTGCCACACCGACTATTACACGCTGTCTGGCGCGGACCCGGAAGGCCTGTTTCCCTGCATCCTCGGGCACGAAGGCGCGGGCGTCGTGGTCGACGTGGGCCCCGGCGTGACGACGCTGAAGAAGGGCGACCACGTCATTCCGCTCTACACGCCCGAATGCCGACAGTGCAAAAGCTGCCTGTCGCGCAAGACGAATCTGTGCACCGCCATTCGCGCCACGCAGGGCAAGGGCCTGATGCCCGACGGAACGAGCCGCTTCAAATGCGACGGCGACCCTGTGCTGCACTACATGGGAACGTCGACCTTCGCCAATCATATTGTCGTCCCGGAGATCGCGGTTGCGAAAATCCGCGAGGACGCGCCGTTCGACAAGGTCTGCTACATTGGCTGCGGTGTGACGACCGGCATCGGCGCCGTGATCTGGACGGCGAAGGCGGAGCCCGGCTGCCGCGCCGTCGTTTTCGGCCTCGGCGGCATCGGCCTCAACGTCATTCAGGGACTGCGCATGATCGGCGCCGAACAGATCGTTGGCGTCGACATCAATCCGGGCAAAAAGGCCATGGCCGAGAAATTCGGCATGACGCATTTCGTCAATCCGGCGGAGGTCGGCGGCGACCTCGTGCCCTATCTCGTCGACCTGACCGGCGGGGGAGCCGACTATACGTTCGACTGCACCGGCAACGTCACCGTCATGCGCCAGGCGCTCGAGGCCTGCCATCGCGGCTGGGGCCAGTCCATCATCATCGGCGTCGCGCCGTCGGGGGCGGAGATTTCCACGCGCCCATTCCAGCTCGTCACGGGCCGCGTGTGGAAGGGCACGGCCTTCGGCGGCGCGCGCGGACGCACCGATGTGCCGCGCATCGTCGACTGGTACATGGACGGCCGCATCAACATCGACGATCTGATCACGCACAAACTTCCGCTCGATCGGATCAACGAAGGGTTCGACCTGATGCACGACGGCAAGTCCATCCGCGCGGTCGTCGAGTTCTGATCAGCGCCGCGCCCGCGCGGGGAACACTCGATGCACGCACGCACGAAGCCAGTTCCCGGAGCGCCGGCAGACGACAGACGCATGACGGCGCGAACCTCGCGCCTCGCCACGCTTCTCATCGCGGCGGCGACGGTTGCGGCCATCTACTGGAATGACCGTTATCTGACCGGTGTCCATGCGATGGCCGTCACGGCCGCCATCGCCGCGCTCGTCGCATTCCTCACGCGTCGCATGCTGCTGGCGGCGAGCCTCGCCGCCGCGCTGGTCGCCTTCGTCCTGGCGGTGTCTCACATCAAGCGCATGGAGACCGACTTCGTCCTGCATGCATGGGATCTGTTCGACACCCCGCTCTGGCGATTTTCCGTTCCCGGCCTCCTGAAAGCGCACCCGCTGGCCATGGCGATCGCCGGCCTGGCGGTTTTGGCCGCCCTGTATGCGCCGGCCGTTCTCTTCCGGCGGGAGGCGCCCTGTGTCCGGCGACTCCCCGCGCTTGCCGCGTTCGCGGCCTTCGCCGTCACGGCCGGAATTGTCGCCTACGTCAACGGCGGTCCGCGGCACATGCAATACACGTTCCCCGACCGGCACGTGTCGTCGTTCTATTCGTCATGGCCGGAGGCGATGGAAACGCTGGCGCGCGGCCAGTTGATCGAGGCGTCGCCTGGCGCGCTGGCTCCGTTCGATCGAGTCCCCGCCTGCGCGCCTGAGGAAAAGCCGCCGCACGTCATCCTTATCCATCAGGAATCGGTGACGCCGCCCGCCCCGCTCAAGGGCCTGCGCTACGACCATGCGCTCGACGATTTCTTTCGCTCGCATGACGGGCGCATTCACGCCATGCGCGTGGAAACCTACGGCGGCGCGTCCTGGCTCACGGAATTCTCCGTGCTCACCGGAGCCGCAAGCCGCTTCTTCGGCTCCATCCGGCACTTCGTTCAGATCTACATGGCCGGCCGCATGGACGACGCGTTGCCCAGCGTGCTTGCGCGCTGCGGTTACACAAACATCATGTTCTATCCCTACCTGAAAGGCTTCTTCGGCTCGGCCCGCTTCTTCGAAACGGTGGGCCTCGGGCAGATCTACGACGCGCGCGACCAGAAGGCCGCCAACGCGATGGAGCCGGACAGTTTCTACTACGCCAACATGCTGGCCGAGATCGGCCGGCGCGTCGAGCGGCGCGAAGGACCGCTCTTTATCTATCTTCAGACGATGGCGGCGCACTGGCCCTACGACGTCACCTATTGGCCGGAACGCAAGGTTAAGGGCGGCGACGCCGGCGCGCATCCGGAGATAAACGAATATCTGCGCCGTCTCGCCATGGCGAAGGAGGACTACGACGCGCTGCTGAGGGATCTGTCGGCGCGCTTTCCCGGCGAGCGATTTCTCGTCGTGCACTACGGCGACCATCATCCCCTCGCCACGCGTTTCTTTTTCGGCTTCGATGGCGAGGCCATCGAGGACATCAATGACCGCCTGCCCGACGCCTCGCCGGCTTTCGTGACCTATTTCGCCGTCAACGGCGTGAACTACGAGCCGCCGTCCCTGCCCCGGATCGACGTGATCGATTCCGCCTATCTCGGCGCGCTGGTCCTCGAACAGGCGCGGCTCCCGCTGCCGGACTCATGGAAGGAGCGCGCCCGGCTGATGCGCGCCTGCGACGGGCGCTACGCGCTCTGCCCGGATCGCCAGTCGATTCTGCAATTCCACCGCAGGCTGATCGACTCCGGCCTTCTCATCGCGCGCTGAGCGCCGCCGCCGCTTCCCCAGCCGCGCGCTCGCCGCTTTCCCACGCGCCGTGCGCGGTGGAGAAATTGTGCGGAGAAGTCGCTTCGCCCGCGAAGAAAATCCGGTCCTCCACAGGCTTGGCGAGTTGCGCCCGGCGCATCCATTCGCCGGGCAGCGCGTGCGAGTACGAGCCCAGCGCAAATGGGTCGCTCGACCAGAAGCTCGCGCACAGCGGACGCAATCGCCTCTTCCACGACGAGCCGAGCGCGGCGGTAACCTCCCCGATCGCGAAATCTGCAAACCCTGAAAGACCTTCGGCTTCGATTTCCCGCGCGAGGCGCCCGCCGAAATAACCCTCGATCATCGGCCGCCCGAAGGGCCGGAAATGATAGGCGCCGATGTCGGAGCGATCGCGGGCGCCGAACAACCTCGCATTTTCCGGCAGATCCTTCGCATCCCGCGCAGCCAGAAAGATCTTGTTCGCCACGCCGAGCGGCAAGGCGCCGCAGGCTTCGACCTTCTCCGGCAGGTCTGGCGAGAAGCGCAGCGCCCCTGAGGCGATCACATTCGTGGGCACGGTGACAATGACCGCGCGCGCGGCGAGCGATCCATTCGTGGTTTCAACGCGCAGCTTCACGCCGCTGCAGTCGATCATGCGCGCGGCGCAATCGAATGCGACCGGCAAATCGCGAGCCAGGCGCGCGATCAGCGCGCCATAGCCCTCGACGACACGGTAATTGATTTCGCTGTCGTGGTAATTCACGAAATCCTTCGTCGAAAGGCGTTCGAGTTCCGTTCCGTTGACGTAGGTGGAGACAGCGTCGATCAGCGGATTCCATTTCTCCCCGGCGGCCAGCCATCTCGAGGCTGCGCTGTCGGCTGGAGATTTCGCCGCCTCGTCAAGGCGATCGTAGAAGGCCGCCTGCGCCGCGCGAAAAACGGCGTGTTCGCCAGGCGCAAAGCCCAGCGCGCGATTGGAGTCGCGCCACGGCGGCGCGCGTTCGTCAATCTCGAAGCCATGATCCCGCGCAATCGCGACGAGCGGATTGCGATCCGCGGAATGCAGCCAGCCGCAGCCGAGGTCCACCGGCCAGCCGTCGGCGTCGGTCGTATACGCGCGCCCGCCGGCGCGCGAACGCGCATCGAGAACGACGACCGAAAGCCGCCTGGCAAGACAGGCGCGGGCCGCGGCGACGCCGGCGGCGCCGGCGCCAACCACAATCACGTCGGGCTCATTCATGAGAATCGCGTCCTATGCGGTGTCATGGATTTGCCCACAGAAATGCGCACGCCGCGCGTGTTTCGCTATTGTCTAGCTGAAGATTTTGGGGCATTGATGAACTTATCCGGGGTCGTTTTCCGGGGCAAAGTGATTTTGAAGCAGTCCTTTTTAGCACCGGCTGATTGATGCGCCCGACTTCCCAGTCCAGTTTCGCATCCGTCAGCCGGTTTTTTTCGTCCGCGATCAGGAAATAAGGTAGCCTTCCTCCAGCGTTATTGCCGGAGCGTCGCGTGTCTCGGTCTGCTTCTTGCGTCTGCAGCGCGTCATGAGCGCGAAGATTCGATTTCTTCTCAACGGTCTCCAGGAGATCGCCGTCGCTGCGGCGCCTGACCTGACGGTGCTGCAATGGCTCCGGCTTCACCGCCGCCTCACCGGGACCAAGGAAGGCTGCGCCGAAGGCGATTGCGGGGCCTGCACCGTCGCCCTCGCTGACGCGCGCGGCGGCTCTCTCGTCTGGTCGGCGGCGAACGCCTGCATCATGCTGGTGGGCCAGTTGCACGGACGCATGCTCGTCACGGTGGAGGGGATCGCAGACGGCGAGACGCTGCATCCCGTCCAGTCCGCAATGGTGCAGCATCACGCGAGCCAGTGCGGCTACTGCACGCCAGGCTTCGTGATGTCGCTGTTCGCCGCGTGGCGCGGCGGCGCGGCGCAGGACGTCGACGCGATACACGACGCGATTGCAGGCAATCTCTGCCGATGCACCGGCTATCGCCCCATCGTCGCAGCCGCCGAGGACGCGATGGCGCAACCGCGCACGGATCGATTCGACGCGATGGCGCCCGGCATCGTCGCGCGACTGACCGCCATCGCCGAAGACGGTCCGCTCGCCTGCGCGACGCCCGACGGCAAATACCTCGCGCCGACAACGCGCACGGGCCTTGCGGCCGCGCTCAACGCCGATCCGTCCGCGCGCATCGTCGCCGGCGGCACCGATCTCGGCCTCGACGTCACGAAGCGCCGCCGGCGCCAGCCCTCGCTGATTTCCGTCAACGCGGTGCGCGAACTGAAGCGGATCGAGAAACGCGAGGGCGCGCTCGTCATCGGCGCCGCCGTCACATACGCGGAGGCGCTGCCGTATCTCGCAAGCATTGACCCAAGCATCGAAGTCCTGCTGCGCCGTCTGGGCTCTGCGCAAATCCGCACGCTCGGGACGATCGGCGGCAATCTCGCCAACGCCTCGCCCATCGGCGATACGCCGCCATTCCTGATCGCGCTCGGCGCGAGCGTCATCATTCGCGGCGCGCGCGGCGAACGCGAAGTCCCGCTCGACGAATTCTTCACCGGCTATCGCATGACCGCGCTTGCAAAGGGCGAGTTCATCGACCGCATCGCCGTTCCGCTGCCGGACGCCTCCACGTTTGTGCGCGTCGACAAGGTTTCGCGCCGCTTCGATCAGGACATTTCCGCTGTTTGCGGCGCGATCGCCTTCAGGCGCGACGACGGCATGGTCAAGGCGCCGCGCATCGCCTTCGGCGGCATGGCGGCGGCTCCGGAGCGCGCAAGACTCGCGGAGCGTGCGCTGGAAGGCGCGCCGCTCACACGCGACGCCTTCGAGGCCGCCGCGTCCGCGCTCGCGAGCGACTTCAAGCCCATCGATGATTTCCGCGCGTCCGCCGCATACCGCCTGCGCGTTGCGCAGAATCTGATGAGGCGCTGGTTTCTCGCCGCCAGCGGCGAATTGCAGGAGGCCGCGGAATGAGCGACCGCCGCGACGTCGTAGGCAAGCCCATCGCGCACGACAGCGCGCGCGCGCACGTGACCGGCGCCGCGACCTATCTCGACGACATGGCGGAGCCAGCCGATTGCCTGCACGCCGCGCTCGTCAAGTCGCCTCATGCAAAGGCGCGGATCGCCGGCGCCGATGCGTCGGCCGCGCTCGCGTTGCCCGGCGTGGTCGCGTTCGTCACCGCCGCCGACATTCCCGGCGAGAACGAGGTCGGCCCGATCTTCCACGGCGAGCCCGCGCTCGCGCGCGAAATCGCGGATTACGCCGGCTGTCCTGTCGGCGCCGTGATTGCGGAAAGCCACGACATCGCGAAGCGCGCGGCCGATCTCGTGAAAATCGAATGGGAGCCGCTGCCGGCGATCCTGTCCATTGAAGACGCCATTGCCGCGGAAAGCTGGACTTCCGAGCCGCAGCATCTCGTCTACGGCGATCCGGCGGGGGCGCTTGCGACGGCCAGGAACAAACTGACCGGCGCGCTCGACATCGGCGGCCAGGATCACTTCTACCTCGAAACGAACGTCGCGCTTGCGGCGCCGCTCGACGGCGGGCAATGGCATGTCTGGTCGTCGACGCAGCATCCAAGCGAAGTGCAGAAGCATGTCGCGCTCGTCCTCGGCGTTCCGCAGGCGGCGGTGACGGCGGAAGTGCGCCGAATGGGCGGCGGCTTTGGCGGCAAGGAAAGCCAGCCGACGATCATCGCCTGCATCGCCGCTGTCTGCGCCCACCGCACGCGAAGACCCGTCAAGCTGCGGCTCGATCGCGACGACGACATGATCGTCACCGGAAAGCGGCATGATTTCCGCGCCGACTGGGAGGTCGGCTTCGATGACGAGGGCGCAATGACGGCGCTGCGCGTCCGCCTCGCCGCGCGGGCGGGAAACGTCGCGGACCTTTCGTCGGCGGTGGTGACCCGCGCGCTCTGCCACGTGACGAATTGCTATTACGTCCCCAACGTCGATGCGCTCGGCCTTTGCTGCAAGACGAATACGGTGTCGAACACCGCTTTCCGAGGCTTCGGCGGACCGCAGGGCATGATCGTCGGCGAAGCCATCATCGACCAGATCGCGCGTCGCCTGGGCCGCGATCGCGACGAAGTG
The DNA here is from genome assembly GCA_046295155.1 of Beijerinckiaceae bacterium. GTDB lineage: Bacteria > Pseudomonadota > Alphaproteobacteria > Rhizobiales > Beijerinckiaceae > Terripilifer. The sequence continues at coordinate 496,118 of JBKBNT010000005.1, forward strand.
CGCCGCGCGAACTATTATTCGCCGGCGCGTGGGCTGACGACGCCCTACGAGCAGAACGTCAGCGACATGATCGCGCGTGAACTGATGGAAAAGCTCGCGGCGGACGCCGATCTCGCGGCGCGGCGCGACCGGATCGCCGCGTTCAACGCGCGCAACGAGCACCGAAAACGCGCGCTTGCAACCGCGCCGGTCATGTTCGGCATATCCTTCAACATGCCGAGCCTCAATCAGGGCGGCGCATTGGTGCATGTCTACACGGACGGTTCGATACAGGCGAACCATGGCGGCACGGAGATGGGTCAGGGCCTCTATACCAAGGTCGCGCAGGTGGTCGCGGAAACCTTCGGCGTTCCGGCCTCCTTCGTGCTACCGACATCGACGCGCACCGACAAGGTGCCGAACACATCGGCGACCGCCGCCTCGTCCGGCTCCGATCTCAACGGCGCCGCCGCCCGCCGCGCCGCCCTCGCCATCCGCGCGCGCATGAGCGAAGTCGCCGCGGCGGAATGGAGCGTTCCACACGACGCGATCGATTTCCGCGACGGCAAGGTCACGTCCGGAAACCGGATGATGAGCTTCGCCGAACTCGCGCGACGATGCTGGCTCAGGCGCGTGTCGTTGTCGGCGGCGGGCTTCTACGCGACCCCAAAGATTCATTGGGACCAGACGCGGCTGAAAGGTCATCCCTTCTACTACTTCGCCTACGGCGCGGCCGCTTCCGAAGTCGAGATCGATCTGCTGACCGGCGAGACGCGCTGCCTGCGCACCGACATCGTGCACGATTGCGGCGCATCGCTGAACCCGGCCATCGACATGGGGCAGATCGAGGGAGGCTTCGTGCAGGGCATGGGCTGGCTGACCATGGAGGAATTATGGTGGGACGGCGAGGGGAAGCTTCGCACCCATGCGCCCTCGACCTACAAGATCCCCGGCAGCCGCGACGCCCCCGCCGATTTTCGCGTTCACATTCTTGAAAATGCGCCGAACCGCGAGGAGACGATCTTTCGCTCCAAGGCGGTCGGCGAGCCGCCGCTGATGCTGGCGATTTCCGTCTGGCTCGCCATTCGCGACGCGGTCGCCGCGATGGGCGGAGACGAGCGCGCGCTGGCGATCCACGCGCCGGCGACGCCCGAGCGCATACTACTTTCGTCGGAGACTCGATGACTTCGCGGCTCCCGGGACCCTCAATAGGGGTTGTGCTGTGGGCTCAAGACGCTAGTTTTTCCGCTCTTGTCCCGAAAGGGGCCAAGGGAGGGAGAACGACAAGATGGCCATTTTTTCCAAGCGCGTCTTCATTACAGCTGTAGCCGGGCTCGCCATGTCCAGCATGGCGGCCAGCGCCGTCCGCGCGCAGGACTTCATCAATATCCTGACCGGCGGCACGTCGGGCGTTTATTATCCGCTCGGCGTCGCAATCTCGAAAGTCCTCACCGAGCAGATCAGGGGATCGCGGCCGTCCGTTCAGGCGACGCGCGCGTCGGTCGAGAATCTCATCCTGCTGCAATCCGGCAAGGGAGAGATCGCCTTCACGCTCGGCGACAGCCTCGTCGCCGGATGGCAGGGCGATGCCGAAGCGGGCTTCAAGACTAAACTCGACAAGCTGCGCGGCATCGCGGCCATCTATCCCAATTACGTCCAGATCGTCGCCACGAAGGAGAGCGGCATCAGGAGCCTCGCCGACCTGAAGGGCAAGCGCCTCTCCGTCGGCGCGCCGCGCTCGGGCACGGAACTCAACGCCCGCGCGCTTCTGAATGCTGCCGGCATCACCTACAAGGACCTTGGCAAGGTGGAATACCTTCCGTTCGGCGAGTCCGTCGACCTGATGAAGAACCGCCAGCTCGACGCGACGCTGCAATCCGCGGGCCTCGGCGTCGCCTCCATCCGCGACCTCGCCAATTCGGTTCCGATTGTCGTCGTCGAGATCCCCGAGACCGTCGTGTCGAAGGTTGGCGCGCCCTATACGTCGAAACCGATCCCCAAGGGCACCTACGCGGGACAGGATGCTGACGTGAAGACGGCGGCGATCATCAACTTCCTCGTGACGCGCTCCGATCTCTCGGACGACATCGTCTACCAGAAGACGAAAGCGATGTTCGAGAACCTCGGCGAACTGCAGGCCGCGCATTCGGCCGCGAAGGCGATCGACATCAAGATGGCCCTGAAAGACATGCCTGTCCCGGTGCATCCCGGCGCGGCGAAGTATTTCAAGGAGAAGGGCGTCACGAACTAGGATGCGTCGCGAGCCGCGCCCGCCGGGCGCGGCTTCTTCGTTATGGCTTCCCGTCCGCACCTACATCCAGGCGCTCTTGATGTCTCAGCACGCTGAACATGCGTCCGCGGGCGCGCCCGCTGTCGACATCGAACACGGTTTGCCAGCCGGGTTCGGCCGCGGGCGGATCGGCCTTCTGCTGTTCGCCATCGCGCTTGTGTTTTCGATCTTCCAGATCACGGTCTCCCTCTACGCCGCTCTGCCGGCCCAGGTGATCCGCGCGGTCCATGTCGGCTTTCTGATCCTTTTGAGCGCGGGCCTCTACGCGCATCTGGCGACGCATAGCGTCCACGGCAAAGTCCTGATGTGGGCGGCCGGACTCGCAGGGGCCGGCGTCGCCGCCTACCAGTGGCTGCTTCACGACGACCTTCTGCTGCGCGCCGGCGACCTCACTCAAGCCGATGTGGTCGTCGGCTGGATCGCGCTCGCCACGCTCTTCGTCATGGTGTGGCGCATGATGGGCCCCGCGCTGCCAATCATCGCCGGTCTGTTCCTCGCCTATGCGCTGTTTGGCCATCTGCTGCCGGCGCCCTTGAACCATCGCGGCTACTGGCAGGAACAAGTCGTTGACCAGCTCGCGTTCGGCACGGAAGGCATCTACGGCACGCCGACCGGGGTTTCCGCGACCTACATTTTCCTTTTCATCCTGTTCGGCGCGTTTCTCGAACGCGCCGGGATGATTCAGCTCTTCACCGACCTGGCGATGGGCGCATTCGGCGCAGCGCGCGGCGGGCCGGCGAAAGTCTCAGTCGCCTCGTCCGCGCTCATGGGCACGATTTCGGGCTCGGGCGTCGCGAACGTCGTCGCGACCGGCCAGTTCACGATCCCGCTGATGAAACGGTTCGGGTATGCGCCGAGCTTCGCAGGCGGCGTGGAGGCGACCGCCTCGATGGGCGGGCAAATCATGCCGCCTGTCATGGGCGCCGTCGCCTTCATCATGGCGGAGACGCTCGGCGTTTCCTATGCGACCGTCGTTCAGGCGGCTCTGATCCCCGCGGCGCTCTATTTCGGCGCCGCCTTCTGGTCCGTTCACCTTGAAGCGGGACGCAAGGGCCTGCACGGCATGCCGCGCGACGAACTGCCGGACGCGCTCGCGACGTTCCGCGCGCGCTGGTTCCTGCTCATCCCGCTGGTGGTCCTCATCCACCTGCTGTTCGCGGGCTACACGCCGCTGTTCGCCGGATCGATCGGGCTCGGCCTCACCGCGATCGTCATTCTCGGCGGCGCCGTTGCGCTCGGCGTGAGGGGCACGGCGCTGCGCGTCGCATTCTGGGTCGCGCTCGCTCTCGTCACGTCGGCGTTCCTGAAGTACGGCGTCGCCGTCATCGTCGGCGTCATCGCGGCGCTGATCGCGGCCAACGCGTTCACGCGCGGCGGGCGAGACACGCTGGTCATCTGCCGCGATTCGCTGGCCGACGGCGCGCGTCAGGCGCTCCCGGTCGGCCTCGCCTGCGCGCTGGTTGGCATCGTCATCGGCGTGATGACGCTGACCGGCGTGGCGACCATCATCGGCAATGCGGTGATCGGCCTCGGCAAGGATAATCTCTTTCTCGCGCTCGTGCTGACCATGCTGTTCAGCCTCGTTCTCGGCATGGGCATTCCGACGATCCCAAACTACATCATCACCTCGTCGCTCGCCGCGCCGATCCTCGTGAACCTCGGCGTGCCCGACGTCGTCGCGCACATGTTCGTGTTCTATTTCGGCATCATGGCCGACCTCACGCCGCCGGTGGCGCTCGCGGCCTTCGCCGCGGCCCCCATCGCGCGCGCGCCGGGCCTCAATATCGGCCTGCAGGCGCTCCGCGTCGCGGCTGCCGGCTTCATCGTGCCCTACATGGCGATTTACGCGCCCGCCCTGATGCTGCAGACGAAGGACCCGCTGGTCGCCGCCTGGGGATTCGCGCCGGCGGTCGTTTACATGACGTTCAAGGCCGCGCTCGGCATCGGCCTCCTCGGCGCGGCGTCCATCGGTTACCTGCGCGCGCACATGGGCGTGGTGGAGAGGATTGCCGCGTTCCTCGTCGCCGCGCTGCTCATTCTCGCCTACCCGTGGACCGATGAACTGGGCTTCGCGCTGGCGGCGATTTTCATCGGCCAGCATGTCTGGCGCGCAGGCAGGCGCGCCAAGGCGGTCCACGCATGAGCCTGTGCCTTTTCGCTGGCGCAAAGGCTACGAAGCTCGCTTCGCTCGCCTTCACGCTGGCGTGGACGCACTCGGTCCAGAAGACGACATGGGAGGAGGACTGGCTGCTCACCGGCGACGGCCTCATCGTCACGCAGGCCCGCGTGGAAGGCAGCGGCGCGGGAATGGAGCCTGGGGCGGACGCGCGCTTCGACGGACGGTTCTGGCGCTGGCGGCCGCAGATGCAGCCTGTCCCGGAGCTCGTTCTGCACAATTCGGAAATGATGCCCGAGGGCTGGCGGCTGTGCGTGAACGGCGTATGCCGCAACGTGGCCGGCGCATCCGATCCCGTCGCGAACGTCAGGCTCGCGCGCTGCCCGCCGCCGGACTAGCCGCGCGTCGGCTCGACCCTCAGCGCCGCGCGCAGGAAATGATAGGAACCGTAAAGACCGACCCCGGCGCCGATCACCTGGACGACCGTGCGGACCATGTCGGGCAGGTCGAAAAGTCCGGCGAGAGCCCACGCGCCGGCCCAGGTCAGGCCGACGACCTCGGTGCCGACGAGAATGGCGGCGCCATAGACCGTCAGGACATTCTGCCAGTTGATGGGCTTCTTCTCGGCCAAGGATTGCTCCGTTGCGATGGTCCGCGCTCGCGCCCCTGTCCGGGCCGCGGTACAGGACGTATATCAGCCGGGCCCCGCCGGCAAGTTTCCTGGCCCTTGTTGTAGATCAGCGCAGCCCATGTCCTCCACGCCCGAATTCGCCTTCGCCGCGGTCGCCGCCCCGCACAGCGCCGCTTCGGCCGCGGGCCAGGCAATTCTGGCGCAGGGCGGCAACGCCATCGAGGCGATGACGGCCATGGCCGCGACGATCGCCGTCGTCTATCCGCATATGAACGGCCTCGGCGGCGACGGTGTCTGGCTTGTGCGGGAGCCCGGCGGCAAGGTGCGCTGCCTCGAAGCTCTCGGCGCGGCCGGATCGCGCGCGACGATCCGCAGCTACTTCGACAAGGGGCACGAGAAGGCCATTCCGGCCAGGGGCCCCCTCGCGGCGCTAACGGCGCCCGGCGCCGTGGCAGGCTGGGCGCAGGCCCTCGAACTGTCCCGCGCCCTTGGCGGGCGCCTGCCGCTCGCCGATCTGCTGCGCGACGCGATCCGCCACGCGCGCGAAGGATGCCCGGTCTCGCCCTGCGAGGCGCGCACGAAGCCGAACCAGTTCGGCGAACTGAAAGAGGCGCCGGGCTTCGCCGCAGCGTTCCTCGACAAGGGCGAGCCGGCGAAAGCGGGTGAGAGTCGCCATCAGGAAAAGCTCGCCGAAACGCTCGATCACCTCGCCCATGCGGGACTGATGGATTTTTATCGCGGCGACGTCGCGCGCGAGATCGCAGCCGACCTCGCCGTCATCGGTTCGCCCGTGACGCGCGACGACCTGAAGAAGCAGGACGCCCGATGGCGGACGCCGCTCAGCGTGCGGCTGAAGGACTGCACGATTTTCAACGCGCCGCCGCCCACGCAGGGACTGGCTTCGCTCATGATCCTCGGCCTGTTCGAACGCCTGGACGTCTCGCGGCCCGACAGCTTCGAACATGTGCACGCCCTGGTGGAGGCGACGAAACGGGCGTTCGCGATTCGCGACCGCGAATGTGCCGACTTCCAGTGGCCTGCCAGCGATCCCGAGCGCTGGCTTGCGCCCGACGTCCTGGAGCGCGAGGCCCATGCGATCTCGATGTCGCGCGCGGCCACGTACCCTTTGCCCGCATCAAACGGCGACACGGTGTGGATGGGCGCCGTCGACGCGAACGGCCTCGCCGTCTCCTGCATCCAGTCGATCTATTGGGAGTGGGGCTCCGGCTGCGTCCTTCCCGCCACGGGCGTGTTGATGAACAACCGTGGGATAGCGTTCTCACTGGACGATGATTCCATTCATGCATTGCGGCCCGGACGACGACCGTTCCACACGCTCAACCCGCCACTGGCCTCTTACGACGACGGGCGCGTGGCGGTTTATGGCTCGATGGGCGGCGACGGCCAGCCGCAATTCCAGGCGCAGGTGTTCTCCCGCGTGCGCTTCGGCATGGCGCCCGACGCCGCCGTGGGCGCGCCGCGCTTCCTGCTCGGCCGCACATGGGGCGAGGAGACGACCTTTCTGAAAATGGAGGACGGTTTCGACCCCTCGCTCGTGCGCGCGATGGAGCGCGCCGGTCACGAGGTGAAGGTTTTGCCCGATACGCATCCGGACTCGTTCGGTCACGCGGGCGTCTTGCTGCGCGCGCGCGACGGTCGCATCAGGGGCGCACACGATCCGCGCGCCGACGGAGGCGCGGCGGGGCTGTAGCGTCTGACCGAATGTATCCGGACGGCCGCTAGGCGCCTGTCATCTTGCCGGCCATCGCGCCCATCAGCAGGCTCGCGCCAAGCATGAAGACAAGGATCGCAGCCGCCAACTCCAGCCCGCGGATCGCGATGACGCCGCGCTGAGAACCTTCGCCAAGGAAGCGGACGGCCATACCCTTTGCGAGAACAGCCATGGCGGCGAGCGCGCCGGTCGTGATCGCCGTGCCCATGGACATCGCGAAGGTCGCCGCGACCCCGGCGATGAAAATGCCCTGCGCCAGGGCGAAGACGAGAACGAGGATCGCGCCCGAACAGGGACGCGCGCCGGCCGCGAACACCGTCAGGATCGCGGTCCTCCAGGAGAAATTCTTGTCGGTGAGCGTCTCGGGCGAGGGCGCATGGAAATGGCCGCAATGCTCGTCGTGAACATGCGGCGCCGGCGCAACCGCTGCCGCATGCGCGTGTCCGTGGTGATGATGGGCGTGCGCGTGATGCTCGTGGCCGGCGTGCGCATGACCATGATCGTGATGCGCAGGTTCGCGATGGTGTTCGTGCGCGTGATCATGCGCCTTCGTGTGGTCGTGCGCATGGCCGTGCGAACGGGCTCCGGCGCCCAGCGCGGCGAGCAATCCCCGGCCCTTGCGCCAGATAAGCCATGCGCCGAGAACCGCGATGCCTGCATAGCTTGCAAGCTCGACGAGGTTCGCCGCCTCTCGCATCCGCGCCGACGTCGCGTTGAGCACGGCGGCGAGAACGCCGACGATCAGTACGGCGACGGCGCCCTGCAGCAGCGCGGCCATCAGCGAAATGACGACGCCACGGCGCAACGAACGTTCGTTGGCGAGCATGTAGGAGGCGACCACCGCCTTGCCGTGGCCCGGCCCCGCCGCGTGGAACACGCCGTAGGCGAAAGAAATTCCAAGCAGCGTCCAGAACGCCGAAGCATCCGACTTGATGGCCCGGACGGCGCCGCTCAACATGCGCTCGAAGCGCATTTGCTCCGACAGCACCCACGCCGCGAACCCGCTGGTCGGCGGTCCGGAGCCCTCGCGGACTCCGAGGTCGAACGGATTTCGCGCCGGGGCCTGCGCCAACATTTCGTGCGCGGCGGCGCCGGCGGCGGCAAGCAGCACGAGGGCGATTGCCCCGGCACACAGCAAGGTGGAGATGCGCGGACCGCCGCGCCGGCGCGCGGGCGTCATGGGCAGGCCACCACCACGCGCGCGGCAAGCTTGAGGCCGAAGTCGGGACCCGGCGAAACATTCGTGCCCATCGAGTCATTCAGGCGCGCCTGGAGATCGGGTGTAAGCGGCGCAGGCTGGACGACGTTCAGCGAACAGCCCGAAGGCGCGCCCGTCATCGTCACTGCGGCTCCCTTTTCGAGTTCGAACGCCACGTAATAGGTCGGGTCGTAGACCTGCATCGTGAACGCCCGCCCGGCGCTCGCGGGCTCCTTCAGTGGCGCAGTGAAGTGCAACGAGAGCAGCCCCTTGTCGTCCACCGTCGAGCGATACTCGGTCGCCGGGCCAAACTCCATGCGCCGCCCGCCCGCCCGCACGAAAGTGAAGTAGTTCGTCTCTTCCAGCTGCTCGACGTTCACCTTGGCGAGGGCGTCGAGCTCCTGTTGCGAGGCCCGCCCGCTCTTTCCCCCAAGCCCCTGCAGGGCGAAGGCGGAATACATGTCGTCGAACGTCCAGGAATGCCGAACGCCTGTCACACGGCCGTCAGGTCCGAAGAGAATAACGCTCTTAACCGCCACGAAGACGTGCGGGTGAGCAAAGGCGGCCGGCGCGGCGGCAAGCGCCGCGCCGGCGACGCAGATGGCGGCGAGTCGGTTCAGAAGGCCCCTGATCATGGCGGGCAGAATGATACCGAAATGCTGACCAAAGCAAGGCGAGCACGGCGGTCTCGCCGCAGCGTGCGAACCTCCGGCGGCGGCGCCCCGGGAGTTTGCGGTTGACCTCGCCCGCCGATGCTGCCACCCAGAGCGCCTGACGCTTGGACACCGCGAGATTTGTTCCGGGACGGCCGCATGCTGCGCATTTACACCCGCGAAAATGAATGCCTCGTCCCCGTGGACATGACGGTCACGGCGGAAACCGAACCCGCGCTCCCCTCCGGCCAGATCCTCTGGATCGACCTTCTGCATCCGACCCCGGAAGAGGATCGGTTCGTCGAGAAGATTGTCGGCGTCTCCATCCCGACCCGGGAAGAGATGGAAGAGATCGAAATGTCCTCGCGGCTTTACAGCGAGGACGGCGGCGAGTTCATGACCATCGCGGGCCTCGCCCAGCTCGACACCGATTCCCCGCTGCTGACGCCTGTCACCTTCGTTCTCAAGGGACAGATCCTCGTTACCGTGCGCCTCGCCGACCCGCGCCCGTTCGTCGCCTTCAGCGCGCGCGCCCAGCGCCCCGGAACGCTGAACGTGTCCTCCGGCGAACAGATCATGCTCGGTTTGCTCGAAGCCCTCATCGACCGGATCGCCGATGCGCTGGAGCGCGTCGGCGCAAAGATCGATCTCATCTCGCGCGAGGTTTTCCACCAGGCCGACAGCGACGGCGGCAGCAAGACGAGCGACTTCAAGCGCGTCCTTGTCGAAGTAGCCCGGGAGGGCGACATGCTGTCGATGGTGCGGGAAAGCCTCGTCAGCATGACGCGCGTGCTCACCTACCACACCGCCGTCACGGAAGATTCTAACAAGAAGGCGATCAAGGAGACGCGCCAGCGAATCCGCTCGATCCAGCGTGATATTTCATCGCTCGCCGACCACTCGACCTATCTGTCGTCGAAGGTGACATTCCTGCTGGATTCCACGCTCGGCCTCATCAACATCGAGCAGAACCAGATCATCAAGATCTTCTCCATCGCGGCGGTGTGCCTGATGCCGCCGACGCTGATCGCCTCGATCTATGGCATGAACTTCAAGCACATGCCCGAACTGGAATGGCCGCTCGGATATCCGGTCGCGCTGGGCCTGATGGTGATCACGGCCATCATCCCGTTCATCTATTTCCGCCGCAAGGGCTGGCTCTAACCTGCCCGAATGAAACGGGGGCCCGAAGGCCCCCGCACGGTTACGCCTTCGTGAATTCCGGCTTGGTGGTGATCGGCGCGTCGCCCATGCGCACGAGCACGTTGCGGAACTGCCACGGATCGCTTGTGTCGATGTCCTCCGGGAAGAACCCCGGGCGTCCCGCGAGCGGAGTCCAGTCCGTGTACACGCCCACCACAGGACCGAGGTAGGGCGTCTGCACTTCGAGGCAGCGCCGGAAATCAAGATCGTCGGCCTCGACGATGCCGGCCTCCGGATTCTCGAGCGCCCACACCATGCCGGCGAGCACGGCGGAGGTCACCTGCAGGCCGGTCGCGTTCTGGTAGGGAGCGATGCGCCGCGTCTCCTCGATGGAGAGTTGCGAACCGAACCAGTAGGCGTTCTTTGCATGGCCGTAGAGCAGCACGCCGAGTTCGTCGACGCCGTCCTCGATCTCGTTCTCGTCGAGAATGTGCTGTTTCTCCTGCACGACGCCTTCCTGGCCGAACATCTCGTGCAGAGACAGGACGGCGTCGTTGCAGGGATGATAGGCGTAGTGGCACGTCGGGCGGTACACCGCCTCCCCGTTCTCGTCGCGCACGGTGAACCAGTCGGAAATCGAGATGGCCTCGTTATGCGTCACGAGGAATCCGTACTGCGCCTGCGCCGTCGGCGTCCACGAACGCACGCGCGTATTGGCGCCGGGCTGCTTGAGATAGATCGCCGCGCCGCACCCCTTCGAATGCGTGCCCGCATTGGCGGGCAGCCACTTCTCGTGCGTGCCCCAGCCGAGTTCGGCCGGCTGCATGCCTTCCGAGACGAATCCTTCGACGGACCACGTGTTGACGAAGACCTGCATCGGCTTGGGCTTCTTCGACCGCTGCGTGTCGCGCTCGGCGACGTGAATGCCCTTCACGCCGAGGCGCTGCGCAAGCTTGCCCCAGTCTTCCTTGCTCCTGGGCTCGGGATGCGCGTCGCCGAGATCGGCCGCGAGATTGAGCAGCGCCCGCTTCACGAACCAGGACACCATGCCGGGGTTTGCGCCGCAGCACGAAACGGCGGTCGTCCCGCCTGGATTGCGGCGGCGCGCGTCGAGCACGCGTTCGCGCAGCGCGTAGTTCGAACGCTCTTCGGGGCCCATGTTCTTGTCGAAATAGAAGCCTGCCCACGGCTCCGCGACCGTGTCGATGTAAAGCGCGCCGATTTCGCGGCACAACTCCATGATGTCCACCGACGACGTGTCGACCGACAGATTGACGCAGAACCCCTGCCCCTTGCCTGCGGTCAGTAGCGGCGTCAGCAATTCGCGGTAATTCTCCTTCGTGACGGCGGCCTTCACGAAACGCACGCCGTGCTTCTCCGCAAGCGCACGATCGGAATCGTTGGGATCAACGATCACCATGTGCTTCTTGTCGAACTCGAAGTGGCGTTCGATCAGCGGCAGCGTTCCCTTGCCGATCGAGCCGAAGCCGATCATCACGATCGCGCCTTCGATGCGGCCGTGTACGGGCCATTCGGTCATTTCGTCATCTCCATGTCATGAAAGAGCGGGGATCAAGCGAATGGCCCGCGAGATTTCGCGGGCCATCAACCAAACCAGAGGGGCGAGGTCAATGCCGGGAGCGCGGGATCATGCGGCGCGCCGCCGCGCCGCTCCGGGCCTGACGCGGGCGCGCGGCGCCTGCGCGCCCGTGGCCACGATCATGCCCGCGGCGCCTTCGAGCGCGCCCGGCGCGAGTTCCAGCGCGAGGAAGCGCGCGCGATCGACCGGCCCGGGCATGTCGAGCGCGGCAGTCGCCGCAGTCGAAAAACCGAACCGCTCGTAATACGGCGCATCGCCCACGAGGATGATCGCCCGATGGCCGAGCGCCGCCGCGCGCTCGATGGCTTCGCGCATCAGCACGCCGCCAACGCCAAGGCTGCGGCAGCTTTCGGCGACCGCCAGCGGACCCAGCAGCAACGCGGGCTTGCCGCCAGCGTCGACGTGCCAGAGCCGCACCGTTCCGACAAGTTCGCCGCCACGGATGGCCGACAGCGCGAGCCCGCGCGCCGGCAACCGCCCCGTGCGCAGGACTTCGCTCGTCTTGGCGAAACGCTCCGCGCCGAACGCCGCGTCGAGGAGGCGTTCGCGCGCAGGAACGTCCGCAGCGATCTCCTGACGCACGGCGACAAGTTCATTCGTTCCGCGCAGCGGGCGCAGAACGGCGAAAGGCGCGGCGGCGCGCGGCGTGAAGGCGCGCTCTTGCGCGCGAGCAAGTGCAATAGAGGTCATCCGACCCTCCTTCGAGGCGGTCAGCGACCCTCGCACCCCGCAGGAGACAATCTCTTGGGGCCGTCCGGGACAATTTCAGGGTGAATGGACCGCGCGCGGCTTGCGCGCAGTCCTCGGCCGCTCAGATGACGTGCGTCTCGAGCGGCGGGAAGCCATTGAAGCCGACGCACGAATAGGTCGTCGTATAGGCTCCCGTGCCTTCGATCAGCACTTTCGCACCGATCTCAAGGCTCACCGGCAGGTGATACGGCTCCTTCTCGTAGAGCACGTCCACCGAATCGCAGGTCGGACCGGCGATCACGCAGGCTTCCGTCTCGTCGCCGTCGAAGGGCGTGCGGATCGGGTAGCGGATCATCTCGTCCATGGTCTCGGCCAGTCCATTGAACTTGCCGATGTCGAGGTAGACCCACTTCACCTTGTCGTCCGACGACTTCTTCGACACGAGGATGACCTCGGCCTCGATGACGCCCGCATTGCCGACCATGCCGCGGCCCGGCTCGATGATCGTCTCCGGGATGCGGTTGCCGAAGTGCTTGCGCAGCGACCGGAAGATCGACTGGCCGTACTGCTTCACCGCCGGCACGTCCTTCAGATACTTCGTCGGGAAACCGCCGCCGAGGTTCACCATCTGGAGATGGATGCCCCGCTCCGCGAGTTCCCGGAAGATCGTCGCCGACGAGCGCAGCGCGGAATCCCACATGCGCGGGTTGCGCTGCTGCGAGCCGACGTGGAACGACACGCCATAGGCCGTCAGGCCAAGCCGGTGCGCGTGCTCGAGCACGCCTGTCGCCATCTCGGGCGCGCAGCCGAACTTGCGCGACAAGGGCCATTCGGCGCCCGCGCCGTCGCACAGGATGCGGCAGAACACCTTGGAGCCGGGCGCGGCGCGCGCGACCTTCTCGACCTCGGTTTCGCAATCGACCGCGAAGAGACGCACGCCGAGCTCATAGGCGCGCGCGATGTCGCGCTCCTTCTTGATCGTGTTGCCGAAGCTGATGCGGTCGGCCGGGCAGCCGGTCGCCAGAACCTGCTGGATCTCGACGACGGAAGCCGTGTCGAAGCAGGAACCGAGCTTCGCGAGAAGGTCGAGCACCTCCGGCTGCGGGTTCGCCTTCACGGCGTAGAATACGCGCGTGTCGGGAAGAGCCTTTGCGAAGGCGGTGTAGTTGTCGCGCACGACGTCGAGGTCCACGACCAGGCAGGGCCCGTTGTCGCGGCCTTCCTCGCGGCGTCGGCGAAGAAATTCCATGATGCGATCGGTCATCGCGGCATCCCCCATGACGCGGCCCCCGGCCGCGCAATCGAAACCAGATGGGTGGCCGGTGAGCTTTTCCGGCGCCGCGCTGTGGAAACGCGACGCGTTCAGGCCAACCAGCCGTGACCGCCGTCCTTGCCGCCGAAACATTTCGGCCGCCCGGAGACGATCAGGTGCAGCGCCGTTGGACACGTCTGTCCGGATGGCTCGCGCCGATCCGGTCTTTGGTGGCCATCGCTTGGAAAGGGGGAAACCCTGTCCGCACGCCCGGCAAGAGAGACAAGCCTCTTCGGTACGCCGGCCTTTGGAGGGGCCGACAGAGACGAAAAAGCCCGGTCCGTCGTTGCTTTAAGTCGCGTCCCCCGTTTGGCGGGGTTCGCCGGTTCGCCTCCGGCTGCCGGTTTTTGAGAGCGGTTAACCGGCCTCTTGTCCGGATCCCCGCCCACCGACACACGACCACAGGCACGTGCGATTTGGGCAAGGCGGAATGTATGCATGCGCGCCCGCAGATCAAGCAATATTTTCGCCTGACCCCAAAAAACCTGCCGCCTGCCTCCTGTCCGCCGCATCGGCGCGCGTTAAGCCTCGCCGCGGCGGCGGCTTGCCGCCGCGCGCGAACGCGTTTACCTGCATAGGCGCGGTGGAAACTCCGCCGCTGAACGCCCGGACATCTCTCCCCATGACCGACATCGACCGTCGTTCGCTTCTCGGTGGCGTCGCCGCCGCAGCGCTTATTCCGAGCCTCGCTCTCGCGCAAAACCAGGCGCCGGCCCCCCGCGTCGCGCCGCAGCCGGCCTTCAGCTACGACGACGTGATCCGGCGCGCCCGCGAAATCGGCGCCGCGCCCTACGACGGCGCCGTCGCGCCGCTGCCCGAGCAATTGTCGCGCCTCGACTGGGACCTGTGGATGCAGATCCGCTTCCGTCCGGACCGCGCGCTGCTCGGCGCCGCTGGCGGGCGCTTCCGCCTGCAGCTTTTCCACCTGGGCCACCTGTTCACGAAGCCGGTGACGATCAACACGATCCGCGACGGCATTCCGACGCCGGTGCCCTACACAGCGTCGCTTTTCGACTACGGTTCGGTGCGGTTCGACAAGCCGCTGCCAGTCAACATGGGCTTCGCGGGCTTCCGTATTCATTTCCCGCTCAACGATCCGCGCGGCTCGGACGAGCTTCTCTCGTTCGTTGGCTCCAGCTATTTCCGCTGGCTCGGCCGCAACCAGAAGTACGGCCTTTCCGCGCGCGGACTGGCGCTCAACACGGGGCTCCTCGACAACAAGGAGGAGTTCCCCTTCTTCCGTGAATTCTGGATCGACACGCCGCCGGCCGGGGCCGATTCGATCACCATTTACGCGCTGCTCGATTCGCCGTCCGTTTCGGGCGCCTACAAGTTCGTGTTCCATCCCGGCGACGAATCGCCGGTCGATGTCGAGGCGACGATCTTCCCGCGCCAACCGCTGCGCCTGCTCGGAATGGCGCCGCTGACATCCATGTTCTTCCTCGGCGAGAACGACCGGCACATGAACGCGCCGAACAAGTACGACGAGTTCCGCCCCGAGCTTCACGACTCCGACGGCCTGCTCATCAACACCGAAAAGGACGAATGGATCTGGCGTCCGCTGCGCAATCCGCTGATCCAGGAGGTCCACAATTACCCGGTCAACAACGTGAAGGGCTTCGGCCTGATGCAGCGCGACCGGAAGTTCGAGCATTATCAGGACATCGAACTCGCCTACGAGCAACGCCCGAGCTACTGGGTCGAACCCAGGGGCGACTGGGGCGATGGCCGCATCGAACTGATCGAACTCGCCACCAAGGATGAGACGTTCGACAACATCATCGTCGCCTTCATCCCGAACAAGACGATCGAACCTGGAAAGCCGTTCAACTTCTCCTACCGCATGCGCTCGCTGACGAGCGGCCTAGACCTGCACAGGCTCGGGCGCACGATCAACTCGTTCACCGCGCCCGCCTACGCGCTCGGCTCGGGCGAAGAACGCCGAAAGGGCACGCGCCGCTTCATCATCGATTTCGCAGGCGGCGAGCTTGGCTACTTCCTGAAGGAGCCGAACCTCGTTCAGATCGACACGAACGTGACGGGCGGCAAGTTCATTCGCCAGTTCCTCGTTCAGAACCCCGCGATCGACGGTTTCCGCGTGATGATCGATGTGGAGCTTCATCCCGACGATCACACGCGCATCACGACGCGGCTGCGCAGCCAGGGCAAGCCGATCACGGAGACGTGGGACTGGTCGTGGAAGGTTTACAATCTGTAGGCGCTTGCCTTCCCTCTCCCATGAAGCGGAGGGACGCCGATTGTTCACCCTTCCCCAAGCGGCCCTTCGGCGAGGCGCTCCAGATCGAACGCCTCGACATCGCGCAGAAGTTCGATGAACGCCGTCGCGCCGTAGTCGGCGGCGGCGTCGCCCTTGTGGGGCGTGGCGGCGGAGGCGTCGCCCATCGCCCCGCTTTCCGAAAGATCCTGCGACATCCAGCCAAAGCCGATCGGCCGCACCGCGCCAAGCCAGGCGAACTCGCGCTCCATGTCGGCGCCGACGGAACGGAAATCGCCGATCTCGCCCTCGCGCACGCTCTCCGGCGCGAACGCCATCATCAATGATGTCTCGATGTCGCCGCCATGGATGCCATGCGCGCGTTCCCCATCCGTGAACAGGCCGTCCGGATAACCGAAGCGATGCCACGACGCGTTCACGACGAACATGCCATGCCGCGCGCGCAGCTCGCGCGCCACAACCTCCATCACCGCGACGTTGCCGCCATGCGAGTTGAGGAGCACGAGCTTGCGGCAGCCGGCCCTGCGCACGCTCGCCCCGATCTCGATCCACGCGCGCGCCGCCGTTTCGAACGACATGCTCAGGGTGCCGGGATACGCCTCGTGCTCCAGTGAGACTCCGACCCGCTGGACGGGAAGAAAGAGCGCCGGCAGATCGTCCGGCAGGCGCTCGATCACGCGGGCGAGATATCCGTCCATGATGGCTGAATCGACGCCGGTGGGCAGGTGCGGCCCATGCTGCTCGACCGCGGCCAGCGGCAGGATTGCGATGACCCGGCTCATGTCGCGCGCCTGAAAGTCCGGCCACGCGAGGTCCGTCCAGAAGCGATCCGCGGGCATGGCGTTGCGTTCCCCTGTCGATAGACACGGCTGGCAGGCTAGGACGGGCGGACGCGCGCCACAAGGAGCGGGGCTCGATGCGCTGCTTGCCTAAACGCGCACAGCGCCCCACAAAGGCGAGGTTCAGATCAACGCCGGGGGCCCGCATCGGCCGGAAGGAGGCGCAGTGAAGCATTTTAAGGGTATCGCCGCGGCTGCAGCCGCTCTTTTCGCCGCCGTCGGTTTCAGCGCCTCCGCGCTGGCTCAGGACCGCGTCACCTTCGCCACCAACTGGCTGCCGCAGGCCGAGCATGGCGGCCATTACCAGGCGCTTGTCGACGGCACCTATAAGAAATACGGCCTCGACGTTCGCATCCTGCCGGGCGGGCCGCAGGCCAACAACCGTATCCTGCTCGCCGCGGGAAAGGTCGACTTCTACATGACGGCGAACCTGATCCCGTCATTCACGGCTCTGGAGCAGAAAATCCCAGTCGTCGCTGTGGCGTCCATCTTCCAGAAGGACCCGTTCATCCTCATGTCCCATCCGGGGCAGGGCTTCGACAGGTTCGACGAACTGAACAAGGCCACCGCCTTCATCGGCGCCGAGGCGCGCGCCGGCATTTTCCAGTGGCTGCGCACGACCTACGGATTCCGCGAATCCAACATCAAGCCGTACACGTTCAATCCCGCGCCGTTCATCGCGGACAGGAAATCGATCCAGCAGGGCTATCTGACCTCCGAGCCGTTCGCGGTCGAGCAGGCCGGCAAGTTCAAGCCCAACATCTTCCTTGCGGCCGACTACGGCTTCGACACCTATTCGACGCTGATCGAGGCCCGCCGCGACACGATCGAGAAGAACCCGGGTCTCGTGCAGCGCTTCGTCGACGCCTCCATCATCGGCTGGTATAATTACATGTATGGCGACAACGCCGCCGCGAACGCGATGATCAAGCGCGAGAACCCGGAGATGACGGACGCGCAGATCGCCTTCTCCATCGCGAAGATGAAGGAATACGGCATCGTCGATTCCGGCGACGCGCTGAAACTCGGCATCGGCGCGATGACGGACGAACGCGTGGCGAGCTTCTACGAGAAGATGGTGAAGTCGGGCGTCATCAAGCCGGGCCTCGACATCAGGCAGGCGTACACGACGCGCTTCGTCAACAAGGGCGTCGGCCTCGATTTGCGGCCGAAGCAGTGACCGGCGTTGCGGGGGCGCACGCGCCCCTCGTCGCGCTCGACCGAGTCGGCAAGACGTTCGAGACCGGCGTCGCCGCTCTGGGCGAAGTCGATCTTGCGGTGAACGATGGCGAGTTCCTGTCGCTGCTCGGCCCATCCGGCTGCGGAAAGTCGACCGCGCTGCGTCTCGTCGCAGGCCTTGCCGAACCGACGAGCGGCGCTGTGCGCTGGCGTGCTGGCGTTCGTCCCGAAACCGGCTTCGTCTTTCAGGAGCCGACGCTGATGCCGTGGGCGAGCGTCGAGGACAACGTATGGCTGCCGTTGCGCCTGCGCGGCGTATCGAAACCCGACGCCGCGCGCGAAATTGAGTCATCGCTCGCCCTCGTCGGACTGTCGCGTTTCGCGCAGGCCTATCCGCGCGAGCTATCCGGCGGCATGAAGATGCGCGTTTCCATTGCGCGCGCGCTCGCGACACGCCCGAGCCTGCTCCTGCTCGACGAGCCCTTCGCCGCGCTCGACGAGATCACGCGCTTTCGGCTCAACGACGATCTGTTGCGCCTGCAGCGGGAGCTGAACGCGACGGTTATCTTCGTCACGCATTCGGTGTTCGAGAGCGTCTACCTGTCCTCTCGCATTGCGGTCTTCGGCGCGCACCCGGGCCGCGTGGCGGAAATGATCGACGTGCCCGAGCCCTACCCGCGCGACCCGGCGTGGCGCGCGACGGCGCGCTTTGCGGAGGCCTGCCGCGACGCCTCGGCCGCGCTCGAGCGCGCAAGCGCGGGAGAACCGGCCCCATGAGCGAAACGCCGTCTCCCGCGCGCGCCGGGCGCGGCGCAATGCGCATCGTCCCCGCGCTCGTCTTCGCCGCGATCGTCGCCGGGTGGGAGGCGCTGGTGCGCCTGCGCGGCATACCGCCCTACATCCTTCCGGCGCCGAGCCTTGTCGCGGAAACGCTTGTATCGGACTGGGACGTGCTCTCCGTCGCGCTCTGGATGACGCTGAAGACAACCTTCCTTGCGTTGCTGCTGGCGACCCTCGGCGGACTCGCGCTGGCGCTGCTTTTCGCGCGCTGGCGCGTCATCGAGGCTTCGCTCTTCCCCATCGCCGTCATCCTGCAGGTGACGCCGATCATCGCCATTGCGCCGCTGCTGCTCGTCTACCTCGATCCGAACACGGCGGTGCTCGTCTGCGCCTTCATCGTGGCGTTCTTCCCGATCCTGTCCAACGCCGTGCTCGGCCTGCGCTCGGCGGACCGCAACCTTGTCGAGCTCTACAAGCTCTATGGCGCCAGCCCCTGGCAGGAATTGCGTCTGCTTCGCCTGCCCTCGGCCCTGCCCTACTTTCTCGGCGGCCTGCGCATCGGCGGCGGCCTCGCGCTCATCGGCGCCATCGTAGCCGAGATCGCCGCAGGCGCCGCTGGCCAGGGAGCAGGCCTCGCCTTCCGGATCGTGGAGGCTGGCTACCGGCTCAACATTCCCCGCATGTTCGCCGCGCTCGTTCTGGTTTCCGCGACGGGCGTCGCCATCTACATGCTGTTTTCGTTGCTCAGCCGCTTCCTTCTCGGGCGCTGGCATGACAGCGAAGTCGCAGGCCAGACTTGACGGCGCCCGGCCTTTGCCCGAAGGGCAGTCCGCTCGTAAACTCATCGCCCGATCGCCAGAAATCGGGTCTCCAGAGGAGTAGCACGCCATGACGCACAGAATTCCGGGCCCTCTCGACAAGCGCGCCTTCGTTCGCGCCCTTGCGGTCGCAGCCTTCGCTGCCGGCGCCGGCCTGCCCTCGCTTGCCGCCGCCCAGGCCAAGTGGCCCACGCAGCCCGTCAAGGTGATCGTTCCCTTCGGCGCCGGCGGCGTGGCGGACGTGACCGCGCGCATCGTTGGCGAGAAGCTCGGAAACAAGCTCGGCCAGCGATTCATCGTCGAGAACGTGCCCGCCGCCGGCGGCATTCAGGCGGCGCAGAACGTGCTGCGCGAAGCGGCGGATGGAAACACCGTCGCCCTGTTCTCGAACGGCACGGCGGTCAGCGTCGGCCTGTTCAACAAGCTGGCCTTCGATCCGGTCAAGCAGTTTACGCCAGTGTCGTCGATGGGCTATTTCGACTTCATTTTCGCGACCAGCGCGAGCAAGCCCTACAAGTCGATGGGCGACCTTCTGAAATTCGCGAAAGCCAATCCGGGCAAGCTGAACATCGGCACGGTCGTGATCGGCAGCACGCAGAACCTGACGGCGCAGCTCTTCAAGTCCACGGCTGGCGTCGACGTCGTGATCGTTCCGTTCAAGACGACGCCCGACCTGATGCTCGCCACGATGAACGGCGACATCGACGTGATGATCGACGCCTTCGCCGCGATGAAGACGAACATCGCCGACGGCAAGCTGCGCGCGCTGGGCTCGTCCGGCCCCAAGCGCTCTGACGCTCACCCGGATATTCCGACTGTCGCCGAAGGCGGCGTGCCGGGCTTCGATGTCGTGTCCTGGAACGCCTTCTTCGTGAAGGCCGACACGCCGAAGGAGATCATCGCGACGCTGAACGGCGCCATGCGCGAGGTCCTTGCCGACCCCGACACGCGCAAGCGCGCGCTCGAACTCGGCATCGAGACCCGCGGCAGCACGCCGGAAGAAATCGGCAAGCGCCTGACCGATGACATCGCCCGCTGGTCGGCGGTGATCGAGAAGGCCGGCATCGAGAAGCGGTGATCGCCTCATGCCCGACGTCCTGATGCCGGCGCCGCTGCCGCCGCTGATCCAGGAAGCGCTCGACGGGCGCTTTCGGGTTCACCGGCTTTACGCGGCGCAGGACAAGGACGCAATGCTGCGCGAGGTCGAAGGCAGCGTGCGCGCCATCGCCACGGGCGTGCCGATCCTCACGCAAGACATCAGCGCGCCGGTGACAGGCGCGCTGATGAGCCGGATGCCGGCGCTCGAAATCGTCGCCAATCTCGGCGTCGGCTACGACAACGTCGACGCAGCATGGGCTGGCGCAAACGGGGTCATCGTCACCAACACGCCGGACGTGCTCACGGAAGAAACGGCCGACACCGCATTCGGCCTGCTGCTCAACGCTGTGCGGCAGTTTTCGAGCGCCGAGCGCTGGTTGCGGCGGGGCGAGTGGCTGAATGGACAGTTCGCGCCAACCGCGTCGCTGCGCGAGCGCACGATGGGCGTTCTCGGTCTCGGGCGGATCGGCAAGGCCATCGCGCGCCGTGCAGAGGCCTTCGGCGTGCGTGTCATCTATCACAACCGCAAGCCCGACCCATCCGCGCCTTACGAATACTGCGCCAGCCTTCTCGACATGGCGCGCCGATGCGACATCCTGATGATCGCCGCGCCGGGCGGACCGGAAACCCGGCGTCTCGTCAATCGCGACGTCATCGACGCGCTGGGCCCCGACGGCGTTCTCGTCAATGTTGCGCGGGGGACGATCGTCGACGAGCGCGCCCTTGTCGACGCGCTGCGCGAGAGACGCATCCTGACCGCCGCGCTCGACGTATTCGAGGACGAGCCCCGCGTGCCAGCCGAACTCATGGCGATGGACCATGTCGTTCTGCTGCCCCATGTTGGCTCGGCCTCGCGGCATACGCGGGACGCCATGAGCCGCCTCGTGGTTGAAAACCTGTTCGCATGGGCGGACGGCAACGATGTTCTAACGCCTGTCGCGGAGACTCCCTGGAGGCGTTCGCCTCGACGGGCGCAATGATTCGCATTGGGATTGAGGAGGCAAGCCACGTCATGAACCTTTTCGTCCGCACCACGCGAATGACGATCGCGGCAGGGACGGCGTTCATCGCCGGTTTCGGCGTTCTGGCCGTCGCTCCGCACGGGGCGTTTGCGCAGGGCGCGCCCACGGCTGTCGCCCAGCAGACGCAACGCCAGCCCCAGCAGCGCGCGCCCGCGCCGCAGCACAGCCCCCGCGTCGGCGAGATCGCCGGCCGGTACACCGTCTTGCGCGAGGAGGGCAAGGACACGCTGTGCATGGTGACCTTGTTCGACACCGCGCGCGGCCGCGGCGTCTACCGCGCGCAACTCGCGCCCGCATGCCGCGACAATGGCATCGTGATCTTCGAACCGGTCGCCTGGTCGGTCGACGGGAAAGGACACCTCATTCTTCAGGCGCGCAAGGGACACAAGATGGTGCTGGAGCACGGCGCCAACGGCGTCTGGCAGCGCACGGGCGACCCGAAGGCCCGCCCGCTCGGGCTCCGGCGCATCTGACCCGAGGCGCCGGCCCTCACCGATACTACTTGCCCAGATTCTTCAGAAGCTCAGCCAGCGCCCGCACGGAGGCCTCCGGCGTCCTGTAGGCCTGATCGACGAGCGCCGCGAGTTCGTCTCCGGAGATCGGGTCAATGGTGAGGCCCAGCTTCTGCGCCTCCGCCTTGAAGACCGGATCGGCCATCGTGTCCAGGAACGCCTTCTGCAGGGCGGCGAGCCGATCCTTCGGGACGGCAGGCGGCGCGGCCAGCGGACGGCCGAACGCGGCGCGGAACAGGAAGAACTCCAGGATGTCTCGCTTTGCCGGATCAACATTCGCGTCGATCACGAGCGGCGGATCGCCCTTGATCTTCGGGTCCTTTTTCAGCGCCGCCTGAAAGAGGATGTTGATCTTGCCGTCTGTGAAGAGACGCTGGCGCGCCAGCGCGTCATAGGCGACGCAGATGCCGTCCACCTCGCCGCGCTCCATCGCGAGAAGGACCTCGTTGGAACCCGGATAGCCTTTCACGGTGCGGATTTTCAGGCCGAGGAATTGGGCGAAGAACTCGGGATAGACAGCCGTGTCGGCGCCGGAGCCCGAGCCGCCCATCGTGATCTCGATGTTGTGCAGATCGCCGAGCGTCTTCGCTTTCGACGCGGCCGTAACCGCGCAGACGTTCGTGTCCTGATCGGGGCTGCCGATCCAGCTCATCTTCTGGGGAGCGAACTGCGTATTGCGGTCGCCCAGAAGGGGCTCAAGGGGCAGGCCGCGGCTGATCATGCCGAATACGGAGCCGTCCGCCGGCGCGACGCTCTGCAGATGCAGCGCCAGTTTCATCGTGCCCGCGCCCGGCATGTTCTGCGCGACCATTGTCGGGTTGCCCGGAATGTGCCGCCCCATGTGCCGCGCGATGGCGCGCCCCCAGACGTCATTGCCGCCCCCCGGCCCGAAGCCGATGAGCAGGCTTACCTGCTTGCCCTTGTAGAAACTCTCGACGCCCTGCGCATGCGCTGACGGCGCGTACGCTGCGGCGAGACAGAGGCTTGCCGCGAGCGCGGCGATGCGCGGGGTCTTCGTCATCGCAAGCCTCCTCAATCGCGGATGTTCTGCAGGAACCACTCCGTCGGAATTTCCCGGCCGGCCTTCAGCCGCCTCGCTTCCTCGTAGACCCAGCCGCCGACCGAGGAGAACTGCAGCCCCTGGTTGCCAACGTTGCGATAGAACGTGATCTGGTCGCGGCTGGTGCGGCCCTTCGCCTTGCCAGTGATGAGGTCAGCGAAGTCCGGCTTGTCGCCCCCCTTGCCGCGGTCCATGAACTCCGGACTGTCGCCGCCGAATCCGGGCTGCGGATTCTTTTCCGGAATGCGCTTCATCTCCTCCTCGCTGCCGCCGATGAAGGCGGCTGGGGACAGCCCTCGCTCGGCCTGGAAGCGCTCGGTCTGCTTCATCTGCAGGCCGGCGGTGCCCTGGCGAATCACCACGTCGAACTTCGACATCACCGCGTCCGGCATCTCGCGGCGGCCGAGATTCGTGACATGCTGCCCCTTTTCCAGCCAGTCGGCGTCGTAGACGGGCTTCATGCTGTCGGTCGCGGACGAAACGATGTCGGCGCCCCGGATCACGTCGCGCGGGTTGTCGCAAACCTTGACCTCGATGCCCATCTTCGCACGCATCTCTTCGGCGAACTTCTCGCGGTTTGCCGGCGTCGGGCTATAGATCTTGCACATCTTGATGTCGCGCACGCACGCGAACGCTTCGAGGAAGGTGCGCGCCATGCCGCCGGAGCCAAGCATTCCCACGACATGGGAGTCTTCGCGGGAGAGATACTTCGTGCCGATGCCCGCGCCGCCGCCAACACGCATGTGCTGCAAAACGCCGTCGTTGATGAACGCCAGCGGCTCAGCGTTGCGCGTGGAGCAAAGAAATATGAGGCCACAATAGGTGCCGGGCTCACGGCAATGCTTGTCTTCCGTCCACCCGCCGTCCGGCTCCGCAGGCCATGTGATGACGTCGGACTTCATGCGGATCGCGAAATAGCCGTCGTTCGCGCCTTCCATCGAACCCCAGCGGTAATAACCGTCCGGCCGGTCGCAGGGAAAATACATGTCGATGCGCGGACGATGGATCGCGCCGCCGGCGGGAAGCTTCTTGAAGGCTTCCTCCTGAACGCGGATGCAATCCTTCATCGAAAGGATTTTGGAGACGGTTTCATTGTCGATGATAAGCACGGCCTTCCTCCCACGAGATTTGTTTGCGCTCATGGTAGGCTCGCCCGAAAGGCTGTCAAGCAAGGGCGGGAGACGCGTTCAGTCCAGCCTGAATGCAGCGAGCGGCTGGCGTTGCGCTCCGGCCGCGTCGAAGTTTTCAGGACGCAGCCACTGCTCGAACGCGGCCTTCCGCGCCGGCCACTCGCTGTCGAGCATGGAGAACCATGCGCTGTCGCGGCTTTCGCCCCGTACGATCATGTGCTGGCGAAACACGCCCTCGAACGTGAAGCCAAATCGCACCGCGGCGCTATAGGAGGCCTTGTTGCGCGTATCGCACTTCCACTCGACCCGACGATGGTTCATCGTCTCGAAGGCGCGCCGCAAAGAGAGATAGACTGCTTCCGTCGCGGCCGGCGTGCGTTGCAAACCGCACCCGAACAGCACGTCGCCGACTTCGACGCTGCGATGAACCGGTTCCTCGCGCATGTAGGCGAGAAAGCCATTGGCCGCGCCCGTTCTGGTGTCGATGCAAGCAAAGTAGGATCGTCCCTCCCAGGCGACTTTCTTGAGGAACCATTGTTCGCGCGCGCTCTCGTCCCGCGGCGGCGGCTCAACCATGAAGGATGTGCGAAGGAATGTGCCGTCGTTGCAAACGGCGCGAAAAACGTCGCGCGCGTGAGCCGCGGAAAGAGGCGCGAGGCGCACGTAGCGCCCTTCCAGAACGGGCGCGCTCATTCGGCC
Organism: Beijerinckiaceae bacterium; assembly: GCA_046295155.1. Lineage (GTDB taxonomy): Bacteria > Pseudomonadota > Alphaproteobacteria > Rhizobiales > Beijerinckiaceae > Terripilifer. The sequence goes on from JBKBNT010000005.1 coordinate 520,835, forward strand.
GCCGCGCTGCGATGCGGCTGCGCGGCCGCCGGCTCTTCGTCGCGCGGGCCGACGAAACGCGAGAAACCGCGCCAGACCAGTCTGCCGAGATCGTCCATGATGGTGAACATCGCGGGCACGAAGATGAGCGACAGGATCGTGGACGCGATGAGTCCGCCAATGACGCCGACGGCCATCGGCGAACGGAATTCGCCCCCGTCGCCGATGCCGATGGCTGAGGGGATCATCCCCGCGCCCATCGCAATCGTGGTCATGACGATGGGCCGCGCACGCTTGCGCCCCGCATCGACGAGAGCCTCTGTGCGCCCCACGCCGTGCTTGATGCGTTCGACGGCGAAATCGACGAGCATGATCGCGTTCTTCGTGACGATGCCCATGAGCATCAATATGCCGATCACGACCGGCATCGAGATCGCGAAATTCATGATGAGCAGGCCGCCGATCACGCCGCCGATGGAAAGGGGCAGCGAAAGCAGGATGGTGATCGGCTGCAAGACGCTGCCGAACAGGAGAATGAGCACGGCCAGCACCATCATTAACCCGGCGCCCATGGCCTGCGCGAAGCCCTGGAAGACCTCCGCCATCACCTCGGCGTCGCCGGACTCGGTGAACTTGATGCCAGGCGGCAGGTTTTTCGCGGCCGGCAACGCATAAACCGCGTCGAGCGCCTCGCCGAGCGCGTCGGTCGTCGCGAGATCGGCCTCGACGGCTACCCGCCGCTGGCGGTCGTAACGCGAGATCGTGGCCGGCCCCTGTCCGAATTCGATGTCCGCCACGGCGGAGAGCGGCACGGAGCCGCCCCTGGCCGTCGCCACACGCAGATTGCCGAGCGTGTCGAGATCGCCGCGCGCGGAGCGTTGGAGGGCGACACGGATCGGCACGAGCCTGTCGCCCGCGTTGAACTTTGCGAGATTCGCATCGATGTCTCCGAGCGTCGCGACGCGAATGGCCTCCGCGAGCGCGTCGGTCGAAACGCCAAGCTCCGCCGCGCGGTCCGTGCGCGGACGAAGGCGAATTTCGGGCCTGTCGAGCGCCGCTGTCGTCGTCACGTTGGTGATGAGCGGAAGACGCTTCATCTGGCTTGCCAGCTCAGATGCGACGCGCTCGATCTGCGCCGTGTCCGCGCCCTGTACGCCGAGCGTCAACTGGCGCTGCCCGTTCTCGTCGAGAAACCACGTGCGCACATCAGGGACGTCTGCGACCATGCGGCCGATCTCGTTGCGCACCTGGCGTTGCGTGATGTCGCGTTCGCTCTTGTGAACGAGGCCGATGACGAGGGTCGCCTTGCGCACTTCTGGCGCGCCCAGCCCCACGCGGCCGCCATCCACGAACACGCTCCTGATCTCGGGCCTCTGGCGCAACCGGCGCGTGATGTCGTCGACCGCGCGCATCGTATCCTCAGCTCGCGTGCCTGGCGGCAGTTCGACCGCCATGACAAGACGCGCCACATCCTCCGCAGGCAGGAAGCCGGACGGCAGGAGTTTCGTCGCCTGGATCGAGGCGCCGAAGATGAGCGCGCCCGCGATCATCGTGACCCACCGGTGGCGGACCGACCAGGCCACGAACCGCGTATAGCCGCCCATGATCGCGCCCTCCTTCTGTTCATGCAGCGGATGAGCGCGCAGGAAATAGGCGGCAAGCAAGGGCGTGATGAGCCGCGCGACGAGCAGCGAGAAGAACACGGCCACCGCGACGGTAAGGCCGAACTGCTTGAAATACTGGCCAGCGATGCCGCCCATGAAGCTCACCGGCGCAAAGACGGCGATGATCGTCATGGTGATGGCGATGACGGCGAGGCCGATTTCGTCTGCGGCTTCGAGAGACGCGCGCCAGGCCGACTTGCCCATGTTCATGTGGCGGACGATGTTCTCGATCTCGACGATGGCGTCGTCCACCAGGATGCCCGTCGCCAGCGTGATCGCCAGCAGACTCACGAGATTGAGGGAAAAGCCGAGAGCGTCCAGCGCGAAGAAGGTCGGGATGATCGAAAGCGGCAGGGCGAGCGCCGTGATCGCAGTCGCCCGCCAGTCGCGCAGGAAGATCATGACGACGATGACCGAGAGCAGCGCGCCTTCAAGCAGCGTCATCATCGCGGAGTGATAATTGCCGACAGTGTAGTTGACGGCGTTGTCGATGAGGTCGATCTGCACGCCGGGATGCAAGGCGCGGATTTCGTCGACCCTCTTTCCGACGAGCTCCATGACCGTGGCGTCGCTCGCGCCCTTGGCGCGCACGATGGCGAAGGCGACCACGGGCCGCCCGTCAAGACGCGCGAAACGGCGCTGGTCCGCGGCGCCGTCCGTGATCGTCGCTATGTCGGAGAGCTTCACCCGGCGGCCGCCGGAAAGCGCGATGGTCGTATCGCCGATCTCCTCGACATTGCGTGCGCCGGCGAGCGTGCGGATCGACTGCTCCTGCCCTGCGACTTCGCCGCGTCCGCCGCCGATGTCCACGTTCGTCGCGCGCAACTGACGGCTCACTTCGCCCGCTGTGACGCCGAGCGACAGCATCCGGTCCGGATCGAGCTGCACCTTGATCTCGCGGTCCACGCCGCCAATGCGCTGCACCTGGCCGACGCCGCGCACGCCCTGAAGCGCGCGGGCGGCGACGTCATCGACGAACCACGATAGCTGTTCGAGCGACATATTGGGCGCGCTCACAGCATAGGTCAGGATTGGCAGGCCCGCGATATCGAGGCGCTGGATGATCGGTTCGTCGATCGTGCGCGGCAGGTCCGCGCGGATCTTCGCCACTGCATCCTTTACGTCATTGAGCGCACGGTCGGAGTTCACCTCGAGCCGAAACTCGATGGTTGTCTGCGACAGGCCATCGGAAATCGACGAGATCACGCGCTTGACGCCTGTGACGCCGGCCACCGCATCCTCGACGCGCTTCGTCACCTGTGTCTCAAGCTCTGAGGGCGCCGCGCCCGACTGCGTCACGTTGATCATGACGATCGGGATGTCGACGTTGGGAAAGCGCGTGATTGGCAGGCGCGAGAACGAAGCCAGTCCGAGCGCGACGAGGATCGCGAACAGCAGGACCGAAGGGACGGGATTGCGGATCGACCAGGCGGAGATGTTCCAGTTCATCGCGCGCTCTCCGTCAGGGCCTCCACGGGCCGGACGGAATCTCCGTCACGCAGGAATGCGCCGGCGCGCACCACGATCTCGTCGCCCTCGCTGATTCCACGCCGTATTTCGGCGCGAACGCCGTCGACAAGGCCGAGGACGACAGGCCGCTCCCGCACGATTCCCTTGTCGGCGACAAGGACGCGCGCGCCGTTCTCTCCATAGGTGAGCGCGCTCACCGGCGCGGTCACGGCCCTTTGGCGACGCACTTCGATCTCGGCGCGCGCAAAGGCCCCGACGCGCACACCGTTCGACGACGCGAGGCTGACGCGGACGCGGCCCAGTCTCGTGGCGCGATCAACCTCCGGCGAAACGAGCCGTACCCTGCCTTCGATCTTCGCGCCATCCGCGACGGTGACAAGCGCCTTCTGCCCCGCGGCAAGCGCGCCGATGCGCGCTTCGGGAATTTCAGCTTCGAGTTCGATTTCGCCTTCCTCGATGATGCGGAACAGCGGTTCGCCGGCGGCGCTCGCAACCGCCCCGAGCTTCGCGTTCTTGCGCGCGACGACGCCCGCAGCGGGCGTACGAACTTCCGTGCGCGCAATGCGCACCATCAGTTCGCGCCGCTGCGCCTCGATGTTCTTGCGATCGGCCTCCGCCGCTCGCACAGCGTCGCGGGCGGCCTGCAATTGCGCCTCGGCCGCGCGCTGCCCCGACGACCTCAGGTCAAGGATCGCCTGGGTCGTGTTGCCGCTTCGCGACAACGCCTGGGCTCGCTCCAGGTCGGCGGCCGCGAGTTTCGCATTGGCTTCGGACTGCGCGATCTGGCTGCGCGCCTGCGCGATGGCGGCGTCGGAACGAGCGAGCGCGGCGTCCGACTGCGCAAGCTGCGCATCGAGAACATCGCGCGACAACCGGACGAGAACAGCGCCCTTGGCGACCCGATCGCCTTCGTCGACAAGGATTTCGACGATGCGCAGGCCTTCGATCTCCGGCCCCGCGAGGATTTCGTTGCGCGCAACGAGCGTGCCTGTGACCGAGACGCTTTCGACGACTTCAGACACGCGCGCGCGCGCCACCGTGATCGCAGGCGCGAGCGGCTCCGTTCGCGCCGCGGCCCTTGCTTCATGCGTGCGGGTGTACTTCCAGCCGGCCAGTCCCGCGGAGCCCGCCGCCAGAAGAATGACTGTAAGAACCACCGCGACCTTTTTCATCGCCGTCCCTCGGAAAGCGCGCCCATGACGATGGCGAGCAAGGTGCGCCCCGCCGAGGCGGCGTCGAAGTCGGGCTGCACGGCGCGACGCCAGAAAAGTCCATCCGCAATGACGTGCATCGCCTGCGCAAGCTCCTTCGTCGGCATCGACGGCTTGATGCGGCCCTCGCGCGCGGCCTTGTCGAGCAACTCGGTCAACGCGGCGCAGACCGTTTCATCGAAGCGCGAAAGCGTTTCAGCAACGGCCTTGTTGCGCGTCGCCTCCGCGCCGATCTCGAGGCAAAGTACGGACTTTTCGGCCGGCTGGTTCAGAATGCAGGTTTCGAGCACCTGCGCCATTCCGCCCACGAAATCGTCGGCATCCGCCAGCGTCGCGAACGACGCCAGCACCTCGTCGCGATTGCGCGCGGCGATGCCCGCGATCAGGGCCTCCTTCGACGAAAACCATATGTACAGGGCGCCCGGGCTGACGCCCGCCTCCTTGCAAATGTCCTGCATGGTCGTGCGGTGAAAACCTGCGCGCGCGAAACAGCGCTCGGCCGCATCGAGAATGCGCGCGCGACGCTCTTCCTGCTGGACATCCGACAGCTTGGGCATTGGGCTCGCTCTAAAAGTGAATGAGCGTTCGTTTTTCATAAATGTAAGACAATGTCAAGGCACTCCTTTTGTGATCTGCTTTCCAAGTTTCGCGCGATTCTTGCCGCGTCGAGGAAGGAGCGTCCCGATGACCCTGTGGCACGACCTGAGACCGGGCCGCTTCACGGTCTTTGCCATATGTTTGTGCGCCGCCATTGGCCTGGGGATCGGAGTCTGGCTCACCGGCGGGCAGTCGCTGCTGCTTCTGGGACTGCTGGCGGTCGCGGCGGCGCTGACAGCCCTCGGCGTCCATGACCTCATGCAGACCCGCCATGCAATCCTGCGCAATTATCCGGTCGTCGGCCATTTGCGCTTCCTGTTCGAGGGCATCCGGCCCGAGATGCGCCAGTACTTCTTCGAGGCGGAACAGGATGGCGCGCCGTTCCCGCGGGATATCCGCGCCATCGTGTACCAGCGGGCGAAGCGTGAGCTGGACAAGCGGCCCTTCGGGACCCAGATCGACGTCTATCGGCCGGCCTACGAATGGCTGCATCATTCGATGGCGCCGCGGCCGGTGGCGCGTGAATCGCAGCGCGTGCGCATTGGCGGGCCGGACTGCGCGGCGCCTTATCTCGCCTCGCTGCTGAACATCTCGGCAATGAGCTATGGTTCGCTCTCAGCGAACGCAATTCGGGCGCTGAACGAAGGCGCGCGACTGGGAGGGTTCGCGCATGACACTGGCGAGGGCGGCGTCAGTCCGTATCACCGCGAGCGCGGCGGCGATCTCATCTGGGAGATCGGGTCTGGCTATTTCGGCTGCCGGCGTCGCGACGGTTCGTTTTGTCCCGATGCGTTCGCCGAACGCGCCGCCGACCCGCAGATCAAGATGATCGAGGTGAAGCTTTCACAAGGCGCCAAGCCCGGTCACGGCGGGGTCCTGCCCGGCGCGAAGGTGACGGCGGAAATCGCCGCGATCCGCGGCGTCGAGGCTGGCGTGGATTGCGTTTCGCCGGCCTCCCACTCCGCCTTTAGCACGCCAACGGAGTTGATCCGTTTCATTGGCGAACTGCGCCGTCTGTGCGGCGGCAAGCCAACAGGATTCAAATTGTGCATCGGCCATCCGTGGGAGTTTCTCGCGATCGTGAAGGCGATGCTGGAAACCGGCGAGGCGCCCGACTTCATCGTCATCGACGGCAAGGAGGGCGGCACCGGCGCCGCGCCGCTCGAGTTCATGGATCATCTCGGGATGCCGTTGCGGGACGGACTCAATTTCGCGCACAACGCGCTCGTGGGCGCGAACGTCCGTCATCTCGTTCGCCTCGGCGCCTCGGGAAAGATTGCAACGGCTTTCGACATGGCGCGCGCCATGGCGCTGGGCGCGGACTGGTGCAATTCAGCGCGGGCCTTCATGTTTGCGGTAGGTTGCATACAGGCGCAGCAGTGCCACACGGATGCTTGCCCCACCGGGGTCGCAACGCAGAATCCGCGACGTCAGCGCGCAATCGTGCCAGCGGACAAGGCTGCGCGCGTCGCGAGCTTTCATCGCGAAACACTTCATGCGCTGGCGGAGCTTGTCGCAGCAGCCGGGCTCGACCATCCCTCCGAATTGCGGCCCCATCACCTGATGCGGCGCGGCGCCGCCGGCGAAGTCGAGACATTCGCCGAACTCTATCCCTCGCTGTCTCCGGGCGAGTTGCTATCAGGCGGCGGCGGAGCGCGCTTCGAGCGCAATTGGGCGCTTGCGCGAAGCGACTCGTTCAAGCCTTCCGGCGAAGTCCTCGCTCATGCGGCCGAGTGATTATTCCGCGGCCGCCGGCGCCGTATGGCGCTTCGCATCGAAAAGCTTGCCCGGATTGAAAATGCCGCGGGGATCGAACAGGTCGCGGATGCGCGCCATCATCTCGAGCTCGATGGCCGGCTTTTGTCCTGGCAGACGATCGAAGTTCTCCACGCCCACCCCGTGCTCCGCGCAGATGGAGCCGCCGTAACTCCAGACGAGCTCGTCGATCTCCCCGACGACGCGCTTGCACAACGCGTCGAACGCGGCGTTCCCGGGGGCGCCGCCCTCGGGGAAAATCGACATGTGCAGATTGCCGTCGCCGACATGGCCGAACGCGATCACGCGGAGGTCCTCGCGGATCGCGTGCGCGCGCTTCTGCGCTTCCGCCAGGAAAGGCACGATGCGATCGATGGGCACGGAAGCGTCCCACTTCAGCATCTTTCCCTTGATCAGTTTCAAGGGCGGAATCTCGTCGCGCAGGTTCCAGATGTTGTTTTCCTGCGCGATCGTCTGCGCAAGCGCGCCGTCTGTGATGAGCCCCGCCTCGAACGCGCGCGCGAAGAAGTCCTCGAACTTGTCGCTGACAGGCTGCTGGCCGGAGAAGCGGACAATGACGTACCACTCCGCGCGCGACTCGACGGGACGCACCAGCGAGGGATATTGCGCAAGCGCCTTTTCGTAGGTGTAGCCGGGCACGAGTTCGAACGCGGTCAATCCTTCACTGGCGACGGAACGCGCGAGCACGAACAATTCCATCAGGCGGCCGAGATCCGCGACGGCCGCCCACATGCTCTGCTCATGGGCGGGCCGCGGATGCAGTTTCAGGACGGCTTTCGTGACGATGCCGAGCGTGCCTTCCGCGCCGATGAAAAGATGCTTGAGATCGTAACCCGAGGAATCCTTTCGCAGCGCGCGCAAGCCGTTCCAGATGCGGCCATCGGGGAGGACAGCTTCCAGTCCCAGAACCTGATCGCGGGTGTTGCCGAAACGCAGGACGTTGATGCCGCCTGCGTTGGTGGAAATGCCGCCGCCGACCGTTGCCGACCCTCGCGCGCCCCAATCCATCGCGAACGTCCGATCGACCTCAGCCGCCGCGTCGTGGATGGATTGCAGGATGCAACCGGCCTCAGCCGTGATCGTGTATCGTTCGGGATCAACAGAGATGATCCTGTTCATGCGCGACAGCGACAGGATGATCGACGCACGCGCACCGCGGGGAATCGCCCCGCCACAGAGGCCCGTATTCCCGCCCTGCGGAACGATGACGAGCCCATGCGCAGCGCAGATGCGGACGACCGCCGCCACCTCTTCCGTCGAGGCCGGCCTCGCCAGCAAGAGCGCGGCGCCCCTGTAGGTCCCTCGAATGTCCTGCGTGAAGGGTGCGAGGTCTTCCCCCTCCACGACGCCCCTTTGCCCGAGCGCCGTGCGTATCTCTTCAAGAGCGCGCGTATGCGGCATTCGTTTCCCCCTTGCATCCCGTCATTCCCGTGCTGCGCGCGACACTATCGCCGGGCGTGCATGGCGTCGAGGCCGCGCCCCGGGCGGCTTGCGGCGCGGCAAGCGGAGCCATGCGTCTCAGCGTCCGCGGATCGCGGCGTCACGTTCAAGCGGGCGCGCGAAGACCGCCGCAGGGAGGAAACATGGTCCGTTCGCGCAGAAGCGGCGGCCCGGCGCTGTTGCGCTCGGCGCCGCTGCAGCCATTTGCGCCGGCGCAGGCTCGTTAAGCATTGCGTTGCAAGCAGCGATCATTCCCGCTGGAGAGGGCAATGTCGAGCGTTTCGGCTGCACCACCCCGGGCCGCCAGGCTCTGCGGATCGGGAACGACGCCGTGAACGAGAGGGACTTTCCCAAAGAGGATAAGCCGCAATAAGCTCGACAACTTTCCCCGACGCCGTCTGGACGCAGGCGACCAGATCAGATGACGAATGATCCTTCCAGCAACAAAACGGGAGCTCCGACGATCCGGCGTGAGAACGGCATAGCGATCTTCAACGATCGAACGCTCGCAATCAACGTCCGGCTCTTCTCGGGCGTCTTTGTCATTACGCAGGGATTGCTCACAATTCTGTACTTCAGGGCGTACCCGGAGGACATTGACGCCGTTCGGTGGTTTGTCGTGATGGGATTGTCGATTGTTGCAATATGCTCTGGATTTTATCTGGCGATCTACGCGTTCAAACGCATGCACGATCATCGCCCCCCGATCATGATCGGGCCGGCCGGGCTGCATGACCGATCAGTTTCCGAGAGAGCCATTGCCTGGCGTGACGTCGCCGACGTGAGGTGGCGATCCGGGGGGCGCGGTGGACCATACATCGAATTCGAGATCCAGCCGGGTTCCGAGAATCGAGCTGGAATCTGGCCGGCCCGGCGGCGAATGGCGTCACTTGCCCGACGTTTTGGTTACCTTGGATACCGCATACATCACACGGGAACGGACGCTACACCCGACAGTCTCATGGCTGCCGTCAACGTGTACTTCCGAGTCCGCAGGTAACGCGAACGAAGTGGCCAGGGAAAGCCGCCCGTGAGCGAACTTCGCCCTGCGTCATGACGGACTTCGCGTCCTCTTGTTTCCGCAGCGCTTTCACCAGGCTGACTGGAGTCCGAGCGCAAAATGAAAAAGCCCGCTAACCTTTTGGGTTAGCGGGCGATTTTGGTTGCGGGGGCAGGATTTGAACCTACGACCTTCAGGTTATGAGCCTGACGAGCTACCGGGCTGCTCCACCCCGCGTCAAAGACGTAAACGGGCAATGCCCGGTACGCGCCGAGCATTTCACGGCGCGATCGCTATGTGAAGAGTTGATTATTATCTGTATTCAGCAGGCCTGGCGGCGACCTACTCTCCCAGGTCTTGAGACATAGTACCATTGGCGCTGGAGCGTTTGACGGCCGAGTTCGGGATGGGA
>JBKBNT010000006.1:0-85799 GCA_046295155.1 Beijerinckiaceae bacterium
AGACCGGGGCGGACGCCGGTCGCGATGGGCGGCGGGGGCGGGCGCACGCCGGGCGGCTCGACACGCGGCGCAGGGGGCGCCGGCGGGCTGGCCGGAGCCCTGGACGGCCCTGGGACCGGACCGGAAGCCGGCGCTCCCGCGGCGAGCGGCGGGCGGACAGGCGGCGGCGCGGGACGGCTGGCGGCAGGCTCAACCGGAGGCGTCGCTGGCCTCGGCGGCAGGCCGGCGGGCGGGGGCGGCGCAACCGGCGCGGGAGGCGCCGTCGATGGAGGAGGCGGAGGAGGAGAAGCTGGCCGCGCCGCAATCGGAGCGGGCGCCGGGGTTGGGGGCGCCAGGGGCTCGGTCTCTCCTTCCGCCTTCTCGACAGGCGCCGGCGCAGGAGCGGGCGCCCGGGCGGGAGAGGGCGCGACTGGCGCCGCCGGTGCGGGCGCGGCGGCGGCGGGCTCCGCATCGTCGAGGGAGGCAGCCGTGTCGCGGCCGGTGCGGGCCTCAATACCCGCTGCCTGTGCGCGAACGATGGATCCTTCGATCAGGAGGTCGTTCGGGCCGCCGATCATGAGAAGGTGCTCGACGTTGTCGCGCCGCACGATGACGAGCTGGCGGTGCCGGTCGAGATCGTAGGCGTCAACGACGCCAAGCCTCGGCTGCCGCGACCGGCCGCCGCCACTGCGGAGCTTCGCGCCGAAAAGCGCCCGCGCCAGAAGCACAAGCACGAGGACGACAACCAGAACCGCGGCAAGGCCGAGGAGCCAGAAAAGGACCCGGTTGTCGCCGGTCAGACTGCTGAGGAACTGCATATTTCCACCCGCTTCCGCTGCGCCGCGCGCTCGTTCGCCCGCAACCGTTAACACATCCGGGCCGAAGGGACGGCCTGAACGTTAATGAATGGTTAATGTCGCCACCGCCGGGGCAGCCAACCGATGTTTCCGGCTTTTTTAGGATAGAATCGAATTTTAATCGATTCGGCTGAAGGTGCGCCGTGAAGAAGCTGCGACTGTCGCAGCGCAAACGCGCGAATGGCAATGTTTCGAACTGGGGCGATCCGGTCCCGACCGTCGAGGCAGGCGTGTAAGTCCAGCATGAGCCCGGGATGTCCGAAGTGACTGAAACTCCGCCGCCTGCAGCTTTCGACAGGACCGAACGCCCGGGCAGCCCCGTGCTCGTGCTGCTCATCGCGGTCCTGCTGGTTGGGGCGGCGGCGTCCTTCTCCTTCCTGCCGCAGGAGGACGCCGGGCGGCTGACCATTCTGCTCCTGGCGGGACTCTCCATCGTCGGCGTGATCGGGCTTTTCGCCTATGCCGTCGGGTTCGTCCGCCTCGCAGGGGAGGCCGCCCGCGATGACGTGACGAAGCTGGTGGCGGACACGGGACCGGAGGGCCTGCTCGTCACCGAAGGCGATACGCGGATCATCTACGCCAACGAAACCTACATGCGCCTGTCGGGCGCCAGTGATCCGGCGGACATCCGCACCATCGACCGGCTGTTTTCGGGCGCGCCGGAAGTCTCCGAAGCTGTTTATCGCCTCGCGCAGGCCGGACGGGAGGGCAAGCGCGCCGCGGAAGAATTGCGCCTTTCGCCGCCGCTCTCCGGCGAAGGGCCCGTCGGCTGGTATCGCATCCGCGTGCGCCCGCTGGAGCGCACGGGCAATCGCAAGGCGACGCTCTGGACCGTCGCGGAGGTGACGCGGGAACGCGCGCGACACGAAAACGTCTTCCAGGAGTTGCAGCACGCGATCGACTTTCTGGATCATGCGCCGGCCGGGTTCTTCTCCTGCGACGCGCGCGGCGCGATCACGTACATCAACGCAACGCTTGCGGGCTGGCTCGACTACGACCTTGCGCAGGTCGGTTCCGGGGGCCTGATGCTGTCCGACATCGTGGCGGGCAATGGCGCGGCCTTGTTCTCCGCTGTCGGCGGGCGCGCGAGCGAAGTGCGCACCGAGCAGTTCGACGTGGATCTCAAGCGCCGCAACGGCCAGAGCCTGCCGGTTCGCATCATTCACCGCGTCGCGTTCGCCCAGGATCGCACACCCGGCGCGTCCCGCACGCTTGTTCTCAATCGCGCGCCCGGAGAGGAGCCTTCGGAAAATCTCAGGCTCGCGGAAGTGCGCTTCGCACGCTTCTTCAACCAGACGCCAATGGCCATCGCCGTCGTCGACGCGACAGGGCTCATCGTGCGCTCCAATGCGGCCTTCGCGCGGCTGATGCCCGAAGCCCTTCGCGCGACGGATGGAACGCGCACCATTTACGCGGGCGTCGCCGAGCGCGATCACGAGGCGCTGAAGTCCGCCATCGCCCGCGCGATCGAAGGCCGCGCCGACCTTGCGCCCATCGACGCCGCGATCAACCGCGAAGAACTCGCCTCGGTCCGTTTCTTCGTTTCACCTTCGGAGGACGGCGCCGAGAACACCTACGCAAACATCTTCGCGCTCGACACGACCGAGCAGCGAACGCTGCAGGAGAGTTTCGCGCAATCGCAGAAGATGCAGGCCATCGGCCAGCTCGCCGGCGGCGTGGCGCACGACTTCAACAACGTGCTGACCGCCATCATCGGTTATTCGGACCTTCTTCTGTCGAACCACAGGCCGACTGACCCGTCCTTCCAGGACATCATGCAGATCAAGCAGAACGCCAACCGCGCGGCCGGTCTCGTGCGGCAATTGCTTGCCTTCTCGCGCCGACAGACGCTGCGCCCGCAGGTGCTGCAACTCACCGACGTTCTTTCCGAACTGCAGAACCTTCTCCGCCGTCTCGTCGGCGAGAAGATCGATCTCGATCTGCGCCACGGCCGCGACCTGTGGTTCGTGAAGGCGGACCTCAACCAGTTCGAACAGGTGATCGTGAACCTCGTGGTCAATGCGCGGGACGCCATGCCGGACGGCGGGCGCATCAGCCTGTCCACGAAGAATGTGACGGCGGCGGAGTGCGCCGGCATCGACGAGCCGGGCTTCACGCCCGCCGATTACGTCGTGATCGAAGTGTCCGACACCGGCCACGGCATACCTGCCGACGTGAAGGCGAAAATCTTCGAGCCCTTCTTCACGACGAAGGAAGTCGGCAAGGGCACGGGCCTCGGACTGTCCATGGTCTACGGCATCGTCAAGCAGACCGGCGGCTACATCGCCTGCGACTCCGAGCCGGGCAAGGGCGCGACGTTCCGCATCTACCTGCCGCGCCACATTCCCGACATCGAGGAAGAACCCGTCAGGAAGGACGAGACGCCGAAGAAGGCCGCAGACGCCACGGGCCAGGGCACGATCCTTCTTGTCGAGGACGAGGAAGCCGTGCGCGCCTTCGGAGCCCGCGCGCTCGCCGCGCGCGGCTACACGGTGCTGGAAGCAGGTTCGGGCCTGCAGGCGCTGGAAGTCGTCGACGAGATGGGAGGCAAGATCGACCTCATCGTCTCGGACGTCGTGATGCCCGAGATGGACGGGCCGACCATGTTCGGCGAACTGCGCAAGCGCGGGGTAAAGTGCAAGGTCATCTTCGTGTCCGGTTACGCGGAGGACGCCTTCTCGAAGAACCTGCCCGAAGGCGAGGACTTCGGCTTCCTTCCAAAGCCCTTCTCGCTGAAGCAGCTCATCGAGGCGGTGAAAAGCAACGTGGAGTGAGAACGCTACCGCGAGCCCCCGCCGGGATCGTTAACCTTGAATCAAAGCGCATCCGTCATGGTCAGGCTCAAGGAGCCCGTCGATGCCGAGCAAAGCCATTCCCGTCACGTTCCATGTTCGCGCCGAACCCCGGCCCGAGTTCATAGAGGCTCGAAGGCGCCGCGCCCGGCCGTATCGGATCGTCCTGCAGGCGGTTGCGATAACGGCCGCGCTGGGCCTTGGCGTCGCCTTCGTGGCCGGGGCGATCCTGCGCGCGCCGGGGGCCACTCTCGAGGCCGGTTCCGCGCCGTCGTCGCAGGCGGCCGTCGCGCCGCCCTCTTTCCCGATCTGGCGGCCCCGGTCGCAGGCCGCCGCGCCGGCTCCGGCTCGCGATAGCGCGCCGGCGGGGGTGCTTTCCGGCGTCGACTGGACGCCCGTCGGCTCGATCCGCAAGGGCAATCCGGCCGCCTTCCCGCCGGTGGAGCGGGCGCCGGATTACGCCGGGATCAGGGTGGTCGCGGGCGAACAGGCGCCTTGACCGGGCGCTCCCCCGCCCGCGAGACTGCTGCGGGCGGGAGGACCAACATGGGCGCAACCAACATGGGCGCATCGGAGAAACGCATCATCGTCACGGGCGCCGCCAGCGGCATTGGCGCGGCCTGCGTGCGCGTCGCGCTGGAAAAGGGCTGGAGCGTCTGCGCCGTCGACGTGAACGAACCGGACATGAGCGGCATAGCCGCCGGCGTGCGAGAGCGCCTCGTTTGCGCACGTGCCGACGTGAGCGACGCTGCCGCCTGCGCGGCGGCGGTGGAGGCCGCCGTTGGCGCGTTCGGCGGCCTCGACGGACTCATCCACATGGCGGCGATCCATTCGACCAGCACGTGGCGCGACCTCGAGGCGGCCGAATTCCAGCGCACGCTCGCCGTCAATGTCACGGGATCATTCCTGATGGCCCAGGCGTGCGCGCGGGCGATGGAGGCGAGCGGCGGCGGGGCCATCGTGCTTGCAAGCTCGGGCTCCATGAACGTCTCGGGCGTCGGCGGGCACGGGCGCGGCGGGCCGGCCTATGTGGCGTCCAAGGCCGCCATCGTCGGGCTGACGCGGGCGCTGGCGCGCTCCTTCGCGCCCATCAACGTGCGTGTGAACGCGGTGAGCCCAGGCGCCACCCGGACGGCCATGACCGCCGAATACAGCGAAGACGCCCTGCGGAAGGTCGGCGAACGCACGCTCGTCGGGCGAATCGGCGAGGCGCGCGAGATCGCGTCCGTCGCCTGCTTCCTGGTGAGCGACGAATCCTCCTACGTGATCGGCGACATCGTCGCCGTGAACGGCGGCGGCAGCTTCGGACTGTAACGCCGTCAAACGGCCATGAGCTTGAAGATTAAAGAGATTAACGCTGACGGCGGCGAGAACAAAAAAAGAACTTGCGAAGCGGAACAAAGAGGGTACATTTGAATCTGTCAGCAGCCGTTGCGCATTTCGCAGCCGTCGTGCCAGAAGGGAGCGTTACCCGTGAGCCAAGCGAATCTCCGCCTCGTGGAAGGATCGTCCGTGGACAAGACCAAGGCGCTCGACGCCGCGCTCTCCCAGATCGAAAGGGCCTTCGGAAAAGGCTCGATCATGCGGCTGGGCAAGAACCAGAAGGCGGTCGAAATCGAGACGGTTCCGACGGGTTCGCTTGGCCTTGATATCGCGCTCGGCGTCGGCGGGTTGCCGCGCGGCCGAATCGTCGAGATCTACGGTCCCGAATCCTCCGGCAAGACGACGCTCACCCTTCACGTCATTGCGGAAGCCCAGAAGCGCGGCGGGGTGTGCGCCTTCGTCGATGCGGAGCACGCGCTCGATCCGGTCTACGCCCGCAAGCTGGGCGTGAACCTGGAAGACTTGCTGATCTCGCAGCCCGACACGGGCGAGCAGGCGCTGGAGATCACCGACACGCTGGTCCGTTCCGGGGCGATTGACGTTCTGGTCGTCGACTCCGTGGCCGCGCTCACGCCGCGGGCTGAAATCGAGGGCGAAATGGGCGAGGTGCAGCCGGGGCTCCAGGCGCGCCTGATGAGCCAGGCGCTGCGCAAGCTCACCGCGTCGATCTCGCGCTCGAACACGATGGTGATCTTCATCAACCAGATCCGCATGAAGATCGGCGTCATGTACGGCAGCCCGGAGACGACGACGGGCGGCAATGCGCTCAAGTTCTACGCCTCGGTGCGTCTCGATATCCGCCGCATCGGCGCAATCAAGGACCGCGAGGAGGTCACGGGCAACCAGACCCGCGTCAAGGTCGTGAAGAACAAGGTGGCGCCGCCGTTCAAGCAGGTCGAATTCGACATCATGTACGGCGAGGGCATTTCGAAAATGGGCGAGCTCGTCGATCTTGGCGTCAAGGCCGGGGTGGTCGAGAAGTCCGGCGCCTGGTTCTCCCATGACAGCCAGCGACTTGGGCAGGGACGCGAGAACGCCAAGCAGTTTCTGCGCGACAATCCGGACGTCGCGGCCCGCATCGAGGCCGCTATCCGCGAGAACGCCGGTCTCATCGCCGACCGGATTCTCGACAACGCTGATCCGAATTCGGACGACGAATGATCCAGGCCGGGCGTCCGCGCGACACCGGCGCCCGCTTGGCTCGGTCGTTTCAGCAATCCGCAACGTAGCGGCGCCGCCGGCGTCCGCGCGTCCGGTTCAGGCCCGGGCGCCGATCCCGATTCGTAGAAAGGTCCCCTCTACAGGCCGGGGCGCCGGCAGCGCCGCCCATGGCGGGGCGGGAGCGTCTTCGCTCGACTTCCTCCTGTCCCGCCGCTAGAACACGGCCCGGGTCCCGATGGGCCCGGGCTCTTCGTCCGGCGCGCTCCTTGCTTGCCGCGCACACATGCGAGCGAAGAGCGGCGAGCACCGAACGGCGAAGAGTTGGTCACATATGAGCGGCGTCAACGAAATCAGGTCCACGTTCCTCGACTTCTTTGCGGCCAACGGTCACGAGAAGGTCGACTCCTCGCCTCTCGTGCCGCGCAACGATCCCACGCTGATGTTCACCAACGCGGGGATGGTGCAGTTCAAGAACGTGTTCACGGGCGTCGAGAGGCGGCCATATTCGCGTGCGGCGACTTCCCAGAAATGCGTTCGCGCCGGCGGCAAGCACAACGACCTCGACAATGTCGGCTATACCGCGCGCCATCACACGTTCTTCGAGATGCTCGGCAACTTCTCGTTTGGCGACTACTTCAAGGAAGAGGCGATCTCGCTCGCCTGGAGGCTGATCACGACCGAGTTCGCGCTGCCGAAGGACCGTCTGCTCGTCACCGTCTATCATGACGATGACGAAGCCTTCGGCCTGTGGAAGAAGATCGCGGGATTCTCCGACGACCGGATCATCCGCATCGCGAGCGCGGACAATTTCTGGTCGATGGGCGATACGGGGCCGTGCGGCCCGTGCTCGGAAATCTTCTTCGACCAGGGGCCGGAGCTGGCCGGCGGCCCCCCCGGATCGCCGGATGAGGATGGCGATCGCTTCCTCGAATTCTGGAACCTCGTGTTCATGCAGTACGAGCAGGTTCGGCCGGGCGAGCGGGTGCCGCTGCCGCGGCCGTCCATCGACACCGGAATGGGGCTCGAGCGCATCGCCGCGATTCTGCAGGGCGTGAAGTCGAACTTCGACATCGACCTGTTCCGCACGCTCATTCGCGCATCGAGCGATCTCACCGGCGTGCCCGCGGACGGGCCGCAGAAGGCGAGCCATCGCATCATCGCCGATCATCTGCGCGCATCGTCGTTCCTCGTCGCCGATGGCGTGCTGCCGTCGAACGAAGGGCGCGGCTACGTGCTTCGCCGCATCATGCGCCGCGCCATGCGCCACGCGCAATTGCTCGGCGCGAAGGAGCCGCTGATGTGGCGCCTCGTGCCCGCCCTTGTGCGCGAGATGGGCCGCGCCTTCCCCGAACTGCAGCGCGCCGAAGCGCTCATCTCGGAAACGCTGCGCCTTGAGGAGACGCGCTTCCGCTCGACGCTTGCACGCGGCCTCGCCATCCTCGACGACGAGACGCGCGACCTTTCCGCCGGCGGGCAATTGTCAGGCGAGGTCGCCTTCAAGCTTTACGACACCTACGGCTTCCCGCTCGATCTCACACAGGACGCGTTGCGCGCGCGCGGCATCGGCGTCGACACGGCCGCCTTCGCGGATGCGATGGAGCGTCAGCGCGCGGAAGCGCGCAAGGCGTGGGCGGGCTCCGGCGAAGCGGCAACCGAAACGGTCTGGTACGCCATCAAGGATCGCGTCGGCGCGACGGAGTTTCTCGGCTACGAAGCCGAGCAGGCCGAGGGGGTTATCGCCGCCATCGTGCGCGAAGGCGTGGAGACCGAGCGCCTCTCACAGGGCCAGAGCGGGCTCGTCGTGGTCAACCAGACGCCGTTCTACGGCGAGTCCGGCGGCCAGGTCGGTGATGTGGGCTTCCTGACGGCGGCGGGCGTGCGCGCCGATGTCCGCGACACGCAGAAGAAGCTCGGCGATCTATTCGTGCATTCCGTCAACGTGGCGGAGGGCGAGTTGCGCGTCGGCATGCCCGTCGAACTCGCCGTGGACACGGAGCGACGCCAGGCCATACGCGCAAATCATTCGGCGACGCATCTATTGCACGAAGCGTTGCGCATCGTGCTGGGTGATCACGTCGCGCAGAAGGGGTCGCTCGTTGCGAGCGACCGGTTGCGCTTCGACTTCGCGCATCCCAAGCCCATCAGCGAGGAAGAGCTTGCGCGGGTGGAGGACATCGCCAATCGAGTCGCGCTTCAGGACGAGCCCGTCGTCACGCGGCTGATGGCGGTCGACGAGGCCATAGAGTCCGGCGCGCGCGCGCTGTTCGGCGAGAAGTACGGGGACGAAGTGCGCGTCGTTTCCATGGGCCGCGCGCTGAGCGGAGAAGGCGCCAACCGTTCCTTCTCCGTCGAATTGTGCGGCGGCACGCATGTGAAGCGCACAGGCGAGATCGGCCTCGTCACCATCGTGTCGGAAGCCGCGGTGGCGGCGGGTGTGCGGCGCATCGAGGCCAAGACAGCGGATGGCGCGCGCCACCATCTCAATGCGCAGGCCCGCAAGTTGCGCGAGGCCGCCGCCGTCATCAAGGCGCCGGCGGATGAGATCGCCGAACGCCTGTCGGCCCTGGTCGACGACCGCCGCAAGCTCGAAAAGGAACTCGGCGAGGCGAAACGCAAGCTCGCGATGGGCGGCGGCGGATCGGGCGGCGGCGAGGCGAGCAATGTCGTCGAAGTCAACGGCGTGAAATTCTTCCGGCTCTCGGTCAGCGGCGTCGACATGAAGGACCTGAAGTCGCTTGCCGACGAAGGCAAGCAGAAGGTCGGCTCCGGCGTCGTGGCGATCGTCAACACGGCGGAAGACGGCAAGGGAGGCGTGGTCGTGGGCATTACGCCCGATCTCGTGCCGCGCTTCAATGCCGTCGATCTGGTGCGGCTGGCCTCCGAAAAGCTCGGCGGCAAGGGCGGCGGCGGCAGGCCGGACATGGCGCAGGCTGGCGGGCCGGATGGATCGCAGGCGCAGGCGGCGCTCGACGCGATCGCCGCGCGCATCGCGGGCTGACGGTTCCGGCGCCGGCGCAGGTCAGATGATCCGTACGCTCCGGCGAAGTCCGGAGCCGCCAGCTTTCGGGCCTTCGGCTCGCCAGGCCGCACCGGGCGCTCCATGCGAAATTTATCTTTGTGTTTGCGCCCTGTTGGACCGATTGTCTCCGTGTTCCCGCGTTTGTTCTGGGTACAGCCGCGACGGGGGCCTTGGGGCTGGTCGCCTTGATCGAGAACAAGGCGGACGGCGTGGGGTCCCGAGAGAATGAATTGCAGTTTCCGGGAGGTCATCATGTACAAAACAATTCTCGTGCCCGTCGATCTTTCTGACCTCGAAGTCGCGGCGCCGGCGATCGACGCAGCCGTGCGGCTCGCCGAATGGTCCGGGGCGGCGCTGAGGCTCGTCAACGTTCAGCAGTTGCTGCCCGCCTCCTACATGGATTACGTGCCGCCCGACTTCGACGCCCAGCAACGCGAATGGGCCGAGGCCGAGATGAAGAACGTGAAGGCCAAGATTCATCTGCCGCCGGAGCGCGTCAGCGCGGTTGTGCGGACCGGCGGCATCTATCCGGAGATTCTGGCGGAGGCCGAGGAGTGGGGCGCCGACCTGATCGTCATCGGCTCGCACCGTCCCGCCATGTCCACTTATCTGCTCGGCTCGAACGCGAAGACCGTGGTGCGGCACGCCCCATGTTCGGTGCTGGTGGTGAGGGAATAAACATATAAATCGTGTAGATTAAAATATTATCCTTGAAAGTTGCGTCATAAAGGCGTATTTCCAGCCAATTCCGCTCCCCATGCGGCTGGAGATACGCCCGTGTCCGATTCCCTTCCCGCCTTTCTCGCCTTCCTTTCGGAGCCGCGGCTCCTCGTCGCTGCGGCGACGCTGATGGTGGGCGTCGCGTTCGGCGCGTTGGCCGAATCCTCGCAGTTCTGTCTCCTGGGCGGGATGCGCGAAGCGGCTGAGGGAAAGGGCCGGTCTCGTCTGGCTGCGTTTGGCGCGGCTGCGCTGGCTGCTGTCGCCACCACGCAGGCGCTGGTCGGGCTCGGCCATCTTGATCTGGGTTCGGCGCTTTACCTCAACGCCATCGCGGCGCTGCCCGCGGTCGCACTCGGCGGCTTCCTCTTCGGCGTCGGCGCCGCGATGACGCGTGGTTGCGCGGGGCGCCTCACGGTTCTTTCCGCCACGGGCAACCTCCGGGCGCTGGTCGTGATCGTCGTCGTCGCCATTGCCGGCTATGCGGCGATGCGCGGGCTGTTCGCGCCCATCCGCACGGAAATCGAATCCTGGGCGCGGCCGTCCGCCGCGCAGGCTGATCTCATCGGGGGCCTGGGCCTTGGCGAGAGCGCGCGCATCGCCTTCGCCATCGCCGCCGGCTTCGGGGCCCTGGCGCTGGCGCGAATCGCCGGTCTCGGCCGCGGCGCGGCGGCCATCGCAATTGGCGCGCTGATCGCTGGCTCATGGAGCGCATCCTCGATCCTGGGCGATGACGGATTCGACAAGCTCGCGCCCTGGAGCCCGTCCTTCATCAATCCGCTCGGCTCCGGCCTTCTCTACGTGCTCACATACACGGGCGCGAAGATCGACGCGGGCGTCACCTTCCTTGGCGGCGTCCTGATCGGCGCGTTCCTGTCCTCCATTGCGGGCGGACGCGCGAAGCTCGTGTCGTTCGAGAGTCCCCGTCAAACCGTGCGTTATCTTGGCGGTGGCCTGCTGATGGGCGTCGGCGGCGTCATGGCTATCGGTTGCTCGACCGGGCAGGGCCTCTCTGGGCTTTCCACCCTCGCGCCCGCGTCCGTCGTCGCCATCGCGGCCATCGCGGCAGGCATGTGGGCGGGCATCGCGTTCGAGACGCGCGGCGTTGCGGCGTCGCCCGGCGCGCCTGCGCGCGCCTGATTCTTCAAATTGGCGGATCGGCCGGATCGAACGTCCCGGGCCGGTTCGACATCAGCCAACGGAACAGGTTCGGCGCGCCCAGCGCCAACAGGGCCAGACCGAGCGCCAGGCGGGTGGTGAACATCTCGCGGCCCGCTAGCATGAAAAGAGCGCCCATCGCGCCAAACAGAGCGGCCAGTCCGAGCACGACGCTCCACCAGACATAAGGCGTGGCGCCGCTCAGGAAACGGGCGCGCGGATTGTCGCTCGCCACTCGCGAAACGAGCGCGCGCACGAGGCGCCGGTACGTCGCGCTCCTGTCCTCTCCGCGCAGCACGCCCGCGTAATGCAGGGATCCGATGAAGGCGGTTGCGCCGTCGCGTGTTCTGAGGCGGCAGAAGTGGCGCGCACCCCCGCGCATCGGCTCGCGTGTCAGGCGCACGCTCTCGACCTGATCGAGCGCGAAAATGCCGCGCGATGCATCGCCGCCGGGGGTGACATCCTCCCAGAGGAGACGGTCGCCGGCCAGCCGCCATTCCACCTCGCGGGCGAACACGCTGGCGCGGACGCGATGCACATCAACTTCCGACGTCATTTCATCCTCTACGAGGGGCGGCTCAGCCGCGCGTCCGGCGAACTCGCAAGCTGGGCCATTATGAAGCTTGCCTCAAGGCTAATTGATACAGAACATGGATGGAGCCGGTGGGGCCAATTAGTTTGCTCGACGAGGATGATCGCCATGCCGACGTCAGCTTACAAGAATGCGCTTTTACCCATGATCAGTTATCCGCAGCCCACGTTGCCGGCTGCAATTTCCGGCGCTATCGACTCGGCGGCGGCGATCGGGCTGCGCCTGGTCGGGCTCGACATGCAGATCAATCCGCCGGTGGCCGCGGGCTTCGGCGGCTACGCGATGCCGATCGTCGGCACGACGATCGACGCGGAAGATGTGAAGACCAAGGCCAACGCGGAGGACATCGCCCGCGACTTCCTCGGCCAGGCGCGTCACCGCGGCGTCGAGGCGGAGTTGAGACGGGTGACATGCGACGCGCTCGATGCGCCTGGTTATGCGGCCGCAACCGCGCGCCTGTTCGATCTCACCATTGTTCCGGCGGCGCCGGATTCGCGCGCCGATCGCGAACTCGCTGAAGCCATCGTCTTCGGTTCGGGTCGGCCGTGCCTTTTGCTGCCGCATTATCGAACGCCGCAGGTCACGCCCTTCGACCGGCCCCTGATCGCCTGGGATGCTAGCCGCGCCGCCGCGCGCGCGCTGGCTGACTCGCTGCCCATGCTCAAGCGAGCGATGGAAGTGTTCCTGATCAACGTGGGTCCCAAGCAGTCCGCCGGCGCGCGCTCGATTGCAGATGTGGAACGCTGGCTCAGCGATCACCGCGTCCGCGTCAACAGCGTTCGCGTGGATGGCGACGCCCGCTCGGCCGCTGCTGCAATCGAGGAACACGCGCGCGCCGTGCACGCGAATCTCATCGTCATGGGCGCGTTCGGCCATTCGCGCGTGCGCGACTTCATTCTGGGCGGCGTCACGCGATCCGTCCTTGCCGAGCCACGTGTGCCGGTCCTATTTTCGCATTGAGTGGGAGGTAGATTAGCATGACTTACAAGACCGTACTCGTGGGCCCGATCTTCTCGTCGAGCGCAGAGGAAAAGGGACCCTGCGAGGCATTGGCGGCCTACGCCATCGATTTTGCCGCCAGCCAGGGCGCGCATCTGTCCGCCGCCATAGGCTGCATCAGACTCTTTGCGCCGGCCGCCGTCATGGTGCGCGAGGCGCGCACGCTGATCGCCAAGGCCAACGACGAACGAAAGGCGCAGGCCGAGACATACGGATCGGAGTTCGTCGCGCGCGCACGAGCCGCTGGCGTCACCGCGAGCTTGGACGTCAATCAGGAAGAATACGGACGTCTCTCCACGCGCATGTCCTATCTGGCGCGCTTCGCGGACGTCTCCATCTTCGAAGCGGATTCAGGCAGCGTCTCGCTGCACGAAGGCATACTTCAGGAGGTGCTCTTCGAGTCGGGCCGTCCAGTCATCATCATCCCGCCGAACTGGAGCGGCTCCGCCAGGGTCGAGAAGGCCGTGGTGTCGTGGGATGGCAGCGCAAAGGCTGCGCGCGCGCTGGGCGACGCGATGCCGCTGCTCGCGCACGCCGGGGAAGTCGAGATCGTCTCCATCAGCGGAGATCCGGACGCCAGCAAGCGCCTGGACGCGGCGGAAATCGCGCCGCATGTATCGCGCCACTGCAAGAACGTGACGGTCACGAGCCTGCCCGCCCAGAACAACGATGTCGCGGCCACACTCTCCGCGCACGCGAAACTCACGCGCGCCAATCTCGTCGTCATGGGCGCATTCGCGCGGCCCAAGCTGCGTCAGCTCATTCTCGGCGGCGTCACGAGCACGATGCTCAGCGACCCGCCGTGCCCGACGCTGATGTCGTACTGAGACGAGTCGCTCGGCGGCGTCACCGCCGCGCGAATCTCGGGAAAAGGCGCTCCGCGTTGCCGCGCTCGACCAGCGCGCGCGCGGCGCCGAAGCCCTCATAGGCGTCGAAGCCGCGCGTTTCCTGCGCGGCGATGTCCGCCGACACGTAGGGGTAATCCGTTCCGAAGAGGATCTGGGTATCTGGCGCGAAATTCCGCAGCGCGTCGAGCGGCGCCTTGTGGCCTGACAGCGCAGTGTCGAAATAGAAGCGCCTGATGTATTCGAGCGCGCCTTTCGGATAGTTCTCCTGCTGCTTCATCTTCTTGTCGAAAATCGAAATGCGATGGGCAAGCATTGGCAGCGTTCCGCCCGCGTGCGAGAGGATGAACGGAATGTCGCCGAGCTTCTCGCATACGCCGTTGTAGATGAGGTTCATCGCCACGCGCGTCGTCTCGAACGGATAATCGATGAGCATGCGCGGCACGTCCCAGCCCCGCGCCTCCGTGCCCGGCGGATAGCAAGGATGAATGAACGTCACCATCTTGCGGCGGTTCAGTTCCTCATAGACGGGCCAGAAATCCGTATGACCGATGTAGCGTTCATCGACGCTGGTGAGCAGGCAGACGCCGTCGAGCCTGAGCTGTTCCTGCACGCGTTCGATCTCGCGCAATGAAGCATCCACGTCCGGCAAGGGCAGGAAGGCGAAGGCGCCAAAACGCTGCGGATTTTCGGCGACGAGTTCCGCAAGCCAGTCATTGAAACGGCGCGCAAGCTCTCGCGTCTGGGCCACGTCGCCGAAGAAGATGCCGGGCGAGGTGAACGAGAAGATGGCGGCGCCGATGCGGTTGGCGTCCATGACCGCAAGAGACTTTTCAGCCGACCATTCGGGGAACGCCGAATAGGCGCTGCCTGTAATGCCGGCCTGGCGCTGCACGTCCTTGTAGAATTCCGGCAGGACATGGTGGTGAACGTCGATGCGCTGGATGCCGCCTGTCATTGTTTCCTCCGTTTGTGGCTGTTTAGGCGGTCACAGCCCTCGTGGGAAGGGCGGCTTGACGCGCGTCAATGGCCGAAACGGTTCCGCCGGCGCATAGTGTTTTTCATGATGTTACGATTCGCCCTTCTGGCCGCCGCGTCACTCCTTGCCGGACCCGCTCTGGCGCAGTCCGCCGCCCAGCGCGGCGCCGCCCTGGTCAAGCAGCATTGCGCCGCCTGCCACGCCATCGGCGCGACCGGCGAAAGCCCCAACGCCAAAGCGCCTCCCTTGCGCGAAATCGCCCGAAAGTACCGGGCGGAGGACCTGGAGGAGGCGTTCGCGGAGGGCGTCATGGTGAGCCATCAGGCCACCGACATGCCGCCGTTCGCCATGGAGCCGGCGCAGGTCCAGTCCCTGACGGCCTATTTGCGCAGCCTGCGGGGCGCGAAACCCTGATCGGGGTTGCAGAACGCGCTCGCGTGGGGCAAAGCGCATGCGTCGCGGGCGCTGCCGCGGCTTCCCCAAATACGCGAGCACTCCATGACCGGCGCCGGAACCGACAAGACGCGACCCGCCATCGAGGGCGGCCCCGCCGTCATCCTCGTGCGTCCGCAGCTTGCCGTGAACATCGGCATGTGCGCGCGCGCGATGGCGAACTTCGGCCTCACCGACCTGCGGCTCGTTAATCCGCGCGACGGCTGGCCGCGCACGGGCGCGCTGCGCAAGGGCGCCTATGCCGCCGCCGCAGGCGCCGTGCATCTGCTGGAAGGCGCCAAGCTCTACGACACGCTCGAAGAGGCCATCGCCGATTTGAACTATGTCTGGGCGACGACGGCGCGCGAACGCGGGCAGGGCAAGCGCGTGGAAGGCCCGAGCGCGGCAATGCAGGAAACAGCGCAGCTGATTGAGGGCGGGGGCAAGGCCGGCATTCTGTTCGGGCCGGAACGCACCGGCATGGACAGCGACGAGATCGCTATCGCGGATTCCATCATCACGTTTCCGGTCAATCCGGCGTACGCATCGCTCAACCTGGCGCAGGCGGTGCTGCTGTGCGGCTATGAGTGGTTCCGCGCCGCTCACGGCGACGGGCCGCGCTTCGTGACGCCGGAACGCTCCGTGCCGGCGCCGCGGGAAATGGTCGTCGCCTTCTTCGACTATTTCGAGAGCAAACTCGAGGAGAACGGTTTCTTCCGCCCCGCGAACAAGAAGCCGAACATGCAGCGCAATCTGCGCAACATGATTCACCGTATGGAGCTGACGGAGCAGGACGTTCGGACGTTGTGGGGCGCGGTCGTGCGGCTGACGGAGGGACCGCGGCTCGAGGCGAAGACGCGCAAGCGTCAGAAGGCCGCGCCGGGGCCGGCGGGCGGCGGCGCCGCCGAGGGACCCGCCTCCAGCTAGCGCGCCCGATCACGACATTTTGCGCCGCCCCGCGCGGTCTTCGCGTTATCCTGACCGGGAGCGGGAGGCCAAATGAGTCGCTTGATCACGCGCCGGGGCGCGGCGTTCGGGCTTGCCGCCGCCGCGGCTTTCCCGAGCATCATCCGGTCGCAGAACGTTTTCGATGTGGACGTCGTCGTCGTCGGCGCCGGGGCTGCGGGAATAGCCGCGGGCCAGGAGCTTCGCCGGCTGCGCAAGCGCGCGCTGGTGCTCGAGGCGCGCGAGCGCGTGGGCGGGCGCGTCTACACCGACCGGACGCTCGGCGACCCCTGGGATGCGGGCGCGCTCTACATTCATTGGTCGGACCGCAACCCGTGGACCGAACTCGCGAAGCGTTTCCGGTTCGAAACGATCGATCCGTCCACGACGTCAGGCGGCGTTCGTTTCATCGATATGAGCGGCCCCTCCGATGGACGTCAGCGCCGCGGCGCGTTCGGAGTGGTGTCCGGCTATTTCGATTCCGACAATGGCGAAGTGCCGGACATCTCCATGCTGGAGCGCGTCGGCGGCCCCGGTTCCGAATTCCGCGATTCCGCGATGGCGATCGCGCGCATGTCGCTGGGCGACGAACCCGAGAACATCTCGGCCGCCGACTATGCCCGGTTGTGGGCAGGCGACGATCTCATCGTGAAGCGCGGCTACGGTGCGCTCGTCGCGCGCGCTGCGGAAGGCCTCGACGTTCGCCTTTCTACCCCCGTGGAAGCGATCGACTGGTCAGGCGCCGGCGTGCGCGTCAGGACCAAATCGGGCGTGATCGGCGCGCGCGCGGCCATTGTATCGCTGCCCGTGGGTGTGTTGCAGAAGGGCGGCGTGCGCTTCACGCCGGAACTGCCGCAGCGCACGCGCGACGGACTCGCGGGACTTGGGATGGGCGCGCTGACCAAGGTGGCGCTGAGGTTCAAGGGCGAGCGGTTCGGCATTCCGCCCGGCACGGATATTTGGGTGCGGCTCAGCGCCCGCGCGTCGATCAATTTTGAATGCTTCACGGACAATCGCGACATCGTCGTCGCATTCTTCGGCGGCGACCATGCGCGCGAGATCATGGCCAAGGGCGAACAGGGCGCAGTGCGTCTGGTGCTGGACGAGTTCAGGAAGCATGCCGGCGCGCGGGTCGACAAGGCGTTCGCCGGCGGCAGGCTCGCCGGATGGGCGATCGATCCATGGTCGCTGGGCGCCTATTCACATGCGCGTCCTGGCCATGCGAACGCGCGCGCCCTCCTCGCAGAACCCGTCGCCGACCGGATCTGGTTCGCCGGGGAGGCGACGGCGGGCTCAGGTCCCGGCGAGAATTTCGGCGGCGCGATGACGGCAGGGGGCGCATGGCTTGCGGGCCTCGCGGCTGCACGCAAGATCGCCGCGCTGAGCTGATTATTCCCTGATGTCCCAGGCGCGCGCGATCTGCGCGATGCGATCCGCGGTGAGTTGCGGATCGGCGCGCACGACGTCATGGGCGGCGTCGAACTCGGAATATTCCCATCCAGGCTTTCCGGCGGCGATATGCGCGCGAATGTCGGCGGCAAAGCCGTGAAAGCGCGACCCCTTGTATTGCGTGCAAAGGATGTAGTGGCGGCGCGGCCATGTGCGTTCGTGTCCGGGCCGCACGGAAATCCACTTCTCGGACTGCGTGCCGACCGGTTGCGGCGTGAACAGCTTGCCCCATGCCGCCGCCAGCTCCGGCGCGAGCGGAGGGTTCTGGGCGGGACGCGGCAGCGAAAGGCCGCCGTCGTGCGCCATTGCCGCTTCCCGGTGATGCGCGGCGCGTTCAGGCCCTGCAAGATCCCAAAGCGACTGGCCGCTCTCGGGCACGAACGCGTCGAGATAGACCATGCCCGCGAGGCGCTGCGGCTCGAGATCGGCTGCGCCCGTAATGACCATTCCTCCGTAGGAATGGCCGACGAGCAGAACATCGTGCAGGTCCTCGTATCGCAGAAGGCCGGCGATGTCTGCGATATGGGTGGAGAGGTTCACGTTCTGCGGCGGCACGTGGCTGCGCTCCGCGATGCCGGTCAGCGTCGGCGCGTAGACGTCGAAGCCGTTTTTGCGAAGCAGGCGCGCGGCGTCGCGCCATGACCACGCGCCTGCCCAGGCGCCGTGCACCAGTACGATCGGCATTCTTCCCCCCTTGCTGCGCGCAGGAGAGTACACGCTCCGCGCCGCGCGGGAAGGGGGCCTACCTGTTGCCGATGCCCCGCAGATAAAGCGAGCCATAAACGCCGGCGGATTCCTTCCAGCTGAAACTCTCGCCCATGGCGTTGCGGCGCATGCGCGAAAGCAGTGGCTTCGCATGGAACGCCGCAAAAGCGCGCCGCACGCCGCCAAGCAACCCGTCGAGCGTCAGCGAACGGAACTGGAAGCCAGTGACGCCGTCGCGCACTGTATCCGCCAGCCCGCCGGTGCGGTGGACGATCGGCAGCGAACCGGCGCGCTGCGCGAACATCTGGCTCAGGCCGCACGGTTCGAAACGCGAGGGCATCAGCAGGAAATCGCTGCCCGCGAACATGCGCCGCGCCAGGCGTTCCTCGAAACCGACATGAAGGCCAAGGTCGCGAGGGTTCTTCGCGAACTTGCCGCGCAGCGCCTTTTCGATCGCTGCTTCGCCCTGGCCGATGACAACGATCTGTCCCCCATGAGCGACGATTTCGTCGGCGGCCTCGATGACGAGATCGACGCCTTTCTGTTGCACGAGGCGCGACACGACCGCGAACAGCGGCCCCTTCGACTCGCCAAGGCCGAACGCTTCGCGCACCGCTCGCGTGTTGACGCGCCGCGAGGCCCAGTCGCCAGCTTCGAAGCGCGCCGCCAGATGCGGATCGCTGGAAGGGTTCCATGAGTCGTCGATGCCGTTGACGATGCCCGTCAGGCGCCCTTCCGCCGCGCGCCGCCGCAACACGCCGTCGAGACCGCAACCGAATTCCTGCGTCGTGATCTCGCGCGCGTAATTCTCGCTGACCGTAGTGATGTGATCGGCGAAGATGAGGCCAGCTTTCATGAACGAAAGCTGATCGTAGAACTCCACGCCCTCCATGTGGAAGGCGTTTTCCGGCACGCCGATATCCGAGATCGCCTCACGCGGGAAAAGGCCCTGATAGGCGAGGTTGTGGACGGTCAGGACGCTCGGCGCCGTTCGGCCGCGCCAGCGCATGTAGGCGGGCGTCAGGGCGGATGGCCAGTCGTTGCAATGGACGAGATCCGCGCACCATGACGCGTCGGCGCGGCCGAGCGCAATCTCCGCCGCCGCCGAGCAAAGGCGGCCGAAACGAATATGGTTGTCCGGCCAGTCCGCGCCCGTGCGATCGCCATACGGCGAGCCGTCACGCTCGTAGAGTTCGGGCGCCAGCACGATATAGACGATCAGGCCGTCGCCGGTGAGCGCGCGCGCGATGCGGCAGGCGGGCATGTTCGCCGTCGCATCGAGCTCGCCAACGACGGTGAGGCTGTTGTGACGGGCAAGCACCTGCGAATAGCCCGGAATGAGCACGCGCACGTCGAAGTCCGCGGCGAGCGCCCGGGGAAGCGCGGCGGACACTTCGCCGAGACCGCCGACCTTCACGTAATCCGCGATTTCCGTGGTGACAAACAAGATGCGCCGTCTCAGGGAAGGCGCGGGTTCAATTCTCGAATTCTTTTCAGCAGGCGCGAATAGCGAGGGGCACGACGTGTCGCGCTCCGTGTCGTTCGCCGCGTAGGTCATGTCATTGCGCCTGACTGGAAGAGCGCGCCCCTGCGCGTCCGCCACAACAATGTGGCTCCGGCACGAATGTTCCGTCCCGCACGCACAAAAAACGCATGCCCCCGAGACGTCCTAAACGCGCATGAGCAACATGTTGTTTCGAGCCAGACTTTACATTTTGAATCGTGACAGCTTTGTGTCGTCAGGTTGCCTGCGCGCCACCGCATAGCGCGACGAAACGGTCGCCGCGCTCCTCGAAATCGCGGAAGTGACCGAAGCTCGGAGCCGCTGGCGACAGCAGGAAAACCGCGTCCTGCGGCGCATTCGCAAATGCCCTGGAGACGCCATCTTCGAGCGACTGCGCGTGAGTGACGGGGAAAGGGAAATCGCGACCGGCCATTTCGCGCGCGATGCGGGCGCCGGTGTCGGGCAGCAAGGTGACGCAGGCGATGTTCGTCGCGCGCGCGAGATGGTCAAGCAGGCCTGCGTGATCCTGCCCGCGGTCCGTACCGCCGAGAAACAGCGCGATGCGGCGATCCGAATAGGCGCCAAGTGCAACCAGAGTGGCTTCGGGCACGGTCGAGATCGAGTCGTTGACGCAGAGACGACCCCCGCGTCCGCGAAACTCCTCCAGCCGATGCCGCAATTGCGCAAAGCCAGAAAGGTCGACGCGTTCGCGCACGCTCGTCACGCCCGCGAGATC
This sequence comes from Beijerinckiaceae bacterium, assembly GCA_046295155.1. Classification (GTDB taxonomy): domain Bacteria; phylum Pseudomonadota; class Alphaproteobacteria; order Rhizobiales; family Beijerinckiaceae; genus Terripilifer. The sequence continues at coordinate 20,253 of JBKBNT010000006.1, forward strand.
GCAGACCGTGCAGGCGGCCGCGAGGTTTTCAAGGTTGTGCGCGCCGCGCAGAGGAAAGGTCGCGGTATCGATCGGCTGCTCGCCGCGCATGAGGCGGCCTTCGCGCACATGGTAAGCGTCGGCGCGGCCGTACCAGATGGAATTGGGACGCGCGCCCGCTTTCTCGACGAGCTTTCCGCTGTTGGCGTTGAGTACGGCGATGGTCATCGGGTTGCCGATCAGGCGCAGCTTGTCGCGATGGTATTGCTCGACACCGCCGTGCCAGGGCGTGTGATCGACATAAAGGTTCGTGACCAGCGCGATGTTGGGCGACGCGAAGAGATCCGCAATCTGGTAGGAGGAAAGCTCGAGCACCGTCACGTCGCGGCCAGGCTTTTGCCCGAGCGCGGCGACGCCGACATTACCGATCAACGCCACGTCGAGGCCGGCTTTCGTGAGCATGTGGTGGATCAGCCGCGCCGTGGTGCTCTTGCCCTTGGTGCCGGTCACCGCAATCGTGCTGGCGCCGGGATTGTCGCGAAACCACAGATTGACGCCCGAGGTGAAGCGAACGCCTTTCTTGCGCGCGGCCGCGATCTCGGGCCGGTAGAGGCTCACGCCGGGGCTTTTGATGACGACTTCGAAACGCCCGTTCGTGAGCGCGTTCGACGCCTCCTCGCCGACCAGCACAGGAACGCCTCCGGGCGCATCGGCCAGCGGGGCATCGTTAAGGATCGTCACGCCGGCCGAGGGGCGCCGCTGCCGCAGCCAATCGAGCGCCGCGTGTCCCTCGCGTCCGAAGCCCCAGATCGCGACGGAGCGCGTGTTCCTAGAGATAGTCACGCAGCATCCTCTCGTAGCGCGGGGGCAGCCGATGGTCTTGCGATGGCGTCATCAGCTCGCGCCAGACAGCGTCGCGGTCCGGCATAAGGGCTGCGATGCGGGCGGCGAGCGCACGAACGACTGCGGCGTCCTTCCACTCGTCCATGTCCGCGAGCCGCAGCAGAGCGGCTCCGGACTCGGCGAGCTCGCCAACGCATTCCCAGGGCTTGTGGCCGCTCAATCCGGCAAGCTCTTCATAGCCGGTCAGTTGGGCTTCATCTTCGAGCATGTTCTTGCCGAACACCCGTTCGATGCGCGCGCGGCCCATGCTTTCAGCGAGCATGAGGAAGGAAAAACGGCACTTCGGGCAATCTCCGCACCACCGCTTCGGCGTCGTCTTCGGATTGATCTGGAACGAGCGGTTGCAGCTCGTGAATGCCTCGTCGTAGCGCGTGGCGCGGGCCATCAGGGCCGCGATATGCGCCTCCGAAAGCGGACGCAGCAACGACAGGTACGTCAGCCCTGAATGGATATGCGTTGCGATCTGCGCGGCGATGTCGCGCTCCGCCTGCGTCGTCTTCGAATACTGATGGTTTACTTCGCGCCCGCCGGCGAACACGTTGCCCTGGTCGGCGGAGCGTTCGTTCGAGAGGACGACGGTGTCGAATCCTTCAACGAAGGCTGCGGCCACGGCGATGAAGCTGACGATGGCCGTAATCGGCACATGGCCGTTGAGCGCGCCTTTTTCGTTCAGTTCGAAAAGCAGCGGATCGAGATGGCGCGCGACCTGTGCGAAAGGCAGGCCGCTGGCGGCGGCGCATTCGATGATCGGCTTCTTCGGGTTTACGGCGAAGAGGGTCATGGGCTCGCCTCCCGCCCGCAGGATTTCGACGCTGACAAGGGAATCCTTGCCGCCGCCCACCAGCACTGCGGCGCGGCGCGGCAGCGGCGGGCAAGTGGCCGTCCGCGGGTTTCCCGGCGCACAGCGCGCGTTCATAAAATCCACGCGCAAGGCCACGTCCACGCTGTTGCGGACGCCGAATTCGCCAAGTCCGTCGATGTAGAGGGTCTGGAAAAAGCGGCGCTGGTCGTCCGAGAGAGTTGCACCCTCCACCTCGATCCGCGGCGGCAGGCACGTCTTGTAGTAGCTCACTCCGGCCGCGAGCCAGAGCGTCTCGACCGCGGCTTCGAACGCCGGGCGCAGCGCGGAACCGGGTCCGGGAAGCGCATTCTGGAAGACGACCCGCTCGCAGAACGCCATGGCGGGCCCCAGCCTGTACCGGAGCCGGACCTCGCGGGCCGCCTCGTCGATATCGAAGCCGGCGAATGTAAACGTGTCGGGCCAATGGGTCATGGCGGCAATATAGGGATCGGGATGCTCCGGCGCGTGGGTGGCCCGGTTCGCGGTCCCCGTCAAGCGCCTCCTCAATTCGCCGCGGCGGGCGTGAAGTTAACCATTCGCCGATGAATCGCAGGTGTTGCGCCCCTGCGCTGGCGCTTGGTCTTAATAAAGTTTAAAGAGCTTGAGCATTGGTCCGTTTCGGGGGCGTTCGTGCGCGTCTGCAAGGCAGCTTTGTTTTTGGGCTTGTTTCTGACGCTCGCCGGCTGCGGCGGGCGCCCGACGAATTTCCTGATTCCGACGGGTCAGCAATATCCGGGCACCTCCCGCGTCGACATCCTGGCGGCGACCACGCGACTGGCCGAGAATGCCCAGCCGGGAGAGCTCTACAGTGGCGAGCGCGCCATCGGCCTGCATTTTGCGGACATCGCGGTTTCCATACCGCCACACGGCGCGCGCAACCCTGGCGATGTGCAATGGCCGGAAAACGGCGGCGGCAACCCGTTGAAGGAATTCACCACGATTTCCGCGGAACGCATCGACAAGGAGCAGGCGCTGGATCGCTTCTACGCCCGCCTGCGCAAGACGCCTCACCGCAACGTGCTTTTGTTCGTGCACGGGTACAACACTCGCTTCGAGGAGGCGGTTTATCGCTTCGCGCAGATAGCGCACGACGCCAGGGCGCCCGCCGTTCCGCTCCTGTTCACATGGCCTTCACGCGGGCGTTTGCTGGCCTACACCTACGACCGGGAGAGCGCGAACTATTCGCGAGACGCCCTTGAGGCCGTTCTGCAATATCTCGTGAAGGACAAGTCCGTGAACGAGGTGACGATCCTCGCCCATTCGATGGGCAACTGGGTCACCATGGAAGCGTTGCGCCAGATGGCGATCCGCGACAAAGGCATCAACACCAAGATCAAGAACGTGATGCTGGCGGCGCCTGACATCGATGTGGACGTTTTCCGGCGTCAGGTCGCTTCCATCGGCGACAAGCGTCCGCCGTTCTATCTGTTCGTATCGCAGGACGACAAGGCGCTTGCCGTGTCACGACGCGTGTGGGGCAGCAATGCTCGCGTCGGCGCGGTGGATCCCGGTCAGGAGCCATATCGCTCAATGTTCGCCAAGGAGAAGATCACCGTCTTCGACTTGACGAAGGAAAAGTCCGACGACTCGCTCAATCACGGCAAGTTTGCGAGCAGCCCTGAAGTCGTGCGGATCATCGGCGGTCAGTTGGCGTCCGGGCAGACGCTCACGGATTCGCGCGCCGGGCTTGGCGACAAGCTCGGCTTCGTTGCGACCGGAGCCGCAGGCGCCGTGGGCCGAGCGGCGTCGATCGCCGTCTCCGCGCCCATTGCCGTCGTCGATCCGCGCACGCGCGAAGGCCTGAGCGACCAGCTCGACGAGCTCAATCACCACGTCAAGGGCGCGGTGACCGGCGCGTCAGTGCAGTAAACGTGTTCGTGCTCTGACGCCAGCGCCGCTTGCCGCGATGCAAGCGTTCGCTTGCGCGAGCGGGGATCGAACCAGACAGCGCACGACTTATCTCTGCAGGGCTTATCACCGCAGAGGTATCATCTTCGATGACAAAGGTTCTGGTTCTCTACTATTCATCCTACGGTCATATAGAAACGATGGCTCACGCCGTCGCGGAAGGCGCGCGCGAGGCCGGTGCCGATGTCGATATCAAGCGCGTGCCAGAGCTTGTGCCGGAGGAGGTGGCCGCCAGGTCTCACTACAAGCTCGATCAGAAGGCGCCGGTCGCAAAGCCAGCCGATCTTGCCGAGTACGACGCCATCATCTTTGGCACGCCGACGCGCTTTGGCATGATGGCCTCGCAGATGAAGAACTTTCTCGACCAGACCGGCGGCCTTTGGGCGCAGAACAAGCTCGTCGGAAAGGTCGGCGGCGTATTCACATCGACCGCAACGCAGCACGGAGGGCAGGAATCAACGATCCTGTCGTTCCACACGCTGCTTCTTCATCTGGGCTTCGTCGTTGCCGGTCTGCCGTACTCGTTCGCCGGCCAGAACGGCGTGAGCGAGGTGATGGGCAATTCGCCTTACGGAGCTTCCACGATCGCGGACGGCGACGGCAGCCGCAGGCCCTCGAAGGTGGAATTGGAGGGGGCTCGCTTTCAGGGCCGTCACATCGCGCAGATCGCGAAGAAGCTCGCCGCCTGATCGAAACAAGCGCGGCCCGCGTTGCGGGCCGCTTTCGTTTGGTCTGCAGTCCACGCTACTGGATCGCGGACGCCTTGCGCAGCAGTTCCACGATGTCGGCGGGGGTCGCGTAAATCCGTGCGATCAGCTTCTGCACGTCCTCGCCGCTGTTTGGATTTGCGTCAAGCTTTTGCTTCTCCGCGTCGGCCTTCAACGCGCCGTCATCAAGTGCAGCGGCAAACGCCTTGCGCAGCGCCGCGACGCGGTCTTCCGGCACGCCGGGCGGCAGGATGAAGGGGCGGCTGATCTGCCCCTGCGAATAGAAGACCTCGAGCGCCGCGCGGATCTGCGGCGTTTTCGCGAAATTGATCGAAAGCGGGGCGCCGAGTTTCTGCATCTCGGCGTTCGGCTTCGAATCTTCCTGAACCAGCACTTTCAGATTGCTGTTGGGATCGAATATCTCCGGATACTGCTGCTTGGCGGACGACCATGCGAGCCCGCAGATGCCCTGCACCTCATTCTGCCTCACGGCGAGGCTGACCTCACGCGAGCCCTTGTAGCCGGGAATGAGCTTCAGTTTCATGCCCATCAGGTTGCGCGTCACGACCGGATAATCGACGAGCGAACTGCCGGGGCCGGTGCCGCCGACGACAAGTTCCTTTTCGAAGAGCTGGCCGAACTCCTGCACTGGCGCATCCTTGCGCACGATGCAGGAGATCGTTTCCGCATTGGCGTTGATGAGATAGTTGAATTTCGTAGGGTCGTAGCCCTTCAAATCGGCGCCGGTCAGCAACGGATCGAGCAGGGCGCCGGGCAGCACGATCGCCGACTGGGTGCCGTCTTTCGGAGCAACCGAATAAAGGTGACGCGCGGCCGCGAGGCTGCCTGCGCCGGGCATGTTCTGCACCACGACCGTGGGATTGCCGGGGATGTGGCGCCCCACGTGGCGCGCGAGCAGGCGGCCATAGATGTCGAGGCCGCCGCCGGCGGAGGAACCGGCGACGATGGTGAAGGTCTTGCCCTTGTAGAAATCCGCAACGCCCTGCGCGGCCGCCGGGCCCGCGATAGCTATCGCCAGCGCCGCAAGGAATGACGTGCGTTTCATGATCTCCCTCCTTCTGGTTTTCCACCCTGCGGCGCATCTGCGGGCGCCGTTCCGGCGTGATTCATATCTGCCCCGCCGCCGCGAGGGAAGGGGCGCCGCCCGAACGGGCGCTTTGCGCAAATTCCGAGCGTATAGCCCTGCATTTGGTCTTTGATTGCGCCGAAGAAGGGCGATAATTACGGCGTGTCCAATCCGTCCATCCTCGCTCGCATTTTTGCGCCGGCAATCGGCGGCGCCCTCGGCATCGCGCTGATGATCGCGCTGGCGGGCGTCGCGAACCTGCCTCTCATGCTGGCGCCATTCACGACCTCGATTGTGCTGGTGATGTCGGCGCAGGGCAGCGCCTTCGCGCGCGCCCGCAACGTTATCGGGGGGCATGTCGTATCGGCGCTGGCGGGTCTCGTGATCGTAAACCTGTTGGGCGACACGCCGTGGTATGCGGCTCTTGCGGTTGGTCTCGCCATCGCCGCGATGCAGGCGACGGACACCATGCATCCGCCGGCGGGCATCAACGCGCTGATCATGGTCGTGGCGAATCCGGCCTGGACGTTTGTGTTCGTGCCGGTGCTGGCGGGCGCGATATGTCTCGTGCTTTTTGCGCGCAGTTATCATGGCCTCGTCGAGGCTCTGGCGCGCGCGCGCACAGGCCCTCGAGAGAATGCGGCGGAGGCTGCACCCCAGCCGCAAGCAGAACCGCGCTAGCGCCTCAGTTTTTCAGCGCCTCGATGAAGCGCGCACGCACCTGCGGCGGCGCGCTCGCCACCATGTCGATGACCTTGGTGACGGCGTCGCCCGGGAGGAGCGAAACTTCCATCTTCGACTTTTCGACCTCGTCCTTGAACGCCTTGTCGGTATCAAGCGCCATGAACGCCTTGCGCCAATCCGCAATGCGTTGGGCAGGAACGCCGGGCGGGGCCACGACGGGGCGCGCGACCGTCTTCTGCGAGAAGTAAAGCTGCAGCGCCTTGCGGTCCGTGTCGTTCTTGACGAAGTCGAGCGCGTTGGGGACGCCCGGGATCTCCTTGTCGTTCTCGAGCGCGCCTTGCAGGAGAATGCGCACCTTCTTTTCCGCGAGCCATTGCGGTTTTTGCACCTTGAGGCTCGACAGCGACCAGTCGCCGATGCCCTGCACCTCGCCGCGCTCCATTGCGAGTCCAATCTCGGTCGTGCCGCGATAGCCCGTGACGATCTTGAATTTCGTCCCGAGCAACGCGTTGTACATCTTCGGTGAAAGCTCAGGGTCAATGCCCGCGGACGCGCCGATGATCAGCTCTTTCTCGAAAAGGTCCTTCGCGGTCTGGTGCGGCTGGTTCGCCATCACGAGAACGAGGCCGGTTTCGCTGTTGAGATTCGCGAGCCAGTTGAGCTTTTGCACATCGAACTGGATGCCGCCGGCGTTGATGAGATGCGCCAGCAACATGCCGCGCTGCAGGAGCGCAATCGCCGTGCCGTCCTTCGCCGCTACATTGTAGATGTGGTTGGCCGCCGCAACGGAATTTCCGGCCGGCATGTTCTGGACGACGAACGTCGGGTTGCCGGGCAGATGGCGGCCGAGATGCCGCGCGGTGAGCCGGGCCAGGTTGTCGTATCCGCCGCCCGTGGCGGCGCCGACGATATAGGTGACCTGCTTGCCGGCCCAAAAGTCCTGCGCCTGCGCAAGCGAAGCGCCGCAAACCGCAAGCGCGGCGGACGCGACAGCGCGGGCCAGAGCCGCGGCTGCAATGCTGTTTGCTCTTTTACTGATCATGGACGCCTCCCAATTTTTGAAGTCGCGTGGAGTGTCACCCGCCCCGGCGCCCTGTCAAGCTCTGCGGGAAGGCCGGGAACCCGGCGGCGGACATGTTGCGAAGCCTTGCTTTCGTGCGATACTCGACACGTGAAAGTGGGGAAGAAATCCCACGTCAAGGAGGGGAAACGAATGACGTTCGCATTTCGCGCCTGCGCGGCAATAGCCTTCACCGCCGCCAGTATTCTTCCGATCGCGCCAGCGCGCGCCCAGCCGGCGGAGGCGTTCTTCGCGGGCAAGGACATTCGCATCCTCATCGGCGCAGCCGTCGGCGGCACGTACGGTCTCTACGCCCAGCTTGCGGCACGGCACATGCGCGATTTCATTCCCGGCAAACCCAATCTCATCATCCAGGCGATGCCCGGAGCAGGCGGTCTCGTCGGGCTGAACTACTCGTACAACGTCGCCCCCAAGGACGGCACGTTGATGCATCTCGTCCACGCGGAGGTGCTCTACGAGACGCTGCTGTCGCGCGAAGCGAAGTTCGATGCGCAAGGCTATCAGTGGATCGGGCGCATCGCGGACGCAGATTCGGTTGTTCTCACGACGCGCAAGGCGAACGTAAAGAGTTTCGACGAGGCGAGGACTCGCGAACTCGTGCTCGGGTCAACCGGCATAGCCAACGTCTATGCGCTCGGTCCGATGTTGCTGAACCGGGTCGCCGGCACGAAATTCAAGATCATCGGCGGCTACAAGGGCACATCAGACATCATCATCGCCATGGAGCGCGGCGAGGTCGACGGCGCCGGCATGACGATGGCGAACGCGATGACGTTGCACGGCGAGAAAATCAAGAGCGGCGATTTCGCTCCGCTTCTCGCGCTGGCGGCCAAGCGGTTGCCGGAGTTTCCGCAAGCGCCCGCGATGACGGAATTCGGCGGCGGCCCCGAACGTCTTCTCATGGACATCTATGCCTCGACCGGCACGATCGGCCGCGCGCTGGCGTATCCTCCGGGCGTCGCCGCCGATCGCGTCGCGGTCATGCGCGACGCATTCCAGAAGATGCTCGCGGATCCTGCATTCCTCGCCGAAACGAAGAAGACGAACGTGATTGTCTCGCCCATGTCGGGCGAGGCGCTGAGCGCGGAGATCGCCAGGGTTATGAAGACCCCGAAAGAGCAGGTCGACGCCGCCCGCGCGATCCAAGACGATCTTCTGAAGTCCGCGAAGTGAGCGTCTAATGGCGGGCGGCCTTGCAAACAAGGCCGCCCGATCGCATCATCGATTGGCGGAACCGTAACCGAAGACTTGTCTGGCCCGGTCTATTATTGGCTTTGGTGTCTGGTACAGCGCCTCGACGAGCGCCTGCACTTCTTCTCCGGTCCGGTAATCGATCTCGAGCCCAACCTTCGCCGCTTCTTCGAGAAATTGCTGATCCTTGATGACCTGCTGAAGCGCTGCTCGCCATGCCGCGACGCGATCAGCGGGCACCCCGGGCGGCAGCGCATACGAACTGGTAATCAGTAATGGCTTGACGATCAGGTCGAGCAGCAGGCGATCATCCGCATTGCCGACGAATTGGGTAATCACGGGCGTCTTCCCGCCCATCGGGTGGGAACGATCTCCGATCTGAATCAGCAGGTTGTAGTCCTGCCCCTTGAGCACATGCGGTTGTGTCGCCAAGACGCTGCCAAAAGTCGTGCATTGTCCGTCGACTTCACCGCGCTCGACCGCCAGTCTTGTGTCGGAAGCGCCCTTGTAACCGGTGATGATTTTCAACTTCGTTCCGGCGAGCGCGTTCACCATGAGTGGAAACTTGGAGCTTTCCGCGAGCGCGCCCGTCGAGGCCATCGTCGCCTCTACTTGCTTTGCGTCTTCCAGCGTCTTGACCCGCGAATCCTTGTGCGTGAAGCAGACGCTCATGTCCTCGTTGATGGAGCCGATCCATAGAAACGAACGCGGGTCATACGTTGCCGGCTTTCCTGCGAGAAGCGGGTCGGAAAGCGGACCGCGCGCGGAGGTTGCGAACGCCGACCCGTCACGCGGCGCCGTCGAGCCCAGGGTCATGAATGCCTGAACGCCTCCCGAAATCGGAAGGTTTCGCGGCACCACTGTCGCCGTGGGAGAGAGTTTCTTTGCTATGTATCGCCCGACAAGACGTCCATAGATATCGACGGATCCGCCGCCGCCGCCGCCAATGAGCAGCGTGAGCTGCCGGTCGGCGAAGAAATCCGCTGGGCTTTGCGCCATTGCAGCGGCAGGCGCGAGCAGGATCGCCCCAAAGAGCAGCGCCGCATTCAGGTTGCGCTCGAATTTCATGCCGGCCTTGCCGGGCGCCTCGATGGCCATGTTTCCCCCTTCGCTTTCGCCGGGCCGCTCAGCCGCGGTCGTAACCCATGTTCGCCGCGCGTTCGGCGCCTGACTTTGCGTCAGGATCGAGCCCGTGTCCGAGGCTAAGACGGTTCATGAAATTGAACCTGCAGCATACGAGGATCGCATCTTGGAGCGCCTTTTCCGACCATCCGGCGGCGAAAACCTTGTCCGCGTCGCGCTGCGTGACTCTGGCGGGCTCAATCGTCAGTTTCTTGACGAAATGCAGGATCGGCTTGAAAGCCTCGGGAGCAGACGACGAGTCGATGTCGGAAACAATTTCATCGATAAGGTCTCGCCGCACGCCATGGTTGACCGCAAGCTGCGCGTGCCCGTTGAAGCAATAGGCGCACTGGTTCAAAGCGGACACAAAGGCGGCGATTAACTCCCTGTCGCCCTTGCTCAGGGGTGACTCGCCGCGCATGATTTCGACCCCGAGGCTGTGCATCGGCTTTGCGACAGAGGGGTTGAGCTTCCACAAATCCCCGATGCCGGCGCTCGCAGAAAGGAACGAAAAGAACGCCAAGGTCTCCTCCGCAGATATATATATTTGCTGCGCACTCTAATGCGATTATACGGAGGTCCGAAAGCCCCCGAAGGCTCATTCTTGAGCCTTCGGGGGAATGCGCTACTTTCTCACTGGACCGGCCCCGCAGAGGCCGGCGCAAACAACAGAGGAGCTGGAACATGCGAGGGACAACAATGAAGCCGGCCATTCTCGCGGCCGCGTTCGCCATCGCGTCGTCCGGCGCCGCCATGGCGCAGTCGGCTGCGGAATTCTACAAGGGCAAGACAGTCCAGTTCATGGTCGGGTATGGCCCGAGCGGCGGCTTCGACGCATACACGCGCGCCGCCGCACGATTCATGGGCAAGCACATCCCCGGCAACCCGAACGTGATCGTTCAGAACATGCCGGGCGCATCCAGCCTTCAGTTCGTGCGCTACCTTGCGACGCGCGCGCCGACCGACGGCACTCAATGGGGGATGTTCAATCGCGGCCTGATGCCGGGCTCGGTGCTCGATCCGAAGATGGGAGTGGACTTCACCAAGTTCACCTGGATCGGCAGCATGAACAGCGAAATGGCCACGTGCTATTTCTGGGCGTCCAAGGGCATCAACACCATCGACGACGTCGCCAAGAAGCCCTTCACCATCGGCGACACATCGAAGAACAGCGGCGGCTACATCTACACCTCGATCCTGCGTTCGCTCAGCGGCGACATGGGCAAGATGGTGCTGGGTTACGCCAACACGGGCGACATCTGGCTCGCCATCGAGCGCGGCGAAGTGGATGGAAATTGCACACTGATCGGCAGCGTGCAGGTTCAGCGCCCCGAATGGTTGCCGCAGAAGAAGATCAACGTGATCGTGCAGTTCGCCGAGAAGCGCCACCCCGATCTTCCCGACGTGCCAACGATCTTCGAGGTCGTGAAGGACGAAAACCAGAAGAAGGCGATCAACTTCCTCATCGCGTCGGAGGAGATTGGCCGGCCCGTGATCGGCCCGCCGGGAATGCAGCGCGCCGACGTCATTCGGAAGGCTTTCATGGACACGATGAAGGACCCCGAATTCCTGGAGTTCGCCAAGAAGGCGCAGATGGACATCGACCCGATCACCGGCGAGAAGGCGGCGGAAATCGCCGCGGCGATCCAGAACACGCCGAAGGAAGCAGTGGAACTCGCGCGCAAGTTCATGGATTAGCGCGACCGCACTGGACGACAACCAAAGGCTCCCTCCGGGGGGCCTTTTTTCGTTATTCGTGCGACGCGACAGTTACTTGTTCTGGAGTTCGTCAACGCCGGCGCCGAAATCGGCGGCCTTTTGATTTGCCGCGCGCATCAAACCCGCCAATCTTTGCATTTCACGTGATACGAAAAATCCTGTTTTCGTATCACATGAACAAGATTGATCCGATATTCGCATCACATCTGATGCGCAAGCCGAATAAGAACGGCGCCGCCCGCGTCCACCGGGTGCCCTGCGTCATGATGCGGGGCGGCACATCGCGCGGTCCGTTCTTTCTCGAAAGCGACTTGCCCGCCGAGGTGTCGGCGCGCGACGAGTTCTTGCTGACGGTGATGGGCTCGCCCCATCAATTGCAGGTGGATGGCCTTGGCGGGGCCAATCCGCTCACCAGCAAGGTCGCGATCGTCTCGAAGTCGCAGCGGCCAGATGCGGACGTCGACTATCTGTTCGCGCAGGTGTCTGTCGATCGGCCGGTGGTCGACACCGGCCCCAATTGCGGCAACATGCTTTCGGCCGTGGGCCCGTTCGCAATCGAGGCGGGCCTGGTGCCCTCGCAGGATGGCGAGACAAAGGTTCGCATCTTCAATCGCAACACGTCGAGCCTTGTCGAGGCGGTCATCCAGACGCCGGACGGAGCGGTCGAGTATGAAGGCGACACAGCCATCGATGGCGTCAATGGCGTTGCGGCGCCCATCCGCCTGAGCTTCGGCGACGCGGCCGGGGGCAAGACCGGCGCGCTGTTTCCCACCGGCAAGCGCCGCGAAACCATCAACGGCGTCGACGTGACGCTGATCGACTACGCGATGCCGATGATGCTGCTCGCGGCAGCCGATGTCGGCCTCGACGGCGCGGAAGCGCCTTCCGAGATCGACGCCAACAGGGCGCTGTTCGAGCGCATCGAGGCGATGCGTCTTGAGGCCGGGCGCCGCATGGGGCTCGGCGACGTGAGCGGCCGCGTCATTCCGAAGGTGGGACTGCTGTCGCGTCCGCGCCACGGCGGGGCGATCACGTCGCGCTATCTCGTACCGGATTCATGTCACCGCAATCATTCCGCCACCGGGGCGCTCTGTGTCGCCGCGGCGTGCCGGCTCGCAGGAACGGTGGCCTACGACATCGCGTCGAAGGACGGCGCGGTTGTGAGCGTCGAACATCCCACAGGAAAGATCCCGGTGGCGCTGACGACGAACGGCGAAAGCGTGACGCGCGCTGAATTCGTCCGCACCGCGAGACGGATCTTCGAGGGAGCTGTGCTGGTTCCCGCGCGCCTGTTCGCGGGAATGGAAACGATCAAGGGGAGATAAGCAGATGTTGACACGTCGTGGTGTTGCGGCGCTCGCCGCAGTATTGGGCCTTGCGTCCGCGCCGGTGGGCGCATTGGCGCAGGCGGACTTTCCCACACGCCCGCTGAAACTGCTGGTGCCGTACGCGGCGGGCGGCGGGACCGACGCCATCGCGCGTCTCGTCGCGCAGGCGGTGAGCGAGAAGCTCGGCCAGACGATGGTGGTTGAGAACAACGGGACGGCGGGCGGCAACATCGCCTCGCAGCAGGCCGCGACCGCGGCGCCCGACGGCTACACGGTGCTGATGGCCAACCAGGGGCCGATGGTCGTCAATCCGCATCTGTTCAAGAACCTGAAGCTCGATCCGCTGAGCGCGTTCGAGCCGGTGACGCTGATCACCTCCGCGCCGCTGGCGCTGGTCGTTCCCGCGAAGTCGAACATCAAGACGGTCGCGGAGTTCATGGAGTTCGCCAAGAAGAACCCCGGCAAGCTGTCGTACGGGAGCGCCGGCAACGGCTCGGCGAGCCATCTGGCGACGGTGCTTCTGGCCCAGATCGCAGGACTCGATTTCGTCCATGTGCCGTATCGCGGCGCCGGTCCCGCGCTCAACGATCTTGTGAGCGGCCAGACCGACTTCATGATCACGACCATGCCGTCCGTGGCCGGCCTCGTCGAAGCGGGCACGGTGCGCGCCCTCGCGGTCACGACGAACACGCGCGCGCCGACGTTGCCTGACGTGCCGACGCTCGAAGAGGCCGGAGCCAAGGGCTACGATTCCGGCGCCTGGTACGGGTTCGTCGTGCCGAAGGGCACGCCCCCCGACGTGGTCGCGAAACTCCGCAAGGCCACGGTCGAGGCCATCAACTCGGATCTTGTCAAAGCCCGGTTCCGCAACGAAGGCGCGGTTCCGATAGGCTCGAGCCCGGAGGACTTCGCCACAATGATGCGGGCCGAATCGAAGCGCTGGTCGGACGTCGTGAAGAACGCGAAGATTTCGATCCAGTGATCTCGAAAGGCATTCAACTCCCGCGAACTGGCCGCCCATGACGGGCGGCCTTTTTTCGTCTACGGTAAGTCATGCGCATCAACTTCGAACTGCTGGATCTGCGCGCCTTTCTCGCGGTGATCGACTTCGGCGGATTCCACAAGGCCGCCGAGCATCTGGCGATCTCGCAGCCTGCTCTGTCGCGCCGGATCCAGGGGCTGGAAGCTTCGCTTGGCGCGCCCCTTTTCGAGCGATCGACGCGCAGCGTTTCCATGACTGCGGTCGGCCGCCAGCTCGAACCGCTCGTGCGGCGCATGATCGACGAATTCGAGTCGACGCTCCTGTCCGTTGGCGACGTCGGGCGCGCGCAGCACGGGCAGGTCAACATCGCCTGCATACCGACCGCCGCCTTCTACTTCCTGCCGAAGGTGGTCCAGGCGTTCAACGCCATTTACCCGAAGATCCGCTTTCGCATTGTCGATGAAGGCGCCGCCGAATGTCTGGCGAGCGTCGCGCGCGGCGAGGTGGAGTTCGGACTTAATTTCATGGGCGCGTCGGATCCCGATCTCACCTTCACGCCGCTGACCGATGATCCTTTCGTCCTCGCCTGCCGGCGCGATCATCCGCTCGCCAAAGTGAAGGAGCTTGCGTGGTCCGATCTGCGCGGCGTTCCGCTCATTGGCGTCAGCCGTGCGAGCGGCAACAGGCTCCTGCTCGACGCCGCCCTGTCGAAAAGCGACATCCAGCTTCACTGGCTATGCGAGGTCAACCACCTCTCCACGTCGCTCGGCCTCGTTGAAACCGGTCTCGGCGCCTCCGTGCTGCCGCGCCTCGCCACGCCGCAGGATGATCATCCGTTCATCGTCACCAAGCGGATCAAGGATCCCGTGATCACGCGCACGCTTGGGATCGTGGAGCGGCGCCATGCGCGCCTTTCTCCCGCCGCGCAGAGGTTTCGCGACATGCTCGCCGCGAACTGGAGCGACGCCAGCAAGCGCGGCTGACTACTGCTTCAGCAAGTCCTTCGCCGCCTCGATGATGTCCGGCGGGGTCCGCGCAATTTCGGAAATGATCTCTGCCAGACGCTGGCCGGACGTTGGATTGATGTCCATGCCGAGCTTGTCGGCTTCCGCCCGAAACGTCTTGTCCGCCATGGTCTGGAGAAAGCCCGCTCGAAGTATTTCGAGCCGCTTCGCGTCAACGCCCGGCGGCGCGACCACCGGCCGGGCGACGACCTCCGGCGCGAACAGAAACCGGATAACCGCACGCTGCCGGTCGTCCTTCGCCACTTCCAGCGTCGTCGGCACGTCGGGGAGTTCCGGGCTGCGCGTGAGCGCATATTGCAGAAGCACGTTGATCTTCTTGCCCGCGATCCAGTCGGGCCGGCTCGTCATCACGCTGCTGTAGCTCCACGCGCAACGGCCGTCGAGTTCGCCACGCTCCATGGCGATGAGGATTTCGTTGCCGCCAGGATAGCCGGAAATGTACTTGAGTTTCGCGCCCAGCATTTTCTGCATAACGGCCGCGCTGGTCCAGGCGACTCTCTGCGTCACGCCGCCGGTCACGAACTCGTGCTTCGTCATGTCGTCGAACGTCTTGACCTGCGAGGCGTGCCAGCTGACGCAGAGCAAGTTTTCGTTGGTGATGCTGCCGATCCAGCTCATCGCGGGAAAATCGAACTTCGGTATCGCCGGATTGGTGAAGATCGCGACGAACAGGCCGCGATCGATCAGGCCGATGGCGCTACCGTCGGCGGGGGCCGCGCCATTGAGGAACTGGACGAGCTTCACGCTGCCCGCGCCCGGCATGTTCATTGGCACGACGTCGGGGTTGCCCGGCAGGTGGCGCCCCATGTGGCGGGAAACCAGCCGTCCGTAGGAATCGTATCCTCCGGCTGCGAAGCCGATGTAGAAGCTCAATCGCTTCACGGGGAAGTCTTCAGGCGAGGCCGCCCGGAGGTCGCGCGCCTGCATCACGGAGAACGCGGCGGCGCCAAACGCCGTACACGCCAACGCCCAGGCGCGCCTGCTCATCGCTCTCATGGTTTCCTCCCGTGCGGTTTGTCCGCTTCCTTTGCACTCTGTTCCGAATGGCGGGATTTTTCAACGGCGTTGCTTGTGCGGAAGGTTGATCTGAACGGTTCGCGGGCCATATCGTGAAAGACCCCCTGAATCGGCACGAGAGCGAGGAGACAGGCCGCTGCCTCACGACACGCCCCTCATTTCAACGATTGTCGCCGGCATTGGCCTCGCGTTTGTGCTCGGGTTTCTCGCGCAGAAACTGAGGCTGCCCACGATTGCCGGCTACCTGCTTGCGGGCGTGCTCATCGGACCGTTCACACCGGGCTTCGTGGCCGACCAGAAGCTGGCGAACGAACTGGCCGAACTTGGCGTGATCCTGCTGATGTTCGGCGTCGGGCTGCACTTCTCGTTGAAAGACCTGCTCGCCGTGCGCGCGGTGGCCGTGCCAGGCGCCATCGGCCAGATCACCAGCGCGACGCTTATGGGCATGGGACTGTCGTGGGCGATGGGGTGGTCGCCGGGCGCGGGCATCGTGTTCGGGCTCGCCCTGTCGGTCGCGAGCACCGTCGTTCTTCTCAAGGCGCTGCAGGAAAGACGCCTCGTCGAAAGCGAACGTGGCCGCATTGCCGTCGGCTGGCTCATTGTCGAGGACATCGTCATGGTCCTCACGCTCGTTTTGCTGCCGCCGTTGGCCGGACTTCTCGGCGGCGTTTCGCCCGGCGCCGGCGAGAACGCGGGGCTAGTGCTGTCGCTGGGGATCGGGCCGATCTGGGGCACGCTTGCGCTCACCGCGATCAAGATCGTCGCGTTTGTCACGCTGATGCTGGTCGTCGGACGCAAGGTCGTGCCCTGGCTCCTGCATCATGTCGCTCACTCGGGCTCGCGTGAATTGTTCCGGCTTTCCGTGCTCGCCATTGCTTTGGGCATCGCGTTCGGCGCGTCGGGCCTGTTCGGGGTTTCGTTCGCTCTGGGCGCGTTCTTCGCCGGCATGGTGATGGCGGAATCGCCCTTAAGCTCGCAGGCGACGCGCGAAACGCTGCCTCTGCGCGACGCGTTCGCGGTCCTTTTTTTCGTGTCGGTGGGGATGTTGTTCAACCCCGCGGTCATCGCCGCGCACCCCTTCGCGGTTCTGGCGGTGTTCCTCATCGTCGTGGTTGGCAAGTCGCTCGCCGCCTATCTCATCGTGCGCGCCTTCCGCTATCCGAAGCCCGTTGCGCTGACGATTTCAGCCAGCCTCGCGCAGATCGGCGAATTCTCGTTCATCCTCATGGTGCTAGGCGCGCAATTGAAGATCGTGCCGGACGCCGCGCGCGATCTGGTGGTCGCAGGCGCGATCCTGTCGATCCTCGTCAATCCGTTCATCTTCCTGGCGCTCGACCGCTGGATGCGCTCTCAGGAAGCGCTGGCGCTCACTCCCGCCGCGCCGGCGCCAGAAGAGCAGCGGCCTGCTCCGGCAAAGCCCCACGCGCGCGAGGAAGCGCCCACGGCGCTCAACGACCACGTGATCCTCGTTGGCCACGGACGCGTAGGCGCCCGGGTCAGCACGGCTTTGCGGGAAAACGGGATTCCGTTCCTCGTCGTGGAGGATGATCCGTCCGCGATCCGCGATCTCGCGGCGGCGGGCGTCGAAACCTTTACCGGCGGTGCAGGCGAGAAGGCGTTGCTCGAACAGATCAACCTTCAGGGCGCGCGCTGCCTCGTCTCGGCGATTTCGGACGCGTTCGAGGAAGGCGGGATCATCGAGCAGGCCAAAGCCGCAAATCCGCGGCTTCACATCATCGCGCGCGCCAGCAGCGAAGAGGCCGTCGAGTATCTGCGCAGGCTCGGCGCGCAGGACATCATTTACTCGGACGAGGAGATCGCGCGCCGCATGATCGAGGACGCGCTCATCGCCGCTGCGCCTCGCGGGCATTCGCCTGACGGGGCGCCGCCCGCCGCGCCCGCGGGCGTCGAGGGCGGCTGAGCGGCCGCTATTTCTTGGCGAGGCCGGCGGCCTCGATCACCGGCTTCCAGCGCACGATCTCATCGGCCACGAACTTCGTGAAGCCGTCGGCCGAGAGCGGATTGGCGATGAAGCCGTCGCGGCGATAACGCTCGACCACTTCGGGACGCAGCACGCCGGCCACGATCTCCTTGTTCAGCTTCTCCGCGATGTCCTTCGGCATTTTCGCCGGTCCCGACATCGAGAACCAGGTCGTGCCGACGAGGGCGGGATAGCCGTTTTCGCTGAAGGTCGGGAGCTCGGCGTAATCTGGCAGGCGCTGCGGCGTCGTCACCGCGACGCCGTTGACCTGGTTGGCGCGCAGGAATTGGGACGTCGACGACAACGTGAACGTCGAGAACGGCACGTGGCCGGCGACGAGATCGCTTAACGCCTGGCCAGTCTGCGAATAGGGCACATGCTCAACCTTCAGGCCCATCGCCAGCGCGATAGCCTGGCCCATCAGGTGCCCGTCCGAACCGACGCCGGAGGAAACGAAGGTAAAGCCGTTCGCCTTGGTATAGGCGACAAATTCGGGGACGCTCTTCACGCCGGTCTTGAGAGCGGCGGAGAGCAGCACGGGCGCGCCGCCCACATAGGCGATGTGCGTGAGGCTCTTCATCGGGTCGTAGGCGACCGACTGGTTGATGAAGGGAGCAAGCGCCAGCGTCGAAAGGTTGGTGACGCCGATCGTGTAGCCGTCGGGTTCAGCGTTTGCGATCTGCGCAACGCCGATCGTTCCGCCCGCGCCGGGCCTGTTCTCGACCACGAATTGCTGCTTGAACGTCTTGCCCAGCTGCTCGGCGACGATGCGCGCCAGAACGTCGGAACTTCCGCCCGCTCCGAAGGGAACGATCACTTTCACCGGCCGGTTCGGCCAGTCGGCCTGCGCGAACGCGGGGAGGGGCGAGCACGCCAGCGACAGAGCAAGGATCAGTCCCGCGCGCCTGAAAGCCATCGTCATTACCTGCGCCCCCATTCTCGATGTTCAGCGCAATTCAATCCAAACTCCGGGGTTGTGGCAAGCAGGCGCGAAGCGTCCCATGAAGCGCCTCCCTTTGCGTGGCGCGGCCTTCAAGACGAGAAAAGGGCCGGGCGTCTGCGCCGCGGCCCTTCGCATGAGTCCGGCTGGACTTGCGTGTCAGATCACGCCGAGCGCGCGCATAGCCTCCGCGACGCGAATGAAGCCGGCGATGTTTGCGCCGAGGACATAATTGCCGGGCGCGCCGTATTCCTTCGCTGTTTCCGCGCAGGACGCGTGGATGTTTCGCATGATCTCCGACAGCCGCTTCTCGGTCGTTTCGAAGGACCAGGAGTCCCGCGATGCGTTCTGCTGCATTTCGAGCGCGCTGGTGGCGACGCCGCCCGCGTTGGCGGCCTTGCCGGGGGCGAACAGAACTTTCGCATCGAGGAACGTGCGAATCGCCTCGGGCGTCGACGGCATGTTTGCGCCTTCGCCCACCGCCTTCACGCCGTTGCGCACGAGAGCTTCGGCGTCGCGTCCGGTCAGTTCGTTCTGGGTCGCGGACGGCATGGCGATGTCGCAGGGCACCGACCAGATGGAGCCTTCCGTATAGTGATGCGCGGAGGGGCGCTCCTTCGCGTATTGCGAGATGCGCTCGCGACGGTTGTTCTTGATCTCCTTGATCAGGTCCAGGTCGATGCCTTCCTTGTCCACGACGTAGCCGCCCGAATCGGACATTGCGATCACCTTGCCGCCGAGTTGCTGCACCTTCTCGACGGTGTAGATCGCCACGTTGCCCGAGCCCGACACGACGACATTCTTTCCGTCGAGCGCATCGCCGCGGGTCGCAAGCATCTCCTTGACGAAATAGGTCGCGCCGTAGCCCGTCGCCTCCGTGCGAACGAGCGAGCCGCCCCAGGCGATGCCCTTGCCGGTGAGCACGCCCGCCTCGTAGCGGTTGGTGATGCGCTTGTACTGGCCGAACATGTAACCCAGTTCCCGGCCGCCAACGCCGATGTCGCCAGCAGGGATGTCGGTGTGTTCGCCGAGATGGCGGTACAATTCGGTCATGAAGGACTGGCAGAAGCGCATGATTTCGGCGTCCGAGCGACCTTTCGGATCGAAGTCCGAACCGCCCTTGCCGCCGCCGATCGGCATCCCGGTAAGCGCGTTCTTGAAGATTTGCTCGAAGCCGAGAAACTTGATGATGCCGAGATTCACGGACGGGTGGAAGCGCAGTCCGCCCTTGTACGGACCGAGCGCTGAATTGAACTCGACGCGGAAACCGCGGTTCACGTGAACCTGCCCTTCGTCATCGGTCCAGGGCACCCGGAAGATGATCTGGCGCTCCGGCTCGCAAATCCGCTCCAGAAGTCCTTCCGAAAGGTACGACGGCCTCTTGGCGACGACCAGGCCAAGGCTCTCGAAGACCTCCCGAACGGCCTGATGAAATTCCCGCTCCCCGGGGCTGCGGTGCAGGACCGTCGCGAAGATTCCTTCCAGCTTCTCATCAATTCCGGTCAATCGTTTGAACTCCTCATCACAGGGCCGAACAGGCGACCCGCGCAGCGGCGGGCGATGAAGGGTCATTAGCCGGAAAGCTGGCGTTTGGCTATTTTCTAGGCAAAATGCCCAAAGCTTGACCTTTTCCCGATCGGCCGGCCGGGCTTCGGTGATCCTGTTTGGGGTTCAGGCCGTATCGGGGGCGTGCGCAAGACGATCAAGATCTTTCACTCGCTCGCATCCTGCGGCCTCGTCGGCGGGCTCGCGGCCTACATGATCGTGCTTCTATGGGCCCCTCAGGCGACCGCAGCGCAGGTCGCCGACATGCGCGCGACCATCGCCGCCCTCAGCAATTACATCCTCGTCCCCTCGCTTGGCGTGGCGCTGGTGACAGGTCTTGTCGCCATGATGGTGCAGCGCGCCTTCCAGGGTATGCGCTGGGTGTGGGTGAAAGCTGTGCTCGGGCTGGCGATGTTCGAGGCGACGCTGGCCGTCATCCAGGGCAAGGCGAACTTCGGGCTCGAGACGGCGCGCAAGGTCGCCGAAGGGACCGAAACGGTCGAAGCTCTTGAGGCGGCGCTGTCGTCGGAATGGACGGCCTTGTCCGCGATCATGGCGCTGTCTCTCGCGCAGGTGATCCTCGGCGTGTGGCGTCCGGCGCTGAAGAAGCGTCCGGGACCTGCGCCTGCCCGGGCCGGGGCGGCGGAGTGACGGCGCTGTGAAGTTGCCTTAGCGTGTCCGAAGCAGGGGAGGGCGCGTATGGGCTTCAGGAATATTTATCTCGTCGGCAGCGTGCCGCTATCGAGCGCGGCAGAGGTCTTCGAAACGATTGGCGCCAAATTTGGCAATCGGATCGCATACCTGCCTGACGGCGAGACGGAAAAACTTGACTGGATCACGCAGCTCGAAACGCTGTTCGCAAATCATCCAGACTTCGAGCCCTCGCCGGAAGTTTTCGCCGTTCATGCGGGGTCCAAGGCGCGGCGGCGCTATCAGCTGCGCGCAGGCGCGCAGCCGGACAAAGTCGATTTCGGCAATCTCGGCTACGCCGACGCGGCGATCGCCTCCCATGCGCAATTCTCAAAGGCGCGTGATGCCGGGCATATTGCACGAAGCGCGCGCTTCCAGATCGACCTGGTGCCCGCGCATTCCGTCTTGTGGCTGTTCGTGCGTGAAGACCAGCAGGCGCTCCTCGACGAGGCCTACAATCTCGCGGTGGCGAACGAGATGCGCCGGATCTTCGACACGCTGCCGCATGATGAAATCGCGATCCAGTTCGACATCGCCTCCGCCGTGTTCGCTCGGCTGGAGCGCGGCGAGCCAACTCACTACGGCCGCACCAAAGCAGAAATGACGGAGCGCTTCGCCGGAATCGTCGCCAGGCTTGCCGACAGGGTTCAAGCCGATATCCCGCTGCTGTTTCACTTCTGCTACGGCGACGCGAACCACAAGCACGCCATAGAGCCGACCGACATGGGCGACATGGTCGCAATGGCGAACGCGCTTTTCGCAAGGATTTCGCGCAAGGTGAACCTCGTTCACATGCCGGTCCCGCGCGACCGCTCGGACGAGGCTTACTTCAAACCGCTACTGCAGCTGCGGAAGCCGCCGGAAACAGAGCTCGTTCTGGGACTCGTGCATTACACCGATGGCGTCGAGGGGACCCGCGCGCGCATCGATACGGCGCTGCGTTTCGTCCGCGCGTTTTCAGTGGCGACCGAGTGCGGGTTCGGCCGCCGCGATCCCGCCACCATCCCCGCGTTGCTCGACATTCATCTGGATGCTTCGGCCTATCGCGCGTGACCGTTCACCCGCGAAATAAAAAAGGCGGGCGCCGGCGCCCGCCTCTGCATTTGGTTCGCGTCGAAAAGATCAGCGCGAATAGAATTCGATGACGAGGTTCGGCTCCATCATGACCGGGTAGGGCACTTCCGACGGGAGCGGGATGCGCGTCATCCTGGCGGTCATCTTGGAGTGATCGACTTCGTAATAGTCCGGCACGTCGCGCTCGGCGAGCTGGCTCGACTCGAGCACGATCGCAAGCTGCTTCGAAGCTTCCTTCACCTCGACGACATCGCCCGGCTTGACGAGGTAGGACGCGATGTTGACGCGGCGGCCGTTCACCTTGACGTGGCCGTGATTGACGAACTGGCGCGCGGCGAATGGGGTCGCGGCGAACTTCGCGCGGTAGACGACCGCGTCGAGACGGCGCTCCAGCAGGCCGATCAGGTTGTCGCCCGAGTCGCCCTTCATGCGGATCGCTTCCGCGTAGTACTTGCGGAACTGCTTCTCGGAAATGTTGCCGTAGTAGCCCTTGAGCTTCTGCTTCGCCTTGAGCTGCGTGCCGAAATCCGAGAGCTTGCCCTTGCGGCGCTGGCCGTGCTGGCCGGGCCCGTACTCGCGGCGGTTCACGGGGCTCTTCGGACGGCCCCAGATGTTCTCGCCCATGCGGCGATCGAGTTTGTACTTGGCTTCTGCGCGCTTTGTCATCGCGATCCTCGTATGATAGGCGCCGACGAGGCCACGGCTTCGCACGCGCCACAGGCGCCGCGCTCGATCCGCGTCTCCTCTCGCCGGCAGATGGCGGAGGAACGCGCCCTCCTCTGTTCCGGCCGCCGGTTGGGCGGGGAACCGACAGGTTTCTCACCGGGATGGGAGAAGCCGCGGGTGCGTCAAATGCGTCACGCGCCCCATGCGGAGCGCGAACGCGCGTTCTCATACGGGCGGCGGGCAACGATGTCAAACGAGGACGCGTGCAGCCGCCCGCGTTCCGCGGATGCGACGGATTGTCATCCCGGGCCGCAGCCGGATCTGCGCCACCGCCGCGCCCGCTTCGTTTGGCTGCTGAAAAGACGGGCCTTTGGCGGCACTTTAGAGCCAGTGCAGATCGCAGTTGCGAATTTCTCAATTTAGAGGAATTTTAAACTACTGATTTTGCTTGAATTTCTCTCCGACGACCGCAAATGTGACGGCGCCTAAGCAAATCGAGCCGTGGAGGACAGATGAAAGCCCGCGCGTCCATTCTAAACTTTGCCGCCAGCCTTGCCGTCGCGGTCGCTGCGTCCGCGCCCGCCTTTGCGCAGGATGTCGTCAACCTCTACACGACGCGCGAACCAGGCCTTGTCCGTCCGCTTCTTGAAGCTTTCACGAAGGACACAGGCGTCAAGGTCAACACGGTCTTCGTGAAGCAGGGCCTTGCCGAGCGCGTCGCCGCCGAAGGCGAGCGGTCGCCGGCCGACGTGCTCATGGACGTGGACATCGGCGCCATTGTCGACATGGTGAACCGGGGAGTCACGCAGCCGGTCCGTTCGGCGACGCTGGAGAAGGCGATCCCGGCGAACCTGCGCGATCCGGAGGGCCGCTGGTTCGCGCTCTCGATGCGCGCGCGCCTCGTCTACGCCTCGAAAAAGCTCGGCCTCAAATCCGTCAACTATGAGGACCTTGCGGATCCCAAGTACAAGGGCAAGGTCTGCACCCGCTCCGGACAGCATCCCTATAACACGGCGCTGATCGCAGCCTATATCGCGCATTACGGACCGGAGAAGGCGGAAGCCTGGTTGCGCGGCGTGAAAGCCAATCTCGCGCAAAAGCCTTCGGGCGGCGACCGCGAACAGGCGCGCGATATTCTCGCCGGCATCTGCGAAATCGGCGTCGGCAATTCGTATTACGTCGGCCTGATGCGCTCGGGCAGGGGCGGACCGGACCAGCTGAAGTGGGGGGAGGCGATCGACGTCGTCATACCGTCGATGCAGGGCAGGGGCGCGCATGTGAACGTCTCCGGCGCCGCGCTCGCCAAGCACGCGCCGAACAAGTCCGCCGCGGTGAAGTTCCTCGAGTGGCTGGTGACGCCGGAAGCGCAGAAGATCTATGCGCAGGGCAATTTCGAGTATCCCGTCGTGGCCGGCGCCAAGGTCGACCCGATCATCGCCGCCCTCGGCGAGCTCAAGATTGATCCCATCCCGGTCGCCGATGTCGCCCGTTTCCGCAAACAGGCCAGTGAACTTGTCGACAAGGTCGGCTTTGACAATTAATCGGTAGTTCGGCGCCTGCGTCTCGAAGGGGCGCAGGCGGGGCGGAATGGCCATCCAGTTGGGCGTTAACGGCGGCATCTTCGGCAAGGGCGGCGACCGCAAGTGGCTCGCCGCCTCCGGGCTCGTCGCCGCGCTCGTCGTGGCTCCCGTCGTCTCTCTCGCCGTCATCGCCTCGCAGGGATCCGGCGACCTCTGGCCGCACATCTTCGCGTTCGTGCTGCCGCAGGCGCTGAAGGAGACAGCGATCCTGCTTCTTGGCGTTGGCGTCGTCGTCGTGACGCTGGGGACCACGCTCGCCTGGATCATGACGGCCTACGACTTTCCCGGCCGCCGCGCGTTCGACTGGGCGCTGCTGCTGCCGCTGGCGATGCCGACCTACATCGTCGCGTTCGCCTATCTTGACCTCCTGCATCCCATCGGGCCGATC
Organism: Beijerinckiaceae bacterium; assembly: GCA_046295155.1. Lineage (GTDB taxonomy): Bacteria > Pseudomonadota > Alphaproteobacteria > Rhizobiales > Beijerinckiaceae > Terripilifer. The sequence continues at coordinate 44,691 of JBKBNT010000006.1, forward strand.
CAGACGGCCTTGCGCGCGCTCTTCGGCATTCAGGACGTGCGGGGCCTGTGGTTCCCCGAAGTGCGATCCATGGGCGGCTGCATCGTGCTGCTCGGATTTGTGCTTTACCCGTACGTCTATCTCTCCACGCGCGCGATGTTCCTGATGCAGGCGGGCAGCCTGCTCGAAGCCTCGCGCACGCTCGGCGCCAGCCGCAGCCGCATGTTCTTTCGCGTCGCCCTGCCGCTCGCGCGTCCCGCCATCGCGGTCGGCGCATCGCTTGCGCTGATGGAAGCCCTCAACGACATCGGCGCGTCGGAGTTTCTCGGCGTGCGCACGCTGTCCGTGTCGATCTATTCGACATGGATCAACCGCTCGAACCTGCCGGGCGCGGCGCAGATCGCGCTGGCGATGCTCGCCATCGTCGTCTCGCTCATCCTGTTCGAGCGCTGGGCGCGCAGGCGCCAGCGTTATGTTTCGATGGCGCAGCGCACGCGACGGGCGGCGCCCATCCCGCTCACGGGCTGGCGCGCGTTTGGCGTGATCGCCTTCCTCTGCCTGCCCATCCTCATCGGATTCATTCTTCCCGCGCTGCACATCGGCAACGAAGCATGGAAGCGCATCGCCTTTGCGGGCGTGTCACCGGAGATTTGGCGCGAGATCGTCAACACGATCTCGATTTCCGCGGTCGCGACCTTCGTCGCGATCTCGCTCGGATTTCTCGTCGCAAGCTCCGCGCGCCTCTCTCACGCGCCGGTGGCGGGGGCCTTCCTGCGCGCTTCCTCGCTGGGCTACGCCGTACCCGGCACGGTGCTCGCCATCGGTCTGATGACGCCGATCTTCACGCTCGACAACATGCTCGCGGACGGGCTCGAGAAAGTCTTCAACATCTCGGCCGGCCTGTTGATCTCGGGCTCCGGGGCGGCGCTCGTCTACGCCTATGCGGTGCGCTTCCTGGCGATCTCGGCGGGGGGCGTGGAGTCGGGCCTCTCGAAGCTTTCGCCGTCGCTCGATGCCGCGGCCCGCGCGCTCGGCGAAACGGCGGGCGGCGCCATGCGACGCGTCCACCTGCCGCTGCTGCGGCCGGCGCTCGGCGCGGCCGCGCTGCTCGTCTTCGTCGACTGCATGAAGGAATTGCCGGCGACGCTCTTGCTACGGCCCCTGAATTTCGAAACACTCGCAACCCATCTCTATGGAGAAGCGGCGCGCGGCACGTATGAGGACGGGTCGGTCGCCGCGATGTGCATCATTCTGGTGGGGCTCATTCCGGTGATCATGCTTGCGCGGCTTGGCCGCCGACGTCAGTTCGCGCACGACTCCAATGGCGCGGCGCAGGAGGCCATCGCGCGCGAGATCATCATGGGCGAAACCGCGCCGGCCGCGGAGCGCGCCGCGGCATGAGCGAGAACAAGCATACGCACGCCGCCTCTCTCGACATCCAGAACGTCAGGCAGGTGTTCGGATCCACGCTTGCCGTGGACAATGTCTCGCTTGCCGTTCAGGCCGGCGAGACGGTTTGCCTGCTCGGGCATTCGGGCTGCGGCAAGACCACGCTCCTGCGCATCGTGGCGGGGCTGGAGCGCCCGACGTCCGGCCGCGTGCTGCTTTCCGGCCGCGAGGTGGCCGGGCCGGGTGTTTTCGTGCCGCCGGAGCAGCGCGGCGTCGGACTCATGTTTCAGGACTACGCGCTGTTTCCGCATCTGACGATTCTCGAAAACGTCATGTTCGGGCTCGCGCGTATGCCTGCTTCGAACGCGCGCTCCATCGCGGACGCCGCGCTCGCGCGCGTGGGTCTTGGCAAGTACGCTGCGGATTATCCGCACATGCTTTCGGGCGGCGAGCAGCAGCGCGTGGCGCTTGCCCGCGCGCTCGCGCCGCACCCCGGCATTCTGCTGATGGACGAGCCGTTCTCGAATCTCGACCAGCGCATGCGCGAGCGTATTCGCGAAGAAACGATGGCGCTCCTGCGCGAGAAGCAGGCGACCGCTCTCGTTGTCACGCATGATCCCGTGGAGGCGATGATGATCGCCGATCGCATCGCGCTGATGCGCGGCGGGCGCATCGTCCAGACGGGCGCGCCCGAGGACCTCTACAAGTCGCCTGGTTCGCTCTTCGTGGCGCGCTTCTTCTGCGACCTGAACGAGATCGCCGCGCAGGCCCGCGGCGGCCGGGTCGAAACGGCGCTCGGCGCGTTCGAAGCGCCCGCGGGCTTGATCGAAGGGCCGTGTCTCGTATGCCTGCGCCCGAGTTCGATCCAGGCCGTTGCGCCCGCGCTCGGGGACGTTGAGGGGCTCGTGACTTCGCATCGGTTTCTGGGCGAATGCGACCTCGTCGCCGTCGCCATAGATGGCCTGCGCGATCCACTGATTCTCAAGACGCCGCCGCGAATAGGGCCGAAGCCCGGCGAGCGCACCGGGATCACCTTCACGAAAAGCCACGCTCTTGTTTTTCCCGGGGACACTGAGTAGTCTAGCTTGTGGCGGGCGGCGTTGTGCCGGTTGCCATGGGATCGCCGGGCGCCTGCATATTTCGCAGATCGTCCAGTGAGCCCTAGTTGAGTGACGGTGTCGCAATTTTCGCGACGGCCGGTTTTCCCCGGCGCCCGATTTCAAAGTTCGCGGTTTTTGAAAAATTATTTGAGGACGTCATGATCCGCTCAAGAAGGCGCAAGGCGAAGCGTGGCTTCGCCGCCATGTCACCTGAAAAGCGTCGCGAGATCGCCCGGAAGGGCGGGCAGTCGGTGAAGCCGGAGAACAGGGCTTTCGCGCAAAACCGCGACCTCGCGGCGGAAGCTGGCCGCAAGGGCGGCTCGCAATCGCCCGGAAAGCGGCGGCGCCGGAAAATTCCCGCCCGCCGGGTCGTGGCCCTGCCGGTCGCCGAGGTCGTGGCGCTCAACGCGGCGCCCGCGCCTGAACTGGCGGCGCCCCCGTCCGTTGCCGCAGAGGCGCCGCGCGCTGCGGCCGTCGGCGAGTAAAATCGATCAAAAGAGCGCGGACGGACCCTGCTTTCGCAGAATCCGTCCGACGCTACGCCAGCATTGCGGAGGCGTCTCCTCCTGCGTCAGTCGATGACGTAGACCACCCGGCGCGTGGACGGATCGACCAGCACGGCGCGATCGTTCACCCACGTGTAGCGGTAGTTCGCGAAGGCCGGGTTGCCTTCGACGGGATAGAAGGCGACCTGCTGCGGCAGCGTTGCGCCGACGACCACCTCGCCCTGCACGCGCGCCGACGGATGACGGTGCTTCGTCACGTACTGGCGCACATAGACCTGATCCTGTTGCGAGATGGAGCCGAGCGCGCCACCGGCGACAGCACCGACGCCCGCGCCGACAACCGCGCCCACAGGTCCGCCGACGATGGCCCCGCCGACTGCGCCCGTCGCTGCTCCGGCTGCTGCGCCGCTGTCGGACTGCGCGAACGCGGGCGCTGCGGCGACGGTCAGGGCGATAGCTACAAGTGCGTGCTTGATCATGGAAACTCCTCCATTGTTGTCCCGCGTCAAAACGGGATCGTCACGCGAAGGTTCCGCGCCAGCGGCCGCGCTTGCCGCGATTGGACGGCGCTGCGCGTTCGTTCTATTTCCGCAACTGGAAAGCGAACCGTCCCCGGAGATGTCATGCGCACGAGCGAAGCCGAAATCCTGTTCGTCCCGGGCTCGAACATGGAAGACTCCGATCACTGGATGAACCGGTGGCAGAGCAGGCTTCCGACCGCGCGGCGCGTCGTCTCCGACAGCGACAATATCGACAGCCTCGCCGCCGCGGTCTCCGACGCGCTTGCCAGCGACGAGGCGCGTCCCGTCGTGCTGATTGGCCATGGCGCCGGCGTTCACGCTATCGCGCATGCGGCGCGCGCAGCGGACACATCGCGCGTGCGCGGCGCCTTCCTCGTGAACCCGTCATCGGTGTGGAACCTGCCTGCACCGTCACGCGAACCGCTGCCGTTTCCTTCGATCATGGTGATCAGCCGTGACGATCCGCACGGAACCTACGAGGAGATGCAGGATCTCGGCTACGACTGGGGCGCCCATATCATCGACGCAGGCCCGGTCGGGCGCATCGATGCTGGCTCGGGGCACGGACCGTGGCCGGAAGGACTGATGCGCTTTGGCGCTTTCATTGCCCGCCTGTAGACGCTGACGCCCGCGCTCCCGGTTCACAGCGGCGCTGCGGCCCGGTAAGCTGCCGTCCGGGCGCGAGGAAACGCGCGGTCCAGGGAGGGGACACAATGATCAAGCGTGCATTGCTGGCTGCCGGATTCGGGCTTGCCGCCGTATCGCTCACTGGCGCGGCGCGCGCGCAGAGCGTCGCCGAATTCTACAAAGGCAACACGATTCGCATCGTGATCTGGGCCGCGGCCGGCGGCGAGTACGACATCCACGGCAAGATCGTGAGCCGCCATATCGGGCGGCACATACCGGGCAATCCCGCCGTCGTCGCCACGCAGATGACCGGGGGCGGCGGACTGGTGGCGGCCAATCACGTCTACAACGTCGCGCCGAAGGACGGCACGACGATGGGGATGATGGTGTCGAGCCTTCCCTTTCTTCAGGCGATCGGTCTGGACGGCGTGAAATTCGACGCCTCGAAGTTCAACTGGGTCGGCACGCTCGCCCCGACGCAGGAGGGGCTTGTCGCCTGGCATACGGCGCCCGTGAAGAAGTTCGAGGATCTTCTCACGACGGAATTCGTGCTCGGCGCTTCGGGCGCAGGCTCAACCAGCGTGCTCACGCCGACGATGATCAACGCGCTGCTCGGCGCGAAGATCAAGATCGTGCCTGGCTATCCCGGCGGCAGCCAGATCAATCTCGCCATGGAGCGCGGCGAGTCCATGGGCCGCTGGAACACATGGTCTTCGTGGAAGACGACGCATCCCGACTGGATCGCGCAGAAGAAGATCGTCTTCCTGCTGACGTCCGCGTTGCGCAAGCCGAAGGATCTGCAGGAACCGCCGCTGCTGACCGAACTTGCCAGGAACGAGGATGATCGCCGCATATTCGAGCTGCTGGCGACGAACGCCGAAATGGGCCGCCCCATCGCTGCGACGCCAGGCGTTCCAGCCGACAGGATGGCGGCGATTCTCGCCGCCTACCGCGCCATGCTGAAGGACCCGGAATTCCTCGCCGACGCGGCGAAATTGAAGATCGAGATCGATCCGATCATCGGCGACGATCTGAAGGCGATGGCGGAAAAGGCGCTCTCGACGCCGAAGCATCTCACCGAGCGCGTCAAGAAGCTGATGTGAGAGGCAGCGGGAGCGCGAAGGCTCAACGCATGATGCTCCGCGAAAGCGGAGCATCCGTGATTGGTCTGGACGATACCTCTACGCCTCTGCGAACACGCGCTTGAAGATTGTGTCGACGTGCTTGAGGTGATAGCCGAGGTCGAAGAGCTCTTCGAGTTCGGACGCAGAGAGTTTCGCGGCCACGTCCTTGTCGGCTTTCAGAAGCGTCAGGAAGTCGCCTTCGCCGCGCCACACCGGCATCGCGTTGCGCTGCACGTATGAATAGGAATCCTCGCGCGAGACTCCCTTCTGCGTGAGCGCCAGAAGCACCCGCTGCGAATGGATCAGTCCGCCCAGCCGGTCGAGGTTCTTCTGCATGTTGCCTGGATAGACGATCAGCTTCTCTACGACGCCGGTGAGGCGCGCGAGCGCGAAGTCCAGCGTCACCGTCGCGTCCGGGCCGATCATGCGCTCCACGGAGGAGTGGGAAATATCGCGTTCGTGCCAGAGCGCTACGTTTTCCATCGCCGGGACCGCCATGCCGCGCACGAGGCGCGCCAGACCGGTGAGGTTTTCCGTCAGGACGGGGTTGCGCTTGTGCGGCATCGCCGACGAACCCTTCTGTCCTTCGGAGAAGAATTCTTCCGCTTCGAGAACTTCCGTTCGCTGCAGATGACGGATTTCCGTCGCCAGCCGCTCGATGGAGGAGGCGACAACGCCGAGCGTCGCGAAGAACATCGCGTGGCGGTCGCGCGGAATGACCTGCGTCGAAACAGGCTCGGGCTTGAGACCCATTTTCGCCGCGACATGCTCCTCCACGCGCGGGTCGATGTTGGCGAACGTGCCGACGGCGCCGGAGATCGCGCAGGTCGCGATTTCATCGCGCGCGTTGACGAGCCGCGCGCGGCAGCGTGTGAACTCCGCGTAGGCCTGCGCCATCTTGAGGCCGAACGTGACGGGCTCGGCATGTATGCCGTGCGAACGGCCGATGCAGGGCGTCATCTTGTGCTCGAAGGCGCGCTTTTTGATCGCAGCGAGCAGCGCATCGACATCCGCAATGAGGATGTCGGCGGCGCGCTTCAACTGCACAGCGAGGCAGGTGTCGAGCACGTCGGAAGACGTCATGCCCTGATGCACGAAACGCGAGTCCGCGCCGATGAATTCGGCGAGATGGGTCAGGAAGGCGATCACGTCATGCTTTGTGACGCGCTCGATCTCGTCGATCCGGTCGACATTGAACACAGCATCGCCGGCACGCTCCCAGATGGCCTTCGCGCTCTCCTTGGGGATTACGCCGATCTCGGCCAGCGCGTCGCAGGCGTGCGCCTCGATCTCGAACCAGATGCGGAACCGCGTCTGCGGGTCCCAGATCTTCACCATTTCGGGGCGGGAATAGCGCGGGATCATTTCAAGTCACTCGCCTGTGTGGCCGCTCGGGGCCCGGGTCTTCCAAATGTCGCCGTCGCCTAGCATGGCGGGGAGGGCGCGGGAAGGGTCATGCCCTTCGGCGGCGGCGAGAGCTTCGCCTTTCCGGGGCCTTTCCCCGCGGGCCCCCGTGAATCGCCCCTTCCGGGCGGTCGGCGAAGCTCCTAGGATCACGCGCCTCGCGCTCAAGGGGAGATGAGCCCATGAAACTCTACATACATCCGGCGTCGACCACGTGCCGTCCCGTCATGATGTTCGCGGCCGATGAGGGCGTCGCGCTGGAGCACGAGGTCGTGGACCTGTTCACGGGCGCGCAATATCAGCCGCCCTACCTTGCCATCAATCCGAATGCGCAGGTGCCGGTGCTTGACGACGACGGCTTCATCCTTACGGAAAGCTCCGCCATCCTGAAATATCTCGCCGACAAGGTTGGCTCGAGGGCCTACCCGCACGACTTGAAGGCGCGCGCGCGCGTCAACGAGGCGATGGACTGGTTCAACACCGGCTTCTATCGCACGTTCGGCTACGGCCTGTGCTATTCGCAATTGCTCGACGCCTACAAGGCGCCGGACGCGCAATGGCAGCAAAAGATGGTCGAGGCGAACCGCACGAACTGCGCGAAGTTTCTCGGCGTCCTGAACGATTATTATCTGCGCACGCCGTATGTCTGCGGGCAGGAGATTTCACTCGCCGACTATCTCGGCTCGGGGATCGTGTCGCTTGGCGACGTCATCGGCTGTTCGTTCAAGGATTATCCGCACATAGCGCGCTGGTACGAGCGCATGCGCTCGCGGCCTAACTGGGAAGTGGCCAACGCCGGTCTGCAATACTGGGTTCAGGCCGCGCGCGGGCCGGAATACGCAAACGTTTGATAGCGTCAGACGAGTTCGCCGCGCGCGGCGAGCGCGGCGCGGCGGATGGCGTCGATGTTGCTCTTGTAGTGCTGTTCGCCGCCCTTGAAGACGGCGGAGCCGGCGACGAGCCAGTTGGCGCCGGCGGCGACGATGGCGCCCGCGTTCTCGGCGGTGACGCCGCCATCGACTTCGAGATCGATGGGCCTGTCGCCGATCATGTCGCGGATGCGGCGGATTTTCTCAAGCCCGGACGGGATGAACTTCTGGCCGCCGAAGCCAGGGTTCACTGTCATCACCAGGATGAGGTCCAGATCGTCCAGCACGTATTCGAGCACGCTCTCGGGCGTCGCCGGGTTGAGCGAGACGCCGGCCTTCTTGCCGAGCGCGCGGATCGCCTGCAGCGAGCGATGCAGATGCGGTCCTGCCTCGGCATGAACCGTGATGACGTCGGCGCCGCCCTTGGCGAAGGCTTCGAGATAGAGATCGACCGGCGAGATCATCAGGTGGACGTCGAAAATCTTGTCCGTGACCTTGCGGATCGACTTCATGACGTCCGGCCCGAAGGAAATGTTGGGCACGAAGTGGCCATCCATGATGTCGACGTGAACAACGTCACCGCCGGCGGCCATGACGGCGCGCACGTCGTCGCCAAGGCGCGCAAAGTCGGCCGAGAGGATCGAGGGGCAAATCTGGAACGGACGCATGGCGGGCCGGTAGCACGGGAGGACCTGCGGAGTCCATTCGAATGGCGCCCCTCATGCATGGCGGGCCGGTCTCCCATGCGCGGGCCGCGATGAGAAAAAATGCCGGGCGCCCTATGTTGACGCCATGACCCTCGACAGCGCGCCGCGGCCGCACCGATTCAGCGACAACGTCCTCATTTTCGGGATGGCCATTGGCCAGATCCTGACGTTCGGCGTGCTGTTTCACTCGTTCTCGCTGTTCGTCGCGCCGATGCAGCAGGAGTTCGGCTGGACGACGACGCAGATCACGCTCGCCTTCACGATTGGCCTGTTCTGCGCGGACATTTTCGGCATTCCGGTTGGCCACTGGGTCGACCGCAGGGGCGGGCGTTGGGCGATGGCGGGCGGCTCGACCTTCGCCGCAATCCTTCTGGCGCTATGGTCGCGCGTCGACACGCTGTGGGAATTGTACGCGATCTGGATCGCGATGGGCTTCGCGCAATCTCTTTCGCTTTACAATGTCGCCGCCGCCGTCATTACGGCCAACACGCGCGACTATCGGCGCGGGATCACCTGGCTTGCGATCCTGACCGGGCTTTCCTCCATTGCCGTGGTGCCGGTCGCAAGCCTGGCGATTTCGCTTTGGGGGTGGCGTGCGGGGCTCGTCGCGCTCGCGGCCCTGCAGTTTTTCGGGCCGGCGGCGATCTATTTCATTGCGCTGCGCGGCACGGTCGGCAGCCGGACGGCCGAGTATGAGCGCCGCAAGGCGGCGCTGGCGGAAGGCCGCTTGCCCTCCACCGCCGCCGATTCGCCGTTACGCACCGCCCTCCGGACCCCGGCTTTCTGGTTGTTCGCCGTGGCCTTTTCGGTCCACTGGTTCGTCATCACCGCGATGCTCATTCACATGCTGCCGATTCTGGGGCAGATGAATGTCTCGCATCAGGTCGCCGTGGCGATCTTCGCGTTCAACGGGCCCGCCGCAGTGGTGGGACGGCTCGCGCTTTACGTGCTCGATCCGAAGGCTTCCGCGCGCAAGAGCGGGCGCGTGGCGTTTCCCATGTTCGGCGCGAGCATCTTGCTGCTCATCTTCGTTGCTCCGCTCGGACTGCCGGGTCTGATCCTGTTCGCCATCGTCTACGGCATGTCCGCGGGCGTTCTGATGATCGTGCGGCAGACGGCGATCGTTGAAGCTTTCGGCATTCGCGGGTATGGCGCGATCACGGGCGCGCTCACGACGGTGTGCATTCTTCCCCGCACGGTGTCGCCCGTCGCCGTCGCCGTGATGCGCGACGGTTTCGGTTCATACGAGCCCGTTTTGTGGATTCTCTTCGCTGCGATCGTCGCCGGAGGCGCGGCGTTCTGGATTGCGCTGCGGGGGCCGCAGCGCCCGGCCTAGCGATAGTCCTTCGGGATGTTCTGGACGCGCGCGACGGCGTCGGCCATGCGCTTGCAGAATTCGTCGAGTTTCACCGCGTCGCGCTCCGCGTCGCCGTACATTTCGTCGAGTTCATCCTCCGCGAGCCCGGATTTCTCCTCGACATAGGCGATGGCCGCCTCCAGGCGCAGCATGTCCGCGGCGGAGGGCGTGACGTCCTTGCAGGCGTCGAATGCAATGTCGATGCGGTAGTGCTCTTCCAGCGTGGCCCGCCAGTCGGGGGCCTGTTGGGCGAGCGCCGCCGAAGCGCAAAACAACATGGCGGCCAGAACCGGAAAACGCATGCTTTGATCCGTCGAGGCGAGCGCGCGAGTGTTCCGGTCGCCGGAACATCCGCGTTTCCCCTCGCTGTATGAGAAGTTTGGCCCGTACGTCGGCCTGGACACAAATTATGCGATCCGGCGGGTTAGCGCAAAGCCTATCGCCGGGGCGCCTTGAAACGGTCCTTCCATGCCGGCAGCGCGCCGGCGAAGGGCAACGCGGTCGCGGCGTAAACGCCACGCGCGCACGCCCTCGAAAGGCAGGTCGCCGCCAGCGCGCCCAATCCGGCCAGTTGGCGCAGATCCACTATTCTGCCCGATGCCCCTGTTGCGGCCGAGAAGACCACATCCCCGTCCATCGGGGCATGAGAAGGCCTAATCGCGCGGGCGAGGCCGTCGTGGGCCATGATCGCCATGCGCTTGGCCTGGCCTTTCGTCAGGACCGCATCCGTCGCGACAATGGCGATCGTCGTGTTCTCGCGCGGGGTGTCGCCCTTCAAAGGTTGCGCATCGGCGGAGAGCGGATCAATTCGCTCCGGCGCGCCAAGGCCGCCGAACTCGCCGTCGCGTTCGTCGGGCCCGGCCCAGAAATGAGGGCCGCCGTTCACGAGAACGCCCCCCACGGCATTGACGACGACGAGGGCCCCCACGGTGAAACCATCGCGTGTTTTCGCGCTTGCGGAGCCTAGCCCGCCCTTCATGTCGACGACGGTGGCGCCGTATCCGGCTCCGGCGGTGCCCAGATCGAACGCTGGGGCGGCGTTGGCGGCGGCCTTGCGGCCGAGTTCCCACCAGGGAGGCGCGTCGCCCCAATCCGTCGCGCCGCCGGCCAGCAGGTCGAAAACGATGGCGCCCGGTGCGATTGGCACCCGAACAGGGCCTATCTGGAAGCCCCGTCCGATAGCGCGCAGATGGGCCATTACTCCGCCCATCGAGTCCAGACCGAATGCGGAGCCGCCCGACAGAACCAGCGCATCGACCGTCTCGACGCTCGCCTCCGGCTCCAGCAGCGCGGAATCGCGAACGCCCGGCGCGCCGCCGTGAATAGCGACCGAGGCGACCGCGGGTTTGTCGAAGATCACAGCGGTGACGCCGCTGGCGATCCGTTCGTCCTGGGCGTTGCCGACCTGCAGCCCGGCAACGTCGGTGATCAGGTTTCGCATGGCCCAAAAGGTGCACGAAAAGGCGCCGGCCGCATAGGCGAATTGCTTGTCGCCAAACAAAAAAGCCCGGCGCGATCGCCGGGCTTCGTATTCAATCGAGCTTATGCTCTCAGTAGCGGGCCACGATCGGCGCCGCCGGGCCGCCGAAGCGATAGTTCAGGCGCAGTGTGACGGTCGACATCTTGGGGTCGAACCGGTCGGCGTCGCCGCTGACGTAGGCCGAGCTCTTCTTGTTCAGGTTGTAATAATTGTACTCGAGAGCAGCCGACCAGTTCTGGGTGAAGGCGTACTCGAGACCGGCGCCGAGAAGCAGGCCGGAGTGCCAGTTCGAAGCCGCATTGACGCCGATGTTCGCCGGCAGGGCGTCAACCGTGCTGCGCTTCACGTCCACCGCAGCGTAACCGACCTTGGCGTAGAGAAGGGCGTTGCTGAACGTGAAGCCCGCGCGCGCGGCGCCGGACAGGATCGTCCGGTACTTGGTGCTGAACACGTCATCGGCGGCGCCGAAGACAGACAGCGCCGATTCCTTCACGTCGGCGTACGAACCGGAGGCTTCGAGGCCGAGAACGATGTTGTTGAACTGCCAATTGTAACCAATCTGGGCGCCGCCGAGCCAGCCCTTCTGGTCGTAGCTGAACGCGTCGCCGGCCAGGCGATCGGTGAAGGCGCTGGCGCTGGCCGTGGAGAGCCAGCGGTCGTCGGCCCAGCCGTAGCCGGCATGCAGACCGACATAGAAGCCGCTCCAGTTCATGGCGACCATGATCGGCGCGGGCGATGGCGCGACGGCGGCGGAGCGGCGGGGAAGGTCGGCGGCAAGCGCCGGGGCGGCGAGAATGACCGCCGTGCTGGCGAGAAGAAACTTCTTCATTGGGTAAATCCTTGGATCAAGCAATTCAGGCCCACGATGGGAACGCAATTGGCCTGAAGCGACTCATTAGCAAAGGTCATGCTGCGCAGGCAAGGTCGAGATCAAGTTGCGGGGGAGCTTTGCCCAGACTGTTGCCCGAATGCCTCAGGCGCCGGGCGGCGTCCGTCCCTGTTCCTCGCTTGGCGCGGCGGCTCACGCAAACGTGCCGCTGTGCGACGCTGCGCGGCCTTTCTCGCGCCTCCGACTGCGGATAAGAGCGTGCCATGGTCGATGTCACGCTCACTGCCGCCGTTTTCGCAGGGCTCCTGTCCTTCCTCAGCCCGTGCGTGCTGCCTCTCGTGCCGCCATATCTCACCTTCATCGCCGGCACGACCGTCGAGGAGCTGGCCGAAGGCGGAGAGGGCCGCGCCCGGCGCGACGTCGCCATCGCGGCCGTCCTTTTCGTGCTCGGATTCTCGACCGTCTTCGTGGCGCTCGGGGCCACGGCGTCAGTCTTCGGTCAGGTGATTCGCGCGCATATCGGCACGCTGTCGGCGCTTGCCGGGGTGGCGATCATCGCGATGGGCCTGCACTTCCTCGGCGTCTGGCGCATGGCGTTCATGTATCGCGAGAAACGGGTGAATGTTGAACGGCCGGTCGGCCTGTGGGGCGCCTACGTCATGGGCCTCGCCTTCGCCTTCGGCTGGACGCCGTGCATCGGCCCGATCCTTGCCGCGATCCTGACGGTGGCCGGCAGCGAGGACACCGCCGCGCGCGGCGCGATCCTCCTTGCCGCCTACTCCGCCGGCCTGGGCGTGCCGTTCCTGATAGCAGCGCTCGCCATCGAGCCGTTCATGAACTTCCTGACCCGGTTCAAGAAGAACTTCCACGTGGTGGAGCGCGTCGTTGGCGTCCTGCTGGTCGCGACGGGCGTCGCCTTCATGACGGGCGCGATGACGACGATGTCGTTCTGGCTTCTGGAAATGTTTCCCGCGCTTGCGAAGCTCGGCTGACGCGCAACAAAAAGCCGGAAGCGCGGCGCGCTTCCGGCCGATCATTTTAGCAGGCGCAGCTGCTCAGAGCTGAACGTAGATCAGCTTGCCGTCCGGGGCCTTGCGCCACTCGTAGAGGACGTAGTCGGCGTCCGTGCGGTCGCCCTTCTTGTCGAACGAAAGCGGCCCCAGAACCGTGTCGAAGGTGCGGCCGGAGTGGATGACTTCGGCGACCTTCTTCGGATCGAGGCTCTTGGCCGCTTCCGCCGCCTGCTTGATGACCTGCACCGATGCATAGCTGTAGAGCGTGTAGGCCTCGGGGTTGATCTTCCTGGCCTCGAAACGCTTCACGATTTCCGCCGCGCCGGGGCGCTTGGTCGGGTCGGGGCCGTAACTCATCAGCGTGCCCTGTCCCGCGTCGCCGGCGATGGAGGCGAACTCCGCCGACGCGATGCCGTCGCCGCCCATGAGGGTCGCGTTGACGCCAGCGCCGCGCATCTGGCGCGCGAGCAGGCCCGCTTCCGTGTGCAGGCCGCCGAACATCACGACTTCGACGCCCTGCTGGCGGAAGCGCGTGATGAGCGCGGAGAAGTCCTTCTCGCCGACGTTGATGCCGTCATAGATGACTTCCTTCACGCCGAGCCCGTTCATCGCCTTTTTCGTCTCGTCGGCGAGGCCCTTTCCGTAGGGCGTCTTGTCATGGATGACGGCGACTTTCTTGCCTTTCAGTTTCTCGGCGATGTACTTGCCGAGAACCGCGCCCTGCTGGTCGTCGCGGCCACAGGTGCGGAACGTGTTCCACAACTTGCGCTCCGTGAAGGTCGGATTGGTCGAGGCGGGCGTGATCTGGAGGATGCCGTTTTCATTGTAGACTTCGGACGCCGGGATCGAGACGCCGGAGTTGAAGTGACCGACCACGAATTTCACGCCGTCGCCGACGAACTTGTTGGCGACCGACACGCCCTGCTCGGGACGGGAGGCGTCGTCGCCGATGAACACCTGGATCTTCTGCCCGAGGATGCCGCCCGCCGCGTTGATGTCCTCGACCGCCTGTTCCGCGCCATTCTTCAACTGCGCGCCGAACGCGGCCGATGAGCCGGTGATCGGCCCCGCGATCGCGAGACGGACCTGCGCCGATGCGGCCGACGAGAGGCTAAGGCCGGCCGCAAGCGCGATGCCGGTAAGCCAGAATTTCTTCATGGATCAAGCTCCCTTCCGAGTCGCTTCGGGGCATGACGCGCCCGTGCGGAACGCCGCTCCGCCGTGAAGATACTTGCCGTTTTCGCCGTCCCTGTCATCAGGGAAACCACGGATCCCAGTCAGGCTCTTTCGCGCCACGAGAGCGGCCCGGAGGGCGCGACCTCGAACCCGTACTGGCGCTGCATCGCGCGCGCCCGGGTCAGGCGATAGCCGAAGGCGGCGAACCCGCAGAGCGTGACGCATATGACCGCGTAGTGGCGCAGGGCCGCCGCAAGTCCGGCAATCGCCGCGCCGGGCTCGACCGGCAGGGCGCCGACAAGCGCCGCGATCCGGGCGCCGGGAATCGTCGGCTCCCCGAACAAGACGAAGTGGAGGAAGCCTGCGGCGGCGGCGAGCGCCGCGGCGTAGGCGAAGGCTTGCCACAATGGCCGCCAGGTCTGCGCGAGCGCGCGGCCGGCCGTGAATGCAGCGGCCCCGCCGAGAACCACGGTGACCAGCAGGAAACTCCATGGAGCATAGGGAGAATCGATCCAGAGCAGGCCGCTCATCAATGACCTCCCTCAAGATAGGCGGCTCGAATCTCGGGACGGGCGAGCAATTCGCGGCCGGCCCCTTCCATGGTCACGAGGCCGTTGACGAGCACGTAGGCGCGATGCGCCAGCTCCAGCGCGTGATAGGCGTTCTGCTCCACGAGGAAGACCGTCAGCCCCTGTTCGCGATTGAGATCGCGAATCACGTCGAAAATGAGCTTGACGACGAGCGGCGCGAGGCCGAGCGAGGGTTCGTCGAGCAGCAGCAGGCGCGGGCGCGTCATGAGCGCGCGGGCGATGGCGAGCATCTGCTGTTCGCCGCCCGATAGCGTGCCGCCGCGCTGGTGCATGCGCTGCTCCAGACGCGGGAAGATGGCGAAGACGCGGTCGATGTCGGCGCGAAAGTGCGCGGGATCGCTCAGCGCCGCGCCCATTTGCAGGTTTTCCCACACCGTCATGCGCGCAAAGATGCGCCGCCCTTCCGGCGATTGCGCTATGCCGAGCCGCGCGATGTCGTGTGCGGGCATGTTCGTAATCTCGCGTCCGTCGAACACGATGCGGCCGCGGCGCGCGCGCGGCTCGCCGAAGATCGTCATCATCAGCGTCGACTTGCCTGCGCCGTTCGCTCCGATGAGAGCGACGATCTCGCCGGGATCGACATGAACGTCGACGCCCTTGAGCGCCGCAATCGATCCGTAGCAGCTCTCGACGCCTTCGATGCGAAGCAGCGGCGCGCTCATGGGCCGGCCTCCTTCGCGATTTCGGCCACGACCTCCTGCGCCTCCGCGGCGTCCGAGACGCCGAGATAGGCGGCGATGACGTTCGGATCGTTGCGGACGTGTCCGGGCGTTCCGTCAGAGATCAGCGCGCCGTAGTCGAGCACGACGACGTGATCGGAAATGTTCATCACGACGCTCATGTCGTGCTCGATGATGAGGATCGAAGTGTCGTGCCCGTCGCGGATGAGGCGAAGAAGGTCCGCGAGTTCGGCGGATTCGCGCGGATTGAGGCCCGCCGCCGGCTCGTCGAGGCACAGAAGCTTCGGGCCTGTGCACATGGCGCGCGCGATCTCGAGCCGCCGCTGATCGCCGTAGGGCAGGGCGCCGGCGGGGTCGTCGGCGCGATGCTCGAGTCCGATGCGCGCGAGCCACGCGCGCGCCCGCTCGATCGCCGCCGCCTCCGCCCGGCGCCACGCGGGCGCTGACAACAGCCCGAGGATCGACAGGCCCGAAGCGCGCATCAAATCGTTGTGCTGCGCGACCACGAGGTTTTCGAGCACGGTCATGCCTGAGAAAAGGCGGATGTTCTGGAACGTGCGCGCCACGCGGGCCTTCGCCGCGATTTCGAAGTCGGGCATGCGCTCGAGAAGGTAAACGTCGCCGGATGGCAGAAGCGCGTGGCGCTTGCCCGTGTGGGTGAGCGCGCGCACCTCGGCCTCGTCCGCTCGGCCCTCGCGCGCAAAGGCGAGGCGGCCCTGGGTCGGTTTGTAGAAGCCCGTGATGCAGTTGAAGACGGTGGTCTTGCCGGCGCCGTTGGGGCCGATCAGCGCGGTGATGTCGCCGCGGCCCACGCTGAACGAAAGGTCGTTTACGGCCACCAGACCGCCGAAGCGCATCGAGAGATGCTCCACGCGCAGGATGGGGTCGGTCAGCCACCGGCTCATCCGCGTCCCTCCTTCACGAGGGAGCCCGACACGGCGCGCCGCTCGGTCAGGAATATGGAGGGCTCACGCGTCGAGATCAGTCCGCGCGGCTTCCACACCATCATCACGACCATCGCGAGGCCGAAGATCAGCATCCGATACTGGTTCGGGTCGAAGTCGTTGCCGAACAGGGCTTTCAGGAAGTCGAGTTCGCGCAGGATTTCCGTGCCGCCGATCATCACGATTGCGGCGAGCGCCACGCCCATCTGCGAACCCATGCCGCCAAGCACCACGATGGCCAGGATCGTCGCGGACTCCATGAACGTGAAGGAATTGGGATTGATGAAGCCCTGGCGAACGGCGAAGAACGCGCCGGCAAGTCCGCCGAACATCGCGCCGAGCGCGAACGCGGTGAGCTTTGTGTTCGTGGTGTTCACGCCGAGCGAGCGGCAGGCGATCTCGTCTTCGCGCAGCGCCTCCCATGCGCGCCCGATCGGCAGGCGGCGCAGGCGAATGGTGACGACGTTGGTGATCAGCGCGAGGGCAAGGATGAGATAGAAAAGGAAGATCGTGCGATGGATCGGTGAAAAGGCGATGCCGAAGGTCGCGGCGAAACCGTCATCAGCCGCCGTGAATGGCAGGCCGAAGAAGGTGACGCGCGGAATGGATGAAATGCCCGCCTCGCCGTTGGTGAGGTCCACCCAATTGGTGAGAACGATCGTGATGATCTCGCCGAAGGCGAGCGTCACCAGCGCGAGATAGTCGCCGCGCAATCGCAGCACCGGAAAGCCGAGCAGAATGCCCCAGAAGGCGGCGAGAATCCCCGCGAGCGGCAGGCAGATCCAGAACGACAGGCCGAAGGTCGTCGCAAGCAGCGCATAGGCGTAGGCGCCAACCGCATAGAACGCGACGTATCCAAGGTCGAGCAAGCCGGCGAGGCCGACGACGATGTTCAGCCCCCAACCAAGCATGACGTAGATCAGGATCTGGACGCCGTAATTGTTGATCCACTTCAGCGAGCCCTGTGGTCCTAACCACGCGAGCAGCACCAGCGGATAGGCGATGACGAAGCCGAGCGCGAGCGCGCCAAGGACGTTTGCGAAATTTGCGCCGCGCTTTGGCGCCTCAAGCGGACGCGCGCGCAGCGAAACGCTTTCCGGCGCGTCGATCCTTTCGCGATTGAAGTAGACCGACATGGCCGCAAGGAGCGCGCCGCCGCCGCCGAACCAGATCGCGAGTCCCGTCTGCGCAACGTCGGGGAAGATCAGCAGGCCCATGGCGAAGAGGATTGCCATCGCGCCGGCGACGGAGAGCAGGCGCGCACGCCAGTCATCGAGCATGGAGGCGAGAAAGCGCGCGACGAAAATCGCGGCAACGGCCACGCCCATGAACGGCCACCGTTCCTCGAGCACGAGGCGGTTGTTCATGTCCGATTCGACGCGTAGCGCGAGAATGGGAAAAGAGAGAAGCGCCGTGATGGCCCCGGCGAAGACCGCGTCGCGCAACGCGGCCTGGATGCGCGTCGGCGGTTTCGCGGCGGCGGCGTCGTCCATGCTTCAGACCTTCTCGACTTCGGGACGTCCAAGCAGGCCCGAGGGCATGAAGATCAGCACGACGATGAGAATCGAGAACGCGGCCGCGTTCTTGTAATCGCTCGATACGTAGGCGGCCCAGAGTACTTCCACGAGGCCGATGAGGAGGCCTCCAAGCACGGCGCCCGGTATCGAGCCGATGCCGCCCAGCACCGCCGCGGTGAACGCCTTGACGCCCGGCACGAAGCCGTCGTCGAAGCGCACGACGCCATATTGCAGCAGGTAGAGCGTGCCGGCGACGGCGGCGAGCATGGCGCCGATGATGAAGGTGATCGACACGGTTCGATTGACGTCGACGCCGAGCAGCGCGGCCATCTTCCGATCTTGCTCCACCGCGCGCTGGGCGCGGCCGAGCGGCGTTCTCTGAACCACGTACCAGAAGATCGTGAGCAGGACGGCCGTCGCCGCCATGATGAGGATCTGGCGCGAGGAGATGGTGACCGCGTTCGCGTCCCCCGGCTGCCCGATTATATAGAACACATGTTCGAGGATCGGCGGCACAGGCTTGTTGCGCGGGCCTTGCGTCACTTGCACGAAATTCATGAGGAAGATCGACATGCCGATCGCCGAGATCAGCGGGGCAAGCCGGAAGGAGCCGCGCAGCGGCCTGTAGGCCAGCCGTTCGATCGCCCAGCTCCAGACCGAGGTCAGGATCATCGCGGCGATCATCACGATCAGCAGCGCGACGTAGATCGAGGGGATGGAAAACAGAGACGTCAGCGCGAGGAAGATGATCAGCGCGATGAAAGTCGCGACCATGAATACGTCGCCATGGGCGAAGTTGACCATGCCGATGATGCCGAACACCATCGTATAGCCGATGGCGATGAGGCCGTAGATCGACCCGAGCGTCAGCCCGTTGATCAATTGCTGAAGAAAGTTCTCCATGCGCCCCGCTGGTCTGGCCGGTCCCTTGAGATTCGCCGGCGTGTCCGGAAGCTAGCAACCCTGCCGCGGCGCGGCAATCAAGCGCGGCGGCGCGGGGCGCCCCTTTTTCCGATTGCAATGGGCGGCCCTGTTGGGCCTATGCTTCGCTTGCGTCCGGCCGGGGGGCCAGCGCACCGGGAGGAGCTGTTTTCATGTTCGCCAGCGCCGTTTCGGGCCGCTTTGCGGCCGCTTTTGCCGGCGCCGCGCTTGCCGGCGCCCTGTGGAGCGCCGCCGCGCATGCCCAGACCTATGGCTTCGTCACCATGCAGCCGGGCACGCTGAACAATTCGACGGGCGCGGCCATTGCGCGAGTCATGCAGCAGAAGGCGGGGATGCAGACCCGCATCCAGCCGACGGCGGGCGAATCGGCGCTCCTGCCGCTCATCAATGGCGGCGAGGCGGATTTCGGCATCGCCAACGCTCTGGAGGCCATTGAGGCCTACACGGGCAAGGCCGTCGCGGGCAAGCAGGACAAGCTGCGCGTGATCGCGGCCATCCAGCCGCTGCGGGTCGCCTTTTTCGTGCGCAAGGACAGCGACATGAAGACGCTCGCCGACGCAAAGGGCAAGCGCTTCCCGCTCGGCTTCTCGGCCATGCGCACGAACGATGATCTGGCCATCGCGAGCCTTGCGTCGGTCAACCTGACGCCCAAGGACGTGCGCCCCGTGATGGTGCCGAATGTGGTTCGCTCGGCCGACGACTTCATGTCGGGCGCGGCGGACCTTTTCTATTTCGCGCTGGGCGCGGGCAAGGTGAACGAGGCGGACGCGTCGGTTGGCGGCATTCGCGCG
The DNA here is from genome assembly GCA_046295155.1 of Beijerinckiaceae bacterium. Classification (GTDB taxonomy): domain Bacteria; phylum Pseudomonadota; class Alphaproteobacteria; order Rhizobiales; family Beijerinckiaceae; genus Terripilifer. The sequence continues at coordinate 64,236 of JBKBNT010000006.1, forward strand.
CTGACGCTGCCGAATACGCCGGAAGCGCTCGCCAACGCGCGCAAGGTCGCTCCCCCTGTCTACTTCACGCAGGTGAAGCCGCGCCCCGGCCTCGCCGGCGTGACGGAGGAGATCACCACGCTCACGTTCGACAACGTGCTGATCGCCGGCGCGCATGTTCGCGACGCCGTGGTCGAGCGCGTGCTGGATGAAATGGTGAAGAACAAGGCGGACATGGCGACCACCGCGCCGTGGCTGAACGAGTTCGGCCCCGCCGACTACTACAAGGAGTCGGTGATCCCGTATCACCCCGGCGCGATAGCCTGGTACAAGAAAAACAATATCGCGCAGAAGAAGCGGGACTGATCCACGCCGATGAGTGAGGCCGCCTCCAGAGGAGCGGCGCCGGCGGGCGATGCGCGCGCGGCGTCGTTCGCCGTCGATCTCTTTCAGGGCGCCCTCGTGATCATCGTGGCGGGGTGGGTGCTCGACCTGCCGCGCCGGCTGCTTAACACATCCTTCTACACCGAGCAGATGCTGACGGCGGTGCTCGGCCTTGCGCTGGCGATCACGTACCTTTCGGTGCGCTCCTCGCCCAGACTGCGCGCGCTTGACTGGGGCGCTGCGGCGCTGTCGATGTCGCTGTGCGGCTATATCGCCATTCGCTATCCGACCCTGTCGCTCGAACTCACGATGCTGCCGCGCGACGGCGTGGCGGGCAGCGCCATTCTCCTAATTCTGGTGCTGGAAGCGACGCGGCGGCTCGCCGGTCCCGTGCTGGTCACCATCGTGCTGGTGATGATCGCCTATGTGTTCATCGGCCCGCACATGCCCGGCGAATTCCAGACGCGCCCGGTGAGCGTGATGCGGCTCATCGTCTATCTGGGCCTCGACATCAACGCGCTCATCTCCTCGCTGCTCGGCGTCGCGGTCATCATCGTGATTCCGTTCACGATCATGGGACAGATCCTCGCACGCACCGGCGGCTCGGAGTTTTTCGCAGATCTCGCGATGGCCGCGATGGGCCGGTTCCGTGGCGGCGCGGCGAAGATCGCCGTGGTGGGCTCGGCCCTCTTCGGCATGATTTCCGGCGCCGCGGTGAGCAATGTCATGGCGGTGGGGATCGTCACCATTCCACTGATGATCCGCTCGGGCTTTCGCGCCACGCGCGCGGCTGCGATCGAAGCGGTGGGTTCGACCGGCGGGCAGTTGATGCCGCCCGTGATGGGGGCCGCCGCCTTCATCATGGCGGAACTGCTGCAGACGTCCTATGGCGCCGTCGTGATCGCTGCGCTCATTCCCTCGTTGCTTTACTACGGCACGCTGTTCGCCTGCGTCGATCTTGAAGCCGCGAAATCCGGGATCGGCGGCGCGCGCGAGGAGAACGCCCCAAAATTCCTCGAAGTGCTGCGCGACGGCTGGCATTTTCTTTTGCCGATCGCGTTTCTCGTCGCGGGCCTGCTGTTTCTTGAGATGCAGGCGGAGCGCGCCGCGATCTATTCCGCGCTCATGCTGCTCGCGTTCAACTTCATCTTCTCCTACAGGGGCCGGCGCTGCAGCCCGCGCGAGCTTGCGCGCGCGTTGCTCGACACGGGCCGGGCGTCGCTCGACATCATTCTCATCGGCGCCGCGGCGGGTCTTGTCGTCGGCGTGCTCAACATCACGGGGCTGGCCTTCGGACTGACGCTGCAACTCGTAACGCTCAGCGGCGACAGCGTGCTCGTCTTGCTGATGCTCACCGCACTTCTGAGCTTTACGCTGGGCATGGGAATGCCAACGGTTGGCGTGTACGTCCTCACCGCGACGCTCATTGCGCCGGCGCTTATCCAGCTCGGCGTGAAGCCGATGGCGGCGCACATGTTCGTCATGTACTACGGCATGTTGTCGATGATCACGCCGCCAGTCGCGCTCGCGTCCTACGCCGCCGCCAACATTGCGCGCGTTCCCGGCTGGAATGCGGGATGGGCGTCCGTCGCCTTTGGTTGGAGCGCATTCATATTGCCGTTCCTTTTCGTCGGCCGTCCGAGCCTTCTCATGGACGGGACGCCGCTGATGATTGCGCTGGACGTCGCGCGAACTGCGCTTGGCGTCTATCTGGGCTGCATCGCGGTGGTGGGCTACAGCGCGCGGCCGCTCAGTGGCGCGATGCGCGTCGTTTATGCCGCGGCCAGCGCGCTGGTTCTGCTCCTCGTGTACGCCGTGCAGGATTCCCTGCCGCTGGAAGCCGCGTTGATCGCGGGCGGCGCGGCGCTTTTGATTGCAGATTATGCGCTGGCGCGCATGCAACGCGCCGCGGCGGCCTGAAGCCTATACGCCCGCTTCTCGGAAGAAGGCGTCGGCTTCCTTGAAGGCGTGATTGGCGGCGGGGACGCTGGCGTAGACGGCGCACTGGATCAGGATTTCCCTGATCTCGTCCTTCGTCAGGCCGTTGTTGAGCGCGCCGCGCAGATGCAGGCGAAATTCATCCCATTGGCTGTTGGCGACGCACACGCTCAGCACCACGATGGAGCGCGCGCGACGGTCGAGTCCCGGACGCTGCCAGACGTCGCCCCACGCGGTGCGGGTGATGTAATCCACCCATTCGGCGTTGAAGTCGTTCCGGTTGGCGAGCGAACGGTCCACCCATTCGTCGCCGAGCACGGCGCGCCGGGTTGCTTCTCCCGCCTTGCGCCGCGCCTGGTCGTCCATCAGCGGCGAGCCCTTGCGGTCTTCCTCGCCGCCCTGTTCGTGGTTTTCTTCGTCGTCTTCTTTGCAGCCTTTTTGGCCGGTTTGCGCGCAGCCTTCGCAGCCGTCCTTTTCACGGCTTTCTTTGCAGCCTTCCCGGCTGCTTTCTTCGCGGCCTTTTTAGCGGCTTTCTTCGCCGGGGCCTTCGTGGCCTTCTTTCCGGCTTTCTTGGCCGCCTTCTTGGCCGCCTTCTTGGCCGGCGATTTGGCGGCGGGCTTCTTTGCCGCCTTCTTTGCGGCTTTCTTCGCAGTCTTGCGTGCGCCTGCGGGTTTCGCTGCGGCTGCGGGGGCTGTCAGGAACGACACGATCGCGCGGGTGAAATCGTTCGCCGCCTCGATGTTCGACAGATGCGCGGCTTCGAGCGCGACGAGGCGCGCGCCGGGGATGTGCTCGGCGATGAGGCCGCCAGCGGCGGGCGGCGTGGCCGGGTCCTGTGTCCCGACGATCACCAGCACGCGATGCTTCACGCCGCGGATGGACTCGCGCAGGTCCGCGTCGCGCAGCGCGGCGGCGGTCGCTGCATAAGCTTCGGCGGAGGTCGCGCGGAAGCGGGCGGCGATGCGGTCAACTTCCTGCGGCGCGCGCTCCTGGAACTCGCGCGTGAACCAGCGGTCCATCGTGCCCGCGGCCATCGCGTCGAGCCCTTCGGCGAGCGCCTGGCGGATGCGTGCGTTCCAGACGTCCGGGTGTCCGAAGCAGGCGTTCGTATTGGCGAGGATGGCGCGTTCGACGCGCCCGGGCGCGTTCACCATCAGCCACATGCCGACGAGACCACCGAGCGAGAGGCCCATGAAATGGGCTTTATCCACCCCGAGGGCGTCGAGAACGCCGATTGCGTCGCGCCCGAGCTGATCGATCGAATAGGGGCCGGGCGTCGGCTCGGTAAGGCCGTGGCCGCGCGAATCATAGCGGATCACGCGGAAGCGGCGCGTCAGGGAGGGCATCTGCGGCTCCCATTGGGCGAGGTCCGCCCCCAGAGAGTGTCCGATCAGGAGCGCAGGCGCCCCTTCAGGGCCCTCGACGGAGACGTTGAACGAAACGCCATCGAGCTTGATTTCCGCCATTCCAGCCCCCCGAGCCATGCGCCAGCTTCGCCAGCGAAGTCCTTCAGCCCGACTTTGCTAGCGTTCGCGCAGGCGAAGCGCAACATCCCTGCGGCGGCGCGGCGACGTCGGCCCTTTACGCGCCGCCCGGTCCAAGACATAACGGCGTCCGGCCAACGCGAGGGAACACTAAATGGCGATGACAATGAAGGGGGAGGTCCACCTCCCGGCTGACCGGCAAACGGTTTGGGACAAGCTCAACGATCCGGAAGTGCTCAAGCAGTGCATTCCCGGCTGCCAGGAGCTTGAGAAAACCTCGGACACCACCTTCAAGGCGACCGCCAAAATCAAGGTCGGCCCGGTCGGCGCGACCTTCAAGGGCAATGTCGAGCTTTCCGACCTCGACCCGCCGAACGGCTACAAGATTTCCGGCCAGGGCGAGGGCGGCGTCGCGGGCTTCGCCAAGGGCGGGGCGCGCGTGAACCTGTCTGACGCGCCCGAGGGCGGCACGATCCTCAGCTACGACGTGGAGGCCAACGTCGGCGGCAAGATCGCCCAGCTGGGCGGACGCCTGATCGACGGCGTCGCCAAGAAGAACGCCGACGCATTCTTCTCCAAGTTCGCCGAGGTCGTCAGCGCCTCGTAAGCAGCGCGGAGGCTTGACCGGGCGGCGCCCGCCCCGCACATTGTGCGCCACGCGGGCGCCGGCGGGCGCCCCAGTCCCGCAAATTCAGAGCGCGCGCGCGGACAGCGCGGCGCAGCCACGCCGCAACGGCGAGGCGAGAGCGCATTCAGGAGGGAAGTGTATGCCCAAGGTTTCCATGACCGTGAACGGCAAGCCCGTGTCGGCGGAGGTCGAATCCCGGACGCTGCTCGTTCAGTTCCTGCGCGAGCACCTGCGCCTTACGGGCACGCATGTCGGGTGCGACACGAGCCAGTGCGGCTGCTGCGTCGTTCACGTCAACGGCGAGGCCATGAAGTCCTGCACGCTTCTCGCGATGACAGCCGACGGCGCCGACATCGTGACGATCGAGGGCCTCGCCAGGGACGGCAAGCTGCACCCGATGCAGGAAGCTTTCCGCGAGAACCACGGCCTGCAGTGCGGCTTCTGCACGCCGGGCATGATCATGTCGGCCGTCGACATCGTGCGCCGCAAGGGCAACGACCTCGACGAGAAGACGATCCGCCATGAGCTTGAGGGCAATATCTGCCGTTGCACGGGCTACCACAACATCGTCAAGGCGATCGCCGCAGGCGCCGCCGCCATGGCGCCGGCGGGCGAATAAGCCGCCGCGTCCGCCAGAACACATCACGGGGAGCTAAGGATGTACCAGTTCGCCTATCACCGGCCGGACACGGCGCGCAAAGCGGTGAACACGGCCGCAAAGAACGAGGAAGCGAAATTCCTCGCTGGCGGCATGACGCTTCTGCCCACGATGAAGCAGCGGCTCGCCGCGCCGGCCGGCCTGATCGACCTGTCGCGTTGCGACGACTTGCGCGGCGTCGAAGTGAAAGGCCGCAACCTCGTGATTGGCGCCATGACGCGCCACTCCGACGTTGCGAACTCGGACATCGTCAAAGAGAAGATCCCGGCGCTGGCCGATCTCGCCGGCATGATCGGCGATCCGGCAGTGCGTCATCGCGGCACGATTGGCGGTTCGGTCGCCAACAACGATCCGGCGGCGGATTATCCCTCTGCCGTTCTCGCGCTCGGCGCGACGGTGATCACCAACAAGCGAAAGATCCCGGCTGACGAATTCTTCAAGGGTCTGTTCGAAACGGCGCTGGAAGAGGGCGAACTCATCACGAAGTTCTCCTTCCCGATCCCGAACAGGGCCGCTTACGAGAAGTTCCGCAACCCGGCCTCGCGCTACGCCATCGTCGGCGTGTTCGTCGCCAAGAAGGGCAAGGACGTGCGCGTCGCCGTCACGGGCGCGGGCTCAAACGGCGTGTTCCGCGCCGGCAAGCTCGAAGCCGCGCTCACCGCGAAGTTCCATCCCAAGGGGCTTGACGGCCTGACCTTCCCGGCGGAAGGGCTCAACACGGACATTCATGCCGATGCGGAGTATCGCGCGCACCTGATCATGGTCATGGCTCGCCGAGCGGTTCAGAAGGCGCTGGGCAAGTAAAGTCTATCCGGACGCTGCGAACATTTTCCCGGATCCCTCCCCTCGCGGGGAGGGATTTTTGTTTCGCAACCGCCTGCGCTATAAGCGGCGGCCTTGAACGGGAAGACGAGCGTGCCGCCGAAGTCCTCATCGCAACAGTCCGACCACCGCGCCCCGCGCGCGCTTCCTGTTTCCATAGACGAGACGCTGGCGATGCTTTCGGAGGCGTCCTATGTGGCGGACCGCTCGCTCGCGACCGTGCTGTTTCTTGCCTTGCGCATGGGCCGTCCGCTGTTTCTCGAAGGCGAGGCGGGCGTCGGCAAGACGGAGATCGCAAAGGTGCTCGCGTCGGCGCTCGGGCGCAGGCTCATTCGCCTGCAATGCTACGAGGGCCTGGATGTCTCGTCCGCTGTCTACGAGTGGAATTACGCCGCGCAGATGATGGCTATCCGCCTGGCGGAAGCCGCAGGCGAAACCGACCGCGAGCGGCTTGAGCACGACATTTTTTCTGAACGCTACCTGGTGCGCCGACCGCTCCTTCAGGCGATGGAGCCGCAGGCGGAAGGTCCGCCTATTCTGCTGATCGACGAACTCGACCGCACGGACGAGGCGTTCGAGGCATTCCTGCTGGAGGCGTTGTCCGATTTCCAGATCACGGTGCCGGAGCTCGGCGCGGTGAAGGCGGAGAAGCCGCCCATCGTCATCATCACGTCGAACCGCACGCGCGAAATTCACGACGCGCTGAAGCGGCGATGCCTTTATCATTGGGTCGGGTATCCCGACGCGGCGCGGGAGATGGAAATCGTGCGCGCGAAGGCGCCAGGCGCGCCGGAGCGGCTCACGAGCGAGATCGTCGCTTTCGTGCAGGACCTGCGCGGTCAGGATCTGTTCAAGAAGCCGGGCGTCGCGGAAACGCTCGACTGGGCGAGCGCGCTGCACGAACTCGATGCGGTCGCGCTGGATGCGTCACTCGTCAATGACACGCTCGGCGTCCTTCTCAAGTACCAGGATGACATCGAGAGCGTCGCGGGCGCGAAGGTCGCGCAGATGCTGTCGGACATGCGTGCGCAGATGAGGGCCTGATGCATGCAAGGCCATGAGTGGAGCAGGGTATGAGCATTCAAGACACCACATCGGCGCCCGCGCGCGCGTGCGGTTCATGCACCATGTGTTGCAAGGTCTTCAAGATCGCCGAGCTCAACAAGCCCGCCGGCCGCTGGTGCGTGAACGCCCGCGTGGGCGTTGGCTGCGTCATACACGATCAGCGCCCGCTCTCGTGCCAGACGTTCAATTGCCTCTGGCTCATAGAGCCGACGCTCTCGGATGAATGGAAGCCCGAGCGCGCGCGCTTTGTCGTTTCCCTCGAAGCCAACGGCGCGTTGCAGATCACCTGCGATCCTGCGCAGCCGGCCGCATGGCGCCGCGAGCCCTATCATGCGCAAATTCGCCGCTGGGCGGCGCATGGCGTTGAAATGAGGCGGCCCGTTCTTCTGATGATCGGCGACCGCGCGAGCGTGATCCTGCCCAATACGGAGATTGAGCTCGGAGAGCTCAACGCCGGCGATCAGGTCGATCTTTATCATAACGGGATGCGGTTCCAGGCGAGCGTGCGCAAGGCGGGAACGTGAGCGCGCAGGACGCGCAAACGAAGGAACGCGCCGCAGGCGGCAGGCTGGCTGAGAATATCCTGCATTTCGCACGGGCGCTGCGGGCGGCCGGCCTTCCGGTTGGCCCCGGAGCGGCGCTCGACGGCATTGCGGCGGTGGAGGTGGCGGGCGTTCGCAACCGCGAGGATTTTCGAGCGGCTCTTGAGGCGGTGTTCGTCAAGAAGCGCGAACATGCGGCCGTGTTCGACGAGGCCTTTCGCATCTTCTGGCGCCGGCGCGGCTTTCTCGAGCAGTTGATTGCGCTGATGTCGCCGGTCGATCAGCCTGCACAGGGGCAGCCGGCTCCCGTCGAGAAGCCGGCGGCGGGCGCCTCCCGCGTCGCGGAAGCGTTGATGGGCAAGCGCGAGCCGCAGCGCGAGGAAAGATCTGTAACCTACGACCAGTCGCTCACCGTATCGGAAGCCGAACTCCTGCAGCGCAAGGACTTCGCGCAGATGAGCGCACAGGAAATCGCCGAGGCGGTGCGCGCGATCGCGGCGCTCGAGCTCTCCGGCGACGAGCGGCGCACGAGACGATTTTCGCCTGATCCCCGAGGCGGCCGCATCGATTTGCGGCGCACGTTGCGCCTGTCCATGCGCGGCGGCGGGCGCTCCATCGATCTCGCGCGCACCGCTGCGCAGGCGCGCAAGCCGCCCATCGTGATCCTGTGCGACATCTCGGGCTCGATGAGCGAATACACACGTGTATTCCTGCACTTCTTCCACGCGCTGGCGGGCCGGCGCGGACGCGTCCACACGTTCCTGTTCGGCACGCGCCTGACGAATGTCACGCGGGCGCTGCGCCACAAGGACCCGGACGAAGCGCTGGCGCAATGTTCGGGAGAAGTGCTCGACTGGTCGGGCGGCACGCGCATCGGCCAGTGTCTCCATCAATTCAACCGGGACTGGTCGCGCCGTGTGCTCGGGCAGGGCGCGACGGTTCTGCTTTTCACGGACGGACTCGAGCGTGACGGCGTACCCGAGCTGTCACGCGAAATGGAGCGTCTGCACAAGTCCGCCAGACGGCTCATCTGGCTCAATCCCCTTTTGCGCTTCGACAAGTTCGAGCCGCGCGCGCAGGGTGTTCGCGCGATCCTGCCGCACGTGGACGAGTTCCGCCCGGTGCACAATCTCGCGAGCGTGGCCGCTTTGGCCGCGGCGCTTTCCGCACGAGGCGTGGGCGAAGCGGTCGATCCGCGGGCGTGGATGAAGCGGGCCGGGTGACGGCTGCGTAACGCCCGCTTGGTGAGCGCGCGTCCGGGCGCTATATTCCGCCGTACATTTCGCAATCAGCACGGGAGGCCAACATGCTCGCCACCGACGAAGACATTCTCGCCCGCGCCGAGGACTGGCGCAGGTCGGGCAAGGGCGTCGCCATCGCCACGGTCACGGAGACCTGGGGGTCCGCGCCGCGTCCGGTCGGCTCGCATCTCGTCATCGACGAGGACGGCAATTTCCTCGGTTCCGTCTCCGGCGGCTGCGTCGAGGGCGCCGTGGTCACGGAAGCCATGGACACGATCTCCGATGGCAAGCCGCGGATGCTGGAATTTGGCGTCGCCGACGAGACGGCCTGGCGCGTCGGTCTTTCGTGCGGCGGCCGCATCCGCGTCTATGTCGAGAAGGTGATCTGATGCGCTTCGATGTTCTCTCTGCGATGAACGCCGAACGCGCTGCGCGCCGCGCCTGCGTTCTGGTCACGGAATTGCCCGGTGGCGAACAGCGCCTGGTGAAGGCGGCCGATCTTGCGTCCGATCCGCTGGCGGACATTCTTGAAGCGAGCCTGCGCTCCGGCAAGAGCGGCATGGTGGAGCACGAGGGCCGCTCGTATTTTCTCACGGTGCAGGTTCCGCCCGCGCGCCTTCTGGTGATCGGCGCCGTTCACATCACACAGGCGCTGGCGCCCATGTCGCGCGTCGCGGGATTCGACATGACCATCGTCGATCCGCGCACGGCCTTCGCGACGCCCGAGCGATTTCCGGACGTGACGTTGATCGCGGACTGGCCGCAAAACGTAATTCCCTCGCTCGGGCTTGATCGCTACACGGCCATCGCCTGCTTCACGCACGATCCGAAGATCGATGATCCGGCGCTCGAGGCCGCGCTCGCCGCGGAATGTTTCTACGTCGGCGCGCTGGGTTCGCGGAAGACGCACGGCAAGCGCGTCGAGCGCCTGAAGGAAAAGGGCTTCACGGACGATCAGATCGCGCGTATCCGCGCGCCCATCGGCGTCGATATTGGCGCGGTCAGTCCGGCGGAGATTGCGGTGTCCGTGCTCGCGGAAATCGTTCTTTCGCTGCGCAAGAAGCCGTTGCGCGCAGAGGGCCCGCAGAGGGCGGGAGCAGCAGCTTGAAGTTTGGTCCAGTGCCAATCGCCGACAGCCTCGGGGCCATTGTCGCCCATAGCCTGCGCCGTGACGGCTTCGTCCTGAAAAAGGGCGAAACGGTCACAGGGGCTCATGTCGAAACCCTCGCCGCCGCAGGCGTTTCCGAGATCGTTGTTGCGCGGCTGGAGGCAGGAGACGTCGGCGAGAACGAAGCCGCCGGCGCGCTGGCGGCGGCTATTTCAGGCGCGCATGTGCGCGTGGAGAAGCCATTCACCGGCCGCAGCAACCTGTTCGCGCAACGCGCCGGCGTGCTCGTGATCGACGTCGCGGCCGTGGACCGCGTGAACGAGGTCGACGAAACGCTCACCGTCGCCACGCTGGAGCCCTGGAAGCCTGTGGTCGAAGGCGAGATGATCGGCACCGTGAAGGTCATTCCCTACGCCGCGCCCAAGCGCGCGCTCGACGCCGCGATCGCTGTCGCAAGCAGAGATATGGTTCGCGTCGCGCCGTTCACGCCGAAAAAGGTCGGCGTCGTGTCGACCCTGTTGCCGGGTCTCAAGTCCGCCACCGTCAAGAAAACGTTGCACGTGATGAGCGAGCGCATCGCACCGATGGGTGGTGAAATCGTCTGCGATCTGCAGACGCCGCACGACACGCAGGCGCTCACCCAGGCGATCCGCGAAGCCGCGCCAAAATCGGACATCGTCGTGGTGTTCGGCGCCTCGGCCATCACCGACCGGCGCGACGTGATACCCGCCGCACTGGTGGAGGCGGGCGGAGAAATCGAGCATCTCGGCATGCCGGTCGATCCGGGCAATCTGCTGCTTGTAGGCCGCATCGCGGGCAAACCGTTTCTGGGCGCACCGGGTTGCGCGCGCTCGCCGAAGGAAAACGGCTTCGACTGGGTGCTGCAGCGGCTGTTCGCGGACATCGACGTCCGGGCCGCCGACATCAAGCGCATGGGAGTTGGCGGGTTGCTGATGGAGATTGTCGCGCGCGGCCAGCCGCGCGAGGGGCAGACGTCACAATCGGACCAGAGCGATGACTGAAGGCGCGCGCATCGGCGCGATCATCCTCGCCGCCGGACAGTCGAGCCGCTTCCGCGCCGCCGACCCGAGCGCGCCATCCAAGGTCGTCGCGCCGCTTGCAGGCAAGCCGCTCGTCCGCCACGTCGCTGAAGCGGCGCTTGCCGCAAGGCTGGATCCCGTCATCGTTGTGACAGGGTTCGCGCGCGAACACGCCGAGGGCGCGCTGCCGGGCCTCGACGTGCGTTTAGTTCACAATCCCGACCACGCGACCGGGCTTGCGTCTTCGCTCAGGGCAGGCGTCGCCGCATTGCCGGCGGGAACAGAGGGCGCGGCGATCCTTCTCGCCGACATGCCGAAGATCAGCGCCGGGCTTATCGGAACGCTTGCGCGGATTTTTCAGGAAAATCCCCACGCCGCGGCTGTCGTTCCCTGCCTGCACGGGCAGCGTGGCAACCCCGTCATCATTCGCGCCTCGCTGTTTGAAGACGTCGCAAGGCTCCAGGGCGACGTGGGAGCGCGCCCTCTGCTGCAGGGGCGCAGCGACGTGATCGAAGTCGCAATCAGCGATGAGAGCGTTGCGTTCGACGTCGATACCCCGGACGCGCTTGATGAGGCGCGCGCCTGAAGCAGTTCAGGCCGCCCCGGCCATGCGGAGCCGGGTGGATGCGCCGCCCGCGCCGAACAGTGTGTCGACGTCGCTCGCGGGCAGCGGGCGCGAGAACAGGTAGCCCTGCAATTCGTCGCATCCCGCGTCGGCGAGATACGCCTGATGCTCGGCCGCTTCCACCCCTTCGGCAGTCACGGTGAGTCCGAGTTGCCGGCCCAGGCTGATGATGGAGCGCACGAGGATATCCGCTTCCCGGGTTTCCACGGATTCGATGAACGCGCGGTCGATCTTGATCTTGTCGAGCGGAAGCCGGCGCAAATAGATCAGCCCTGAATAGCCCGCTCCAAAATCGTCGAGCGCCAAGCGAACGCCTGTCCTGCGCAGGGCGGCCATGTTCGACTGCGCCTGCGCCACGTCAGTCAGCGGACAATGTTCCGTCAGTTCCAGTTCAAGGCGCTCAGCCGGGAATCCCGTTTCGCTCAGGATGTCACGGACGCGTTCGGCGAAACCGGAATGCTGCAACTGTTTCGGAGAAATGTTCACGGCCACGCGCAGCGAAGGCCAGCGCAATCCGTCTCTGCATGCGCGGCGCAGCGCCCAATCGCCGATGCCGTCCACGAGCCCTGTGTTTTCAGCAAGGCCAATGAATTCGTCGGGAAATGCGAGATCTCCATTGGGGAGTTTCAGGCGCAGGAGCGCTTCAATTCCTATTGTACGGGCGGTTTGAGCGGAGACGATCGGCTGGTAGACGAGCAGGAATTCGTTTCGCCGAAGGGCGCGTTCGATATCTCCGCGCGAGAACGAATCGGCCGATTGATCTGTGCTCATATGGCCCTCGCACGGACGCCGTCCGGCGGCCGCAATGCCGCGATGGAACGGGTCGATCGGAAAAGTCATGATTCAAACAAATTCAGTTCCGGAAAAAATCGTAGACTGGATTTCTTAACGAGGTGTTCCGTCAACTGTTTACGCATGGCTGCGCCGCTCACAGCAGATTGAGGCCGCGGAAGCTCGCGTGACCATTTTTTCCGACGATGATGTGATCGTGCAGCGTGATGCCTAACGACTTGCCGATGTTGATCAATTCCTGCGTCATCCGGATATCCGCCTGCGATGGGGCCGGATCGCCCGAGGGGTGATTGTGGACCAGGATCATCGCCGATGCCGAAAGGTCGAGCGCGCGACGAAAAACCTCCCGTGGATAGACGGATGTATGGTCCACCGTGCCGCTGCTTTGTATCTCATCTGCAATCAGATAATTCCTCTTGTCGAGAAACAGGATGCGAAATTGTTCACGATCCGCGAAGGCCATTGAAACGCGGCAGTAGTCGAGAACGTCCTTCCATGATCCCAGCAGGGGGCGTTCGCCGATCGCGCCGCGCGCCATGCGGCGCGCAGCCGCCTCGACGATCTTAAAGTCGAGCGCCGTCGCTTCGCCCACCCCGTCTATTTCCGCCAGCCTTTCCGGGCGCGCGCCGATCACTTCGGCGAACGAGCCGAACCGGGCGATGAGCGCCTTTGCGAGCGGCTTCACGTCGCGCTGCGGGATGGAGCGGAAAAGAACGAGCTCCAGAAGCTCGTAGTCGGGCATGCCGTGATCGCCGGACTCCGCGAAGCGTTCGCGCAGCCGGGCGCGATGGCCCTTGTAGTGCGGCTCGGGGGAGGCGGCGCGCTCAACCTGCGGTTGAGCTTCAGTTTGCGGCTTCGGCGGGGCCTCCCTCACGGAGCCGCCCCGCGTCCGCCTCATCTGAGCGGCATGCTTTGCGCGTAGGGCGGGCGGTGCATCCCCCGCGGCGAGAGAGTGAAGATTTCGCAGCCCGTCTCCGTGACGCCGACGGTATGCTCGAACTGGGCGGAAAGGGACCGGTCCCGAGTCACGGCCGTCCAGCCGTCGGGCAGGATCTTCACCTGCGGACGGCCAAGATTGATCATTGGCTCTATGGTGAAGAACATGCCCGGCGTCAGCTTCACGCCCTCGCCGGGGCGGCCGTAGTGCAGGATGTTCGGCTCGTCGTGGAAAAGCTGCCCCAGGCCATGGCCGCAGAAGTCGCGCACGACCGAGCAACGCTCGCCTTCGGCGTATTCCTGGATCGCCCAGCCGATATCCCCAGTCGTCGCGCCTGGCTTGACAGCGTCGATGCCGCGCATCAGCGCCTCGTAGGTGACCTCGATCAGGCGCTCGGCGCGGCGCGCCACCTCGCCGACGCAGTACATGCGGCTCGAATCGCCGTGCCAGCCCTCCACGAGCAGGGTCACGTCCACGTTGACGATGTCGCCCTCGCGCAGGGGCTTGGCGTCCGGAATGCCATGGCAGACGACGTGGTTGATCGAGGTGCACACCGACTTGCGATAGCCGCGGTAGCCGAGCGGGGCCGGATAGGCCTTGTGATCCATCGCGAAATCGAAGGCGATGCGGTCGAGTTTGTCGGTCGAGACGCCCGGCTTCACGAAATCGGTCAGCATGTCGAGGGCTTCAGCCGTGAGCCGGCCAGCCTTGCGCATGCCTTCGAAGGCCTCGGGCCCATGAAGCTTGATCTGGCCCGTTTTGCGGGAGGGCGCGAGCTGTGCGTCTACGAAAGTCATACGGAATCCGAGGGAAGGCTGCCAAGAATCTAGGCGAAAAGCGCCCCGGCGCAAGTGGAACATGGTCTGCCGGGCGGGTAGCGTCCCGCGGAGCAGCTATGATATGAGCGCACGGCGCCGGCGACGGCGCTTCCCGCGCCGCAGGTAGCAAGCCCCAAGTGCAAATGTCCAGAACGACCGTCAACGATCTGACGCCCTTCGGCCGCCACGCTCCGGGCCGGTTTCTGACGCGCGTGCTGGACTGGACGCGCGGGGCAAGCCAGTCGTGGCTCGGGCGCCGGATCGCATTCTTCCTGCGGGGCGTGAGCATCAAGGCGCTTGGCGGCAAGCCCGTGGACGTCGTTTCCCTTGGCGCGAAGATGCGGCTCTATCCGTACAACAACGTTTGCGAGAAGCGCATCCTCTTCACGCCGCAATATTTCGACGAGGCGGAGCGTGAGTATCTCAAGTCGCGGATCACGCCGGAGTTCGTGTTCATCGACATCGGCGCGAACGTGGGCGGCTATTCGCTGTTCGCCGCCGCCCACGCCGGCCCGCTCGCGCGCATCCTCGCCATCGAGCCGCAGCCGGAAATATTCGAGCGGCTGATCTACAACATCCGGCAGAATCCCTTCGCGACCATCAAGGCCATGGACTGCGCTCTTGCCGACGAAGAAGGCGAGATCACGCTGTTCCTACCCTCGCACAATCGCGGTGAAAGCTCCGTTCGCATCGTGAACGCGGAGGCGGACGGCACCCGGGTGCGCGTGCCGGCGCGCACGCTGAAAAGCGTCGTCGACTCGGAAGGCTATACGCATATCGACGCCATGAAGCTCGACGTCGAAGGGGCCGAGGATCTCATCCTGGAACCGTTCTTCCGCACCGCGCCGGAAGCGATCTGGCCGAAGACGCTCGTGATGGAGCACATCAATGCGCGCTGGACGGTGGACCTGCCGCAGCTGATCCTCGACAAGGGATATCGCGAAGTGCTGCGCACCCGCGCAAACGTCGTCTACGAACGCGGCTAGACCACCGGAACCCGCCGCGCTATTTCCACGCCTTCGGGTGAAACGTCGCATGCGAGCGCGATGGCCTCGACGCCAGCTGCGCGCGCCTCGTCGAACGCCCGCGCGTAGGCGGGATCCAGATCCCGCGCGAGGGTAAACCGGTCGGCGCTCATCTGGATCAGAAACACGACGCAGGCGCGGCTGCCCGCCCGGACCATCCCGGCCAGTTCGCGCATGTGCTTCGCGCCGCGCGCGGTGGCGCAATCGGGAAACTCGGCGAGGCCGGGCCTGCGCATAAGGTGGACGTTCTTCACCTCCACATAGGCGGCCGGGCGGCCGTCTCCCTCGAGCAGGAAATCGACGCGGCTCGCCGCGCCGTATTTCACCTCGCGCCGGACGTTGGGCCAGCCGGCGAACTCATGAAAGAAGCCCTTGCGCAGCGCGTCCTCAACCAGAGGATTCGGCAGGGCCGTGCTGACGCCGACGAACTCCGGGCCGCGGCCGAAATCCGCCTCCACCAGCTCCCAGGAATAGCGCAGCTTGCGCGCTGGGTTGGCGGACTCGGAGAGGAAGACGCGGCCTTCCGGAGCCAGAAGGCCGAGCATCGCGCCCGGATTGGCGCAGTGGGCAGTCACTTCCTCGCCGCCAGCGAGGCGGACGTCGGCAAGGAAGCGCTTGTAACGGCGCAGAAGACGGCCTTCGACAAGGGGGCGGGGGAAGCGCATCGGGGACAGGCTGCTCGTTGGGAGCTCATTCTTAAGGTTGCCAGGGCCCGCCGTCGACTCGCCCGCGCCCGCCGCCCACAGCCGTATTTTCCCTTGCCAAGCCTGCGGAGCCCTTCATAAACGGGGCTCAATCTGATCCGGGGCTTTTCCATCATGCAGCCAGCGTCCAAAACGGTCACAGCCGCGATTCTCGTGATCGGCGATGAAATTCTGTCGGGGCGCACGAAGGACCAGAACATAGGCTATATCGCCGAATACCTCACCAACATCGGGATCGAATTGCGCGAGGTGCGCGTCGTGCCCGATGTCGAGGAAGAGATCGTCGCTGCGGTTCAGGCGCTGAGTTCGCGCTACACCTATCTCTTCACCACCGGCGGCATCGGGCCGACCCATGACGACATCACCGCCGACTGCGTGGCCAAGGCGATGGGCGTCTCCATCGACGTGGACGAGCGCGCCGTCGAACTATTGCTCACGCGCATGAAGCGGGAAGACCTCAACGAGATGCGTCTGCGCATGTGCCGCATCCCGAAGGGCGCCGATCTCATCCTAAATCCCATTTCGGCCGCGCCGGGCTTCAAGATCGGCAACGTGATGGTGATGGCGGGCGTTCCGCGCATCATGCAGGCGATGCTCGACAACGTCGCCCCGACGCTCGACACCGGCGTGAAGATCAAGTCGATCTCGCTCGACGCGCCGCTGCCGGAAGGCGTCTACGCTGCGGGCCTCAAGGGGATCGCGGAACAATACGCAGACGTGTCAATCGGCTCCTATCCGTCGTTCGGCACGGCGGGCGGGCGCAGCAACCAGATCGTGCTTCGCGCAAAGGACGAAGCGCTACTCGCCAAGGCGGCCGATGAGGTGCGCGCGCTTGTCGCGCGGCTTGTCGCCGAACGCGATCTTCCCTGACGGAGTTTTGACTGATGAGCGACGCGCAAAAGGCATTCCCGGTTTCGTGGGATCAGTTTCACCGCGACGCGCGCGCGCTTGCGTGGCGGCTCAATGCGGCCGGCCCGTTCACCGCCATGGTGACCGTGACGCGCGGGGGCCTTGTGCCGGCCGCCATCGTCGCGCGCGAACTCGGCATCCGCGTGATCGAGACGGTTTGCATCGAGAGCTATGACGACGAAAAGCGCCAGGGCGAATTGCGCGTTTTGAAGGCGATCACCGAGAAGATCGCGAAGACTGGCGACGGCGGCGCAAGCGTGCTTGTCGTCGACGATCTCGTCGACACGGGCGCGACGGCGCGGCTCGTGCGCGAGATGCTGCCCAAGGCGCATTTCGCGACCGTCTACGCCAAGCCGCTGGGGCGCCCGCTGGTGGATACATTCATCACGGAAGTGTCGCAGGACACCTGGATCTATTTCCCCTGGGACACGGGCCTGTCCTTCGTGCCGCCTATTGCGAAGGCCAGCGTGAAGGGGTAGCCGCTCGCGTGACCGCGGCGCTGCGCGAAGCGTCGCCGCAAGACTGTATTTGCCGGCATGGCTGCGCCACCGGCAGTCCTCGCGGCTGCGCGCCGCAGCGACTCGCGACATGCGATCTGCTAGAAATACCACATGAGTTCAGACGATAAGCCCAAGCCAACGGTCGCGCCGACGGTGTTGCATCGGCCTCCTGCTCCGGGCGTTCAGGCTGGCGTCGACGAAGCCATGATCCGCACTCTCGTCGACGAATTCTACGCGCGCATTCGCGCCGATGAGGTGCTCGGTCCCATCTTCTCGCGCGAAATTGCCGACTGGGAGCCGCATCTTGCCAAGATGTACGATTTCTGGTCTTCCGTCGTACTGATGACGAAGCGCTACGATGGGCGGCCTGTGCCGGCGCATGTCAAGATCGAGGGTCTCGATCACCCGCATTTCGAACATTGGCTCGCGCTGTTCGAGAAAACCGCGCGCGTCGTCTGCCCGCCGGAAGCCGCCGCACTGTTTATCGACCGCGCCAACCGCATCGCGCAGTCGCTGCGCTTGTCCCTGGACTTCCATCGCGGCGTGTTGCCTCCGCTGAAAGCGCCCATCAGGGCAGGCTGACCTTCAGCGCGCGTGTTTTCCGGGCGTCCAGCCTTTGGGCGCAAGGATGCGCTCGCTGACCTCGAGCGGATGGTCTTCAAGCGGCGTTCCCATCGTGTCGTTCCAGCGATTGAGGAACCCGAATGTCGCAATCGTCGCGACAATCTCGACGATCTGTTCCTCGCTCCAGTATTTGCGCATCTCCGCGAACATTTCGTCGCTCGCGCAATTTGGAACGGAGGCTCCTGCGACTGCCAAATCCAGCGCGGCGCGTTCGGCCGGCGAGAAGAGGGGGCTCGTCTGGTATTCCCAGACGGCGGCCACTTTTTCCTCCGGCATTCCAAAGTGCATCGCTCCGCCAGCCGTGTGCGCCACGCAATACTGACAACCGGCCGCGTGGCTCGCCATATGCGCAACCAGCCGCTTGAACCCGTTGTCCACAGTGCTTGTCGGCCCCCAAAGGGCCCCGAGCAATCCGCTGAACGCCTTCATGATCTCGGGCCGCCGCTGCATGATGAGCATGCTGTTTGGCACGAAGCCAAGGTTTTTCGCGGTGAGTGCGAAATTGTCCTTCAGCGCCGGGTCGTGATCGGTCGGCAGCGGCGAAAGGCGAGGCGAAGGCGTTCTGGTGTCCATCCGGCGTATCCTTTTCTGATCTTCGAAATCCTGCACATTCCGAACACCGCCGCAACGCGCTTTGAGCGCGCGCTTTTGTCGACGAGAGACAATTTGACCGGTCCGAAGATAATTGCTTCGCTTGTCTTCGGGTTACCCTTTTCTACTTCTATAAATGCTGATGAAAACTAATGGAGTTGTTAAATGGTGCTGCGGAATGCTTCAGCCGCTTTTCTCTCGCTTGCGCTTTTCACGGGCGCGGCCGCGCCGGCCCTGGCCGACAGACGTCCAAACCCGGACGAGTTGGCGCGCATTGAGCAGACGCTTCGCGCGGCCGGTTATATTTCGTGGGAAGAAATCGAATTCGACGACGGCGTCTGGGAAGTTGACGATGCGCGCAAGGTCGCGAACGGACAGGACTGCGACGTCGACATCAGCCCCGACACATATCAGATCGTGGCGATAGACTGCTGACACCCGGATAAAGCCGGCCCCGCCGCAAATGCGCGCCTCAATGGGCGCGGCTGACGCAGAAGTCCACGACCTCGAACAGCGCGCGCTTCCAGTTGGATTGCGGGAACAGCTCGAGCGCGTCACGGGCCATCGCGCCATAATGGCGGGCGCGGTCAACCGTATCTTCCAGCGCGCGGTGTTTGCGCATGGTCGCCAACGCCGTCTCGAGATCGCCGTCGGCGATCTCGCCCCTTTCCAGCGTGCGCCGCCAGAATTCACGCTCCGCATCCGTGCCGCGGCGGAAGGAGAAAACGACGGGCAGAGTGATCTTGCCCTCGCGGAAATCATCTCCGACGTTCTTGCCGAGCTTCGCTGACGAGCCGCCGTAGTCGAGCGCGTCGTCGATGAGTTGGAACGCGATTCCGAGGTTCATGCCGTAGCTGCGGCAGGCGGCGATCTCTGCCTTCGAGCGGTTCGCGAGAATTGGTCCGACCTCGCAAGCCGCGCCGAAGAGCGCCGCGGTCTTGGCGCGGATGACGGCGAGATAATCGTCCTCGGTCGTCTGCGTGTCCTTGGCTGCGGACAATTGCATGACTTCGCCTTCCGCGATCACTGCGGCGGCGGTGGAGAGCACGTCGAGGCAGGCCAGCGAGCCGACCTCGACCATCATCTTGAACGCCTGGCCAAGAAGGAAGTCGCCGACGAGGACGCTCGCCTCGTTGCCCCACAACATGCGCGCGGCGAGCTTGCCGCGCCGCATGTCGCTGCCATCGACCACATCGTCATGAAGCAGCGTCGCCGTGTGCATGAACTCGACGGACGCGGCGAGCTTGATATGGCCTTCCCCGGTGTAGTTGCAGAGGCCGGCGGCCGCCAGCGTCAGCATTGGCCGCAGGCGCTTGCCACCGGAGGAGATGAGATGGTTGGCCACTTCGGGAATCATCGTCACATCCGAGCCGGTGCGCTCCAGAATAGTCGCGTTGACCCGCTCCAGATCGCCCATGACCAGATGCGATAGCCGGGAAATCCCCGGTTCGGCTGATGAATCCTCGAAAGGAACGACAACGCCCACGTCAGCCACCTCCGCGAGCGCAACGCCCGCCTTGCCCTGCTTGCGCCCGCGATTGCCCCATGCGAGCCTGCGCCCTCATCGCACGCCCCATAAGACGACGCAACGACCGGCACACGGAGCCTACGCCCGGAACCATGATCGAGATCATGCGCACCAACGATCTTGTTCTGATTTCCTTTGTCGAGGCGACGCTTGCGGGCGCCGGGATGCGCTATTTCGTAGCCGACGGATTCACCAGCGCGGTCGAGGGATCGCTTGGCTTCCTGCCGCGGCGAATCCTCGTCGAGGAAGGGCGAGCCGAGCAGGCCCGCAAGCTGCTCGCGGCGGCCGGTCTCGAACACGAGTTGAAACGTGACTGACACGGGAGCGGCTGACGCCCGGCTGCTGGACGGCAGGCTCGTGCTGCGCCAGCCCGCGCGCGGCCATAGGGTCGGCACCGACACCATGCTGCTCGCCGCCTGCATCGCCGATCCCGGCGATCTCGTCGTTGATGCGGGCGCCGGCGTCGGCGCGGTCGGACTCGCGGTCGCGCTGCGCGCGCCGGACGCGCAGGTGCGCCTTCTCGAACGTCAGGCCGATCTTGCTGCGATTGCAGAAGAAAACGCCGCGGCCAATGGTCTGGCGGCGCGGACGCGCGTTCTGGCCTGCGACCTGCTCGTTCCCGCGTCGCGCCGCGCGGCAGGCCTTGCGAACGGAACGGCGAGCGCGGTCCTCACCAATCCCCCCTATTACGAACAGGGCGCGGTGCGCGCCTCGCCGCACGGCGGCCGGGCGCAGGCCCATGTGCTTGGCGAAGGCGGCGTCGGCGCGTGGATGCGCGCCTGTCTCGCGCTGATGGCGCCAGGCGGCCGCTTCGCGATGATACACCTGCCGCAGGCGTTGAAGCCCATTCTGGAAGCCTGCGAGGGACGGCTCGGCGCCGTTCGCATTCTGCCGGTCCACGCGCGCGCGGTCGAGGACGCGGGCCGGGTCATCATCACGGGCCGCAAGGGCAGCCGCGCGCCGCTCGCCATTGCGCCCGGGTTCGTCGTGCATCGCGCTGACGGCGGCTTTACTGCTGAAGCTGAAGCCATTCACCGCGGCGCGGCCCTGCTTGCCCGGGAATGAAAAGGGCGCGACTCGCGGCGCGCCCCCTGTTCGTCCATCTGGCGTGGATCACCATCTGCGATAGCAGACGCGCTGCTTGACCAGCCGCGGTCCGTAATAGGTGTTCACCCAGCGCGAACGCACCACGCAGCGGCGGGGCGCGACGTAAACGGGGCGCACGCGCGGGGCGTAGTACCGCGCGCCGGAGTGATAAACCCGGCGCGGCGCAACATGCCTGTGACGATAGACAGGCCGAGGCTTCACCCGGGCATGATGCGCGCGATGTCCTGCGTGCGAGTAGCCGGATTGCGCCTGCGCTTCATTTCCGCTCGTTGGAGCCAACGCGCTTGCGCCGAACGCAAAAGCCGCAAAAACGGCGGCGCGGACGATGTTCGAGACGATCTTCATGGCGTGATCTCCTTCCCTTGGCCCAGCCATGATCCAAGCTTGCGCTCATGTCCCTGAACTCTGTCTGAGCCTTGCGTTCATCGGCTGTTCACGCAGTTCTTCATGTGCGCGCAAAGGAAAGGCGGCGGGGCCGGCGGGGGCCCGCGCCGCCCCCCACGTGGCCGCCGGGC